>CAWHYM010000012.1:0-40911 GCA_963833595.1 uncultured Acidobacteriota bacterium | reverse complement strand
CAAACTCGGGACCGACGATCGGATACGTCGCGGGAAACCGGACATGCAAGCCATGGACTTTGCCCCCATATTGCTTTGCCAGGCCAATTGCATAAGGCAAGGCAGCTTCTGCGGCGGGGGAAAAGTCCGTCGCGAACAGAATGTTCTTCAGAGCGATTCGTGATTTGGCTGCGACAGCGTTCATAAATCACCTCCTCATATATGTTGTATATGCCGAACCGGGAATACTGGATGTGATTACTGTCACATTCGATGGTGAGATGGGTCACTTACCCAAAAGCTCGCATAAGCGATCCTGTTTGTAGAAGTCAGGCCGGTCTTTGCAAGGAGGGGGCACGTGCGAAATCTCCTGAAAATGCGAGGAATCGCGTCGGAGGTGCCCCTTTCCAGCTTTAAGCCCCAACGTAGTCCTCCCCTTGTGTTCGGAAGGGAGCTTACCCATGTTGCATGAATTGATTCCATCGTTGCCTTCCGCTGAATGGACCTGCGCGCCAGGATCGCGCTCTTTGTGGGTGTATTCCCCACTACGATTGCTGCGGCGCCCGGTGGCCGAATCGGAACAGGGCCTGGACCCGCTCCCGGGAAAACCGCACTTCCATGCGCATCCATGCGTGGGAGGAAAGAGCGAGCTGGGGGAAAAACAGGAAAAAGAATATGTCGCTTTCCATGACGGACACTCGCTTTTCCAGGAATTGTTTTTTTTCTGCACGGTCAAGAATGTTGGCGATGTTCCCGGGACGGGCTGTATTTACGTCGAAACAGTCGTGGACCGCGATTCCGGCATCGCATTTGCAAAGGTGTATTCCGCAAAAAATGCGATGAACGCCGTCGATATTCTTGCTAGCCGTGTCGTGCCCTTTTTCGAGCGTCAGGGAGTTGCGATCAAAGAAATTCACACTCGAAAAACGAGCGAATATTGCGGTTTGCTTCCCGTGCACCCATTTGAAACTTTCCTCGCCACCGCTCACATCCAACACCTGCCCATGGAACAACCCGGCCAACCCTACAGCTATCTTTGCGAGCAATTCTACCGGTTCCTGCAAAAAGAGTTTTTCCTGCCGGCCCTCCGAAGTAAATTTCAACTGTCGCTGGACGACCTGCAGAAAGGCCTGGATGCTTTTGTCGAAACGCACAACGCCTTGCAAATGAAGCGTGATGGCAAAACGCAAGGCGGGCCTCCCCCAGCAACGAATTCCCCTGTTGACCTTTGATCTGGTTGTGATATTGCTTTGCCCTGACTTTTTTTGAGCGAACAGAACTGTCTTGAGATTCTGACAGGGCAAACCTTGTTTGCAGCACAGTGCGCTTGAGATGCGTCCATTGAAAACGCCGCATCGCACGCGAAAGGACAATCGCAATGTTTGAGCAGACACTCGACCCCACTGGACACGTGTGGCTGAGCGTGTTGATTTCCCTAGTTCCGCTGATCGCCCTTCTGTTCATGCTTGCGGCCCTTCGCATGACGGCCTGGCTCGCCTCGATCCTCGTGGGCGCGATTACCATCCCGATTGGCGTTATTGTGTGGCACGCGCCGCTCGCCGGCACGCTCAAATCCTACCTGTATGGCGGACTGACGGGATTTTGGGTGATCGACTGGATTACGTTCTGGGGCCTCATCATTTTCAACACCCTGGTGCTCACCGGAGATTTCGAACGGTTCAAAAACTGGATGATCCATCACGCCACCGCCGACATTCGAATTCAGACCATCATGCTGGCATGGGCCTTCGGCGCGCTGCTCGAAGGTCTCGTGGGGTTCGGCTATCCGTGGGCCGTCGTGGTGCCCATTCTGGTGGGACTGGGAATCGCGGACCTCGACGCGATTCGCGTCGCCGCACTCGCCAACAACGCTCCCGTCTCTTATGGAGCGCTGGGCGCGCCCATCCTCGGTCTCGCCGCAGTGACCGGATTGCCGATGCTCGCGTTGTCCGCTTCGATTGGCAATGTCGTGGCAATCCTTGCACTGCTTCCGCCGTGGGTGCTGATCTACCTCGTGAGCGGCTGGGAAGGAATGATCGAGGCATGGCCGCTGGCGATTGTAGGCTCTCTTTCTTATATTTTGGGGCAATGGCCCGTGGCCCATTACCTGGGACCTTATCTGCCGGATTTGAGCGGGGCCTTGGTTTCCTTTTGGGTTTTATTTATTTTCGTGAAGATCTGGCGCCCGAAGACGATTCGCGGATTCGGCGGCAAGCCGCTCGCGTTATCGCCCGTTTCTGATGCAAATGCCGCGGAAATGGCTAGCATGCGGCAGGCATTTAACGCATGGATTCCCTTCCTCGTGTTGATACTTGTCGTCGTGGGCTGGACAGGCCCGTGGTCGCATCTCCCCGCATTCAGTTTGAAAAAACTGTCGGTCCTGGCCATCTCCTCGGTCACGCATAGCGCCATTTCATCGACCTTCAACTTTGCCCCGCTCGGCGGTGGCACGTCGACGCTGGCCTCGTGGCTCATTATTTTGGCGATTCTGCGGCCCAGCCGCCAGCAATTGGGGCAAGTTTTTTCGCGCACGTTCAAGCAAATGTGGGGAGCATTGTTAGTCGCGTTTTTTGTTTTCGCGCTCGCCTACACTTTTGTCTTCACCGGGATGGCGAACTCGCTGGCCTTCGGACTTTCCAAAATCGGAGTGTTCTTCGTTGTGTTGGCGCCCGTTCTCGGGTGGATCGGTGTTGCTCTTTCCGGCAGCAACACGTCCACGAATGCGATGTTCGGCCCCGTGCAGGCGATGACGGGGAGATTGCTGAATCTCCCGGTTTTGCTGTTGCCTTCTTTCAACTCCGTCGGGTCGGAAGTGGGCAAACCGATCGCGCCGCAAACCGCCAGCGTGGGCGTTTCAACCAGCAAACTCGTGCGCAGCGAAGGCCAGGTCATTCGGCACAATATGGGCTGGACGCTCGTCCTGCTTGCCTATCTGATCTTGATCAGCGTGCTTTTCTATTATTTTTTCCCGAATTCGATGTCGCTGTAGCGCAAGTAGCACAGGCTTCAGCCTGTGGGGGTTCGTCCTTGCAAGGACCAAACCCCACAGGCTGAAGCCTGTGCTACTGGTGGATACGCTTCACGGAATGACGGGCGGAACATAAGAAAACGTTCGCGCGAAGAGCCACATGAAAAAGAGCACCAGCACGAAGTTCACCATGAAATAGAGCATTCCGTATCCGATCAAATCGCGCGCCTTCACTTTCAGCAAGCCCAGAAGAGGAAGCATCCAGAACGGATTGATCAGATTCGGCAATGCCTCCGACGTGTTGTAAATCTGCACGACCCATCCGAGGTTCACGTGAAGATCCTTGGCCGCCTGCAAGACGTACGGCGCTTCGATAATCCATTTGCTGCCGCCGGACGGCACGAACATCCCGAGCAGAGCCGAGTAAATCGAGACCAGGATCGGATACGAATTCGTTGAGGAAAAACTCACAAAAAAGTGGGCCAGCTTTGCGGCAAGCGTTGAATACGTGATGATCCCGAAAATTCCGCCGTAAAACGGAAATTGAATCAGGACGCCCGCCGTCGCCGGAACCGAATTATTCACCGCGCGCACGAAAGAGCGCGGCCGCCAGTGCAGCAACAGCCCCATCATCAGGAACAGGAGATTGTAAGTATTCAAATCCAGCGCGGCGAGGGGACCTTTCACTGCGCAGAACCTGCGCAACGTAGGCCAGGCCGAGAATCCCGACCACGATCGAAAGCACAGGCGCATATTCCAGCCATTCCGCAGGCGTCTTGCGCTCCTCGACCTTCTTGACTTCGAGTCCATCCGTAACTCCGAACGATTCCGCGTCCTTCGTCGAACTGCGCCGGAGTGGATAGATAGGCCACGGTGACGCAGGAGATGGTGAGGATCGCCGCCGTGGCGGCGCTCTGCCAGGTGTAGATCGTCTGGCTGAGCGGGATCACGCCGCTGATCTTGAGCAGCGCGGAGGGAATCGACGCCGGCGTCGCCATGACCAGCGCGGCGGACGAAGACAACCCCAGAGCCCACACGCTGCCGTTCCCCAAAAAGGCGGCGGCGCCAATCGCGCGGTAGTCGATGCCGCGCACGTTTCTCACGATTTCCCGAACGAGGATGCCGCCGAAGATCAGACCGAGTCCCCAGCTCAGCAGCGACGTGATCATCGAAAAGAAGGCGACGAAAGCGACGGCTCCGCGGGGCGTTCGCGGCACTTTCGCCAGCTTTTGAATCAACTTGTGCACCGGCGGCGACGTGGCGACAACGAATCCTCCAATGATAATCATCGCCATCTGCATCGTGAACGGAATCAGCCCCCAAAATCCGTCCCCGAAATACTTGATCAGATTTCGTGTCCCGACTCCGGCAAACAATCCGGCCACAAAAACAATGATCAGTCCCACAAGCGCAAACACAAACGCATCCGGGAACCACTTCTGGGACCAGTCGGCCAGTCCCATCCCCAATCGCGCAAACACGCCCGCGGAATCTTCGCCGGCTTCCCGCATCGCATTTCTCTTTGGAATCGACTCCATGCGTCCTTTCCAAACCGGACAGGTTGCAAGGCCGGGCAGTCCATTCCCCTACACCGGGACTGTTCAGCTCTGTAACACGGTATCTGAGGTCGTGATTTAGATTCCGTGAAGGGCCGGACGCGGCGGCCGTCATGGTTCGCGCTCAACTTGTCAAAGCGGGCGTGAGCTTACTCATGTCGGAAAGGCTTTCGAGTGATTTCACGGAGGCAATGACGGATTCCGCTTTTGCAGTGGGCCACTTCGCAAATTCGGCGCACCCTCTGAATTTATCGGCCACCTCGTCATAGCTCATGGGATTTGACGGGCTGCCCTTGGCGAATTCGGCTCGCCCGGAAAACACTCTTCCGTCTTTCATGGTGATTTTGAGGATGCTCGTCATTTTGTCGAGGCCGGCGTTTTCCGCCACTGGGTCGATGTAGAAGTGCACACGCTTGATCATCTCCTGCACATCGGGGCGCTGCACGACCTTGTCCTGAAATTCAACCAGGCCCGCTTTGCGATCGAGCAGAAGAATGCTCATGCAAAATTCCATGCTGAATTTGCCTTGCAGGCCCGTCATAGGATCGTGATGCAGGAGCGAAGTCGTCATGGCGTGGTTCGCGCCGACGTCCACTTTTTCGACGTCCGCGGCCTTGATGTTGTTCTCGCGAATCAGGCGCATCATTTCTCCCATGGCCGGATGAGAGAGCGATCCGGAGGGATACGGTTTGATCGAAACACCCGGGAACGCAAGCGTCCACGGTTTTCCGAAGCGGCCCACGATCGCGTCCGGATCGAATCCGCCGCCTTCGGCCTGAAAGAATCCGAGCGGCGCTTCCAAAATATCAATAGCGGCGGTCCATCCGAGTGCGGCAAGATCGGCTGCGACGGTCCCGTTTTCCGCGGCGTGTCCCGCCTGAAACGGTTTGGTCATGGAACCGAAATTGTCGCGGAAGCCGCCGCCTTCGGTGGCCCCAATTCCGAGGGCGTAAATCGTTTGCTTCACATCCAGCCCACGAAGCCTGGCGCATGCCGCGGTGCTGCCGAAGGTGCCGCACGTTCCGGTGGAATGAAAACCCTCGTCGTAGTGGCGCGGAGAAATGGCTTCGTTAATCTTGGTCTCAACTTCCAGTCCCATGTGATACGCCACCATGAAATCCTTGCCGGAACGGTGTCCCAACTCGCAAAGGGCAAACGCGGGAGGAAGCACGCCGACCGTCGGATGCGTCAGAAGGCCATAGATGCGGTCTTTCGCCGCGGAGAGTTGCGTGTCGTCGTAATCGTCTGCGTGAATGGACACTCCGTTCACGAAGGCTGCCAAGCGCGGATGGGCCTTCATCCCGGTGCCGATAACGCTGGCGCGCATCTCGCCCAATCCAAAAGACTCGACATATTTTCGCGCAATCGGCCCCATCACTGACGCCGATCCCGCGAGCGCCAATCCGAACCCATCCAGAATCGATTTCTTGCCCAGCTCGATCACGTCCGGCGGAATGTCTTCGTACTTTGTATTGACGATGAACTCCGCAACGGATTTGGTGAGACCTGGCGCTTTCGGAAATTCCGCGGCGGGCGCCGGAGACGCGTCCACGCGGCGGCTGGTCAGCGCGAGCGCCGACACGGCCAGTGAATTCTTGAACAGATCACGGCGATTCATGAGTCACTTCCTCGTTTCTTTGCCGAAGTTAGTTCTTTGCGGCGCGCAAGTACGGCGCGACGGAATTTCCATAGATGTGCGCGACATTTTCCGTGCCAATTTTCTTCCGCACGTCGGCCGGAAGCTGATTAAACAGCAGGACCGCCGCCTGCCAGCGCTGTTCCGGAGCCTTCAACTCCGGATAGTGCTGGTCGCTGCCGATGATGAATCGATCCGGAAAATCCGTAATGAGCTTGAGCCAATCCGGCTTGATTTTGCCGTCCGCCTCAAGCGGATAATTCTTCCCGGGCGCGCCCGGATCGATCTTGATTTCCATATACAGATTGGGATGCGCCTGCAACAGGCGCCGGTTTAGTTCCACCGTTCGATAGCCCGTGTTATCCGAACCCGCGTGACACCAAATAATCTTGGCGCGAGGGTTGTGGGTCAAAAGCCTTTCGAACGCGGCGATATTTGCATGCAAACGAGGCGGATTTGGAGGCGATTTCAGACCCGCGGGGAGCGGCATATCCTGTGGAACCGCTTCCATGTGCAGGTCGAAAGGAACCCCGTGCTCGCGCGGCGATGTCCGCCAGCAGCAGATACAGCGGATGATCCGCGGGGGCGTACTCATAGGGCGTGTTCCCGTAGAAGTGCTCCGCGGCCATCTCTCCAAAACCGATCACGCCTTCGCGCAGCAGTTCCTCAGCTTGCGCCTTGAATTTCTCCCGCACGGCCGGACCCGCCTCTCCGGTAGCCTGCGGCCTGGATGATCATGGCGTTCAACGTCCCGCCGCCCCCGACCACCGCGAGCTTGCCGGGATACTTCTTCGCGGCGGGCAGAATCACTTCCGCGTCATAATGGCCCGGATGGTCGAACGTGTCCGGGGGTATCTGAAGAAAGATCATCGCCGCATTCTGGCGGCCTCTTGCGGCCAGCGCCGTCTGGATGGTCGCGTCGATGTCCTTCTCGTCAAAATGAGTGTGCTCCTCCACGTACGGAGTCAGAGCCGGCACCGGCTCCGCCGAAGACATTTTTGAGGCATTCGAATAGGCTTGGCGCGCGAAGGAAACATGCGCGGCCAGCGCCAGCAAAGCAATTCCGAGGATGGAAATTGCCAGAGTCACCACACGGATCCGCTGCAATCGTCTCATTGCTCTACCCCCAATTTCCTAATGGAGCGCGGCTTTCCGCGCCGTACGTTCACGAGATTCTGTCCGTTGTGCGCGTCCGAAGGCAAGCGATTTCTTCCGGATTCCGCTCAATGTTAAGATGTTCCGAAGAGGGCTGACATGAGTGAAAAAATTCGTAAGAGCGAAGCTGAGTGGCGCAAGATTCTGACGCCGCAGCAATTTCATGTGACCCGCCAAAAAGGCACCGAGCCGCCCGGGACGGGCGAGTACGAAGACGTGGAAGAGCCGGGCATATACGTCTGCGTGTGTTGCGGGCAGCCGCTGTTCAGTTCGGAAACAAAATTTCATTCCGGTTCCGGTTGGCCGAGCTTCTTTGCGCCGGTCGATGAAACGAAAGTCGAGATCGACCGCGATACCAGCTACGGGATGACGCGCGAGGAGGTGCTCTGCAGCCGCTGCGACGCGCATCTCGGACATGTCTTTCCCGACGGCCCGCGCCCGACGGGCCAGCGCTACTGCATCAATTCCGCCTCAATCAAGTTGGTCGAAAAGGACGAATGATGCCGAGCGACGTGGCGCTTCCCTTTTCCCTCTCCCTACTGCGCCGCAATTCTTTGCCGTGCCAATTACTGCGCGCCGGAATTTTTGCGTGCCTTTTGCTTTTCGCCGTCATGAGTCTGCCTGCACCGGCGCGCGCCTGGGGCTGCGAAGGGCACCAGGTGGTTGCGCTGCTGGCCGAAAAGCATCTCACCCCACACGCACTGGCGACGGCGAAAAAAATCTTGGCCGAGGGCCCCATCGATCCGAGCCTCAGCCGGTACTGCAAGGAGGGCGGCATTGACGCCATGGCCGACGCCTCCACTTGGCCCGATGACATCCGCGCCTTACGCCCCGAAACGCCGCCGTGGCATTACATCGATATTCCCCGCGGCGCCACGCTTCATGACGTTGAGAAATTCTGCGATCCGAAAGAAGGCTGCGTGACACGCGCCATCACCGATGAGATGGCGACCCTCCGTTCCGCGGATTCCGACCCTCGGAAACGAGCGGACGCGTTGCGGTTCCTGATCCATTTCGTGGGCGATCTGCACCAACCTCTGCACGCCATAACGAATAACGATCAAGGCGGCAATTGCGTTCCCGTGGCGTTCTTTGACGCTCTGCCCCAATTGAGAAATCCGCAAACGGAAAGCTACGTTCCGAACCTGCACGGCGTCTGGGATACGAACATCCTGGGAAGGTCGACAACGGGAAAAACAGTGGACCAGGTCGCCTCTGACCTTGATCAATCCTTCCGAAGCAAGATAGCTGGCTGGCAAAAAGGCAAAGCGAACATCGATGCGTGGGCCTGGGAAAGTTATCGATTAGCGGCGAAGAAGGTGTACGGCAAACTGCCGGTGCGCATCCCGGCAGAAGCTCCGCAGCCAATCATGTCCTGTGCGGATGATAGTCACGTTTCCACGCGGATGCTAAAACTCAATGAGCGACTGGAAGAGCCGTATCAGAGAATGGCTATTCCAATTGTTCGGGAGCGTCTCACGCAAGCCGGGGCGAGGCTCGCCTTGCTCTTGAATCAGCTCTGGCCCTAAAATCCAGGCACTAACGTCGGCACCTGCCTTCCTCTGCGGGCTATTCCCGAACCGCGATGTGGCCATCTACTGCACAAAAGGGCCGCAAGCCAAGCCTTCGCCTCGGAGGACGAATCATTGACTTTCACGTCGCGGCGCAGGCCTTCTGCATTGTTCTCCCAAGCCGGTTCGTCCAGAATCAAAAATAATGCTTACTCAGTCCAACGGCCGCCTTGATTGGCTTCGCATCTGTCTGATTGTCCTGGCCCTCGGTTACGCTTTTCTCGCCGGCCTGCACACCGTGTCCGATTTAGATCTCGGCTGGCAAGTCGCCTCAGGGCGCTACCTGGTCGAGCATCACCAGATCCCGCGCGTTGAACTTTTCTCTTATACCGCGCGAGGCAAGGAATGGATCTACCCGCCTTTTTCCGGCGCGATTTTTTATCTCTTATATCTGGCCGGCGGGTATTCCGCTTTGTCGTGGCTGAACGCTTTTGCGTGCGCAGCCACCGTTGCATTTCTTATCGCCTCCGGTGGAACATTCGTAACAGCGCTCGCGATCGTGGCGGTTCCAGCCATCGCATTTCGGACGATTCCACGCGCCGAACTTTTTACCACGGTGCTATTCGCCGCGGTCCTCGCCATTATTTGGAGAAATTACCGCGGCAAGCCTGTGCGCTTGTGGGTCTTGCCCATTATTTTTCTTCTGTGGGCCAATCTGCACCTCGGATTCATCTCCGGCCTCGGGCTCCTCGGTGCCGCCGTATTCTTCGATCTCTGCGATATGCTTTTCGCGGACCGCCGCGCGTCCGCTCTTGTGCGCTTGAAACATCTTGTCCCCTGGATCGCCGCCTCCTTCGCGGCGACTTTCGTCAATCCCTGGGGCTGGCGCCTCTACGAGGCGATCTACCGCCAGAACAAGGTCATGCAGATTCACAGCGCGTTCATCGGCGAGTGGACATCGGTGCATTTTAGTTCGCTCGCTTGGCGGCAGGCGCTCGATGCGGGCGATCCCGCCAGTGCGGATTGGTGGCTGCTGGGCGCAGCTGCTTTAGCAATTCTCGTGGCCATCTGGAAGAAAAACATTGGGCCAGCCGTCGTGCTGGCTGCGGGGATGTATCTCTCCATCGAGCACATTCGCTTGCAGGCGCTTTTCGCGATTCTTGCAGTCGTCATCGGTGGAACGCTGCTCAGTGAACTCACCAGAGAGATTGCGGCTCGCAGTGAGTTGGATTCGAAGACCGCTGAGAATGCAAACTCCGTGGTATCCGAGGGCTACGTTTCGCCGCGGATCGCATTCTTGATTTCCGGGATTTTCATAGTCCTGGTAGGGCTGCGGATCACGGACCTCATCACGGATCGCTACTACTTCGATTCCGGTCAAACCATGCTCTTCGGCACTGGCCCCTCCTGGTGGTACCCGGAGCGGGCCACAGCTTTCCTCAAGCGCGAGAGTTTGCCGGGCAACGTTTTTCACGACTACGACCTTGGCGGCTATCTAACGTGGCAAATCGGACCACAGTACCCCGACTTCGTCGACGGCCGGTATATTCCTTTTGGCTACGATCTTTTCAGCGAACAAAGGCTGCTGGCTTCGCTTGGGCCGGATACCCTCGAATGGCAGCGGGCCGCTGACCGTTGGCAGATCAATACGGCCATCTTTTCGGTGGCCCGATACGCGGGGCTCGGGTCTTTTGCGCTCCAGGATTTCTGTACGAGCAAGGCATGGAAGCCTGTGTATCTCGACGATGTCGCCATTATCTTCGTTCGCAATCGACCTGAAAACGCCGGCCTGATCGGCAGGCTGGGTATTCGCTGCGAGAGCGCGCCGATCCCCCCGCCTGACGCGGCATCCGGAGAGTCATTCCGCGCCAGAGCAGAACGATTCAGTTACCTCATGAATGCCGCTTCGATCTATTTCGTTCTGTCGCGCAACGCGGAAGCCGCGTTCACACTCGCACAGGCGGAACTGTTATTCCCCAACGATTCCAACTTGCATTTAGTGAAAGCTCAACTGCTCGCCAACACCAATCGACCGGACGAGGCTGAACAAGAATATCTTCGCGTTGTTCTCACACACCCGAGCGATCCAGCGTGGTTCGCACTCGCGCGTCTTTACTCGAGCGAACATCGCTATACAGACGCCCTGCGCTGCGTGAAACAGGCCACGCCCCTTTCCCTGGTTCCCTACGAGCGTTTACGCTCCATTGGCCTCCTTTACCTTTCGATGAAACAGCCGCAGGACGCTCTCGCAGCGTTCGACCAAGCCGAGCGTGCCAGCCCTTACCAAGGTGAATCATCGGATGTGGGCAAGGAGTTTAATGCGAGGGTCGCGGAGGGAAGGGCGCGCGCCTACCGGCAATTGAACGACATGGACCGCGCGGTTGCTCAACAGAAACTCGCAACGAGTTTGACTCCGGAGAATCCGGCGAGTTGGACCGCACTCGCGGACCTTTACACGGCGCAAGGGCAGACGGCCGATTCTTCACAAGCGCGCCTCCGGGCACAGTCGATTCAAGAGGCGGCAAAAGAAGTCTCTAAATGAGTTGTGACGAGCAGCAGCCTATAATGAGCGACACAGCTATTCTGCCCTCAATCCTCTGTTTCTAAGCAAGGTATCTAACCGAAGCACTAAGGATTTTCGTGGCGCCGGCGTCTTGCTTGTCCCGATGCAAGAGGGGCCGGCGAATTCTCAGATCTCCATGCGGCGCGAGACCGCCGAGCCGGAAATCACCCTCGCTTGCATGCAGCATTTTGGCCTCTCGAATCAACAATTACAGAAGTATTACAAAGGATTTCGCCCCCTCATGCTACGTTCGATTCAGGCGGCAATGGGTGGAAACAGAGGAAACAGTAGAGGCAATAAAGACAATTGACCGCTGACAAAGGGGACTGGGCCATGGCCAGCAACGGGAAACGCGACAAGACATTTACTCAGCCGGTGAATTGGATTACGACTTTCTTCATGGTCGCGTTCCACATTGGCGCGGTCGCTGCGCTCTTCACTTTTGCGTGGAAGCCGGTTTTGACCGCAGCCGTGCTGTGGTGGGTTTCGGGCAGCCTGGGAATTGGAATGTCCTATCACCGGCTGTTGACGCATCGAAGCTACAAGACGCCGAAATGGGTCGAGTATTTCCTGACGATCTGCGCGACGCTCGCACTGGAAGGCGGACCGATCTTCTGGGTCGCCACCCACCGGATTCATCACCAAAATTCAGACAAAGACGGCGATCCGCATTCGCCTCGCGACGGCGGATTCTGGGCCCACATGGGATGGATCCTGACCGGCAAGGCCATGCACAACAAGCTGGATTCCCTCCTGCCTTACGTGCCCGATTTGCGCAAAGACAAATTTCACTCGTGGATCAGCGAGTGGCACTGGCTTCCTCAAGTTGTCGTGGGCGTTCTCCTGCTCGTGTTTGGCGGCGTGCCCTACCTGCTCTGGGGCATGTTTTTCCGCACCGTGTTTGGCCTCCACTCCACGTGGCTCGTGAATTCCGCCACGCACATGTGGGGATCACGGCGCTTCCTGACCACGGACACTTCCCGAAACAGTTTCTGGATCGCGCTCCTGACCTTTGGAGAGGGCTGGCATAACAACCATCATGCCATCCCGCAGTCGGCACGGCACGGCTTCGCCTGGTATGAGGTCGACCTGAACTGGTACGGGATCAGCGCGCTGCGCATGGTTGGCCTGGCCTGGGACATTTCCTTGCCAAAATTAGGACGCGAGAAAGCAATCAATCCCGCGGCCATCCCCGAATCGCCGGCCGCACTCACTCCCGCTGCGCCGGAGGCTCTTCCGCAAGAAGCGGTGGGAGATTAGACCGAAACTCGGAAAATATCCGGAAGTGAGCGCTTTTCGCCGCGGGGCCTTCGCCCCGCGGTTTTTTTTCGCGCGCGCCTCGTTTAGTATGGTCATATAGGGACCTGCGATGCGCATTACCAGACGTGCCAAGAAAATCGCGTTTTTCGTGACGCTGGGCTCCTGCCTGGTTGGACTGGCGCTGGCGCTGAACATCACCTGGATTGTCCTCAACTGGCGGGAAGTCGTTCCCCTGGTTCTCGGCATCATCTTCTTCGGCCTGATCATCGCCGGCCTCGTGGTCTACACGGTTTTTCTGGTTCGCGAAATTCACAAGAACGAACAGCAGGATAGTTTTCTCAACGCGGTCACGCACGAACTCAAAACTCCGATTGCCTCTCTCCGCCTGTACCTGGAAACGCTTCAGACGCGCCGACTCACCGAGGCGCAGCACAAGGATTTCTATCGAATCATGCTCGAGGACACGGACCGGCTTCTGGGGACGGTCGAGCAAATTTTAAAAGCCGGCGAGGCGCGACACGCGAGCAGCAAGAAGAATTGGGAGCGAGTCGATTTCTCGGCGATCGTGGCGGAGACGGTGGACCTCACGCGGCTGCGCCATCACTTGCCGGCCGAAGACCTGCAATTTGCAGGCTCCGCCGAAGAAAAAATCTACTTGCGGGGAAATCCCCAGGAATTGCGCACCGCCGTGTTCAATCTCGTTGAGAATGCCGTGAAATATTCGGGCGAGAAGAAGGAAATCGAAGTCGACCTATTGACTCCCGACATCGACACGATCTTGTTGCGCGTGCGGGACAAAGGAGTCGGAATTCCTCACCCGGAACTGAAACGCATTTTCAAGCGATTCTACCGGGTGGCAAGTTCCGCCAACGGCCGCGTCAAAGGGACCGGGCTTGGCCTGTTCATCGTGCGCTCGATCGCGCGGCGGCATGGAGGCGATGCGTTCGCCGAAAGCGAAGGCACGGGGCGCGGAAGCACGTTCACGCTGCGGCTCCCGAGGGTCTATCCCGTATGAACCGGATTCTTGTAGTGGAAGATGAAGCCCACTTGGCCGAGGGACTTCGGTTCAACCTGGAGCAGGAGGGCTATTCCGTCCAGGTGGCTGGCAACGGCGAAGAAGCGCTCGATCGTCTTTTGAAAAATAAAGAGGAATTCGACGCTCTGGTGCTGGACGTAATGCTTCCCGGCAAGGACGGCTTCACCGTGGCGCGCACTTTGCGCGAAACCAAGAATTACATTCCCCTGCTGATGCTCACCGCACGCTCCCGCCCCGAAGACGTTCTGCAGGGATTTGAATCCGGGGCCGACGACTATTTGCCCAAGCCTTTCAATCTTTCCATCCTCATCGCTCGCGTGCGAAGCCTGCTGCGCCGCAAAACCTGGGAGCACGGTGCAACTGAGCGCTCGGCCAAGCCCGCCGTCCGCGGCACGACTTCGCCGGATACGTTTCGATTTGGGGACAAAGTCGTCGACTTTCAAAACCTGCTCTTGCAAACTGGCAACGAAACCGTGCAACTGACGCTCATGGAATCGGAGTTGCTCCGCTACCTCATCCAAAACGCGGGACATCCCGTTTCACGAAAAGCGATCCTTGAAAATGTGTGGGACCTGCAAGAGGATACAGACACGCGCGCGATCGATAATTTCATCGTGCGCTTGAGAAAATATATCGAGGACGAGCCGTCCAATCCTCGCCATCTCGTGACGGTGCGAGGACTCGGCTACAAATTCATTCCCTTCCCGGACAAGAAAACAAAAAAATAAGTCCGACAAAAATAATTGCTCACCAAATCTGGCAGCGGATTGCCGGGGGCCTCGCCATCGCGTCGCCATCCTTGCAACCAAACGCGAGGGCGAACTCGGGCATGTTGGATGGCGCAGCGATGGCGCGGAAGCGCGCCAGCGGATGCGGGTTCGTGTTTACCATCAGGCGCTCGAATTCGGGCCGGTCGTTGGACGCCCAGATTTGCGCGTAGGAAAGATAAAAACGCTGGTCCGCCGTCAGTCCGCCAATCAACGCGGGCTTTTTGCCCTTCTCGCGCTTTCTGAAGCGCGCGGTAAGCGAGGTTCAGTCCGCCGAGGTCCGCGATGCTCTCGCCCAGCACCAGCTTGCCGTTCTCGTGAATATCGCCTTGCACGACGTAGCTGTCGAACTGCTTTTCCACGCACGCGGCCCGCTCGTTGAAATTCTTTTCGTCCTCGGGCGTCCACCAATCGCGCAAGTTGCCTTGCGCGTCGAACTTCCTGCCTTCGTCGTCGAAGCCATGGGTCATCTCATGGCCGATCACGGCGCCCATCGCGCCGTAATTGGAGGCATCGTCGGCATTCGGATCGAAAAACGGCGGCTGCAGAATTCCGGCGGGAAATACGATCTCATTCATTTCCGGATTGTAGTAGGCGTTCACCGTTGGTGGAGACATGCCCCACTCGGTGCGGTCCACCGGCTTTCCGATTTTGTTCAGGTCGCGCTTGAATTCAAATTGGGCGCCGCGCATTTGATTGAGCGCGTACGGACCACGATCCACCGCGTAGGCGGAATAGTCGCGCCACTTGTCCGGATATCCGATCTTGCGCGTGAACGCGGCGAGCTTCGCAAGCGCCTGCTGCCGCGTGGCCGGCCCCATCCACGGAAGCGTTTGCAGATCGTCGTGGAGAGCGTCGATCAGGTGATTCACCATTTCCAGCGCGCGGGCCTTGGCCTCGGGCGGAAAATATTTCTGCGCGTAAATCTGCCCGAGCGCCTCGCCGAGCTGGCGGTCCGTGGCCGTGACGCAGCGCTTCCAGCGCGGCAGCAATTCTTTCGTGCCCTGTAAAACACGCCCGTTGAAATTGAAATTTTCGTCCACAAAAGGATCGGACAAATACGCCGCGGTCGAATTCACAAGATGCCAGCGGAGATACATCTTCCAGGTTTCGAGAGGCGTGTCCTTGAGCGTCTGGCTCATCGTCTCGAAAAATTTCGGGGCGGATACGTCGACGGAATCTATATTGGTGTAGCCGATTTCCTGAAAATAATCTTCCCAGGACCAGTTGGGCGTCAGGGTCCGCAGATCGGAGCGATTCATTTTGTGATAGGTCTTTTCCGGGTCGCGCCGCTCGACGCGAGTCAAGGAAGCGTCGGCCAGCTTGGTTTCGAGTTCCAGAATGGCTTTCGCCTCCGAGGAGGCCTTGGCGTCATCGTCTCCCGCAAGCGCAAGCATTTTGGCGACGTGCTCTTCGTATTGCTGGCGGATTTGCTTCGATTTGTCGTCTGTCTTCGTGTAGTAATCGCGATCCGGCAACCCGAGGCCGCCCTGGTCCGCGCCGCCAATCACTTGTGAACTATTCTTCTCATCCTGCGTCGAGCCGAATTCAAAGAGCGCGCCAACGCCCATGCCCTGCAACCGCGCGATTTCCGCCTGAAGTTCCCCTATGCTCCGAATCGCGTCAATCCGCGCAATCTCCGCGTCGAGCGGTTTGGCCCCCGCCGCATTGATCTGTTTTTCGTCCATGCAGCTCGCGTAGAAGTCCCCGATTTTCTGCTCGTTTGAGCCGCCAGACGCCTTGGTATTTGCCGCCGCCCCTTCCAGAATCTGGTGAAGCAACTCGCGGTTTCTTTCGGCAAGCTCGTTGAAGCGTCCCCAACTCGGGTACGCGGCAGGAACAGGATTCTTGGCCAGCCACTCGCCGCTCGCGTAATGGTAGAAGTCCTCGCACGGCTTGCACGTCTTGTCGAGAATCGTGAGGTCAACACCGTGAGCGGCAGCGCCGGCGGATTGTGCATTGCTCGCCGCTTGTCCGGCGCGCAAGATTCCGATGGAACCACAAGCCAGGAAAACAAAAATGGCGGCGATCCCAATTTGCCGGGGCACGGAAATCCTCATTAGATTGTATTTATGTAGGCGCAATCTAATTCTTTTGGAAAGTGACACGGAATGGCCCTCCGTATATGCGCTCGCTCGCACATATTAGGTCTACGACGGCGGACTTCCAGAGTCAAGGCCGGATGAATCGTTTGAAATACAACCGCGGTGAGTAACGCATTTTGAAAATTTCTCCATTATTCCGCGTCACTTTTTTTCACTTCATAGCATCATACTTGGCAGAGCCATGAAACGATTCATAGAACAAGCCACAGTACTCTGCCTGCTCATACTTGCCGCCGCAGCGATCTTCGGCATAGCTGCGCAAGGGCCAGCCGGACAGCAACAGGGCGCTCAACCGGGCCAGCCCTACGACCTGGAAGCCCCGGAACAGTTGCAGCGGCTGGTGGCGCCGATCGCGCTGTACCCGGATTCCCTCGTCGCATCCCTTTTGGCGGCTTCCAGCTATCCTTCACAAATTACTGAGGCTAACGATTGGATTGCACCCCGCCGCAACCTCTCGCCGGAGGAACTTGCGGCTGAAGCCGACAAACAACCATGGGACCCAAGTGTCAAGGAGCTGTTGCCATTTCCTCCCGTGCTGCAGAATTTGGCTTCCAACCTCTCTTGGACCTCGGAACTCGGCGACGCCTACTACAATCAGCAGGCGGACGTCATGAATGCCATTCAGGCGATGCGTCGGGTGGCCAAGAAGAATCATACTCTCAAGAGCAACGACCAGATCCACGTAACCGATAAGCACGGCTATATCAGCATCGAGCCTGCCGCCCCGGAAGATAATCAAGTGTATGTCCCCGCCTACAATCCATGGGATGCCTACGGCTACCCCATCGATCCCTGGCCCGGTTGGGTTGATGTGCCGGGAGTTTGGTGGGACGGCCCTGGCCTCTCCTTTGGCCTCGGTTTCGGGATGGGCCCATTTCTCGGGTTTGGCTGGGGATGGAATCGGTGGGGTATGGACTGGGGCAACCGCGGGCTGTTCTACGGCGGCAGGCCCTACTTCGGGGATGGTCCCGCATTTTTCAACCGCTACAACTATTACCGCGGATATCCTGGTTTCGCCGGGGGTTACCGGGGAAACCCTGGATTCAATCGCGGATTTGATCGCGGATTCAATCGCGGATTCAATGCGCCACGCGCTGCGCCGGGACTTCGATCGGGTCCCTTTAGCGGCTTCAATCATGGCGGAGCGGTGAGGGGATTTTCCGCGCGCGGCCAGGGCAGTTTCGGCGGGTTTCGTGGAGGCGGATTTCATGGAGGCGGATTTGCCGGCGGGGGTTTCCGCGGCGCTGGAGGTTTCCACGGCGGTGGGGGCTTCGGTGGGGGCGGCTTCCATGGAGGAGGGGGCTTCCATGGCGGGGGCGGACGCCGCTAGCCGTCATGACCCAGCAGTCCGAGTATTTTCCGGGCCGAGCCGAGGGGCTGAACAAAATCCTGCTCAGTTAAGGAAGCAACTACATGGTACGTCAAGTAAAGCGCTTTTTCGGGATGCACGTTTGGCTGACAGCGCTCTTGGTTATCGTTGCCTTTTCAGGAGCGCCTCAATCTGCCGCAGGGCAAGACAAACAAGCGTCGCAGTCACAATCATCTCCAAAACCTGCCTCCCCGCAAATTTCATCGCAATCAAAGGGGCAATCCTCTCCGACTCAGGCGGGACCGGGCCCGAAGCAGAAGGCTTTTTCTTCGCCTCAGGAAGCGGCGGCGGCTCTTTACGCGGCGGCTCGCAATCATGACGAGGACGGTATGCTCGTCATTCTCGGCCCCGATGCCAAAGACGTCGTCGTATGGACGGATGATCCAGCGGACCGCAAAGCCGATGCCGATCTCTTCGTTGAGAAATATGGGCAAATGCACCGCCTGGTCAAGGAGCCCGACAACGAAACGACTCTATACGTTGGCGCCGAGAATTGGCCGCTGCCAATTCCCCTGGTAGAGAAAAATGGCGCCTGGTATTTCGATTCCAGCCTCGGCAGGCGCGAAATTTTGTATCGGCGCATCGGTGAAAATGAGTTGGAAACCGTGGACACTCTCCATGCCCTGGTGGACGCGGAAAATGAATACGATTCCCAAATAGCCGATTCGAGCGGCGCTCACGAATACGCGCGTCGATTCAACAGCGGCGAGGGCCAGCGCGACGGCCTGTATTGGCCGGGAAGTAAAGATCCCGACGAAAGCCCGATCGGCCCCTATTTGGCCCAGGCTAGCTTCGACCGCTCCGATCGCAAGCCGCTACACGGCTACTATTTTCGGATCTTAACCGAGCAGGGCCCAAAGGCGCCGGGCGGGGCTCGCAAATACCTTGTCGATGGAAAAATGACCGGTGGATTCGCCTTCGTGGCGTTTCCGGCGGATTACCGAGCCTCCGGCGTGATGACTTTCATCGTCGACCAAAACGACGTTATCTACGAAAAAGATCTGGGTCCGATGACGGCGCAGTTCGCCAAGGCCATGACCTCGTTTAATCCCGATTCCACCTGGACCAAAGTCCATTAAATTCAGAAGCAGCCGAGCGGAACCATAGTCAGTCTTCGCCACCGGTCTATGGTTTGGGCAATAGTTTGGGGGCGTCGGCGGCAGGTTCGTGATTCTACAGTTGCGCTTCAGCCCGAACGGTTCATAATGATCCCGCACTGGGTGCGGCAACTCAGATTCTGATATAAAGATGGCTACTTGACCATCTGTTGGTGCAACATTGCGCTAGCGGAAAGCAGCTCACCCTTCCCGGAGAAGGTGGTTATGAAAAACCAATTAATTCCTTTTGTGTTGCTGGCAGCGGGACTCGTAGTGCTCGCGCAACCCGCGAAGGCCCAGGATTACAGCAATATACGCATCGTGCGTCTCAGCTTCGTGGAAGGAACCGTGCAGTATCAGCGCCCCGGGCAGGATTGGCAGGACGCAGGCCTGAATTTGCCGATCCAGGAAGGCTTCGCCTTAAGGACCGCCGACGGATACGCCGAAGTTGAGTTTGAAGACGCCCTGACTTTGCGCCTGGCAACCAATGCAACAGTGGAATTTACGAGGTTGGCCTTGCAGAACGGTGGGCGAGTCACCAAACTTACAGTTCCGCAGGGAACCGCAATTATCAGCGCAAAATTGAAGCGCGAGGATGCGGTGTCGGTTGCCGCTCCCAACCTGAATTTGAATCTGCCTCGCAACGGGCGCTTTCGCATGGACATATCACCCACAGATAGTTGGGTGACGGTGTTCCACGGAAAAGTTGAGGTCGATCCTCATACCGGGGCTACCTCTCTTCTAAGCGGAGGCCACACGCTGCATGTGGACGCAAGCGGCTCAGGTTCGCCGGAAGTCGCCAGCAATCCGCCTCAGGATGACTTCGACAAGTGGGTTTCTCATCGTGAAGATGCGTTGAACTCCGCGGAAAGCGAAACCTCTGCCGTTCTCGGGAACAATTCGTATACCGAAGGTTTCGCCGATCTCTACAACTACGGCGCATGGTCGTACATACCAGGATATGGGGCAGGATGGATGCCTTACGGCGCTGGGATGGGCTGGATGCCGTTTATGGATGGGCAATGGCAGTTCATGGGCGGCACAGGCTGGAATTGGATGAGCGGCGAGCCTTGGGGCTGGCTCCCTTATCACTTTGGATCATGGGTCAATGCTCCGGGAGTAGGTTGGGCATGGTTGCCGGTCGGCGCAACTTCCTGGAGGCCCGCGACGGCAAGCTGGGTCAATGTAAATAATCAATTGGGTTGGATTCCCAACGGGCCGCCACTATCCTCCAAGCCTACGAAAACTCAGCTGGCCGCGATCCCGTCAACGGCGATTCTGGCAACACAAAGCGCGGGCGGCGTGATCGGTGCAGGGGCCCGCTTGCCCGTGGCTCGCGAGGGGACGATGCTGCATGCGACTCTCTCTCCGCCACCGAGTTTTGCCGCGCTCACAAAGCAATCGGCGCAAGCGACGGCTCATGCTAGCGTATCCGCGAGCCCCAAATCCTTTGTCCAAACCCAATCCGCTCCCACATCGCTTTCCCGCAGCACTGGCTCTCCGGCATCACTCCGAGGGCCCAGTGCGTCGACATCGGCAATGCGGGCGCCACGCGTCAACTCCGCTCCCCAGGCCCTGATGGCGCCACATTCGCCGCCCATACCGACGATGGCGCGCGGCGCATCGATGGCCGGATTCCGGGGAGGATTCGGTTCGCGCGGGGGCAGTGGCACGGGAACGATGAGTGCAAGTCCGGGGGCCTCGTCGCGAGGATCGGCAACGGGATCGGCTTCCCACTCAGGCGGGTCCACGGGATCATCGGGCGGTCATCGGTAATTGCGCGGTCCGAGCCTGTAGCTGATCCGGCACCGACCGCTGAAAAACTCATTTAGGATCTGGGAGCGTCCCCACTCGCGGACATCGAGCGCATGTAATTGACGATCTGCCAGACCTGCTCGGGAGTTTCCCTGCCATCGTAGGCCGGCATGCGGCCCTTGCCCTTCAGAATCAGGTAGGAGAGTTCACCATCCGTAAAATGCGCAAGGGATTCAGGCTTCCTCCAATCGTGGAGGTTCATGTTGATGTCCTTGGCCAGCACTCCCTTGCCATCTCCGTCCTTCCCATGGCAAAGAGCGCAATCCGTCGCACCGTACAGCCGCTTCCCTTCCGCGACGGAAGTGGGATTCGATTCGATTGGATTCTTGCGGTCAACTTCCTCCTGCGGAATCTTGGTTTCTGCGGCCGATTTTGCTTTGCAGCCAATTAGCCCCCAACATAAAAGCGCGCACAGAATCGCCCATCGCCTTCCCATCACTTCCTCCCCCAACTTGGAATCTCACGAGGACCCGCTCCGCCCGAACTGCTCCCCGCGCCCACGCTCCAGACGAAGCTTATAGTTTTTCCGCAGGTTCGTACAGCGGAACCGAGGACGGGCAGTGGGTCAGTTTGACCATGAATATGTCCATTTTTAGGGCAGGCAGCCGTTTGCTCCATCCGGAACTTTGGGCCAGAGGTGCAGTCCCTGCAAATATGAATAAACGCCGCACGGCATATGGTCTTGCGTTACGAATCGAGTTAAAATGAGCTAACATTTCTAGCGAGGACGCCGTATGCGTGTGCCGAGCGTTTGTGTGCGAAACGGGGCATATGCACCGCGCGTCTAATTGGGACGCAAATCAGCGGCGGAGAAATTTTGCACCAAGAGCTGGATTGAAAGTCGATTGTGTGTTTTGATTGCGGCTTTGGAAAAATCAACCTATCCGATCAACTGTGAGGGCCGGGGAAATGCATTACATTGTTGCGTTTTGTCAGTGGCTGGAGCAATCGGCGGTGGGCACATCAATTCGGGAATCCTTGTGGCTGTTTCCGATTATTGAGACGGTCCACATTTTCGGCATTATTTTGCTGGTCGGCGCAACTTCGATTCTGGATCTGCGCCTGATGGGATTGACGTTCCGTGACGAACCGGTTTCCAAGCTCGCGCAGCGGTTCCTGCCTTGGGCCTGGGCGGGCTTCCTCATTCAGGTCATCACGGGGCTTTTGCTGTTCTCCTCAGAGGCCACCAAGATGTATGGAAATCTCGGGTTCGATATCAAGATGCTGCTGATCGTGGTCGCTGGGATCAATGCATTCGTATTCCACTCGATCGCTTATCAGAGCGTGGGCAAGTGGGACAACGATCCGGTGGCGCCATTCTCGGCGCGCGCGGCGGGCCTGATTTCAATCCTGTTGTGGTTCGGCATTGTTGCCGCGGGCCGCTGGATCGCCTACGTGTAAACAGCTTGACGAAAAGCGTCTCCGGCTGTCATTCCGAGCGAAGCGAGGAATCTCTCTTAGGTTTAGACCCGAGAAAAGAAAGATTCCTCGGTACGCAGCGTGCCTGGGAATGACAGTGCTTTGAGTTTTTCTACAAACTTACAAACTGTAAAGTCAGCAGTAGTTCCTGCGGGGCGGCCGTTCAACGAGCGCCGCAGCGCGCACGATTTACTTTAGCGGGCATCCGGATTCCCACCTTCACTGCGGGGACACGCTGGATTCCAATTCCGTCAATACGGCTCGCTTCCAGCCACCGGCGACCGCCGCGGCGAGCCCGCACACTGCCGCGAAGGACAGCCAGAGCGCCGGCATGGCCCGGTTTCCGGTTTCGTGGATGAGGTAGGTGCAAATCGCCGGGGTAAATCCTCCGAAGATCGCTGTCGCCAAACTAAACGCCAATGAAAAGCCGGAGGTGCGAATCTCCGGCGGCATGATTTCCGCCAAGTGCGGGATCATCGCCCCGTTGTACACTCCGAAAAACATGGACAGCCACAATTCCACGATCAGCAGGCGCGCGGTCGATGGATCGCTCACGAGCCACAACATCGCGGGATATGCAGTCACGATCGCGGCGACCGTAATCAGAATCAGCATCGGCCGCCTTCCAATCTTGTCGGAGATCGCCCCGCCCGTAGGCAGCCAGAAAAAATTCGACATGCCCACGCAGAAAGTGACCATCAGGCTTTGGCGGCTCGTCAGGTGCAATACTTCAATGCCGTACGTCGGCGTGTATGCGGTGATGAGATAAAAACTCACGGTCGTCATCGTGGAAAGCAATACGCCGATGCCGACAATTTTCCAGTTGGACGCGAGCGAAGCGAGGACCTCCGAAATTCCGGGATGATGCTTTTGCGCGAGAAACGCTTCCGTCTCCGCCAGCGACCTGCGCAGCCAGAAGAGCAGAGGCACAATCAAGCAGCCGATGAAAAATGGAACGCGCCAACCCCACTGGGCCATCCCCGCGGGCGGCACGACGGCGCTGAGCGCCACTCCCAAAAGCGCCGCGAAAACCACCGCGACCTGCTGGCTCGCCGATTGCCAGGCGCAATAAAATCCGCGATGCCCGGGTGTCGCCATCTCCGAGAGGTACACAGACGCGCCGCCCACTTCGACTCCCGCTGAAAACCCCTGCAACAATCGGCCGAGCACCACCACAATGGGAGCGACAATCCCGATGGTCCTGTAAGCGGGCGTGCAAGCAATCACGAGAGTCCCGATCGCCATCAAAAATAAAGTGAGGATGAGCCCCGAGCGCCTGCCGTGCCGGTCCACATACGCGCCGAGGACCACGGCGCCGAGCGGCCGCATCAAGTAGCCCGCGCCGAAAGTTCCCAGCGTCATCATCAACGATGCGTATGCGTTGCTTGACGGAAAAATTTCGTGCGCGATGTACGACGCGTAGTACGCGTACACCATGAAGTCGTACATCTCCAGAAAATTGCCGCTGGAGACGCGCATCACGTTGCCCACTTTGGAATTGGTCGCCTGACTGCTCATTTGAATGCTCATAGTAACCGAATGTTTTCTATCTTAGCGCTCTTTCCAAGCGCATGGCGGCCGCGTTTCCTGTTTCTTACTTCCCTCCCCCTGCGGATGCGCCCGTCAAATAAAAATAGCCAACCTTGTTGTTCGAGGGCGAGCCGTACCACATCCTGCCCTCGGAATCGGGAAAGAATTCCCGGATCGTGTTCTCCGAATGTGGAAATGGATATTCGACAATTTTGCCGGTCTTAGGATCGAGGCGGCCAATCACATCCAAATAATACGAGGAATACCAGATGCTGTGGTCGGCGCCGATTCCGATCGCGTACGGAAAAGCATCCACTCCTCCGGGCACGTCATACTCCTTGAAAGTTTCCGTCTTCGGATCGAAGCGGCCAATCTTTCCCTTTTGAAATTCACCGAACCACACCGTGCCGTCGGAGTCGACCGCGATTCTGCGTTCATACGTGTTGAGGGTCGGCGGAGTCCACTGCTTCACTTTCAGAGTCTTGGCATCCACTTTGCCGATCTGGCCCGTGCCCGGATTTGTGAACCAGACGTTTTCATCCTTGTCGAATGCAAGACTGTAAGTGTGCGCCGCTTCCGGAAAATCGTAGTACTTCCCGGTTTCGGGATCGAACCGCGTCAGCGGGTAGCCGCTCGACCAAACCATACCCTTGGAATCAATTCGAACCGTATGTCGCGAGCCGCCGTCTTCCCTCCCCTCCTTGCCGGGAAGATACGTGTCCTGATACTCGGTAATTTTCTGCGTGGTTGGATCCCATCGGCCCAGCTTGTCGGAAGCCTGCTCCGTAAGCCAGACGGAGCCGTCTGGCGCGGCGATGGCGGAGTGGACGGCCGCAGTCCCTTCGTTCGGAACGGGGAAATCCTGCATTTCGCCCGTCTTCGGATTGAGCCGGGTGATCTTGTTTCCAATTCCGAAATTCGGAATCCAAATGGACCCGTCTTTTGCCGGCGCGGCGCTGAACGGCATGCGGCTCGGGCCGGGCATGTCGTATTCGACGTACGCGATGTTCATGGCTTCGCTAGTGAAAGGACGGAGCGTTTCCTTATACCCCGGCGCATCGGCGGCAGACTTCGGCAGAACCGAATCTTCGCCATACAGCTTGTTCAGATACGCCGCCACGTCCGCGGCGTCCTGGTCCGTGATCCGGTAGGACAAGCTGAAATGCATGGCCTCGCGCATGAACTGCACGCGGTCCTGCCACCCATCGGCGTCCCGCCTCACACTCGCCATGCGAGTTTGGAATCCATGACAAATAAAGCATTTCGTAAAAATGATTTGTTTGGCCTTTTCTTCCGGCCAAAGTTTTTTCGCCTGGTAGATGGAAAGCTCGTTCCAGCGCACTACGCCAGCCGCGAGCGCAAAATCAAGCGCCACACTTTGGTCCGCAGTGAGGGCGACGCCACTCTTTGGATCGACGCGCAATCCGGTTGCCTTGACCTGCACCCGGTATTCGCCCGCCGGCAATTTGTCGACGCGATAATGCCCTTCGTGATCCGAGAGGACGAAGAAACTAATTTTAGTTTTCGTATTTTGGACCTGGACAAACGCGCCTTCGACCGGCGCTCCATCCGGCCCCTTCACGGTTCCGGAGACGGTCGCTCCATAGCAGGATGCCGCAAGGTAAAGCGCAAGGCTTAGAAGAGCCAGGAATTTTATTTGGAACTTCATGCCCTCTCCCTGTTCTATCCTGAATTTGCCAAGTCGAAATTTGGTACGGTGGCTCGCATTATGCCCCATTAACCCGGAAAATTGATACTGGGTCCGTTTCCAAGGCAATCGATTTAGGCCATCGCTGGCTCAAGCGTGCGGCCTGAGCAAGGGGCGATCTCCCAGGAATCATTCGCCGTTTAGATTGCGTCGGCGTAAAGCTAACCTGGGACCTAATCGATCGCTTGCGCTGTTCCAACTGTAGTGTTAATTTGGTTTTAAATAGGAATTTATATCGCAGCCCTTGGCCTTTGCTGAGCGCCTGATGTTCTTTACAGGCGCCGCCAGCCTGACCTTGGACAGGGAGCGAATTATGCGGGAAAAACCCCGGTACCCCGGTATACGCGTAACAGCCAACGGAAATCAACTGGTCTCATATCACACCGAAACTCGCATCACCGACGCGGGAATCTTCTACCCGATCACGCCGTCCACCGAGGGTGGCGAGCTTTATCAGCAGGCGTATGCGGAAGGCAAATTAAATGTCTTTGGCCGCAACACCATCGCTGTCGAGACGGAAGGCGAGCATGCAGCGCAGGGCGGAGCTATCGCGCACTCCGTCTGCGGCCAGCGCGTCGTCAATTTTACGTCTGGCCAGGGAGTCGTCTACGGCGTGGAACAGTATTACCACGCGCCGGGCAAGTGCTCGACGATGGTGCTGGAGGTAGGGGCTCGCGCTCTCACCAAGCACGCGCTGAATGTCCACTGCGGACACGACGATGTTTATGGCGCGCTCGATACCGGGTGGATCATCCTGTTCGGCAAAGACGCTCAACAAGCGGCCGACCAAGCGCTCATTCTGCGGCGCGTGACGGAACTCAGCTTGACTCCGGGAATGAACGTGCAGGACGGATTTCTCACTTCGCATCTGGAGCGCACCTTCTACAAGCACGAATCGGAACTGATGCGTGAATATCTGGGCGCGCCGGATGACATCATCGATTGCCCGACCGAAAGCCAGCGCATTCTGTTTGGCCCGAAGCGCCGCCGAGTGCCGCGCATGATCGACCTGACGAACCCTGTGCTTCTTGGTCCTGTGCAAAATCAGGAGCATTACATGCAGGGCGTGGTAGCGCGCCGCAACAACTTCACGGAGCCGATTCTCAACTTTCTGGAAGATGCCTACAAAGATTTCGGAGACTTGACCGGCCGCCACTACGGCTTGATCACGCAATATAGGACGGAAGACGCGGACACTGTATATGTTTCGCTCGGCTCGGCTGCCGAAAATATCGAGGCGGCTGTCGACTACCTGCGAGAGAAGCGGGGCGCGAAAGTTGGCTCCATTCATCTGAACGTGATCCGGCCCTTTCCCGAAGCGGCCGTGGTCAAGGCGTTGGCCGGCAAGCGCAACGTCATTGTTCTCGAACGTACAGACGAGCCCATGTCGGCAGACAACCCCATGGGGCGGGAAATCCGGACGGCGCTTACCAAGGCGCTCGTGACGCAGGACCACCCTGCGGAAGCAAATCTTCCAGCCGTCACGCCGGATCGTATGCCGCGGCTATTCGCCGGCATCTATGGATTGGGTTCTCGGGATTTCAGGCCGGAGCATGTTCTTGGCGCCTACGAATTCGCGACGGGAACGCGGACCCGCAAGGACGGCAAGGGCGTTGCGGATGGAGTTTGCTTTTTCGTCCTGGGTGTCGACCATCCCTATGAAGTGAAATCCGACGAGACGCCATCGCTGCTGCCCGAAAAAGCCGTGGCCGTGCGATTCCATTCCATCGGAGGCTGGGGCGCAATCACCACCGGAAAAAATCTTGGCGCGATCATCGGGGATTTGAACGATCTGCTCTACGACCGCGACAAGGTTGTGGACGAGTGGGGCAATCCCAAGGAAATCATTCACGTCAGCGCCAACCCGAAATACGGATCCGAGAAAAAGGGCGCGCCGACTTCCTACTTCATGGTCGCCGCTCCCCAGCGGATTCGAGTGAATTGCGATCTGCGCCACGTCACGGTTGTGCTCTGCTGCGACCCTAAGGCATTCACGCACACCAATCCGCTGGACGGAATATTGGAAGGCGGCTCCCTGATCTGGGAATCGGAGGAGGAAGGCGAAAAGGCGTGGGAGCGCCTGCCCATGTGGGCGCGCAGGCAAATCATCGACAAAAAAATTCGCGTTTACACATTGCCCGGCTTCGTGATTGCCCGCAACGCCACGGATCGCGCGGACCTGCAACTTAGAATGCAAGGAAACGCATTTCTTGGCGCGTTCTTTGCCGTATCGCCGATTTTGCAGGAGTTCCGCATTACTCCGGAACAGTTCCGGGACGTCGTCCACAAGCAGTACGTCAAGAAATTCGGCCGGCTAGGCGACGCGGTCGTGAATTCCAACATGGAAGTCATGACGCAAGGCTTTGAGCGAGTTCGTGAAATTCGCGTCGGGGAGATGGAGGCGCCGGACCGGTCCTCGCTCCGGGGCGAGGCCCTGCTGCCGGTGCTTGCCAGTAATTCAACCGAAGGTGGTTGCGGCTCCGGGTGCCGCTCCCATGAGGTTCCTCCGGGCCAGGGCGCGCGCACGCCGTTTACGACCATCGCCATGTTCGATTCGGAGTTTCGTTCGAACTACGGCTACAATCAGCCGTCCTCGCCGCTCTCGTCGCTGGGCGTAATGGCTGCCGGCAGCGGTGACACCGCCTCCAAATATGTCGCGCGGCGCGAAACGCCCCTCTTTATTCCGGAAAATTGCACGCAATGCATGGAGTGCATTGCCGTTTGCCCGGACACGGCGCTGCCGAATTGCTCCCAGGATTTGGACACCGTTCTGCGAACCGCAATCGCGAACTACGTCACGGACCCTGATGAGCGCGCGAAGATGTTCCGGTCGGTGCCGGAGATTGACAAACGCACGCGCGCGTTAATGCGGGAATTGGTCGCCGGCAAAACCCTTACTCCCCTTCCCGAACTCCTTCGCAAGGTCACCAATGAGGTTGACGGATTCTCCGACCAGGCGAAACGCCAGTTCTTCGCCGTCATCGAGAAAGTTCCGATGGCGTTTCAGAAGGTCAACGCGATTTTTTCCACGCCGGAGAGGAAGACCCCGGGTAGCGGCGGTGTATTCTCCATCTTCGTTTCAGACCTCTGCAAAGGATGCGCTGCGTGCGTCACCGCTTGCGGGGATCACCAGGCGCTGAGGATGGTGCAGGAGACAGAGGAAGTCAACGCGGAGCACGAGACCGGAACCGCATTCCTGAACCTCTTGCCCGACACTTCGCAGAAGTACCTGGGCCTCTATAACGATACGCACCCGGAGGATTCCAAGACAGCTGCGCTGCGCAATTTGCTGATGGTGCGCCGCAACTATGATGCGCTGGTCTCGGGCGACGGTGCGTGCGCGGGCTGCGGCGAGAAGAGCGTGCTGAAAGCCATTACCTCAGTCACGGAAGCTTACATGCGGCCCCTCTATCACGCGAAAGCCGAGCGGTTGCGCGCCAAAGCGGGTGACCTCGAAAAAGTAGGCGTGCGGAAACTCGCGGAACTCAAGGCCCGAAACCAAGGAGAGTACGAACTATTGCGTCAGGCGATCGCTCACCTGGTGATGGGACTGGGCGGCGAAGACGAAAAAGACACAAAAGCGCGCATCGCCGCGCATGGCGAGATCACAGACGGTGAACTCGTCCACGCCATTGCTACCGTGATGCTGCAAGAGGCCTTCAATCACATGAATCTTCAGGCCATCGATGGCCGGCTTGCAAACGGCATGTCCGTGATGGCTATGGCTGCCCACACCGGTTGCAATACCGTTTATGGTTCGACGCCCTCAAACAACCCGCACCCGTATCCATGGATGAACTCTCTCTTCCAGGACGGCGTTACCGTGGGATGGCTGCTGGGTGAGAGCTTCATCGTGGATCATGCTCGCCGGTCCGTCGTCCCCGAACGTTTGGCCGATGTCCTGCTGCAACGGACAGAAAACGTCATCAATCCGCGCGAGTATTATGAATACTCCCACTTCACCGATGCGCTGATGACCGACCAGGAGATTCTGGAACTCCCGAAAGTGTGGGTGGTTGGCGGCGACGGAGGCATGGGCGATATCGGGTATCAGAACACTTCGAAGGTCATCCTCCAGAATCGCCCGAACGTCAAAGCCCTAATGCTTGACACGCAGGTCTATTCCAACACGGGCGGCCAGAACTCGGATTCGACTCCGATGCTGGGCGGGAACGACATGAACGTATTTGGCGCCGCCACGCAAGGCAAAAACGTCGAGAAAAAGACAGTGGCCGAAACATTCCTGGCCGGCCACGGGTCGCCTTTCGTCGCGCAAGTCTCGATCGCAAATGCACCGAAGCTTTACAGGGCCATCCTCGATGGCATCGAGTATCGCGGAACGGCCTTCCTGCAGTGCTTCACAACGTGCCAGCCGGAACATGGCGTAGCGGATGACATGGCTCTCACCCAGGCGCAGCGCGTCCGCGATTCCCGCGGGGCGCCGGAGTTTATCTTCAACCCGCGACTCGGCGAAACGTACCAGGAAGCCCTCGATCTTAAGGGCAATCCTTCGACAGAGAAGGATTGGTACGAGACGAAGTTCAAGTCTTCCAACGAGCCGTACCGTTACACGGTGGCGCATTGGTGCGCAACGGAAGCGCGCTTCCGAAACCATCTGAAAAAAATCAAAAAGGATGACGCGGCCAAGCTGATTCCACTCGAGAACATGCTCGTCCGAGTCACGCAACAGGACGTGGTCTACCGCCGCTATCTACATCCGGCTAACCGGTCCTACATCCCTGACTTCGGCGTCTACATAAAGGTGCAGGGATCCAACAACGAAATCGAGTACCGTTCGCTCTCGCGGCAGTTAGTGCTGTTTTGCGTGGAACGCCGCAAGGCTTGGCGCATGTTGCAGAGCAAAGCGGGAATCGAGAACAAAGAGTACAAAGCTCAGCGCTCAATTCTGGCTGACGTGGATGCTGGCAAGATCTCCCGGGAGGATTTCTTTGCGCGCGCGGAAGAATTGCTGAAGGCGAGGCTCCCGAGCACCGCGGAGGAAGCCCCTCGCCCGGCTAGTCCGGCGCCGGCAATTGCGGCTAAGACGCCCGCCAAAGCCCCCGAAACGGTTAGCAAGAGTCCTGTGAGTGAGCCGTCTAAGGTGGTGGTTGCCATGGCAACGCAAATGGCCATGGAAAAAGAGCTGGAAAATGAGCCGCCCGAATGGGAACAACGTGTGCAAATACGTCTGATGGAGCTTGACGTCGATCCGGGCAATGATGCTGATCGCGGATTGAGCAAAAAGGGCGGCGACTAAAACCGTCGCTGCGGCGCGGTCGAGTAGCACAGGCTTCAGCCCGTGGAAGTTGAACTTAGCCGCCGCAATATGCGCACGGACGGAAGTCCGTGCTACTAGAAGTTCCTCCGCATCGCCGCGCGACACGGTGCATCCGATTAACAATCGATAACAATTCTTTCCCGCGTTCGCGAGAATCGCAGCGCATTGTGTGCGGAACGAGACGGGCGTATATTAAGGCGAAGCCCGAAAGACACTGGAATATTTTCGACTTGGGGGAATGCCTCGAATGAAACCAACCCGTTGGATACTGGCTGTCCTGATTGCAATGCTCTGGCCCGTCGGCTCTTCGCACGCACAGACCACGAAAGGCGCCGTCCTTTTCGAGGATCATTGCGCCAGTTGCCACGGAAACCCAAGCGCCGCGACGCCCGCGCCAGAAGTTCTGTCTCTATGGAAGATGACGCCGGAAGCGATCTACGCCGCGCTCGGCAAGGCTCCGCATACGTCCCTCACGGGCGTCGCGGACAGTGACCTGCGCGAAGTCGCCTTTTATCTCGGCCGGCGGCGAGTGGACATCGGGAAGATCACGGACGCCAAGCTCATGCCGAACCCTTGCCCCGGCAATTCTCCGATCGGCGCCCTGTCGTCGAAACCCATGTGGAACGGCTGGGGCAACGACGTTTCGAACGATCGCTACCAATCCGCGAAAGGAGCGGGGTTGTCCGCCGATCAGGTGCCAAACCTCAAATTGAAGTGGGCCTTCGGCTTTCCGGGCGCCGAAGAAGTTTACGGCCAGCCCACCGTCGCGGGCGGGCGTGTATTCCTCGGCGTGGACACGGGAGCGGTCTATTCCATCGACGCGGAGACCGGGTGCGTCTATTGGTCCTATCAGGCGGACGCGGGCGTGCGCACCGCAATCAGCATTGGGCCCGTGAAAGGAAAAGGCGCGGCCAAATATGGCGTCTACTTTGGCGACATCAGGGCGAACGTCTACATGCTGGACGCCTCTACAGGCAAAGAGATCTGGAAAGTGAAAGTGGAAGACCATCCCGTAGCCAAAATTACGGGCGCGCCCACGCTGTACGAAGATCGACTGTATGTGCCGGTTTCTTCGCAGGAGGAGCGCTCCGCCGGCTGGAGTACGGTGTATCCCTGCTGCACGTTTCGAGGCAGCGTCGTCGCGTTGGATGCCACGAATGGCCACACGATCTGGAAGACCTACCCGGTTCAGGATCCTCCCAAGCCCACAACAAAAAATTCCAACGGTGTGCAGCAATATGGCCCGAATGGCGGCGCAATATGGAATTCGCCCACGATTGACGCCAAGAACCACGCTATCTACATCGGCACCGGCGACGCGTACACCAAGCCAGTCTCCAGGAATACCGACGCCATCATGGCCCTCGACATGAAGACGGGCAAGGTCATGTGGTCGATTCAGGACACGGAAAACGATGCCTGGCTCTCCGGCTGCGGGGGAGAAATCAATTCGGAAAATTGCCTTTCACCCAAGGAGATCGGCCCTGATTACGACTTTGGCTCCTCTCCTATCTTGAAGACATTGCCGAACGGCCACCGGATTTTGGTGGCGGGACAAAAAAGCGGCATGGTCTGGGGCCACGATCCTGACCGCGAAGGCACCGTGGTTTGGAAGGCGCAGCTCGTGAAAAAACTCGCCCTCGGAATGATCACCTTCGGCGGGGCTGCCGACGATCAGAACGCTTACTTCGGATTGCGAACGGGCGGCGTGGCCGCGGTCCGGCTGGACACGGGCGAACAAAAATGGTTCACCCCGATCCCTCCAAAACCAGGCCCGGGCCCGAAGGGTGAAACAGCGGCCATCACGGCGATTCCCGGAGCCATTTTTTCGGGCGGATGGGACGGCATGCTGCGCGCCTTCTCCACCGAGGACGGGCATTTGCTCTGGGAATACAATATGATTCGTGATTACGAAACAGTAAATCACGTCCCGGCCAAAGGCGGCTCGATGGCGGCTGCCGGCCCCACCGTCGCCGGCGGCATGGTGTTTGTCGGCTCCGGATACGTGTTTGGAGCGGGCACGCCCGGCAACGCGCTTCTAGTTTTTGCGGCGCAGTAGGCCTGCTTGGAACCACGGATGCACACGGATAAACACGGATAAGAAAGTTGAAAGTTAAGAGTTAACGGTTGAGAGTTAATGGTTAAGAGCAAACACTGTTCCTGCGCCCCGTTTTTGCTCTCGACTGTTGACTCTCAACTATTCCCGGCCTAAACACCGCTGTTTCATATCCTGCCCATAAAAAAGTTGAAAGGGAGTTTCGGCCGGCCGCTGAAATCTTTCCTGTATAATTCGCCTTTATCGGTTTCGACAGATCCAATGAACATTGGGCGTGGGAATGGCAAATTTCCGCGGTATCGAATTCCATGAGCATCCGTGTCGCGCTGAATCACAAGACTCTCTATCGCTATACCAGGCCGGTATGGCTTTCGCCTCATGTCGTACGCTTGCGCCCGGCGCCGCATTGCAGGACGCCGATTCCCAGCTATTCGCTTAAAGTCACTCCGGCAGACCATTTCATTAACTGGCAGCAGGATCCGTACAGCAATCACCTTGCAAGGCTTGTATTTCCAAGCAAAACAACGGAATTTTCCGTCGAGGTCGATGTCGTGGCGGATATGACCGTCATCAATCCCTTCGATTTTTTTCTGGAAAAATACGCGGAGGAAATTCCCTTCCAGTACGACCCGGTCGTGAGGAGGGAGCTCATCCCCTATCTGAAGAGACGCCGCGTGGGGCCGCAAATGGAGGCCCTGATTGCGGAAGCGCGGAAGGAAAAGATTCGCACGAACGATTTTCTGGTGGACGTGAATCAGCGCATTCAAAAGCGGATTAAATATTTGATCCGCATGGAGCCCGGCATTCAGAGCCCGGAAAAAACGCTGACGCTCGGAAGCGGCTCGTGCCGCGATAGTGCCTGGCTTCTGGTGCAATTGCTCAGGAATCTTGGCCTCGCCGCAAGATTCGTTTCCGGTTACCTGATTCAGCTCAAGCCCGACGTCAAATCGCTTGACGGACCGACCGGCACGGACAGGGATTTCACCGACCTGCACGCCTGGACTGAAATCTACCTGCCCGGCGGGGGCTGGATCGGGCTCGATCCAACTTCGGGACTCCTTGCAGGCGAAGGCCATATTCCCCTGGCGTGCTCGGCTGAACCGGTGACCGCGGCTGCGATCTCGGGCGGTTTTTCCTATGACGATGGGTCCATCGTCACCACGGAACCCGATACAGAGAAGAGGAAACCCAGAGGCAAGGACGCATTCGAGTTTTCCATGACCGTCACGCGCATCCATGAAGATCCGCGCGTGACGAAGCCGTACACCGACGAGCAGTGGACCGCGATTGAATCGCTTGGCCATCAAGTGGATGCCGATTTGACCGCTCGCGACGTGCGGCTGACCATGGGCGGCGAACCGACATTCGTCTCCGTCGACGACATGGATGGCGCGGAGTGGACCACGGCTGCGGTGGGCCCAAAAAAATACAAACTGGCGGATACGCTGATTCGGCGGCTGCGCGATCGATTCGCTCCAGGCGGATTCCTGCACCATGGCATGGGCAAGTGGTATCCCGGTGAATCGCTGCCGCGCTGGGCGCTGGGGCTTTATTGGCGCAAGGATGGCGAGCCGATCTGGCGCGATCCGGCGCTCATCGCCAACGAGAACACTTCGGGCAAACTGACCAGCGCCGATGCGCGCACTTTTATTCTTAGTCTGACTAAAAGATTGGGTGTGAGCCCAGAGCACGCCCTGCCTGCGTATGAAGACACCTGGTATTACCTGTGGAAGGAACGGCGCCTCCCGGTAAACGTAGATCCATTTGAAAACAAGCTGGAAAATCCGGAAGATCGCGCGCGCCTTGCGCGTGTGTTCGAACGAGGCTTGGATCACGTCGTTGGCTATGCGCTGCCCTTGCGGCGCGAATACTATACCGATGGGAGCGCAGATTGGATAACCGGCGCATGGTTCTTCCGGCCGGAGCGAATGTATTTGATTCCCGGCGATTCCCCCATGGGCTTCCGCCTGCCGCTCGATTCCATCCCCTGGGTACACCCGTCCGAGATTCCGCACATCGTCGAGCAGGACCCGATGGCGGTCCGCGGGCAATTGCCCGACCGTGCCGCCTTGGCAAGGCGGCAGCGCTATGTGGATGAGGTTCCCGAATATCAACCTGCGCAGGAGCTCGTGGAGCAAACCCTGGAAATGGGACCGGCACGGGAGCGGTCGCGCCGGCGATCCATGGTGCTCGATTTGCCTCCGGCGCAAGGGCAATCGGCGTCATTGGCAGTTCGGACGGCGCTTGTGCGCGGAAACGCGCGACGGCATCTTGCGCGTGTTCGTGCCGCCGCAACGCCAGCTCGAGGATTATCTTGGCCTCGTCACGGCGATTGAGGATACGGCCGACGATTTGGGGATGCCTGTGCTCGTCGAAGGGTATGCCCCTCCGCACGATTCTCGCGTCCACACGATCAAAGTCACGCCCGACCCTGGCGTGATTGAGGTGAACCTGCATCCGTCCGCAAGCTGGGATGAATTAGTCAAAAACACGACGGCGCTATATGAAGAAGCGCACCTGAGCCGCCTCGCGACGGAAAAGTTCATGCTCGACGGCCGGCATACAGGCACCGGCGGTGGAAATCACATCCTGATCGGCGGAGCGTCACCAGCCGATTCTCCTATCCTGAGGAATCCTGGGTTGTTGCGCAGCTTGGTCGGCTACTGGCACAACCATCCCGCCTTGTCGTACCTCTTCAGCGGAATCTTTGTCGGCCCCACGAGCCAAGCGCCGCGCATCGATGAGGCCCGCAACGATCAGGTCTACGAGATGGAAATCGCGTTTCAGCAGATTCCGGATCACGGCGGCACTTCGCCGTGGCTCGTGGATCGCATCTTCCGAAACTTGCTCGTCGACGCGACGGGCAGCACGCACCGCGCCGAGTTCTGCATCGACAAGCTCTACTCGCCCGACACGGCTTCGGGCCGCCTCGGATTGCTCGAAATGCGCGCGTTTGAAATGCCGCCGCATTCGAGGATGAGCCTCACGCAGCACCTTTTGCTTCGCGCCTTGGTCGCGCATTTATGGGAGCGCCCGTATCGCCACGAACTGGTCCGGTGGCGCACGGAAGTCCACGACCGTTTCATGCTGCCCCATTTCGTGCGTCAAGATCTGGAAGATGTAGTTTCCGACCTGAACGAGGCCGGCTATCCGCTGCGCATCGAATGGTTCGATCCGCATTTCGAGTTTCGCTTTCCGCGTGTACGGCGCCATCGAGCAGCGCGGCATCGAACTGGAATTCCGGCAGGCCATCGAACCCTGGCACGTGACCGGCGAAGAAACGAGCGCGGGCGGCACGGCGCGATACGTCGACTCTTCGCTGGAAAGATTGCAAGTGCTTGGCGAACGGGATGGTGGATCCGCGCCACGTGGTCACCTGCAACGGCCGCCGCGTGCCTCTGCATCCGACGGGCACGAACGGCCAGTTTGTCGCGGGTGTGCGCTACCGCGCCTGGCAGCCGCCAAACTGCCTGCATCCGACCATTGGAACTCACGTGCCGCTGGTGTTCGATGTGGTGGATACATGGTCCGGCCGGTCGATCGGAGGATGCACGTACCACGTTGCGCATCCCGGCGGCAGGAGCTACGACAACTTCCCGATCAACGCGTATGCAGCCGAGGGCCGGCGCATCGCGCGATTTTTCAAATTCGGGCACACGCCCGGGCCGATGGCCGTGGGCGAGGAAAAAATCACGAAGGAATTACCATTCACACTGGATCTCAGGTTGAAGTAGAGTATCTGCCAATAGGAAATATGCAAGGACCTACATCTTCGGGTGGCATCGAAACCGACCACCCTCTTCGACGCGGCTTTGCCGACAACTACGGAATCGACTCCCCATTCCCCGATGAAATGGTTAAGCCCGACCGCACCCTGCGGCCGCACTGGCGGGAATTTGTTTCGCTGCTCGATGAGCTGAAACCCGGCGAGTTCGGCCACAGACGCGACCTGGCGCGGCGGCTGATTCACCAGAATGGCGTCACGCACAACGTCTACGGCGATCCGAACGGGCTGGACAGGCCCTGGAGCCTGGACTTCATTCCCCTGCTCATTGCTGGCGCCCATTGGGACAGCATCAGCGAAGGACTGATTCAGCGCGCGCGGCTGCTGGACCGTTTGCTGGCGGACCTGTATGGCCCGGCGGATACCGTTTTTAGCGGCGTGCTTCCTCCGGAATTGCTGTGGGCCAATCCCGGTTTTCTTCGCCCGTGTCACGGGATCCGGCTGCCGCAGGGCCGCTGGCTGCACTTGTACGCAGCGGACCTGGTGCGCAACGAAACCGGGCAGTTCGAAGTTCTTAGCGACCGTACGCAGGCGCCATCGGGCGCCGGCTATACGCTCGAGAACCGGATTGTCCTCTCCCGCGCGCTGCCGTCCGTCTTCCGCCAATGCAAGGTGCAGCGCCTCGCGCCATTCTTCGTGTCGCTGCGGGAAACTCTGACGGAACTCGCGCCGGCCAATCACGAAAACCCGCGCATCGTCCTGTACACGCCGGGCCCCTACAATGAAACGTACTTCGAACATTCCTTCCTGGCGCGATACCTCGGCTACGCGCTCGTGCAGGGAAACGATCTGACCGTTCGCGACACCATCGTCTACATGAAGACGCTTGGAGGGTTGCAGCGCGTCGACGTCATCCTTCGTAGGGTCGATGACAATTTCTGCGATCCTCTCGAACTGTTACCGGATTCCTACCTGGGCGTGCCGGGATTGCTGCAGGCCATTCGCCGCGGCAACGTGGCTGTCGCCAACGCGGTCGGCTGCGGCGTCCTGCAGGCGCCTGGATTTCTTCCCTTCCTTCCCGCGGTGTGCCGGTATCTCCTGGGCGAGGAATTGAAGCTGCCTTCGGTGGAAACCTGGTGGTGCGGCCAACCGGAAATTTTGGAATTCGTGGCGCAGCACCTGTCAGAAATGGTGATCAAGTCCGCGTATCCGACGCAGGGGGAAGACCCAGTGTTCGGCCAGAATCTTACGCGCGACGAACTTTCAGCGCTCGAGCAAAAAATCAGGGCGCGTCCCGCCCACTACGTCGCACAAAAACAAGTCATGTCCTGCACGACTCCTGCGCTCATTGGCGAAGAAGTGCAGCCGCGGCGGTTCGTCGTTCGCTCCTATCTCAGCGCCTACGGCGATTCCTACACCGTCATGAACGGCGGGCTTTCGCGCATCACGCAATCGAACGATACGCTCGTCGTGTCCTTGCAAAAAGGAGGCCGCAGCAAAGACACCTGGATCTTGTCCGACGGCCCCGTCAGCCCGGTGACGCTTCTCCCTTCGACGACCCAACCCATTGCCATCAGCCGCGGCGGCAGCGATTTGCCCAGCCGCCTGGCGGAAGACCTCTTCTGGCTGGGACGCTACTCGGAGCGCACCGATGCGCAGGCTCGCCTGGCGCGGGGAGCGATTGCGCGCATGGTCGATCAAACCGGCTTCGACAGCGCTCATGCCGTTCAGGTCCTGGCCTCCGCTTGCCGGAGCAAACCGATTCGTTCGACGGGCGCCGAACTCGAACGCGAATTCATTGACGCGATGCTCGGCAAGGCAAAAAGCGAGGGACTGCGAGGCAGCGTCGCCAATCTTCACCGCCTGGCCCGAGTTCTGCGCGACACGATTTCCACCGACGCCTGGCGCATCCTTCAGGAAATTTATCGCGCCGTTTTCAATTTCAGAGCCGGTCCCACCGATCCCGCGTCCGGCGTCCTCGAATTGCTCGACAATCTGATCGTGACGCTGGCCGCGTTTGCCGGACTGGCCTCCGATTCGATGACGCGCGGCCAGGCATGGCGATTTCTGGACATCGGCCGGCGCATCGAGCGTGCGTCGTTTGTGTCGCAATTCTTGCACGATTCGCTGGTGGAGCCCGGCACGGATCCGGTCCTGCTCGAAGCCGTTCTGGAAATCGGCGACAGTTCGCTCACCTATCGCCGCAGATACATGACGCACCTGGAAACGCACGCCGTGGCGGACCTTTTGCTCGCCGATGAGACCAACCCGCGGTCCGTGGCCTTCCAGCTTGCCTTGATCGACCAGCACCTTGCGGCGCTGCCGCGCGACCTCTCGCACCCGGACCGCAACCACGATCAGCGACTGCTTCTCAAGCTGCGCACTTCGATTCAGCTCGCCGATTTCGTGGAATTGTGTTCGGTTGCGTCGGGCCGCGAGCGCGAGGAATTTCACGCCCTTCTTTCCGGCGTCCTGGAACAGATCGGCCAGCTATCCGAGGCCATCGCGCAATTGTATTTTTCGCACGCCGTCGTATCGCAGGAAATCAGCGGCATTCGCGAGGAGCGCGAATTGAAATACCGCGTCACCCATTCCACGCGATACGGATACGACGAGGCGATTCCCTTGTCGCACAACGTGGTTCGCATGAGGCCCCGGGAACACTGCGACGCAGACTTGTTTGCAGTACCAGATTGCTCGTGCTGCCCGCGCCCACGGTGAGGAACGAAGGATTCGATTATTTCGGAAATCATGTCACCTGGTTCAGCCTGCAGGAACCGCACACGGTCCTGCGAATCGCCGCGCAAAGCGAGGTTCAAGTGCTTCCCTCTGGGCCGTACGACGTCACCAAGGGACCGTCCTGGGAACAGGTCCTGCAGATTCTGACCATCGCTCCCGACCGGGAAATACTGGCCGCCCGCGAATTCGTATTCGAATCGCCGCACGTGCCCTGGTCGGCGGAACTGGCCGAATTCGCCCGCCATTCCTTCCCGGCCGGGCGGCCGTTCCTTGCGTGCGTCTTGGATTTGACGCAGCGCATCCACCACGATTTCAAATTTCTGGCGGGCTCCACGGAAATCGATACGCCGGTCCAGGAAGTCTTTCATTCGCACCAGGGCGTCTGCCAGGACTTCGCGCATTTGCAAATCTGCTGCCTGCGCTCGCTGGGATTTTCGGCGCGATACGTCAGCGGGTATCTGGTGACTTCTCCTCCCCCGGGAAAAGAACGGCTCACCGGCGCGGATGCGTCGCATGCATGGGTCAGCGTATTCGTGCCGGGCTACGGGCTGGGTGGAATTCGATCCCACGAATGGCCTCATGCCAAGCGACGGCCACATCACGCTGGCGTGGGGAAGAGATTACGACGATGTGGGCCCGTCGAGAGGCATTCTGATCGGCGGCCAGCGCCATTGGATGGACGTCTCCGTGGACGTCGTGCCGATCGAACCTTCCTGAGCGCCTCGTTTTCAATGCTGTTCTCGTCTGGACTTTCCCGGTTTCATCTGGCAAAACTCTCAACAGGGCGATTTCGCCTCATGAAAGGTGGAACATTGCAGCACTTTGGGGCGTTTGTTGTTGGCATTGTCATCGGATTTCTCGGGGGCTTGTTCGGAAAAGGAGGCAGCGCGATCGCGACGCCGCTTTTGAGCCTCATCGGTTTCCCGGGATTCATCGCGGTCGCTTCGCCACTGCCTGCCACGATTCCGGGGACGCTGATTGCTTCCAGGGCATACTGGAAATACCGGCTGATCGATTGGCAAATCGTGTGGTGGAGCATCGGAGTTGGATTCCCGCGACGATTGTGGGCTCACTTCTCACCAAGTATACGGGCGCGCGGATCTTGCTGATCCTCACCGCGCTTTTGGTCTTCGGTTTGGCCTTTCTTTCTTCTTATCGCCGAGCGAGAAAAAATCCGGCGGAATCTTCGCCCCGCAGCTGGAGGAAGATCGCGTAAATTTCTCTCGGGTCCGACTTGCACTCGTGGCCGCCGGGGTCGGATTCGTTTCGGGGCTTCTTGCCAATGCCGGTGGATTTCTGCTTGCCCCGGCCTACATCCGAATCCTCAAGCTGCCGATTAAGAAGTCCTTTGGGTGCTCGCTGGCCGTGTCCGCGGTGCTCGCCGTGCCGGGACCATCATCCACGCCTACCTCGGGCATATCTCGTGGACCGTCACGGGACTTGTCGCGCTCGGCTCCGTTCCATTTTCTTCATTGGTGCGCGAATTGCCATTCGATCGAGATCCAGCCGGCTTGCCCGCATGTACGGCCTTTTCCTGACTGCTCTGGGAGCCTTGTCCCTTTTCCATTTATGATTGCGCTGATTAGCACAGGCTTCATCCTATGGGGGTTCGTCCTTGCAAGGACTAAAACCCACAGGCT
>CAWHYM010000011.1:0-110331 GCA_963833595.1 uncultured Acidobacteriota bacterium | reverse complement strand
AGCAACTGCCCCCGGCGAACCAGGGGCAGTTGGAAAGTTTCGAGATCGTACGGGCCTAGTCGCCGGCGACTTGCTCGGCCACCTGAGGCTTCGCCGCGCCATTCCCGTTTCCATTGGCGTTGCTGATGGTCACGGGAGCGACAGACGGAGTCGCCTTCTTGATGTCGGTGAGCGAGCCGATTTGCACAACTTCCTGCGGCGTCTGCTTTAGCACGAGTTCCTCGTAAATCTTGCGGACGCGGGCCTCTTCCTTGAGGAAATCGGCGCGGCGCCGGGCACGATTTTCCTCGGCCGCGGTGTTGGGCACTTCGTGGTCGATTGCGCGGACGCGCGCGGCGTCCTCGGCATCGATCACGAGCGAATGATCGTAGGCATCGAGCCCCACGGCTCTGCCCTTGGCGTAGATCTCGTGCTTGCCGTGTTCCTTATACCATTGTGCAACGGTGGCATTCTTGTACATGTTCTCGATGATTTTGCGCCAGCCGATGCCCGTGTTATACGCGCAGAAGGAAATTTCGCCCTGCTGCGTTGCGTACGGGATGATGCACATTTCGGTGCGGCGGAAATCATAGTTGAACAAGTCCTGGAACCACATGCCGGCGATGAACAGGAAGTTCCACGGATCGCTGCGGCGCTTCTTGGCATCTTCAAATGTGCGCTCCGGACCGGCCGTGCCGTACTTCTTCCGCTGATTCGCCGTCAGGCCCCAGGATTTATCGAACTTCTTCCACAAATCGACGAGGCGGAAATTCGACGGCGATTGGTAGGGTCTGTAATTCTTGAGCAGCGCCATCGCCATCATGAAGTTGGAAAATGTCTTGTTGCGGGCCGCGTCGGTGACTTTCTTCACGTCCTCGACCAGCTGAGGCACGTTGAGGAATTTCGGGACCGGCGCCCATTCCTTGGTTTCCTTGTTAATCATCACGGCCGTGCCCACGCCGCAATTCGGGTGGCAACCGCAGCTTACCGAGCCCCATTGCGATTCGGGACCGTGCGAGAGGTCGGCAAACGCCGCGAACGTGCTGATCATCGAGATCGGGAACCAGTCGCGCGTCGGCTCGACTTTGCCGACTTGCGCGCTGACGTCCTGCGCCAGATGCGAAAGCGTGTAGCGCTGCTTCAACCGCCGCTCGGGCGTGATTTCCTCATCGCGGCCGGTGAAGGACACGGGCTGGAAGGCCACGAAAGAAATTTTCTTGGGGTTTTCCATCGCGAACTTCACGATAGCGCCCACCTGGTCGTTGTTCAGATTATTGACGATCGTCGTGACCAGAATGATCTCGATGCCCGCCGCGTGCATGTTCTCGATGGCCCGGAGTTTTACGTCGAACAGGTTGCCCACCTGGCGGTGGCTGTTCGCATCGTTGCCGATGCCGTCGAATTGCAGGTACGCGTAGCGCAAGCCGGCTTCAAACGCCTGCTTGCAGTATTCCTTGCTCTTGGCGAACTCGATGCCGTTGGTCGCCGCCTGCACGCTGTTGTAGCCAATCTTGCGCGCGTGGCGGATCGCATCGAAGAATCGCGGGTGCATGGTGGGTTCGCCGCCGGAAAACTGCACGGACATCTGCCGTCGCGGCTTGATCCTCAGCGCGTTGTCCAGGATTTCCTGGATCTCATCCCAGGAAAGTTCGTGAACGTATCCCACTTGATTGGCGTCCATGAAGCAGGGATCGCACATCATGTTGCAGCGGTTGGTGAGGTCCACGGTGAGCACGGAGCCGCGTCCGTACCGGACGGTGCTGGAGCCGTGTTTGTGCAGGTCCTCGTCATTGTGCGCCGGGATGTCACGGCCAGGGAAATTCTGCTCGATCCAATTTAGGAATTTTGAGTCGATGGCCATCATGTCTTCATACCGGCCATGAATCGGGCACTCCTTCACCATCCAGACTTGCCCGTCGCGCTCAATGATCTGCGCCTTGATCTCGCCGACCTTTTCGTGCATCAGGTCGCGCCAATCCTTCTTGCCCTCGAAGATCGCATCGCGCGCGTCCTTGACGCAGCCGGGGCAAAGCGAGTCTGTCTGCCGCGGCCAGCCGAGCGTGGGCTTGGACTTTTCCCACGATTTCAGCAGCGGCTTATCCGACCACTTGGGAGTGAAATTCGGATTGGGGTTGTACTTGTTAAAAATTTGGATCGTATCGAAGGCCACGCCCGCAGTCTTGCAAAGGACATAGTCCATTGCTTTCCATGCACGTGTACCTAGAGATTGAGCCATCTTTGCAGTCCTCCGCAGTTGCGATTCGACAACAAACCACTCAAAACCGAACGGGAGCCCTCAGTGGATGAAAACGGCCCCTGATACTTGATTAGCCTACCAAGCGCGCCCTCTTGGCGTCTAGATAAACCTTTTCCACAGTGTACTTTGCATGTTAACCCCAGAAAACGTCCACATGGTTGTACCAAAAGGGATGATTAGGGGTCTGAACGGCGATCTGGTGCAGCCAATGGGAACGGCCAGAAATCGCTGTTTTGGCTCCTCTCCTGAATCTAAACTCGCCACCATTTTATGGCCTCCTCCTCACCTTGAGTTTCATAAATGGATGGGCCTGTCTTGGAAAGTTGACTACAACTAGGAAATATTCTCCTTCATGTATTTGAATGAATAGCCGGGCAGAAAAGTTGTCTTCCGCAATGGATCTCGACCGGGAAATTTTGGTGTAAGCCAGGTTCGGACGTTACTGAGCGGCAAAGCTAGCCGGCGAAGGGGACAGGTGACTCTCGTCCTGGCGGGCTACCCACCAATGAGGCCCCCTTATATGCGGGGGAGGGGGGCAGACCCATTCTCGCTGTGGGATCCGGCACCCCACTCACCCAGGGCAACCGACCTCTCACCCTTAGCCCTTCAGAGCTGGGCTTAACTAGTACTTGATCCCATGATCTATTCAACCTTCTACCTGGGTTGGGTTCACGCACTCGCTAGGGCCACCCACTACAATTTCATTCAAATTATTGTAAATAAAGACTATAGTAAAAGGAAAATCCACGAGATTGCCATTTATTGCTTCTTCTCGATCCGCGGATTGGGTAGAAAATTCCCCAGTACTCCTGTACCCAAAGATTGGCCCTAACCGCCTATCGCCAAATAGACCGCCCAGGTCCAGACTGTTCCCATACACCCAATTGAATACGTTTTAGGAGGCTCACTCTTATGAGGTGTTGGTGGTGTATGGAATGTCAGGCAAAAGTTGGACTGAATAAACAGGGTCGATGTGAAATCTGCGACTCGGAAGGCGTTGACTTGCTCTTCAGTCAGGGTGAGTTAAACCTTTCAGTTTCAACGGCACCAACGGATTAGGACCCAGTTCCGGCACGTGCCTGAGCTGAATTTGGAGATTAGACAGGAATTCTTCGAGACCAACTGACAGAAGGAAAGGAGGCTAAAAGCACGGCACAGTCGGAGAGGACACATAAGACCACCGGGCAAAAGGAGACACACACATGCAGACCAAGCTACGCGTTATTTTAGTAGTCGTAGCGAGCCTGCTCTGGATAACCCCAATGTTCGCGGTATCCCAAGGGGCAAAGGTGCAAAGCAAGGCTAAGAATTTCAAAACTAAATACATAGGGACTGCTTCCTGGTATGGAGCGCAACACCAAGGGCGGAAAATGGCGAACGGCCAGCGATTTGACCGCCGCAAGCTAACGGCCGCGAGTTGGTATTTCCCGCTCGGAACGAAGATCCGAGTGGTGAACCTGAAAAATGGAGAATCCGTGATCGTGACAATTACAGACCGAGGCCCAAATCTTCGCCTTCACCGGATCCTCGATCTGTCTGAAGCTGCAGCGGGATGCCTGGGTTACGTGGGACAAGGCCTGACCCCCGTATTCCTTTACCCAGTGCCATCTTTCGAGACGAAGGCTGCGGGTTTCGATTCAGGGTTAATCGAGACGCCTGCCGGCCAAGGCCCCGGCGAGTTAGAGGCAACAGACATCGCCGTGCCAAAGTGATCTTTGGCATCCGCCTAAGAGCGCCAGGCAATTCCTCGGCGTAGGCGGCGCATTCCAAACAATTCCCCCCGGATCCGTGCCAGGGGATATCGACGGCATAGCGGCTGGAGTGGACAAAGACTCCAGCCGCGAGCTTGGAGACGCGCGCGAAATCGTGTTAGCTTGCTTGCCGCGTCTAGAGATTTGCGTATGGGTAGCATTCGGCGGCTGGGCGGGAAAATTCCGGAATCCAGCCTCGATATTATCGAGTGCAATCAAGCGGCCCATCGCACCGGGGCGTGCATCAAATAAAGATCGTCGTATACTAGACGGGCTAAATTTGGGGAGCACGCCATGATCCGCCACATCAAGACCGGCCAATCCGCTGAAGCGAAGGCCGAGAACAGCACGCAGGTTCGTAAGACCGTGGAAGCGATCCTCGCGGATATTGCCGCCCGCGGAGAATCGGCCGTCCGCGAGTACTCGGAGAAGTTCGACAAGTGGTCACCCGCATCCTTCCGCCTTTCCGACGGCGAAATTGCCGAGTGCATACGCGCGTTGCCGCAACAGGTCGTCGATGACATTCGATTCGCGCAGGAGCAAATCCGCAACTTTGCCCTGAAGCAGCGGGCCGCGCTGCTGGACCTGGAAGTGGAAACGATTCCCGGCGTCGTGCTGGGCCACAAGAACATTCCGGTGAATAGCGTCGGGTGTTACGTTCCGGGCGGGCGTTATCCGATGGTTGCGTCCGCGCACATGAGCGTGGTGACGGCTAAGGCCGCCGGCGTGAAGCGCATCATCGCGAGCGCGCCTCCCTTCGGCGGCAAGCCGCATCCGGCCATCGTCGCGGCCATGCACTTAGGCGGAGCGGACGAAATCTACGCGTTCGGCGGCGTGCAGGCCATTGCCGCCATGGCCCTTGGCACCGAAACGATCGCGCCTGTGGACATGCTCGTAGGGCCGGGCAACGCATACGTCGCTGAAGCGAAGCGCCAGTTGTTCGGGCGCGTCGGCATTGACTTGCTCGCAGGCCCTACCGAAACCCTCATCATCGCGGACGATAGCTGCGACGCCGAAATGGCCGCCGTCGATTTGATCGGACAGGCGGAGCACGGCCCGAGCAGCCCCGCCGTTCTACTTACCAATTCCACAAAGCTTGCCGCGGAAGTTCCGGCGGCGATTGAAAAACTCCTCTCGTGGCTGCCGACCGCGGAGATCGCGCGGCAAGCCTGGCAGAATTGCGGCGAAATTATCGTGTGCGACACGCTCGACGAAATGGTGCAGGAGGCCGATCGAATCGCCTCCGAACACGTTCAGGTGCTTACGCGCGATCCGGATTATTTCTTGAAGCGCATGACGAATTTCGGCGCGCTCTTCCTGGGACCTCGCACCAACGTTGCATTCGGCGACAAGGTGATCGGCACCAATCACACCCTGCCGACGATGAAGGCGGCGCGGTACACGGGCGGCCTGTGGGTCGGCAAATTCATCAAGACTTGCACGTACCAGCGCGTGCTTACCGATGAGGCCGCCGCGCTCGTGGGCGAATATTGCTCGCGCCTGTGCGCGCTCGAAGGGTTTGCCGCGCACAAGGAGCAGGCGGACCTGCGCGTGCGGCGTTACGGCACGAAAGTGATGGCCTAGCCGATGGCGACGTCGCGCAAAAAAGTTTCCCCCAGGCAAGTTCAGAGCGAACGGGTTGACCCTGGAAACCTGAGCAGGTTCACCGCGAGCGGGGCGTGGCCATTGTGACGGGCGGCGCGGGGGGTATCGGCGCCGTCATTTGCGGCGCGCTCGCGCGCGAGGGCATGCGCGTGGTGGTCGGTTACAACCGCTCCGCCGAGAAGGCCAAATCGCTCGCCGCGAGCTTGCCGGGAGAAGGACACGCGGCGCTCGCTGCGCCTGTGACGGATAGCGCGGCGCTGGCCACGCTGGCCGCGGAAATTGCCGGCCGCTACGGTTTCTGCGATGTTCTCGTGAATTGCGCGGGCGTAACGCGATTCGTGCCGCATGGGGATTTGGACGCTCTGGATGACGGCTTGATCGACAACATTCTTTCCACCAACGTGCGCGGCCCGTTCGCCACCGTGCGCGCGCTGCGCCCCTTGCTTGAAAAAAGCAAGCAGCCCGGCGGCGCTGTGATCGTCAACATTTCCTCGATCGCCGCGCTGACCGCGATGGGCAGCAACGTGATGTATTGCGCGTCGAAAGCGGCCGTCGACAACTTGACCAAGTCGCTTGCGCGCGCTCTCGCGCCGCGGATTCGCGTCGTGTCGATCGCTCCGGGCGTGGTCGACAACGACTTCATCCGGTCGATGGACCCGAAGTGGCTCGAAGAGCAAGTAGGGCGCACGCCGCTCAAGCGTCTTGCCGCCACCGAGGAAGTGGCCTCCGCTGTGGTCGCCGCGATCAAACACCTCACCTTCACCACCGGCGCAATTATTGCCGTGGATGGCGGACGTCCGCTGAGTTGAGTAGGACAGGCTGAAGCCTGTCCTACTTTTCAATCCCACGGCAGGCCGACGTAATTTTCGGCGAGGGTTGTCATGGCGGCGCGCGAACTGGTTACGTAGTCGAGCTCCGCGATCTGGCGGCGCTGATCGAATGCGTTGTCCGTGTCGAAGCGGTGGAGCATGGACGTCATCCACCAGGAGAAGCGCTGCGCTTTCCACACGCGGCGCAGGCACGTTTCGGAATAACGCTCAAGCAGATGAGTTTTTCCAGTGGCGTAAAATTCCGCGAACGCTTGCGCCATGATGCGAACGTCGGCCACGGCGAGGTTCAAGCCTTTGGCGCCGGTTGGCGGCACGATGTGCGCGGCGTCCCCGGCCAGAAACATCTTGCCGTATTGCATTGGCTCGACGACGTAGCTTCTCATTCCCGCGATGTTCTTCTGAAAGATCGGGCCTTCGTTGAGTTTCCAGCCGCCGTCCGCGGCGGTTCTCATTCGCAATTCGCTCCAGATGCGATCGTCGGGCCAGTTCTCGATGTCTTCATCAAACGGCACCTGAAGGTAGAGCCGGCTGACCTCGCGAGTGCGCATGGTCAACAAAGCGAAGCCCCGCTCGCTGTAGGTGTAAACCAATTCGTCCGAAGAGGGCGGCGCCTGCGCCAGTATGCCCAGCCAGCCGAACGGGTACAGGCGCTCGAATTCGGTGAGCACGCCGGCGGGAATGCTGGGGCGGCAGATTCCGTGAAAGCCGTCGCAGCCCGCGATGTAGTCACAGTGAAGTTCCTGGGCCTCTCCCGCCGCACGAAAACGGATGGACGGGTTCGCGCTATCAAAGCCGTGCACGCTGACGTCGTCCGCCTCGAAGATAATCTGGCCGCCCGCTTCGAGCCGCGCCGCAACCAAATCCTTGATCACCTCTTGTTGCGCGTAGATCGTGACGGTCTTGCCTCCGGTAAGGTCGTCAAAGTCGATGCGGTGGCTGCGCCGGTTGAATCGCAGAGCGATGCCGTGATGGGTGAGCGCTTCGCTCTGGAGGCGCTTGCCGACGCCTGTTTCAATGAGCAGATCGACCGTGCCCTGTTCGAGCAGGCCCGCGCGGACACGCTCCTCGATGTACCTTCTGCTTCGCGCTTCGACTACGACGGATTCGATTCCTTGCAGATGGAGCAGATGGGCGAGCACCAGTCCCGCCGGACCTGCCCCGACAATGCCGATTTGCGTGCGCACGTTCTCCCTTTCGTTGCCGGCGATGTATTCAGGACTACGCGCAGTTTAGACACAGAAGGCGCACCTTGTCCACGGCGCGCATGGACAAAATGACATGCATGCGAAAGAGAATGCGGTAAGAGTCAGGTGTTATTCGTTGGAGATGGGCCGAAGGACGGCGACGGCAAAGTGCGCCAGCAGCGGCGCGCCTTCATCGAGCTGCAGCCAGCGCACGCCGCAATGGTCTTTCAGATATTTTCCGACGCGCGCTTCGTTGATGCCGAGATGTTCGGCGAGCTTTTCTTTCAGGTTCGAGCCTTCTCGGCTCCCGCGCCCGCTGCGGAGCATATTCCCGATCCCGACACGCAGCGTCTGGCACGCTTCGGCGTAGTAGTAGGTGGTCTGGTCCGTGTCCGTGATGAGGAAAACCCCTGGACCGGCAGGCGCTTCGTCGGCCTGCTCGAGCGAATGGATCGAACAAGCCAAAAGGCGGCGAAGCTGAGACTCGAGTTGCGCCATGCGCGAGGAAAGCGCAGGGTCGCCCGAGCGAACGCGCGAAGATGAGGAGGAACCGGCCGCGGCCGATTCGTAATTACGCGCGGGTTCCGGTTCGCGCACTCGAGATTCCGCAACTTCCGCCGATGCCGCCGGACGAGCAGATGGAAACGTTCGCGGCTCAACCACCCGGTCAAACATGGATGGAGGAACGGGTGGTGCAGGCGGCGCTGCTGATGCGGGAGCAGCCGTGCGCACGCCTTTGTGGCGCCCGCGCCCGCCGCGGCGTCCCCGACGTCTGCGGCGGCGGTCCGGGCCGGTCTCAGAGGGCTGAGCCGCAGCTGCGGCTCCCGCGGGCGGCTGTTCGAACACGGATTCCTGCTCGCCCTCGTTCATCGCTTCCTCGGATTCGTTGGGCTGTTCTTCAGAAAATTCTGCAATGATCGGCTCCAATCGGCTCACTGGCTCGGCAGTGGTCTCGCTGACGGCTATGCCTGTGATTGCGGCAGGCGTCACCGGAATTGGCGCGCCCAGGCGGACTAGCCCTTCTTCAGCTTTTTGCTTCCATTGCGGGCGGCGGAAACGCTCGGCGGCCGTGGTGAACCAGCGAACGGCTTCCGAGGTCGTGCCTGCCTTCTCATAAAATTGCGCAAGCTCGAACGCCACCATGGCGTCGTGTGTGCGTTCATACAATGCGGATAGCTGGCCGGGGGGATCCGCGCTGGTTCGCGCCTTGCGGATGCGGGCCTGGATTTGTCGCCAATCGCTCACTGAGCGATATTGTAACAGCCGGGCGCACGCGGAGCCATAGCAACTCGCAGAAAAGCTGCAGGATGTGTTCCGTGCGCAGTTGCCGGTCGCGGAACCGCGCGCTATCATCAGCTCTTGCCGCTCTCGCCCGCAACATTGAGCGAAGTCACGCGCCTCGCCGCCTACGCAATTTTTCTCTCCAGCTATGTGGTGTTCGCGCTTGGAAAATTCCCGGGAATGAAAATCGACCGTCCGGGCGCGGCCATCATCGGCGCCGTGCTGATGGTGGCGTTTCGCGCCGTGCGGCCCGCGGACGCGCTGCACTTCATCGATTTCGGCACGATCGTCCTGCTGTTTTCGATGATGTTGCTGGTTGCCTACCTGCATCTGGACGGCTTTTTCGACTGGGTGACGGAATGGATCGCCGCCCAGATACGGCCGCGGCATTTAATGCCCGCGATTATTTTTTTGAGCGGCACGTTCTCCGCATTTTTCGTGAACGACATCATCTGCCTGATCATGGTGCCGTTCACACTGAAAGTGGCGCGCCGCATGGGCCTGAAACCCGCGCCGTACCTGCTCGCTGTTGCGACGGCTTCCAACATCGGCAGCGTCGCCACAATCACGGGCAATCCGCAAAACATGTTGATCGGTTCTTTCTCGGGGATCCGGTACCGTACATTTCTATTTCATCTCGGGCCGGTTGCGCTGGTTGGACTCCTGCTGGATTGGCTGGTGCTGTGGCTGATTTACACGCGGCGCGAAACGCCAGCGGCGCAGCCCGTTGCTCCTGCCGAGCCGGCGCCCGGCACGCGCGGCAACTTGATGAAGGCTGGAGTGGTCATTCTTCTGGTCCTCGCAGGATTTCTTGCCGGATTACCTCCCGCCCAGGTGGCGGCGGTTGGCGCGGCCCTCATGCTGATGACGCGGACGCACGAGCCGCGGCTGGTTTACGACGAAGTGGATTGGGGACTGCTTGTCTTCTTCGTCGGATTGTTTCTGATCGTGGGAGGCGCTGAAAATGTAGGTTTGACGGCGCGCCTCCTGGAAGTCGGCCAGCGATGGAACTTGCAGAACTCCTCCACATTCGCGATCGTCACGGCGGCGCTGAGTAACATCGTGAGCAATGTTCCGGCGGTGATGCTGCTGAAATCGATGGTGCCGCGATTTGCGAATCCGCAGCAGGGCTGGCTGGTGCTGGCCATGGCCAGCACGCTCGCCGGCAACCTGACCATCACGGGATCGGTCGCGAACATTATCGTCGTGGAGCGCGCCAGGCCCGAAGTGCGGATCACATTTGGCCAATACTTGCGGGCCGGCGTCCCGATTACGTTGGTGACGCTCGCATTCGGATGGTTGTGGCTCATCTGGGTTCGTTGATCAACACATCTTGCAAGTAAATGTGCGAGCTCCAGTAGCACAGGCTTCAGCCTGTGGGGTTTCGATTCGCGCTAAATAAGAAAAATCCACAGGCTGAAGCCTGTGCTACTGAGGCAGCCCTACGCGCTGGCCTGATTGAGAAACTTGACGGAATCGCGGTCCAGTGCGAGCTCGACGGAAGAAATTAAATCATACAGCTGCTCCAGATTCGTCGCGCTCACAATGGGCGCCGTAATGCTGGGGCGCGCGAGCAACCAAGCAAGTGAAACCCTGGCGGGAGTGGCATTGTATTTCTTCGCGACTTGGTCCAGCGCCCCGAGAATCTTGAAGCCACGTTCGTTGAGATGCTTTGTAACGTTGCGGGCCCGAGCCTTTCCCGCCGCATCGTTTTCCGAACGATATTTGCCGGAGAGAAAGCCGCCGGCCAATGGAAAATAATTGATGACGGCGAGACCTTCCCTCTGGCACAGAGGCTCCAATTGATTCTCGTATTCCGCGCGTTCGATGAGGCTGTAGTTCGGTTGAAGAGTCTGATACGCCGGCAAGCCGGATTTCTTGCTGGTCTCGAGCGCCGCAGCGAGTCTCTCTGCCTTGTGGTTGGAAGCCCCGATGGCTCTGACTTTGCCTTGCTTAATAAGTTCCGCGTAGGCTCCTAGAGTTTCTTCCAACGGCGTGTCCGAGTCGTCGATGTGAGACTGATAAAGATCGATGTAGTCCGTTTGCAGGCGCCGCAGAGAGTTTTCCGCAGAGGCCAAGATGTAGGATCTCGACAACCCTTTTTTCCCATCGCCCATGTCCATGCCAACCTTGGTTGCGACGATGACTTTGCTTCGATTTCCGCTTCGCTTCATCCATTCGCCGAGAATTGTCTCCGACTCTCCGCCCGCGTGGCCGGGCACCCACCTGGAGTACACATCCGCCGTGTCGACGGAATTAAAACCGGCCGCTACAAACGCATCGAGCAGCTTGAAAGATGTGGCTTGATCCACCGTCCAGCCGAAGATGTTTCCTCCAAAAACGAGAGGAGATATCTCCATTCCTGTCTTGCCCAGTTTGCGCTTCTTCATCTTGTCCCTTTCTTCCGCGCTGCGCGTTTCTTGCCATGTGTTGGATGAAATCCCGAGACAGAACGGTACACAACTCGCGAGTAGGACAGGCTTTTTACCCTGAATTTCATGAAGGGCAGCCTGTCTTCTTTTGACTCCTGCCCGCGCCGCAAAAATCAAAACAAGACAGGCTGAAGCCTGTCCTACTAAAATCGATCCATGGCGAACTCCAATCTCGCGGCGCGGACCATTGAGCTCGCATGCGCGGCGGGATTTGATCTCTGCGGCATCGCTCCTGCCGCGGAGTTTCCCGAGCTTGCGCATCTGGAGGAGTGGCTCGAGCGCGGCCACGCAGGCGAAATGCGCTACCTGCATGACGCGCGGCGCCGTTCGCCCGCGCACGCGATGCAAGGCGCGCGCAGCGTGATCGTGTGCGCTCTCAACTACAACACGGCGCTTCCCGCTTCCACTGAAGCGCGGGAACAACCGGAGGCAAACACTGGTCCTCGTGGTTGGATCTCCCGATATGCCTGGGGCGACGACTATCACAACGTCCTCGGCGAAAAACTCGAAGCGCTGATCGAGCATTTGCGCGGCGAATTCCCGGAACACTTCGAAGCGCGAGCCTACGTGGATACCGGCCCGATCGTCGAACGTGTCGCCGCGAAATATGCAGGGCTCGGTTGGCTCGCGAAGAACACATGCCTCATCAATGAAAAGCTGGGTTCGTGGTTGTTCCTCGGCGTGATCGTGACGACGCTCGATCTCGCGGCTTCGCTGGACGCTGCGGAAATGCCGGCTCCGGATTTGTGCGGGAACTGCAGCCTGTGCATCGATGCGTGCCCGACGGGTGCTATCGTCGAGCCGTACATTCTTGACGCGCGGCGCTGCATTTCTTATCTGACGATCGAGCTGCGCGGCGCGATTCCGCCCGAATTGCGCGAGCCCATTGGACGCCACGTCTTCGGCTGCGACATCTGCCAGGACGTTTGCCCGTGGAACCGCCGCGCGCCGGTGACGGCGCTGCCGAATTTCCAGCCTCGCCAGCGTGATGAGCACTCGCTTTTTTCGCCTGAACTGGAATGGCTGATCTCGCTCACCGAAGAGGAATTCCGCGCTGTGTTCCGCGGAAGCCCAGTGAAGCGCGCGAAGTGGCGCGGCCTGGTGCGCAATGCGTGCGTCGCGGTTGGAAATTCCGGCCTGCGCCCGGAAGAGCCGCGCTACGGGGAAATCTGCGCGCGTCTTTCGCAATTGGCCGAGTCGGGCGACGCGAACCTCGCGGAGCATGCGCAATGGGCGCTCGGCCGGCTCGGATTCCCAGCCAAGCTTCCACAGGCCTTGGCCCTCCGGTTGTGCCGCCCGGTGGTCAGGGTTAGAATGCAATTGCCCAGTGACACTGAGCTATCACCCGAGTCTAGTGAGGAGGTATCCATGTCACAGCAGGCTGCAACGTCACAAAAGGAGGGTCCTTTGGCCCACGTTCTTCCACCGCTCCCCTACGCCACCGACGCGCTGGAGCCCTACATCGATAAGATGACGATGGAAATTCATCACGGGAAACACCACAACGCATATGTCACGAACTTGAATAAGGCCCTCGAGGGAAACGCTGATCTACAGGCTTTGTCGATCGATCAGCTCCTCAAGAGCCTTGACCGAGTTCCCGAAAATATTCGCACGGCCGTCCGGAACAACGGCGGCGGCCACTGGAACCACTCGATGTTTTGGAAACTGATGAAGAAGGGCGGAGGAGGCGAACCCGCGGGCGCGCTGGCGGACGCGATCAAGTCTTCTTTCGGCTCATTTGCCGATTTCAAGACGAAATTCGCGGCGGCCGGAGTGGGCCGGTTCGGCTCGGGCTGGGCCTGGGTGGTCGTCAAGGACGGCAAGCTGGCGATCGAATCCACCCCCAACCAGGACAATCCGCTGATGGCCGGCGGAAAGGCGATCCTCGGTCTGGACGTCTGGGAACATGCCTACTACCTGAAATATCAAAACCGCCGCCCGGACTACATCGAGGCGTGGTGGAACGTTGTCAATTGGGACGAAGTCGCGAGCCATTACTCGGCAGCGAAATAGCCGTTCCAGGTGGAAATTCCGCCGGCGAATTGCGCGGCATCTCGCGCCGGTGTAATTTTTAAAATGTTCAGGAAAATCAGCGGCCCATCCGAAGATCGATCCGGATGGGCCGTTTGCCTTTCTCAAGAGCCGTGCATGGTTTTGGGTGCGGGCTGTACGCGCCGCCAAAGCGTTTCCGCGCGTCGGCGACTGGCAGCCCGCCAGTATTTAGGTGGCAAACCGCTCGCGTAAAATCGGCAACAGGCGATCGCGCGTGCGGGGAGCTTCTCGCGGCGGAGCGCCAGTCCTCTCGGGCGCACTGGACGCGGGCGAATCTTCCGTCGTGGTTTGGTGCCCGCGGACCGGGAATCCAAACAAACTTTCCGGGGTAAGCTGGATGGCCGAAGAATGAGACGGCATGCGGCCGAGCGACGCTTCGCGGCTGAGGGCCACGCGATCTGCGACTCCGAACTTTGCCAGCAAGGAAGAAACGTGGAACTTCACCGTGCGTTCCGCAACGTTGAGTTTCGCGGCAATTTCCTTGTTCGTGAAGCCCTGAAGAATGCAGTCCAGCACTTCCTGCTCGCGACGGCTTACTTTCACCCCCGCTCCAAGGGCACGCCCCGCGGCCAGAAGCTCCTGAGCGCGCTCCGCTGCCGCGTCCAGGAGAGACTCCCGGGGAACAACCAACAGTTCGTAATCTTCGGGCGCCTGGCCTCGCACGAGGCAATGCACGGCGAGCAAACCGGCAATTTTTTCCACCGGCATGCCGCCATCGGGATCTGCCTCGACGCGGAAACGCACCGCGCCCGAGGAACGCTCGCACAAGACAAAACTCTGCATAAGAAACGGTGAATGTTGATTTTGAGCTTCGATGGACTGCTTTCGTCTGGTTATCAGGTTAGCCTCACAGTTTTCAGTCCAAGCTGGGGAAAGGGACCAATTTTAGGTTGATAAATTCAAAGCAATTCAGTTCGGGCATTCAACGAAGCATCGCCGCGCCCTCCGAGCACGACCACCAGTAGACCGGTATAGGGACCACCTCCGAGGACGAATTTGCGTCCCTGGCCTCTACTCGGAAATATGCCAGCCATGCCTCTCGGCATGACCATCATTTGCACAAGGTTCGAAAGAACACAAACACCATGCAAGCCGCCTACCATCTGACGCGGAAAAAATTTGCACACAAACGGAAGGAGTTGACCCCCATTTCACTATTGTGTTCACCTGACTCCCGGTAGAGATTTCCCTGTACCAGAAAAAATTTCACTACCGAACGGATCAACTCTCCGCCGGCACCCTGCCTGTCATACAATGCCGAGTCGGATCACCTCTGTGGAAAAGGGGGCGTTATGGCCTTTTCGATCGAATGGCCGGCATGGTTGTTCTCGTTTGTTTTCTGGAAGCTGGACGTAGCGTTCGCCGCCAGCCCGGCGAGTATTGAACAGATCTCTTTGCGGTGGATGCACATTGTGGCCGGGTTTCTTTGGTTGGGTTTCCTGTACTTTTTCGTTCTGGCGGTGGCCCCCACGTTGAAAGCCCTCGATCCCGCAACCCGCGCAAAAGTGTTCCCGGAGATCGCGTCCCGGGGGCTTTGGTGGCTTCGCTGGAGCGCTCTGGTCAGTTGGCTGGCGGGATTCCGCTACTTCATGATTCTGGCCAAGGCCGACGCGGTCAACGCCGGACGGCCCCATGCCTGGGGCGCATGGATCGGAATTTGGCTGGCGTGCTGGCTCGCGGCGTTTGCAATCGAGATGGCGCTGCTCCAGGCTGGCGGCCCGCTGGGCAATCCATTCGTGGCGGGCACGTTGGTGCTTTTTGTCATGGCGGCCGTTTCCTGGCTGGTCGTTTCGCTCTTGGCGCAACCCGGAGCGAGCAACCGCACGCTCTGCATTGCGATCGGCGGCGGGCTGGGAACTATCTTGTTCCTGAACGTGTGGGGGATTGCCTGGCGCTGTCAGAAGCGATTGATTGCGTGGACACGAGCAGCGTCGGCACAAGGAACGCCCATGCCACCCGAAGCGGCGAATCTCGCGCGCGTGGCCACGCTCACCATGCAAATTAATTTCTGGCTGAGTTTTCCGATGATTTTTTTCATGGCCGCATCGGCGCACTTTCCGTTTCTGTCCGGCACATAGGAAGCGTTTTGCGACACCCCACACTTGCGCCGGCCTCTTTCGGTCACGAACGGCCTGCGAAGAACGGACGAACCGGAGACTTGATTTAATCAACCCTGCAGCAACAATAAACAAACTGCTGGTCCGTCCCAAACGGGGTGCGGTGCAGTTCCACCGAACTGCCCAACAAATGAAACTGAGCGCCAAACTCTCCTTGCAATGACTCGGCGTCATAACGGAGAACATCCAGACCACTGCATTTTGCAGGCCCATCGGGTCCGAAGGTGCTGACGATCACATGGCCTCCGCGCTTCACCGCGCGGGCAACTTGGCGGACATATGCGGCCCGGTCGCTTGGCGCAGTGAGAAAATGAAATATGGCGCGGTCATGCCACAGATCGTAGGCAGAGGATTGCAACTCGACTTGAGTGATGTCGCCAACGCGCCAATGGACGCGCTCCGATATCTGCCCCAGTCGTTTCCTGTTCGCGTCGATAGCAGTTTGCGAGATGTCAAGGACGGTGATGTTCTCGTATCCGCGGACGAGAAGATCATCGACCAGGGTGGATTCACCGCCGCCGACATCGATGATGGGTAATGAGCGTTCACAAGCGTACCGCTCGATAAGCGCGAGTGAAACCTCAAGATGCGGACGGTACCAACTGACTTGGTCTGGAGCTTTCTCTGCGTAAATTCGTTCCCAATGAGCTTGCGCATCCATGCCGGTCACCGATCCTCTATTGAAAAACTCTTCTTCATAATAGACCGGGAAAGTTCCGAGGTCACGAGGATCACCGCGTGTGGAGAGCAAGTAAAAACCACAGTTTACGCAAAGTGGAAAAAGATTCGTCAGCGCATGAGGATGCGCGTTTGTCCGGGCGATAGAAGTTGGTAGCGCATGCCGCGCCAACGGATTCGCCGGCTGAACAAGGCCACCAGTGTATTCCACAAAGCCAAGGCCGGCGCGACCGCTGCAAGGAAAGTCCAGATCCAACCATCGGCCAGCAACTTCGTTTTCCAATCCGGAAGAACTTCCATGATCGCGGCAAGGCGAAGCACTCCACGTCCCATGGAAAGCAACGGCGGAGCAAGCGCCAGCAACAACAGCTGAATGGCGGGCGCGCCCGTAACCATGTTGCTGATAAATAATCCGACGCCCATCAGGACAGCGCCGCAGTACAGCGCATGGGCAAAGCCGCCCCGGACCCACAGTCTCGATTCGTACACGCGCGTGATGATGATCTGCCGGTTGGTGAATTCGAGTAGGCCGGCCGCGTCACAATCGAAAATCGTGGGGACCATGCACTCCGGCGCGAACTGGATTGGAAGTCCGTATTGGCGCAAAGCCCGGGTGAGCGAAAAATCGTCGCTGACGGAACCGTTCCAGAATTCAAACACGTTGCTTTGCTCGAAGCGTTCCCGGCGGATCGCCGTCCCGCCCCCCCAGCAGAAGTTTCGGTTGTGCTCGCCGAGATACGTCGCGGCGGGCGCATTCCAGGCTGACGCCAGCGCGCTCCAGAATCCGCCGGTTTGCGGGAAAAACCAGCGAAACGTCGTCACCGCGCCGAGATTGGAATCCGCCAGCGGCGCCACGAGCCGCGAGAGCCAGCTCCGGCCGGGGCGCCCGTCGGAATCAGCAAATACGTAAACGTCAAAGCCTTCCGCGGCCTGCAGAACGGCCGCGCGGAGGTTATTTACTTTCTCTCCGCACTCGTTCGGCCGGCCGGCAATCACAATGTGAATTTTGTGCTTGCTGGCGGCCGTGATGCGCTCGATGATTTTGCGCGCGGGGTCATCGCCGCTCGCCATCGCGAAGAAAATCTCGTAATCGGGGTAATCAAAAGAAACGAGCGCCGAGATGTTTTGTTCGAGGCCCGGCTCGGCGCCCTTCACCGGGCAAAATAACGCCACGCGCGGCGCGTAGAATCCCGAATGAGTGCCGGCACGCCGCTGCGCCAGCCGAAGCCAGCCCAGCCCGTCCCAAAGATTGTACAGGCCCTGCAAAATCTGTTCGAGGACGAGAAAGTAGAACAGTGTGAGCATCGCCTGCCCCGTAACCGACCATAACCAAAAGGTACAGGCCGGAGCATAACAGATAAATTTCGCCGCGTGTCTGATAGACGAGCCAGTTACTATCGCTATGAAGCCAATCCGTACACAAGGAGATTCAACCATGCCCGTACGCGTGGAGACCATGATGGTAACGACGTCCCAGGAATTACCCGGCTACCGCATCGTGCGGAATTACGGGATCGTGCGCGGCATCATTGTCCGTTCCCGGAGCCTGCTCGGTTCCATTGGCGCGGGACTGCAGACAATCATCGGGGGAAACATCACGATACTTACCGAGCTCTGTGAGAACACACGCGAAGAGGCCTACGAATTAATGATGCAGCACGCCGCAGAACACGGCGCCAACGCCGTAATCGCGATGCGCTACGACGCCACGGAAATTATGCAGGGCGTCACGGAAGTGCTCGCCTATGGCACCGCCGTGCAAGTGGAGCGGATTTCGTAATGCGTGGCTCGATTCCTGCCGAGTAGCACAGGCTTCACAGCCCGTGGGAAAACTCAAACTTTTGTCATTCCGAGGCACGCTGCGTGCCGAGGAATCTCTCTTTTCCGGAGTTTAAACCAAAGAGGGATTCCTCGCTTCGCTCGGAATGTCAATAGGGGGCACTTTTTCAGCAACCTGTTCAGCCTATGGATCTTTCTGAACTGGCGGAAATCAAAACCCACAGGCTGAAGCCTGTGCTACAAAAGGCGTCCCCGCCAAAAAATGAACCATACATCAATTTTGGGATTTGTGCAGGACTCGCGACTACGTTCTGCCGGGTTGCAGCGTTTTCCGCAGGAGTTTTTGTGCGAGGCGCTCCACGTCACCGTAAAATTTACGCGCCGCGCGCCTGGCCTGTTCCAGCATGGAAGGATCGAGCAACAATGCAACGCGCGCAATGAAGGGAGCCTCTTCTTCCGGCGTCTTCCCCTTCTTGCGAGTGTTCGCCGCCATCTCCTGCCGTGCGCTGAAATCCGAGTACAAAGAGAGATCGCGCCGAAACTGTCTGCGATCTTCTCCATTCCAATTTTGCGCGCGCGCCAGGGCGGCCAGCAGCTCGCGAGAAAAAGCGTCGATCGCTTCCATTTCTTCGCTCTTCAGTTTGCTCTTCTGCTTCTTGCCGAAAAAAACCGGCAATACCTCGCGCACTTCCACAATCATGGCCAGCAAGATTTCGCGGCCCATCGTTTCGGCCAGTTCCCGATCGCGCGCGGGCCCGCCGAGAATGCCATGGCGGTCGTAGTCAGCCACGTAGGCCGCCACAAAGCGGCCAACGATGCGGTCATGCACGAGCGCCGCGAGCATGTTGTTCGCGAGCGCGCTGCCGTAAATCGGAAACAGTTTGCGTGCGCGTGCCATGGCCAAATCTTAGCAGCAGGCAACTCCGTAGTGGCATGCGACTCCCTTGGAGGTTTCGTACGCGTAGCGCAGGCTAAAAGGCCGCGCCACAAAAACAAAAAGCCCGGCTCTCGTTTGGAGAGCCGGGCTTTTTCATCCTTATTTCAGGTTTTGTTCGATCAATGCACCGGAGGCACCACAGGCGCGGGTCCAACCGGCGGCAACTGACCCTTCTTTAGCGCTGCCGCGACCGGCACGGGCTTCGAGAGCGCGATTTCGAGGGCCTCGTCCACAGTGTGCACGAAGTGAATTTGCATTCCCTCGAGCATTTGCGGTTGCAGGTCCTCTTTCACGTTCGGCTCGTTCTCCGCGGGCAAAATCACCTCGCGGATTCCCGCGCGTTTCGCTCCGAGCACCTTCTCCTTGATCCCGCCAACCGGCAGGACGAAGCCGGATAGCGAAATCTCGCCCGTCATGGCCACACGCGGGCGGATGGCCCGGCCGGAGAGCAGGCTCACCAGCGCGTTGACCATCGCGACGCCGGCCGAGGGACCATCCTTCGGCACCGCGCCGGACGGCACGTGGATGTGAATGTCCTGCTTCCGGAAGAAGTCGGGATCGATGTCGTAGCGTTCGGCGTTGGCGCGTACCCACGTCAGCGCTGCCGTCATCGACTCCTGCATCACTTCGCCCAGATGCCCGGTCATAGTGAACTGCTTTCCGCCTCGCATGCGGCTTGCTTCGATGAAGACAATGTCGCCGCCCGAGGGCGTCCAGACAAGTCCCACCGAAACGCCGGGCGTCTTGACGCGTTCCTCGACTTCCCGTTCGGCGCGATACTTCGGCACGCCAAGCGCTTCGTGCACAACCTCGGGCGTCACCACGAGCTTCTCTGGCTTGCCCTCGGCGATGCGTCGCGCCTGCTTTCGGATCAACGTGGCAATTTCGCGTTCGAGATTCCGCACACCGGCTTCGCGCGTGTAGCTGTGAATAATCTCGCGCAAGCCGTCGTCGGTGAACTCGAACTGCTCGCCCACCTTGAGCCCATGCTCGTCTGCCTGCTTGGGGACCAAGTACTTGTTGGCGATATGGATCTTCTCGACCTCGGTATAGCCGGCCAGCTCGATAATTTCCATCCGATCGCGCAGCGGCTCCGGAACCGGATCGATCATGTTCGCCGTGGCGATGAACAGCACCTTCGACAAATCAAACGGCACGTCAAGGTAGTGATCGCGGAACGAAGCGTTTTGCTCCGGATCGAGCACTTCCATCAACGCCGCCGAAGGGTCGCCCCGGAAATCGCGTCCGAGTTTGTCCACTTCGTCCAGCATGAAGACCGGATCGTTGGTTTCGCCGCGGCGAATTCCCTGGATGATTTGTCCGGGCAACGCGCCGATGTACGTCCGGCGGTGGCCGCGGATTTCCGCTTCATCGTGCATCCCCCCCATCGAGATGCGCACGAATTTGCGGCCCAGCGCCCGCGCAATTGATTTCCCGAGCGAAGTTTTCCCCACTCCTGGCGGCCCAAGGAAGCACAGGATCGGTCCCTTCATGCCGGGCTTGAGTTTCTTCACGGCCAGATAATCGAGAATCCGTTCTTTCACCTTCTCCAGGTCGTAGTGGTCCTCGTCCAGGATGGCCTGGCCCTTCGGGATGTCGATCTCCTCCAACCCCGAGGATTTCGCCCAGGGAAGCGAGATCATCCATTCCAGATACGTGCGCGCGACCATGTACTCCGCGGACGCCGGAGTCATCTTCGCGAGCCGTTTCAATTCGCGGTCGCACTCCTTGCGGGCCTCCGCGGACATCCCGGCTTTCTCGAGCTTTTCGCGCAGCTCGTCGATCTCGGCTTGGCCGTCGTCGGATTCGCCCAGTTCCTTATGGATCGCCTTGAGCTGCTCGCGCAACAAATACTCGCGCTGGCTCTGGCTGACCTGTTCCTGCACCTGCTCCTGAATCTTGTTCCGCAGCTCCAGGACTTCCAATTCCTTGGAGAGTTCGCGAATCAGGGTTTCGAGCCGGCGCCGCACATCGGCTGTCTCCAATAGTTCCTGGCGCAGCAAGGTTGGAAGAGAAGGCAAATTCGCGGCGATGAAATCGGCCAGACGAACCGGGTCTTCGATATTGAGTGCCGCGGTTTGCAAATCATCCGAGAGTTGCGGGGAACGCGCCACCACGTCGCGGAACAGTTCGCGGGCGTTCCGTTCCAGCGCCATCAATTCCGCGTCCTGCTCGCCGACGAGATCCGGCTGGATTTCCACGCGTGCCGTCAGAAACGGCCGGAAGCTAATCAGTTCCACCACACGAATCCGTTGCAGCCCCTCCAGGAAAACAACAACGTTCCCGTTAGGCATCCTCACTAACTTATGGATTTTGGCGGCCGTGCCAACCAGATGCAGGTCGGCTGCGGCGGGCTCTTCTATACGGGGATCATGTTGCGCCACTATTCCAAGCAGCTTTTCATCTCCGTGCAGGGAGTTCAGCAGGGCCAATGAACCCTCACGCCCGACGGTCAGGGGCTGAACGCCTCCCGGAAACAATACCGTATCCCGTACTGGCAGAATCGGAAGCTCATTCGGAATTTGAATCGACTTTTCGCTCATTGGGTCCCCCTTAAATTCCTAAGGCAAGCAGCGTCGACTTGGCTCGACACCTAAGTTAGATGCAGGATAAACCCAAAAGATACCAAAAACAAACACAATGATTAGCAACAACCTTTAGCGTATGTCACTAAAGAGTTAGAAGTTGGCGCGTAAACATAAGAATCTTCGGTAAAACAATAAGAATAATGGTCTTAATAACATCACGGCCCCGTATCCGCATTCTCGCCGCTCCCTTTGTTCCTTCGCGTATAGCTCACATCGGCAAGATCAAAAACCTCGTGAGTCCACGGGGATCAGGGCGAAATATATGTGCCGCCAGGATAAAGATTCCCTGGTCTTGATCAGGGCTGGCAGATTGACCGCGCAAATTGAAGGGCGCTTTCACGGTCATGGAGCCGTCCTTCGAGCTGGGCCTCCTCAACGGCCAGCAAGATTTCTCTGAATCGGGGCCCTGGCACAAGGCCCATGCTTTTCAGATCATCGCCTGTGACCAGCTTTGGGGGATACACTTTTTCAGGGGGAGTTTCCACAAGAAACCGCTGGACGAAGTTATAAGCCTCGAGACTCCCGTGGCTTGCCAGGCAATCCAGGCGGTGCAGTTCCAGGTGCTCTTCAAATCGCGGCAGGCGCACAAATCGTTTGAGCGTCGCGGTGCGCATCTGCGCGACGTCCTTGAAGCGCAGGTGATTCGCCACCAGCGTTCTCGATCTGCTCGGTGTCCTCATTCGAGAAGCGCAGAGCGCGGCAGATGTGTTCGGCCATGCGCGCGCCGACCTCCACGTGGCCGTCGAAGCGGATACGAGTGCCCGGCCCGGTTGCAGGGGCAAAGGTCGGCGGCTTGCCCACATCGTGCAGAAGCACTCCCCAGGCCAGCGTTGGGGAGCAATGCGGCTGAAGTTTTTCGAGCATCATGCGCGTGTGAATCCACACGTCGCCTTCGGGATGAAACTGCGGCGGCTGCTCGACGCCCTTCATCCGCGCAATGTCAGGAAGCACGACGGCGAGCAATCCCGTTTCCTCCAGCAGCTCGAATCCGCGGCGCGCTGCGCCTTCGGTCAGCAGCTTGGTCAATTCGTCGCGTATGCGTTCGGAGGAAACCTGCGTAATTTGCGCGGCGAGACTCTGCGCCGCCGCCATCGTTTCCGGCTCAATCCGGAAGCCGAATCGCGCGGCAAACCGCACGGCGCGCATCATGCGCAATTTATCTTCGGCGAAACGCAGCCGCGGATCGCCAATCGCGCGCACGATGCCCGCGCGCAAATCGGAGCGCCCGCCGACAAAGTCGAGTACTTCGCCTGTCGCCGGGTCCATCAGCAATCCATTGATCGTGAAATCGCGCCGCCGCACGTCTTCCTGCGGAGAATCTGAGTAGACGACGTGGTCCGGATGGCGGCCATCGGAGTAGCCAATGTCGGAGCGAAATGTTGCCACTTCGACTTGCGCGCCATCTTGTTGCGCTCCCTCTTCTACCACAAGAATCACGCCAAATTTCGCGCCCACGGCGAGGCTGCGCGGAAAAAGCTCCTGAACGCGATCCGGACGCGCCTCCGTGCAAACGTCGTAATCCGCAGGCTCACGGCCCAGCTCCAGATCGCGCACACACCCGCCCACGAGATACGCCTGATGCCGGTGGTCGCGCAGGGTCGCGCAGATCTGTTCGGCCAATTCGCGCGGGGTCATGCCTGAATTATGCGCCAGTCGGCGCGATGAACAAAGGATTCAGCGAATGCGTTAGTGGGCTACTTTCCGATAAGAGGTTACTGAGCTCGACTGAAGTTCTTCAACTTTCATCATTCTTCCTTTTCCTTGCGCGCTTTTGTCATTGAGCTGCCGAACTGAATCTTTGAAAATCCGAAGCGGTTTCCCGGATGGCTCATCTCTTTGGCGGGATTCTATTTCTGGAATTGAGACTACCTGCCTCCGAGTGAGAGAAATTGGCCCAGAGCTCAAAGAATCGGTTTTATGCAATCGACGTAACAAGCGGAGAAGTTCTTGCCTTCGACTCGGAACGCGATGCTCATGGATTCCGCGCAGCTTCACCAACTGAAATACGAAACAGGAACCAAGCTGCCTACATTCGGTAGTGCGACAGTAGCGTCTTCGGGCGACGAAAACAAAGAGTAAAGTCCATGGCAGAAAATCAACCACCCTTGGTGGGTCGATTTCGTTTTGTAGCGCGTAGTAAGGGGCGTACAATGGCTACCCACATCGATGCGTGCCCCATATGGCCTTGAAATAATCGAAAGCTGCATTACCTGTCCTCACCGAGAGGACCGACTATTTTGCAACCTTTCCGCCAGACTGCTGTGCGACGTCTCTCGACGATCACATCAGCTTCGTCCTATCCCAAAGGCGCAACGCTCTTCGTTGAGGGGCAGACCGGACGCGGCGTTTTCATCCTGTGCTGCGGGACGCGTCAAAGCTTTCGACCTGTTCGATCGATGGAAAAACACTTATTGCCAGGCTTTCGGAGCCGGGAGAAGTCCTAGGCTTACCTTCCACGGTTACCGGAATGCCCTATGAGCTCACGGCAGAAGTTGTTGAGCCCGCCCAGGCGAATTTTGTTTCGAGGCAGGATTTTCTGGACTTCCTTCGCGAGTACGGAGACGTTGCCCTTCGCGTGGCCCAACAACTCGGTGAAACTTACCATACGGCTCTCGCGGAAATGCGCACCATCGGGCTTTCTCATTCAGCAGAAGAAAAGCTGGCTCGCTTCATTCTGGACATGACTGCCGATCGCAAATCAGAAAAAGGGGTCGTCAAGACCAAACTCACCCTCACTCATGAAGAGATCGCGCAGATGATCGGAACATCCAGAGAAACAGTGACGCGAGTCTTAGCAGATTTCAGGAAGAAGAACTTATTGATTGTCAAAGGATCAACTCTTACGCTAAAGGACAGGTCGGGCTTGGAGCGGCTTGTCCAAGGTGAGATACGCTGAAATGGTAATCCTATACGAATTCGTCGATCTTCTCGTTTTTTTTTGATAGAGTTTAAACGGTCCAGGCCCGTTGTTCCCTTCGCCTCCCGATAAACGGTGCCAGCTCAACGGGTCGATGCAACACCTTCTAATCAGTTGATCCGACAATACTTCCCCCAGAGAACCAACCTTTACGGCAGGACTCATCAGAACCTAAACAGGGCAGTGTTCCGTTTGAATCAACGCTCGCGAACGAAATCAGCTTCGTAGACTCCTGCAAGTAGACTTCGACCAAGTGTTGCATCGACCCATTGAGACCGCCGGTCTGATCGGAAAGCAACCACAACTGCGAAAAGGGTGGCGTTGACCTTCGAGAAACAAGAATGAGCCGTGCGGGAGTCTGGCCTTCCGATCGGACAACTTTCATCATTCTTCCTTTTCCCTGCGCGCTTTTGTCATTGAGCCGCCGAACTGAATCTTTGAAAATCCGAAGCGGTCGCGCAAGGCGTCGGTGGCTTGCGCCAGGCGCTCGAGTTTTTCGCGGCGCGATGCGTCGAGCAGGTCCAATTGCTCGCCGCCGTGCGTGAAGGAAGAGAGCGCCACGCCGAGGAGCCTCACTTTTCGAGTGCGGTCGCAGTGGCGCTCGAATAATTTCTTCACGGTTTCAAACACGATGGGGTCGAGATGCGTGGGCTCGCGCAGTGTGTGGGCGCGAGTGATCGTCTCAAATCCCGCGTACCGGATCGTGAGCGTGACCGTGGAAGCGCTCAGCCCCGCTTCGCGCAGCCGCTTCATCGCTTTCTGGCATAGCAGGCTGAGCGTCGCGTCCAGCGCGGCGCGGTCCTGCGTGTCCTCTGAAAACGTCCGGTTGTGCGAAATGGATTTCGGTTCCGCGTCCACGAAAAATTCATAGGTGTCGCCGCCGCGCGCTTTGCGGTAAAGCGCCGTGCCCCAGCGGCCGAAATTTTGCTCGAGTTTTTCGCGCGCGGTCGCGGCAAGCTGTCCGACCTTTTCGATGCCCGCCGCTTTGAGAGCTGCTTCGGTGACTTTGCCGATTCCGGGGATGCGCCGCACGTCCAGAGGCGCGAGAAACGCCTCCTCGCTTTCGGTGGGAACCCATACCAAACCGCGCGGCTTCGCCTGATCGCTCGCCACTTTGGCGACGAGGCGTGTTCGCGCGAGGCCCGCGGAACACGGCAGTCCGGTCGTCGCGGTAATTTCGCGCAGCAACGCATCCGCTGCAGCGAGCGGCGGTCCGTGCAGGCGCTCCGTTCCGGCGAGGTCGAGGTACGCCTCATCCACCGAAGCCATTTCCACTACCGGCGAATATTTTCCGAGGATCGCCGCGACCCGGTCGCTCCACTCGGAGTAGAGATGGTGCCGTGGTTCGAGAAATATCGCGTGCGGGCACAGCCGCCCGGCCGTGCGCAGCGGCATCGCGGAATGAATGCCGTATTTTCGCGCCTCGTAGCTGGCCGCGGAAACGACGCCGCGCTGATCCGGCTGCCCGCCAACGACCACGGGTTTGCCTCGAAGTTCAGGCCGGTCCAGCAGCTCGACCGAGACGAAAAATGCGTCCATATCGACGTGCAGAATGGAGGTAGAGGAGGGTAGGGAAGTAGAGGATGCGGAGGACGAGGACTCCGCGGCGGAATCGCTCTTGGCCCGGAAGGTGGCGAGCTTTGGCATGGTTGCTGGCCGCTACTATACACCCGGGCGAATATAGAGCGAAGAAGAAGCGGTGCGGAAACTCCGTCATCGAGTCCGCCAAAGATCCAGCCGGCTTAAGACGGAGTACTCAGACTCTCGCGCCTCGAAAACTCACATGCTAGGATGGGCTAAAGGAGCGCCCCGTGGGAAAAATTTATTCGACGATCGACGATTCCGTCAGGAAATTTATCGAAGCTCAGCCGCTCTTCTTTGTAGGGTCGGCGCCGCTCGATCCCGGCGGCCATGTCAACGTATCGCCGAAAGGGCTTGATACGCTTCGAGTCCTGGGCCCTCTGACCATCGCCTATATGGACTTAACCGGCAGCGGAATTGAGACGGTCTCTCATCTAAAAGAAAACGGCCGAATCGTTTTAATGTTCTGCGCCTTTCAGGGACCGCCGAAGATTTTCCGCGTGCACGGGCAGGGGAGAGTGATCGAGCCCGAACAAACGGAATTTCCCGATCTCGCGGCTCACTTTCCCGAGTACGAAGGAACGAGAGCAATTATTTTGGTTGAGGTTTCTCGCATTTCCGATACCTGCGGATATGGAGTTCCGCTGCTGCATTACGAAGGCGAGCGCAGCCAGCTTCCCGCATGGGCTCACAAACTGGGGCCCGAAAGGTTGAAGACGTACCGGCAGGAAAAGAATCAGCAGAGTATTGACCGCATTCCGGGCCTCGAGAAGCCGGTGGGATGAAATTTAAGCGGCACAATCGCTGGTTTCCCCTGCGTTGATTCCTCCGGCCCCGCGGAATTCCATGCCGGCAGGAAGCCCTTGTCTAATTTTTGTAAATTCTCTATCGTGCTGGCAAAAATTCCCGCCATTTCCGTCGTGTTTCGCGCGAGTTGAGCGCCTTTCCGCCGCGCCAAAATTTATCAAAAGTGATTTTGGTGCCTAAAGGGGCAAGACGCGAGGCCCTCCCAAGCCGCTTATTCCGAACATTCCCGATCAAAGCGCCAGAATTCGTCGCACAGGTTGCCGTTTCTTTCTGAACTTGATGGAGTTGTGGTCCTTTACGTGCACATATTAGCGCACTCAGCTGAATACAAATTTGAACTGGGGGCCAAGAGCATGTTTAAAAGTTCTCTTTTGCTTATTCACGATCGGGGAACGGCGGAGGAAAGACTTTGGCGCGCCGTGATCGCAAAAACTTTGGAAGAATGGATTTGCGGGCCGCTGAGTTTTAGCCGCAAAGCGGAGCAATTTCTTTTCGACGACAACAATGATTTCAAGGCGGTTTGCTCTTCCGCGGGAATGGATCCGGAACGCTTGAGAAAACGGCTCAAAACCATACGCGCCCGCGGCATCCAAAAAGAAGGTATTTCATTCGGACTACGGCCCCAAAAAAAGTTAAGCCTTCCTCAACCTGGCACTTGGGGCCAAAGAGCGTACGGGGTCTAACATCCCCACTAACGGCCAATCGCTCTTGCAATTTGTTCCGGCAATTCACCCTGCAATGCCATCAAAGCAACGCGAAGGAGGGCCGCGACGCTGATCGCGTCGCGGATCTCGCCTCGCTTGACGCGATCGACAGCATCCCAGAAGGGTACCCGCTCAACCTGCAGCTTTTCGGTTTCATCCGGTTGCGCGGGCGCTTCGGAAAGTTCCCACGCCAGGAACGCCGTGCTGCGTTCATCTGACACGCTGTTGGAAAGGTCCATGCCCTGAATTTCCGTCCAGCGCCTGGCGGCAAGACCGCACTCCTCGCGGAGTTCCCGCTGCGCGGATTCGAGAGCGGTGACCGAATGCGACCCGCCGCCTTCGGGAATTTCCCAACTATAGGTGTGGAGTGGAAACCGGTACTGCCCCACCAGGATGACGTTCCCTTGTTCGTCGATCGGGACGACGCCCGTGGCTAGATTCTTGAAATGAACAGTCCCGTACACGCCCGGCCCGCCCGAAGGACCCAAAACTTCGTGGTGATCGACGCGAATCCATTCGTTTTCGTAAACCGTCGCCCGCGACAATACAGTCCAGGGATTTTTCGTTTCGTCCATGTTCGCTCCGTCTGCGCAACATACTAGCGCATTAGTAGCACAGGCACTCTTGCCTGTGCGGGTTTGTAAGTCGCACGTTACTCTGCTCACTTGGTTCAATCGCAAAAACCGCACAGGCAAGAGTGCCTGTGCTACTGGCGAATATTCCAGCGACGGTGATCAATTGGAATTGCGTAGCGCGGAGGCGACTCGCGAAATTCCGGCGAGGTCGTTGGTGAGCGCGACACAGGTCCACTCAGGAGCGTCGAGCAGACGCGAGACATGTTCCGCGGACTTATGGCCGAGTTCCAGAACTAGAATCCCACTGGGCTTGAGCAGCATTGCCGCTTGCGCGATCAGCGGCGCGTAGATTTCCGTTCCCGTTTCGCCGCCGAAGAGCGCCGATTCCGGTTCATGCTCGCGAACTTCGCGCGGCAGCGTCGCGGCTTCCCGGCGGCCAATGTAGGGCGGGTTGCTGGCGATGAGGTCGAAGAAACGTGATTTGGTGACCGGTGGCTGGTGACTGGTGGAGAAGCGCATCCAGTAGGTTGCATTCGATGAAATCGATGCGCGAGGTGACGCCGTGGCGCGCGGCATTGCGGCGCGCCACTTCGAGAGCGGCGGCGGAAATGTCTGTGGCAATGATGCGCGCAGCGGGCAATTCGTGCGCCAGCGCGATGGCGATGCAGCCAGAGCCGGTGCCCACATCCGCGATGCGAAATTCTGCTTTGCGACGCGGAGAGCTCGGCGTCCGAGCCCAACTCCCAGGCGTTCGAGCGCAACTTCAATCACATGCTCGGTTTCAGGCCGTGGAATCAGAACATCGGGCGTGACTTCGAAATCCAGGCCCCAGAATTCCTGATGGCCGGTGAGGTACTGCGTCGGGACGCCGCTCGCGCGCCGGGCAATCAGAGAAAAATATTGCTCGCGCGCTCCGGCGTCGAGTTCCTCTTCCGGATGCGCGTAGAGCCACGCGCGGTCGTGCCCGAGCGTGTGCATCAGCAGCAATTCCGCGGCCAGCGGGGCGGAAGGCACGTGCTCGCGTTCGAGTTGCGCGATGGCGTCGCGGAGGGCGGAGCGGACGTCCGTGATTGGCTTGCCCTGAGCGGAAGCGAAGGGTGATTCGTGACTCGTGATTGGTGACTGGTGCGGCATGCATGCTAACAGACTCTATTCGACTCCAACGCGAATGCAGTACGTGTCGCAACGTGCGTTGTTTGTGAGTCACGGCTTCAGCCGTGACAAATGGCGTCGATCCAACGTGACTTCAGCTACTGGCGCTTCGGCTCGGCAGGGGCTGAAGCGCTTTTCGATCTCGCCTAATGTCACGACTGAAGTCGTGACTCACAAGCGCATGACAAAGCTCCTCGGAATTCGCCCTCGAGATCAGACTAGAAGCACTTCGCTCTGTCACTACCAATCTCTGCTCACGCCTCGACCAACTCCTGCTTCAGGCGCTCGGCCTCGTAATGCGTCATCAGCGCGTCGACGAACGGGCCGAGTTTGCCGTCCATCACTTCGGTGAGCTGGTGCAGCGTCAGGCCGATGCGATGGTCGGTGACGCGGTTCTGCGGAAAATTGTACGTGCGAATTTTTTCCGAGCGGTCGCCGGTCTTGATCTGTCCGAGCCGCTCGGCGGCAATCGCTTCGTGCTGCTTGGCCTGCTCCATTTCGTACAGGCGCGCGCGCAACACGCGCATGGCCTTGGCGCGATTCTTGATCTGCGATTTTTCGTCCTGCTGCGAAACGACCAGGCCCGACGGAATGTGCGTGATGCGCACGGCCGAATACGTCGTGTTCACCGACTGCCCGCCCGGGCCGGACGAGCAGAACGTGTCGATGCGCAGGTCCTTCGCTTCGATTTTGATGTCGATTTCGTCGGCCTCGGGCAGCACCGCGACCGTCGCCGCCGAAGTGTGAATGCGCCCCTGCTGCTCGGTGGCCGGAACGCGCTGCACGCGGTGCACGCCGCTTTCATACTTCAGCTTCGAGTAAACTTTTTGTCCCTGAATCGACGCGACCACTTGCTTCAGGCCGCCCAGCGAGCTCGGCGAACTCTCCAGGATTTCCACTTTCCACTTCTGCGACTCCGCGTAGCGCGAATACATGCGGAACAGTTCGCCGGCAAAGAGAGCCGCTTCGTCGCCGCCCGTGCCCGCGCGGATTTCGACGATCACGTTCTTCTCGTCGTTCGGGTCCTTCGGCAGCAGCAAGAATTTCAATTCGCGCTCGACCGCTTCCTTGCGCTCGGTGAGCTGCTTTTCTTCGTCCTGCGCAAGCTGCTTCATCTCCGGGTCGTCGGCTTCGAGGACCATCTGCTTGGCTTCGGTGAGGCCTTTGTCGATCTGCTTCCACTCGCGGTATTTTTCGACCATCTCGGAAAGCTCCGAATGCCTCCGCGCGAGCTTCTGGTAATTCGCCGAATCGTTAAGGATTTCCGGCGAAGAAAGCTCCGCGGTCATTTCCACGTAGCGGTGTTCAATCTGATCGAGTTTTTCGTAAAGCGTTAACCCTGCCATGGCTTGCCCCTGTCAAATAGAATTCCAATCGGAATTAGAGCTTTGTATCGAGAGAACAGATTCATGCGGCGACCCCGCGTGGCGGGATCCAGGAGGGGTTGCGGCTAATAGAACGCGGTGAACATTGTTTCTAGTTAATAAAATAGCTTGAAATCCCCGCAAAAGCAATTCGCCGATTATGAGTCAATTTCCGATAAGCCCGACTTATCGGGACTTGGCGCGCCAAGGTCTTACTCCGTGAGGGTTCCATCCGGCGACACGACCGCTCCCATGCAAGCTGCTACGATTGCGTTGGAGTTATCGGTCCAAAATGAATCCAAGCAGGGAAATGAATCGGGGCTAGCTCGAAGGCAAGTTCGTGTCAGACGCAACGCAACCCGAGCCTAAAAACGCGCCGGCACCGCGACGACTACCTTTTCTTTTTACTTCGCTTGCCAACACTATTGGCCCGCTTGATGGGTGCGGTGCGCGCTGTCTTTCCTATTTCGCTGAAGGAGCTTCCTGATTTCTGCTGAGCTTCTTGTGAGTACTGGTTAGCCTTGGCTGAGTATTCCATCGCCTGTTTCGAAAGCTCGTGTCCGGTCTGGTGATCTTCTTGGCCGTGATGCGTCGCAGCGACACGGTGGGCGTGCGCGGCAAGTTCGTGGAACTCGGCGGCTCTTTGGTGCCAGTCGTTTCGGCCTAGCCTGGCATGGTTGCCTCGGTTGCCTCGGTTGCGCATGAGCCCTCCTTTACGAGATCAAGCTGAATTGTACCATGCTGAAATCTTTGGCCCCGTGTTACTTACGTTCCCGGCCTTAAGGAGCGGACATCCTCGCCGGTCAGTACGGGCCGCGAGCAGGCAAACCACTTTGACGGCCCCAGATTTTGCAACTGCAATGGGAGATTCATGCCATCAGACTCATCCGCATCATCGGTACAGGTCCCGGGAAACGGCCTGCTCGGAAACTGGCCCACTCCCAATACAGCCCACATAGCATTGCGAGCGCGAGCGATCGGTATATCATAGGCGTGCGATTACGCATGACAATGAGCCAGACTCTCTTCATCCCGGGTGTTACCGCGTCGAGCATCGACGGCGAACTGCTGTGGGGCTTCTGGTATCCGGCGCTGCGCAGCGACGAACTTCGCGGGCGCGCGCTCGTGACTTCGATGCGAATGGAAATTCCGCTCGTGCTTGGGCGCGACGCCGCCGGAAAAGCGTTCGCGCTGCGCGACGTTTGCCCGCACCGCGCGTTTCCTCTATCCGCCGGACAGTGCGACGGGAAGACGGTCGAGTGCACGTATCACGGCTGGCGCTTTGACGCGCACACGGGACAGTGCCGCGAGATTCCCTCGATCACGGCGGATTCCAAGCTCCAGTGCGACCGCATCTACGCGGGCAGCTTTCCGTGCGAGGAGCGCGACGGCTACGTCTGGGTGTATCTGGCGAATCCCGAGGGCCGCGCCGCCCGCCTGCCGGACGGGCAAGTGGATCGTGCGGTTGACGGGAAGATGATTCCGCCTGTCCCCGAGCTGCCGAAATTCAGCGAGCGCTACCGCATCGCGCATCTCACCGCCGACCTCACTTGCAATATGGACACGGGCATTACGGGCCTGATGGACCCGGCGCACGGGCCGTTCGTACACCAATCCTGGTATTGGCGCAGCCGCCGCAGTATCCGCGAAAAGCAGAAAACATTCGAGCCGATCCCTCTGGGCTTCCGCATGAGCTCGCACGCGCCTTCGGCCAACAGCGGCCCGTACAAGCTGCTGCGTATTTACGGAGAAGAAGTCACGACGCAAATCGATTTCGTGCTGCCGAACATGCGCACGGAGCAAATCCGCTGCGGCAAATATTGGTTCACCAATCGCACGACGGTCACGCCGATCCGGCGCGACTTGTGCCGCCTGGATTTTGTCGCCGCGTGGAATTTGTTCCGCTGGTTTCCGGTGACGCCGTTTCTGAAATTTTTCGGCAAGCGCTTCATCGCGCAAGATCAAGACGTGATCGAACGGCAGCAGCCGGGCCTGAAAGTGCAGCCGCGCATGATGCTGATCGACGACGCCGACCGGCAAGCGCGCTGGTATTTTCAATTGAAGGCGGCATATCTTGCGTCGCAGCAAACTGGCGCGCCCATGGCGCATCCGCTCGATGGGCCGGTGACGCTGCGCTGGCGGAGTTAGCGATTTGAGTAGGACAGGCTTCAGCCTGTCTGGTTTTAAGTTTGCAAATTCAAAGGCAGACAGGCTGAAGCCTGTCCTACTCGCCTTCTGCGAAACGCGCGATGGATTAGGAAGAGAACCGCGGCCGTCAGAGCAGCCACAGGCAGGCCGAGCAATGGATGGTTTTCGGCGATCCCGCGGGCGCCGAGAAAGAGGAAAACGGCGATCTGGCGGCCCGCGCCTTGCAATCCAGCCGCGTCCGTCGCGCGCGAAGCCCAGCGCACTCCCCAGGCCATCGGCAGAGAGAGAATGACCCCGGCCAGAACCCATTGCCAGAGGCTTTCGGCGTGCAGCCAATCCATGGAAAGCCGCAGCAAGAACGCAAACACGAACGAAAGAAACGCGCAAAAAATCAAGACCAAGAAATACGTAGTTATGATCGCGGCGCCCGCACCGGTGGGACCTATCCCCATTCCCTCCGGCGCAGCCCGTTCCTGCAAATACATCGCGACCGTCAGAAACAATCCGCCGCAGATCCACGAGGCGAGGTAATAGACGAGGCTGCCACGGCGCGTCATTAATGTCTCAGACGGGGTTTAGACGCGAGGCGATCAAATTCGCCGCTCGATTTTTGGAAATTCCTGCCAGACTTTCACGCCGCAGAAGTGCGAGCCTTCGGTGCAGATCGGCGTGGCGATCCCGGCGCGGATGTAGCACGGCGGCCCGAGGTACCGTCCAAGCGAAGGAAGCGCGGCGCGGACCTGCTCGACCTCTTCCATCGACGCCTGGTAAATCTCCTCCTGCGCGTTGAAGCAGGTGCGCATGGTCCACTTGTGCAAGCAGGTGAAGCAGCGAGCCGGTTTCGACGAGGCGAATGGCTTTCGCGTTCGGCAGCAGGTACAGCGCGATTTCGCGCGGCGCGCCGCGGTCGAGCAGTTCGTTTTTCGCCGCCCAGGCGTCGGCCATCGCGCGTTCGTAGACTTCGCGGGCGCGCGCGTTTCCAGCGATCAGCATCGGGACGACGAAGTCCGGCGAGCGCGTGTCGGTAAGCATCAGAAGCGGCCGCGAACCGGGCACCATGCGGTGGCGCTGGTCCTGGCTGTCGGCGGTGTGGCTGATTTTTTTCGCGAAGGTGAAATTCGCGTGCTGCAGCGCGCGCATGATCGGCGCGTGCACGCCGATATTGAGCGTTTCCAGGCGATACGAGTTGCGCGCCGGATTGAGCAGCCGGTCGATCGCCTCGTCATCGGAGCAAGCGCTTTCGGTGAGGCCCAGAACGGCGCGATAGGCGTCCGCGACGACGCGCGGCGCCTGCGGAGAATAATCGGTCAGCAGGGAGACGCGCCCGGCAAGACGCGCGTCGAATTCCCGCGCAAAATCTTCCCCTCGAAGCTCTGGGCGAACGCCTTGCGCCGCAATGCCTGCGGAATTGGCGTGCGACCACTCCGGCATTTCCTCTTGCTCCATCGGCGCGTTGTCGAAGCGGTCGAAAAACTGCGGGTCGATCTCGCGCACGCGCGCGACCATCTCACCGATCACCGCGCGCGCCTCGGCCGGCGTATCCGACGCCGCGGCCATCCGCCACAGCCGATGCAGCACGATGCCGGAAAGCGTGTGCACCATCGTCGTCGCCGCCGCGACGGGCAGGACGTATCGCGCAACTTCGATCGCGCGTTTCTCGGCTTGCCGGTCCACTTTTTGCACGCGCTTGGCGTGCGACATGGGGCCGATGTGCCAGATATCGCTGAGAATTTCCCGGGCGTCGCCCTGCAAGAGCGCGGTCAGCTCCCGGTAATAGCCCCACGCGCGCGCAATCGCGTCTTCGTAAATCGCGCGCTCGGCCGGGCCGAATCCGGGCATTTCGGGCGGCAAATAGGCGAGGGCATGATCCAGGCGCACGTACCGCTGGCTCTGCTGCTCGGAATTGTAGAATGGGTGCGCGTGCAGAAATGACCAGACAAATTGCCGGCTGACGTTTTCGAGGCCAAATTCAAAGTGCGCGTGCTGGTAGACGGTGTGGTGGCCGCCGTAAAACGTGGACGCGCCGATTTGCAGGCGCTGCTTGTCGGTGATTTCTTCCGGCCCGATGAGGCGCGGCGCGTAGCAGGTGCGCGCCGCGGCGATGGCCGAATCGTAGGGATGCGCGAAGTGATTGCGCAGCGTGATGCGCGGCGCGGCGGCTTCAAACGGCACGCGATCCGGCTGCGGGGAAGTCATCGGTTGAGCGGCCATGTCTCGCGCGACATTCTACACCGCTGCGCAAAATAGGAATAGCCGCGCGCGAGCGCGGATGCGGACCTGCTTATCGCTTCTTCTTGTTGGCGTCTTTGATGGCTTGCTGCGCTTCAGCGGCCTTCTCGTATTTCTTGGTGAACCGCTCGACGCGGCCGGCCGTATCGAGCAGCTTCTGCTTGCCGGTAAAGAACGGATGGCAGTTCGAGCAAATTTCGACGCGCAGGAACTCGCCCTTCATCGTCGATCGCGTGGGGAACGTGTGCCCGCAGGCGCAATGCACGGTTACCGGGTGGTAGTCCGGATGAATGTTCGGTTTCATGGAAGGTCTCCCGCCGGCTGGCCGGTCTGCGCGGCTCCCGGTCATGCGCCGGGGCTATAGTCGCGTCGCTTGGTCAGCGGACAATTTCCTATCATACGTGATTCGCCGAGCCCTGCCAACATGATATACATGCGGGCTGGGAATTCGTTTGGATGCCGAGCGGGGCGCGAACGATTCAACGACGGGACAAGATGGAATAACCAACTAACCGGGAGGTGGAGAAAATGCCGATCCAATCGAAAGTGAATTCCATGCGAAAGCTGTTGCTTCGCATGGGGGCTGTTTTAATTTTGGCCTCATGCGGCCTTGCGGGGCAGGCGCTCGCCCAGGAGCCAGGGGCGCACGACAGGATTTACGCAGTGACGCATGTTGACATCCTGCCAACGGGTACAGCCGCCGGCACCAAGCTGCTGCAGCAATACGTTGCGGACAGCCGCAAGGAAAAGGGCGCCGTGCGCATCGAGGTCTACGCGCAAATCTCGCGCGTCAATCATTTGACGATCGTCGAGGTCTGGGAATCCCAGCAAGCGTTCGATGCGCACGTAGCCGCCGCGCACACGCGGCAGTTCCGCCAGCAAATCGATCCCATGCTCGGGAGCCCGTACGACGAGCGCCTTCATCTGCTCCTCGAATAGCGCTTGATTTTGTTTGTGATAAATTTCGGAAAGAGAGGGTTACGCTCGATGCGGGTCGAGATTGTGGAGGAGGCCGAAGGCACGCCGCCGGCGTCGGTGTTCCCGCCGGACGAAAAATACTTCGACCTCCGCGCGAATCCCCAGGCGATCGAACAAATTGCCGCGGCGCGCCAATACTTGCCGCTCCGGAATTTTCTAGCTTCCGTCAACGGCGCGGAATCGATATTCACCACGGCAAGCGCCACCACGAAATCGGATTTGCCGGCCACTGTTTCCGCCGATCTGGGGTACGAATTTGCGTCGCAGGCAAGAATCGTGTTTGCGGAGCCCTCTCTCAATTGGGAGCGGAGGCATTACGTGGATCTCAGGTCCGGCCTGCAAGAACTCCTCGATCGCGACACGGCAGACGCGATCCGCGCGGTGCTGCGGATTTCTTCCTGCGATTTCACGGCCGAAAACCAATGCGGATTTTGCCTGGATATTCGCCTGGTAGCGGAAGGCGAGTCGCCGCAACAGGCCGAGTTGCGGTGGGGATTGGGACTGGCCCGAGTCCAACAGGCGCTTCTGTTTCGATCTCGCGCCCTGAAACAACAGATCCCTGAATGAATCATGCGCCCGGATTTCTACTGCATTCAGGTCACAAAAGAACAGCCGATGCGCGTTTCGCCGGAGCTTCCCTTCTTTTGGTAAATGCGGCGCAAGCTAACGCGCACGGGAGGCAGAATGGGCACGTGCAGCACGGCGTGGAAGGCTTCGCTGAATTCTTCCGGACGTGAAGTTTCGACAGCGACCCCGCCATAGCCCAAATCCAGAACGCGGGCCGTGCGTTCGACTCCCTCGCCGATCAGCGCATAGGCGTGCGTATTCGCCAGAGAAACACGCTCCCACCGCCGCTGTTCCGTACCTGCTTTTTTCGTTTCACCCATTTGGGGTGGCTCGACGGAAGGCGTAGCGGGAGGCGCAACTTTTTGCTTTGGTTCCGGGACTGCCGGGCGCGAGATCGTTCCGGCCGCAGGCGCCGGCGCGCGCGTTTCATTCTTGAGCTGATACAGCCTTTCATCGGCCACTCGGATCAGAACTTCCTGCAACTCGCCATCTTCGGGATAGACCGCAAGACCATAATCGAGCGCCAGGGGAATTCTCAAATTTAGAGGCTCGATGGAATCTGCGTACGCGGCGCGCAAGCGGCGGCTCAGTGTGGCCGCCTGTTCCGTGTCGGTTTGAGGAAGCAGGAGCGCGAACTCATCTCCACCGATCCGAAACGCATAGTCTGAAGTACGCAAAGATTTTCGCAGCGTGGACGCCGCCATCTGGAGCAACGCATCCCCTTGCGGATGCCCGAACCGGTCGTTCACTTCCTTGAATCGATGCAGGTCGAAAACGACAAGAGCGAGCTTGTGGGTATAGCGGATCGACCGGTTGAGTTCTTTCTCAAAATAATCGTCGAAAAAACGCCGGTTATAAAGGCCCGTCAAGGGATCAGTCGTGGCATTGATTTGAAGCTTACGCAGCTCCTCGTATTCCATCAGAATCGGCAAACGCAACTGGCCCATGGACGCCAGCACATCCACCAGGGCTGCCTGCAACGCGACTCTCTTGCCAATGCTCTCGGAAAGTTCGCGTTTGCGCGCCAGTGCCTGGTCCCAAAAATCCAGACTTTGCGTTTCCGTTATTTCAATCTGCGCAATCGTGCGGAAAAACCGCTGCAGGAATTGCCCGCGGCCGGACCGGTCCATCGTTTCGAGCGTGTCCGTTAAGAGCTCGAGGAAAGACTCCTCGGCGGACCAGCGTGGTGGGTTAGGGTCACCAGAATGCGCCATCAAATTTACCGTTAATTTTCCAGGATACCCCAACGCGGGACGGGCGTGGAGATCGGATACGCAGAGACATGTGCACGGGAACGGCCATAGGTCGCGCACAAGCTCGGATAAATCTATTTCTTGTAATGCATTGAGCCTGAGAGAGTAAGAACTTCCTAGCCCTTCTAGAATAATAGCGATTGGACGTACTTGGGGGCAAGATGCAAATAATTGCACACTCTTTGGGGATATTCTGTTACCACAGTTTCCCTTCCAACAATTTCCCGGCTCCTAGTCCAGCGCCTTCAAAAATTCCACGCCCAACAAATGGATTCCGTCCGTGGTGCGATGGCGGCGAACTCGTGCCTGGATGGGAGGAGTTTCTGCCGGCAGGGTGGCGGAGGGAGGCGAAGGGGCTGGAATCGTCAAATTTACCACCTGATTGGTGCGGATGGCCCGAGGGCTCGCAAGATATGCCCCGGTGGCGCTTATATCAAGCGTCTTCGTGAGGTCGAGAAATTCCAATCCGGCTGCATCGGTGCCACGGACGAACATCGGAATCTGCACGTGGATCCGTTGAGACCGCCGACGCTCAGCGGGGGTTAAGCGCATACTTTCTCTTTCTGAGATCAACAAGGTTTTGGGAAAGTAATTTCCCACAGTAAAAATCTAGTACTTTCGAACTAGTACCCTCTAATGAGATGCACATTGATTGCCAGTATTCGCCGAAAAATGAAAACACAGTAAGTCCTTTATATACAATTCGTTAAGCCTGTCATTGAGATGACGGAATTTGTTTTCCACAGCTCGTCCTCTCCAATGAGGCAAGTGCTTTTCTACAATTGTGCAAAATAGAACCCATTTACCATTGACAGCGGAGTCGGGTTTTGACAGTATCCCGTTGGTTCCCCGCACGTAAACCGAAGTGAATCAAATGGAATTCTCCGCTTTTCCCAAAGCGGACAAGTGTCCCGAGGAGAACCAGTTGAGACGCGGTCCTGTTATCGAGTTGCCAGCCAATGAAGCCATCCCAGCGAGCGTACTCGCCAGTCTTCTCGACTTGCTGGAACAGCCAATTCTGATTTCCGACCGGTCCGGCCGTATCCTGCAGGCCAACCTGCGTGTGAGACAACGCCTGGCATCTCATGGGTTCTCATTCGAATCGAATTTGAATTTGTTTTCCGACTTGCTGCGCATCAATCCCAACGTTATTGCAGACCAAATCGAGGGTGGGGGACATCGGATCGATTCGAAATTCGATTGCTGCGCTGGCGAGGCTCTCGCGCGCATCCAGTGGCTGCCGGAGGCGGACTGGCTGGTCGTCCGGATAGAAGACGCGGAAAAGCATGCGATCCAGGATCAGGCCGCTGTTACGCAGCATACCGTGCAAGAGCTGCTTCAGGAGCGGGAGATCACCTATCGAAACCTGCTCGCCGCCTACTTGCGGCTTCAGGAAGTCAACCGTCAGAAGACAGTGTTCCTGGCGTCCGCCGCGCACGAATTGAAGACGCCCCTCGCCGTGATCAAAGGCTACTACGACTTACTGCTGTCGGGTTCACTCGGCAAATTGACCGACAAGCAGCGGGACATCCTGCAGGAATCGAAAGAAAGTTGCGAGCGTCTGGTTCGCCTGGTTTCGATGTTCCTGAATTATTCGGCCCTGGAAAGCGGCAAGCTGGTTCTGCATCTGCGCGAAAACGATCTGCGGGATTGCCTGAGCGAATTGGCAACGCGCTGGCACGAGGCGTTTGTGCGAAAGCATGTCCGGCTCGATACGATTCTGAATACCGACATACCCATTTTCAAATTCGATTACCAAAAAGTACAGCAGACGGTCGCCAATCTGCTGGATAATTCACTGAAGCACACGCCCGCGGGCGGTCACGTCACGTTCCGCGCGGAGGTCCACTTCTGGGAACGGCGGTCGGCCGAGGAAGTACAGACCCAGGATCGCCGGCGCGAGCGCGTCCAGCATCCCAATTGCATCAAGGTTTCCGTTTCGGATTCCGGTCCCGGGATCGCTTCCGAGCATCATCAGGAAATTTTCGAGGATTTTGTGCGCGTGGACCGCACCTCCTCGGGGATGGGTTTGGGGCTCGCGATTGCCAAGCGGCTGGTGCAAGCGCATCGCGGCAAAATTTGGGTGGAGAGCGAACCGCGGCGGGGCTGTACCTTTACGTTCCTGCTGCCGATAGACAATGCATAATGCAATTCCGGCAAGATGAAGGTGGGGCAAATGGCTGAAAAGGAAAGAATCCTTGTGGTGGACGACGAACCCAGTATACGAAAGTATCTGGGCACGCTGCTCGAAGTGGACGGGTATCAGGTCGAAGCGGTGACCTCGGGACCGGAGGCGATTAAGAAGATCGAAAGCGGCGACCGTCCGGACTTCATCATCCTGGACGTTCTCATGCCGGAATTGAATGGTCTCGAGACCTTGAAGCAGTTAATGCAGATTGACCGCTCGCTGAACGTAGTCATGCTTTCCTGTTCCAACGAAGTGGGCACCGTGGTCGAGGCCATTCGCCTCGGCGCGCAAGATTATCTGACCAAGCCGTTTGAAAAAGCCGAGCTCGACGTGGCCATGCTGAAGTGCCGGCAAAAGCAGCAGCTGCGCGCGGAAAACAAGGCGTTGCGCGAATACTGCGACACGATCACGGAAGACCTGTGCTTCCTGGCCGCCAGTCCGCAGATGGTGCGGATTCGCCAGCAGATCCTTCAAATCGCTCCCGTTGACGTCCCCGTGTTCATTTACGGGGAGAGCGGAGTTGGAAAAGAAGTTGTCGCGCGCATGATTCACATGCGATCGACGCGCCGTAATCAAGCCTTCATCAAAGTGAATTGCGCCGCGCTCCCCGGCGAGTTGCTCGAATCCGAATTGTTCGGCTTTGAACAGGGCGCGTTTACCGGCGCGGTGCGTTCAAAACCGGGCAAGTTTGAGCTGGCAACCAAGGGAACCATCTTCCTCGACGAAATCGCGGAAATGAGCCCTCATTTGCAGGCGAAACTTCTGCACGTCCTTCAGGACCACCAGTTTTCGCGCCTGGGCGGACGCCAATTGATTGACGTGGATGTGCGCGTCCTCGCCGCAACCAACGTGGAGATTCAGGAAGCGATGAAATCGGGCCGCCTCCGTGAAGACTTGTACTACCGCCTGAACGTGCTCTCGATCAACGTTCCTCCGCTGCGCGAGAGGGCCACGGAAATCCCGCTGCTCTTCCGCCATTTCCTTCAGAAATACAGCGAGAAATTCAACAAGGAGCCCATGGTTCCTTCCCAGCATTTGATGGAAGCCGCCGTGCGCTATCCCTGGCCCGGAAATCTTCGTGAATTGGAAAATTTCGTGAAGCGCTACGTCATTTTGGAAGACGATGAAGGCAGTTTCCGCGAACTGCTGGAAATGTCCGCCACGCGCCAGCGGATTTCTCCAAGAGAAGAAGCAGCGCCCGTGCGCGAACAGGGATTGAAAGCGCTCGTGCGCAGCTTGAAGGACGAAGCCGAGATGGAAGCGATCGCGGATGCTCTCGAAAAAACTCATTGGTGCCGCAAGGATGCGGCCAAGATGCTGGGCATCAGTTACAAGGCGCTGCTCTACAAGATTCGCCAGTTTGGACTGGATTCAGGGCGCCCAGCGCGCGCGAATAGCAAAAAAGGTAGTTCAGGAGGGGGGACTCCCAGCTCAGGTTCCGTCCCTACCGATCTTGCACCGGCAGGCAGGCATAGCTAGTGGGGCTAGTACGTGCAACCAATTAGTCAATAGAGGGCGGTGAATTTCCCCGTATTTCCCGTTCCGCGATTTATTCAGGGTGTAGAATCGGAGCGGGAAACTTAAACCAGATCGGCATAAAAGTGGAAATCCTCATTCCCAAGAGGGAAATTAAAACTGGTGGAGTGTGGGCCTGGCTGGCTCTCCCAGTTCGTCGCAGCAGCAGTTTGGGAGCATTAATCACAGTTATCATCCAGGGTTAACGGCTTTAGAACGGGGCATTCGGAGTCATGTTCGTTTTGATCGCCGACGAGACCTAGGTTTCATCGTGAAACGATCTGCCGCTTTGGAACGTCAATTGCTCCCGATTCTTAGTGGGGGGTGGGATAAGTGAGCGGAAAACAGGGGTCCGGGGGAAGAAGAAGATGACGGAGCGTAGAACCGCGCGTCGGTATGACCTGTCTTTGCCCGTCATTATTCGGGTACCAGTTGAGAAAGAGATCTCCTCGCGCAGCGGAAAGACGCGCGACATTTCCACACGCGGCGTTTACTTTACAATTGATCAGGATCTGGGCGCTGGAGCGGAACTCGACATAACGCTCACTCTGCCCGCCGAAGTGACCCGAGGTTCGGAAGTTTTCATTCGCGCGATGGGCAAAGTGGTTCGGGTCGACAAAAAACCGGAAAATAACTCCGCCCGGGTCGGCGTTGCCGCAGTCATCGAGCGCTACGAAATTATTCGTACCGAATCGTCCACTCATTAGATCCTCCGTTTCTTTTTCACGAGGCAATCCCAATGCCCCCAAGGGTTGGCTTGCCTCCATTCCGTCTGAAAATCCTTATTTGATGCTGAACCTGCAATACCAATTCATCCCTTTGAATCTGAGCCCTTCAATTTGGGTGGTCCCAGGCGGATCGGTCCGCGCTTCTTTCGAGTGCGCCGCTCCATTCGTGACACTTCGTGGACGAATCCTTCTTCAGACGATATAATTCTCGCCATTGGGAGGCGTTCCGCTTGCCGCGCGATTCACGCGGCGCCATCGCAAATGAATTCGCCTACGCTGGACCTTTCCATCGTTATCCCGGCATATAATGAGGAACGCCGCCTGCCAAAAACGCTCGATCGCATCTTTGCTTATTTACAAGCCCGGCCATACCGGGCTGAGATTATCGTCGTGGATGATGGGTCCTCCGACCGGACTTCCGAAATCGTAAGCACTTACCGGCAAAAATATCCCGGGCTGCGCCTCGTCTCGAATGGAGGAAACCGGGGAAAAGGATTCAGCGTGCGTCACGGCATGCTCGAAGCGCGCGGGGAAATCGCACTCTTTACCGATGCGGATCTTTCCACGCCGATCGAGGAGGCCGACAAGCTGCTGGCTGCCCTGCGGGAGCGGGGATTTGACGCGGCCATTGGCTCCCGCGCGATGGACCGAAGTCTCATCGAAGTCCGCCAATCCGTGCTCCGTGAGCAGGCGGGGATTTTCTTCAACCGCCTGGTGCGCTGGATCATGGGGATTAAATTTTCCGACACGCAATGCGGATTCAAAGCTTTTCGCAGGGAACGCACGCAGATTATTTTTGAACAACAACGCATTGAGCGTTTCGGATTCGACCCTGAGATACTGTTCCTGGCAAAGCGCCACGGGCTGCGGGTGGCGGAGGTTCCTGTGCGCTGGTCGCATGACTCCGCAACGAAAGTGAACGTGGCGGCGGATGGAATCCGAATGTTCTTGGAATTGTTGCTGATCCGGTGGAACGCGGTGCGGGGATGCTATCCCCGGGCCCGTAACTCCTGACGAAAGGTCATGGAACGCCCGTATCCGGCGAGCAACCATGCATCCAAATCATTTGCGTTCTTTTCATCCGTAATCGATCATGATGTTCCGGATCAGTAGGACAGGCTTCAGCCTGTCTCCGCTGCGGTGAGTATGAAGATAAAAGCAGACAGGCTGAAGCCTGTCTACTCAGATTCCAGATGGAGAAGCGTGAGTCCGAATGAAGGTGTCCGTCGTAATTCCGGTCTATAACGAGCGCGCGTTTATCGAAGAGGTCCTGCTGCGGGTGCAGGCGTCGCCGATCGATAAGGAGATCATCCTCATCGACGACAAATCCACCGACGGGACGCGCGGCCTGCTGGAGGAGTTTGACAAGGCGCAATCGGAAGGCAAACGCGAAGTCATCGTGCAGAACGGCAAGGCTCGCTTGTCGCTGGGAAATATCCGCTTCCTCTTTCAGCCCCAAAACGGCGGCAAGGGAGCTGCATTGCGGCGGGGTTTCGAGGCGGCCACGGGCGATATCGTTCTGGTGCAGGACGCCGATCTCGAATATGACCCAAAGGATTACGGAAAACTCCTCGAACCGATTTTCGAGGAAAAAGCAGACGTGGTGTATGGCTCGCGATTCCTGGGCGGTCCGCAGCGCGTCCACTATTTTTGGCATTACGCCGGCAACAAATTTCTGACGCTGCTCTCCGACATCTTCACAAACCTGAAACTCACGGACATGGAGACCTGCTACAAAGTCTTCCGCCGCGAGGTCCTGCAGAACATCAAGCTCAAATCGAATCGCTTTGGCTTTGAACCGGAAATCACCGCCAAAATCTCCAAGGGCAATTGGCGGATCTACGAGGTTTCCATTTCGTATGCCGGCCGCACCTACGCGGAAGGCAAGAAAATCACCTGGCGGGACGGATTCTCCACGCTCTGGTGCATCATCCGGTTTAACTTGTTCGACTGAACCAGAGAGAAGACTGAAAATCGTCAAAACAGCTATTTCTGGACGATTCTTGCGTGATCACTTTTTGAAACGAAAGATCAAACCAATATTTGCTTGTCCCTGTTCGGCTCGGTTCGTGACAGTCGAAGGGTAACAATTTCCATAGTAATCGCAGTACTGCCCCTGCCCCTGAGTCGAATTTGTGGGGGACCATCGGGCTTCCAGGCGAATTCCCCAATGAGAATTGAAAAAGTACTTCACTCCACCTCCCAGGTTAAAAGCGAAGCGATTGCTAAAACCCAGAACGCTTTGGCCCTGTACAGGTGGGACCCCAAAGTGCGACACACCCAGGCCTCCAACAATAAAAGGCCTAAACTTTGAATCGGAAGATGTGAATTGGTAAAGGATATCGCCTTGATACATATCCAAATTCATGTTCGACAGAAACGTGTAGCTGCCGTCGTTGGGATTGTGGCTTGTCAGGGAAGTCGGTTGCCGGTTCCACATGAACTCCCCTTCGAAATGTCCCCAGAAGTTGATACCCGCCATAACGCCGTAATTCTCGCTGTTCTTTATTTTTAAGTAGTCGACGTTGGAATAGCCCAGCGCGCTTTCGTCGATAATGCCGCCGACGCGGCCGCCAAAAAACGGCGTGATTTCGTATTCTTTCTGGGCGTGAGCGCTCGAAACTCCGCAAAGCGAGACAGCCGCAATCAATACGAATTTTCTCCAACACATAATTCCTCCGACGTCGAGAAGACTTTGCCTGAACATGGAAAGCAGCCTCGGCACGAAAAGGCCACTGGAAGCACGGTGCTAGGCGCCCTTCCTCGCAACGTGCGCGCCCATTGATTCCCGAATAGCCAGGCGGGCGCGATGATGTTGCGCCTTCAACGCGGAGACGGTTAGGCCCAGCCGTTGTGCGGCTTCCTTTCCTGAGAATCCCTCGAAGTCACACAGGCGTATGATCGCGCGGTAGTTTGCAGGCAAGCCCTCAAGGGTCTGGGCGAATAGGTAAGACAGCTCCGTCTGCGCGCAATTCCGTTCCGGATCCGGTCTGGGATCGGCTGGTATTTCCGGCGCACCCATCTCGGTGTCGTCTTCCGAGCCCTGATCGTCAATCGAAACGGACGGATGGGCGCGCTGCTTGCGCAGTTTTGCCAGTGCGGAGTTACGAATGATGGAAAACAGCCATGTCGAGAATTGGGAATTCCCTTTAAATTGGCCGATGTGACGAAGTGCGGAAAGCAGACCGTCCTGCAAGGCGTCTTCGGAGTCATGGTAGTTGTGCAGGATGCAATCTGCCACCCTGAAAAGCCGGGGCATGGAGTTTCCAAACAATTCGTTCAGACTTTCGCCGCCACCGTTTGTAGTCCAATAAGCTAGCTCGTCTTGACAATTCTCGACATGGCGATCCAATTGGTCGGCCAAGTGTTCCTCCTGATGGCTCCGAATCATGAAAGTGCCCTGCTCTATTCATGTAAGGGCAATTCGTGTGCCATTGATTTATTTGGGACATCCGCTGAACGTTCGGATCGCTTCGTCGGACGACGAGACAAGCATTGAAAAGAGGACGAGCCATTCACTAAGTGCAAGAAATTAAAAGGTTGGGCGCCTTCTAATCGGTGGCGTAGCCATTCTGGCGCCGGTCCAAAATCGCTGATAGAATCAGTTCTAGAAAAAACTTTTAATAGATTAATTTTTATATTAATCGTTCGCTTTCATCACACTTTCCGTTCGCTTTTAGCACATATAAATCAAATTCAATAATCTTCATTAAGGAATTACATCTCCAAACACATGAAAAGTAAGGAATTAGCTAATTCTAGCGTCTTTTATTCTATTGGTACTTCATTTGCTTTTATTTCATTGGGCGAATGTCGTTGTGAAAATTCTCGCGCGATAATTTGGTGCCCGATCGAACGCCGAGACAGGATGAATTGGAGCATGAGCTACCACACGTTTCGATTCTTAGTTTGGCTAGCGTATGCGACAGTTGTCTTTCTGTTCATCACCTTTAGGCACCGCTCCCATAAATAAGAGCGGGTCTTGCGTTTCAAACCTGCTCGAGGGCAAATGGATCGGCGCGCCAGACAAATCGAATTGGGGGATTTTCGCAACCCACAAACGCCCTCGTCCCCGATGTGGCTCCAGAGGTGGTGCCTTCTTGGTCCCCTGAGAAAGCACCACCTCTGGCCCCTTAAACGGCCTTATCATCAGAGGGGATACTCGTTTTGAGCTGGCATAATAGAAGTGAGGCTTATGGGATATCACCGACTCTTGTCAAAGGCGCCGCAATTCGTCAACATCTTTGGATGAAGAGGACAATCTGATGGGAGGCTGTAATGTCTACCAGACTTCGACTCCCGAGACTTAGTTTTCGTTGGCAAATCACATTGCTGGGCGCCGTTGTCGTCGTTTTGTTCGTCGCGGTTTTGATTGCAACGCTCGGCGCGTTGCAATACACCAAATCAGCGGTCCTAAACAACGAGAAGCGACGCTTGTTCGAGGCTGCGAATCAGCTTGCTCGCAATTATTTGGATAAAGCAAAATCCGCCAGTCAAGCGAAAGGATTGTTATCCGTGGACCTTAGCTTGGTGTCTTCACCGCAAGCAACCTCGGAGATAAGTCAGGACGCTTTGCAAAAAGTGGACGGAATTGGGGGTGGGTTTTACCGAAGCGATGGCGGACTTCTACTTGGGTATACTCCGGCCGCTAGCCGGGGGAGTGACCAAATGCCCGGTCCTGGGCGCAAATGGTGATGGCGTGCAGCCCGCGATTCTCGACACCGCCCGAAATGCAGCCAATACCCAAGTGCGCTCTGAAAGGGTTTTGACGGGGGGCAATGACATCTTCCTGATCGAGGCGGTGCCCATTGGCAATGAAAAATCCAATTGGGGCAGCTCGTGGACGGTTGAACGGATGCAAAGCCTTCCCGGCTCCAACCGCCTTCGGGCCTATCTCATTACCGTGGCATTGGGCGTGGCGGCATTGGTATGCGTGCTCTTGACCCTGGGGGTGGTCCGGAATCTACAAGCAGGTGTAAGAAAAATTGAGAGCAGTCTCCAGGATTTGGAATGGGACCTTACCTCGCAAATCCCCACGGGTTCCGATCCGGAAGAAATCGAGCGCATTGCACAAGCGATCAATCGGTTGGGAGCGTCCTTGAGGGAGAATATTGATCGGGAAAAACAGATCGAGGACCGGCTGCGGCATGCGGAGCGGCTCGCTGCCCTGGGGCGCCTGGTCGCGGGAGTCGCGCACGAGGTCCGCAACCCGCTCGCCACAATCCGATTGCGCGTACAGATGGCCCAGCGGGAGGCGCGGAATTCTCGCGTGGACGAATCGTGCGCAATCGCTCTCGAAGAAATCGAGCGATTGAATGGCATGGTCAATCGATTGTTAAACTTTGCCCGGCCCGTCCGTTTTCAACCTGAGCCAACCAACTTGAAACAATTGACCGAACAGAGATTGAACCGATTTCTCGAAAACGCTCAGAGGAACGGCATTCATTTCATAACCAGCTTTCCTGAGGACGGGACGTTGCTTCCGATTGACCAGAGCAAGATGGCGCAGGTATTCGACAACGTCATTCAGAACGCAATCGAGGCCATGACCGAATCGGGCGGAACTCTGTGGGTGAGTGTAACCTCCACAGTGAAATCCGTTTCTGGAACCGATAAAGTCCGCGTCGAATTCCGCGACACCGGGAACGGGATCAGTTCCAGCATGATCAGCAGAATCTTTGACCCCTTCTTCACGACGAAGCCCTCCGGAACCGGGCTCGGCCTCTCGATTTGCCACGAGTTTGTCCGCGCCCACGGAGGAGAAATTCAGGTCGAAAGCGCGGAAGGGGACGGCACAAGCGTGCGGATTATCCTGCCGGTGCACGATGACGTCGCCGAGACTGTGCGAGTTTCCTAATGCCAACCATGGGCCAAACCATTCTCATCATCGACGACGAAGTCAATCTCCGGAAAACCCTTGCGGAGATTCTTGGCGGGAAAGGGTATGAAATCCTGGAAGCCGGGGACGGCTCGGAAGCCATAGATCTCCTTGGGAGAGACATCCCCGACCTCGTATTCACCGACTGGAGAATGCCGAAATTGGGAGGCGAGGATGTCCTCCGTCACATTCGGAATGAGCAGCGGCTTGCCGCGATCCCTGTCATTGTCATCACCGCGTTCGGTTCCAGTCATAACGCGATTGAGGCGGTCCGCCTCGGCGCATACGATTTTGTGATGAAGCCTTTTGATCTGGAAGAAATCTCGCTGACCGTGGAACGGGCCCTCGCACATTCTTCTCTCAATCGAGAAGTGATGGATCTTCGCGCTCGAATCGAACGGCAGAGTACGCTGGGAACGGGGCGATTGATCGGTTCCAGCGCCCGGATGCTGGATGCGTTCAAGATGATCGGAAAAGTTGCGGAAACGGATACCACGGTCCTGATCTGCGGAGAATCGGGAACCGGCAAAGAACTCGTGGCGGAGGCAATTCACAATTACAGCCGCCGAAAAGACAACGCCTTCGTGGTCGTCAATTGTGCGGCTCTGCCGGAAAATTTGTTGGAATCGGAATTGTTCGGCTACGAACGGGGAGCTTTTACAGGCGCCGCGGCGCGAAAAATCGGCCGATTCGAATTGGCGGAAGGCGGAACGATTTTTCTGGATGAAATCGGCGAATTGTCTCAAAACCTTCAGGCGAAGCTCTTGCGAGTCTTACAAGACCACAGCTTCGAACGATTAGGCGGCACCGAAACCAAAAGCGGGGACTTTCGGGTTTTGGCCGCAACGAATCGTGATCTGGATGTGACGGTGCGGGAGAGACTCTTTCGAGAAGATTTGTTTTACCGGCTCAATGTGGTCCGGATTACCGTGCCCCCCTTGCGGGAGCGCCGGGCGGATATCGTTCCCCTGGCTGAACACTTCTTGCGGCTGTACAGTGAAAACAATGGTCTGCCCGCGATCGGCTTTTCCGAGGAAGCGATGCTCATGTTGCAGACCTATTCGTATCCTGGAAATGTCCGCGAACTTGAAAACATGGTCGAGCGAGCTGTCTTGATGGCCCGAGGGCGGGTCATCATGCCGATTCATTTCCCTCAAATGGCAGCCGCGTCATCGGCTTCGGGCGCCAGCTCATTCGAAGCTGATCTCCTTTCGCTTCCGTTTCACAAAGCCGTCGGAGAACTTGAAAAAAAACTCATTGAAAGCGCAATCAGACTCGCCTCGGGAAACAAAACGGAAGCCGCAAATCGCCTGCAGATCAATCGCCGCCTCCTTTATCAGAAAATGGTCGAGCACCAAATCAAGGAGTAAGGTCTCTTCTGGCGCCGGCCCGTATGAATTGTTGTTGCAAAGGGCAACGGATGGGTGTTCCAGCATTCCCCCGGGATTAGCCTGGATTTCTCACGAATCCACTGAACCTTGCCCGTGAATTCAACAAATGTCGATGCAGTTTGGTGGTGTGGCAGTTGTAGGGGCATCCGCCGCGGCGGATCGTGCCCCTACAGCCGACCCATGGAATAGCAGCTTCACGAACAGTTGCGCTATCGTTTTAACACGGGGCCCTGTTGCTTGTGAGAAGGACGTGTTAGACCATGGACCTGCTCGGCTTCGAGGAAGAAATTCAGGTTTTATGTTCAGGGTCGGATTCTACGCGAGCTTCGGCTTGGTTGAGGCGGTCGACAAGAGTGTTCAGCACCTGCAAGAGTGATTCAATCAAGGGCGGTTGATCGCCATTTGGTCCGGCCGCAGAGGGGAGCGCCAGGGCGGTTGCCGGCGGAGGCACCTGCGCGAGTGGGTCGACGATGTGCAAATCGAAATCGCGCGCGACTTCTTCCACGATTTCGGCGGGCACAGGGTTCTTGTGATCCGCAAACGAACTCACCAGCGCATGTTCGCAGAGCAGATTCGTGACCCTGGGAATCCCGCGGGCATACCGGTGGACCGCTGCTACAGCTTCCGGACTGAAAATGTCTGGATTTTCCGCTCCCGCGATGCGCAGGCGCTCCTCAATGTATCCTTGGGTTTCTTCGAGTGTGAGCTGGCGCGTCTTAGCGCGCAGCGTGATGCGCTGCCGGAGTTGCCGAAGCTCCGGTTGGTTAAGCTTTTGTTCGAGTTCGGGCTGGCCCGCGAGGACGATCTGCAGCAGTTTTTCGGTGGAGGTCTCGAGGTTCGTCAGCAGCCGGATTTCCTCGAGCATTTGCGGCGAAAGATTCTGCGCCTCATCGACGACAAGCACGGCGCGTTCCCCGGCCCGATAACGATCGAGCAGCCACTGATTTAATTTCAGCAGCATCTGGCCTTTTTGGTGCGATTCGCACGGGATGCCGAAGTCGGCCATCATGAAATCGAAAAACTCCGCGACGCTCAAACGCGGGTTGAACACAAAGGCGGTAAAAACGCGCTCCTTGTGCAGCCATTCGAGCATCTTGTTGATCAGCGTGGTCTTGCCGGTTCCGACTTCGCCGGTCAGGAGGATGAAGCCTTTGCGGGTCTCAATTCCGTACGTCAAGCAAGCCAGCGCTTCCTGCGTGTGCGGCGTCAGGAAAAGATAGCGCGGGTCCGGATTGACGTTAAACGGGTTCTCTTTGAGTCCGAAGAACTTCTTATACATGCAAAACCCTCAGGGACAGGCTGCAAACCAGATCCACGAAACTTGCCACTCTTGCACGCCTAGGAACTTCGGGCATTCCTAGCCGACAGAGCGCAAATGCCAGTTTACCGTCATTCCAAACGTATGTACAAACCCAGGCACCCCGCAACTGCTCACCGGGCAAACGCTGGGATTGATCTGATCTATGAGGCCGTAATTGAAATTAACCTGAAAGTGTCGGCCGACAGGGCGGCCAACATTCGCCCCAAGGAACCAGTCTTCAAAATTCACGGTCGCGCTTCCCGCAGGGGCTAGACCTTTGTTGAACGCATACCCGCCGTTGACCGAGCCTGTCCAGAAGCGCGTGAACTGGTAGTGTCCGGACGCGGAAAAGGTATCGCTCACCGCTCCCAGAAACACGCCGGATCCCGCCGTCAACCCGTGCATATAAGAAAAGGAAAAGCCGCTCCGGCGCCCCACATAACTCAGCGCGCTGTTGATCGAAGCGGACAATTGCTGGAAGTTTCCGGCCACTCCGGCGCCAGCCGACTGAATTTCCTGCGGCCCCGCCTCGACCTGGAATGCCAGGTGGCCCGTGATTTTCCTTCCGTAGGCAAAGGCGGCCATGTAGTCCGTTGTGGATCCCACGATCCCAGTGTAATCAATCTTGCCGTAGCTTGCGAGGATGGCGATGGAATTTACGGGGTCGAGGTTGTAGTCGTAGCCAGCCTGCGTGTTCAACATGTTGCTGCTGATTAACCCCGCGGTAGTAAATTGCAAAAGCCCGTAGGAGCCGGAGAAAGTAAGCGTGGAGCTCCGGCTGATCGAATATTCCGCCTGGCCGAGGACCGAGTTCATGTAGCTCATGGCATTGCTGGTATTGATCGTCTGAGCCGGGGCAAAGGCCTGCCCGATGCTGGCCATGGAAGTGCCCGACGTGGAGGAAAATTGACCAATCAATCCGGGACCACCCATCCCTGTGCCGGTAAATGCGGCGCCGGGTGAGGCTATAAAGTCGTCCCGAAGAAGGACATGCCACCTGGCCCAATTGGCTTCCTGAATAACCGTCAGATCGTGGTACTGGAAATAGGAGGTATTCTGGCCTGGGATTAAGGCCGCACTGCCAATGCCGATGGTTTCACCGCCATTGTAGCTGGCGGTAAGCCGGTAATGGCCCCAGTTGTCGGATGAGATTCAGGCCGCCTCCCACTAGTGCCATGGCGCCCAGGCCTGACTGTCCCGTATTGCTGGGGAAATCCTCCCCGATCAGGGAAATCGATAGCGAGGGATCGAAAATATTATGGCTATGGTCCAGCGATCCAACGGTAAAAAACTGGGCTCCCGCAAGGGTATTCGTGTCCGGGGTGACCTGCGACGGATCATAAGGCTGGGAATCGTACGGTCCAGCAACGCCGCGTGCCGCGCCGATTGGTGGATTCGCGTATCCGCCACTCGGACTCGTATCCAGGGGTTGGAGCGGAGCATTGGGATCGATCGGCGACGTGTTCTGTTTTTGATCTTGCGCGCAATGCCGCGGTCGCGCAAAGCGCCAGAGCGACAACCAGGGTCCAGCTTTTTTCTCCCAACTTCATGGTTTCACTTCACCCCTTACGGGACGACGACTGTGTCGCCCGGCTCCAGCTTGATATTTTGGTCCGGATTGTCACCCTTGAGAACCTGCCGGTAATTGAAGGGCAGCTCAGTATGCTTACCGTTGACCAGCCGCATCACGTGGATTTTTTTCACATTGGCAAAGGTCGTAAATCCACCGGCGTTCGCGAGCGCCTGCAAAACGGTCATGCCCGGAATCAAAGGAAACGCGCCGGCGCGAAGCACTTCGCCGACCACAAATACACGCTGGCTGTTGATCGCCGTGACAATCACGGTGACCTGAGGTTCCGTCAAGAATTTGCGCAATTTGTCTGTCACGGCTGAGGCCAGTTGCTGCGGCGTCGAACCAGCCGCCTGCACGTCGTTGATGAGGGGCAATGTTATTTTCCCGTCGGGCCGCACGGGCACGACACGCGTCATGTCCGGCTCTTTCCAAACATTAATGTCGAGCACGTCTTCCGGTCCGATCACGTAGGCCGGGTCCGTCGTGGCAGGGGTGGCCGTCGGTCTGGTTTTGTCGCCAGCGGAAGCGTTGTTCCGCGCCGAAGCGACGGGCGGATCCTGCTTGTCGGCCTTCTTGTCTTGGAACGCTGCATGCGCGTTTCCCGCGCTTGCGAGCAAAATCACAGCGGAAAAAAAAAGAATTGTTCGGTTCATTGCAGAACTCCTCATTGCTCCTCCGGCTGGTCGGAACCGTCCAGACCCAACTGCTTCAATTTATAGAGCAACGCTTTGTAACTAATTTGCAGCTCTCGCGCCGCCCTCTTTCGGTTCCAGTGCGTTCGCTCGAGCTGGTTCAGAATCATGGCTCGCTCGGCCACCCGCGAAGCTGCCCGGGCCGCCTCCTTAAGGGAACCAGAAAGGACGTTAGAATATCCGTTTTCGAGAATTTTCGAAGCGCCCGGGAGAGGTTCGGGCGCCTTGATCTTGTTTTCCGCCATAAGGTCATGGGTTGCAAGATGTTCGTCTCCCAGCGCCACGATTTTTCGCGCGACATTTTCCAGTTCGCGGATATTTCCGGGCCAAGAATGCCGCAGGAGCAAACTCATTGTCGATTCGCTGACTTTCGGCTCCGGTCGCTCAAACAGAGACGTATATTTCTTGAAGAAAAATTCCAGCAACGCGGGAATGTCTTCTTTTCGATCTCGCAGCCGGGGCAACCGCAAGTGAACTCCGTTGATCCGGTAATAAAGCTCTTCTCGGAACCGCCCGCTCTTCATCTCGTCCTCGAGGTTTCGCGTTGTCGACGAAATGACGCGCATGCTGTGGCAACCTTGCGGCGGCGTGCCGCTGCCGTCGGGGAGCAGAAGAAGCAGGCGTCCCTGTGCGGCCGGTTCCAGGTAATTGATCCCATCCAGAAACAAGGACCCGCTGCCCGCTGCATCCGCTGCCGAAACATTTTCCGCGCGCTGCAAGCGCGCTGACAGAGAATCTCCCGTCAATCCGGAACACCCGCATTTTACAAACGGCTCATTCCGGCGCCTGGAGAGCCGGTGAATTTCAAGAGCCACCACTTCCTTACCCGTGCCGCTTTCCCCGACCAGGAGAACCGGGATGTCCGTCGAGGCGATGTCGGCAATCGTGCGCTCCAGTGCGCGCATGGCTGGGCTGGCGCCATGAACGAAGTGCTGATAGGTACGAGCCTGGGAATCAGGCACTCCTACCGACAGCAGGTTTTCTTCCGCCCGAGTTGCCATTCCACCTCTTTAGAAAAACTAAAGGCTGAGGACGCACAGCTCACAAGAGTGACCATTGTGATATAGAGCAAAGTACGGGCCATGACCAAGCCTACCGGATCGGAATGTTCAGAATTCAATTAAGTATCTGTAGGGGTTGGAGTTAACTGGGAGCAATGCGTATGATCAGTGCTTCGCATCTAATTCGCATGTGATGTTGTGCGTTACCACAATGTGGCAATATATTTCCTTAGCTACTTTGTGTTTCCAACTGTCCTTCTATATTCTACACATAATAAAAGAGTTATATCTATCTGAGAGAGTTTCGCTTTATATGGCGGATCTTGAGAAGAATTGTGACTAGTGGAAGCTGATTTCCACAATATTCACCTACTTTTCAACAATTCGCCCGTCGAAGCCTCAACCCAGACGGCCTTCGTTCATACCTTGAGGCCAAGATATCCATGCGCGACGGCGGGCTTTTCACCAGTTTGGTTAGTCCCCCGTGCCGGTGAGGCGAACAATTTCCGCGGCCGGAGGGTGCATTCCCCGCTTGCGGGGCAAGCCGGCACGGCGAATCTTATAAAGCAGAGCGCGGTAGCTGATTTTCAGCGCGCTAGCGGTTCGTTTGCGGTTCCAGCGATTGGCTTCCAACACGCTCAAAATGATCTTCCGCTCGAGATCTTGAACCGCTTGGCGAGTCACATTCTTGAGATGGATCTGGCCTTCGGGCGGAATTTCCGGAGCCATGTGAGTATGTTCCCTGTTCAAGAGTTCGCTGAAAATGGCGTCTTCCGAACCGAGGATTACGTATCGTTCAATTAGATTCTCCAACTCGCGAATATTGCCCGGCCACGAATGCTTGCCGAGCAATTGGAGAGCTGAGGGAGAAAGAGGCCTTGCCTGCATGTTATGCCGGGCTCTGTGAATTTGCAAAAAATAAGCCACTAGCTCGGGTATGTCTTCTGTCCGCGAACGGAGCGGTGGAAGTTCGATGCTGACCACATTGATGCGATAGTATAAGTCCTGTCGAAACCGACCATTCGCGATTTCCATTTCGAGCCGCCGATTGGTCGCGCAGATTACTCGGAGTTGAACGTGCCGGTCTTCCTGCCCGCCAATTCTAAAGAACTGCCCATCCTGCAGCAGTTGAAGCAATTTGGCCTGCAGCGACGTGTCGATCTCATCGATGCCATCGAGAAAAAGCGTGCCGCCATCCGCCAATTCTACGCGCCCTGGCTTGTCGGAGTGCGCACCCGTGAACGCTCCCCTCTCGTAGCCGAACAATTCGCTTTCCAGGAGCGCCCCGGGAATCGCTGCGCAGTTTACCTTCACGAATGCCGCATTGGGTTCGGGTGATAGGTGATGAATAAATCTGGCCAGCAGGCCCTTCCCCGTACCGTTGTCGCCTTGGATGAGGATCGGAACCCCGGAAAGGGCCACTTTATCGATTTTCTGCCTAGCCGTCTGCATCACCGGTGACCGGCCGAAAATCAGATTGGTCGGCGGAAGACTTCCCGTCCGGTCCCCGACCCCTGCCCTGGAGATAGCTGTGGTCGCCATATCGCCTTGTCTGTTCAAAATTTGGGAGAGAGAACTACCCCCATTAACCAAATGCACACAATGAACCAAACTAGCTTCCGGAATGCTTTTATTATTGCTCTGCATAGGGACGCTCCCACGAATATGCATCTTCTTATTTTTCAATAATTTAAACAAAATGTGATCCAGGTGGCCAAATAAGGCTCATGACTCAAAAACTTTTGGAGACACCAATGGGTGGGAAAATGTTTTCTCTTACAGGACACCTTCCTTCCGAGGTGTGATTGATTTTGGCATATTCAGGGGAGCCCGGCGGACCCAACTGGATTCGTCCGAAAAGACTGAGACCATGAACAAAGCGAGGCTATCTCCTGTGGCTTCAGCCGCAAACGCTTATGGACCAAGCGATACGAAAAGGGCGGCATGCCCTTTTGCTTGATTTCCTCACAAATGCCAATGAGGCGGTCATTTGCCTGTTTGGGGTCTTTCAGGGCTTCCCAATCTTCAAAATTCATGTGCCTGCGCCCTTCGTTGACGTCATCGGTAATTACCCATGACAAGGGGGCGATGTGGCTATACCACGGCCAACGGGTCTGGCTCGAATGGCAATCACCACAAGAACGGAACAAGGCAGAGTAGACGTCTTCCGGGACGTGCACATGAGCGGTTAAGGACCTGGAAGGCACTACAGGGGGATTGGTCCGCCTAGGCTGGAAAATTTGAATGACGACCAGGAAACCAACCAGTGCGAGAAGGACCTTTTTCACCCGGGCCCTGTTCATTACAAACACTCAGCGGTCGGCAAATCACTGATTTTAGGTCTGACTCGAATCGGGAATCCCTCCATAGATCGGCCACCCGCCGAACCTCATCTTAGTTCAACTTTCCTTTGGGGAATGCAGAATATCGGTGGCTTCTTCCATTCGCCCCAGAATGTTAGCACGACCGCGATTCCTGTTGCATGGGGCCGGGTATGGGCCTAGTATTCGGCTCAAGAAGCCGCCCGTCCGGTCAGGAGGTCCCCCTATGCGAGTTGTGGACTTGATTCAATCCCGGCAGGAAGTTTATTCGATTGGAGAAGAAACAACGGTGCATGACGCGGCGCGCTACCTGCGCGATCATCAAGTACGATCCGTGGGCGTGCTGGATGCCGCGGGAAAACTTGCGGGAGTTGTATCGCAAAGCGATATATCCGACAAGGTGGCGGCGGAGAACAGATGCCCAGCATGGATGAGGGTTCCGGAGATCATGTCGCGGGACCTGCTGGTGGTGCTTCCTGAATTTCCGCTGGATGAATGCCTGCGCCTGATGGAGAAGCACGGCGTCTTCCACTTGCTGGTCGCTGAAGAGTCGGGGCGTTTTCTCGGCATGATCTCGGTCGCTGACCTGCTGCAAGTCATCGCTTCCGATCACAAGGCCCGCGCCGACATGTTTGAAGCGTTTGCATTCCCGCAAAGATAGCAGGCGTTTAACGAGGAAGCGCGCCGCCGCCGATTCATATCCTTGTGAGGGTCTTCATTAACCGATGCAAGCGTGTGCGTGCCTCCTGCCCCATGGCTGTAAACTCGATGCCCATGCCCTTGCCGGGCTGGCTATCGCACACCAGGGCGCGGGCGCGCACCTCGCCTCCAGGAATCTCAAAAACCAGCTTAATTGAATCTCCAACGGGAGGAGGCTCCGGCGTCGAAATAAATAGGCCCCCAAGAGCTAAAACGCTTACGGAGGATACCTTACGTTTGCCCGAATATTCCCAGGCCACCGGCGTTCCTTTCGGCAAAGGCACGCGCGCATATCTCCGAACTTTCTTTTTGGAGGACATAGGACCCCGCTTTCCTACAGGCTAATCTATTCTGTAATCGCGAAGCCAAATTCCGTGTGGAGGATTGTCCTAAGGGGAACCCTGCTGAGGGCCAGGGCGCTCCAGACATAGGTCGTGTTTGGCCGGTTCATTGACAGGACCAGTTAGTGTTTGGGCTCTCGGGTCTCCATTCAGTTACCGTTGTGCGTCTACGCAACTCCCCTTTGACCGAGCCTTGCTCCGTGTTCATGGTTCCGATAATCTCGATGTCTGTGAAGAAGCCAGCCAAGAAAAATGCGTTGCAGGTTTGCCTGATTTCGCCGCACCCTTTGGTGCTTAGCGAATTCGAGCGCGTGCTCGCAAATCCCGAGTTCAAAACGGTTTCGAGGCATTTGGAATCGACGCTGGGGCCGGATTTGCGCCATTTGCCGATCCCCAAAGCCACCGTTTACGTAGTGGACGCTCATGTAGCGAAGCCTGCGGCCGGTGCGCTGCTTTCCAATATCCTCGACCAACACAGTGAGGCGCGCATCATCGTAGTCGCCGAAAAATTTGACGCCGCGGAAAGTTACTCGCTGCTGCAGATGGGCGCCAAGGGATTGCTCAGCTACAGCGAAGCGCGGCAGCAATTGCCCCGCGCGCTTCCGCTGGTGGCTAATGGCGGATTCTGGGTTCCCCGCTCCGTGCTTTCGGGGTTTGTCGATTCGATCCTGGCTGGATCGCACAGCCGCCGCCTGAAGGTGGACACGGCGGCGGACTTGAGCCGCCGGGAGCAGGAAGTTCTGAGTTCGTTGCTCGAGAATCTGGCCAACAAAGAGATCGGAAGCAAACTCAACATTTCCGAGCGAACCGTGAAATTTCACGTTTCAAATTTGCTGAACAAGTTTGGCGTCCGCCGCCGGGCCGACCTCATCCTGCTGTGTTATCAAAAGCGTAGCACCACACCCTGAGGCTTACACTAAAGGCAGTCCATTTCCCATTTCGTGATTGGCAACTGGGCACAGGGGCGCGGCGAGCCGGTATTGCGTCGATAAGAAAATTGTTATAGTCGGCTCGTCAACAGCGCAAATAGAAATTCGACTGGACGGGAAAAGACATCAATGCCTACTGATCGCAGGCCGGAATATTTCAAGGGCGCGCAACTCCGCGTTGGAATTATTGGTTGTGGGTACGTGGGACTGCCGCTGGGACTGCGGTTTGCCGAAGCCGGGCATCGCGTAACCGGATTTGACACCGACCCGGCAAAAGTTGAAAAGCTGAACCGCGGTCAAACCTATATCCAGCATATACCGCAAAACAAAATTCAGCAGTTCGTGCAATCAAAGCATTTTGGGGCGACCACGGATTTTTCGCGGCTCGCGGAAGTCGACGCGATCATCATCTGCGTGCCGACGCCACTGGATCAACGGCGTGAGCCGGACCTTTCCTACGTACAGGACACGGCCCAGGCGATTCGTCCGCACCTGCAGCGGGGCCAGTTGGTGGTGCTGGAATCGACGACCTATCCTGGAACGACCGAGGAACTGGTGCTGCCGGTGCTGGAGGAGACTGGGATGAAGTGCCCGGTCGCGCACGGTCCGGAGCATGATCAGATCGGGACGGATTTCTTTCTGGCGTTTTCACCCGAGCGCGAAGATCCGGGCAACAAGCAATACGGCCTGGCGCAAATTCCAAAGGTCGTAGGGGGAGTGAATCCTCCATCGGGACGCGCGGCCTGTTCACTGTACGCGCAGATCGTGGCAAAGGTCGTGCCGGTGAGCTCGACCCAGGCAGCGGAGATGACCAAGCTGCTCGAAAATATATTCCGGTGCGTGAACATCGCCCTGGTGAACGAGTTAAAAATGCTGGGCATGCGCATGGGGATCGACATCTGGGAAGTGATTGACGCGGCGGCGACCAAGCCCTTTGGCTTCATGCCGTTTTATCCGGGGCCGGGCCTCGGCGGCCACTGCATTCCCGTGGATCCGTTTTATTTGTCCTGGAAGGCGAGAGAGTACGATTTTGCGACTCGGTTCATCGAGTTGGCCGGCGAAGTGAACACGGCGATGCCGTATCACGTGGTGGATTCGGTTGCGTCAGCGCTGAACGAACGGCAAAAATCCCTGAAAGGTTCGCGGATCATGGTCCTGGGCGTGGCCTACAAGAAGGACGTGGACGATATGCGCGAATCGCCGTCGTTAAAGATCATCGAACAATTGACCCTGCGCGGCGCCAAGGTGGATTACAACGATCCGCATTTCCCGCAGATACACAAGCTGCGCCACTACAACTTCGAGGGGATGAAATCCGTGCCGATTGACAGCAAGTCGCTGGCCGGATACGACTGCGTGCTCATCGCCACCGATCACACCAGCTATGATTACCCGATGATCGTGGAGTCCTCGCAACTGGTGGTCGATACGCGCAATGCCACTCGCCGCATCGCGCGGCATCGCAATAAGATCGTCCTGGTATGAAGCGGCCTGCGAGCGCTTTCGGCTCCCCAGCCGAACCAGTTACTCATTGAAATACTTGACCTTGCTCGCTATTGCTTGAAGTTGGCGGCTCCCGTAGCATAGGCTCACATGTCCACAGGGCGTCCATTGCAAGGCAGGCCCGAATTGAGCCGTCGGCGCAGTCAGCGAGTGATCCTAACTGTGGCTGTAACGGTTCGCACCGAAGGCAGTCCAAAAGACGCCTCCTTCGAAGAGGAAACGCATACCCTTGTTGTGAACTTGCATGGGGCGCTCATCGTCCTGGAAGGCAAAGTGGTAAAAGATCAAAAGCTTCGGCTGACGAACCGCGCCACAAAGGAAGAGCAAATGTGCCGGGTGGCTCACGTGGCTCCGGCGTCTGCGGGTAAGCCTCAGGTCGGCATCGAATTTCTGAAACCCTCCCCGGATTTTTGGCGCATCTCTTTCCCGCCGGAAGATTGGGTCTTGCCCGAACCTTCGTCCATCACTTGAGACGACTGATGAGGTTTTAGTAGCACAGGCACTCTTGCCTGTGCGGTTTTCTCTGCCTCAATACATCCATCCGCTAGCGACGATCGAAAAAACCCGCACAGTCCCGCCGCGGCGGGTGGCTATGCCACTCAAAACCAAAAACATCGAAGCAAGGGAATTTCGAGGGCCCGCTCAAGGCAGGTGCGTGAGTTCGATTCGCGCGGTGCCGAATGGGATTTCGGCCTCGACGAGGACCGGTGTGCGGGCCTCATCTTTGGTCATCCACAACCACAACCTCGTGTCGGTCAGTTCATTGCCGTGATCGAACAATCGGATGGCAACGCGGAAGGCGGGGAAATTTCCTGCGGGCACGATGACGGTTCCTTGCGGCGTATCGATCCGCGCAACGGCGTCATAGAGACGCCGGCCATCGAATACGGGAGCTCGCAACTCCGGCGTGCGCTGCCAATCCGCGGCGCGTAAATTATATAGAAAACTGATTGCGTCGCGAGTTCCAGGGACTACACGAAGCGCGGTGACATCGGCCGGGGCGGGATCGCCTTCGGTCGTCATGCGGTACAAGTTCGTTTGTTCCTTCCCTTGTTCGTGGAGATACATCTCGTATTGCAGGGAAAACAGATTGGCGGCGGAGGTGTAGGAGTCAAACTGGTCGTCAATGGCAAACAGCGCGCGCGTGGTATCCATGGTGTGCGCGATGGCGCGGAAATGCCATGCTTGATGCCCGAAGAAATTGCGCTGCTCGACGACAGTGGTTTCGATCTTGGCGGCATTCACAGCATATTTCGAGAACAACACGCGGTATTCGAGAATTTCTCCCGACCGAAACGGAACGGGAATCGCAACCGGTGCTGCGGGAGCCGCCGGAGGTTTAGCGTGCTTCTTGGAATGCTTGGATTGCTGAGCCAATGCTACGGAAGCGAACGCCAGCGCCACCGCCAGCAGCGGCGCAAGAGAAGCGAAGCGATGAAACCTTGCGCGTGTCCTCAACAATGGGTTGGTTCGGAGCGGCAAAGCCGGGTCGCGCCGATCCTTTCCAGCATGCTAACTTAGACGCCGTGACGCCGCCCAGGGGGCACGCTATATTCAGGGTACAGAAAAAGGGGCCCGGAAACCAGTTGCGTCGAGCCTAATGTTTAGATGCGCGCCGCGAGAAGCGCGTGATTCGGAAACGCCTGGAATCCGGTGATCGGTTGTTCCGCATCGGTATTCTAGTAGGACAGCCACTCTCGGCTGTCCGCTTTCGCCCTGCTGAGACTGTACGGGACAGCCAAGAGTGGCTGTCCTAGCAAACAATAAGAGGAGTGAATGGATGCGCTATCTGGTAACCGGTGGGGCGGGATTCATCGGCTCGAATACGGTGGATGAATTGGTGCGCCGCGGCCACGACGTGGTGGCGCTGGATGATTTGTCCACAGGCAAGGCCGGAAACCTGGCCAACGTAAGAACAAAAATTAGATTGATGCAGGACAGCATCACGAATTTGGACACCTTGCGCGAGGCCTGCCGCGGCGTGGACTGCGTGATTCACCTGGCGGCACAGACATCCGTGCCGCGTTCGGTGAAAGACCCGATCGAGACCAATCTGATCAACGTGAACGGCACGCTGAATGTTCTGGTGGCAGCGCGCGACGCAAAAGTAAAACGCGTGGTGTTTGCGTGCTCCTGCGCAGTCTACGGAAAAACCTCCGCTCTTCCGATTCGAGAGAGTGCCGCGCTGGCGCCGATTTCCCCATATGGCCTTTCCAAGCAAGTGGGCGAGGCTTATGGCAGGGTGTTTCAAGAATTGTACGGCCTTGAGTTTGTCTCGCTGCGTTACTTCAATGTGTTCGGGCCCAGGCAAGATCCCAGCTCTCCCTATTCCGGTGTCCTCTCGGTGTTTAACGCGGCTCTGCTGGGGGGAACACAACCCACCGTGTACGGCGACGGCGAGCAGTCGCGCGACTTTGTCTACGTGGGAAACGTGGTGCAAGCGAATTTATTGGCCGCCGAGGCAAAAGGCGCGCCCGGCCTAGCCATCAACATCGGCACGGGAGACCGCTACACATTGAATCAGACCCTCGCGTTGCTCGAAAAAATTACAGGCCGCCCTGCCGGGGCAAAATACGCCGCGCCGCGCGAAGGAGACATTCGCGATTCGCAAGCGGACATCGGCCTCGCTCAGGAAGCGCTTGGGTATCGCCCGCGATTCGGATTTGAAGAAGGATTGAAGCGCACGTGGGAATGGTTTAGCGCCGCCCAGAATGCGCCGAGCCGCCCCTGATGGCACGTGCAGTAACGAAGCCATCCATTTACGCTGACAATGCAAAAGCCTGTCCTGACGAAGGAAGGGCCTGCCTCGATCGCGATGGAGATCTCGCTACTGCCCACTTTAGTGCGTGCCGCGAACGCCATCACTTCTTCCCCACAGGAACTTTCTGCTTCAGCTCTTCAAACCAGTTCAGCACGACATTGATTTGCAGTCGGCGCCGCCCGCTCCGACTCCCCGGGTTTGATCATTAGGAACCGCTGGCCATCGAGTGAGATATCGTAGTTCGCATTCGGGGCCGCATTCTGACTCGGTTGGTACTGTCCCGCGAAAAGCACCTTCGGCTTTCCTGCGGAAAAGCGCGACTGCGTGGTGGTCTCCGCCGCCATCATCTTATCGCCGCTACGGTAGAACAGCTCCCTCCCATTGTGATTCCACACCGGCTCCGTGCCACCTTCCGTCGAGATCTGCCACTTCCCGCCTAAGCCCGGATAGGGCTGCACGTAAATCTCATAGCGGCCCGATTCATTCGAGGCATAGGCCAGCCAACGCCCGTCGGGGGAAAACTGTGGCGCCCCTTCGTTGAAAGCTGTTTGGTGGAAAGGCTCTGCCTTGCGGTCGCCCAGCCGCAGAACCCAAATCTCCGTCGTGGAGGTATTGCCACCATTGAAGGCCAGCAGTTGCCCATCCGGGGACCAGGAACTCGGAGCACCACCGAATTTGTTCAACCGCTCCAGCCCGCCACTCCCGTCGGCCAATTGCCAGAAAAGGCCTTCTATGCCGGCGGTTGACTGAAAAGCTATCCGTTTGCCATCCCGTGTCCAAACTGGATTATAGTTCGTACTCCCCTGAAACGTCAGCCGGGTCAACGTCTCACGGGAAAGATTGTATAGCCAGACTTCAGTTTCCTGTCCCTCCACGGCCAAGGCCACTTCCCGACCGTCGGGGGAAAGCCTCGGTCCCCGGTAGGCCCTCGCAGGGGCGGCCACAGGCTGCTCGGCTCCACTGCGACTGACCCACACCAGCCTGCGTTGGGTCGCCTGAACGCCCCCAGAAATATAGACCAACGATCCTGTGGCGGAAAAGCTGTACTGGGCGGCTCCCGTGAATGTGGATTGCAGGACGCCCTCCACCACTGGGACCGCCGTGCCTGTGACCGCGAGCCGCTGGGGATCGAACGGCACGGCCATCAGGGTCCCTCCTTGCGCATAAACCAGGTGCCCGGAGGGCGCGTAGCGGGGGTGCGTCCCCGCTGGGATAAGGTTTCGTCGTTCGCCCGCCCCGACGATTGGACTGCAATCTGCGCGTTGCTCCAATTAGCGCCACTGTATCCGGCAGCGAAGAGGAGTGCGTTGCCTCCGGACAAGAACTCCGGCCAGCGGTGGCTGCTTTCATCTTTCTCGAGACGAGTTAGCGGCTGAGGGGTGCCTCCCATAGCCGACACTTGTTGGAGACCTGAGACCCTTGTGGGTGAGAAGATGATCATCCCCTTGCTGCTCCAACTGGCTCCGCGAGGGTCCGAAGCATCACCAAGGCTCAGTGCCTCTCCCCCGCTCAGCAAGACCTTCTTCACCTTTCCGCCCGCGAAAAACCCCAGCCATTGACCATCGGGCGAAAAGAAAGGCTCAGTAGCTCCTTCGGTACCCGGAATGGGCTGAGCTTCCAGGCCCGCCAGAGGGCGCAGATAAAGTTGCTGTATGCCCCCTTGGCGGGCGGCATAAACAAGACGAGTGCCATCGGGAGAAAGGGCCACGGCAAGGCCAATCTCCAGACCTGCCAATGGTTGGCCCGGCGGCAGCGTAATTGCGATGCGTGAAACCGGTCCCGAAACTATTGGGGAAGAGGATTCCCGATTCCAGATGGCAATGCCGGCGATGGCCGCCAGAAGCAAGATCGCACCGCCCCATAGTGGGGCTCCTCGCCAGCGCACGCCGACACTTTGCGCTGCGGCAGTCGGTTCTGCCATCGCGGGTGCGGCCGACGCCTCCTCGATTTCGATCCGGGCGTCGCCGATGTCCCGCAGACGGTGTTGAGGATCTTTGTGCAAGCACCGCCGCAACAAATTCCGCATTTGCGCGGGAGTCGCAGGTGGCAGCAACTGCAAGTCGGGTTCGCGTTCCAGCACGGTGGCAATCGTGTCGGAGACAGTCTCTCCGCGAAACGCCTGTCGCGCTGTGAGCAATTCGTAGAGCACACAGCCAAACGCCCAGATATCAGTGCGCTTGTCCACAGCCTTGCCGCGCGCCTGCTCTGGGCTCATGTACGCCGGCGTGCCCAGAATTCTTCCTTCTTCAGTGCCCATCGCGGTTGGCGTCGGCGCATCGGAAGGGTCCAGGCTGCTGTCTCCGGCAAGTGCCTTCGCTAAGCCAAAATCAAGGACCTTCACCCTCCCTTCCGGTGTCACCTTCACGTTGGCCGGCTTCAAATCCCGATGGATTACACCTTTTTCGTGCGCCGCTTCCAGCGCCTCCGCGATCTGCCCGGCGACTTTAAGCGCCTCCTCGATCCTTAACGCGCTACCATTAACTCGCTCGGCCAGCGTCTGGCCGGGAACCAATTCCATCACCAAATAGTTCACGCTATCCGATTGCTCCAGTCCATGGATCGTCGCGATGTTTGGGTGATTCAACGAGGCTAGCATTCTCGCTTCGCGCTGAAAACGAGCCAACCGCTCAGTGTCATGTACGAATGCCACCGGAAGGACTTTGATGGCCACATGGCGGCCAAGCTTGGTGTCAACCGCCTGATACACCTCGCCCATCCCGCCCGCACCCAAGGGAGCAAGAATTTCGTAAGGCCCCAGCTTGGCGCCCCTCTTCAAGGCCCCACTTTCCACGGATGGGTACTCCATAAAGCTACTGTCTCCTTGCTCGTGCGCCGCGATAAGTGACTCCACCTCACGGCGCAGCGATGACTCCGTGCAAGCCTGGTCGAGATAGGCTGGGCGATCCGCCGGTTGATATTCCAGCGCGGCGGCGAGTACCTTCTTGACTTCTTGCCAGCGTTCCGGCGTCACTTGCGAGCGTCCTTGTTCTGCATTTCGCGCTGAAGCCAAGTTCGGGCGGTTGCCCATTCGCGTTTCACAGTGGCAGGCGAAATGCCGGCCGCCACCGCCGTCTCCTTAATTGACAGCCCACCGAAGAATCGAAGCTCAACAATTCGGCACTGTTGCGGATCTAAGCTGGCGAGTTCTTTCAAGGCATCATCCAACACCACAAGGTCCACTTCTCTTTTCTGCGGCAACGCGATTTGTGGATCCAGGGTTAGTCGCGGAGCGCCCGCCCCGCGCTTCGCCGCCAGACGGTTTCGAGCGTGATCTACCAGAATGTGACGCATTAGTTGCGCCGCAACGCCGAAAAAGTGAGCGCGATTTTGCCACTGTAGACCTTCCTGGTGGATCAAACGAAGATAGGCCTCGTGAACCAGCGCCGCGCTCTGGAGGGTGTGGTCGGGGCGCTCGCGCAGGAGATGGCGACGTGCGATGCGGCGCAATTCACCGTAAACCAGGGGAATCAGCGCTTCGCGCGCGTCCTGATCGCCGTGACCCCAGTTGACGAGCAGCTCGGTGACCCGGGCGGTCGAACCTGGGCACATCTTCTCGCTCCCGTTTCGATTCGACTAGAGGGACTTTGCTGAAAAGTTAACCCCCGAGGCGGGCGAAGTAAAGGGAATTTGCCTGGTTAGCGGCCTCCGCGCTTTGGGACAGCCCTGAGTTGAGGTGTTCAGGAGTGGCCCACAAATTTCACAACTTTGTGAGCCAAACTGCCTCTCGTTTTCGCTTTATTGAGTGAAGGCACGATGCAACATACGGCCAACGTAAAGCTGCATGTGGTCGTCGGGCTGCCCAAGGACTGCGAAGTGACATTTGAAAACAAAGGAGAGTCGTCATGCCCATTAAGAGAGTCTTACAGAAACTTGCTGTCGGAACTTTTTCTCTGGCCTGCGCTGTGGTTCTTTTATTTCACGCAGTTCCGCGGGCAAGGGCCGCACACGGTTTTAACAACGGATCCATCACGGGGACATATGCGTATGCCGCTGATGGGTTCTTGGAGTCAAACCCCAATCCCAATCCTGATTTCGGTCCGGTGACGAGCGATTATGCGCCGGTTGCCCTGGCCGGCCTCATCACGTTTGATGGCAAGGGGCAATTCCACATCGTGGATACCGGCAACCTCCAGGGCGGCACCTTCCATCGCGATTTCATGGGCACTTACTCTGTGAATCCCGATGGCAGCGGATCCATGACGTTCTTCAGCTTCGGCGGAACAAACAAGACGAGGACCTTCTACATTGCCAATTCCGGCGAGGAAATCAAATATGTGGAAACCGATGATCCAGACGAGGGAACTGTCACCTCCGGCACGTTGGTCAGGCAGGGCCTTCCGGACCAAAACTAGCCCTGAATTTCGCACGTTAACTCTTTTCACTGCGATCTGATCGAGTTCGTCAATGAAGTTCATCTTCTAGTCGGTGCAGAAGGGTCTGAGAAAGGTGGGCCGGACGCAAGTTCGGCCCTTCTTGCGATGTGACCGGGAAGAACCTTGATGGCGATAATTCGATCGAGGCGAGTATCGCGGGCTTTGTAAACTTCGCCCATTCCACCCGCACCGATAGCGGAGCGGATTTCGTAAGGCCCTAGACGTCCGCCGGGAAGGATCGCCATGGGCTCCCGCCTAGTTAGAATCGGCAGAGTATAGCGCAACGGGTACTTACGAAAATCTATTTTGTCAGTAATTACGTCCGGCGCTGATTTGATGGCCTGAAGTTAACGTGGCTCTCGGACTGGCGGTTCAGAAAGGTGCGGAAGCAACTCGGTAAGATTATCGACGAGCAGGTCCGGCGGATACTCCGTCAGGCGGTGGCTGCCAAATCCATAGGTCACGCCGCAGATCCAGGTGCCGGCATTGCGCGCCGTTTGGACATCGACTTCGGAATCGCCGACAATCATCACCTGTGAGGGCGCCGCGCCGAATTCGCGCAGGATCGATTCGACGCCCATAGGGTCCGGCTTCTTGCGCTCGAAGCTGTTGCCGCCGTACACAAAGCGAAAGTGACTGGCTACGCCCAACTCCTGGACAATGCTGCGGCTGACGCGCACGGGTTTATTCGTGAAGACAGCCATCGGCATCCCGTTGAGCGCTTCGAGTGTTTCGCGGACGCCTGGATACAAAACGGTGTTGTCGAGTTTGTGCGCGGAATAATACTTGATGAAGAATTCCAGGCCGAGCCTGCAATCTTCTTCGGAGGCGGCGCTGCCCAGGGCTCGTGCGATCAGGGCTGGAGCGCCCTGCCCCACATAGCTGAAAATCTGCTCGTGCGGCAGCGGATTTCGGCCAAGTTCCGCAAGGGTGGCGTTGACCGAAAGGGCCAGGTCGAGTTTGGAATCGATCAACGTGCCGTCCAGATCGAAGATTAGCGCGCGCACTTCGGAGAAACGAATGATGTGGCCCCCCATGAAGCTTAAGTCGTCGGTCGGTTGCCAAGCAACCGACACTCTCTATGCAGAGCGCTTGCGAGCCGGGTGCTGTCCGGCCAATTTTGCGGCTACAAAGACTGACAGGCTGAAGCCTGTCCTACTAAAATCTTCTGCGGCCCTCCGTGAACTATTAATTGTAATATAGAGAGTTGCATTTCATGAGAGCAAAGTCTTCGAGTGATGGGTACGGGCTCTACTTTTACGCTGAACGCTTCAAGTGAAGCGTGGAGCCTGCCAGAAATCCGAATCGAGACCGTGCGCGACGACGAGTTTTTCAAACAGGAGGAAGTGCGAATGGCAGAGATTTTTCCGTTTCGAGCGTACCGGTATAACTCGGCCCTCGTGGAACCGGCCAAGGTGCTGACGCAGCCCTATGACAAGATCACGCCGGCCATGGCGGAGAAATACGCAGCGGCAAGTCCATACAATTTGATTCCGATTGAGAAAGGAAAATCGCGGGCCGGCGATACACCGGCGGACAACGTGTACACGCGCGCCGCGAAAGCACTCGACGAGTGGATTCGGGCCAAGGTGATCGTGCAGGATGCAGTGCCTTCGCTCTACGCGTATTTTCAAGAGTACACGGTGCCAGGTACAAACGAGCGGCGCGTCCGCAAAGGGTTCATCGCCGTCGGACGCATCGAAGATTACTCGGCGGGCGTTGTCTTTCGGCACGAACAGACTCTGTCGGGACCAAAGGCGGACCGGCTGGAATTGTTGCGGCACACGCAGACCCATACGGGGCAGCTTTTCATGCTTTACAGCGACCCTGCGGCGCGCGTGGATGCCCTGCTCGACGCGCCTGCGCGATCGAAGGCGGAGGTGGAAATTCGGGACGAGTACGACGTGGTGCACAAATTGTGGCCCGTGACCGACACGCAAACGCTCGAGACGATCCGGCGCGAGATGGCGGACAAGAAACTCGTGATCGCGGATGGCCACCATCGCTACGAAACGGCGATGGCCTACCGGGACGAGTGCCGCGCGCGCGCCGGCCGCGTGGATTCAAACGCGCCATATGAAAAAGTGATGATGACGCTTTTCAATACGGCCGGCAAAGGGCTGACGATCCTGCCGACGCACCGCGTCGTCGCCAACGTCCCGAATTTTTCTTTCGGAGGATTCCGCGCCACCCTGGCAAATGCCTTCGATGTCCAATCCTGCCCATTCAACGGAAGCGCGGAGCGACCGCGAGCTTACGAACAGTTTCGGCGCGATTTGCTGCGAGGCCAGGAACAACGGGCCGTCGGCGCGTACGCAGGGGACGGAGCGTTCTACATTTTTGTACTGAAGAAAGAAGCAAATCTTGAAGTTCTCTTGCAGGGGGTTTCACCGGCGCAGCGGCGGCTGGACGTCGTCCTTCTGCACCGGCTGATTCTCGAGCGCGGTCTGAATATCACGCAGGACGCGGTAAAGACGGAGAAAAACATCACCTACGAACGCGAAATGGATACGGCCATCGGCGAAGTGGACTCAGGCCGCGCGCAGATTTGCTTTTTGTTGAACCCGGTCAGCGTGGAAACCGTGGCGGAGATGGCCATGGGCGGCGAAGTCCTGCCGCAAAAATCCACGGACTTTTTTCCCAAGCTGATGAGCGGTATCACGATGTACCGCTTGAAAGACTGAATTTGAAATCGAAGAGAGGCCAGCGGGGCGGGAACAACCTTGGTCCGCAGCTGGCCTTCTCTCTTGACCGTTGGATTCGAGGCAAACCTGTGCCGGTATAGGGCATCTTTATGCCCGCCATGAATCTTCTCCCTTGGTAGCTTTAGCCTTTCAGACCTAGAAACAAGATCGAAACAATTAGATTTATGACGTTGACCTAAAAGACTTCAGTTCCTATCGTAGTGATGTTCCTGTTTGCGTCGGGTCAGCTGTCTTTTGGGCCATTTGGCGGTTGGCATGCCCAATTCGTGAGTGGCGATTTGGGACAAGACCTCATCCGTCCCGCCTTTGCTGGAATCTTTCGTAGCCCGCTCCCCATCGCGGGCTCGAACAGACTGCTCCGCAAGTGGCTCCATGAGGCAAATCCGAAAAGAAGAACAAGAGGGGGAGAAATGAAGGCGGCAAAGGGTCTCATGCAGGCCGCAGTGCTGTTTCTGACTGTGCTCATATCTGGAGCGGCGTGGGCACAGACGAGTAACGGCACACTCGTGGGATCGGTCGTCGATCCTACCGGAGCTGTGGTGACGAAGGCGACCGTATCGGCCGTAAGCTCACAGTACGGCCAGCCCCATGAGACGCACACGGATGCGGTTGGAACGTACCGTCTGGAAAGTCTGCAACCCGGAATCTATGCCGTCACCATTACAGCGCCAGGGTTTGAAACCCTTACGGTCACAGGAGTCGTCATCAACGGGTCGCTGACAACGACCATCAACGGCAATCTGAAACTGGCCACAGCCCAGCAAACGATCGAAGTGCAAGCCACCGCGGGACAAGTGATTGACACGCAGTCCGGGCAGCTTGGCGGAAACATCAGCCATCAGGAAGTGGCCCAACTGCCATATTTCAGCCTAAATCCAGCCGAGTTGGCGATGACATTGCCGGGAGTTCAGGACTCGCCGGTAGGTAAAGGCGCAATACCAACTGATGCTGCAACAAACGGAATCGCATTCTCCGTGAATGGCACCCGCCCGCGAGCCAACAATTTTCTGATCGACGGCCAGGATGACAACGATTACGGCCTTACCGGACAAGCCTACCAGCCAATCAACTATGGCGCGATCCAGGAAGTCGCGATCTTGACGAACGCCTATAGCGCCGAGTACGGCCGCGGCGGCGGGTCCGTTACCAATTACATCTACAAGAGCGGCACGAATGATTTTCACGGAGACGTGTGGGAGGTCAACCGGAACTCCGCGCTGGCGGCCATCCCTGCTCAAGACGCAGTCGCAAACACCGTCACCCAGAATCCTTATGACAACGAGAATACATTCGGATTCGATGTGGGCGGCCCGTTGAAAAAGGACAAGCTCTTCGTTTTCGGCACGGCTCAATGGGACCGGGAGCGCCTGGCGGCCACCGGACCCGTGTTCAATCTGCCCACAGCGGCCGGGATCACGACGCTGAAGTCTCTGGAGCCGAATGCCAATATTTCACTTCTCTTGGCGGCGATTGGCCCTCTTGTATCTCCGGGCCAGTCGGGTGTGGTCGATGTTCCCCTTGGGCTTGACCCAAATGGAAACATGCGTCCGTCCGTGGAGATTGGAAATTTTCAAGTGCAGAACGTCAGAACGGCTTCCAACGCTCTCACTTGGAACTATCGAATGGATTGGCATTTCACGGATCATGACGTACTGACAGGAAGCGCCTTACGGGACAACCAGGCCATAACGCCCGACAATTTCGCGAATCCCGATGCATTGCCCAATTTCCAAACGCAGCAAGGAGGACCCTCGGAGATTTTTCGAGGTCAATGGGCACACACGATTTCTTCGGCTCTTGTCAACGAATTGCGCCTGTCCTATACAAACATCAATTTTGCGTTCGCTCTGACCCCGGCGACGGCGGCCGGCCCCCTGGCGAATATCCCGTTCCTCCAATTTGGCAACGACATAAATTTTCCTTCCATCGGAGTCGACAGCAACTTCCCCCAGGGAAGGGATCACCATGCCTGGCAGGTCCAGGAGGCGCTGAGCTATGCGGCCAGCCGCCATACCATCAAGGCTGGAGTGGACATCACGGTGCTCAGCCTTAACGACACGCTCCCGCTGAATACGCGCGGTAACATCCTTTACAATTTTGGCGGAGGGTATAGCTCTCTTGGAAATTTTATTGACAATTTTACCGGCCAAGATCCGGGTACGATTTCCAAGGGCTTCGGGAATCCAAACCTCAATTCCAGCGCTACGATGTTTGCTCCCTACATTGAGGACACGTGGAGGATCAAGAACAACCTCACGCTGACCATGGGCCTGCGCTACGAATACTGGGGCGCTCTGGCGAATTCACTTGCGTACCCGGCATTCAATCTTAGCGCGGGCTTTGGCCTCCCGAATGCTACGGATCCGTCGTTCGCCACCAATCCGGCCGCGTTCAACAGCTTGTTTTCCTTCAAACAGATTCCGGATAAGAGAAATTTTGCTCCCCGCCTCGGCTTGGCCTACACACCGCATTGGGGCCGCTTCCTCTTCGGGGACGGCAAGACCGTGCTTCGAGCCGGATACGGAATCTTTTATGACGGACTGTTTACAACAATCACTGACCAATCGGCAGAATCGCAACCAAACACTTTTGGCGGGGCCCTTCCTTCCCAGGTCAACCGAGGGACCGGGGCCGCATCCACATTCCCGGGCATTTCGCCAACACTCAATTCCACGCTTTTCATCGAATCGATGGCCAGCAACCTGCACAATCCCCTGACGCAGCAGTGGAACGTGGACGTTCAGCGGGAATTGCCGTTGGGGCTCGTCCTGACGCTGGCGTATGTGGGAACTAGAGGCGAACATCTTTTCGCGAATCAGGACTTCAATCCGGCGATTGGATATGACGCGTCTGGTAATTTCATTTACACGAACCCAAATTTTGGAGAAATCATGCTTCGCACGAACGCCGGAGATTCCTGGTATAACGCCGGCCAGGTCGAAGTGGAGCGAAAAATTCGCACTTTAGTTTTGCGCGCGGCGTACACCTATTCGAAGTTCCTGGACGACACATCGGATGTAAACCTGACGACGGGCTTAAGTACCTTCTCGCAAGTCCTCACCAACCAGCGCTCGGACTGGGGACCCTCCGCATTCGACCGGCGCCATCGGTTTACCCTGGCGTACGTTTGGCAGGTGCCTTACTTTCACCATAATGCATTCCTTCGAGCGTTAACCGACCAGTGGGATTGGTCGGGCATCGCCACGATTGAGTCTGGGACGCCAAACACCGTGGAGATCGGCTTCGATAACATTGGGAACGGCCACCCGAATGCCCGTCCTGACCTTGCCAATCCAGCTGCGCCGCTCAATTCCTTTGGGGTCGATGGTGGAGATTTTGGCGTACCGGGCTTCGTTCCTGGAATGTACTACCCTTTTAGTTGCTGGTACAACGGGACTACGCCGTGCGCGGCCGAACCTTTCAGCACGTTTCATTTCGTCGTGCCAGCTAACGTCCCCGGGAATGTTGTCCGCAATTCGCTCTTCGGGCCGGGACAAATTTATTTCGACACAGCCATTCAGCGCGATTTCCCAATCCATTTCTGGAAGCTCGAGAATCAGACGCTTTCCTTCCGGATGGACATGTTCAATGCCTTCAACCATCCAAATCTTTTTACACCTTCCTATACGATGACGGACATAAATTTCAACAACACGGCCATCACGATCAACGGCGGACGCGAGATCAAACTCTGGCTGAAATATTCGTTCTAGGAGTTTGTCCCGCAGAAATCGGAAGTAATGGTAATCTGCGCGGGAAGTTTTTTGGAGCGCGCGATGAGCACACGATTTCGTCCGTACCATCCCGAACAAAGTTATCTACTTCCACCGTCGCCGTCGGACTGGCTGGCGGAGGGCCATCTGGCTTATTTCATTGCGGAAATCGTGGACACGCTGGACGTGGACGGTTTTTACGCGCGTTACGAAGGGGACGGACGGCGCAACAGTCCGTACGATCCGAGGATGCTGTTGAAGGTGCTGGTGTACGCCTATGCGAGCGGGGTGTTCAGTTCACGCAAGATCGCCAGGAAGCTGGAAGAGGATGTGGCGTTTCGGGTTCTGGGCGCGGGTAATTTTCCCGACCATCGTACGGTGAACCGATTTCGGCAGGAGCATTTGGAGGAGTTCGCGGGGATTTTCGGGCAAGTGGTGAAGTTGGCGCGGGAGATGAAGCTGATCCGGATGGGGACGCTGGCGATCGACGGGACCAAGGTGCGGGCGAACGCGAGCAAGCGCAAGGGGATGAGTTATGGGCGGATGAAGGAAGAGGAAGAGAAACTAAAGGGGGAAATTGCGGAGCTGTTGCGGCGGGCGCAGGCAGTGGACGAAGCCGAAGATGAGCAGTATGGAGTGGATCGGCGGGGCGATGAGTTGCCCGAGGAGTTGCAAAAACGCCAGGATCGGCTGAAGAAGATTCAGGAAGCCAAGCAGCGGCTGGAAGATCGGCAGAAGGAAGAAGATCGCGCGGCGGGGCGCAGCGAAAATGACGGCGGATGGGCGTCGGGAGTTCGGCCACAGGGAGGGCGCTCGCGGCATCATCGGGAGTTTGGAGAGGTACCGGAGAAAAAACAGGACAATTTTACCGACCCGCAAAGCCGAATCATGAAGACGCAAGATGGTTTTCAGCAGTGCTACAACGGACAGATCGCGGTGGAGGCAGGATCGGGATTGATCGTGGCCAATGACGTGGTGCAGGACGCGGCGGACAACGGATGTTTGGTTCCCATGACGGAAGCGGCCGAAGCGCAATGCGGAGAGAAACCGGGACGGGTGCTGGCGGACGCGGGATATCGTTCGGAAGAAAACTTTCGGAAGCTGGCGGAGAAGAAGATCACGGGGTATGTGGCGCTGGGGCGGGAAGGCAAGAAAGGCAAAGACATTTTGCCGAGCACGAAGAATCCGCACACGCAAGCGATGCAGGAACGGTTGAGAAGTGAAGAAGGACAGCACTGGTATCGCCAACGGAAGTGGCTGGCGGAGCCGCCGTTCGGATGGATCAAACACGTGCTGGGCTTTCGGCGCTTCAGCTTGCGGGGCCACAAGAAAGTGCGAGGAGAGTGGCAATTGGTCTGCGCGGCGTTAAACCTGAAGAGAATCGCAGTCCTGACTACCGCCTGACAGCAACAGGCAATGCCCCCAAACCGCGTTGCGAGGAAGAAAGAAAGTCACTCGGCCAGTTCCGGCTGCACTGCACGCCGAAAACGGCCCCAGATCGCTTTCCGATATTTTCTGCGGGACAAACTCCTAGCCCGCCTTTCTCGCAACATCAAAGCCTGAATATTCAGGGGCCTTCGCTATTTATGTGGGATTGGATCTCGTGCGGGGAGGGCCCTTTGTGGCGCAGGCTTCGCAGGCTGCGGAAAAACTCAAATTTTGTCATTCCGAGGCGCGCTGCGCGCCGAGGAATCTCTCTTTTCCTGGGTTTAAAGCAAAGAGAGATTCCTCACTTCGTTCGGAATGACAAAATAAAGCACTTTTTCCGCCGCCTGTTCAGCCTGTGGCGGGTACTCTGAGTTGGCGAAACCCAAAACCCGCAGGCTGAAGCCGCGCCACTGGCCGCGCCGGGGCGTTTTTTTTTGCGCTCAAAACGAAATAGACGTAGATGGCCGGTCTGATTGGGAAGACGCTGCAGGAAGAATGTCGCCGCCGGTCCAGGACCAGCGGCGACAGGGGAGATTCTATTTACAGATTTACTTGGAAAAGCTGGCGATTGCCGCCGATTCCGTGGGAAACACCTCAAAGACGGTGACCAGCTTGGTCACCTGCAGAATTTCCTGAAATTTCGAGCCGAGATGGCAAAGCTTCAGAAACGCGCCTTGCGACCGCGCGCTGGTGTGCGCGGCGACCAGGGCGCCCAGCCCAGAGCTATCGATATAGGTGACGTTGTCCATGTTGAGTACGATCTTTTTTTTGCCGGAGGCCAGCAGCGACTTCACCTTTTCGCGCAGCGAGTTGCTCTCCTCACCAAGCACTATGCGTCCCTCCATCGCCACCACTGCCACCCCATCCACCACGCGGTCGGTCATTTTCAGTGCCACGGTCCATCCTCCTGACGAGAGCTTTCTTGTGAACTTGAACTTTCAGCGCCGGGGAAAACAGCGTCAATAATAGTCCGAGCAAGACAGGTAATACCCGCACTTCCTACAAACAAGCTTGCAACGCTTTGGCTCCAGCCGCTCGGAACAAACCGGGCAGAAACTGATGGGATGCTCCGCGGCACCCTGCTGCTCCCCGGAATCCGCGCGAAGCGCGCCACGATCCGCGTCTGCATGCATAGTTCGTTCCACGGCCCGAAGGTTATAGCACAACCTGGGTGGCGTGGGAAGGGCGGCAACAAAGCGGCAACAAAGCGTCGGTGGGGCCGGTTACACTGTGTGTTGGGGCAGGTAGAGGCCGCTAATCAAACGGCCGGAAGCCTCATGCGTTTTCAGGGGCGCAGGCGATGTGCCGGGCAATCCAGGGTGCGCAGAGGTAACTGCAACCGCGGCAACCGTCAGTGCATCTGTATTAGTAGGAAGCAGAGTATGATCTCAAAGTTCCACTTTTTCGCAGCGGCACTGGCAGGAGTTCTGGTTTGCTCCGTGGCCGGGGCGCAGGTGCGCAACGGATCATCCTCCGTTCGGCGGTCGTCCACTCATGCGAGGCCTGCCGCAAGGGCATCGGCAAACTCGACGCCCCCAGCAGCGACGGGGTTCCAATCAAACCAGCTTTCCAACATGATTCAGATTTCGCCGAGTGGACGGGGCACCTCGGGGTTTGCTCCATTCGCAAATTCGTTCAGCTTCGACAGCTTTTCGGGCGTGCCTGGATTGGGGTTTGATTTCCCGCACCTGGCGGCAATCAGCGGGGCACTGCGCAACAACTCTCCGCACTTCGGGCACAATGGCCATCGCGGGCAGGATTCTTTCGTACCGATTTTGTTTGGCGGATATCCCTACGACTATGGTGACCTGGGCTACGATCAACCGGAGCAACAGCAGGACCAGCAAATGGTGCAGCCATCGCAGCCGCAAATCATCGTGATTCAACAGCCGGTTCCAGCGCAGCAGGGCGCGGACTCAGGGAGCGACACGGGGAATCTTTCCGCTTCGGAGTCTGAATCTCGGGCGGCCGTGCCAATCCCTGATGTGGGCGATTTCATCCTTGTCCGGCGAGACGGGCGCATTCTATTCGCGTCTATATTCTCGGTCGTCGGCGCGCAATTGCAGTACATCTCCCCGGAAGGGATTCGACATACGCTCGCGATGTCCGACCTCGACGCGGATGCCACCCAGCAGATGAATGAAGCCCGCGGAACTACTGTACAGTTTCACAACTAACCTGCCTGTAGCGAGTCTCAAACTTAATTTTCGCGCGGCGATGCGCGGAGGCTTTTGGTAGCACGGGCTTCAGCCTGTGGGTTTTAGTCTGTGCAAGAACCAAATTCCACAGGCTGAAGCGTGTGCTACGAAACCCGCAGGACTATTTTAAGGTTTGAAGCGGGTGCGGCATGATATAGCCGGTTTCTTGCGGCAGACCGGCGCGCTCGAATTGAACGGTGATGTGCGTGATGTGGAAATCCTCTTCGAGCTTGGCGCAAACCGCCTTAAGAACTTTTTCGCTTTCGTCCATGTGCATGTCCGGAATGCGCACGTGGCAGGAGAGCGCCACCATGTCCGTTCCAATCGTCCAGACATGAATGTCGTGGACTTCCTGCACGCCCTTAATGCTTAGAATGGAATGCGCCACGGACTCGAGTTGAATCCCTTTCGGCAGGCCCTCCAGCAGAATGTTGCCGGCTTCTTGCAGGAGGCTCTTGGTGGACCAGAGAACCATCGCGGCGATGGCCACGCCGATCACCGGATCGAGCCACTGCGCCCCCGTCATTCGAATGGCGATGGCTCCCGCCAGAATTCCGATGTTCGAAATCGCGTCGCCGAAATTGTGAATCAGCAGGCTGCGGAGATTCAAATCGCGCCGGCTGCGTACGAGTGCGAGCGTAATCCCGCCGTTGATGGCCAGGGCCAGCAAGGAGACGCCGATCATCCAACTCTCGTGGACTGCGACGGGATGAAGGAAGCGCTCGAACGCCTCATAGAAAAGGCCGAGCGACACCAGGACCAACAAAATCGCGTTGGTAAATGCGGCCAGAACGCCGGCGCGCTGATAGCCATAGGTGCGTTCGTGGTCCGCGGGCCGCGCAGCCCAGTGCAGAGCGATCCAGGAAATCAGCAAGGTGGGAATGTCGGACAGATTGTGGAGCGCGTCGCTGACCAGGGAGATGGAATGGCCCAGGTAGCCGCCCAGAAGCTCGGCGACAACCAGCAAGAAGGTTGCGGCCACCGCGCCGGCAAGCACCCCGCTGGCCATTTCCTGAGAAGGGTGCGAATGGCCGGCTGAGTCATCGTGGCCATGCGCGTGGACATGCATCGGCACTATTGTACTGGGAGTCGCGCCCGGAGGGACAGTTGAACGTTGCTGGGGCGCTATTTAGTGACGCGTATAGTTCACGCACATGTGCGCTGGAAGATAATTGACTTACCCACACGCGCTCCCTAGTATGAAAAAGATCAACTATTCGAGCTTCCGTGCCTTCCACTTACTCCATCGCAGCCGAACCATCGGCCAAGCCGTCGCGCAAGGTTACGCGTGACCGGGTCGCTACGCTGCGTTTTTGGGGTGTGCGCGGCTCGACTCCCACGGTGGACAAGGCAACGTGGCGCTACGGCGGCAATACGGCTTGCGTGGAGTTGACAACTCCCGTGGGGGCGCGCGTCATTCTGGACTGCGGGACTGGACTGCGGATGCTGGGCCGTCATTTGGAAGCGGCGCAGGAACCCGAGAAGCACGAGCCGCACATTTTTGTGACGCACTATCACTGGGATCACATCCAGGGCATTCCGTTTTTTTCTCCCTTGTACGCGGAACAAAACCGCTTCCATTTTTACAGTTTCCGCTCGGAATATCTGGGAGCGGGCAGCCTGAAGCGCGTGTTTGAAGCGCAGATGGCGTATCCGTATTTTCCGGTGGACCTCAACGCGATGTGCGCGAAGCGTGAATTTACCGAACTAAGCGGCGGAGACGAAATCAGCGTGCCGGGCGCGCGCGTCACGGCGCGCTGGCTGCACCATCCGCAAGGATGCCTTGGCTTCCGCTTTGAGACTTCCGCGGGAACCGTCGTGTATGCCACGGACAACGAGCCGGGCAATCCGATCCTGGACAAAAGCCTGCGGGAACTTGCCGCGGGCGCGGATATTTTTATCAACGACGCGCAGTTTACTCCCGAACAGCTCGCCACGACGCGCAAGGGATGGGGCCACTCCTCATGGCTCGAGGGCGTGAAAATCGCGGAGGAAGTGGGAGTCAAAAACCTCGTGCTGTTTCACCATGATCCGGATTCCACCGATAAAGCGGTGGACAGCATTCTGCGCAATGCGCGCGGAAGATTTGCGAATGTGTGGGCCGCGGCCGAGGGCATGGTGATGACGCTTGGCCAGGACGATCTCGACGTCGTCATTCCAGCTTCGCGCGAAGGTCTGCGGCGCGACGCGCATTTCCGCGCGCGCGTCAGCGGCCAAACCGATGCGGGCCACGCCTTCGAAGAAGAAACCGTGATCAGCGATTTAACGTTGCACGGCGCGCTCATCTACCTGGACCACAGCCCGAAGATTCAATCCGAATTGCAAGTCCTGCTCGATAATCCTGGCATCGACGGCGCATCAAACAGTCCGCTGCGCCTGCGCGGCTACGTCGTGCGCATCGAAGCGCAAGAAGATAAAGAGCGCACCGCGGTTGGGATAGTGTTCACGGAATAAGCGAGATGACCGGCGCAGGATGTTACGAAGGCTGGGCCTCCTGCACACCCCACGAAAACCCGCACCCTTAAAAATCAAAAGGTGCGGCGCCCGATAATGCAAAATCCCTTAAAGGCCAGGTGGCCTTCGGCGGTCGAAGCAACGTCTCGCGTCAGTTCGGTCTAGAAACACCATAGTCGATGCTGGTCCTCAATATGGTATAATTGTTCACTATGGAAAGAGCGCGCAAGATCACCATAGAGGTACCGCCGGATCTTCTCGAGAAGGCGCAACGAGCCAGTGGCGCCGGCATCACCCAGACTGTCCGGACCGGGCTGCAGCTCGTTGCGGCATCGAGAACTTATGCTCGCCTACGCCAACTTCGAGGCAAGGTTCGCTTTAGTAGGACGGTGGCGGAACTGAAGTCGGATCGGTGATCGCTGCCGATACGAGCACGTGGGTTGTTTATCTGGAAGGCGGAGCGGGCGAGGATGCGCAACTGCTCGATAGGGCGCTCGAAGACCGGCAGGTCGTAATGGCGCCCGTTGTGCTCACTGAGCTGCTAAGTGACCCGAAGCTTCCTTCAGGCGTTGCGAAAACGCTCTCCGAAGTCCCTCTGATTGAGATCGAATCCGGTTTCTGGCAAAGGGCGGGAATGTTGCGCGCAAAAGTGCTGGCAAAGCGCCGCAAAGCTCGCCTCGGCGACGCGCTGATTGCGCAAAGTTGTATCGACCGGGGTATTCCCCTCCTCACGCGTGACCGCGACTTCCGGGCGTTTGCCCAAGCTGCGGGTCTCGATCTTGTCCTCGGCTCCGGAACTGATTGAGCCGACGCGATCCATTGATACAGGCTAGTGATACAGGCTTGCACACAGGAATATTCGTCCTACGACAGATTTCCCACCTTTGCAAGAACCGCGAGGACGGGGCGCCCAAAATTCCATCTCAAAGGCCTCCCCACCCTCTCACCCAACCGCGATCCAACGAAAAATCGCACCCTTAAAAATCAAGGGATGCGGCACCCACGATATGGTGACCTGGGTCACGGCGAATCGTGACCTGCGTCACTGCGCGCGCATCCCGCATTAGTGCTACATAGGCTTTTATAAAAGGTATTAGCTCGGGAGGTTACCGCCATGAATTCCAAGCTGTCTGGTCGCAGAGGATTTTTGAAGAGAAGTGCAGCTTTGGCTGGCTTGGCTGTGGGCTCGATACCGTTCGTGAATGGCAAAGCGCTCGCGAGCGTTACCCCTGGTTTGATCAACGGTGGGAACGGTGACGCACCCACCCCCAAGGAGGGCGTTACCCCCGACGAGCCCGAGATCCAGGATTTGTTATACGGCGGGCGTTCTAGCTACGAGACCACCATACGCTCACCAAGTATTGGAACACTTGGCGCCACGGGACTGCGAACTCTGACTCCGCTTCAAGATTCGATCGGAATCATCACACCATCGTCTTATCATTACTTGGTTCAAGGCGATATGCATATCCCCAACATTGATCCCCGGACGCACACTCTCATGATTCACGGCATGGTGGACCGTCCCACGGTCTTCACCATGGACGAATTGAAGCGTCTCCCTTCTGTATCCCGAGTTCACTTTCTAGAGTGCACTGGAAACAGCGGCCTGATGCATTATAAGTCCCTGTTACACGACATGAAGGCAGGGAGGAAGGACATTACTTTAATCCAAGCAATGCATGGAAGAACCTCTACCAGTGAATGGACCGGGGTTCCCCTCTCCCTGCTGCTTAAGGGAGTCGGTGTGCAAAAGGGGGCAAGCTGGATCGTTGCGGAATCGGGGGACAATATCCATCATGCGAAGAGTATTCCGCTGGCAAAGGCTATGGACGACATGATCGTGGCGTACGGTCAAAATGGAGAGGCGTTGCGGCGCGAACAGGGTTATCCCTTGAGGCTGGTCGTTCCCGGTTTCCAAGGGGTCTGCAACGTGAAGTTCGTGAGGAGCATTAAGGTGGTGGACGAAGCTTACTATATGCAGCGGGAAATCACCGCCTACACCAATACGAAACCGGACGGCATGTCGAGCTGGTACGAATCCGAAGTCGGACCGAAGTCCGTAATCACCTTCCCATCGGACCCGCATAAGCTGCCGGGGCGCGGCTTGTATGAGATTTCCGGCTTGGCTTGGGCCGGTCGAGGCGCGATCAGCAGGGTGGAAGTGAGCACGGACAACGGGCGGACCTGGAAGGACGCGCAACTTCAGCAGCCGGTATATCGAAAGGCACATACGCGATTTCGCCTGGGCTGGAATTGGGACGGAGCGGAGACTGTGATTATGTCTCGCTGCACGGATGAATACGGCGACATTCAACCGACGATGCTGGGGCTAGCCAAACAGTGGGGCGATGAAAGAACTCCCCCCATTCCGGCCAGTGAAATTGAGCACTGGTGGGAGACCGCACCAATCGGGGAGTTTCTCAATAATCCGATTCAGCCATGGCGAGTGAAGCCAGATGGGAGTGTCGAAGATGCGCTGTACAACACTTTATTGCCCAATCCGTATTTCCCTGGCAAAGTCTAATTTTCTATTGCCGGTGATGCTTCTCTTGGCGTGCAGTGCAGCCATGGCGCAGATCCCTACTTATAATGTGGGGAGGCCACCGACTGAAGCGGAATTTCGCGCCTGGGATAATCTTGTAGGTTCCAAGGGAAAGGAACTCCCTCTCGGAAGCGGATCCGCGAAGGAAGGCGCGCCGATCTTTGCCGCTAAGTGTTCCTTTTGTCATGGACAAAACGGAGAGGGCGTGTTCCCGTATCCGCGTTTGGCGGGAGGCGTGGGCTCACTCAACACCCCTACCCCTATATTTACCGTAGGGAGCAGAATGGCGTATGCGACGACGATTTGGGACTTCATCAACCGCGCCATGCCGCCATGGCCCATGCCGAGGAATCTCAGCCCAGACAATGTCTACGCTCTGACCGCCTTTATCCTCTACAGGAACGGCATCATTAAAGAGAACGATGCCATGAATAAGAATAGTCTGGTGGAGGTCCAAATGCCGAATCGTCATGGATTCTATCCTGATCCCCCAGGATCAACGCCGGATAAGGACGGCTTTTGGACACCCCAGTGGGGTCAAGCAAAACCTGAGGCGAACACTGCAGCGAAGCCGGCAGCAAACCCTGCGGCGAATTGACAGGGCTTTCGCTGTTCGATAAGAAGGACAAAACCTTAGGCTGCTGTTAGAAAGAGCTTCCGAATCGGCAGCTTCATCACGGCAATCCCATTTCCAAGATTCCGAAATTAGCGCTAATATCCCCGCGCCAGATCTGCGCGCTTCAATAGTCCATGTCCGGCAACCCATCGTGCGTGTCTTGAATGGTGTGTCTTGAAGGCTTGACGATTAAGCGAGGTGCGTTGTATTGGCTCCAAACGCGGAACAATACCGAAATTTCAAAATTTAAATTTTAAGAAGAACATTCAGGGGAGGGTGTGATGAAAATTATGAGGATATCGACTGCGGTACTTTCTGCGCTGACTTTCGTGCTTGTTAGCCAATGCGGCGCGCAACAAATGGGAAAAGATGTTCCGGTGGCTCCTCCTTTTACATCGGTTCCGACATTTTCTACGGCCAACATTGCGCGGCAAGGGCATTTCTATGTGGGTGGGAAGTGGGTTGGCAAGCCGGGACAAGAAGTCATGCGCGGGGCTATGTATGTGGAAACATGGGTGCCGAAAAAGATTCGGTACAAGTACCCGATCTTGTTCGTACAGGCAGGAGGCGGAGAAACTAATGTGGCTTTGCTGCAAACGCCGGATGGGCGGCCGGGCTGGGCCTACGACTTTGTGAACCGGGGCTACGTCGTTTACATGATGGATCTTCCTGGCCGCGGACGTTCGGCGTATGTTCCGGGCGTGGACGGCGACTTGCTTCCGCCGCGCTCTGGTCCTTTGATGGAAGAGGTCTGGTCGGGTGCGCGCCCGCCTTCGACCCCGCAGAGCAGTTGGCCGCAGGCTACGAAGCACACGCAGTGGCCGGGTGACGGGCCGAACAAAGGCAAAATGGGCGACCCGGTGTTTGATTATTTTGCCAAGACCGATTCGCAGAGTCCCACGGGCAAGGATCTGGAGCAGCTTTCCGCGGACGACATTGTGGCGCTCGTGGATTTAATTCACGAGCCGGTCATCCTGCTGCTCCACTCGGGTGTGGCGCCATCCGGATGGCTGGTCGCGGACGCCCGGCCGAAGCTCGTCAAGGGCATCATCGCAGCGGAACCAGTCGCGCCGCCCATCGAGAACGCGGAAAGAGGCGCGACAGGGCCCGGGCGGGTGTGGGGCCTAACCAATATGCCGATTACTTACGATCCTCCAATCAAGAGGGCCTCTGAATTGCAGACCGTTCGCGAGGACAAGGCGGATGGGCCGGACCTCATCCCATGCTGGGTTCAAAAAGAGCCCGCGCACAAACTCATCAACCTGGAAGGCATCCCTGTTCTGAATGTGTCTGGAGAGGCGAGCTATCACCGCCCTTACGCTCACTGCGTAGCCAAGTGGCTCAATCAGGCAGGGGTAAAGACTACGTTCGTGAACCTCGAAGATGTGGGGATACACGGGAACGGGCACCAGTTCATGTCCGAGAAAAACAGCGCGGAAATTTCCAAGTTCTTCATGGACTGGCTTGAGAAGAATGTGCACTGAGCAATAAAAAACCCCACCCTTAAAAAATCTAAGGGTGGGGCGCCTAAGAATTCAAGACTGAATCAACCGGCCAACCGGAAACGCTCTTAGTCGAGCGGTTCGATCTTGACGATGGCTGAGCCGTGGTTGCTTCCGGTCCAGATGGTTGCGGGCGTGGTGGTATTGTCCGCGAACACGCGACGCATGTTGGTGTCCTTGGGCATGAGATATTCGGTGTCTTGACCGGTCTTGGGATCAATCTTTGCAAGACGGTCCGTGGTCATGCCTCCGGTATACAAGTTCCCGCTCTTGTCCCACGTCACGTAATACGGCCCGGACCACGGGATGCTCAAAGGCCATTCCGTTATTTTCTCCGTTTTGGCGTCGAACATTCCGATCCGGTTGCCCTGATATTCGCCGAAATACGCGTTGTCATTGGGAGCCATAAGGATGCGGCGCGGACGTGAATGAGGCGTAGGAGTCTGGTACCACGAGAACTTCCCGGTTTCAGCGTCGAGGCGGCCGATGTAGTCGGTCGCGAAGTCCGTGAAATAAAGGTTGTTGTGCGAGTCGGAATCGATGCCGTAGACCGAGCCGGGCCTGTTATCGGGGAGATGCTTCATGGGCTCGAACCGCTCGTAAGAGCCCGTTTTGACGTCGAGGCGGAAAAGGTCATAGTGCCCGGCGCTGTCCGTCCAAATTTTGCCGTCCACGTCGTATCGCATCCCCAGCATATTGGGCTGCGCGGCGTTGTCGTTGAATTCCTGCGGGAAGGGGTAAGTGTGGAGTTGCTCGGTCTTCGGATCGAACTTCAGGATGGCGCCCTGATACATCATGCCGACCCAGAAGTCTCCGGACTTGTCTTCCTCAATGTCGAGCAGGCCCTGCGGGTAGCCGGGCTTGAGTTCGGGCACGGGATATTCCTTGAGGCTGCCGGTCTTGGGATCGAGCTTGCCGATGAATTGTTCGCCGAAATCGGAGTACCAGACGGTGCCGTGTTCATCGACAATCACGTCATGCGGTTCGATCGTGGGGCGCGGCAAATCATATTCCGTAATAATCACGTGCGTGGCGTTGCCTGTGGGGCGAGGGAGCGTCTTCAGCGGATACTCCCACTGTGAGACTGAGCTCAGATTGATGGTTGCCAGATATTCGGCCGGCTTGCGCCATTGCTCGGGAGATCCCCCGCGATTCGCTTCCATGCGCCGCTGGGGCTTGATCGGCTGGCTCACCTGGGCGTAGCCCATCATTCGATAGATGACCTGTGTAAATTCGTCCGCGTCGTGCGTCGACCTTACGATGCGCTCGAGCGTGTGGCAGCTCACGCAGTTCAGCAGGAAGGCTTTCTGTTCGTCCGTGCCGGGAACGCTCAACAACCATTCGGCATTGGTAAGCTGAGGGACGAGGTTTTTTGTCTTGTGGAGCGTGAGGTCCGCAGTCGCGGGTTTCTGAGCGGCGAGATCAACCGCGCCGGGCCCATCGAGAAGATAGCCGACTGCCCGAATCTTGAGAGTGTAATGGCCCGGGTCCAGCCGGTTCGCGGGGAAGCTGTAGCGGCCCTGCTTATCGCTGATCACGCTGACTGTGATCGTCGATCCATCTTTTTTGGCGCTGACAACGACGCCTTCCATCGGCCCTTCTTCTTGCGAGGTCACTTGTCCGGATAGCGATGCCGGACCCTGACCTTCCGCCGCGTACGCGGGATTGGGCGCCGCTTGAAGGACGGCAAAAAACATGCTAACTGCGGCAATCAGAAAGAAAAATCTTTTTCGCATTGTTCCCTCTTTCATGGAAAATTCGCAAACTCACAAGCGGCATAGCGCTGCCGGCAACTTCAAACATTGCTGATAGAGCGCAAAGAAGCGATATGAGTAACTCCTGAATTACCCTTTTGACTGTCCGGCTGGAGAGCAATATACACCAATCCGCCTGCGCATGGAACGGCGTGGCTGAATTTCCGCAGGCACGGTTCTTTCTATGGTCGAAGGCTTGAGTCGCCGGGAGTCTGCAAGATCGCTGGCGAGAATCTTGGCGATTGGCCAGATCTAATTCCTTGTGCAATACAGGAAAGGATGCCAGCTGGAGCGTCGTCGAGGTCAAAAGCACCCATGCACGAATTTGGAACGGGCATCCGCCAAAGACGGATGCCCGTTCAATTGCATCATCTATGACATGAACAGCCAGGCTGGGCTCTTACCCATGGGCTATGATCCGCCTAAAAGATAAGCTTCAACCCGAACTGAATCTGCCTTGGATCGCCCGCGGAATCAATAACTCCTCCTAAGGGATTTGGCGATCCGTCTGAATTGAATAGGGTGCTGTTGTCGATCGGGGCGTTGAAGTTGGCGCGGTTGATTATGTTGAAAGCTTCCGCGCGAAACTCCAGGTTCAGGGTCTCATTGATTTTTGTTTCTTTAACCAATGAAAAATCGACATCCAGCATCCCGGGCCCGGTGATCTCGTTGCGGCCCCCGGTCCCTAACAGATTCGAGCACGTGCCCGTTGCGACGATGCCATTCGGTGCGAAGGGTATGCACTGTGCGGCGATCGCCGGCGTAGACTTCGGCAAGCCGAAACACTGAGTCTTGATGTAATTATTGGGGTTGCCTGGATTGGTCAAAGTGCCGCACCCGGGGCCGCCCAGTTTATCCGGATATGCGAATGGTGAAGTGTTGCCCAAACCGAGCGGGTCGCCGCCAATCAAGGGAGTAAAGGGCAACCCGGAGCGGGCCGTCAGGATTCCGCCCGCTTGCCAGCCGCCTGTAATTTTACTGGCAAAGCCGTGGCCGTGGAGCGGATTGGGAATATTCCACAAGTAGTTTACTGTTAGATTGTTAGTTATATTGAAGTCAGCAGGCCCCCGCCGATAATACGGCAGAAAATAGAGCAAGCTCGGAATCGAATTGAGGAAAGAGTCGCTGGCAATCGCTCCATCGCTGCCGTCGATCGCCCTGCTCCACGTATAACTGGCTCCAACTTCAAAGCCGTGGCTCATTCTCTTGTTAACCTGAGCTTCCATCCCCTGGAAGAACGAATCGTTACCCCATTGCAGGGTATCCATCTGCCCGATCAGCGGGCTGAGGGTGGTGCCATTGGAGACGCCGTTTGTACTTCCTGGGAAAAGATACCCAGCGGGAGTCAGTAGAGGCTGCGTCGTATTGATATCGTCGGCGCGAAATTCCATGTGAACGCCGCGGGAACCCACATAGGCGATCATTGCAGTGAGGTTTGACGCGAGCTCTCGTTGAATGGCGAGGTTCCACTGCATTACGTAATTGCGTTTTGGATTGGGCTCCACATACGGGATGCGCAGGCTGAGTCCTTGGGAGGCGCTTTGCGCCAACTTGTTAAATGCCAGGACCGGAAAATCGCCCTGCGTCAGGGCGCAGGAAGAGGTCCCCGAAGCGCCGCAGACGTTGGTTGAAGTGGACGTTGAGACCGCGGCGTTCTCCGTAAAAGGAGCCGCGTTGGTGGCAAACTGACCGAGCTGATAATTCAACGGGAGCACATCGAACATCCCGAAACCGCCCCGGACGGAGGTCTTGCCGTTGCCGAACGGATCCCAGGCAAATCCAACGCGAGGTTCAAAGTTGTGGAGAGTCGGATTACTAAAGATAGTGTGTCCAATGTTGGCCGTGGCCAAGCTCTGTCCGATGGGACTTGATAGTGCTGAGAGATCGCCGTTGATCTCATTAGGCACTGTGGACATTTCGTAGCGCATTCCCAAATTCAGAGTCAGCGTGGGCCGCACGCGTATATCGTCCTGGACGTACCCGCCGACTATCGTGGTGTGAAACTGAAAGTGCACAAAGGGAGCGCTCGGGACGGGTGCAAAGAGGACCGAGGGGTTGTTGGTCAAGAAACCGTTGTTATTTGAATCGTACAAGGAATTAAATGGAAATTCCCCTACTGGCGCCGGGTTGTAAGCCGTGGTTTGTATATTCTCGACGGAGAATCCAAATTTCACACTATGTTTGCCCCTAGTCCAAAAGACGTCATCGTAACCCTGAAAGGAATTCTGATAAAAGTCCACGATTTCCACCTGATTCAATCCCGGCTGTATCGACGTGAGTGCCGGCACGTCGATTTGCGGGTTATCCGCTCCCGCACTTTCCCCTAAAGCCAGATTGGACGAAAGTGGGTTAATAGCGCTCAGGCCGCCGCCCGTGTGCACGGAACGATTCAATCCGAATCGGGCGGTATTGAGCAACGTCGGGCTGAAAATGTGGGTCTCTTCCACATCGACGAACTGCCTGCCGGTGGCATTCTGCACGAGGACATTGTTGTTGGGATCGGGCTGTGTGGAGATGGCCTGATCGTTCTGGTAGGTGCCAAACAGGCTGTCCTTGTCGGAAAATTTGTGATCGATCCGGATCGTCCCGAAGTTTTCGGTGGTCAGGTTAACTGAATCAAATGCGTAATTTCCCTGATCTCCATTGCCTGTAAGCGGTTGGTTGGGCAATTGCCAAAGCCCAAGAAAAGGTAATACGGACTTGTCGATACCCGTTACGGGGTCCGGATTGGCGACAGCAGGTTGGCCTGTTGATGCCAAGTAGTTAGCGAGTGTCTGGGGAGAGCACCCGCCAGAGGCCGACTGGCTAATGCTGCAAACCATAGAAGGCCCCGGTCCCCCGCCCGGCCCAGTGCCAATCCCGCGAATTGCGGCGGAGGGGACGTTCGCTATGGTAGTGGTTCCTTGATTTGAGCGCAGACCTTCGTAGTCGGCGTAAAAGAAGGTGTTGTCCTTCGCAATTGGCCCGCCGACACCCCCGCCAAACTGGTTGCGTTCGAAGTGGGGCTTGGGAGATCCAGTCGCATTATCGAAAAAATTAGCGGCGTCCAGAGCGCCATTGCGCAAGAACTCATAAGCGCTGCCATGGTAATTATTCGTTCCGGACTTGGTGATCGCGTTGATCACTCCTCCCGAAGTTCGCCCGTACTCCGCGGAGTAGTTGCTGGTTAGAACCGAGAACTCCTGAATTGCGTCTACACCCAGGGTGGCGCCCTCGACGCTGCCGGGACCGCCATTGGCGTAATCGTTCACGTTGATGCCGTCGATGCGGTAGTTGTTCTGCGAGGGACGCGAGCCGGAAATCGTCATTTCCACGCCATATCCCCGGCGGGCACGATCCTTGGTACCCGTATTGGCCTGGTCGGTGCCGAGCGAATCGACGCCCGGTTGCAAAGTTGCCAGGGAAGTCCAGTCACGACCGTTCAGGGGTAGCTCCTGAACAGTCCGATCGGTCACGACGCCGCTGATTTCCGAAGAGGCCAGCTGAACCGAAAGAGCCTCTCCAGTGACCTCGACCTTCTGGGAGGAGTCGCCTACCTTCATACTAAAATTCAGCAATTGCTGGGCGCCGACAGTTAGCGTAATCCCGCTTTGTACCGACGTGGCGAAGCCAGCCGCGGTAACTGTTACTTCATATGTGCCCGGCAGCAGGTTGGGAGCGGTGTAAACGCCGGACGCATCCGCTGTTGTTTGACGCTCGATACCCGTGGCGACATTTTTGATCGACAGCGTTGCATTCGGTATAACGCCCCCGGAGGGATCGGTCACGGTACCGCTAAGAGTTGCGCCGCTGACCTGAGCATAAACCTGAACGTTGGCAAGTAATATGGATACGATAGCAGCGAGCACAAAAAGCAAACCTGTATTTCTGAATTTCCAAACCATTCGGACTCCTCCCCATTTTGTTAATTATTCAATTCCAGACCAGTGACCTGAAGATTGATGTTAAGCGGCCCCTGTATTAAATTGCCCCCAGACGCAAAGAATTATCAATAATGTTAAATTTCAATAGCGTTAGGTTGAGCTGATGGTCGAGGTATAGCATTCTTCGACCCGCGCCAACACCCCGGCACCACTTCGCTTGGGCGCGAGATTAAAATGGCCGCGCGAGAATGTCAATACTGTAATCACATACTCTATTTGCATGCTGCATGCAGATGCTCGGCCATGAGCTTGTACCCTCGCGACTTCTTACTCGCACAATGTGCGGCGAAATCAAGACCCGAGCTTTTGTTTTCGGAGTGGCCGGACGAATGGTTTAACCGGGCCGGCGTTTATCGATCTATGTTCATATTTCAAATTCGCCATAAACGAATTGTGATGAGTTCGCGTGGCAACCCGAATTTGTGGGGGCGGTAGTAACACCACGATTCAGTGTGACAATATGGCACGGGGTATTCCCCCGTTTCCTTCCAGACAGTTTCAGGCAGCGCTGGATGGCGGCCAGCCTCTCCACTGGTAAAGCGCGGCCCAATGAACGAGAATAGAACCGCGTTGTTGGGTCCGGCATCCAACGTGGCAGAGACGTACCTGGGCAAATCCGGCCGGGGAAATCCGGACTTGTCCCCGTATTTTGGCAAGTGGAAACCGATGGACCAAGAAGAAAACGAACCGAAATTATTCAGTCTCTCGGAGGCGGAGCACGCCCGGCGCCAGGTCGAGCCGCTTCTGATTGACGCGATGGAAGGGCGCCGGCAGATGGGGGACCTGGAAGAAAGCTTGAGCGCCATCGCCAACCGGATACAGATCATGGGCGGCGTCACGATTGACTACGACGTAGTTGCCCGGATGCGCGCCGACCTGAACCGGGTAGTCGCCAAGGTCAAGGACGCTCTCGACCAGATCCAGGCGACGGGCTGCATCGTGAAAGACTTGGATTCGGGCCTGGTGGATTTTCCCTCCGTTATCAAAGATGAAGAGGTCTACCTGTGCTGGCGGCTGGGTGAAGACCGCATCCGCTTTTACCACCGCCAGGATGAAGGATTTTCCGGACGCAAACCCATCAATCCCGAAGATACCGGCCCCCAGCATCCGATCCAATAAAGTAAAGAAAAACAATTTTCGCGCGGCCGCGTCTCGAGCGTCCGGGAAGGAATAGCGTGAACGAAAAATCCGAAGGCCGCCTCACCCGAGCCGCAAGTCCTTACCTTCGCTCCGCCGTGCACCAGGCGGTGGATTGGTACGAGTGGGGCGAAGAAGCCTTTGCTCGAGCGCGCGCCGAGGACAAGCCCATCCTCCTGGACATCGGCGCCGTCTGGTGCCACTGGTGCCACGTGATCGACCGCGAAAGCTACGAGAATCCGCAGCTCGCCGCGATCATCAATCAGCTTTTCATTCCCGTGAAAGTGGACCGCGACGAGCGGCCCGACGTGGACGCGCGCTACCAGGCCGCGATCAGCGCGCTTTCAGGGCAGGGCGGCTGGCCGCTCACCGGATTCCTGCTGCCTGACGGGCGCCCATTTTTCGGTGGCACCTATTTCCCTCCGGAAGACGCCATGGGCCGCCCCGGATTCCGCCGCATTCTCGAAGCCGTCGCCGGGGGTTATCGCAATAGGCGTGCCGAAGTGGAAGAGGCCGCATCCCGCCTTGCCGAAGCGGTAGCGAAAACGGAAACGTTCGCGGGCGGGCGAGGAGAGTTCAATTCGCGTGTCGCGGAGGATCAGGCCGAGTCCGTCGTGAATTTATTCGATTCGCGCAACGGAGGATTTGGCCGCTCGCCGAAATTCCCGCATCCCGCTGCGATCGATTTGCTGCTCGAATGCCACCAGGCGGGCAGCGGCGGGCGGATGCTCGAAGTTGCCGCGTTCACGCTCGAGAAAATGGGTTCCGGAGGCGTTTACGACCAGGTTGCCGGCGGATTTCATCGCTATTCAGTGGACGAGCGGTGGTGCGTGCCGCATTTCGAGAAAATGTCGTACGACAATTCGGAGTTGCTGAAGAATTTTCTGCACGGCTACCAGGTCGCGCGCGTGCCGTTTTTTCGCGAAATAGCCGAAGGCATCGTCGATTGGACGAATACCGTGCTCTCGGATCAGTCTCGCGGCGGTTTCTACGCGAGCCAGGACGCCGACCAGACGCTCGACGATGACGGCGATTACTTCACGTGGACGCAGGACGAAGTTCGCGCGGTCCTCACGCCCGAAGAGGCGCGCGTCGTTGAGCTTCGATATGACGTCGAACCGCACGGCGAGATGCACCACAATCCGGCGAAAAACGTTCTATGGATCGCGCGGTCCATCGCCGAAGTGACTAAAACGATTGGCGGCGGCATGGACATGGCCACGATCCGCCTGACGCTGGCGCGCGCGAATGGAAAATTGCTGGCGGCGCGCACGACGCGGCCCGTGCCGTTTGTGGACACGACACTTTACGTTGCGTGGAACGCCATGTTTGTCTCGGCATATCTCGATGCTGCGGCGGTCCTCGGCGGAGAGACGGGCGCCGCGTGCCGCGCCTTCGCGCTCAAGACGCTCGATCGAATTCTTGGCGAAGCCTGGAGCGGCGCGCGCGGTTTCGCGCATCGCCTGGGTGGTGCGCGCCTCGACGGATCGCTCGACGACCAAATTTTTGCCGGCATCGCGCTGCTTGACGCCTATGAGACGACGCTCGATCGGAAATATTTTGACGCAGCCCGGCGCGCGGCGGATTTTGCCATCGCCGAATATTTTGACGCCCAAGCAGGCGGCTTCTTCGATCGCGCTTCGGGCGCGCCGCCGATGGGCGGACTCGAAATGCGCCGCAAGCCGCTGCAGGATTCGCCCACGCCCGGCGCAAATTCCTCCGCGGCCATTCTGCTCGATCGCCTGCACGGCTACACCGGAGACGCGCGTTACCGTGCGTGCGCGCAAGCGACGCTCGAAGCCTTTGCCGGCATCGCGCCGCAATTTGGAATTCACGCCGCGAGCTACGGACTTGCCGCGCTGCTGCACGCCCGCCGGCCGTTCGAGGTTGTCATCACTGGCCGCAGCAATGATCCGCAGGCCGCCGCGCTCGAAACGGCCGCGAATTCCGTTTACCGGTTCGGCAAGGCCGTTCTTCGAGTGACGCCCGAGCGGCTTGCGTCGCCGGATGCCCTTGCGCCCGCATTAGCCGAAACGCTTCCGCATCTTCGCGCCGACGTCGCGCAAGCACTGGTCTGCGTGGGAACGTCGTGCCGTCCGCCTGTCACCGATCCCGCCGCACTCGTCGCGCTGCTGACGCAAACTCCAGCAACGCTTTCGGCGCATTGAGCCGCAATCCACGACGAGAGCGAACTTCCCGCGTCTCGTCCCCGGACCAGCGTTCTAATTTCATCTGGCTAGGATCCTATCCCGCAGAAAAGTTCGACCACTGTTAATGATGTGGCGTTCCTGTTTTTGTGTTGTTCGAAATCCCAGAGGGACGTCATAACGTAGCCCACCGTGGAAACGGTGGGCTACGTGGTCGTCGATCATTCACAGCTCCGAAGGGGCGGCGCATTGGGGTCGCCCTGTGCCGCCCCTTCGGGGCTTGGCCCCCTGGCCTCACGCATACCCACCGCTCGCGCGGTGGGCTACGTTCTTTCGTCCCTAACGGGACTGGGGAAGATGATAAGAACGATTCTTCGTTCTGTGGGACAGACTCCTACGCTCGCGCTTGCAACGCGGCCATCGTGCGCGCAAAAACCTCTTCGGAAGATCCGATGGCGTCCACTGGCATCAGCAGGTCTAGGTCCTTGTAAAACTGGATCAGGGGCGCGGTGCTGTGTTTATAGGCTTCCAGGCGAATGGCGATCGACGCGGGGTTATCGTCTTCCCGCTGGTACAGCCGGCCGCCACAATCGTCGCAAGCGTCCTTGGTTTTGGGAGGGCGCCACGTGACATGGAAAACCGAATTGCAATTTTCGCATATTCGGCGCCCGCTGAGACGCATGACGATTTCGGACCGGGGCATTTCGTAGTCCACCACGGCACTGAGAGAAAGTTTCTCATCGTCCATGAATAGTTTCAGCTGCTCCGCTTGGGCCAGGAGTGCGCGGAAATCCGTCGAGCAAAAAGCCTCCGCGGCAACGAATGCAATCACCCCGCTCTCGAACCATTTGCCACACGGTGGAATCGGGAACGAGGTCGCCACGGCGCATATACTCCATTGCCTCCGCCATGGCCGGTGTTTGGTTGCATTCCTTTTGATTCCCGGCGGCACGGAAAAGATCGCCGGTGGAGAGATGGCAGATTTCCAGATGCTGGCTCAGGAGCTCGCCTTGCGTGCCTTTCCCCACTCCAGGCGCGCCCAGCAAAACTAGCCGCCAAGTGCGATGGTGTTCCCCTGGAAGCGGCGAACAGTCCGCCGAAGGACCCTCCAACCATCCGGCGCGGTCAATTTTGTTTTGTGCGTTCATTCACTCGCTCGCTGGAGGCTGACGCGCCTCTCTTGCGCATGGGGGCGAAGCGGGAAGAGGCGCGAGAGTTAACGTGAAGTATGGATCAAGGCGTATCGCACCTCAACTTGTTCGCCACCCGGTATTCTTTGCAGCCAAAACTCGAACGCGCCCGCTCCCGTTGAAATCGTCGTTGTGATAAGCGGCTTGTTCACCCACGGCACACTCGCAAATTTTACACCGGCGTACCCCGCGCCTATTTTCCAATGCTTCTTCAGAGCATACTCGAACTTGGCCCTCTCAATGACGTGGTGAATCTGCGCGGAATCGTTCAACGGGAGATACAGGAAATAAACGGTCTCGCTGGTAAACTTTGGAGTAAAACGAACACGGAGCATCGACCAGGGCTGCAGGTAGCTAGCGCTTCCGGCGGCCGAGCCCGTGGCTTGGACGTAGAGCAACTCCTGATCCCACGTGGCCAGCTTGCTGTCATAGAGCGTGCGCCCGCCACCAATGAAAAACTCACGATAATTGCCGTGGGCGAAGTCAACATAGCCAATGTCGGGATAAATCCACTTTTTGCGAATTTGGAAAAACTCAAGATAATGAATTGTGCCGATGTGCGGCGCATCGAGGCTCTCGCCCGTGCGAGCAAAAAACAACGATTTCGTGGGTGCAGCTGGAGCGTCCCCATTTCCATCAGGCGCGGCATCCTGGGCGAAACTCGTAACAACGCTACACAAGCAAAGCAGTGCCGCAAACATCGCAGTGCGTAAGAGTACGATCAAAGGGACGACACTCCTGAGGTACATCAATACGCGCAACGATACATCATTCGAGGTATTTCGTGGAAGGATTTGCCCCCAGCGTAGTGGCTATTCTGCTAAACCACTGGGCGAAAAGAAAAATGGAAAGCTCGATAAACGGTCAGGTGCTAGAATGCGAATCTGATTCAGCATGGCCATACACCTGAAAATGTAATGTCCGACACTGGGCATTTTATTGCGACTTCGACGATCCACTCGCGAATGGACGAAAGCGAGGATCAGGCCGCGCTTGATTGCGCGCCTCGCTGGTATTGGCTGGACCGTTCGGTCTGCGGATAAATGAAAAAGGAGCCGTTCACAATGTCGAGTAAACAAAAGAAAATCATGCGATCGGCGAGAATTTACGGTGGGTTCGGATTGCTGGCCTGTTTCCTCGCGGCCGTGCCCGCCGCATTTGCGCAATATCCCACGCAATCCCAGATCAGGAAGGACGGGACGACGGTCATGCTCGAGGACTACGCGAACCCGCCGCTCTCCAACGCGACGCACTCAGGGGCGAATACAACCGCAATCGATTACAAGTTGCAGCTCGGCCGCGTGACGTCGTTGCGCGCGGAGCCGGCGAATGCTCCACGCGCAGCCTCGCGCATTTTCGTCAACGATCAGAGCGGCACTCTCTACATTCTGGATACTGCGACCAAGAATTTCACGCCGTATATTAAATTCGCGGAAGTTTTTCCGAAATTTGCTTCCGACAAGGGCAACGCCACGGGCATTGTTTCCATCACCTTCGATCCAGGCTACGCAAAAAACGGAAAATTCTATACCGTGCATGTTGAGAATCCGGCTCTGCCCGGGTCCGCGACCCCAATTAACACCCAGCTTCCGAGTTTGAAACTCGACGGGTATACCACTACGGACACAGTGAATCCGCCCGCGGGCCCGGTCCATCTTGAATCGGTCCTCGTGGAATGGACGGACACCAATATTCGCAACGCCACGTTCGAGGGCACCGCGCGCGAACTCTTGCGCGTCGGATTCGATCGCAATCACCCCATGGACGATACGATCTTCAACCCCTTGGCCAAACCCGGCAGCAGCGATTACGGGAATCTTTACATCGGCGTGGGAGACGGCGCCCAGGGAGAAACGCCAGGCCCTTCGCACACCATCCCGCAACAGCTCAATACTCTACTGGGGAAAATCTTGCGAATCACTCCGGACATCAATTTGCATCCGAAGGACATGCTCAGTCCCAATGGCCGTTATCGCATTCCGTCCACCGGGGCAGACCCGAATCCATTCGTGAATGTGGCGGGTGCGCGCGGTGAAATCTACGCGTACGGCCTGCGGCATCCGCACCGGTTCGATTGGGATGCGGCTTCCAAAACGCTGCTCGTCATCGATATCGGCCTGCACTATTGGGAAGAGATCGATATCGTCGCCAAGGGCGCCAATTATGGTTATCCGGAGCGTGAAGGCAACGAACAACTTTTTGTGGACGATGCTGGAAAGACGGGCAGCCTGATGAACCCGCCCGTTCCTTTCCCCGATCGCGATCTTTTACACGTGGACGGGATCGATGAGCCGGTCGTTCCCATCTATCCGGCCGCCGTGTACAGCCATTGGGAGGGCGACTCGATCGGCAGCGGCTTCGTGTACCGAGGCAAGCTGATGCCGCAGATGCGCGGAAAATTTATCTTCAATGACATGACGACCGGCCGAATTTTTTATGTCGACCTGGCCGAAATGATCGCGACGCGCGGACAGCGCAATCACCAGGCGCAAATTCATGAACTGCAGATCATGTATAAGAGTTCCTATGACGCTTCCACCCAAACCGCCGTGAAGCGCCGGATGTTTGATGTCGTGGCCGAAACCTATGCGCACAAGGGCGGAACGCCTGCTCAGGACCGCGTATTGCCCGGAGCTGCCGGGGCCACGACAGGATGGCGAGATCCGGACCATAAACAGCCTAAAGCCGATGCTGATGGCGTCGCCTACGGCGGCGGACGCGCGGATGTCCGCATCGCTGTGGGCGGCGACGGCGAAGTCTACGTCTTGAGCAAGTCCGATGGCATGATCCGGAAAATGACGGCGATAGTCGCTCCGCCTCCCGCTGCGAAATAACCGGCGGCGCAGGATGTCGCCTTCAGTTCACCATTGCCTGCCGTCCCGCCCGGGAACGCCATTCTCCTGAATGGCGTCACGCAATTCGCCAATCGGGAGATTGGCGTTCCGGGGTTTAAACCGATACGGTTCGTGCCAACTGTGCGTTGCTATTTTTTGGCGGTCCTGGCCGGATCGCCATGTAATGACGCCATATGTAAGTATCGGCGCGGCGCCGTCCCTATGATCCAGTGAGATATTCGGTCTAACCCTGGCAAGCGTACATTTGCGCCACGAAACACCTCCAGAGTCTCCGTCCAACCCAGCGGCATAAGCAGTGCTATTATGGAGAGGGACAATTGTCGATGATTCATCCGGTTCTGATTTTTCTTGGTTTTCTGAGCGCGATCGCTGGGCTTTCCTTGGCTTTCCTTTCACAGCGCTATTGGTTTGCGCGCGCGTGGAGATTTGCGGGGCGAGTCGATAGGCCGGCGTGGCGCAAGGGAATCCGCGGCGCGCTGATCGCGGCGCTTGCGGTGATAGCCCTTGTGGCGCTTGCGGCCGTGGCGAGGAGCATGCGCGGGGTCATTTCTCGCGGCTCGTGGTGGTCGGCGTTTTTCGGCTTGTGGCTGACAAGCTCCATTTTTTCCTACCTGTTCATCAAAATCATCGCTGGCGCGGAGTGGCTGTGGCGCCATTTGCGAACGTCGTTTTCAGATAAGCCCGTGGTTCCAGTTGCACCACCCGCACTTGTGATGGGCAGCGCGCATGCGGAAAACATCGATCATTCCCGGCGTTATTTTTTTCAAGCCGCGGGAGTGATTGCTGGCGCGGTGCCGTTTGTGAGCGCGGCGTACGGCTTTGTGGAGGAACGATTCCGGTTCTACGTGCGCGAAGTCCAAATTCCTATCGCCAATCTTCCTCCCGCTCTCGACGGGCTGCGCATCACGCAACTGAGCGATATTCATATCGGGTCGTACATGCCCGTCGCGCAGGTGCGTCGTGCCGTCGGCATGGCCAATGAAATAGGTGCTGATCTCGTCGTAGTCACAGGCGATTTTCTCACCGGGAGAACGGACCCGCTCGAAGATTGCATCGCGGAACTTTCGCGGCTGCGCGCGCCGCTGGGCGTCTGGGGATGCAACGGGAACCATGAGATCTACGCTCAAGCGGAGGAGAAGTCCGCGGAGCTTTTTCAAAAATTTGGGATGAAGTTGCTCCGCCACGAAAGCGCCGAGCTGCGCTGGCAGGGAAGCGCATTCAACCTGATCGGTGTCGACTACCAGCGCCAGCGGGACGTTGCAGGGAATCGCCCGCCGATGCTGGCTGGCATGCAACCGCTCGTCCGGCGCGACGTCCCCAATATCTTGCTGTCGCACAATCCGAATTCGTTTCCGCGCGCCGCCGAATTGGGCATCGAACTTTCGCTCGCTGGGCACACGCACGGCGGCCAGGTGCGCGTTGAAATCCTCGATCATCGCTGGAGCCCGGCTGAGTTTCTCACGCCCTACGTCGCGGGCCTTTACCGGCGGCCTCTTTTTGCCCCGGCTGATGTGGGGGATGCCGAGGTTTCAGCCCTCCGCCAGGTCACCATTCCTCAGCCGCAAAGTGCAAGCGCAATCTACGTCAATCGCGGACTCGGCACGATCGGCGCCCCCGTCCGGCTAGGCGTCCCTCCGGAAATCACACTAATCACCCTGCGTCGCGCATAAAGGGCCGCCATTGCTTCTGAGTAGCACAGGCTTCAGCCTGTGGGGTTTAATTTGCGAGCAAAATCAAAACCCACAGGCTGAAGCCTGTGCTACTCGGCGCATCGCGGTTGCCGAGTGCGCACGAGCGGTGCGATAATTCGGCGTTACGAGAGAGAGATGCTCCGCGAGCGGAGACTCTTCAGGGGGAAGCATGGGAGTTCGAGACGCTTGGGTTGAGAAGCGGTTGACGGAAACGGCGGCGGCGAACGGGACGCGCAACGTTTCGCAGATGCACTACGCGCGCAAGGGCGCGATCACCGAAGAGATGGAGTACGTGGCGCGGCGGGAAAAGATCGAGCCGGAGCTGGTGCGCAGCGAAGTGGCGCGCGGGCGTGCGATCATTCCGGCGAACATCCATCACAAGGCGCTGGAGCCGATGGGCATCGGCATCGCGTTCAAGTGCAAGATCAACTCGAACATCGGCAACTCGGCGACGACGTCGCACATCGACGAAGAGCTGAAGAAGCTGCATCACTCGGTGCACTACGGCGCGGACACGGTGATGGACCTGTCGACCGGCGGGGACATTCCCGCGATTCGGAAGGCGATCATCGAGGCTTCGCCGGTGCCGATCGGGACGGTGCCGATCTACGAAGCGCTGTCGCGCGTGAAGCGCACCGAGGATTTGACGATCGGGCTGATGCTGGAAGTGATTGAGGAGCAGGCCGAGCAGGGCGTGGATTACATGACGATCCACGCGGGGGTGCTGCGCGAGTTTGTGCCGCTGGTGCGCAACCGCATCACGGGCATCGTGAGCCGCGGCGGGGCGCTCTTGGCGCACTGGATGAACACGCACAAGAAGGAAAACTTTCTGTACGAGAATTTCGAAGCGATCTGCAAGATTTTCAAGAAGCACGACGTGAGTTTTTCGCTGGGAGATGGATTGCGTCCGGGGTGCCTTGCGGATGCGAGCGACGCGGCGCAATTCGCCGAGTTGAAAGTGCTGGGCGAGCTGACGAAGAAAGCGTGGGAGCACGACGTGCAGGTGATGATCGAAGGGCCGGGCCACGTGCCGATGGATCAGATCGAGCTGCAGGTGAAGAAGGAAATGGAGCTGTGCCACGAAGCGCCGTTTTACACGCTGGGGCCATTGGTGATCGACATCGCGCCGGGCTACGACCACATCACGAGCGCGATTGGGGCGGCGATGATCGGGTGGCACGGCGCGTCGATGCTGTGCTACGTGACGCCGAAGGAGCATCTGGGATTGCCGAACGCGGAAGACGTGAAGCAGGGCGTGATCGCGTACAAGATCGCGGCGCATGCGGCGGACGTGGCGCGACATCGCCCGGGCGCGCGCGACCGCGACGACGCGCTTTCGTACGCGCGCTTCCTGTTCGATTGGAACAAGCAGTTCGAGCTGTCGCTCGATCCGCAAACGGCGAAGGCGATGCACGACGAAACGCTGCCGGATGATTTTTACAAGGACGCGAAATTCTGCTCGATGTGCGGCCCGAAATTCTGCTCGATGAACGTGACGCAATTGGCGGAATCAGCCGGCGGCAAAGATCAGTCGGAGCGCCAGCAGAAATTCGTGGAGCTGCTGGCGAAGATCGAGAAGTAGTAGGACAGGCTTCACAGACTGCGGAAAAAGTGATTTATTTTGTCATTCCGAACGAAGTGAGGAATCTCTCTTTGGTTTAAATGTAGGAAAAGAGAGATTCCTCGGCGCGCAGTGCGCCTCGGAATGACAAAAAAGTTGAGTTTTTCCGCAGCCTGTTCAGCCTGTCGTTTTTCTGCGTGAACGAAAAATCAAACCCAACAGGCTGAAGCCTGTTCTACTAACACCTTCAATACAATTTCTGATGCCGGAACCCGCACACAACGAAGCGCTACGCGAAGAATTCAACCGCTGGGCCGAGGCCGGCCTCGGCGAAGGCATGGAAGAAGAGCATCTCCCCATCGTCCTGCCTGTTCTTGATCAGATGAATCTTGCACGAGACGAAAATGTGCTCGACGTGGGCAGCGGCGCGGGCTGGCTCGTGCGGCTCGTAGCCGAGCGCGTTCCCGAAGGCCGCGTGATTGGCATGGACATTTCCGACGAGATGGTGCGCCGGGCGCGGCGTAAGTACGTCGCGGTCGAAAATTCCATGTTTGTGGTCGGTGCTGCGGACGAGATTCCCTGGGACGCAAATTTCTTTACACATGCGATTTCAGTCGAGTCGGCCTATTACTGGCCCGACCCGGCGCGCGGCCTGCGCGAAATCCACCGGGTATTGCGCGCCGAGTGCGCACGGCGGTGCGATAATTCGGCGTTATGAGAGAGATGCTCCGCGAGCGGAGACTCTTCAGGGGGAAGCATGGGAGTTCGAGACGCTTGGGTTGAGAAGCGGTTGACGGAAACGGCGGCGGCGAATGGGACGCGCAATGTTTCGCAGATGCACTATGCGCGCAAGGGCGCGATCACCGAAGAGATGGAGTACGTGGCGCGGCGGGAAAAGATCGAGCCGGAGCTGGTGCGCAGCGAAGTGGCGCGCGGGCGTGCGATCATTCCGGCGAACATCCATCACAAGGCGCTGGAGCCGATGGGCATCGGCATCGCGTTCAAGTGCAAGATCAACTCGAATATCGGCAACTCGGCGACGACGTCGCACATCGACGAAGAGCTGAAGAAGCTGCATCACTCGGTGCACTACGGCGCGGACACGGTGATGGACCTGTCGACCGGCGGGGACATTCCCGCGATTCGGAAGGCGATCATCGAGGCTTCGCCGGTGCCGATCGGGACGGTGCCGATCTACGAAGCGCTGTCGCGCGTGAAGCGCACCGAGGATTTGACGATCGGGGTGATGCTGGAAGTGATTGAGGAGCAGGCCGAGCAGGGCGTGGATTACATGACGATCCACGCGGGGGTGCTGCGGGAGTTTGTGCCGATGGTGCGGAATCGCATCACGGGCATCGTGAGCCGCGGCGGGGCGCTCTTGGCGCACTGGATGAACACGCACAAGAAGGAAAACTTTCTGTACGAGAATTTCGAAGCGATCTGCAAGATATTCAAGAAGCACGACGTGAGTTTTTCGCTGGGAGATGGGTTGCGTCCGGGGTGCCTTGCGGATGCGAGCGACGCGGCGCAATTCGCCGAGTTGAAAGTGCTGGGCGAGCTGACGAAGAAAGCGTGGGAGCACGACGTGCAGGTGATGATCGAAGGGCCGGGCCACGTGCCGATGGATCAGATCGAGCTGCAGGTGAAGAAGGAAATGGAGCTGTGCCACGAAGCGCCGTTTTACACGCTGGGGCCATTGGTGATCGACATCGCGCCGGGCTACGACCACATCACGAGCGCGATTGGGGCGGCGATGATCGGGTGGCACGGCGCGTCGATGCTGTGCTACGTGACGCCGAAGGAGCATCTGGGATTGCCGAACGCGGAAGACGTGAAGCAGGGCGTGATCGCGTACAAGATCGCGGCGCATGCGGCGGACGTGGCGCGACATCGCCCGGGCGCGCGCGACCGCGACGACGCGCTTTCGTACGCGCGCTTCCTGTTCGATTGGAACAAGCAGTTCGAGCTGTCGCTCGATCCGCAAACGGCGAAGGCGATGCACGACGAAACGCTGCCGGATGATTTTTACAAGGACGCGAAATTCTGCTCGATGTGCGGCCCGAAATTCTGCTCGATGAACGTGACGCAATTGGCGGAATCAGCCGGCGGCAAAGATCAGTCGGAGCGCCAGCAGAAATTCGTGGAGCTGCTGGCGAAGATCGAGAAGTAAATCAACACCGAACTGCTCGTGAAATAAATCCTCAGGGTTGTCATTCCGAGCGAAGCGAGGAATCTCTCTTCGGCTTTGCGCTCTGCGACAGAGAGATTCCTCGCTTCGCTCGGAATGACAAAAGCATTAAACTCGACCGAGAATTCAGAAACGCGTGCTACCTGCCTGGATCCAAATCTCTCATCACAACATGAAGCACCTGCGTGGTTCGCCGCGCATCGTGTTCGGTAACGGTCAACTGAGGATTGCCATCTGTATCGGTAAGATCACGATATCTCCGCGCGATTTCGGGCAGCCGGGCGCACCCGCCGCGAATGAGTCCGGCCCGTTCTGCGACGGTGAGACGATCGTTGAAAGACCAATCGGCGATCTTTCCTGCAGGGATTCCGGCGGCAGACAGCGAATCGAGTCCCTTGTGTTTCAGTGCATCCGTCACGATCGCTTCGAGTATTCCGCAGGAATTGATCAGCGCTACGTCATATCTGCCTTGCTCCAGCGCGTCCCGGCTGTCGGTATACGCCTGCTCGACAACTGGCCGGAGTTCGACGTTGTGAACGAACTCGAATCGGCGAGGAAGCGGCGCGGCCGCAGGCGAAGCAGATGGGCCCTGTTCAGCACCCATTCGTGATAGCGAAATGACTGCTTGATCCAGGACGCCGACAAGGCGCTCGACGATCTCGGCCGGCGCCACCGCTTCGATGACTTGGCCGGACGTCGTGCGCATCAAAAACGCTTCGCTAAACGCCCGCGCAAGCCAATGAGCCTTGCTGCCACCGGACAATTGATTGATCGCTACGCCGCAATCCTGCTGCCAGGCGCGATTGGCCACGAGCGCGGATTTGTCGGAAGGATCCTCAGCTAAAGTTTCGCGAAGCCGGCGTCCGCGGCGGATCAGGCCATCGAGATGCGAAAGATTTGAGTCGATCTGCGTTCGCAGGCTCTCGTCCATTTTGTTGCGTCTCCGGCTACTTGGTCGGGGAATTCGGACCCTTGTGCGCGTGCACCTGCAGATCGGCGATCTGGTCGATATGGTTGTACATCGCTTGCGAAGCGCCCTCGGGGTCCCGCCGGCGCAGCGCGGCAACCACCGACTCGTGTCCGTCCATGGATCGCGCGGGTCGGCCCTTCTGCCGCAGCGATTGCGTGCGCGATTCCACGAGCAAATCGTTGAGCGTCGCCATGATGCTCATCACCACGCGATTGCGGGTGGATCGCGCCAGGATGGCGTGAAACGCCGTGTCCTCGGCGATAGCCGATTGGCCGGATTTAAGCTTCTGCCGTTGGGTGTCGAGGATGTGTTGGAGATCGGCCAAATCTTTATCGGTCGCGCGCTCAGCCGCGACGCGCGCGACGGCAGGTTCGAACATGCGGCGCACATCCAGAAGCTCATCCTGAAGATCCGACCGGTAGGCCATCACCGAGGCCAGGGGAGCAACCAGGCGGTCCACCGACAGCTCGTGCGGAAATGTGCCTTGGCCGTGCCGCGTCTCGAGCAGGCCAATCGTTTCCAGAGTGCGCAGCGCATCGCGGATCGATCCGCGGCTCACGCCGAACCGTTCCGCCAGATGGCGTTCCGAAGGCAGCGGCTCGCCTGGCGGGAAAGTGCCGTCCAGCATTAACACGCGAATCCGGTCGGCAACCTCTTCGGCAATGCGCGTTTTTTTGATCGGCGTGATGAGGCGAGCCTCATCACCGGAAGGATGCGCAAAACGCTTGACAGCGTTCCGCGTGGATGATAAATTCTCGTTCTCAAGTGGTTCAATCACTGGGCCAGTGTACCACAGATTCACATGAGCGAAAAGCTTTTTGAGTTCATGACCGCAGGTTCCCCACGCGTCGTCTCCGGCGCGGTCGAGCAGCTTGCTATCGGACAGGGCAGCCTGACCGCGATTGTCGTGCCGTGGGAGAGCGATCGTACCACGCTGTGCATGGCGGTCGCCTCCACCCAAGGCGAGGGTTGGGCCCTGGAGCATACCAATCTGGGAACGGTCCGCCTTACTGACATGGGAAATGAAATGACCCGCGTGGAAGTCCTGGCAGACCTTCAGCCTCATGTGGAGCATCAGAAGCTGGCCAAACTCTTCGCCCGATTCAGCAGCGAAATCCAGTCTCGACTTCAGGTGGCACAGTGACGGAACTCGCTCCATCCTCGCTCGCGGCCACGCTCACGTTGCGCGTTGCAGAAGCGCGCGTGGAGGATGTGGGACGCGCCATAGCACGGCTGGCGCCAGCCGACATGCAGCGCGTCGGCGCACACGCCGGCGACGTATTAAAAATCACGGGCGGCACCTCTTCCGTTGCACGCGCTGAAATTTCCGACGAACAGCACGAAGGCATCATTCAGATTGATGGCACAGCCCGCAGCAACTGCGGCGTGGGACTGCAGGAACAGGTGACCGTTGCGGTCATCGAGCACTCGCAGGCTGTGGCGGTTCGCCTCTCGCCAATGTGGGTGGGCGCCGCGCCGGCAATCATCGCGCCTGAACGAATCGTCGAGGATCTTGTGGGCGTGCCAGTCACGCAGGGCTGCGTGGTGCGCGTACCGACGTTTGCCAAGGCGGTGAATTTCCAGGTTGTGCGAACGATTCCTTCGGGGCCGGTCGTGATCGGCCCGCGCACCGACATTCGGATCGTGGAGGGTGAACAGACCGCGGCCCGCGCCCCTGCGGTGTCCTACGAAGATATTGGCGGGCTGGAACGGGAAGTGGCGCGCGTCCGCGAAATGGTCGAATTGCCGCTGAAGCACTCGCGTATCTTCGAGCGATTGGGAATCTTCGCGCCCAAGGGCGTGTTGTTATACGGCCCGCCTGGCACGGGAAAAACATTGCTGGCGCGCGCTGTCGCAGCCGAAAGCCGCGTGCACTTCATTCCCCTGAACGGCCCGGAAATCATGCGGAAGTTTTACGGCGAGAGCGAGGCCAAGCTCCGTGAAGTCTTCGAGGAAGCGGCGCGGCGCGCTCCCTCGATTCTCTTTATCGACGAAATCGACGCCGTGGCTCCGAAGCGCGCCGAAGTTTCCGGCGAAGTAGAAAAGCGCGTGGTGGCGCAACTGCTCAGCTTGATGGATGGCTTTGTGTCGCGCGGCCAGGTGATCGTCATCGGCGCCACCAATATTCCCGAAGTTCTCGATCCGGCGCTGCGGCGTCCCGGTCGGTTCGATCGTGAAATAGAAATCGGCGTACCGAATACGCAGGCGCGGCTGCAAATTCTGAAGATCCACACGCGCGCCATGCCGCTCGCGCATGATGTCAATCTGCAGGAAATCGCCGAACATTCCCACGGATTCGTAGGCGCCGATCTCGAAGCGCTGTGCCAGGAAGTGGGCATGATCGCCTTGCGCGGATTCCTCGCCACCGCCCCGCTTGAGACGGACGGCGCTCCACCTGCCGACCTGAGCGGGCTGCAAGTTACGCGCAACGATTTTCTCGCCGGCTTGAAGGAAGTCGAGCCTAGCGCGACTCGCGAATTCTTTATCGAGAAGAGCCCTTCAACATTCGCGAACCTTGGAGGTCTCACTGATTTGAAGCGATTGCTCGATGCCGTCGTCGAGCATTCTCACGTGCACAACGATATCTACGATCAAGTGGGCCTCGCGCCGCCGCGTGGCATTCTGTTCGTCGGACCGTCGGGTACGGGCAAAACCGCCATGGTCCGAGCGCTTTCGGGCGAAAAGCAGATTCCGCTCATCGCTATCGATGGCCCGCAACTCTACTCGAAGTGGCTCGGCGAATCCGAGCGGGCGCTGCGCGAGGTTTTCAAGAAAGCGAGGCGCGCCGCGCCCTGCATCCTTTTCTTTGACACTATCGACGCGCTCGCGCCAAAGTTTGGCGCCGATCATCTGGGCTCCGACATTTATCAGCGGATTCTCAGCCAACTCCTGCGCGAAATTGATAATTTGCGTGACGTCAAAGGGGTGCTCCTGCTAGCGGCAACCAATCGTCCGGAGCGCGTCGAACCTGCGCTCTTGCGCAGCGGAAGGTTTGACTATATCCTTCCGTTCGCCAAACCGGGCGCTGCGGACCGGGCGGCGATCCTGCGGCTCTGTTGCCGGCGCGTGCCGCTCGCACCCGATGTGGACATCGACGAGTTTGCTTCCCAGTTGGAAGGGTCGACGGGCGCGGATATCGAAAGCCTGTGCAAGAAGGCGACGCTGCTGGCGATTGCGAAATATCAGGACGGCGCGCAAGCAAATCCTTTCGTTGTCCGCCGAAGCGATTTTCAGTCTGTTTTGGATTCCCATCGCGGTAGCCTTACGCCGTTGAAAGACCCGGCGGCGCGGCCTGGCAATGCCGGGGAGTTTACCCTGGCGGCACATATCCATCTAGATGACAAAGAGGGTAGATCATGAGCTATACAGAACTGACAGTGTGGACGCGCGGCATCATCATGGACAAAGAAGGCCGCGACATCGTTAATTCCGTCGCTGCTTCCGCCCGGAACGAGGGCAAGTTCTCCCAGGCGATGGAAAATTACGTCGACAATCCCGACCGCACCAACGCCCCGACGCGCAAGTACTGCCGCGTGAGCGACAGCGAAATCGAAAACGCGCTGACGTACGAGAACGAGCATCCCAACATCGTCGTCCTGGTCGAAGGGACGATGGTCAAGGGTTGGGACTACATGCGCGGGATGCCTCCGGGCGGAACGCTCATCATCAACACGCACTACACGCCCGGAGTACATGATCCGCTTTGTGCCCGGCGCCGAGCGGCTGTCCCAGCTCGTCTGCGTCGATGCCGCCAAGCTGGCCGACCACAAATGGCTCTATTACCGCCTGGGCGAACTCGGCCTCGACCGTCTCTCGACGGAAGGCGCTGCCGAGCGCAGCAAAGCGGTTGCGCCGGACATTGCCGCCCCGCTCATCGCGGCGGTCGTCAAAACGACGGGAATCGTAAAGCTGGAAACGATTGAACCGATGATCGCGAATAAAGCGGCGTTTCGTGCGGCGCTCAACGAATTGCACATCATGCCGCTGAAGCCCGTAACTGCGTAATTCATTTTTGCGCGGATGAAACATGTTGACTAAAGGTACGCGCATCCCTGATTGGCTGACCGTGCCGTTTGCCGGGATCACGCCGGCTCCGACGCAGGAAAAAGGCCAGGATCTTTTCCCGACCGGCAACTGGCGGGCCATCCGCCCGGTCTACCGGGACAAGCTCCCGCCCTGCAACAATGCGTGCGGCACGAACGAGAAGATCCAGGGTTACCTGGACCTGGTGAAGCGTGGCAAGTATGTGGACGCATACGCGCTCATCAAGGAAGACATGCCGTTCCCGTCGGTCACGGGACGCGTGTGCTATCACCCGTGCGAGCAGGCCTGTAACCGCGGCCAGTACGACGAGGCCATCTCGATCCGGGCGGTCGAGCGGTTTCTCGGCGATCTCGGACAGGCGCTGAATCGCGACGTGGTCAAGCCCGGAAAACCCAACGGCAAGAAAGTCGCCGTCATCGGCTCGGGCCCGGCCGGCCACAGCGCCGCGTACCAACTTGCGCGCCTGGGCTACAAGGTCACGATTCTGGAAAAATCCCCGAAAGCGGGCGGGCTGAACCGCGGCGGAATTCCGGACTGGGTCCTGCCGCAGGCGGTGCTCGATCGCGAGATTCAGCGCCTCGTCGAACTCGGAATCGAAATCAAGACCAACGTCGAAGTCGGCAAGGACATCACGCTCGATGAATTGAAGAAGAACTACGACGCCACCGTGTTCTGCGTGGGCCTTACCGAGTCCAACAGCGCGCGCGCCGAAGGCGAGAACAAGGCCGGCGTGATTTTCGGCCTGCCGTTCCTGCGCGACATCGGCATGGGCACGTCGAAGGTGAAGCTGGGGGCCCGCGTCGCCGTCATCGGCGGAGGAAACACCGCGATCGACTGCGCGCGCGAAGCGCTGCGCCAAGGCGCCGTCGAAGTCACGATGATCACGGTGGAAGCCAGTCCGCAGGAGATGCCTGCGTCGCCCGAAGACCTGCACGACATGCTGGAAGAAGGCGTGGAACTAATGCATGGCCGGGCCATGACCGCGGTGCTCGGCAACGGCAAGGTCGAATCGTTGCAGCTGCATCCGGCGCGCTTCACTGGCAAGATCAACGCCTCTCCGATCGCGATCGACAAGGAAGGTCCCGGAGAGAAATTCGCCGTGGACAACGTCATCATCGCGGTGGGGCAGAAGGCGAAACTCGACTGGCTGCCGGCCGAATACAAGACCGATCGCGGCACGATCAAGATTGACGCGTTTGGGCGCATCGCCGGCACCAACTTCTTCGCGGCGGGCGACGTCGTTCAGCTCGGTTCGGGACAGCCGCTGATGGTCGTGAACGCCGTCGGCGACGGCAAGCGCGTGGCGTTCAATCTGGACAAGGTTCTCAACAATGTTCCGCTCGAGCCGCGTACGGTACCGATCGACGTGATCGTCGATCTGAACCGCATGAACATGACGTATTTTCCGCACTTCCCGCGCGTCCAGCAGGCCATGTTGGCGCCTGCGGCTCGGAAATCGACGCAGCAGGAAGTCATTCTGGCGTACACGGAAGAGCAGGCCAGCATGGAAGCGAGCCGCTGCTTCAGCTGCGGCACGTGCAACGCCTGTGACAATTGTTACCTGGTCTGCCCCGAGCCTTGCATCGTGCGCTCGGTGCGTTCGAACGGGCTTTACAAGATTCTGGTGGACTACTGCAAGGGCTGCCGCGTCTGTATCGAGGAATGCCCGACCGGGTGCCTCGAGGGCGTGCCCGAGTTGGATTTCGACACGGGAGTCGTTCGAATGGACACGGCGTTCGCAATTTCGCAGGGTCTGCACGGACGGCAGGCCGAAGAGCTCGCGCATTTGTCGGATCGTCCGGCGAAAAGTATTTAGGCCGTAACGAGTCATGGTTCCCCGAGGGTAGCGGCTTTGGCCGCGACAGCCGGGGCGGTAAGCAAGGGTTTTAGCCCTGGAATTCGCAACGAGTACTTTCAGCGTCCGCCAAGAGGTGGAACGCGCGGAGTGAGACATGGCAACGCTTGTAGCAGGAAAAAAGAAAACGGTCCGCATCAACGGCTGCGTCGCGGCGGCGCAGGCGGCGAAGTACGCGGATGTCGACGTCATCACCGCTTACCCCATCCGGCCGTACACGGCGACGATGATGGCGCTGGCGCAAATGGTGGCCAACGGCGAACTCGACGCCGAGTACATCGTCGCGGACAGCGAGCACTCCCAGTTGAGCCTCGCGCACGGCGCTTCTTCGAGTGGCGCGCGCGTCTTCACCGGAAGCTCGGGCGTGGGCGTGCAGTACGGATACGAGTTGTATTCGCCCATCTCCGGCAGCCGCATGCCGGTGCAGATGATGATCGCCGACCGCACGCTCGACCCTCCGGGCGACTTCGGCTCGGAGCACACGGACGCTCTCTCGACGCGCGACATGGGCTGGCTCATGGGCTGGTCCTGCGACGCGCAGGAAGCCTTCGACAATCACCTGATCGCGTACCGCATCGGCGAGGATCCGCGCGTGCTGCTGCCCCAGATGGTTTGCCAGGACGGCTTCTTCGTATCGCACATCACGTGCGACGTCGAACTGCCCGATCAGGGCCAGGTTAACGAATTCCTGCCGCCGTATAAGCATCCGTATCCGCTCGATCCGCGGCATCCCGTGTCGCACGGCCCGCAGATCATGCCCGAGCAGGGGCCGCCGCTGCAGCTCGAGCGCGCGCGCGCCATGGAAGGCTCGATGGCGGTGATCGAGCAGGCGCACGAAGAATTTGCGAAGATCTTCGGCCGCAAGTACGATCCGTGGCTCGAGGAATACAAGACCGACGACGCCGACGTTGTCT
>CAWHYM010000010.1:0-115289 GCA_963833595.1 uncultured Acidobacteriota bacterium | reverse complement strand
GCCCGGAGCGGGAGGTTCCTGCTGCGCACTCACCCGCGCCAGCACGAGGGTCAACGCGCATAGCACGGCCAGAAGCGAAAGCAGCCCGAATTTTTGCCGGCGCTTCATTGCTGCGCCTCCCCGACTCCGGTCGGGGCGAATGGCCAGATGCGCCGGTAGCGCGCCTGAATCATGTACGTAAGGATGCCCAAAGCGATCACGCCGAGCCCTCCGAGGGCGAATTTCCATCCCGTGGAATAAAACAATGCGACCCAGCCCAAAATCGCCAGCGCGGCCGGCCAAGGATAGAGCCACATCTTAAAGGGAAGCCGCTCCGGAGGCCAGCGCCGCCGCAAGATCATCACGCCCACGCCCTGGCTGATAAACTGCACGATCAGCCGCACGGCGATGATCGCCTTGATCACACTGGATAAACGGAACAGCACGCTGAATGCGAGCGACGCGGCGCCCAGAAACAGCAGCGACACATGCGGAAAATGTTTTTTGGGATGCACGCGCGCGAAGACCGGGAAAAAATTCCCGTCCTCGGCCGCGGCAAATGGCACGCGCGAATAGCTGAGCAGCGTGGTGAACAGCGAGGCGAACGCGATCCACAAAATCATGATCGTGGCGAACGCGGCGGCGCGCGCGCCGTACAGCCGCTCGACGAACGTGCTTACGATGAACTGAGAATTCTGCGCCTCGCGCCACGGCACGACGCCCAGAATGCTCGTCTGCATCGCGAGATACAGCACGGCGATTCCCGCGATCGACAGCAGAATCGCGCGCGGGATGTTGCGCTCAGGATCGCGAATCTCCGCGCCCAGGTTGCAGATGTGGTAGTAGCCGAGATAGGTGTAAATCGTGTTGACCGTCGCCGAGCCGAGCCCCGCGAAAAACAGCCACGACCAATTCCACGCGCCGGGAGGAAAATCAAACGCCATCCGCGCCGAGAAATGCGTCACTCCTCCCCAAATCATCCACACCATCGTGCCCACAACGCCAATCCACAGAAATTTTGAGATCATGCCGACCGCCGAAATCCTGCGGTACAGAAGCACAACCAAGAAAACAACGAGCACTCCAGAAATCGCTTTCTGCTGATATTTTCCCAGTGGAATGAGATATGTGAGGTACTGCGAAAAGCCGATCGCGCCCGATGCCACCACGAGCGGCGCCTGAATAAGCGTCTGCCAAATATAAAGGAAGGACATCAGCCGTCCGCCGCGCCCCGGTCCATAAATCTCCCGCAGAAACGCGTACGTCCCGCCGGCGCGCGGCATCGCCGCCCCGAGTTCGGCCCACACCAGCCCGTCCAGAAGAGAGAGCACCGCTCCCGCCACCCACGCCAGCAGGCATTGCGGCCCTCCCATCGACTGAATGACAAGCGGAATGACGATGAACGGGCCAATCCCCACCATCGCGTTCATGTTCAGCGCGACGGCCTCGCTCAGGCCGAGCCCTCGTTCGAGTTGTTCCTCCGGTAGAGGTATGGACATGGTCTGCGCGAAGCGGGCAAAGCATATCAGATGCATCGGGAGGGCTAAAGCTTCGAGGCAAGTGGGAGATCAACCAGTTCAGGCGAACAAAACCTCTCGCGCGTTATCCGACCTGTAATGCGGCGGTTAACGGGCGATCAGGAAATCTCGCAACGGATTCCCAGCTTGCTACCCGGCGAATCTGGTCTAAGGATAACTTCCCAGCGTGCGACAATCCGCCCGGTTCGCGGCATCCGCCAAGAGGGGGATACCCGCACGCCTGTCATTCGCTCGGTTCTGGGTCCTGCGTTCGAACTTGGTTCATTCCAAGCGGGAACGGAAAGCCTGCATCGAGTAGAGTGCGTTAGATCTGCCAAAGGGAAACACAACTGACTGGAGCCGGCAAAGCCACGCGAACATTTGACTACGGGAATTCTCATGTTGTCCTATCGAACGTGATATATATCATCCTGAGTGAATTTGTGTTCGCAGAACGCAGTCTGACTTTCGCCGTCTTCCCGATATGTACTTGAGGGAACGAAAGTGATTACGGAAAGGATCCCACAGTCATGCCTCGAATTGAGCAGCTGCGAGTTGAGAATTATCGCGCGCTGCGTTCAATCGAACTGAAAAACATCACACCACTGACCGTTCTGCTGGGTCCGAACGGGAGCGGCAAATCGACCGTCTTTGACGTTTTTAACTTTCTTTCGGAGTGCTTTCAGTTCGGGCTTCGCCATGCTTGGGATCGCCGTGGCCGAGCCAAAGAACTCAAGACCCGCGGCCAGACCGGGCCGGTAATGATCGAACTGAAATATCGAGAGCGGCCGGGCCAACCAATAATTACCTACCACCTTGCCATCAATGAAACTCAACGAGGTCCAGTGGTAGTCGAGGAGTGGTTGCAATGGCGTCGTGGGACGAGAGGACAACCGTTTCGTTTTCTGGATTACACTGAGGGACAGGGGCGGGCAGTGAGCGGCGAAATGCCGGATGAACAAGATCAGCGACTTGACATTCCACTCAAGTCACCCGACCTCATCGCCGTCAACGCGCTGGGTCAGTTTGCCGACCATCCGCGTGTTGCGGCCCTCCGAGAATTCATTACGGACTGGTACGTCTCATACCTATCGATTGAGGATACGCGTGGCCAGCCGGAAGCCGGGCCTCAGGAGCGGCTGAGCAAGACTGGCGATAACCTCCCGAATGTCATTCAGTACCTACGCGAGAGGCATCCCGCTCGGCTTGATCAGATTTTCGATATCCTGCGACGTCGTGTGCCCCGCCTAGAAAAAGTTCTGGCCGAGTCGATGCCGGATGGGCGCCTGTTGCTTCAAATCAAAGACGCTCCTTTCGACCAGCCCATCCTTTCGAGATTCGCTTCAGATGGGACCTTGAAAATGCTCGCCTATCTCATAGTCCTCAATGACCCTGACCCGCCACAATTTATTGGAATTGAAGAGCCGGAAAACTTCTTGCACCCGCGCCTGCTACCAGAACTGAGCGAGGAGTGTCGCCGGTCGACCGAACACTCGCAACTACTGGTGACTACTCATTCACCCTTCTTCTTGAACTCCATCCGACCGAAAGAGGTCCGAGTACTCTACAGAGATGAATACGGCTATACCCAGGCCGTATGTGCTGCCGACGTTCAAGGAGTGACAGAGTTTGTCAAAGCGGGAGCTTCAATGGGGCATCTTTGGCTTGAAGGTCGATTCGGGGTGGGAGACCCGTTGGTTAATGCCGGCGCGCCGCGGATAAAGGGGCGTAGCCGTTGATGGTTAGCCATGTCGAAATCTTAGTGGAGGAACTTTCAATGGAGGCGGCACTGCGGCAGATCGTACCGAAGATCATCGGGGATCTGTCGTTTGAGGTTTACCCATACCAATGTAAGGACGACCTGCTTGGGAAACTGGAGTCACGCCTAAAAGGGTACGCGGCGTGGTTACCAGAAGACTGGCGAATCATAATTATAGTGGATAGGGACGACGACCACTGCAACCAGCTCAAGGAACGCTTGGACGAGACGGCGAGGAACGCAGGCTTGAGGACAAGGTCCCGCCGGGGTGGTTCGACCATCCAAGTAGTGAACCGAATAGCGATTGAGGAGTTGGAGGCGTGGTTTTTTGGGGATTGGGAAGCTGTGCGGGCGGCGTACCCAAAGGTCAACGCGAACATTCCAAACAAGAGCGGGTATCGTGATCCAGACGCAATAACTGGTGGAACTTGGGAAGCCTTGGAAAGGGTACTTCGCCGAGCCGGATATTTCCAGACAGGATTGCGAAAGGTCGAGGCAGCGCGGGCGATAGCCGAGCGAATGGAGCCACCGATTAATCGCTCGGCGAGCTTTCAAGCCGTTCGGAACGCGCTTGGCGAGATGGCTCCTTGAGCCCAATCTGTCTAGACTAGACAGGTTGGTACGCTAGGGCGGCAAAGATCCCGATTAATGACTTCTTCGAAGACTTCCCCACCACAGGCAAAACATTCCTGCCCTTATGACACAGCGCATCTTGATGGCAAAATGATGCAAAATCGTTGCGGAGCGAACGAAGTAAACGAAGCAAACGGAGCAAACGGAGCGAATGCTGAAGCTTGGAATTATCCTGACCGCCGCGACGGTGACGATTCTCGTCGTGGAATTTTTCCGCGCGCGGCGCAGGCCGTTTCCCGCGCACGGCTGGCTTGGCCTCGTCGCGCTGATTTGCGCGGAGTACTTGATGTTTCACGGCATCGAACCGGCGGCGACTTATTTCAGCCCGGTGGCTTGGACATCGTACATTTTGATTGCCGATGCCGCGGTGTTTGCGATCTCCGGCCATTCGCAGCTGCGCGAGGAGCCGCGCGGCCTGCTGAAGATGGCCGCGCTCTCGGTTCCTTTGTGGCTGATTTTTGAAGCGTACAATTTGCGGCTCGCGAATTGGGCGTACGTGGGCCTGCCGCAAGGGCACATCGAGCGATGGTTCGGCTACGGCTGGGCTTTCGCGACGATCACGCCGGGAATTTTCATGACCGCCGCGCTCATCGAATCCTTCGGCTGGTTCAAACAGGAATCGCGCCCTGTGCGTTTTAGCCGCGCGACGGAAACGGCGTTCATCGTAATCGGCGCCGCAATGCTCATCGCGCCGCTGGTTGCCCCAAGGCACACCGCCGCGTATTTATTCGGTCTGGTCTGGCTCGGTTTTTTATTCCTTCTCGAGCCGATCAACCACCGTCTTCACTTGCCTTCTTTCGAGGGAGATCTCGCGCGGGGATCTCGCGCGCGGCTGTACTCGTTTCTCGCCGCGGGCTGGGTGTGCGGCTGGCTGTGGGAATTCTGGAATTACTGGGCTCGCGCCGAATGGATTTACACGTTTCCAATCGGCCAGCAATGGAAGATCTTCCAGATGCCCGCGCCGGGCTATCTGGCCTTCCCTGTGTTTGCGCTAGAATGTTTCACGATGTACGTGAACGGCGCGTGGCTCATCAGCCCAAAATACATCGCCGAGAAGAAATATTCGGAATAGCCGGATGCGCATCCCGACAGTTTATATAGAAACCCAAAACGCTGTCATTCCGAGGCACGCTGCGTGCCGAGGAATCTCTCTTTTTTTGGACTTAGATCACAGAGAGATTCCTCAGTCGCCGCAGCGACTTCGGAATGACAACGCGAAGTACTTTTTTCGTAAGCTGCCAAGCCGATACCTCCGCGTGTTGTTCTGCCTGGCAGTTGCAGCGTGCGCATCGTTTTTCCCGTCCGAGGCGCGCGCCTCCGAACTCGACATTCCCGCGGACGCAACAAAGGCCATCGATCTGATGTACTTGGGTAAGCCGGAGCAAGCCGTCGCGCTCGCCCACAAGCTCGAAGCCGCGCGGCCCGATCATCCCCTCGGCTATCTCATCGAAGCCGACGTGCTCTGGTGGAATATTTATTGCAAATGGTCCGAGCGAAAATACAACACGATTGACGCCTGGAGCCACTCGCGTCCCGCCGACGCCGACGACAATGCGGAACTTGCACTCGCCGACAAAGTGGCGAGCCTGGCCGAGGCTGCCATCGCCAAGTCCGACACTGCCGAAATGGAATTGTACGCGGGACTGGGCTATGCATCGCGCGCGCGCCTGCTGGGTCTGCGTTACGAGAAAATGTCGGTGGCTCGCGCGGGCGTCGAGGCGCGCAAGCACCTGCTGCGCTGCCTCGAACTCGATCCCAACATGGCGGATGCCTACCTGGGCCTCGGGCTTTACAACTATTACGTCGATACTCTCTCCGCCTTGGCCAAGATTCTGCGCTTTTTCATGGGCATCCCGGGCGGAGACAAGCGCGAAGGGTTGCGCCAACTCGAAATCGCGTCCACCAAAGGCGAACTGACGCAGGTGGAAGCCCGATTCAACATGGCCAAGAGCCTGCGCAACTACGATCGCGATTACGCGCGCGCCCAGCAGGCCGCCGCGCCCCTGGTCAAGAAGTATCCGGGGAATTGCATCTTCTTGCTGCTCGCAGGCGATATCGAGCAGAAACTTGGCCATTCGGCAGAAGCTGCCGCGAAGTTTCGCGCCGCCGCCGCGGCTCCCTGGGAAGAAGCCGCGTGCGCGGAGCGCGCCCACCAGCTCGCGCGAGAAGCCCTCGCCTCGATTGGCACAAACCAATGAAAGTTCGAAACTGTGGGGAAACCGGCCATGCGGGTCGCGGCCCCGGCAGGGCCGGGATCTTCGACTTTGGCCGCGACAATTAGGTGCAAAACAGGGGCTTCAGCGTCTGTGTAAAAGCACTATTTTGTTGGGCTATTGTAGCGCCCCGACCCGGTCGGGGCATTTTAGAATCAAGCAGATGCCCGTCCGCCGCGGCGGACGGGCGCTACATGAACCAAAACCGAGTTCTCACATAGACTCGACAGCCGCCGTTTATTTCGCGCTCTTTTTGTGATCCAACTTTAATGTGAGGACGAACTCCTTGCGAGTGTCGAAGTTCGATATCGACCGTGTCGACGAGGTCCAGCCTTCGCGTTCGGCGTGAATTTCGTAGTCAACGTTGAGATCCAAGCCGCTGAAACGAAATGTGCCGTCACTGTCGGAGAGGTGCGTAATGATGTCCTGTGTACGGACGTTTTTCAGGTAGACCACCGCTGTTTCCACAGGGCTTTCTGTTTTGTCCACGACCGTTCCGCGAACGGTCCGCAGCTCGGATTCCTTCCCCTTGGGTTTATCCTGCGCGAACAACACGGTTGCGGCCAATGCGACGAGCGCCACCAATCCAAGCGTTCTACGCAGGTTCATGGTTTTCCTCCGGTCCCTGTGTCCGTCTGAGGCTTCATCCGGATCGTAAGGTCCGCTTGATTTTCTTCTCGCGCGTCAATCTTGAGTATTTCCGGTCTGAAGCCGCGCGCTTCGATCGTCATTTCGTACTCCGCGCCTCGTGGAACGCGGAAGGCCACTTCGCCCTCGTGGTCGGACATGCCTTCCCATCGAAATTTCTTTTGATCCGATCGGCGGACTTGCGCTCGGGCGCCCGGAAGAGCGAAACCCCGGTCCGTAAACACGGTGGCAAAAATGACGAAAACATGCGCATGCGAATCGCTTGAATTTTGCGCCTCGCTAGCCGGCTCGAAAGCAAATGCCGCGCCTGCCAGCCAGACCAAGCCGAAGAGAGCAATCGTCAAGCGCACAAATGTGAGATGGCCAAAAGGAGAGAGGGGATGCCGGAAGAAATCGAAGAGCGAGTCAAACCTCTTCTTCTTCGTCTTCCTCTTCGTCATCGTCCGCAAAATCGTCCCCATCTTCAGACTCTTCCTCTTCTTCTTCGTCATCGTCATCGGAGATGGCATTGACCTTGACGGGATGGATCTGCACGACTTCCATTTCGGTTTCGCACTCGGGACAGACCAGGATTTCGCCTTCCTCGACTTCATCTTCGTCAACGTCAATTTCTGTGGCGCATTCAGGACACCGGACCACGGCGAAAACCTCCTTGGGGGCTAGGACGCACCTGCTGCTGAAGTATTATATAACGCGAAGCGGCCCGGGAGGGAAGCGGCCAAAACGACTATGACACCCAGAAGAGAATACCCGGATCAACCCATGATCGGTGTGGGCGGAGTGGTGGTTGACGACGGACGCGCCTTGCTCATCCGGCGCGCCGGTCCGCCGCTCAAAGGCGAGTGGTCCATCCCCGGCGGCCTGCTCGAAGTAGGAGAAACGATCGAGCAGGGCGTCGCGCGCGAACTCGCCGAAGAAACCGGGCTCGACGTGCGTGTGCTCGAACTCATCGAAGTATTCGAGCGCATTTTTCCCGCTCCCCCCAACGCGGACGGCACGCCGGGCGATGCGGCCCGCCCGCAGTATCACTTCGTCATTCTCGATTATCTCTGCGAGATCCGCGGAGGAATTCTTTCCGCGGGAAGCGACGCCCTGGAATTTGCCTGGGCGCGGGAAGAAGAATTGCCAAAATTCGATTTGACCGTGGCGGTGAAGCGCGTCCTGAAAAAAGCCTTCGCCAGGGCGCGCGAGCGCGTTGCGGCCGCAGAACGTCTTTTGTAGCGCCCGCCTTCAGACTGGACACTCTGAAAGTCGGCGCTGCATGAACCTAGGAAGACTTTCGATCCAGCCGGCTCCAGCCATAACGGCCCAGCAACAGCACAAACTTGCAGTTGAACAACACGCGGGACTTCAACTCGCCGTTTTTCATCTGCGCTCGCACGAGCTCCTGGTTGTCCCGGTCGCCAACGGGAATGACGAGGCGTCCTCCCTCTCGAAGCTGGCTTGCGATTGTGGCGAATTGGACGCCGCGCGGTACGAGAATTGCGTCGTAAGTGGCGCGGCGTCGAGGAAGCCCGCGGAGCCGTCCCCGTTGTGAACGTGGACATTCGCGTAGCCCAGATTCGTCAGCCGTTCCTGCGCGGCAAGCGCCAGTGACGTATGGTTTTCCACAGTGATGACTTGGCTCACCAATAGCGATAGCACCGCCGCCTGGTAGCCGGAGCCCGTGCCGATTTCGAGTACGCGCTCGGAGCCGGTGAGTTCGAGAGCCTCCGTCATGGCTGCGACCATGTACGGCTGCGCGATCGTTTGTCCCTCGCCGATCGGCAACGGCTTGGTCGGCATACGCATCGCTTCGGAATGGGCATGGGAGTCACCTTCACGGACTTGGACGACGCACGGCAAGGCTGCTCATCGAGAGTTCGACGAAAGCGCAGGAAACACCGCGCTTGCGGATTTGCGTTCCGATCATCGAAATGCGAGCGCTCGGCGGCTAATGCATCGAAGAGGAGTTCCGTATTGCGCATGGCCTATTATAAACGCTCATGCAAACCGGAAGGAAAGCTTCTTCATCAGCCTGTCGGACGAGCGGTGCAACCGAAACCTGAAACCCCACGGCTGAAGCCTGTGCTACTGCGATCTTTCGCGGCCCCGATAGTTTCGCATGCATTCGATTGGGAGGTAGAGTGTGTTCGAGGTTTTCAATTTAGAAAACAAAATAGCGAGGATGAGGCGCTTACGTTCGAGTGTGTTGCAGGCACCGTGCTCATTCTCGGATTGCTCTTCGCGCATGGCGCGCGGGCGCAGGCTGACGCGTAGCATCAACTGGGCTCTAAACCCGCACCCTTCGACAAAATACGTGAAGAGTGCGGCACCCGAAAAACCGCTTTCCAAATATTTTACTATCTGTCTACTCGAACGAATGTCTTCCGCAAGGCCTGCGGCACCCGCAGGGGCATGCGCATCGGCGCGAAGTTAGCTTCTCTTGTCGAGTGGCGCGTACGGCCGCAGGTCGTGGCCCAGGTAAACCTGGCGCGGGCGCGCGATTTTCTGCTCGGGATCGAGCAGCATCTCTTCCCATTGCGCGATCCAGCCGCTGGTGCGCGGAATCGCGAACAGCACGGGGAACATGGTCACCGGGAAGCCCATGGACTGATAGATCAGGCCGGTATAAAAATCCACGTTGGGATAGAGCCTGCGCGAGACGAAGTAGTCGTCCTCCAGGGCGATGCGCTCGCATTCGAGAGCGATATTCAACAGCGGGTTGCGGCCCATGATTTCGAAGACGCCGTCGGCCACGCGCTTGATGATGCGCGCGCGCGGGTCGTAATTCTTGTAGACGCGGTGGCCAAAGCCCATGAGTTTGGTTTCGCCGGCCTTCACGCGCTTGATGAACGCGGGCACGTTGGCGAGCGAGCCGATCTCCAGCAGCATGCGAAGAACTTCCTCGTTCGCGCCGCCGTGCAGCGGGCCGTAGAGCGCCGCGGTCGCCGCGGCGGTCGCCGAAAATGGGTCCACGTGCGAGCTGCCAACGCAGCGCATGGCGTTCGCCGAACAATTCTGCTCGTGATCCGCGTGCAGAATAAACAGCACGTCCAGCGCGTGCTCGAGCGTCGGGTTCGGGCGGTACTTCAGCTCGGACGTCTTGAACAGCATGTTCAGAAAATTGCCGGCGTAGCTCAGCTCGTTGTCCGGATAAGCAAACGGCATGCCCAGGCTGTGCCGGTAGGAAAATGCGGCGAGCGTCGGCATCTTCCCGATCAAGCGGTAGGTCTGCTTGCGGCGCGACTCCGTGTTGAAGATGTCCTTGGCCTCGGGATAAAACGTGGAAAGCGCCGCGATGGCCGAAATCATCATGCCCATCGGATGGGCGTCGTAGTGGAACCCGTCCAGGAATTTCTTCACCGATTCATGGATGAAGGTGTGGTGCGTGACGTGGTAGGTCCACTCCTCGAGCTGCGAGCGGGTGGGCAGCTCGCCGTGCAAAATCAAATAGGCCGTTTCGAGATAGGTGCTTTTCTCGGCCAGTTCCTCGATCGAATAGCCGCGGTATCGCAGGATGCCTTTGTCGCCGTCGATGTACGTGATCTTGCTCTGACACAAGGCCGTATTGTTGAAGGCCGGGTCGTAGCTCATCATCCCGAAATCATCGGACTTGACCTTGATCTGGCGCAGATCGATGGCGCGGATCGTGTCGTTCTTGATCGGAACTTCGTAGGCCTTTCCTGTGCGGTTATCGGTAATGGATAGAGTGTCCCGGCTCATGCGGGTGGTCCCTTCGGCTGCAACCTGCGTCTCAGGTGTAGTTGGATTCATGTCGGCTCTCGCTCTTTCAAAAAGCGGCCACGTAGGAATTTACACTAAGTTTTGATTTTGCGGGAGTGGTATCGCACCAAATCTCCCTATTTGGGGAGACGCTCCGGCAGGCGGCGCGGTTGCGTCCATTTCGCGACTATTGCATCTAAAGCATTGTAAAAAGCAAAAACAGAGCGTTGCATCCTGGAATGTACAGGAGAATCCACCATGATCCAAACCATTCGCTCGAAGGACCGCTATCACCTTGAATCCGATTGGCTTAGCACCAACTGGCATTTCTCGTTTGACCATTACCATGACCCGAATAACATGAATTTCGGGCCTCTGCGCGTCTTTAACGACGACACGGTCGCCCCCGCCGGCGGTTTCCCGCTGCACGGCCACCGCGAGATGGAAATCGTCACCTACGTCATCGACGGCGCGCTCGAACACAAAGACAACATGGGCAATACCGGCGTCATTCGCCCCGGCGAAATCCAGCGCATGAGCGCGGGAACAGGTATCCGCCACTCCGAGTTCAATCCCTCGGAAAAGGACCCCGTCCACCTGATCCAGCTCTGGATCATGCCGGCGGTCCAGCATCTGCGGCCGTCGTGGGAGCAAAAGAGTTTTTCGCTGTCCGACCGGAAGGGCAGGTTGCTGCCGATTGCCGTGCCCGCAGGCAAGAACGGGAACACCAGTTCGACGGCCGTGCAGATTCACCAGGACGCGACGATCTACACTTCCCTCCTCGCGCCCGGCCAATCGGCCACGCATAAACTCGGAGAGGGCCGCCGGGCTTACATTTTCGTGATCAACGGAAATTTGAAGCTCAATGGCGAGACCCTCGCTGCGGGAGACCAAGCGCGCGTCTCCAGCGAGCGCGAATTACAACTCTCCGCGGCGCCGGGTCCAGGTGCGACGCCGGCGGATTTCCTGCTTCTCGATTTGCCGTAATTTCACGTTTAAGAACTGCAGGCAAGAAAGCGTGGTGCCACTGGCCCTGCCGGGAGACATTCACTTTGCATTCAGCGAATTCGTGGAACTTGCGCAAGTAGTTTGTGAGAAATGCGATTTAATGAATGCTCGAAAGCCGGGAAACAGACGAATGCGGTCAACCGCATCGCGCCGGATTCGCGAATCAGGCGGGATTGCGGTCGACCGCGGGATGGCGCACGTCGCTTCCCGCGACCATGTAGATCACGTCCTCGGCGATGTTGGTAGCGTGGTCGGCGATGCGTTCGAGATTTTTGGCCACCAGGATCAGCTCAAACGCGGGAAATACGACGGAAGAGTCGCCCATCATGTAGCTGAGCAACTCGCGGAAAATCTGGTCGCGGAGCTGGTCCACCTGGTCGTCGCGGGAGAGCACCGAGCGCGCCAGTTCGATATCGCGGCGCACGAGCGAATCGAGGCTGTCGCGCATCATTTTTTCGGCAAGCTCGCCCATCCGCGGCAGATCGACGTAAGGCTTCACGCGCGGGTGGCGCACGATGCGCGTCGCCGAATGCGCGATGTTCACGGCCTGGTCGCCGATTCGCTCCAGATCGTTGTTGATGCGGGCGATGGCCAGCACAAAGCGGAGATCGGCGGCCATGAGCTGTTGCAGGGCGAGCAATTGCACCACGCGGTCATCGATCTCGATCTGCAGCTCGTTGATGGCGTTCTCTTCCTTGAGGACGGTCTGCGCGAGCTTTTCGTCCGCATCGAGCACCGAGTGAACCGCCTGATGCACGGCTCGCTCGGCGAGGCTGCCCATCCACAGCAGCCGTTCTTTCAGCTCTTCCAGATCGCGTTCGAAATGGCGTTCCATTCTCTACGTCCTCTCCATGGCAAAGACTACACCGCTTTCAGGATGTTGCAACAATCATCCGAAGCGGCCGGTGATGTACGCCTCGGTGCGGGGATCCGAAGGCGTCGTAAACATATGCCCCGTCGGTGAAAACTCGATCAGCTCGCCATTCAGCATGAAAGCGGTCGAATCGCTGACGCGCGCCGCCTGCTGCATGTTGTGGGTGACGATCACCAGGGTGCACGTCGGCTTCAGTTCGAACAGCAGCTCCTCGATCTTCGCCGTATTCACCGGATCGAGCGCGGAACATGGCTCATCGAGCAAAAGCACCTCGGGATCGACCGCCAGCGCCCGGGCGATGCACAAACGCTGCTGCTGGCCGCCTGAGAGCGCATAGGCGGACTTGTTCAGCTTGTCCTTCACTTCGTCCCACAGAGCGGCGCGGCGCAGGCTCTTCTCCACCGCATCGTCCAGGCGTCCCTTATGCCCGTTGATCCGCAAGCCGTAGGCCACGTTTTCATAAATGGACTTGGGAAACGGATTGGGCTTTTGAAACACCATGCCCACCATGCGGCGCAATTTGGTGACATCCAGCGTAAGGATATTCACGCCATCCAGGGCAATTTCCCCCTCCAGGCGCGTATGGCGGAGCGTTTCGTACATCCGGTTCAGTGTTCGCAACAGTGTTGATTTGCCGCAGCCCGAGGGTCCGATCATCGCCGTCACGCGGTTGGTGGCCACGTCCATGGACACATTATGCAGGGCGTGGTTCTTGCCATAATAAAAATTGATCTTCGTGACTTTCATTCGCAGCGTGCTGGCGCCTGATGTGGTCATAGCGGGAGAGTGCGCAGATGCCTTAGCCGTGGAGGCCGCTGCGGAAACCCCCGAACTCGACATGAGTGGAAAAGCAGCATTCATCGTCAGGTCCTCTCATACGCGGTCCCGCGCGTCAAAAACGCGCGAACCAAAATGTTCGTCACGAGCACCATTCCGAGCAGAACAAGTCCCGCGGCCCACGCCTGCCGATGCCAGTCTTCGTACGGACCGGTCGCGTAGGTGTATATCACAACCGGAAGCGACGACGTCGGCTGATTCCACCCGGGGCTCCAGTAACGGTTGCCGAACGCAGTGAACAGCAGCGGAGCCGTTTCTCCCGCGACCCGCGCCAGGGCCAGCAAGACGCCGGTCAGAATGCCGCGCGAAGCGGCGGGCAGCACGACGGATGCAATCATCTGCCATTTGTTTGCGCCCAGCGCAAAAGAGCCCTCGCGCAGCGACGGCGGCACATCCCGCAAAAAGCTTTCCGTGTTGCGCAACACCGTGGGGATCACCATGATCCCCAATGCAATCCCGCCCGCCAGGGTCGAGAAGTGATGCATGGGCTTCACCACCATGGCATAGGCAAAAATGCCAATGACGATCGACGGCACACCATTCATCAGGTCCGCCGTGTACCTCACCAGGAACGGCACCGTCCGCCCGCCAAATTCCGCCAGGTACATGCCGCCCAGAAGCCCTACGGGAACGCCGAACAGCGCCGCGAGCAACAAGAGTTTCAGGCTGCCCACGATGGCGTTGGCCATTCCTCCGCCCTTTTCGCCGACAGGAGCGGGCAGGTGCGTGAAGAAATTCCACGACAAATCTTTTCCGCCGTTCCATACCAGATAGCCAAGAATAAAAAACAGGGCCGAAACGGTGAGCAACGCGCACAGTCCCGTGAGCGAAAGCATGAACACATTGAGCGACTTTCTCCAAACCAGCCGCACGCTCATGTGGGGAGCACCCCGCTGCCGCGCGCCGTCGTAACCACGATCAAGAGACGCGCGAGCCCGTTCAACACGAACGTCAACAGAAACAGCACCAGCGCGAGTTCAATCAGGGCGCTGAGATATAAATTGCCGGTGGCCTCGGAAAATTCATTGGCCAGCACCGCCGCAATCGAATAGCCCGGCGAAAACAGGGATGCCGCAATCTTCGGATTGTTGCCGATGACCATCGTGACGGCCATGGTTTCGCCCAGCGCGCGGGCGAGCGCGAGGAACACGGACCCGAAAATTCCAATCCTCGCCGCCGGCACCACCACTTTCCAGGTGGACTCCCATTTGGTTGCTCCGAGCGCCAACGCCGCCTCGCGCTGGTCACGCGGGATCGCAAGAAGAACTTCGCGCGACACCGAGAGCACGAACGGCACGATCATGATGGCGAGGACGATTCCCGCCGTCAGAAAACCGATCCCGTACGACGGCCCCTGGAACAGTGGCAGGAATCCCAGCGTCTTTTTTAGCGCCGGCTGAATGGTGGTCCGCATCACCGGCACCAGCAGAAACACACCGAGCAAACCGTAAATCACGCTCGGAACCGCCGCGAGCAAATCGCTGACAAATGTGAGGGAAGAAGAAAGCTTTGGAGGAGCAAGCTCGGCTAGAAATATGGCTGCCCCCACACCGAGAGGAACCGCGATGATCAACGCGACCGCCGATGTCACAAGAGTGCCGTAGATGAAAGGCAGCGCGCCGAAATCGCCGGCGACCGGATCCCAGGTTTTCGTTACGAAGAAACTCCATCCGAACTTGGTCCGCGCTTCCGCCGAAAGAATCCAGAGCTGATAAACGAGAAGGACCGCAATCAACAGAAGCGTCGCCGCGGCAATCATCGTGATGAGATGTGCGATTTCATCCGCGCCCGTCCACCGGCGCAGCAACGACCGCGGATTCGCAGTGAAATCCGTTGGCGTTGCCGCGTTCGGTGTGGTGGCCATTTCGGTATGTTCGCCTTCCTTGCTCAACAGGCCGCGGAAAAACTAAAAACCTGTCATTCCGAGGCACGTCGCGTGCCGAGGAATCTCTCTTTCCCCAAATTTAAGCCAAGGAGAGATTCCTCGGCCGCCGCGGCGACCTCGGAATGACAACGCGAAGTACTTTTTCCGCTGACTGTCAAACAATTACTGAATCTGGGCGATCGCTTTCATTTCCTTGGCGACAACTTCCTTCGGCAGTTTTGCATATGCCAACCCTTCACAATACTGCTGTCCGTCCGTCATCATCCATTTCAGGAAGTCCTTCACGGCATCACGCTTGGCGGTGTCGGTGAACTTCGCCGGGATCAGCAGCCAGGTGAAGCTCGCGATCGGATAAGCCGCCTTGTTTCCATCCGGGTTTGTGATCGAGACTCGGAAATCGTCCGGCATGGCTTTCGCCGCGGCCGCTGCGGCCGCCGAAACGCTCGCCAGGTCCGCCTTCACAAATACCCCCGAGGAATTCTTCACGCGCCCGTAAGCAATCTTGTTCTGGATGGCATAAATCAACTCGATGTAACCAAGAGAATTCGGCGTCTGCTGGACTAGCCCCGCCACGCCCTCATTGCCCTTACCGCCCAAACCTACCGGCCAGTTCACCGAAGTCGCTTTGCCAACCTTTTGCTGCCACTCGGGGCTGATCTTCGAAAGGTAGTCGGTCCAAATATAGGTCGTGCCGCTGCCATCGGACCGGTGCACGACCACGATATCCTCGGAAGGCAGTTTTACGCCAGGGTTCGCCGACGTGATGGCTGGATCGTTCCACTTGGTAATCTTACCAAGGAAAATGCCTCCAAGAGCTTCGGGAGTGAAATTCAGCTCCGCAGACACGCCCGGTAGATTGTAACTGGGTACGTCGGCTCCGAGGACTGTGGGAAAATGAAGGATCGGCACACTCGATTGCTTGAGCTGATCGTCGTTCATCGGGCCATCGGAGGCGCCGAAATCGACGGTCTTATCGATCAGTTGGCGAATACCGCCCCCCGAACCAATCGACTGATAGTTGATCTGGACGCCCGGATGCGCTTGATGATAGACGTCGAACCACTTGGAATACATCGGGTAAGGGAACGTCGCACCGGCGGCGTTCAACAAGACTTGCCCTGCGGCAGTGGCAAACGTGGCAACTGCCAGCAGAACTGCAAGCAGGCTAAGCACTTTTACAATTCGCATTTTTTCTCCTGAAAGTCGTGTTGGATTTTGACTCGGAATTGTTACAGCCATGTTACAGGGGAGTGAGGCCGGCATAAAATCGATGAATCCTTATAACTGCCCTACTATGTGACTGCTGCAAAGAAAGAGGAGATGGGCCGACGCCAGGGGAGCGCCGGCCCGGGGTGGGGTTGCAACGCGAAGATCGCTGTTCTGCACCAGAATTGTGCAGCGCAATTTAAATTCTCTTTTCCGGATAATTGGCTTCTTCGACAACCACCCGAGTGCGTCCGTGGCGCACATCAAGGCCCCGAACCCAGAAAATAATGTCCTCGGCAATGTTCGTGGAGTGGTCCGCGATGCGCTCGAGATATCGCGTGGCCAGCACAAATTGAAGCTGCGGCGCGGCCTGCCCGGGATCTTCGGTCATCCGGATGAGCAAGTGCTCGAATATCTGGTCGCGATACCGGTCCACCACATCGTCCGCCTCAAGCACTTCGCCGGCCAGCACAACATTGCGAAAAATCAGCGCGCCCAGGCTGCGGCCAAGCATTCCGCGGACAGCGCCGGCCATCGGTTCGAGATCCCGGGGCGTCTCGGTGACATTCATTCCCGCCAGTGAAATCACGCGCTCGGAAATGTTGACGGCCAGGTCGCCGATGCGCTCGAGGTCGTTGGCAATTTTCTGGGAGGCGACGACGCGGCGAATTTCCTCGTCATCGAGCAACCCCGTTCGCAGCATCCGGACGGCGTGGTCGTCGATCAAAATCTCCATTTCGTTGACGCGCGGTTCCACCAGAAACACTTTGCTCGAAAGTTCCGCCGCTGCCTCCAGATTGGGACGCAAGAGCGCGTCGAGTGCGCTTTCCACGCTGCTTTCCACCGTGCGCGCCATCGAGATCAGGTAGTTGGCCAGCACGTCCTCATAAATCGTTTGTATTTGCGTAACCGGGGTTGCCATTGCTCCACCTTCAATCTAAGTTTGTGGCATGGCGAGCATAATCAGATTTTGTGAACGGAAAATGAAGTGAAGGTGAATATCCGGCGAAACGAATGGGACTCCCACGGTGCCGTTTACCCACGACAACGCGACACTTTCAACAGAGATGCTGGACAGTCACCCCTTGGCTGGCCCTTGTGGAAGAGGGCCTGTGGGGTTGGAATAGGTCGCAGAACGCGAGACTCGGCCAGTTCTGCAACTGACCGGTCCGCAGGCCAAGCTGCGAGAAGAATGTCTGGCCACGTTTAATTCGGGACGGTGGCCACCCGCCGAAGAGAACACCAAAACCCCGGCCCTTCCAAAAGCTCGAAGGGTCGGAGGGTTTATTAGGAAACGCTAGGAATGCTGAAATGAAAGCGGGATCCCTGGCCGATGGCGCTTTCCACCCAGATGCGGCCGCCGTGGGCCTCTACGATATGCCGGGCGATCGCGAGTCCGAGGCCGGTGCCGCCCGCCTCGCGGGATCTTGCGGCATCGACGCGGTAAAATCGTTCGAAAATGCGCTCCAGGTCGGATTCGGGAATTCCGATGCCCGTGTCAGCGACCGTAAAAATGACGTCATGCCCTACCGAACGCGCCTTGACTTCAATTTGTCCGCCGGCGGGCGTGTATTGCACCGCGTTGTCGAGCAAATTCTGCAACACCTCGCCCAACTGCGCGCCATCCCCGCGAACCGCCGGCACATTCTCTTGCAAGTCGACATGAATCTCGAGCCCTCTTGCTTTCGCATTGAGGCGCGCCGTTTCGACGCAGCCGTTCACGAGCGCCTCCACGCGGATCGGACGAATTTCTAGTTCGAGCCGGCCCGCTTCGATTCGCGAAAGTTTCAACAAGTCATCAGTGAGCCGCGCCAAGCGCTGCGCGTGCTCGCGGATAATTTCGACGAAGCGTTTCCGATTGGCTTTGTCGTCCAGCGCGCCGCTTAGAAGCGTTTCGGCAAAACCCTGAATCGCGGTCAGCGGCGTCTTGAATTCGTGAGAGACATTGGCCACAAAATCGCGCCGCACGCGCTCCAGCCTGCGCAATTCCGTTATATCGTGGAGCACCAGGACTGCGCCATTCGCCCCAGCGGCGCGGACAGGCGCGGCCGTGACACTAAAATTCCGACGGCGCACCGTGCCTACCTCGACCTCGCCGGTTAGTTCTTCCACTCCAGAGAGGGCTTGCCTCACCAGGGCAACCAGGTCGGCCTGCCTCAGCGCCTCCACAAGCGTCCTGCCCTGCGAGCTTCCCTCCGGCAGCTCGAGTATCCGCTCAAATGCCCGATTGCAGTAGAGAATCCGTTCGTCTCCCGCCACCACGGCGACGCCCTCCACCATGCTGCCGAGAATCGCCGACGAGCGATTGCGTTCATCAGTGAGAGTGCGAATGGTTTGCCCGAGCCCGGCGACGGTGCTGCCCAGCGCGCCGGCCAGATCCGCGAGTTCGTCATGGCCATGGTCGCGCTCGAGCGGAGTGAAATCCTCAGCCGCCGCGCGCTCCGTGAATTCTTTCAGGCGGCGGATACGCAACGTGACTGAGCGGGAAGAAAGGAAGAACGCGATTCCCGCAGCCAGCAGGAAAATTGCCAGGGCCAGCCAGATTTTCGGCAGGGTTTTCGGGGAGGCCCATTGCACGGCAAGCAAAATCGCCGCCACCAGCGCCAGGCAAATCAAAACCGGCCGCCAGAATAGGCTTACGCGCAAGACAGATTTACTCCTGTTTTTCGGACGTGCCTTCGCTCTCGAACATATACCCCGCGCCGCGCACGGTTTTCAAGAAGGCGGGATGGTCGGCGTCGACCTCGACTTTTTCGCGAAGGCGGCGAATGTAAACATCCACGCTGCGCGGCGTCACGAAGCGCTCGGTGCCCCAAACGGCATCCAGCAACTGATCGCGCGTGAACACGCGATTCGGACGCGTCGCCAGATAATAAAGCAAACGAAACTCGAGCGTCGACAGCGTCACGGGCTTGCCGTCGCGCGCGACGCGATAAGAGGAAGGATCGATTGACAAGCCGCGCGCCTCGATCACGCGCCTCGGCTCGTTCGTGGGCTCGGTGCGCCGCAACAGGGCCTTCACGCGCGCCCCGAGCTCCCGCGGGCTGAAGGGCTTGGTGACATAATCGTCCGCGCCCATTTCCAGGCCCACCACTCTGTCTGCTTCCTCGCCCCGCGCCGTGAGCATTAGGATCGGCAGGCGGTTCAGAGATGTATCGCGGCGAATTTCCTTGCAGATGTCCAGCCCCGAAATCTTCGGCAGCATCAAGTCGAGCAGCAGAATATCCGGCGGCGCTTTGCGAATCTGCGCCAGGCCAGTCGCGCCATCGGTCGCGGCGGCAACCTGGAATCCTTCGCGCTCCAGGTTGTAGCGAACGAGCTCGACAATGTCCCGGTCATCTTCGATCAGCAGAACTCGTTTCATCGACACGCATCCCTGCTTTCGCTGGTCTCGCCCGGTAACAAAAGCACTATATTACATGGGCCTGTGGGAAGGCTATGTTACGCCAGGGTTAAAAAAGGGGGCTTTTATTAAAGGACTGTAAGAAACCGCAGAACCTGAATGATCCAGTGTGCCAGCGTCGAATCGAAATTTAGTTCTGTCAGACTCGCAGAAACACTTTTCCGCGATAGAACGGCCACAGAAGCACGAAAATCACGAGGACGAAAAAGACTGCGAAGGCGAGAGAGGCATTCGCCGGGCTGGCATGCGGAACGAAATACCGTTCGTAGAGCCAGCCGTGCAAGGTTGTTTGATGGCCATGAGAATTGCTGAACTCAAAATCGGTGCTGACCTCAGACACAAGCGCCGCGAGGGCATACGCCAAGATCGCGTTCATTCCGAAAACGAGGAATGGCGCCGTCCAGGCACGCCAGGCGCGCACGTCGACGATCCAATAACACGCGGCCAGCGCGAGCATCGCGAAGCCGCCGGTGAACAACACGAACGAACTCGTCCACAAATTTTTGTTGATCGGAAAATACGGATGAATGAGCCGCCCGGCGACGAGGAGCGCGAGACCCGCAGCCGCGAGGCCCAGCACTTTGCGCCCCGCACGCGCGATCCGAACGCAGCCATTCGCCGGCAAGAAGCCCGATCAGCAAGGACGCAATCGCGGGAAGCGTAGAAAGAAATCCTTCGGGATCCCAGGTCATGGATTCGGCCCACAAATGTCCGCCCATAAGGGTGCGGTCGATGTATGCGCCGAGGTTGTCATTCTTGCCGAGGCGCCCCGCGCCGTAGCCCGGCACCGGCACAAACGTCATCAGCGCCCAATATCCAACGAGCAATGCAACCGCAACGGCCGCCGTCACGCGAATATTCGCGCGCACGCGAGCGGGCCGCTCGGCGGCGGGCTCCCTCTGAAATGCCGCCAAATAGAGCAATCCCGCGACGAGGTAACATAGCGCGATGCGCTGCAACACACCCATGATCCGGATCGAGCTGAAATCGAAGTCGGGAAATCCGTTCAAAAATAAACCGATGGCGAAAATTAGCGCGCTGCGCCGCACCACGTGAATCGCGAGCGCGCTGCGAGTGAGGCCGCGCGCGATCCGCGACGCAAACGACAGCGTCATGGAAACGCCGACGATGAAGAGGAAAAAAGGAAAGATCAGGTCCGTCGGCGTCCATCCATTCCATTCCGCGTGTTCCAGCGGGGGATAGATGTGGCTCCAGGAACCGGGGTCGTTCACAAGAATCATCGCGGCAATGGTCGCGCCGCGAAACACATCCAGCGAAACCATGCGCCCGGGACGAGCCGTATCCGCAGCCGCCAATGCCTTTGATGCGGACGCCGAAATGGTTTCCGCCGTGGCGATGGTGAGACCCTCCAATGGCGGGGATAGTACAGCAGCTTATGGAATGCCGCAACGCCGCAGTGCGTTGAACATACTCGACAAAAAAACGTGGCCGGGAGAGGGGATCCCGGCCACGCCTTTTGCCAGAGGGAAGAAACTTTCGCGACTCCCAGATGTGGGATGCGCGTTCGGGTGCGGGTCCGCCGCGGCGGACAGCCCGATGAAATCTAGTGATAAGCCAGATTGTGCGCGCCGCAGAAAATGGAACTGACGAAGCTGGCGCCCTGCGGCACCCACCACATGTGGCGCACCCACGAGTGCCTGCTGTACATCATTTTCTTGCCGGCGAAATCCATCAGCACCGGTCCGACCTGAATGACCGCGTACAACGACGCATTGCCGGCGAATGGCCTCAGTAAGGGGTTCAGCTCCTGCGCACCGGAGGTCGTGATGACGTGGCGCGTGGACCAGGCGTCAAAAGTTGCGGCTCCGCTCGAAGCAATGACCAAGCCTCTCCACAATAATTCTTTGCGACGATTCTCGGCGCGCAATTCACCAACAGACACCGTCATGGGATTGCCCGGCTTCAGGAACGCGATCGGGGTGGGAGCCGTCACCGCCATCGGGACGAGAGCATCCGGCAGTGCAGCGTTGAACTCGACCGCGGGCTGAGTCGGGACATCAAGGGAAGCTGTCATAGTTGGCAATAAATTTTCAGCATCCACCTTGCTGGTTGACGCAGTGATCTCCGCAGGAGTATCGATCGCGGCCTTCTCCGCCGGCAAGGAAACTGTGGCTGCGAGCTGTGGATGAATCAGGAGTACTGCAACGGCGAGAATCATTTCGTTTTCCTCAGTGCGCTGCCGGCGCCTGGTTTGCGGCTTCCTGCAACGTGAGGACAGAATACGAGCCGGGCTCGAAATCTGCTATGGCTCGGTAGTCCCGAAGATGTTGGAACGACGGTTTCGAAGGGTTGAAACGATAGTTCTAGGACTGCCAGGTCAGTGCGGCGAGGCAGGCCTGCGCTGTCCATAAGAGACTTGGCGTATAAAGCCTTCGGTCCTATGCAATTCTTCAACATAGAGTTATTGAATGTTCTGAGACGCATCCGGCATCTCTAGGATTACAAATTTTCCATCCGGTGTGCGCCCGAGCGCTGGGGAGTATAATCCAATTTGTTCGCGCCGCCACCATAAACCTTGCTCACGCCTTTCTTTCCATCCAGTAAACCAGTATTGCCATAGCACCGCGCGAACCTGCTCGGGCGGATGCCCCGGGAATGGATTCCCTGCGAAGAGCGCAAGAACGTCCGGCTCGCCCGACAGGAGGCGCTCCTCGACGTTCAAGACGAAGGGATACTGCCGCCAGTTGCCCAACGAGGCGAACCACAGGTTCCAGTCAAAGCGTGGCTGATAGGGCGCATAAATTCGAGGGGGCGCATGCATGTCCTGCGGTTTATTTCGGAAGGGATACGGCGTCCAGGTCCGGCCGTCGTGCGAACCCTGGAATTCGATTTCGTAACGCTCACGCGTCATGACGGCAAAAAGTCCGAAACGGTTGGCGATGCGAAACGGTTCGAGCGCGCGAATCGGGCCCGCCGGGAGGGGTGCCGCTGGAAACCACATGAAGATGAGGAGCGCCGACGTCGCATAGAAAATCCAGGTCAGGAAAATTGCCTGCACCCACAGGCGGAGATTATTCTGCCAGCCTTGGGCATCGGCCGGCGTCGGGGCCGTCACCTGCGCGCCAGACGAAGAAACGGCGGCGGGCCGCAGACTTTGCGGAAAAAACTGGGCCAAGAATTTATCGTCGAGCAGCAGGAACCCGAGGACCAGGACCAGATAATTCAAGAAGGCATAGTTGCTGGTGAGAATGATGCCAATCTGCCAGGCGGTGATCAGAAAGAACAACACGATGCGCGAGCGCCGCGGCAGAAATATAGCGAAGATCAGCACCAGCTCCAGCGCGAGCGTCAGGACTGCCGTGGCCGCATGAAATGTGTGCGGCAACTGGTGCGCATACCAAGCGATCCACGTGGGCAGCGGGCCATTTTGATAATACTGATCCATGGCCGTGAAATCGCGCCATTCCGGATCGCGTCCCAGAATTTTCGCGATTCCCGATTCAAAATAAATGCGGAACATCAGCCAGATCAGCAGATACCGGCTGGCGCGCGAGGACGGGTCCGAGGATCCCCATCGCGGCCACCATCCCGAAGGCGCAAAAAACAGGCTGATGAAGCCCGCTTCGAGCAGCATTCCGTCGGATTGATAGCTCGCAAAATCCTGCGCCGCCGCGATGAAAGATAGGAACGCAACCAGGCAGATCGCCAGCATCCCGCGAGGGCAAACATTCAGCACGAGCAGCAGCGACGCCGCCATTCCAGCGACGACAACGCCCAGCAAGAAGCGGTCGCTTGCCGACCACCAAAAAACGGTAGGCGCGTACCAGAAACGCGCGCTTCCCAGAACCCGCGCCACCTGGACGAGATAGTCCCGCGCGGGAAGAATTCCATTCGGGCCAATGAGTCCGCGAATCTGGAACACGAGCGAATAGAATGCCGAAAAAAATATCAGTCCGAGCGCCCGGAGAAATAGCCAACGCGCGGCCAGATATCCGGGAGGCGTGGAATCGGGGCCGAACAAACGTCCCGGAATCGCTCGGAAATCGAAGTCCATCGCCGGCCATTATACAGACAGAGCGAGCCGGCGCCGGTACGGCATTGCGAGGGAAAAAAGAAAAGTAAAGGGAATATCCGGGCCAACGAAGCGAAGGACTTGCTTTGACCGCGCTTTAGGATTTCGGAGCGCTAGATTTCGTCGAGGTCGTCGAGGCTTTCCCTCTTGGGCATACTTCTGGGGCCATAGAAACGTTGGCGGCACTTGCCGCACCGGTAAGGGCGATAGGGCAGGAAGAGCAGGACCCAAAATTCCAAAAGGCGTCCGCGCTTGGTGCGATGCACGTGGTCGCTGCCACACAGAGGACATGTTCTGTCCCCGGTGTACGCAAACAGACCAAGGATGCGTTTCATTGGGAACGCATGATAGCGCCGGGCGAATCCCGGCACAATCGTCCGGCTCGTCTAAGCAACCTAAGCAGCGCTCCCGTGAATCAAAGCGATGCCAGTACTTGCATCGCGTGATGACGCAGTTTGCCGAGATTCCGATTCATCGAATGCGTCCGCGGCAGGAACGGCAGCACGGGAGGGCGGCGCATCGCCAGACGATCGAGTCCAATTTTCAGGCGCTGGTCGTGGGGAGCATAGCGCAATCCGCGGGCCAAGGTATCGGCGGCGTCCTGTTTGCGGTCAGCGGCCACGTAGACCTCGGCGAGATTCAAATAGAGCTGCGCCTGGCGGCGACTCATGCGTATGGCCGAACGGCAAAGTTCTTCCGCCTCGGCCCATTTCTGCTCTGTCGCCGCGATGGCCACTCCCATGTAGGAAATATAGAAAGGATTGGCCGGTTCTTCTTCGAGAGCGGACTTGAGATGGGGCAGGGCCTTGTTCGCATCGCCTCCGCGCAGAAACGTGAGGCCGGCGCGAAATTCCTTGAATGCTTCGACTTGGATCATGTTGATGTCCTCCACTGGGCTAATGCAACGAGCCCATGGAGCGCCACACCGCGCCGTGGGCCCTTTCGTCAAACCTTACAAAGAAGACTAAGATTGGGGAGCCGATCGGACAACTGCTCGGATGGACAGAAGAAGGACAGTGGGACTCGGGGACTAGGATTTACAAGGCGATTTACAAGGGGTTTTCAAAGACTCTGCACGGCTATGCTAGAATGACTATTTTTCACGCACTATTTTATTTAGGGATTATGCATGCTAATTGAACGGATCAGCGCGCGGTGGATGGCCTTGTGCCTGCTCGTGCTTTCGGCCGGGCTGTACATCGGCACGGCCGGGCGCCCCGCGCTGGACGACGAGGATGTCGATGCCGCCCATGCCATGGTCTCCCAGGAAATGCTGGTGCGGCATGACTACGTGGTCATGTACATGGATGGCGTGCGCTACCTGATTCGCCCGCCGATGCACTTCTGGCTGGTGGCCGCAAGCTATAAATTGCTGGGGGAAACTGAATTTGCGACCCGGCTTCCCATAGGGCTGGCGATGGTCGGGATCGTCCTGCTGACGTTCGAATTCGGGCGCAGGTTCTTCGGGAAGCGCGCGGGATTGTACGGGGCACTGGCCGCGGCCACGAGCGTGGGGATGTTCATCTTCACCCGGAATATGATCCCCGAGGCGCTCTACACGTTCGCGTTCGAAGGGATCTTCTACCTATTCCTGCGCTCCTGGACGGGAAGCCTGGATTCAAGAGTGGGATACTGGGGCGCCGCGGCCTTGTGCGCCTTCGCCGTCATGACTCGCTCGCTGATCGGCTTGCTTTTCCCTCTTCTCGGAATCACGGCGTTCATCACGATGACGCGCGGCTGGCATCGGTGGCGCGAGCTTCGGTTGTTCTCCAGCTCCGCGATTTTTTTGGCCCTCGCCGCACCGTGGCACATCCTGGCGGCGATCCGCACGCCTGGTTTCTTCTGGGCCTATTTCATCAACGAGCATATCAATCGCGCCCTGGGGACGCGCCTGCCGCACGATTATGGCGCCGTGCCGCTGTGGGCCTGGTGGAGCGCACACCTGGTGTGGCTGTTTCCGTGGAGCTTCTTTTTCCCGCTCGCTCTTCGCGAGCTGCCCCTTCCCGTGCGCGACTGGGGCAAGACCACCGATCCGAGCGTGCAAGCGCGGCTGCTGCTGTTTGCCTGGGCGGGCGTGATCCTGCTGTTCTTCACGATTGAAAGCGGCTCGCGCCTGGAATACTACAGCTTCGGCGCGTGGCCAGCGATGGCGCTGCTGCTGGGGCTGGGAATCGCGCACGCCGAGGAATCCGATAAGAAATGGCTGCGGCCCGTGCAGCGCATTTTGGCGGCATTGGCCGTGGTTCTTGCTCTGGTTGCCGGGTATTTTCTTTGGGGCACGATGCACATTGCCGCAGCCAGCGATGTCGCAAACCATCTCGAAATGCGCAGCCCGGAAAATTATCTGACCGGAATGGTGCACTTGCTCGACCTGACGCCGCAATCGGTGGCCGACCTGCGGCTCCCCATCATCCTTTCCTCGCTTTCCGTGCTGATCGCGTTTGTGGCGGCGTGGGCGCTGCGGGAACGCGGAATCCAGTGGCTCCCGACCATCGCGCTGGCGCTGGGAATGGTCGGATTCATCCTTGCGGCGCATATCGCCCACGACGTTCTGAATCCTACGCTTTCTTCCCGCTCGCTTGCGCTCGAGATCAACAAGTGTCTGAAGCCGGACGATCAAATTGCGCTTTATGGAGACATTCGCGTCGCTCCGGGCATTGCGTTCTATTCCCATCGCGGCGTGCTGCTGTATAACGCGACTGGAAGCAATCTGGAGTTCGGTTCGCATTATCCGGACGCGCCGAAGCGGTTCTTTGACGATCTGGATTTTTCCAAACTCTGGGAAGGAAGCAAGCGCGTCTTTCTGGTCGTCTCAGCGGAACACATACAAGACGTGCGCGAACGCCTTCCCGCCAATTCGATCTGGGTTTTTGCGGAGACTGGCGGGAAGACCGTCTATGTAAACCAGCCGCCCGAGCCGGGGCAGCCACCACTCGCGCAGCTCGATGAGAAATCGAAGTTAACAGCCCAGCCATAAGGGAACATGCTCGCGCAACATCCGAAAATGATTGTTACGGCTCACACGGCCTAGCTCAGCGGGGAAAACTTCGAGAAGAGCCCCGCCCTTCTCACAGCGAGTGGCGCCAAACATTCCAAATCAAAATCTGCGTCACCCGATTGGGAATATTTGGTCTACAACATGCGTCCAACTTTCCGCGCCCCCCTATCATCTTAGAGGAAGAAGACCAGAGAGAATCGGCAAGACGCTGTTGAAGGCTGCGAAGCACGTTTGCACGAGCTCCACTCCTCCACACGGCAGTCAGCCGCTCCAAGGAGATACGCAATGAATCGAAAAGCGCTTTATATCAGTTTTGGGGTCGTCCTAATATTCTCATTAGTGGTTATTGCGCCCGCTGCACGGGCGGATGAATTGGATCAGGCTAGCCAGTTTACTTTCAATCAACCCATCGAACTTCCGGGGAATGTTGTTCTGGGGTCCGGAACTTACTGGTTCGTGTTAGCAACAGATGATGCCATCTCTCCGGGGGACACTGTACAGATCTTTAATGCGGATCGAACTCAGGTTGTGGCGACAATTAGGACAATTGTCACTCTTCGGCCGGAGAAAACCGATCACAGCGAGCTTACGTTTGCTGAACAACCGCGGAAGCAGCCCATCGCTTTGATCAGTTGGTTTTACCCAGATCGCCTAACGGGACACGAATTTATCTATTCACCCCTTGAAGAGGCGAAGCTCTCAAAGCGCGAACAGATTACCGTGACAGCTCAGACTGGCGAGTAGCGGGAAGGCGGTTGACCCGACTTTTCGTTTAACGGCGCATGGCAGAATTATACTATTCAGTTAAATATTCTATTCGTTAACAGTGCGGGCTTGCGGGCGCCCTGACCTTGCCGCGGCGAGGACGGGGCGCCCAAAATTCCAAATCTTCCAAAGCCCGGGCACTCGACGTGAACTGCCGAGCCCTAACGCAGCGCGCCCGTGCCTTTCGCGCCTTCGCCTAGCGCATGAAGATTCCGCCGTTCAATCTCCTGATATAGGACCTTGGCCCGTTCCAGAGCAACCGAAATACTCGGGCTGATGTTTCCCGCTCCGACGTGCTCTTCAAATTCGGACTGATGCATCAGGCGGGCGGGCTGTTCGCGCGCGCCGCAGAGGATGAGTCCGCGGCCGGATTCGTGCACCGCGTCGGCCAGGTTCTCGAGAGCCTGCAAGCCCGTGGCATCGATGGCCGTCATGTTTCGGAGACGAAGCACGAGGATGGGAGGCAACTCCGGAATACGGTCGATCACTTCGTCAATTTTATCGGTGGCGCGGCATGCACCATGCCCGCGACCGGCGTTTTCGCTCCGGAGCGGATGTTCGTGGCAGTTCGCGCAATCGAGCCCGTGGCGGGGCAAGTTTCGTGGGAGAAAACTGTTTCAGATTGAACCTTTAGGTAATCTCATATTTCGCTCTTTGGCAGTTTCCTCCGCTTGAATTCAAGGGCACGATGTCGCGCCAACGGCGCGGAGAATGCCAGCCCGGGGCAACGCCCCGGGGATCGTGCCCAAGCACCATCGTCCGCCCTGAAAGGGCGGAGGGATTCCCCTGCGCCCCTTCAGGGCGCACAACAATCGATTGGTTCGGAAACCCAGGGCGTTGTCCTGGGGTAGCATGCGGCGGGGCTTTTAGCGCCGGAAGATGTGGCGCAAATTTAACCGTACAAAGAAACAAAAAGGGCGCCAACAATACATTGGCGCATGAACTCTTTCGCCGCGACATTTGACCAATGCCCGGCCGCCATTTACCAGATTAATTTCAACGCAAACTGAATCTGGCGGGAGGTCGTCTGCGTGGAATCGATGAGGCCCGCGCTTGCAATGGGCTGTCCGGATTGATCGAACATCGCCAGGTTGTCGGTGGGTGAAGCAAAATTCACTTGGTTCAAAATGTTGAAAATCTCCGCTCGAAACTGGACGTTGAAGGTTTCCGAGATACGCTTGATGTAGTTGTTTTTGAAAATGGAGAAGTCCAAATCCGACATTCCCGGCCCAATGACGACGTTGCGGCCAAGGTTGCCACGGAGATTGGCGCAAGTGCCGGGGATTCCGGAGTATCCCGGGACCGCGCCGAAAGATTGACACTGGGCGGCAATGGCCGGCGTGGATTGGGGCAGAATGAAGCACTTGGAGTTGAGGTAGATGGGCCCGTTGGGGTCATTCTTGAAATTGGGGTTCACCAGATTGCAACCCGGTGCAATGCTCGGAACTAAGCCGGTTTCATCGAGTTTCGTCCCCACGGGATCTCCGCCAAGGATCGGCGTAAAGGGCTGGCCGGTGCTGATTTTGTAAATGCCATTCAGTTGCCAGCCGCTCGCAGCCCATTCCGCATACTTCATATTGAATCGCGGATCGGGAAGCTCCGAAGTGAAGGTCAGGACGAGGTTTTGAGCGATATTGAAGTCCGAGAGTCCGCGCGAAGTTTGCTGGTTGAAGTAAAGCTGGTTAAATAGTCCGTTCGGAAATGCGTCATTAGCTTCCGTAGCCGAAAGTGTGTCGATACTTTTGCCCCAGGTATACGCACCGGTGAATGAAAAACCGTGGCTGAGGCGCTTCGCGAGGTTCACCTGCATGGCATCGTAAAATGAATTGGCCTGCCACAGAGTAGCGGGGATCCGGCCAAAATTCGGGTTGAGCGTAGAGCTGGGGATGGGATTCGCCTGGGTGCCGCCCGGAAGGTAGCCAACGGCACAGCCGACGCCCGGGGTTCCGTTCGGCCCGCAGGGCCATAGGTAACCTGCGGAGGTGAGGGTGGGAAGGACCATGTCGATATTGTCCATCCGGTAGGGCATGTGGACTCCGCGCGATCCGACATAACCCACCGTGAGGTCCAAAGTGGAGGTCAGCTCGCGGGCCACACTGAGATTCCATTGCATGACGTAATTGCGCTTGGGGTTCTGCTCGGGATAATAGGCCAGACCGGCATTGGACTGGGTGCTAAAATCTTGATAAGCGCCCGTTGGGAACATACCCGGCAGGGTATTGGCGACGATTCGCTGCACGAAAGGCTCCGCCCCCTGAAAGGAAAGCGTAAATTGGTACGGCAGCGGCAGCACGTCAAAAACGCCGAATCCTCCGCGGACAAGTGTCTTCCCGCCGCCCGGATCCCAGGCGAATCCCAGGCGCGGCTCAAAATTCATAAGAGTGGGATTTTGGAACAAGGGTGTTCCCGGACTCGACTGAGCGGCGGTCAGGCTGGGCAAGTGGGAAATGCGTCCGTAGGCCCCTGTGGGCACAGTTACCATTTCATACCGCAATCCGGCGTTGAACGTCAGGTTCTTTTGCAGCCGGATATCATCCTCCGCGTAAGCGCCGAATAGTGTCTGGCGTGTTCCGAACTCGGGCACGGAAGGCTGGGCGAGACCCTCGAAAGCCGCCGGCTGATTGGTGAGAAACTGCTGCAAGGAATCGAACCGAAAGGTTCCGTTTACGTTGCTGAAGTTCAGTTCGTTGTCCTGCATTCGCTCAACGTCGAACCCGAACTTCAGCATATGCGCTCCCCGGGTAAGGAAGAGGTCGTCACCCCCTTGATAAGAATTCCAGAAAACTCGTCGGCTGGAAGACAGCAGCCCCTGCGGGGTTGGACCGCCAAGAAAGGTAGTTAATCCCGGCACATTGCGTACGGCCCCAGCAAATTGTCCGGGGACGAAACCGTAGGAAGGATCGGACATGAGAGGATTCAGCACCTGGGACAACCCTCCCACAATTCCAATTGCGCGGACGAAACCGATTCGGGCGGCATTCAGCAAATTGGAGCTGAAGACATGCTCTTCATGAACCGTTGCCGACTGGCGGCTCGATACCACGGTCGAAAACAATTGGCCGAAAGCGTCGGGTTGCACGGTCTCCGACGCGTCCCGCATGTACGTGGTGTAGAGGCTGTCCTTATCCGAAAACTTGTGGTCGAAGCGAATTGTGAAATAGTTCTCGTTGGTGACTACTGGGGCCTCGAACGAGTAAATTCCAGTGTCCCCCCCGCCAAGCAAACGCCCGTTTGGAAGCGGGTAGAAGGCCGCTAGATATCGGGCCACCGCTGGATCCACGGTCACCGGTCCCGTGGAAAGTTGGCCGTTGCGCGCCGCCAACGAGGGCACCGTGTCCACGGTGGTCAAACCCAGCGATTGGCGCAGCCCTTCATAGTCCCCAAAAATAAACGTCCGGCCTTTTTGAATCGGCAATCCTGCTGAGCCTCCAAACTGGTTGCGCTTGAAGGGAGGAATCACCGGGCCGTCAAAGAAGTTTCGAGCGTCCAGAGCGCTGTTCCGGAGAAATTCATACAAAGAGCCGTGGAAGTCGTTGGTCCCGGAACGAGTCGCCACGTTAATGACGCCGCCTGAAGTTCTCCCGTATTCGGCCGGATAGTCGTTCCCCAGCACCGACACCTGTTCCACGGCGTCAATTCCCAGATTATCCCCGAGCACGCTGCCCGGCGCGCCGTTCGCATAATCGTTGATGCTGATTCCGTCCACGCGGTAGTTGTTCTCGTCGGGGCGCGACCCGGAAATGCTCACCGGCGCTCCAAACCCGCGATCGGTATTCCCTCCGCCGGTTGCGCTTCCTGTCTGCACGCCGGTGACGCCGGCCTGCAGGGTCGTCAGCTGCGCCCAGTCGCGTCCATTCAGGGGTGTGTTCACTACAGTCGAGGTGTTTGCGGTGCCGCAAGTCGTGGGACAGGACTGGCTGACCGCCGCGGGAGGCGCCACGGCACGCACGACCTGTTCGGGCTTTCCCGGATGCATTACGACGTTGAGGACGCGCCCGACTCCACCGGTGATGGCGATTTCCGTCCATACTTCGGTGATGAAACCGGGAGCCGAAGCCGTCATTTCATAGTTTCCCGGGGAAAGGTTGGGCACGCTGTATAGGCCGGCCGGGTTGGTCGTCGCCGCTCTGGCGAGACCCGTACTCACGTCTTTCACGGAGATCTGGACATCCGGCATCGCGGCGCCGGACTCACCCGTCACCGTGCCGCTCATCGATCCTCCAGCCACTTGAGCGTTGACTGGCAGACTGGAAAATAAAAGCAAAGCCAGTGTTGCGAGGGCGAATTTCACCTGGGCTCCTTCTTGGCTCTGCCGCAATTCCGAATGACAGTGAATTCCCCACGAAATATTGAACCGAACTTGATTTCTGATTGAACGGCTACCATCGCTGATGATCCTATCTCCCAGACCTGAATGGAACCTGAAGAACCGGCGGCTATTCTATTCCATCCGCCACGGTGATTTATCAGCCCAATGGCGCATGGCATCGGCGGCCCACGCGGTGGTCTTGTCCATATGACAGGACGTGCACGGATTCGGAATCTTGTATTTATCCGTCATGGCCGGAGCGATAAAGACGAACGTGTGAGCGCGCACGAAGACACCGGGAATCTCCGCCTCAATCTTTGGCATGTGGCAGGCCACGCAGGCGCTGCCCGTCGATCCATCCTTGTGATGCGAATGCTCCGCGAGCGTTGCCTCGCGCGGCCCGTTCCGCGAGCCGGGTCCGTGGCAATCCAGGCAAATTTCGTTCACCGGCTTTCGGAGCTGCGCGTAATTGTTCGTGCCGTGCACATCGTGGCAATCGAAGCACGTAACCCCGCGACGGTACATCACGCTCTGCACGAAATCGTTCCCCTGCATCCGATTTTTATGCGCCGTGCCGTCGGGGAAATGCGTAAAGCTCACCTCGCCGAGTTTGTGGTCTTCGAGCTGCCAGTAATCCCGCAAATTCAGTCCTACTTGATACCCGACTGGCCAGTCGTAATATTTGCCGTCGATGGGATTGGTCAGCGGACGTCCCTGCGAATGGCATTGGATGCATGTATCGCTGGCGCTGACATAATCCATCCGCCCCGGATTCAGAATATTGCCGCGCGTGGCGTGCTCGACATGAGCGCTCCCGGGACCGTGGCAGCGCTCGCAGCCGACATTCCATTCCGCTACCTGCTTGGTCTGAATGTTGTAATCCACCGAGTGGCAGCCGTCGCAAGTTGGACCCGTGGGCCGCTTCAAATTGTCGGGAGGATAAAACGGTTCCCACCAATCCGCCCCCTTCGGCACAAAATAGGGATGCCACGCCTTATTGATCACATCCCACTGCGCGGGCTCGGGAAAATAGTCGTCGCCGATTTTGGTGAAATAGCGCTGCTTCCAAATGCTGCCATAAACGAACGCAACCTGGTCCTTCGTGAATTTTGGGCTCACATTATTTGTGGCGAGATTGGGAATGATCGCGTCCGGGTGTTCGCGCGGATCGCGCACGACGTTCGCCATCGGAGTCTTCTTCCAGCGCTCGTAAATGTCCGCGTGGCATTTCTGGCACGCCGCGGAACCGACGTAATGCGCCACGACCGCCGTGGCGGCCTGTTCGGCTTTATCCTGGGGCGTTGCCAGCCCAATGGAGCGAACGAAGAGAACCAACTTCCACGCGCCGTTGGAGTCCTGACCGCCGTGCGGATTTCCGAGCGCCGGCATCCCCGTCAACCGCACGCCATTCTGAATGATGTAGTGGATTTCGCCGTCGGTGAGCTTTTGCGTTTCCGTTCCGCGCAAATCCGGCGCTTTGGGATAAAGATTCTGGCCGATCCCCGATCGTCCATCGCCATCCTTGCCGTGGCAGCCCGCACAGTGATTGGTGAAATTCTCACGCGCTTCCTGCAACAACGCGGGAGTTGCGATCCACGGATTTTTTTCATTCCGCGCGGTTCGCGGAATGCCCAGGTCCCGCACGGTTCGCGCCATGACTCTCTCAATGGCGGACGGCTGATCCGTGGCGCTGAATCCTCGCCGGATCACAGACGCACCGTAAACGGCCGCGAGAGCAGCTATGGCAACCAGGACGAGAAAAAATACATTCCACCGATTCATCGATTCTCCAGTTGGATCTCGATGCCCCTGTCCGGAACACGTTACCAAATCAATCTGAATGAAGGGTGAAAATCCCAGATTCATCAGCATGTCGATTTGATTTGACTCGCCCCATACGTTCCATTTCCATGCGCGGCAGGAAGAGCCTAGAATCATAGACAGGCCGTTTCAGTACATTTTCAGGTTGTTGTGCTCTGATAGGAGTGTGCCATCGATGCATGTCCTCATCGTGGAAGACGAGAAAAAAATGGCCGAGTTGCTCAAGAAAGGTCTGGAGGAAGAAAACCATTCCGTCAGCCTGGCATTTGACGGCCGCGACGCGCTCGAAATGGCTCAGGCCCTCGAATACGACGCCATCGTCCTGGACCTGATGCTGCCAGGGATCGACGGCTTCGAAGTCGCGCGGCGCCTGCGCAAGAGCGGGAACAAAACACCGATGCTGGTTCTTACCGCGCGCGACACTGTGCCGGACGTCGTGAAAGGACTCGACATCGGCGCCGATGACTACATGACGAAGCCGTTTTCTTTTGAGGAATTCCTCGCGCGGCTCCGCTCGGTCTCGCGGCGTGGCTCGGCTCCGCGTCCCACGCTTCTGCAAGTGGGAGATCTTGTCTTAAACCCGGCCACCCACGAAGTTACGCGTGCCGGTGAGGAAATTTCTCTTAGCCGGACGGAGTTCCGGTTGTTGGAATTCCTGATGCGGCGCGCCGGCCGGGTCGTCCCTAGAAACACGATCGTTCATTCGGTATGGGATTCCAACGACGACGTGGAGGAAAATACGCTTGACGTATTTATCAGTTTATTGCGGAACAAAGTGGATCGAGATCACAAGGTGAAGCTGATCCAGACCGTTCGCGGAACGGGATACACCATTCGGGACACGACGAAAGCATGATGACGCTTCCCATTCGGCTCCGCCTGACCGCGTGGTATTTTGCGGTTCTCGCCGTCGTGTTGTCCGCGTTTGGCGTAACCGCGTACATCGAAATGCGCCACAGCATTCGCCAAACGGTGGATGAGGAGCTGCGAATTCGCGCCGAGGGCGTCCACCAGCTTATTGTGAGAACAATTCAGCGCGGTGCCGAGGACGATTTGCAAGAAGGGCTTCGAGAGCATACGGAATTGCGGCAGGGCGGCGCGCTGTTGCAGGTTTCCGACGAACAGGGCAACTGGCTGTACCGATCCCCGGTCATGAGCGATTACGGGGTTCCCAGGCCCGCGACCGTCCCGAAAAAAGCCACCGAATATAAGGGGAAGGATGTCCCGCTGCGTATATGGAGCGAAAAAGTCAGCGTGGGAGGCCAGTCCTACCTTATCCAGTCTGCCTTTGAAATGGACGATTTCTATGAAGCGCTGGACCATTTCGCGTTGCTACTCTTCATTTCCATCCCCTCGCTGCTGTTGTGCGCGGCGGCCGGAGGCTACTGGATCAGCACGCGGGCGCTGGCCCCGGTAGACCAGATTACGCGGACGGCAAGAACGATCAGCGCGCAGAACTTGTCGAGCCGGCTGGTCGTGCCAAAAACCGGCGATGAGTTGCAGCGTCTTTCGGAAACGCTGAACGGCATGCTCGAGCGTTTGGAAGCCGCGTTCAAGAAAATCACGCAATTCACAGCCGACGCTTCGCATGAATTGCGCACGCCGGTGGCCGTGATGCGAACACGCGCGGAACTATCCCTGCGGAAGGCTCGTTCCGCGGACGAATATCGAGACGTCATCGCCGAAGTTCTCGCCGAACTCGAAAAAACTTCCGGGTTGATCGAACAGCTGATGTTTCTTGCCAGGGCCGATTCGGGCGCGGAAACGCTTCACTTTGCCGCCACAAACGTGGCGGAGGTTCTCCGCGAGGCCTGCCATCAGGGCAGCGCCTTGGCCGAAGCGAAACAGATCGACTTTCAAGAACAAATTTCCGGAGACTCCATGTGGATTCGGGGAGACGCAAGTTCGCTCCGGCGGCTGTTTTTGATCCTGATCGATAACGCGGTGAAATATACGCCCGCGAGCGGACAGATCGAAGTTTCCTTGCAGCGGAACGACGGCTACGCGGTAGCGGAAGTGCGCGACACTGGAATTGGCATTGCCGAAGCGGATCTGCCGAATGTGTTTGAGCGATTTTATCGCGCGGATAAAGCGCGCACCCGCGAATCGGGAGGAGTCGGATTGGGGCTCTCCATCGGGCGCTGGATTGCCGAGGTACATGCCGGGACGATTGTAGTGCACAGCTCGCCGGGGCGCGGCTCAATTTTCCAGATTCGGCTTCCGATAACGAATGCAGGCGGGTGAAACGAAAAACGAAGTGCGGCACGTGCTTCTGCAAACCTGCGTCCAAGAGACAAAATCCCCAAAATAGCGCTTGACTTGACAAACCTTTGCAACTACTCTCCCCCCATCAGATGGTCGGGTGCTGTCGGAACCTAATAATATTTAGTATTAACTGAATATAAATCAAAATCTCATCGAACCAGGCATGCGCAATCCTAAACGCCGCGCGCTTTGCGCGGTGTTGTTTGGCGAATAGAAATCGCCGGGCCCAAAGGGTTGAGTCACGCGATTCGTTCCGGATCTCGTGGCGTTCTATTTGTAGCGTCAGTCCGCTCTTGGTCCAGTTTGTGGCGGGATGGTGCTTGCGTATGGGTGTGTCTGTATTGGGGAAACCTGAATTTCTCGGCGGTTTTTTCCGTGTTTAGAGGTTGGGATCTAGGGTGGGATCGGGGGCCCGAAATAGAATTCAATCCTTCTAAATGAGAGGTCTAGAAATGAATTCTTTAGATTCGATGAGTAAGGCGTCTTCGGGTGGCTGGTGCAGGAACACTATCAAGTTTTTGGCTGTCACCTTTGGAGTTCTTCTGCTTTGTCTGCCGGCGTTTTCGCAAGGCAACACAGGCCGTATTCTCGGAACGGTCGCTGACCAAAGTGGCGGAGTCGTAGCTGGCGCTACAGTAAGCGTCATTGACATAGACAGAGGCGTAACGCGAACCCTGACTTCGGACGATGCCGGGGAGTATAACGCTCCCAATTTGACTCCCGGAAACTATACGGTTCGCGCCGAGGCCAAAGGATTCAAGAAGCTCGAGCGGCAGAATATTGTCCTCGAAGTCGGCAAGGAAATTCGAGTTGACCTGACCGTTCAGCCCGGCACGCAAGAGCAAACCGTAACGGTCACCGAAGCTGTACCGCTAGTGGAGACCACCAACGCCACCCTGGGCGGCACACTCGAAAACGCTGAAATCGCCGATCTGCCCTTGAATGGCCGCGATTACCAGAATCTGTTGTCCCTGCGCCCGGGCGTTATGCTCCAGCCGGGCGGCGGACCCTGGACGCAGAGCACCAATGGCGTCCGTCCCGATGAATCCGTCTGGATGATCGACGGCATCATTAACCACAATTTCTTTGACAACCGCCCCATCGCCGGCATGCCGAGTCCGATCACCGATGGAGCGACGCTCCTGCCCATCGACTCCATCCAGGAATTCAACCTGATGGAGAGTCCCAAGGCCGAGTATGGCTGGGGCCCCGGCGCCGTGGTGAACGTGGGAGTCAAATCGGGGACCAACTCTTTACACGGCTCGGCTTACGGATTTTACCGCAGCTCGGCTTGGGACGCCCGCAACTACTTCAACTTCGCACCCGCTGCGGATGGAAGTTGCATCCTTGGCGATCCGGCTCTGTGCAGTAAAGTGCCGACTCAATTGAAGCAGTTCGGCGGCTCCGTGGGTGGGCCGATTATTAAGGATAAGCTCTTCTTCTTCGCCAACTATGAGGGCCTGCGTGACATGATCGGCAACGCCTTCGGCACAACAGGCGGCAACGGCATTCCCGAAACCGGGGCTACCAACGGGGATACGGTGAATAACATGGCGGCCGCGATTAACGCTGTGGCGTGCAGCGGCGGGAGTTGCAACGCCGCGTTGATAAGCCCGGTCAGCCTGAAGTTGACGGGCTGCACCGTGGGGGCAACCCCAGCGGCTACAACGTGCACCGGCGGCTTTTACCCGAGTAACCCAACGAACAGTACCGCCTACCTCAGCACTTTCCCCAACGTCAATAACAGCGACAATGGGGTCGCGAAAATTGACTACCACATCAACGACAAGAATACCGTCAATGGCGACCTGATTATCGGCCATTACGTTGGGGTGGGAGAAGATCGCGGTTTCATCAATTCACTCTTCCTGAACGGGTATCCAATCGAGACTTGGACAGCTTCCGGCAATTGGGACTATACCCCCAACTCGCGCATGGTGAACGAAGTGCGGTTTGGCTATAACCGAATGAGCATCAATCAGACGAGTCTCGACGGCAGCATCCCAAATCCGGTCAACACGGGCGCGACTGTGCCGGGACTCCCACAAGTCTCAATCGCTCCCTTTGGTCTGCTGGGCACTTGGCACAATCGTCCCCAAAGCTCAGCCCCCAACCCATATTGGGATGCTCTGGAGAGTCTCTCTTATTTGGTGGGCAAGCACTCCCTCAAGTTCGGCGGCGAGTTTGCGCACATCGAAGCCGATTCCGACATACCGGATTATGGCCGGGGTCGGATTAATTTCATTGGGGGCTCCCTTTTTAGTGGTTCGTCGGCACTCGAAGATTTCTTCGGGGGCGCCACGGCCCTTGGAAATGGCAAGGCTGGAAAGTTCCTCGTCGGCGACCCAAACCGCAAGACGCTCTGGACGACCACTGCGGCGTTCGTTCAGGATGACTGGCGCCTGACGCCGAAATTTACGCTCAATCTGGGCGTGCGCTACTCCTACCAGTCGCCGCTCCGGGAGGCCAATAACCTCTGGGCCAACTTCGATCCGACGTCACCGACTGGGCTGGTTCAGCAGGGTACACCAGGGACATCCTACGATGTGGAATCCCGATAAGGGCGACTTCTCGCCACGCGTGGGTTTTGCCTGGGATGTCAATGGCAAGGGGACGACCGTGGTTCGGGGCGGATTCAGCGTCATGTACTCGGCAGTTCAGCATGGTCGAGTGGATGAACCAGAATCAATTCCAGAATAGCTCGTCCGTGAGCCTCGGCGCCAACCCGACCGGAGCGAACATCATAGTGAACGGAGTGACCAAGGCCGGTACCGGCTCGATCGCGGTCGCCCCTTTCGCATATAATGCCTCCCAACTTTGCTGGGACCCAACCATCAGTCGCAACCTGTGCACCCTCGACCCCAGGCCAGACAACGGTTTTCCCGAGGAGCGCGACTTTGACGTGCGGGGATGGTATCCATCCGACAAACCCACTCCTTCCCAAAGACCCGGGCCCGTGCGCCATCATGGGGGTGGACCCGAATCTCAAGACCCCCTACGTCATGAATTTCAGCCTCGGTATCACGCACGCATTCACCAACGACCTCTCGTTGGAGGTTACTTATGTCGGCAACCACGGCGCGAGACTGACTGGTTTTACGGACGTCAATTCGCAAGCTCCCACAGCGGATGGGTCGGGCCTCCGTCCGTATGCCAGCCAGTTTCCCTACTTTAGCTATATCAACGTGATGACGAACGACGAGCGCTCCAACTACAACAGCATGCAGGCGACCCTGACCAAGCGGATGTCTCACGGGGTTTCCTTCGTCGCCGGGTACACGTACGCTCATGGCCTCGACAACGGTTCCCTGAATCGTTTCGGGCTCCTCCCGCAGAACTCCCTAGACCCTGGGGCGGAGTATGGCAGCAGCGACTTCGACGTCCGGCACCGTTTGACGCTCACGGGCACTTACAACATTCCGGGGATCAAGGGCTTTGCGCAGATGCTGGAAGGCTGGCAGGTCAACGGGATCGTTACCATTCAGAGCGCCCAACCGTGGACCATAAACGACTACACCTACAATTTCAGCGGGAACGGGGATTCCACGGATCGATGGGATTTCTTCGGGAACCCCTCGGACTTCAAGGGCACCCAGAATTCTATTCCCTACTGCTCCGGATTCACGGTCGTCCGGCGGCGGTATCTGATACTGGCGGCGCCTCTTGCTCGACAACAACCGGGGTCTCCAACATAACGGCCACTCCCGCGAACTCCTCAACACTTATCGCGAATTGTGCGGCAAAGGCCCCCTCCGCCGCTACGCTCGCGACGGCCGGATGCTTCGCTTCCGGCAACTCGGTCATGCTTCCTCCCGCGGCTGGGACGTATGGCAACATGGGCCGAAACATCTTCCGGGACTCGGGCTTCCGGAACGTGGATTTCTCCGTGTTCAAGAACTTCACGTTCAAGGAGCGGTATGGCGCTCAATTCCGGCTCGAGATGTTCAATATATTCAATCACCCCATCTTCGCCAATCCGTACGGCGCATCGAATGGCTCGAGTGGAGGAAACAATGACCCGTCGGCGCCCTCGTCTTTCGGCGGCGGCAATCGGAACCCCCGATGTCGTGGCCGGGAACCCGCTCGTCGGTTCAGGAGCCGCCCGCGACGTTCAAGTCGGTCTGAAGCTCACGTTCTAACTAAACAGTCCGGCGAAATCAGTCTGGCAACTTCGAGGGGGGTGGAACATCACCCTCCTCGATTTTTTTCAAGTGGCATTGCCGGTAGAAAGACGATGCAGGGAATCATCTGATAGAATACGTTTGATTCAGAGGCGCGGTCGCCAAGTGGTAAGGCAAAGGTCTGCAAAACCTTTATCGGCGGTTCGATCCCGCCCCGCGCCTCCAATGTGTAGTTAGGACAGCCACTCTTGGCTGTCCTCTGCAATCTCGCTGGGCGAAAGCAGGCAGCCAAGAGTGGCTCTCCTACACGAATGTCGCATTGACTTCGGGACCTTCTTACAGTAACCTCGCTCCGTGAATTTCTACGTCCAGAAGACCAAGCAGGCTTGCTTCTGTTGTACCTGCTGTATGCGTGCGTCTTCTGGCGTCGGGAGCTAAATACTCTAGAATCATAGCGAGCAATTCTAGAATCCCACCGCCGGATCATAACTGGCGGTGGGATTTTTATTTTGGGAGCCCCTAGGGCAGGCAATTCATAATGAGAAGAATCTCCAAAACTCGGCGGTTTACGAGCAAGCGGCTCAGGAAAATATGGCCGGCGAGTATTTTGTTGGCAATCCTTTTTCTCACCGCCTCCGCAACCGGCGCCCAACAAAGACCCGTTATCCTGCGCGTGGGATATTTCCCGAATATCACGCACGCCCAGGCGTTGGTGGGACGCGCGGGCGGCCAGTTTGAGAAAGCTCTCGGACCAGGCGTCCAGATCGAGTGGAAAGCGTTCCATGCCGGGCCGTCCGCGATTGAAGCGATGTTTGCCAATGCGATTGACCTCACGTACGTCGGCCCGAATCCGACTGTGACGGGTTACGTGCGTTCGCAGGGCGACGCGGTTCGCGTGATTGCCGGGGCCGCGAGCGGCGGCGCTTCTCTGGTCGTGCGGCAGGGCGCGGGGATTCAGAAGGCTTCGGATTTTCACGGCAAGAAAGTCGCAACGCCGCAACAGGGCAACTCGCAGGACGTGGCGCTACGGGCCTGGTTGCGAGCCAACGGCCTCAAGCCGCGGGAAAAGGGCGGCGACGTTCAGGTGCTTCCGATCACGAACGCCGACCAATTCACCCTCTTTTTAAAGGGACAGCTCGACGCGGCCTGGGCTCCCGAGCCGTGGGCGGCGCGCCTGGTTCATGAAGCGGCCGGCCGGATTTTCCTCGATGAGCGCGACCTCTGGCCGAATCACGAGTTCGTCATCACGAACCTCATCATTCGCCCCAAATTCCTCAAGGAGCATCCCGACGTGGTGAAGAATTTTCTCCGCGCTCACGTGGAACTTACGGATTGGATCAACAAGAATCCGGCGCAGGCGAAGCAAATCATGAACCAGCAATTGCAAAAAGAAACCGGCAAGCCCCTGGCGCCCGAAGTGCTCGACGACGCGTTTTCCCGGATGGCGGTGACGTACGATCCGATTCGCTGCGTCGCTGCTCAAGTCCACCCAGCAGGCATTTGACGAAGGTTTCCTCGGCAAAACGCAGCCGGATCTTTCCGGACTCTATGACCTGACCCTGTTGAATGAAGTCCTACGGGAAAAGAAGGCGAGACCAGTGCAATGACGAACTACGTTATAGACCTGTTTAACCGTTCGATTGGCGCGGGCCGAGCGCTTTCTGAAAACGACGGGCTGCCCGCCGAGCCGCCGAAATCCGGCAAACGGGCATTCGCGGATCCCGACCTGCGGCAAACGGCCCGGCCCGCGCGAAAAGAAAGCATTGCGCTGAGCGGCGTTTTCCGAAGCTACGCCAATTCGCGAGGTTTCTTCACTCCCGCCCTGCAAAACATCGACCTGGAAATCGAGCAAGGCGAATTCGTCTGCATCGTTGGGCCGTCGGGCTGCGGAAAATCCACGCTTCTTCATTTGCTCGCTGGACTGGACCGCCCCACCACGGGAGAAATCACCGTGGACGGCAGTCCTGTAAATGGACCCGGCACGGATCGTATTTTGCTCTTCCAGGAGTTGGGGCTGTTTCCGTGGCTGACGGTCGGGCAAAACGTGGAGTTCGGCCTGAAGATGGCCGGTGTATCGAAAACCGAAAGGAGAGATCGAGCGCGGGTTTTCCTGCGCATGGTTCACCTTTCCCATTTTGAGGATCACTACATTCATCAGCTTTCCGGAGGCATGAAGCAGCGCGTGGCCCTGGCGCGCTCGCTCTCGCTCCGTCCGAAAATCCTTTTGATGGACGAGCCCTTCGCCGCGCTCGACGCGCAGACGCGCGACATGCTGCACGATGAACTGGAACGCATCTGGAAAGAAACTGCGCCGACGATCGTTTTCGTCACGCATAACGTCCGCGAAGCCGTGCGCCTCGGCGACCGCGTGCTGCTGATGAGTTTCCGGCCCGGACGCATCAAGACGCAGTTTCAGATCAATCTCCACCGACCGAGGCACGTCGAGGATTCCGACGTGGCTTACCTGTCCAAGGAAATTCTCGGGCAGCTGCGGGAAGAGATTGACCGTTCCTTCAATGCGGAGTATTCCCGTGAAGAAAAGCATTAACCAATTGATTTTTGCCGCCGGCGTGCTCGCGGTTTGGGAAGCGCTGGCGCTCGCAAAAATTTGGCCGCCGTATCTCTTCCCCACTCCGCACGGAGTCGCGCAGTCGTTGTACGACGGATTTAAAGATCACAGTCTCTGGATCGGCATCGGCGTGAGCTTGCGGCGCGTTGTGATTGGCTACGCCATCTCCGTGGTCCTCGGAATTTTTCTGGGGATGGTTCTGGCCTCAAATAAATTTCTGGAGGACACGCTGGGGCGCGTGATCCTCAGCCTCCAGAGCCTCCCGAGCGCTTGCTGGGTGCCTCTCGCCCTGCTCTGGTTTGGTTTAAGCGAGACGGCGATTATTTTCGTTACGATTACTGGCTCGCTCCTGGCCGTGACGCAGTCGACCAAGGCGGGTTTCGATAATGTGCCGCGTATCTTGTCCATGGCCGGCCGCAATTTGGGCGCGAAAGGGCCGCGGATGTTCTGGCACGTGCTGCTACCTGCGAGCCTGCCGTACCTGCTGGACGGGTTGAGGCAGGGATGGGCGTTTGCGTGGCGCTCGTTGATCACCGGCGAAATGATTTACATTTCGCTGGGCCTCGGCCAGATTCTGATGACAGGCCGTGATTTGAACGACATCAATCTGGTCGTGGCGGTCATGGTTCTGATCGCCTTACTCGGGTACTTCGTTGACGGCATTTTATTCCGCAAGCTCGATGCTTCGATCCGCCACAAATGGGGGATGGCCGCCACGGCTTCCAGTTAAACCGCGTTTCACACCACAAGTTTTGCTGCTTCTCTTCTGCATTACTCGAAAGCGGACACGACACGCGTTGCGCGATCCGAGTAGGACAGGCTTCAGCCTGTCGCTCTGTGGTGGATCAACATATGGAAACCCGACAGTCCCGCCGCGGCGGGACTGTCCTACTCGCGCGTTTCTCAAAACTCTCTTCGCGTTGCGCGGAATTTCACGAGGCGCCAGGAGAAGCTTTGAAGCGCCGGTCGGCATTAATCAACAGAATCCCTGCCAGTCCGAAAACGAGCGAAAGCGCGATATTCCCAGCCCAGATCCTTCGCCCGCTCACCGCGGCCAGCAGAATTTCGAGCAGCACCGCCGGAAGGACCCAACCGAGGGCAAGCATCCATCGACCGGAGATTTTCTGTCTGGACCTCTTCCTGGCTGCCACCCCGATCAACAACCCCGCGGGCAAAAAGACGAGCGTCTCATACACAATGACGTATGCCTCCAGATCGGCGGTCTTGTTGAAAAAGAAATGGTGCATGAGACCTGCACCAGGACTTAGGCGATAGGTCTGTGGCACGCGATTCCCGTCCAAGTAGATGAACGCATCCGATCCGTCGTAAGACGCAACAATGTCCCGCACTTTCCCGGCCTCGAATGCACCGCGCACGGTCCAGGCAAGCGCGGAGCGCGTCTCCGACAGCGGATTGCGAAACCAGAACACCAGATTTGCGCCTTCCTGCCGCAAGTGAAAATTCACATTTTCTGCCGATTGCGAGAGGGACACGATGCGGCCATTCGCGCCCTGTGTTGCCGCAGGCGCGCAGACAATATGGACCGTAAACTGGCTGGATTTCTTGATCTCTCGAGTGAGATTTTCGACTGGGAATTGCGTGCGTAGCCAGGACCTAGCGTCCAATTCGGATGCCCGGGCGTTTGTGAATTGCGGCTGTTCCGGAGTCCAGCCGAGTGGCGGCAAAAAATTCCTTTGGTCCCGATACGGTGGCGAGCTTGCGAAGTCATAGGATCCAAGTAAACTTGTACTCGCATCCTCCGCGGATTCCTGCCCGGTTATCCGTCGAATCGCTTGTTCCGGAAGCGCCCGGTTCCAGATTTGCAAGAGAAGGACTTGTCCCCTCCAAGGGTTCTGCCCTGAGGCATCGTTCCCGACGAAAAGAATGCATTGAGGGTCCCAGTTGCTCGGACGCGTTTCGTTTTGCAAGCGAACGGAAATGCCAAAGCAGACTGCGAAATAGGCCACTAGCAGTAAAGCGGCCCGGCGCGGCGAGAGCCAGCCGTCAAATGAATCTTCCCATTTGGACAGCTCCTTCAGGAGGGCGCCGCCGCAAAGCTCAAACAGAAAGAATCCCGCGACCGAGCCCGCCGTATTGGAAATCACATCCTCCCATCCCGAATCGCGGGCGGGAATGTAGAACTGCAACAATTCCACCATGTAGGAGGCGCCCGCGCCAACGGCCAGCGCCAGAAGAAGTGAAGTCCATCGACTGCTGCCCCGCTTACACAGCTTGGCGCAAAGACCAAATCCGAATGGAACAAACAAGAGAACGTTTAGAAAAAGATCTGTATGCGTCGACCGTTTCCCTGTCATCCCCAAAAGAAAGGGATATCTGTGAAAGACGTAGCTAGCCGCAAAATCGAACCTAAAGGGAAAAAGAGTCAGATAGGCAATGCCCAGCAGGGAAAGGATGAGGATTCGATTCGACCACTCAGCGCAGGCTTGCTGGTGCGGAAGGTCCTGAGTATTCATGATCCCAGCATCGAATCCCGTACCCCAATGCACTTGAGTCTAGCACAGCACCGCAAATCTCCGCCGACGGGCGGCTTCGCACGGTTCCTGGTCCGTTGATACTGCGCGTTTTATTTTCGTGCCCGTTCTAACCAACTTCATTCGGTTCTAGCAGAGACCTGTACCTGCGTGGACTAAACACCGCCCGGATGCTCCCTCCGTACAGTGGCGATGCCTGTCCTATGTTTGTTCCCCAGACCAGTAGAAGGCTTTCCATCACAAATCCTAAGCTGCATTCGCCATGAATGCTCACACGGATCATCGTTTCCACTCTCACGTGGCTCCCAACCGCCGGGCCCCGCTCGCCATATTCGCCTTGATTCTTGCATGTCTCACGGTGCTGTCGATTGCCGGCTGCACCGGTTTGACGAGCGCCGGAACACCCGCGGCAAAACCAAGTTCGCCTTCGACTTCATCGGGAACGCTCGCGGCAAGCGTCACGAGTTTGAGTTTTGGAAATGTTGCAGCGGGATCGAGCAGCCCCCAGACCTTGACCCTGACAAACACAGGCACGGCGACAGTCACGATTTCCCAGGCGACTGTCACCGGCGCGGGTTTCAGCGTCGTGGGAGGAATGTCCTCAGTATCCATCGCTGCCGGACAGAATCATGCCTTCCAGGTCCAATTTGCGCCGACGGGCGCCGGAAACGTTTCCGGCAGTATATCCATAGCCAGCGATGCGACGGATTCTCCACTTGCTATTTCCCTCACCGGAAACGGGATGACGACGCTCGCCATCACGACCCAGCCGGGGAGCCAGAGCGTCGTGGTCGGACAAACCGCAACCTTTTCGGTCGTGGCGACGGGAACAGGAACCCTTACGTATCAGTGGAAGAAGAGTGGAACGGCCATCGGCGGGGCGACTGCAGCGTCCTATACGACGCCGGCAACGACGAGTTCGGACAATGGCGCCCAATTTACGGTCGTCGTGACCGATAGCAACGGGAGTCTGACCAGCAATCCCGCGACTATTACATTGACTGCGTCCGCCGTCGCGCCATCGATTACCTCGCAGCCCGCAAATCTAACCGTGACGGCTGGACAAACGGCAACGTTCAGCGTGACGGCGACGGGCACGTCACCTCTTACGTATCAATGGAAGAAGAATGGCACAGCCATCAGCGGCGCAACCTCGGCTTCTTACACAACGCCAGCCACGGCCGCTTCAGATAACAACGCAGCAGTTCACCGTGACCGTCACCAATAGCGTTAGCAATGTGACCAGCAACACGGCCAGTTTGACCGTAAATATCCCGCCGTCCATCACCGCGCAGCCTGCGAACAAGACCGTCAACGCCGGACAGACGGCGACTTTTAGCGTGACTGCAACTGGAACGGGAACACTGAGCTATCAGTGGAAGAAAAACGGGACAACAATCAGCGGGGCCACGTCAGCGTCCTACACGACACCGGCCACGACCGCTTCGGATAATGGCGCGCAATTCACGGTTACAATCACCGACCTCGTCAGCAACGTGACCAGCAACGCCGCTATTCTTACGGTCAACGGTCCCCCATCCATCACCGCGCAGCCTGCTAGCCAAACCGTCAACGCCGGACAAACGGCCGCGTTCAGCGTTACTGCTACAGGCACGGCAACCCTCACGTATCAGTGGAAGAAGGGCGGCGCCGCGATTAGCGGCGCAACTTCGGCTTCTTATACGACACCGGCAACCGCCAGTTCGGACAACGGCGCGCAATTCACCGTCACCGTAACGAATAGCTTCGGCAGCGTGACCAGCAACGCCGCCACGCTGACCGTCAATGTTCCTCCAACGATTTCGACGCAGCCCGCCAGCCATACAGTGACCGTTGGGCAGACCGCTACGTTCAGCGTGACCGCGACGGGTACAGGCACACTGACGTATCAGTGGAAAAAGAACGGCACCGCCATCAGCGGCGCGACCTCGGCTTCCTACACGACCCCTGCCACGGTCGCTTCCGATAACGGCGCGTCATTCACCGTCACCATTACCGGCACTACGGGCAACGTGACCAGCAGCGCCGCCACGCTGACCGTCAATGCCCCCCCGTCCATCACAACTCAGCCGGCCAGCACAACCGTGATCGCCGGGCAGACCGCGACTTTCTCGGTTGCGGCTGCGGGCACGGCGCCCCTGACTTACCAGTGGAAAATGAATGGCACCGCCATCAGCGGCGCGACCTCATCTTCGTACACCACTCCCGCGACGACAACAGGGAACAGTAGCGAGCAATTTACCGTCACCGTCACCAACAGCTCGGGCAACATCACCAGCAACGCCGCCACGCTGACAGTGACTGCCGCCACACTCATTCTCAATGCGAGCAAGACAAGCCTGAGTTTTTCGAGTGTCAATATCGGCAGCAATAGCATCCTGCCCGTGATCTTTACCAACGGCGGGAATTCAAATGTCACGATCTCGAGCGTGACCATTTCCGGCGCCGGGTACACAGCCGGCGGAGTTCAGTCAGGGCAGATTGTGGCGCCCGGACAAACCGCAACCCTAAATGTAACTTTTGCCCCGGCGGGGACGGGACTCATCCCGGGCAGCGTTACGGTAACCAGCAATGCCACCAATTCCCCGGCGTCCGTTACACTGTCCGGGACCGGCGTCCAGCCGACATCGCATTCGGTAACACTGACTTGGACTGCGAGCACTTCCACAGTCTCCGGGTATAATGTATACAGGTCCACGGTGAGCGGCGGTCCCTATACGAAGTTGACTTCCACGCCGGTCGCAGCAACAACATATGCGGACACGACAGTCCAGGCGGGCCAGACTTATTTCTATGTTGTTACTTCAGTTGATTCCAGCGGCGTTGAGAGCGCTTACTCGACCGAAGTTTCAGCAACCGTCCCGTAGATTGGGACGGAATCTGGCCGAATCCGATTTGGCGGACCGCGCAGCTTAGTCGGCGCGCAGTCCGCCGCTTCCCTCCAAAATTGTGTGCCAGGTGCAGGTTCCCTCCCCTGTACTTTATATGCCCATTGGGCCAGTAGCCTCATCGCGTTCCGCAAATCACAATAGTCTCGATGAAAAGTTCAAGGATGAACGAAGGTTTCGGTGGCGCGGGGAAATACGCGACGCATGCGCGTTCTACGGGCAAGAAGGCGATTCCCGTTGCCACTCTAGTCCTCCTGCTTTTCGCAATCCTATCCATCTCGGGCTGCACCGGGCTGACCAGCGCGCCCAAGACCGCGTCAAGCCTGCCAAGCACACCCGGAGCCGCTACGATTTCCGTGGCGCCGGCGTCGGTCAGTTTTGGCTCCGTGGCCGTAGGCGGCACGGCTTCTCAATCGGTCACGATTACGAATGGTGGGGGATCGAACCTTACGGTTACACAGGCAAGCACCACTGCGGCCGGAGTCACGATTACGGGTATTTCGCTTCCTCTAACGATTGGAGCGGGAAAACAATCTACATTTAATGTCGTTTTTTCGCCGAAAGCGGCGGGAGCCTTGTCGGGCAATGTATCCGTCATGAGTGACGTCTCCAGTTCGCCGAGCACGGTCTCCTTGAGCGGAATCGGAACGGCGGCCACGGCACTCCTCACCACGAGCACATCCAGTTTGAGTTTCGGAAATGTTGCTATCGGAAAAAGCAGCGTATTGAGCGTCATTCTGACCAACGCGGGAAATTCCAATGTCACCGTGTCCAATGTCAGTGTTTCGGGCGCAACCTATTCCACGAGCGGTGTTTCATCTGGCTTAATTCTGGCGCCCGGACAATCCGCGACTTTGGATGCGACATTCACTCCCGTGGCCGCCGGCAGTTTGCCCGGCAGCGTGACGGTGGCGAGCAACGCCACAAATTCGCCCGCGACCATCTCTCTCTCCGGGACCGGCGCGCAAACGGTTGCCCCTTCCGTGGCGCTGAGCTGGACTGCGAGCACGTCCACCGTAGCAGGATACAACGTATACCGCTCCCAAGTTTCCGGGGGACCGTACTCAAAATTGGACTCCAGCATTGTGGCAGCGGATTCCTATACCGATTCCAACGTCCAGACCGGACTAACGTATTACTATGTTGTAACATCCGTAACGTCCGCTGGCGTGGAGAGCGCCGATTCGACGCAGACCTCGGCCACCCTCCCCTAGCTTTCCGCGCCCGGCACGGGCGGGCATGGCCCTGCCCTGGCCAAGATTGCTCCCCGCTTACCGTTCACAACCCTTTGCTGAGCAGCGTCGGCACTGATCGTCCGCTCTGGAATCAGAAATCTGCGTGACGGGAAAAACTCCGCCTAGATTTCTTGCGATTGAAGACATCCCAACCGGGGCGGCAGCGGGACACCAAACTTTCTCGCCACGGCGCGCCGCCCTTGGGAGAGAAACACTTTCACGAAATTCCCGCATGGAATGCCGAGTGCAGTTGCACGCGCCAGTCTGCAAGCTGAACTCCAAATGACCTCTCGATCCGGGAGTTCGAGAGGACTGAATATGCAGGGCGGCGGGCAGGAGTAGGATACTCCGACGTGGTAATGGGGCTGATGCGGCGCGTGACCAAAGGAAGTCCGCCGGTGGCGGCAGCGAACCAGGGAGTGTCCCGCGGCAGACGCGACGCCTCGTCCAAAATCGCAAGCGCGAATTCATGCCAGTTGGTCACGCCGGCAGCGGTCATGTGGTAAGTGCCACCGGAGCGCGCCAGGGCGGAAGCGACGTCGCCCTCTCCCATCAGTCGCCCCAGAACCTCGGCCGTCGCTCGTGCAATCTCACGGCTCCAGGTGGGTGCGCCAATCTGGTCGCGGACAATCCGCAATTCTTCCCGCTGCGTCGCTAGCCGCAGAATCGTGAGCAAAAAATTCCGCCCGCGCGGCGCATAAACCCAGGAAGTCCGGAAAATCAGATGAGGAGCGCCGGAAGCGCGAATTCCCTCCTCGCCGGCAAGTTTGGTCCTTCCGTACGCGTTGATCGGATTCGGAGGATCGTTTTCTTCATACGGCACGTTTTTGGATCCATCGAACACATAGTCAGTGGAATAGTGCACAAAGGCTGCGCCGATTCTCTTGGCTTCTTCAGCCATGAGGGCCGGGGCTTCCGCGTTGATCGCGTGGGCGAGGGCCTCATCATTTTCAGCTTGGTCGACAGCCGTGTAGGCGGCTGCGTTGACGATGAGGTGGGGTTGAAGTTCGCGGATCGTGTGACGAATTTCTTCCGGTCTGGTGAGATCCAAATGCCGACGGTCCAGCGCGACTATGTCTCCCAGAGGCGGCAAGAGCGATAGCAAATCCGCACCCACTTGCCCGTTCTTGCCGATGAGCAGGATTTTCGTCTTCATTTTCCCGTATAACGAGGCAATAGTTCATGCGGGACTTCCGCAAGTCTGGGGGCTTTCAGGTCTTTCTCCGATACGAGCGGAGCCGCAATTCCCCAAGCGATGTTCAGGCCAGGATCATTCCAAAGAATGCCATGTTCATCCGCCGCGTCGTAGAAATCGCTGCACTTGTAAAGGAACTGGACGGAATCGGTCAGAGCCAAAAAGCCATGCGCGAAGCCAGGAGGGACATAAATCTGATTTTGCTCTTTTGCGGAGAGGAGTACCGCCGCCCACTTTCCGAAATTTGGCGAGCCGAAGCGGATGTCTACGGCCACGTCGAGGGCCTCGCCTTCGACAACACGGCACAACTTTGCCTGTGGGTGCCTTAATTGGTAATGCAGGCCGCGCAGCGTGCCTTTCACGGAGCAGGAATGGTTGTCCTGAACGAACGTATCCGCGACGCCGAGTTCGGCAAATTTCGCGCGATGATACGTCTCCGTGAATGAGCCGCGCGAATCGCGGAAGATCTTGGGCCTGAGTTCAATTACGCCCGGAAGTGCTGTGTCCAGTCGTTGCAATGAGAGGCAGACCTCGTTCGATCAGAAATTCGCTTCTGAGTGCAAACTTCTCGTGTCGCGCGCCCACATTCGATGACAGGCTATCATCACGCGGATTTAGTGGGAAGTTCTTGCCGCCGTCGGCGACAGCGCCTGGAGAGATGAGTCGCGATTCACATAATACTTTTCGTAATAGGAGAGGTATTGGCCGCCGCGTACCCCTGCGAGCCATTCGCCGTTTCTCCTGTACCAGTCAATCGTCTCACGCAAACCGTCTTCCAACGAAATCCGAGGTTTCCAGCCCAGTTCCCTTTCGATCTTCTGGCAATTGAGGGCGTAGCGGCGATCGTGACCAGGGCGGTCCTTCACATAGGATAGGAGCGTCTCCGGCTTGCCCATCAGGTGCAAGACCCGGCGAACCATGGTGAGATTTTCCTCGATATCGTGACCGCCGATGTTGTACACCTCGCCGATCCGGCCGCGTTCGAGGACAGCCAGGATCCCGGCGCAATGATCTTCCACGTGCAACCAGTCGCGCTCTTGCTTGCCGTCTCCATAGATCGGAAGTGGCTTGTCGTCGAGCGCATTTGTGATCATGAGGGGAAGAAACTTTTCCGGAAATTGAAACTGGCCGTAGTTGTTCGAGGCGCGGGTGATCACTGCCGGAAATCCGTAGGTGCGGACATAGGAGCGCACGAGAAGATCAGAGGCGGCTTTGGAGGCGGAATAGGGGCTGCTCGGCTGGAGCTGAGAATTTTCGTCTGCAAACGCGCCCGGCGGGAAATCCCCGTACACTTCGTCGGTCGAAATATGAACAAATCTCTTGATCCCGATGGTTCGAGCAACCTGAAGCAAGATAAAGGTTCCCGTAACGTTGGTTTCGATCACCGGCGCGGGTTCGTAAATACTACGATCCACGTGGGACTCCGCGGCAAAATGGACGATGGCATCGCATCCGGTCATAGCCGCCTTGACGGCGGAGGCATCGCAGATGTCGCCTCTTACGAACCAGTAATTAGGGTTCTGCTCGACGGATTCCAGATTTGCAAGATTGCCGGCATAAGTGAGTTTGTCGTAGTTGACGACGGCATAGTTATTTCCGAGGTCGAGGACATGCCGGATGAAATTGGAACCGATGAACCCTGCGCCACCCGTTACGAATATCTTCATCGAACCACTTCCTGACGGGCGGAAACTTCGTTGCGATTCGCGGCGGCGACTTTATTTGCGCCTGTCTCGGCCACAAGGTTATTGGCGCGGATCAGCGACTCGAAGGTTCCGGCATCCGTCCACCAGCCCTTCAGCACTTCGTATGTAAGTGTGCCTTCCTCAATGTAGAAGTTGTTTACGTCCGTGATTTCCAGCTCGCCGCGTCCCGAGGGTTTCAAGCGGCGGATCTTCTGGAATACCGATGCGTCATAGAGGTAAATCCCGATGACGGCAAAATTGGACTTGGGAGCTTTGGGCTTTTCTTCAATGCCGACAACGTGTTGGCCGCGAATCTCGGCTACACCGAATCGCTGCGCATCCGTTACCTCTTTCAACAAGATCTTCGCGCCCTCTTTCTGTTTCTTGAAATTTTCGACAGCCTGAACGATGTTGTACTCAATGATATTGTCACCGAGTACCACGCAAATCGGCTGGCTGCCGGCGAAAAACTCCGCGAGGCCCAGGGCTTCGGCGATCCCGCCTTCCCCTTCCTGATATGTGTAGTTGAGGTGCTTCAATCCGAAGTCGTGGCCATTGCCAAGCAGGCGCAGAAAGTCTCCCGCATTCTTACCCCCCGTGACGAGGAGAATCTCTTCGATCCCGGCGTTCACAAGTGTCTGGATCGGGTAATACACCATGGGCTTGTCGTATACCGGGAGCAAGTGCTTATTCGTCACTCGAGTGAGTGGATTCAGCCGACTACCGGTCCCGCCCGCGAGAACTATGCCTTTCATATACCCTTCCCATCTCGAGTTTCCCAGCCGTTGATCTGCTTCAGCTCAGACCCGCCAGGAAACTTAGATTATTGCTCCTAGTAATCTCGGACCGCAACAAACTTGTAAAGCTCCCATTCCTGAATGGGCCGTCCCTGATTCAAGCTGCAAGTAGATGCACTCACAATGCCAACTAGCTCATCTCAGCAAGACTACTGACTAAATAACTTTTTTACTTTCAGTGAGATGAGGGATGACCTCATGGACAATCTAGCCGCCTAGATGATATCCGGGCCGGGAGATGGAAAAATTCTCCCCAATCTTGGCGAATGAGTTCCATATATTTACCACCTTCAGCGAAAAGCAGAGCCGCATGTGGGGTCTCCTCCAAGTGTCATTTGCAGTCACGAGTTTCATGGGGCCCGGAGTCAATCCGTTGGGTCAATTGGTGGCCATTTATAGTGGGTGGGGTGGAGTCGTGGATGTTCCTTAAGGTTAAAGGGCGATGGCCGCATTGGCTTTTTTCCTAACCCTATCATCTTAAGGGACTTGAGTCTTATTTCGGCAGGCATTGTTTTCGAAAGCTTGCAACCTCGGAACGCTCCTAGCAAATGATGGTAAGAGTTTTCTCTTTTTCCCCTTGTATTGAATGATCAAGGCAAAGCTTATTTGAAAGGGTAATTTAAAGCTTTTGTTTTCAGCGTAGTCAGATAGTGCTCCCCAGAAGCCTTTGTTCTCTGGGTGGCACCCTACATGCACCTTGAGCTTCGTTCTACGAGTACCTATCATGGGACGCAAATGGCGGTAGCTTATCCTATCGTCTGAAAGTGGGACGGAGCCCAATGAATCATATCCACCAGGCAGAATCGTGTGAACCACGGCCTCAGAAATGCGAGCTCCCGTGGTTTGCCCTGCAAGTAAGAGCACGGCATGAGACGGGAGTTGCGAGTTTCCTTGAAGCCAAAGGATATGAGCAGTTTGTGCCACTTTACAAATGCAGAAAGCGTTGGTCAGATAGGATCAAAATCATGGAGGCCCCGCTTTTTCCCGGGTATCTCTTTTGCCGATTCGACCCTCAATATCGGCTTCCAATCCTTAAGACCCCAGGAGTCATGCAAATTGTCGGGTATAACCGTATCCCGACGCCTATAGATGAGAGCGAGATCAATGCAATACAAACCCTGATCGTATCGGGCCTTCCGACTCAGCCTTGGCCATTTCTGACGGTTGGCGATCGCGTTCGAATCGAGTCAGGCTCCTTGCGCGGACTCGACGGGATTGTAGTGAAGTTGAAGCAGAATCATCGCCTCGTGGTGTCCATAACCTTGTTGCGCCGCTCGGTAGCGGTGGAAATCGATTCCGCGCTTGTGGAACCTTGTTGTACCTCTTCTACTCAGCGTGAAAGGGGCCAGACTGAATTTCCCCAAGTTGGAGTTGGCAACCTGTTAATGCCGGCGAGACCTGCCTAGGTTTCAGCCTCGCCGAATTCCCGGACACGGGAATAGACAAGCAGTAACCGGCCATTTGCCCTCCGGTTGAGAAGTTGCGGTTTGATCCTACGGGAAGCGGTGCTCATCCATGAACGCGCCCACCTCTCTAGTCGCAGGTGATGGGGGAAATGATGACAGCTTACTTTAATGGGAGAGATAACCGGTGCACGATACCCTCACTGAACCAGCTACAAAGGTCGCTGGATGCGACGGCGCGTCACGAGCCCTCTATCGAATCGATCCGCTTAAGGACCACCGATGGGGCGAATTACTAAGAAGCCACCCTCGCGCATCGGTTTTCCATTCCATCGCGTGGTTAGACGCACTTCAGAAAACTTACGGATATCAACCGATTGCGTACACAACGTCCCCACCCCAAAGAAAATTACAAAACGTCATTGTTTTTTGTCGTGTCGAGAGCAGGTTAACAGGATCCCGTCTCGTTTCATTACCTTTCTCAGATTACTGCGACCCCTTAATTGATGATCAGGAAGAGCCAGAGATTCTGCTCAATGCTTTGCAGCAAGAAGTTCAAAAGGAGAATTGGCGTTATATTGAGATACGGCCTGCCAAATCGCTCGAACTAGCCAAAACCTCTTATCAGCCAATTTCGAGCTACATTCATTTCCAAATCGATCTTAGACCCGACATCGAAACCCTGTTCCGTAATTTACATAAGGGATCGATTCAGCGAAAAATCCGGAGGGCAGCACGTGAAGGTCTCAGATACGAAGAGGGATCAACTGAATCGCTCCTCGACTGTTTTTACCGGCTGCTCGTCTTAACAAGGCGGCGTCACCATCGGCCTCCACAGCCCAAAAAATGGTTTCGCAATTTAATGAATTGCTTCGGCGAAGCATTGAAGATCCGGATCGCGCTCAAAGGCGACCGGCCGATAGCAGGGATGCTGACGCTCCGTTACAAGGATGTTCTAACTTACAAGTATGGAGCCTCCGATGTTCGATTTAATAATCTCGGCGGCATTCACTTGCTGTACTGGGAAGCGATCCGCGAAGCCAAGAATTCCGGCCTACACTCGTTTGATCTTGGACGCACAGATGCCGATCAGCCGGGACTGCTCGTTTTCAAGAGTCGTTGGGGTGCCGATCAGTTAACTCTAACCTACTCCAGATGCAGTATTGCGGGGAAGTCCGCGCATATCTTCGACCCAAATAGCACAGACTGGAAGGCACAAATGGCAAAGCATTTGTTCGGACACGCGCCGACCGGCTTTCTTTCCGTGCTTGGTAATCTCTTGTACAAACATATCGGATAGAACTCACCCGTAGAGACTCGGAAATTTCATTTCTTGATCCCGCACTGCGATTTTCGGAATTTGCGGAAGCCGGGATAGAAGCGGGACAAACGGTTGCATTGACCAGCCAGGTCAGAAGTCTTGGCCTGAACTTGCTCCGGGGCCGCTATCCGTATGGCTGCGGTATGCAGCGGCGAGAAAACCACCCAGCAGGCCTCCTACTAAATAGCTCCAAATCTCCGGAGAATGCAAAAGTATCCGGTCCATCATTCGGCGCTAAACGCAGACTCCTGCACGGCTTCCTACGGCGACAAGGTCCCTGTCGGCTCTTTGCAGTGAGATGAAAACAGGGATGTTACGATCCAAATCGAAGAGGGGATGGACTATTGCCGCTTCTCGATGAATCCATTTGTGGCCTGCGGACAAAACTTGAACGCGTTTCGAAGAGACTTAGGAATGAGTTTTCATCATTAGAGCAACCATTTTCATACATGCCGGTCGTAGCCAGATTTAGTGAATGGCATGAATCTGCATAGGTTATGGATTCTGCGCTATCACGCTTCATATCTATAACTTAGAGCGGCCTCCGTGTGCGGCAATAATAGCGTTAATCCTGCATGCATTGGACCGCAAATTGCTCCCTGAGAAGTGTCAAGCCTCTAATGGGGGCGACAGTGCGGTAGCTTGTTTAAATTGTAAGGGCCATCCTGCTAACTCTCTTCGGCACAGCGAAACCGAACGCAGCCAGTGAGACCATGAGCGAAACCAACAACGCAATCTTACGAAGTGAGCCATCCTTCGGCAGCAATGGATATGCGAGGCGTGCTGTACCAAGGCCTGCTTTCACGCCATCGGACTTCATGCAGGGAATTTTGCCTGAGGATACTTTCCTTGGAATATTGTGTCTTGAAAGAAAGCGGGCGGAGCGCTCAAGCAAGAAATTTCTTCTTCTGCTCCTCGACGCGGAGGATGCAACGAGAATTGGGCGCCATGCGGAAATTTTGAATGGAGTCATTCAGGCTGCTGATGCGGGGCGCAGAGACACGGATCCAGCTGGCTGGTACAAGAGCAACTCGATTCTCGGAATTATCTTCACTGACCTCGACGCGCTGGATGATACAGAGACGATCAACAGGCTCCTCGATAGAATCCGGGAAGCTCTGCTTGCTCACTTGAGCCATGAGGATGCTAAGTATGTAGATGTCTCGGCGCACATTTTTGCCGATGAGTCGAACCAGGATGGGTCCAAGACTTTGGCGAACCCGGTGCTTTATCCCGACCTCTTGCACCGACACGAGGCAAAGAAGGGATCTCTCCTGGTGAAGAGGGCCATGGATATTATGGGGAGCGCCCTCGCGTTACTTTTGTTTTCTCCTCTATTCGTCCTGATCGCGATACTCGTAAAATTGACTTCGAAGGGCCCTGTCTTTTTCACGCAGCAGCGCCTCGGGCAATTTGGAAGGACGTTCACGTGCCTCAAATTCCGTTCTATGCATGCTAACAATGACCTCAAAATTCACCAGGAGTTCATGAAGAACTTAATTAGCGGCGCGTACGACGGAAAAGGCAATGGCAAAACCGGGCCCGTTTATAAGATGACGGATGATCCTCGTATTACACGCGTCGGACGGTTTCTTCGCCGGAGCAGCTTGGATGAGCTGCCACAATTTATTAATGTTCTTAGAGGTGATATGTCCTTGGTCGGTCCCCGGCCGCCGCTTGCGTACGAATACGAAGTTTACGATCTCTGGCACCGTGGACGGGTTCTTGAGGTCAAGCCAGGAATCACCGGTTTGTGGCAGGTGAAGGGACGCAGCCGTGTGAGCTTTGATGATATGGTGCGCCTTGATCTGCAATACGCTCGCGGCTGGTCACTCTGGCTTGATCTTCAAATCCTGGCGAAGACTCCAGGCGCCGTCTTGGGTGGCGACGGCGCATATTAATTTCACGAGCTTTTTTCGGATCGCTTCCTCTGTAGCTTAGGAGCTTTTCATCCCCAGCGCCATATTCGATCCAGTCTTTCTGATACGAAGTGGAATAATTCCTGCTAATTGAACTTGGATTGATACTTCCGGCGCAAGAGATAATCGATTGTCCACAACGAGTCGCACCAACGATTGAAGATTATTTCTCAGTATCGAAGTCTAATTTGACCGAACTCTGCAGGCCAGGTCGGCACGGCAGCTAATATGCCCACTAAAACACTTAAAGTGAATCCAAATCTTGACGAGAGCTCAACTCCCCTCGCTCCCCCTCTGGCAGACAAGAATCGAGAATCGAAACACGCGATCCCTCAAACCACTTCCATACAGGATGGGAAGGGAAGAAGGATCTGGATCGATATCGATAATTCTCCGCACGTTCCTTTTTTCCTCCCGATCATCGAGGAATTGAAGAAAAGGGGCGTCGAGGTTGAGTTAACCGCACGAGACATGTACCAGGTTTGCCAATTAATAGAGTTTTTCAATTTGCCTTGCAAAGTGATTGGTCGTCACTACGGTAAGAACAAAGTGCTCAAGGTGCTTGGTACCTTCTTGCGCGCGGTTCAGCTAGTTCCAACGGCCGCTAAGTTTCGCGCGAACCTTGCGCTCTCACATGGCTCCCGAGCCCAGATACTTGTCTGCAAGGCGCTGCGTATACCAACAATCATGATGCATGACTACGAGCACAGTGCAAAAACAGGGTTTATCGAGCCAGATTGGGTTTTCACTCCTGACGTGATACCGGTCAATGCCATGAATAAGAGACCGGAGCGAACTTTGAAGTATCCGGGGCTAAAGGAAGACGTATATGTTCCTCGCTTTGTGCCCAATTCCCAAATTCTGAATGACCTGGGAATCTCCCGAGATGAAATCCTCGTGACCTTGCGACCTCCTGCAACCGAGGCCCATTACCACAATCCGGAAAGCGAAGAGCTATTTGCCGAAGCTCTCCGTTTCTTGTCGGAGAATCGAAAAGTGCGGGCAGTTGCCCTTCCGCGAAACGCGAAACAGGGCATGGACCTTCGACGAGAATGGGCCGACCTAATTGCTCGTGGCAGTTTGATGGTCCCAACGGTTCCCGTAGACGGATTGAATCTCATTTGGTTTTCCGACCTGGTGATCAGCGGAGGCGGAACCATGAATCGGGAAGCGACCGCGCTTGGTGTTCCCGTGTACAGCATTTTTCGCGGCAAGATGGGCGCTGTCGACAAGTACCTCGCTGCAAAAGGCCGGCTGACCTTAATAGAAAATATCAAGGAAATCCGGACAAAGATCGTCTTAGCTCGTTGGAATCGCCCATCTCAGCCCGAGAATAGTGATCGCCCGGCTTTGCGTACCATCATCGACAACATCGTCATGATCTTGGAGGAAAAATGTCCAGCGACTGTTCGCCCCGCGCTGTAGCCGCGACGGAACAAACTCAGATGAAGCGATCGGACGACATTCAGAGCATCGTTCATGGGCTGAACGCGCTCGCGGTGAAGGGGCTGGTACCGATGTTTGATCCCGAAAAGCAGCTTTTCTGCTACAAGCTGAAACGCACCGCAACCGGCTTGGTTCAAGAAGGGATTTCACAGCGATATACCGTGATCACATTAATGGGGCTTCATCGGCTCGAACAGAGCGGAGCGAAGTCGCCGATTGAAATCAATCGCGTGTTTGACGTTCTGCTGGCCGACACTGGATGGATCGACAATATCGGCGATCTTGGGCTGCTTCTCTGGCTCTGCGCTCTGGTGGCTCCGGATCGTCTTGACGAAGTCGAACGCCGACTGGACGTCAAAAGCGCCCTCAATCGCTTTCGCGACGCTCGGCAGCGCCGCACAATGGAGTTGTCCTGGTTCCTTTCAGGTCTCTCGCACCAAGGCTTGGCGCGCCCAGAGAAGCTGGCAGGGACAAAAGATCTTGCAGTTGAAACGTACCGGAGGATCCTACGGAATCAGGGCAAAGAAGGCATATTCGGTCACCTCGCCAGCAACGAAGGCATCTCTGGCATGATCCGGAGCGGCATCGGCAGCTTTGCGGACCAGGTCTATCCCATCTACGCCATGACCAAATTTTCGCAAGCCTATGGGGACGACAAGGCGACCAAGAGGGCGCTGGACTGCGCTCTCACCATTTGTGAAGCGCAAGGGTCACTTGGGCAGTGGTGGTGGCACTATGATTCCTCCAACGGTCAAGTTGCCGAATCATTCCCAGTGTTCTCCGTTCACCAGCACGCAATGGGACCGATGGCTCTGTTAGCTCTAGGAGAAGCCGTTCAATCCGATTTCAGCCCTTGGATATATAAGGGACTTCAATGGATTGACGACAACGAGCTTGGTTTCGACATGCAGGACGATTCCGCAAATGTTGTCTGGCGATGCATCGAGCGGACCCGTCCCAACAGGGTTTGGAACGCGGCCGTCAATCTGGTTACCCACCGCGAAGATCGGGAGTCATGCGACGGCCTGCGAACCTTGTTCGAGTGCCGCCCCTACGAACTTGGCTGGCTTCTCTACGCTTTTGCAAACTGGAACCGCGCATAGTCTCGACCACTTTTGAAAGCAGCGATGATAAGAACGCACGGCTCAGAGCCTTTTCTTTCAGGAAGTCAAATATGAAGATCATGATTGTGGTGGGAGCCCGGCCGAACTTCATGAAGGCTGCGCCCTTGATCGTTGCGATTCGGGAACACAATCGGAAGGCCACGGCGTTGTCGCCGGATAAGCGGCCCGTGGAAACAGAGAAGATCCAGGAGATACTCGTCCACACCGGCCAGCACTACGACGAGGCGATGTCAGGATCATTTTTTGCCGACCTTGATCTGCCGAAACCAGATGTGCATTTGGGGGTCGGTTCCGGTTCCCACGCAGTGCAAACAGCGGAAGTCATGCGGCGCTTCGAAGAAGTTCTCCTGCGAGAACGGCCGGACGTGTTAGTCGTGGTGGGCGACGTGAATTCCACTGTGGGCTGCGCACTGGTAGCGGCTAAAGTGTCCTACGATTCGGATGGAGCAAGGCCCCTGATCGCGCATGTTGAGGCGGGCCTGCGCTCGTTCGACCGTGCCATGCCCGAGGAAGTGAATCGCATCGTGACCGACCATCTCTCCGACCTTCTTTTTGTGACGGAAGAGAGCGGAGCGCGCAACCTATCTCACGAAGGGATCCCGCAGGAACGAATCCACTTCGTCGGAAACACCATGATTGATTCCTTGCTTGCCTCTCAGGAAAAGGCAGGCCGGTCCGGCGTCCTGGAAGCGCTTGGGTTGCGAAACGGATTCGGCAAGTCCAGCTCAGCAAACGGCACGCACCCTTACGCGCTGCTGACTCTCCATCGTCCTTCGAATGTGGACCATCGAGAGACCTTTCTGAGCATCCTGGAAGGATTGAAGGAATTGTCGGATTCGTGTCCAATTTTCTTTTCGGCGCATCCGCGAACGCAGAAGCGTATCGGCGAATTCGAGCTCGAGTCTTTCTTCCAATTCAAGAACGGAAAAACTGCGGCGAACGGATCGCAGAAAGCTTCTCCGCACAAGGGGATTCATATTCTCGAACCGCTCGGGTACCTTGACTTTCTCTGCCTGATGAAGCACGCGGGAATCGTGGTCACCGATTCCGGCGGCATTCAAGAGGAGACCACCTGCCTGGGCGTTCCCTGCGTCACCGTCCGCGAGAACACGGAAAGGCCCATCACGGTGACCTGCGGTACGAACACGATCGCCGGGACCCGGAGCGAAAATATCCGGGAAGCCGTGAAAACGCAGAGGAACAGACAAGCAAGCGGGGGCGCGCCGGAGAAGTGGGATGGCAAAGCGGGAGCCCGCATCATTGAAACGATCATGCTCGAAGCAAAGAGGCAATGTAATCCATGATTCCCCGTGGCGGACAACGCCTAAGGTTCTCTGTTTGCCCCAAATTACTTCGACGAGCAAGCAGTTGGCCAGGCAAGACCAATCCTCATGAGCTCAAGCAAAGACTTAGTGTCGGCAGCGGCCAATAGCCAGCAGGACGGAGGTTTTATTGCCGGCTCTGCCCCGCCACCCGCAATCACGGTCCGCGTCGCACGGAGCAGAGAGGAAGTCGAAGCGATCCGCGAGATATGGTCTTCTTGGAACAGCGATCGAGACAATGATATCGATTATTGCCTGGAATATAATTGGTTATCGGGAGATTTCATACGTCCGCATGTGATTGTGATCTACCGAAACGGATGCCCAGATGCGATGCTCGTGGGACGGCTGGAACGCGCGCCAATCGATGCAAAGATCGGCTTTCTGCAGATCCCCGGAATGCGAGTTCGTCGGCTGACGTTCGCATCCGGCGGGTTTCTTGGCGATTGCTCACCGGAAAATTGCGAGGAGCTGGTTAAATCCATCATCGAAGCGTTGAAGCGGAAAGAGGCTGACGCGGCTCTACTCCAGCACCTCAGCACAGAATCCGCCGCCTTCCATAACGCCTTAACATTACCGGGCTTCGCTTGTCGCGACCACCTCGTAAAGTCGGTGCCTCACAGCGTGTTGAGGCTATCCAAGAATATAGAGTGGGTCTATATGGGCTTTTCGGCTGGTTTGAGGACTGAACTGCGAAGGAAGAAGAAAAAAATAGTTCGCGACTTCGGATCCGGCGTGAAGGTTCAATGCTATCGGGAATTAGCGCAACTGGAGACCGTGATTCCGCAGTTGGAAAAAATCGTGAGAATGACGTATCAACGAGGCCTCGGTGTCGGATTTCAGGATACGGAGCGAATGCGTCGGCGCCTGCGATTCTATGCGGAGAAGGGTTGGCTTCGGATCTACCTGCTCACCTTGAAAGATAAACCCTCTGCCTTCTGCATCGGGCCTTTATACAACGGCAGATTTTACAGCGATTATCTTGGCTTTGACCCGGAAGTCGGCAAGCTATTCCCCTGGAACTTTCCTTCTTGCTGCTTTGATTGAGGACCTCTGCTCCCGGGAGTGAAGGAAGTGGAATTCGGTCCTGGACCGGGGCGATACAAGCAGCGCTTCGGCAATTACCACTGGAATGAAGCATCGGTTTACATCTTCGCTCCCAATCTAAAAGGGATTGCGCTCAATACCGTACGAGCTGCGGCGGGTGTGATCAGCAACGCCATTACAAAGGTGTTGGAACACACCAAATTGCTCCCGAAGGTCAAACGGTTCTGGCGTTCCAGATTGACGAGTCACCTTGACCAAATTGTGGCTTAACAGCGAGCCGCATGATAACGTCCGTGGATTCCTCCCGAAGAACTCAGGCGCCTCGGTCACGGAATTGTGGACGGTAATCTATGAGTTGCGCATGCGAAGTGCTGATGTACTTGTCGTTTGGTTCGGGGTACAGTACCAGAGCCTGCCTATAAACTGGCCTCCCGGCCAGTAGTGGCATCCCATCCGCGTCATGTAGCTTGTTCACAGGAAACAATGCGGATAGGAGAAACGATATGAAACGGTTCCTTCTTTTTTCGGTCTTGGCGCTGCTGGCGACCTTCTTCGCTGCTGGAAGTGCTTTTGCGACAACATATTACATCGCGGCGAATGGCTCCGACTCGAATAACGGAACCTCGAAGACCACGCCTTGGTTGCACGCGCCGGGAATGCCGAGCTGCACCGGTACGTGCGCTTCGACTACGCCACGGCTGGCGACAACTTCATATTTCGTGGTGGTGATACGTGGCACTGGGGGAATAGCTCGGCCAGCCCCTACGTCGGCAGCGGCACTTGGACCTGGGCCTGGGGAGGAAGTTCAGCCAGTTGCCAGCTAAACCCGGCTGCGGGAACGGTCATCAAAACTGGTTGCATTTATATTGGAGTAGACCAGACGTGGTACTCAGGAAGTTCGTGGGCCAGACCCGCGATGAACTTCGACAATCCACTCAGTACCAGTTATGTCACATCCTGTGCTTATGACCAATCCAGCAAGAATTTCTTCTTCGTTGATAACCCGTACGTGATTGTTGACAACTTCGAATGGCTGGGCTGGTGCTGGTCCGGAGCGTCAGGGGGCGTCATCACATTCATTGGAAGCGATCCTGACACGGAAGTGACAAACAACTACTTTCACGGATGGACGCTCACAGGCACCTCGGCACTGGACCAATTCAGAATGATTACCTGCAATGGAACTGGGTGTGGAAATAGTGGCTACTATCTTCTAATCGACCACAATGTATTTGACGGGTCAGATGCGTCTTTGGGGACTACAGCTCAGAAAGCCACCGGGTTTGCGCTTGGTGCTGGATACGAGATTTCTGACAACGTTTTCTGGCACATCTCGAACGGATACATCGGGGGGCAGGCCCCAATGATTCACGACAATTTGCTCTACTATTTGATGGAACCTTCCGATGCAACGCATGGGAACATGTTCGAGCAGCAAGGCGGTCAATGTGGCACTTATTTCTACAACAACCTGGGCTACGTGTCGAACGAGGGCGAGGGTTACAACCTCTACACGCAGGCCGCCTGCCCGCTCTATGCGTTCAATAACATCTCTTTTTTGTACCGGGTAACCTTCTCTGGAAGCGTTCCTTTGTCTCACGGGGACGGCACAAATTGCTTCATTCCAGAGAATACGGGAGGGAGTGGATCGATCGTCTGGCATGTTTTTAACAATACGCTCGATTTCCCCTGCAATTTCAATCAGAAAAACATTTCACTCACGCAATACTTCCAGAACAATCATATCGTTGGGTATTCGCCTGCGGCCCTGTCTTCTGTGGCAGGCCCTACCATCGTGGACAACGGCAACGAACTGTATCAGACGGAAGCTGCGGCGAACGCACAGGGTTATACGACAACCAACTTCTATGCTCCCACTACCGGAGGGGCGACCATCGGAGCGGGCGCGAATTTGACTTCGCTGTGTACCGCCATCCCTGAATCCGTAGCGGCAGCGGCTTGTCTGAACGGTTACGTTGGCGTGACTTATAACCAGACCAATCATGCCGCCGTGGCCAACACGCCCGTCGCCCGTGGGACCACATGGGATGCAGGAGCATATCAGTTCGCCCCCGGTTCGGCGTCAGGCCGGCCAAATCCACCGACGGGTGTTGTGGCCGCCGCTCAATAAGCACAGAGTTCTCTATAAGGCCCGGCCTGTCACTTCTTACAGCAACGCCGCAAGAAGAGTCCTGGAACTTGCGGCGTTGCTTCCAACGCTCAAGAGGCGCGCGAGGCCAATGCGGCAGGCTGTTTTAGACTGACTTGGCAGACTTCCCAAACGAGCAACTAGGCATTCTCCGACCTTGGCACGAAGTTAACTTTTCCTCCAAAAACCCAAAAACATGGAGAAGCAACGATGAGTGTGTTGCACGGGTGCCGGATCGGCGCTTTCCGATTGCTGCAGAAGTTCGGCGTTCATGTGACTCCGAATCACTTCTACGAGCCGATTCCCGATACGAGCAACATCCCAGAGGAGTTCTGGGACCGGCCCTCCCGTCTAATCGGTGTTGACCTAAACGAAGCCGGGCAGCTAAGCCTGCTGGAGCAATTCCGAACTAAGTATAAGGCTGAGTTCGATCATTTCCTCGATTCGGGCGCGGGCTTGCCAGCGGGATTTTCGCTTTCAAACCGCTCCTTTGGACCGGTTGACGCTGAAATTCTTTACTGCATGATCCGGCACTTCAGGCCAAACGTTGTATTTGAGATTGGCTCAGGCAATTCCACGTTTCTCTCGGCCTCGGCCCTCTTGAAAAACCGAAGTGAGGGCGGCAGCGAAGGAAAGTTGGTAGCCGTTGAACCCTATCCCAGCGCTGCCATAAAGGAGGGGGGCGCCGGCCTGACACAGCTCGTCGAAGCACCCGTGCAATCGGTGGCGCTTTCGGAGTTCGAGAATCTGAAGGAAAACGACATTCTTTTCATCGACAGCAGCCACGTCTTGAAAGAAGCCAGCGACGTTCAATTCGAATACCTAGAGGTCTTGCCCAGGTTAAGGAAGGGAGTCATCGTACACGTCCACGACATATTCCTGCCGTACCATTATCCGAGGTCTTGGGTGGTGGATGAGCTGCGATTCTGGAACGAGCAATACGTGCTCCAGGCCTTCCTCGCGTTCAATAGATCTTTTGAAGTCCTGTGGGCGGGGAGTTATACGAACCACACTCGTCCCGAAATTCTCGAGCGGACATTTGCGTCTTACAGGCGCAACGAGACAGCGCCAGGGAGTTTCTGGTTCAGGCGGGTTTCCTGACGCCAGTTCTTCGGCTTCGGCGCCGGCGACGCGGCTGGCGGGGCCCCTGCCCCGACGCTACATACGCCCAGTAGTTCGTGAAGGAAGTTCGGTTCCTAACGGAAGGCGAACTTAGAGCCATTTTCCCGGGAGCGACTCTGCTTCCTGAGCGATTCTGCGGACTCGTTTCAAATCGTGGACTGCGATAGGAGGATTCAAACATGCACCTTAGCCGCAGGGAGCGCATTAGAAATGCGCTCTACGGAACCAAGTTGTATGGTCCGGCACGCAATATCTACGATGCCTTGTTTGATCGAGAGGTCCTCAGGTACCGATTTAGAATGCGGAGGTTTTACGGTCAATTTTTTCGCAAGGGCGATCTGGTGTTCGACATCGGAGCGAACGTCGGAGAATATGCCGAGACGTTCTCGAGCCTTGGGGCGACCGTCGTCGCCGCGGAGCCAAATCCGTCCTGCTGCGAGTCCCTATACCGGCTTGCTCATATGAGGAACGTTCGGGTCGAAGGATGCGCCGTGGGGGCCACGCCCGGAAACGCTACCCTGAGGATCTGCGATCACAGCGAGCTGAGCACGCTGAGCGATGAGTGGTATGAGAGAAGCCATGGATCGGAAACCTACCAAGGCGTCCGGTGGCTCGATGAAGTTCAAGTTCCGGTGGTTACCTTGGACCTGCTTGTCCGGCGCCATGGCGTGCCGGTGTTCATCAAGATTGACGTTGAGGGCTACGAAGAAAACGTGGTCAATGGCATGTCCTTCAATCCTAGATTCTTGAGTTTCGAGTTCAGCGATGTGCGGAGAGAAGGCGCCCTTCACTGCATCGAACTCCTCAGTGAAAGGGGCTACAAATTCAATCCGATGCTTGGAAGAGATTTCGTGTTTCAGTTTCCGGCTTGGAAGTCGGGGAACGAGACGATTGAATGGCTGGCGTCGTATCGAGGCAAGCAAGAGTTCGGAGATGTATTCGCCAAGTGTTCGGGACCGCTGGGTTGAAGACCCTCATATGAGAATTTCTGCTCTGGTCCCGACGTATAACCGGCGTGATTACGTTCTACGTGCGATACACAGTATTCTGGCGCAAACGGCACCGGTCAACGAAATCATTGTTGTCGATGATGGGTCTACCGACGGCACGGCCGAAGAACTCGATCGTCAATTTGGCAATCACGTGCGCGTAGTTCGCCAAGCGAATCAGGGAGTAGCAGGGGCACGCCACCGTGGAGTTCTGGAGGCCAAGGGAGACTGGGTTGCGTTTCTTGATAGCGACGACCAGTGGACTCCCGACAGAAACCGGATACCTGCGACAAGCGATTGAGCAAGTCCCCGCCCACGTGGCATGGATCTTTGGGGACACTCAGGAAATAACGGATGCGGGCGTAATCACTCAATACGCCAAATTCGGGCTCTCTGTTGCGGAGGCGGTACGAGTGGTCGAGGACCCGCTAAGTGTCCAGTACCCGTGGCAAATTGGGCCTTTGCAAAGCAGCATTATCAAACGAGAGGCTCTCCTGGAATTAAACTGCTTTTCGGAGAATCTGAAAACCGGCGAGGATCTGCTGGCGGGCATTCAAGTCGCATGTCGCTACGGATCCGCTGCCGTCCCAGAAATTGTCACGAAATGGTACAGAACGCCGGACCTCGCAGCGAGTTCCCTGGCGTTCGCGACGATTTCCCGGGCGAACAGCGATCTGTGCGCAGAGTACTTCCGCGCAGGAATGGAAGCATTTTCCCTGGCAGCCCGCACCGTTCGCCGGCAGCCGTGGGGCGAACTTTACGCTGACGCCGTCCGGGGAATGTGCAAAGAGCGATCCAGGAAGGGCGAGAGCTTCCGCCGACTGTCGTTTCAGCAATTTCGCTATGGGGTGTCCTGCAAATCGGTCGCCTTCTTCTGCGCGGCGATACTTGGAAGGGCCGGCCTCAGCCTGTGGAGCAAGGCCACCTCCGTGGGAGGAGAAGTTTTTTCCCGCTTTCCGGGCGCCTCCGGAATCGCCTCCAACGAACTGCGAAAATAGTCTCGCGTTGCTTTAAGAGCATCAAGGACAAAACTTGAAACCACATCGCATCGTCTTGCTGGGATCTGTCTTGAGTGTTGTTAGCGTGGCCGCGACGACACTGGTGGGGTTTTTCCTGATGCCGTTCGTCGTGCATCGATTGGGCGACCGGATGTACGGGTACTGGGCACTCGTGGGCTCCGTGCTCGGCTATTACGGGATACTCGATCTGGGAATCAGCCCGGCGGTCTCGTTCCAAGTCGCGAAAGCCATCGGCAAGGGGGACAGCGAGGCACCGAATCGGACGATTTCGACCGCAGTGGTTGCGTTTGCCGCACTGGGCCTGATCGCGCTTGCCATTACACTCCTTGTGGCTGCGTGTTCCCCCTTGTTCATCGCAAGCGCCTCCGACGTCAAAATATTCCGTGCAGTGCTGGTGATGGTGGGTATTGGGTTTGCGTTCGGCTTCCCCGGCAGGGCGTTTATGGGGGGAGTTTACGCTCATTTACGGAATGACCTGATCTCGTCGGTTGGGATTCTCATTCTGATCGTGAGGACCTCGCTGATCGTCGCCTTGGTCATGAAGGGGTATGGGATCATTGGCCTTGCCCTGGTTTCGCTCCTGACTGATGCAGGGTCGTATCTGACCAGCTATCTTATTCTCCGCAGGATTCAAAAGGGCCTTCGTATTTCGATTGCGCTGGCAGACAGGAGTACGTTCAAGGAATTGTTCGACTACGGGCGCTACTCCATGGCCATTCGAGTGGGCGACCAACTCAGGTTTGCGATGGACGGATGGATGGTTGCTGCATTCGTAGGTGTAGCCGCCGTGGCCCATTACACTATCGCGTCACGTCTTTCTGGCTACTTCCTCACTTTTATTCTCAGCGCTGTGGGACTTCTCCAGTCCTGGTTCAGCCAAATGCTGGGGAGCCGCGATTACGACGGAATCCGGAGAGTGCTGGCGCTTGGGACCAGGATTGCGGCTGCGCTTTCAACGATTGTCCTGTGTTCCTTCGTGTTTTACGGACGGGCCTTCATCGGCACGTGGATGGGGCCGCGGTACATGGACGCGTATTGGCCCGCCGTAATCTTGCTTGTGGCCATTTTTGCGACCTTGCGCAGCAGCCATCCGTCACGTACTTACTTGGAGTTTCGCAACACCGGTATCTGGCATACCAAACCTTCGCAGAAGGGGTCGCAAACCTTGCCCTAAGCATCTACTGGGGACGCTCCTATGGGATGATAGGCGTATCCATGGGGACGCTGGTACCCATGGTCGTGGCGAAGGTTCTTCTCCAACCCGCGTACGTCTGCCGATCCGCGGGAGTTTCTCTCACGGAGTATTACGTGAAGGTGCTCGGCTGGTCCGTGATGGTACCGGCCCTGTGCAGCTTCGTGATGTGGGCGTCGCTCCTGAGAAAATTCAATATTTCGAACCTCGGGGAAGTGTGCTTGATTGTTGCCTCGCAGGCTTTGGTCTGTGCGCTGCTCTCCTTCTACTTCGTTTTTGAGGCTGAAGACAGGCGCCGCGTGCTGAGCAAGATTTGGCCGTCGCGCCGGGCGGAGCAAGAGGCCGCCGCGTCCGCGACCGTCAGCCTGGACTTACGTGAACCTTGAGCTCTTGCCGCGCAGGCCAGGAAAAGGATCAATGGCAATGGGACCATTAGTTAGTGTGGTCATCCCCACGTACAATCGCGCCGGGATTATTGGGGAGACCATCGAAAATATTTTCCAGCAGACGTACCCGAATATAGAGATCATCGTTGTGGACGACGGTTCCACGGACGACACCGTGCAGGTACTGAAATCGTACGGCAGCCGGGTCCGATGGGCGGTTCAGGGAAACGCCGGGCCAGCGGCCGCGCGCAACCGCGGCATTCGGATGGCGAGAGGCGAAGTCGTCGCGTTTCAGGACTCCGACGACACGTGGCATCCGACGAAAATCGCCCGGCAAGTGTCCCTGCTTGAAAGAGCGGGAAAATCAGTAACTTGTTGCGTTTGCAATATGACAGTGGAGCTGCCCGGAGTAGTAGTAAAGTCCTTTAATACCGCCGGGCTGCGACCGGAAATTGAAGAGGGGATTTGGCTAAATGTGGCAGAGGTTCTCGCCACTCGGTTTTTGATGTTCAACCAGGCAGCGGCGGTCCGCCGCGAGGTTCTGACAAGGATAGGCGGCTTCGACGAATCGTACCGACTGATGGAAGATGGCGAATTGGCTTTGCGCTTATCGCTGGAGGGCCCCTGGGCTTTCATTCGAGAGCCGCTGGCGACCAGGCAGGATAAGCTACCTCGCACCTTGGGGCATGAAGCGGCTCCATTGAAAGTAAATCAATACAATGTAAAGATGCGAGAGGGCACCCTCCGGACCATCGATTCAAACCCACGATATGATTCGCTGCGTCCGCTGATGGAACGAGAATTAAAGAGGGCGAGGCGCGACCTTCGTGCGGCGCAGATGAGGGGTAGCAAGGACTCGGTAGTTTCAATGATTGGCTGGGGCTGGGAACAGATCGAGCATTATCGTAATGCGGTCTATCGGCGAACGCCTTGGTTTCCGCAGATGAAGGTCTCCGCACCTGATGCCTCGGCGCCGTTGGATCGATGGAGGCATGAACCGTGCGACTGCTTGAGCGAGGATTGAGCTTTGGGACCTGACAACCTAAACTTCGGCGGGGGAGTCGCGGAGACCGTCGTCAATCCGATTGTCTTGGTGGTGATACTGATCGCAGGGGTGCCGATCTGCGTCCTGCCGCGAAGCAAAGCGATCATCCCTTTTCTGGCGGCGGGGATCCTGATTCCGATGGATCAGGTGCTCGTTGTGGGCGGGCTTCACTTTCCGATGCTTCGGGTTCTCGCGCTGTTTGGATTCGTCCGGATGATTTGGGAAAAACTCTCGGGAAAGGACGAAATTTTCAGCGGCGGAATGAATGGAATCGACAAGGCTATGCTCGTCCTGACGATATTCATAGCCCTCGACGGAATGTTGCTGTGGCGAGTATCGGCAGAGGTGGTGTTTCAATTGGGAAATCTCTATACGACCTTTGGCGTGTACTTCCTCATGCGGTTCCTAATCCGAGACGAGGAAGACATAAAGCGCGCGCTTCGAGTATTGGCATGCGTGACGGTTGCGGTTGCCGTGCTGATGACATATGAACACATCACGGGCCGCAACCCGTACTACGCGATGCTAAGGAGCGCGCTCCGTCGCCTTCGCAACGGCGATAATCGAGCCGCGTCTTCCGCGCGCGTGGCAGCTTTGCGCACCCCATACTGGCGGGGACTTTTGGTGGGTTCATGATGCCGCTGTTCGCCGGATGGTGGTTGAAGGAAAAGGAAGACCGAAAATATGCCGTGCCGGGGGTTATCGCTGCCACAGCGATCCCGTTCTGACGGGTTCCAGCACCGCACTGTTTGGTCTTGATCGGGAGGAGATTCGCTCTCTGCCTCTGGCCGATACGCCGGCACATGCGGTTGGTCCGATGGAGTATCGTGGGAATGCTTACTTGCGGGACAACTCTACATGACATCGCCGGTGTGGCACATCATCTCGGACGTGAGCCTATCCGACGGTTCGTCGTCGTATCACCGGTACAGCTCGTAGATCAATGTATCCGTCATTTCTGGGACTGGGCCCTGATCGGAACGAAGAACTTTGGATCGTGGGGCTGGGACATGTGGGACCTCAGCAACCAATACGTCGGAACCGCGGACACAGTGGGCCTGATCCCCTTCATCGCGTTTCTTGCGATTCTGGTGTACGGGTTCAAGTACGTGGGGACGGCGCGCAAAACCTGTGAGAGCGATCGGAAGCAAGAGTTATTCGTCTGGGCAATCGGCGCTTCCCTGTTCGCCAACGTGGTTGCTTATATGGGAATCGGGTACTTGGATCAGATCATTGTGCCTGGTACGCGCTTCTGGCTATGATTTGCTGCAGTTACGCTGGCGGCGCGAAATGGGGAAAAAGCGCCTCAGACTGAAATCGAGATCGCACAATGGGCCTTCCCCTTCAGGCTCGGGTTGCACGAAATTCTATCCAAAACCAACGATATAACTAGAACAGAATAATGACTCCGAAATTCCAAGATCTGACTTTTGTAGTGAACCGGAACAATAAGCACATTTTTGACCGAAATTTTGCCGCCTCGCCATGTCTTGAGGGAATCCGCCCCGATCGGATCATTGTTCAAGAGGGGTTTTCGTCCGCGGCGGCCGCCTACAATGATGCCATTGAAAAAGCGAATACGGATCTGATTGTCTTCGCACACCAGGACGTATATTTCCCGGAGGACTGGCTCGGCGATTTGGATCGATCCCTGAAGATTCTGGAGCGCTCCGACCCTGACTGGGGTGTGCTGGGCGGTTGGGAAATCTACCAATCAAGTATGGTTGGTAGATATCTCTACTCAGTTGGTTTGGGTATTCTCGGCAAGCCATTTGTGCAACCGGTCGCAGTTGATACGCTTGATGAATATTTTCTGATTATGCGCAGGTCTTCCGGGCTGAGATTCCATCCCAACTTCACACTTTCATTTTTACGGCACGGACATTTGTTTGTCAGCGCGCAAAAAAAAGAAAAGTTGCTACGCGATTTCCGCTTTTTCGATTCATAATACAAGTTACGGGCATTTGCCCCCGGAATTCTTCGGCTGCTATTGGCATGTGAAGAAAAAGTGGGAAGAATTTCTTCCAATTCAGACGCCTTGCATCAGGATAACCCGGTGGAATGAGGAATTGATCGTTCGCAGGCTCAAACACGTTTATTTCAAGCTCTTTCGCAAAGACTATGGCCTTCTTCCCCGGCTTGAGGAATAATGGATCGACCGACGGATCCATCCAATTCATCCGCGAGGAATTTCCTCAGGTTCGATTGATCGAAAATGGGGTGAATCTAAGGTTTGCGAAGGGGAACAATGTAGCGATTCAAGCGAGTCGTGGCGAATATGTGCTCATCCTGAATCCCGACACAATCATTCATGACGGAACGCTCGATAAGATGATCGCTTATGCGGACCGGCATCCGGAGGGAGGCGCCTTCGGATGCCGTGTCCTGAATGCCGATGGCACGTTTCAGGCGTGCATGCGTCCTTTGCCCAGCATACGCTCGGAATGGTGTTGGGCTTTTCATGTTCACTCGCTGGCATACTTTTCAAACTGGTTTCATCCGGGGATTTACGTGGGATGGAAGGGCGAAAAGGAGCGGACCGTCGGATGGCTGGCGGGGTGCTTCATTCTTGCGCGGGGCGATTTGCTAAAACGTTTGGGCGGGTTCGACGAACAGTTCTTTTACTACTTTGAAGATACGGACCTATGCAAGCGCATATGGGACGCTGGATATAAAATTCTCTACACCCCTGAAGTAACCATTGTTCACCTAGGCGGGCAGTCAACAAACAAACGATTCTCTCCGATCGGATTCGCCTTAGATGGTCAAGTCACTCGATATCTTTACTTTTACAAGTATTATGGCGCACGAGGAGCTCGGCAATGTCGTTGGACGATGCTGGCGGGATTATTCATTCGACGGGTGGGATACGGAGTGTTTCAGCTTGTGAGGCCAAGTGAAACAGGGAGAAAACAACAGGAGCAATTTCGCACTTTGTTCGATTGGAATTACCGCGTCGACCCAGTGCGGCTCGCTGAAAAAGGCGAGGAACCTGAACTTCGGATCAAACCTCCGGATCGCGTGCTAGAAAGATAGTCTTGGAATTCTTCGAAGAGTAACAAGTCCTGCAGCTTCCAAAATGCCGATACTACCTGTGTCAAATTCCACTCCCGCGAGGAGGATGATTACCCGATTATGGAGATAAGAGTAGAGTCTAGATTCCTGGGCGACGCGCTTGTGCTTGTGCCGGATATTTTTCAGGATAGCCGCGGTTTCTTCATGGAAACCTTTCGCGAAGATCAGTTCAAGACATTGGGCTTGCCGTATCAATTTGTGCAAGACAACCATTCTCGTTCGTCGTATGGCGTGGTCCGTGGGCTACACTTTCAGTGGGAGCCCCCTATGGGGAAGTTGATGCGCGTAACGCAAGGGAGCGCATTTCTGGTTGCCGTCGACATCCGCAAAGGATCGCCAACTCTTGGAAAATGGGCCGGCGTAATGGCTTCGGCGGAGAACAGGCGCCAGGTTTGGGCTCCAGCAGGCTTTGCCCGCGGCTTCTGTGTTCTTTCCGATAGCGCGGAAATTCAGTATAAATGCACCGGCCTTTACAATAACAAAGCCGAATCTGGGATTCTATGGAACGATCCCGCGATAGGGATTGAGTGGCCGCTGCGGGCAGACCAAATGCAACTGTCAGAGAAAGATACGAAGGCAAGGACTTTGGCGCAGTGGCTAGCTTCGCCAGAATCAGCAAATTTTCAATATTGACCGAGAATAAATCCCGAATACGCGGAGGCTAGAATGAAAGTTCTCATCGCTGGAGGCGCCGGCTATGTGGGAAGCGTCCTGATTCCAAAATTGCTCGACCGCGGTTACCGGGTCGATGTCGTGGACCTATTCTGGTTTGGCAACCATCTGCCGCGGGAAGTGGGTATCCTGAATAAAGATATCTTCGACTTGTCGGTTGAAGATCTAAAACCCTACGATCAGGTGATTTTTCTTGCTGGGCTCTCGAATGACCCCATGGCGGAATTCTCACCCAGCAAGAATTTCGTCTTCAACGCCGCAGCTCCTGCCTACCTCGCCTACACGGCCAAGAATGCGAAGGTCAAGAGATATATCTATGCATCCTCGTGCTCAGTGTATGGCTACACCGAAGATGAGCTGTTCGACGAAACTCGCCCGGTCAGTTCAAACTATCCTTACGGTATTTCCAAGCTGCAGGGTGAGCAGGCCGCGATGCAACTTGCCGATGATAATTTTTCTGTCATCGCACTTCGCAAGGGCACAATTTCGGGTTATAGCCCGCGCATGCGGCTCGATCTGATCATAAACACGATGTTCCGAAGTGCCGTGCGCGACCACGTAATTACCGTCAATAACCCTTCGATTTGGAGGCCAATTCTAAGCATCGAGGACGCGGCCACCGCATATATTCGGGCTATTGAAGCAAACTACAAACTAACCGGGATATTCAATGTTGCCTCGGGCAACTATACGGTGGGTGAAGTGGCAGATTTGGTGAGACAGGCGGTCGAAGAACGGCTCGGCATCCATGTGAACCTGGACATCAAACACATCGAGGACTTCCGGAACTACAAAGTCAGCACCCTTAAGGCAAGCAATGTCCTGAGTTTTCACGCGACCGGCGACGTAAAATCGATCGTCCGAGCCCTTACTGACAACATGGATAAATTCAAGGATTGGGACAATCCCCAGTACTCGAACATTCAATCTTTTAAGAAGCTGGAACGTAGCATCGAAGTTGGCACCTTGACAGGCTCGCCCGCCCGATGAGAGTTACGGTGATTGGGGCCAACGGCCAGCTGGGAATGGACGTCGCTCAGGCCTTCGCTAAGAATGGGGATGAGGTAAGTCCCGTAACGCATTCAGACATCGAGCTCTCTAGTACGGATTCTGTCTCCAACTGCCTCGAGAGCTTACGGCCGGACATCATAGCGAACACGGCAGCGATGCATCATGTGGAGAATTGTGAGCGGGATCCGCAGAAGGCGTTCGCCGTAAATGGGCTGGGTGCAAGGAATGTGGCTCTGGTCGCCCGCAACATTGGCGCGACTCTCATGCATGTGAGCACCGATTACGTATTCGACGGCGCGAAGGGAAGTCCATATGAAGAGTCGGATGCTCCCATGCCGCTGAACGTCTACGGCAATACAAAATTGTCCGGCGAGTACTTCGTGCGATCTACAGTCGACAAACACTTCGTACTGCGCACATCGGCGATCTATGGAAAAAATCCCTGCCGGGCAAAAGGCGGGCTCAACTTCATTGAACTGATGCTGAAGCTCGCGAGAGAACGTGGTGAGGTCAAGGTGGTGGACAGTGAGTTTGTCACTCCAACCTCGACGAGTGAAATCGCCCGGCAGATGGTCGCATTGAGCCGATGCAACTTCTACGGTTTATACCACGCAACTGCGGAGGGGAGTTGCTCGTGGTATGAATTTGCACGCGAGATTTTCTCGATTGCCAATGTTCGAGTCAACCTGAAGGTCGCGGGGCCCAATGAATTTCCCGCCAAAGTGGCGCGCCCCGCATACTCCGTGCTTGAAAACCGCGCTCTCAAGAGCCAGGGTTTGAACGTCTTCAAACCCTGGCAGGAGGGCCTCCGCGAATATCTTTCTGCTAGCGCGAGGTGATCGACAGTGACACAACTCCGGCGATTCAGACACGTGATGGTGATCGGTTAGGGATACTCATGGACTCGCACATCGCAAATAGGCAGTTGGCAGGTCGATCGCGAGGATATGTCCTCATGACGGCCGCCTACAATGAAGAAGCCAACATCGAGAACACCATCAAGTCCGTACTCTGTCAGACACGGCTCCCGAATCGGTGGATCATTGTCAGCGACGGTTCGACTGACCGTACGGACGAAATCGTCAGACAGTATGCCGAGAAATATGAGTTCATTCGCTTCCTGCGAGTGACAAGGCCACCCGGCCACAGCTTTCGGTCCAAGGTAGTCGCATTGCGAACCGGAACTAAACTCTTGGATGATGCAATCTTCGATTTCATCGGCAATCTGGATGCCGACGTCACTGTCGGCAACTCATACTTCGAGGATCTCATCGCTCATTTTGAAAGGCGTCCCGACCTGGGGTTGGCGGGTGGGTTCGTTTGCGAGGAATTCAGCGGGGAGTTCCAAAGCCGCAGAGGCAACAGAGTCTATTCGGTCGCCCATGCCGCGCAGTTGATCCGTCGAGATTGCTACGAAGCCATCGGAGGCTATGCCGTTCTTGAATACGGTGGCGAAGACTGGCATGCGCAAGTTTCTGCCAGAATGAAAGGATGGGAGATTGAAGCGTTTCCTGAGTTAAGAATCTTCCATCATAGGCACACCGGAGAAGGCGACAACCTATTGCGCCACAAATTTCGCCAAGGACGAATGGATTATTGCTTTGGCAGTGATCCCGGCTTTGAAATCCTCAAGTGCCTTCAGCGCTTAACCGAGAAGCCGTTTTTCATCGGTTGTTTCGCGAGGCTAACGGGTTTTTTCTGGTCGTTGGTGATTCGGGAGACGAGACCGGTATCCGATGAATTCGTTGAGTTTCTAAGGAATGAACAAAAGAAGAAACTCTTATCCCTGTTCAACATCGTCCGGCGACACGACCGCTTGTTCGGTTTGCATTAGAACCATAGCATCTAAGGGTTTTCAAACTGGGGCCAAAGTGAACTATTCTGATTCGAGCTGTGGTCTGCCAGTGGGCCATCGTTGTCACATTTAGAGTATTCGAATATCCGCAGAGCTTGATTCCAACCAAGAACAAAACATTCCGATTCCGCGATCTGGAGTGTGCGAGCTGTGCTTCCCAGTCACCTTGTGAAGCACAGCTTCACCATCATCCAAAGATCGCGATTCTTGCTCTGTAGGATGGTTCGATGAAAGAACAACATCGGGACACACTGCCGCGTCTAGCGAAGCTTTTCATCAGCATCGGCTTCCTCCTCTACACAGCAGCAGGAAATGCATTTCGCTCGCTGATGGGAAGGAAACCACCCGCCATCTGTGTCGTACTTTACTATCATGAGGTGGCTCTCCAGCATCGAGCGCGGTTCGCGCGGCAAATGGATGCCTTGATCCTTCACTCCACTCCTATAGCCGCAGATAGCCATCAACCATTGGTCCCTGGACAGCACTATGCGGCGGTGACTTTTGACGACGGATTTCTGAGCACAGTTGAAAACGCCGTACCTGAGCTGGTGCAAAGAAAAATACCCGCGACGCTTTTCACTGTCGCTGGCCTGCTTGGAGCGGCCCCTCGGTGGACCACATTTGGAGGGGACTCGTTGGACAATGAGCGAGTTGCTCCCTTGGAACGTCTAAGAGAACTGCCGCCTGATTTGATCACGATTGGATCGCATACGATGTCCCACCCGTGGCTACCTTCCGTATCGGAACAGGAGGCGAAGGTCGAACTCTCCGCATCTCGCGCTGAACTGAAGAGACTGCTCAACCGGGATATCAAGCTTTTTAGTTTTCCTTACGGCGCCTCAAACGAACAGTTAATCGATCTATGCCGGGAAGTCGGTTATGAGCGGGTTTTCACTATCCAGCCCATGCTTGCTTTCACTGCTCCACAAGAATTTGTTACCGGCCGGGTTGTCGTGAATCCTACGGACTGGGAACTGGAGTTTCGCCTCAAGTTGCTCGGGGCATATCGATGGTTACCGAGCGTCATCGCGTGGAAGCGAAAGCTGCTCCGAAGAAATGGTCGCGAGCGTCTGTAGGTCTAAGTACTAAGGAAGGGAGCCCTGTCTCCGCGATATGGCCTCAATTGAAAAAACAGTCGGCAACGCGATTCTGACAATGATCCGGTCGCGCCGGGAACCACCCTCTGCTCTCAAGAGTGATTCAGGAAGGTCATTCTCGGTTGTACCGGCTAGAGTTCGCGAAGCGCAATTTTCGGATTATGAAGCAGCGACAAATCTCAAGCGACGCTGGGGCGTGATTCCGGATTCGCTGGAAAACTGGGAACACTTATGGCTTCACAATCCCGCCCTGAAGCATTTGAAGACGGGTCGTGCGATCGGCTGGGTCTTGGAAGCTGAAGGAACAGTCGTCGGCTACCTCGGAAACATATCTTCTTTCTATCGCTTCGGGGACAAAACGTTGGCCGCTGTTACAGGGTCGGGGTTGGTGGTTGAACCCGCATACCGTGCCGTCGCCTTCAGTTTGAATGCAGCATTCTTCCGTCAGAAGTCTGTTGATCTATTCCTTACGACCACGGCGATTGAATCCGTCGGAAAGATTTCGCGCGCTTTCAAGTCCGACCCTTTACCTCAGGAAGACTATGAGACAGTCCTCTTATGGGTGTTGCGGTCCTATCCTTTCGCCCAAGCGGTGATGAAAAAACTTCAGCTCAGACCTGCACTCTCCCAGGCTGTGGGCGGACTCGCTACGCTCGCCGTGGGAATCGATAAGTTGTTTCGGAGGCGCTGGCCGCGAGGGTCGGCGGCGGGTCTTGCAGTGAGCGAAATTAAGGTCAACGAGATTGGAACGGAATTCGAAGCTCTGTGGGTTGAGAAACTAGGTGAAGGGACACGCCTGTTTGCCGATCGCAGTCCAGAAATTTTGCGCTGGCACTTTGATGTTCCAGGTGATCAAGCGAAGACGCGCGTGCTCTGCTGCCACAAGAATGGACAATTGGCCGGCTATCTGGTGATTCGCGACGAAGCGAGCCAGGCCAACGGTTTGCGACGATCCCGGGTCGCAGACATGCTAGTAAAGCAAGACGACCCGGAGGTCTTGGGAGTCTTGATGGTTTCAGCTTATGAGCATGCCATGCAAGCGGGCAGTCACATACTTGAGGTGCAAGGCTTCCCTTCTGGCGTTCGGCGTCAGTGCGCTCGATGGAAACCATATATGAGAAAATACCCTGCCTGTCCTTTCTATTACAAAGCGGCGACGCCAACACTGCACAAAATTCTCGGAGACAGCGCCGCATGGTATGCCACTCCTTTTGACGGCGATGCAACTCTCATGCCCAGTTTTGAGGAGATTCTCAGTCTGTGAGCCTAGCCATCTACGAAGCCCCCACATGGCTGCTTCACCATGCACAAAGAACTGAACCTAGCGGCGGACATGAATAGCAGCTTCTACTTGTAAGCAAAAGGTTGTCACAAAAGGGATAACAAATTCCACACGACTTGTGCGGCATTCTCATATATCACTCATTCTAAAGTAGTTATATTTATTCCGGTCGGCAATTCAAATGCTCCCCAGTAGGGCGTACGGACGAATAGCAGGATGGCACCAACCCAGGCAGAGCACACAGGAGTTGCGTTTACGACGCTCCCTAAAGGCGCGCCTGGGGCATTGAGAGCAATGAACTTAGATGTTGGTGCGTTGAGCTGTCCGCTAGCACGAATACAAACTAGCAAAGGAGTCTCTTCCTAAAAAGCCATGCTAGACAATGTGATCATTGGAGCAGGTCCGTACGGACTTTCGGTGGCTGCCCATTTTCGACGTCGAGGTATACCCTATCGTGTTTTCGGCCGTCCGATGGACAGCTGGGTCGCACATATGCCGAAAGGCATGATGCTCAAGTCCGAAGGCTTCGCATCGAACATCTACGACCCGGATGGCCAGTTTACTCTGAAGCAATTCTGTGCTGAACGTCAGATTGAGTACTCTGATGTCGGACTCCCTGTTAGGCTCGAAACCTTTGCAGCATATGGACTTGCTTTCACGGAACGCATGGTGCCGGAATTGGAAGACAAGTTCGTCGTGAGCGTTGATCGTGCTCAGGATGGATTTGTACTGAAACTCGATGACGGCGAAACCGTAAGAACCCGCCGTGTCATACTCGCAGTTGGGATTACCCATTTTCAAGAAATCCCCGGCAACTTATCGCACCTGCCACCGGAATTCTTGTCCCACAGTTACGCCCACCATGATCTCGAAAAGTTCCGAGGTCGCAGAGTCATTGTGCTAGGTGGGGGGTCTTCCGCCACTGACTTGGCTGGGCTGCTTCACGAGAGCGGGGCAGAGGTTCAGCTCGTTGCTCGGCAGACTTCCCTGGTCTTTCACAATAAGCCAGAAATCGGTAAGTCGCCTTCCCTGTGGCATCAAATTCGCCATCCGCAATCGGGGTTGGGTCCGGGGTTGAAGTCGCGCTTCTATTCCAATTGGCCCCATGCGTTTCATTGTTTTCCCGAGAGCACGAGATTGAAGATCGTGCGGACCCATCTTGGTCCTTCCGGAGGATGGTTTATCAAGGACAAGGTCGTGGGGAAGGTGCCTCTCTTGCTCGGCTACTCGACCGAGCGCGCGGACGTCCGACACGGCATGGTCAGTCTGGATCTACGCGGAAACGACGGCTCGAAGCGAGAAGTTTCAGCTGATCACGTCATCGCAGCGACGGGCTACAAAGTCGATCTGGAACGATTGAAATTCCTCACCCCTGAGATTCGCTCTAAAATCGAGGCAGTCAATCGTACGCCTCTACTCTCATCATCCTTTGAATCATCTATACCAGGCCTATATTTTGTCGGTGTATCGGCCGCGAACAGCTTCGGGCCATTAATGAGATTTGCCTTCGGTGCCGGTTTCGCAGCCAGCCGTGTGACGAAATCCGTTGGCAGATCACTCTCGCGGGGCCGTGCTTTTGGCCCGGCTCCGAACACTGTATCTACAAAGAACGAAGAAACAGAAATCATCTCAAGCCGCTAGCGAATTGTTTCAAATGCGAGTTGTCATGCGAGCATCGCTCTTTCTAGAAGAACAGACGGAAGCATGAGAAGAGAGACGATCGCAATTCACGAAGGTTACAACGGCGATCCCACCACGAAGGCCGTGGCGGTGCCGATCTACCAAACAGTTGCGTTTGAATTTGACAACGCAGAGCATGGGGCGGCGCTATTCAATAACGACATCGTGGGAAACATCTACAGCCGAATCGGCAATCCCACGAACGCGGTACTGGAAAAACGCGTCGCTGCGCTGGAGGGCGGCGTCGAGGCGCTCAGCGTCAGCTCGGGGATGTCCGCTATCGAATATTCGGTGGCCAACATTGCGGAGGCGGGTAACAACATCGTTTCCCTTCCCCAACTCTATGGCGCCACCTACACATTGTTCGCGCACATCTTCCCGAAACGAGGAGTCGCCGGCCGGTTCGCGGAGAGCGATCATCCCGATGATGTCGAAAAATTGATCGACGAAAATACCCGGGCGGTCTATTGCGAAAGCGTGGGCAATCCCGCCGGCAACGTCGCGGACATCGAGGGGTTGGCCCGTGTTGCGCACAAGCACGGTGTGCCTCTCATCGTCGACAACACAGTCGCGACGCCCATTCTATTAAGGCCGATCGAATATGGCGCCGACATTGTTTTGCATTCCATGACGAAATTCATGGGCGGGCACGGCACAACGATAGGGGGAATGATCGTGGATAGCGGGAAATTCCCCTGGATCGACTATCCAGACCGTTATTACATGCTGACCCGGCCGGAACCTGGCTATCACAACCTGGTCTATACGGATCATTTTGGCGCCGCTGCCTATGTCGCGCGGTGCCGCACGGTGTGCCAACGAAACACCGGTGCGACGATGTCACCCTTCAACGCATTCTTACTGCTTCAGGGCGTCGAGACAATGGCCCTGCGCGTAGAACGCCATGTGGAGAACGCGCGAAAGGTAGCGGAATATCTGCGCGACCATAGCATGGTGCAATGGGTCAATTACGCGGGATTTCCAGACAGCCCTTTGTATCCCATGGCCAACAGGTATTTAGGGACGAAGTGTTGCTCCCTGCTGACATTTGGAGTGAAAGGTGGCTTCGAGGCCAGTCGGAAGTGCTTCGATGCGTTGCGCTTGTTCAAACGAATGGTGAATATGGGCGATGCGAAGTCATTAACGTGTCACCCTGCGTCAACAACGCACCGTCAACTCACTCCCGAAGAGCAACGCAAGGTGGGCGTCACACCTGAAATGATCCGCCTCAGCGTGGGGATAGAGCACATCGACGACATTCTGGAAGATCTCGCCCAGGCATTGGAGAAGGCCGCTGCTTAAGGTCAAGGTCAGATTGAACGCCAATCCGCGAGGTGCGTCATGCTCGTAATGATGGACGAAACGCGAACTCCGACCCATTGGGCCCTTCGAAATCACAGCTCCTCTATGCCATTGATTGCAAATTGCGGTCCGGGCGCGGATCGGATTAATGTCGCGCTCGTCAACAATATGCCCGACGCGGCCCTGGAAGACACAGAGTCGCAATTTTTTGAGCTTCTGAATTCAGCCGGGGCGGATATTCCCGTGCGCCTCAGGCTCTACTCGCTCCCCGGGATTCCGCGGGGCGATCGTGGAAGAGAGCATCTGAATCGCTTCTACTTGGACATTACCGATTTGTTGAATAGCCGGTTTGATGGCGTGATTGTTACAGGAACCGAGCCGCGCCAATCGGATTTGCGGAAAGAACCTTACTGGGGCATCCTGACCGAAGTCCTGCAATGGGCTGAGCACAATACCAATTCGACGCTTTTGTCGTGTCTGGCGGCGCACGCGGCCGTTCTTCACGGTGATGGCATCGAACGCCATCCGTTTGACGATAAGAAGTTTGGTGTGTTTAGCGAAACAAAGGTGTTTGATCACCCACTGACCAGCCGCACCCCCGACCAGATGCAATTTCCGCATTCTCGTTGGAATGAAGTTCGAGAGGATGCTTTGAAGTCATGTGGTTATACAGTGCTGACCAAATCGGCGCAGGCAGGCGTGAACCTCTTTGTGAAGCCGAAAAGGAAGAGCCTGTTCGTTCATTTCCAAGGCCATCCGGAGTATGAAGCCGGGACGTTGTTGAAGGAGTACCGCAGGGACGTGAAGAGATTTCTCAGGCAGGAAAGGCAGACGTACCCTTCCGTACCATACGGATACTTCGATGACGCAGCGACGAAGGTTCTGAACGAGTTTCAAGATACTGCTCTTGCCCACCGCAATGAGCAACTCATTGCAGCCTTCCCTGAGTCCGTCGTTGCCAATACGATTCCAAGCGCCTGGCATTCACCGGCCGTGGGTATATATCGCAATTGGTTGCACTATATAGCATCCAAAAGAACGGACATCTCGGCGCGCACATCCAATGCTCGGGTCGGGCTGGGATGAAGTCGCCGACTTTTGACGCGCGCCCGCAGAATCATCTTGGTTGCGTTGCCCAGTTTATTATCGTCTGTAATGGCTGAATCATAAGCCACAGCTAAAACAGCGGCGACTTTCCGCTGGACCAGACGATTTTCATTCGCGCACACCAGCTGTAAGCGCGGTTTCTTCACGGAAAAGGAACTGGTTGCCGATTCGATGGCCGTGATGGAAGAACGAGTCGTTGGTGTGATCCTCACCAGGATCGCCATATGACCGGCCGCCATCCGAAAGATTGGTATCTTTTACGCAAGATCGATTCGCGAGTCATAAACCAATAGGAGAGGATCATTGATTCATGGAGACAATAGACATCGAGCGTGATATCCGAAGCTTCCTCGTAGACCAGTTCTACTTTGGCCGCGCTGAAGAACTACAGGGCGATGCGTCGCTGCTCGGCACTGTGATCGATTCCACCGGAATCCTCGTGTTCGTCACTTATCTTCAAGATCATTTCGGAATCACCGTGGAGGATGAGGAAGTGGTGCCGGATAATCTCGAATCTGTAAATAATGTCGTCGCATACGTCGAGAGAAAACTTCAGAGGAGAACATAGACGCGGCCGGTGCCGCATTTAAGTTTGGACCGCCCGAAGGCCCCAACTTCTTCGTGCCATACGGATGAGAACCAATCGACATTCAAGGATTGCTGAAAACCGCGGCGCAGTTCAAGCGTTCACCAGCCGGGCTATTTCCCATAGCAATCGGCCGAACAGGCGCACCGGGAGATTTTCCGTGGACAAGTGCATCCCTGTTAAATAAGCGCTAAAGCCTTTTCAAAAATTGAGATATGTGCTCATTAACGAAATACCGTAAGAAACCATGATGCTTGAAGATCAAGTACCCGCCATCTTGAATACGCTGCCCAATCGCATCAGTGATGTTGTGGAGCCTTGGGCGGAGCGCTCGCCTGATCGCCCGGCGCTCGTAGAAGCTTCTGGGGCTTGGACATACGGTCAGTTGCAATCCGCAATCGTGGAAACCCAGGCGTGGCTCCTTGAATCAGGCGTTCAACCCGGAGATAGGGTCATGATCGTCTGTGAGAACTGCCGGGCATTCGTTGCTATCCTTCTGGCATTGGCGAGGCTCGATGCTTGGCCAGTCCTCGTGAATGCACGTCTTTCCGCGCGTGAGGTCGATCAGATCCGGGAGCATTGCGGCGCCCGTCGCGTAATTTACACTGTAGGCGATTCACCTCATGCCGAGGACCATGCCAAGCGTCATGATGCGATCGTTCAGAATATTGCCGATATGGAGTCAATCGCGCTGGGGACATTGGATCCGAAACCGGAAGCCGAGCTACTCGATCCGTGCGTTGGGGAGCGCGTTGCAGCATTGATCTATACGTCCGGCACCACCGGCCAACCTAAGGGTGTGATGCTCACCCACAGGAACATTCTGTTCATCGCGGCGATCTCCGCAAGAATCCGTTCACTAAGTCCTGATGACCGCCTTCTCGGCGTTTTGCCCATGTCTCATGCAGTAGGTCTTTCCGTCGTTCTCCTCGGTACTTTGCTGAGTGGCGCGTGTCTGCATCTGATGCCACGTTTTGATCCCATGACGGCTCGCAAGACCCTGGAACAAGTAACAGTCGTGCTAGGCACACCGGCCATGTTCGCCATGCTGACTGAGTATGCGAAGATGAAGGGGCTCAAAACCCTCCACTTTTCCGGGCTAAGGATTATTGCTTCTGCCGGCGCTCCTTTGCACCCCTCCATCAAATCGCAAACAGAGAACTTGATGGGGTTGGTGCTCCACAACGGATATGGAATAACGGAGTGCTCGCCTACCATTGCTCAAACGAGGGTTGAATCGCCTCGTAACGATATCTCAGTGGGCCCGGTATTTCCGGGTGTCGAAATCAAGTTAGTTGGACCCGACCGAAAACCGGTCGCCGAGGGCGAGGTCGGCGAGTTATATGTGCGGGGGCCGAGTATCATGAAGGGATATTATCGCGCCCCGGAAGAAACGGCGGCCGCAATCGATGCCGAAGGATGGTTCAATGCTCGCGATCTCGCTCGGTTGGAAGATGGGAATCTTTTCATTGTCGGACGCACGAAGGAACTGATCGTCCGGTTTGGATTCAACGTCTACCCCGTCGAAGTCGAAGGGGTACTCAATGCTCATCCTGGAGTCAACCGGTCCGCCGTGATCGGCCGGCCGACCCAAGGAAACGACAACGAAGAAATCGTTGCATTCGTTCAGCTTTTGCCGCAGTCACAAATTGCGTTAACAGAATTGGCGGAATACGCCGCGGCGCATCTCGCACCCTACAAGCGTCCATCGGAAATTATTTTTGTCTCGGAAATGCCGGTGACGCCAACGGGGAAAGTGGTTAAGGGTGAGCTTACGAAATTATTCGCAAGCACCGCCAAGGGAAGTTAGAGATCAGCACGCCACTCAGTCAGCCTACAGTCCTACCTCAATCAGCTTCGGTCCTTCCCCCTCGAATCCCTCCCGCAAGGCCCTTCCAAATGAATCTAACGAACTAATATGCACGCCAGGCACTCCCATCCCTTTCGCCAGGGACACCCAATCGAGGGTGGGACGACCAATCTCGAATAAATCCCGCGCACGAGCGCCGGGGTTGCCGACATTAAGATAGGAATACTCCCGCTTCAAGACTCCATATTCGCGGTTGGCGAAGATAACTGTCGTGATGTTCAGCCCCTCCCGCGCCATCGTCCACAAGGCTTGCGCCGTGTACATTCCACTGCCATCCGCGGACAAGCACAAGACGCGACGTTCAGGACAGGCAACCGCGGCGCCAACCGCCAGCGGTAGCGCGATCCCGATAGATCCCCCAGTATTCGCCAGCCAGTCATGAGGAGGACCCAATTTCGTCGCGGCTAGCAGGCTGCGACCCGAAGTCATGGATTCGTCGACCACGATCGCATTTTCAGGCAAGAAGGCCGCTACCATGGTAGCGAGGCCAGGCAAGGTAATTTCACCCGTCAGCAGTGCGGGCCGCTCAATTTCTGGGGGCTATAAACGAGGCGCCGCGCGAAGACAAGGCTGACTCCAGCGCATCGAGAGCTGCGACGCAATCTTCACCTGGACGCGCCAGTTCGTGAAGTTCACATTCCGGTGCCGTAAGCACGCTGTTCTTTCCCTGGGTCGCAAAATACGAGACAGGAGCGGACGCTCCTACCAGAACGAGCTGACGAAATCCTTTCAGAAATTCAACCGCCTGCTCAAGGATGTACGGAAGACGTTCAACCGATACAGCTCCCGCGCCTCGCTCCATACGGGCAAAGGGGTAGGGAGCAATTAACCTGGCACCCGTTGCCGCAGCGATGCGTCCGGCTGCTGCCAGTCCTTTGCCATAAAGTGTGTGACCGCTGATCAATAAGCCCGTTGGCAATCCGGAACGAAGCATAGCCGCGGCGAGCTCGACATTGTCACTAGCGGGAATGGGAGCTTTCGGCGGGGCGGGAGTCTTGACGATGGCGCCGCCTTGGCTCCATGCGACATCCGAGGGAACGATAAGTGTGGCGATTTGACCTGGCGCCGTGCGTGAAGCAACGATGGCGTCCACCACATCTTCGCCGATCGTGGAGGCACCCGAGGCTGTCCGCACCCACTTCGAAAAGGGCCGCGCTATCCCCTCGATGTCGGAAGTTAGCGGAGTGTCATGGCGCAAATGGTAGGTGGCATGTTGACCCACAATATTCACAATGGGCACCTGCGCTCTTCTTGCATTGTGAAGGTTAGCGAGTCCATTCGCGAGCCCTGGCCCAAGATGAAGAAGAGTACACGCGGGCTTGCCGGCCATACGCGCATAGCCGTCCGCGGCTCCCGTGACAACGCCTTCAAAGAGGCCCAGCACGCATCGCATTTCCGTAAGCCGGTCAAGTGCGGCGACAATGTGCATCTCTGAGGTGCCGGGATTAGTGAAACAGACTTCGACACCCCCGGCAGCTAAAGTTCCAATCAGGCTTTCTGCTCCGTTCATGTGTTTATCGCCTCATCTGCGCACAAAAAACTCGGTAGTTGTTCATACAATGCATCCACATTTCTGTCTAGATGTTTCGATGCGATCGCCCAGCACCTTGTCAAACATACCTTTTTGTTAGCACGTGCCTGGCTATACGCACGAAGTTGAAAGCGTGATCTTGCATTCCGATCAGAAAACGGTACACGGAGAGAGGAACCTGCAACAGTCTACGCGAAACTGGCCGCCCTCTCTCAATTGGGCTGGGCGCTCGTTTGGGCAGATCGCATAAGCACCCAGATTCGACTGAGATATCTGCGGTACTTGGAAGCAATGTCCTTCAGATCGCCAGCGAGTGAGGATTACTTCTGACACGATGCCTCATGCAGATAGCGAGAAAGAACGGATCCGAGACTTTCGGAGTGAGCGGCGATAATCCCACGGTGATCACCAGGCACAGTCTCGACAATCAGCTCAGCCGCCAAGTCGGCCCAAACTGCAATAGCGTTGTCAGGAAAGTCCATGCTGATTTCGGCTTTCACAAAATTAATCTTGCCAGGGTAAAAGCGCGGCTGGTAGTGAGCGAGCGCCTGATAACCAGCGGCGCGTGCGCGTTGCTTTGCTTGAGCGAAGTGAAGCGGAAGTCGCTCCGATGGGGTTTCAGCGTGGTCTTGAGACATACGCTCGATTCGTTCAGACGGGCGAAAAATGTAGGATATCGCATCTCGTAGAGGCAATTGCCGGACATTCGATACAGTGCTTTCTCAACAGGCGGAAATAGATGCGCATGCGCTGGTTCATTGGTTGAAATCGTCTGGCAGGAAAGGACTCGATCATCACCAGTAAGGCGATTCTTCTCGCCACTTTCAGACAGGCGCCGGGCCATATCGAGTGTTACCAATCCTCCCATCGAATATCCGATAAAAATGTAAGGACCGAGCGGTTGCATCTCCCTGATTGCATCAAGAAAGGACTGCGCGATGTCCTCAACACGATCATACGGCTCGTCCACTCCATCAATACCCCTAGCTTGCAACCCGTAGATCGGATGATCCGTTTGAATGTGACGTAAGAGTTGTGCAAGCTCAAGAACGCTGCCACCAATACCGTGCGTGACGAATACAGCGGGCCGTTCGGTGCCAGCTCTCATCTGAATTAGAGGAGCAAATCGCGGCGAATTAGTTCCTTCCAAAAGTGCAGCCAAACCTGCGATCGTAGGTGTCTGAAGGATAGTTGTCGGCGGCAGATATCGACCACACACTTGGGCAATTTCAGCAAAGATCTCGAGTGCTGAGGAGGAGTCACCCCCAAGATCGAAAAAGTTATCATTGACACCAACCTGCGATCGCCGCAACACGCGTTGCCATATCGGAATCAGCACTTCGCTCAGTGGAGGCAACATTGCATTCACCAAAACAGACTACATCACTTGGGAACGCCGCCATGTAAAAACCAGGTGAAAAAAATGCGCTAGATGATCGGGGAGATAATATCAAGAGAACACCACGCCAGATTGCGAATCGACGTCGTGCCGCGCCGATGTCCTTCAATCGGGCGTGTGTTTCGAAAATCTGTAGGCTCATAACCTCATTTTGTTGAGTTCAAAAACCATCATCAAACTGCCCCCCCTTATGAATGGGCGTAAGCCCAATAGAGTTCCCGAGCTTTCGTATAGATGGGGCCAAACGGAAGCGAGCGGTCGTCTATGCGCGTAACTGGAACCACTTTCGAGTAGTTTCCAGTGGAGAAGATCTCATCGGCAGTCTGGAACTCTTGATAGGAAAGAGTCTTTTCGATCACTTTTACATCGTTTTCGCGCAAGAGTGCGATCACCCGCTGGCGGGTAATGCCGTCCAAGAATGTTCCATTCGGAATTGGCGTATAAACGACGCCGCCCTTCGCCATAAAAATGTTGGAGGTCGCAAGTTCTGCAACATTCCCGAGCAAGTCGCAAACGACACCGTTGTCAAAGCCCCGTGCTTGCGCCTCGAAGAGCGAGCGGGCATTGTTGGGATAGAGGCATCCGGCCTTGGCATCGACCGGCATGGACTCAATCGTTGGCCGCCGAAATGGCGATAAAGTGATCGAAAATCCCTTAGGGGGTCGCATCGGAGCCTCGTAGATCGATAGGCACCATCGAGTTGACTCCGGATCATGAGCCTGCACCCAGGGCCCCTCTTTTTCTGCCCAATACATTGGCCTTATATAAAGGGCGACATCACCCTTAAAACGTCTGATTCCCTCTCGTGCCAGCTTGACCCATTGCTCGACCGGGACCATCGGCTTCAGGTAAAGTTTCTTAGCGGACTCGTTGACGCGTGCGCAGTGAAGGTCTAGATCGGGTGTCACACCTTCGAACGCTCGCGCTCCGTCAAATACCACGGAACAAAGCCAAGCAGCATGGGAGCGAGGCCCCATGATCGGCACATTGCCCTCGTGCCACTCTCCCTCGAAAAATGTCAATGTTTTAGACCACTCCCCCGCAGCTGGCATTCGACTCCTTTCCGCTCGCAAGTTCGTCGCCAATTAGTCAAAGCCTAGGTCGTCCCGTGCAGCGGTGTGCAGGGAGGAGATTGTCCCAAGATCGATTACTCGCTACATCCATTGCTAACCACTGCTAAGTCACGCCACTTAGATTTTGCTCGTCAACAGTGACGCTTGCAAGCCCCATTACCTGGATATGTAGTGTAGGTCTGATCCGAGAGACAAAGAGCCTAGAAGAATTCCTAAGCCTAACGCAAGACTAGTGGGATCTTCTCTGCAGGCGGCTGCGGCTCTGATCGCCGCAGTGTCTGGGCCCCAGCACCACGTGGCTGGCTCAGGACTGATAGCCCCGGCATTTGTGAATGGGTTTTCCTTGGATGTGGAATGTCCTTCCACTCTTCTGACGCCCTTGAACTTTACCAAAAGCCCGTCCCTGCTAATAACTGTATTATTTTCAGTAGTTTAATTGGATTTTAGTGGTTTATTCACAGTAGTACGTCGCTTGCACATTGTGGCAGGCCAATTGCTGCTATAGAGTGACGCCAGCCTGAAGGAGCGAGAAGGGCTCTTGGGCAGATGGTTGTCATTGCCCACCAAGACAAAGATGAGACCAACAGTTCTTTTAGCCATGACTTCTCGCTGGTTCCCTATTGTTAGGCTGGCGATGAGTTTGGACAATGCAGGATGTGCGATCGAGGCTGTATGCCTTCCTCGCCATCCTATCCAGAAGACCAGTGTTATTCGGCAAACATATACCTACCACGGTTTGGCTCCCTTGATGTCCTTTGCGTCAGCAATCGCCGCCTCGGAACCGGATCTCATCATTCCGGGTGACGACCTCGCGGTCATGCACCTCCATGCTCTATATCAGCGAGAAGTCGATCGCGGCAGAAAGAGTGCGCTCATTTGCAGGGTAATTGAGCGTTCGCTCGGCGCACCTTCAAGTTTTCCTCTGGTTTATGCGAGAACGAAATTCCTTGAAATAGCGCAAGAAGAAGGTATTCGCGTTCCGAAAACCGAAGTCCTCAAAGACGTCAATCAGCTCAGAGAATGGAGATCTCGGGCGAGTTTTCCGGCCGTTCTGAAATCGAATGGAAGTTCGGGCGGCGAGGGTGTGAGGATCGTCCGTACGCCGGAAGAGGCTGAACGCGCCTTCCGAGCGCTACAGGCTCCTCCACTCTTGGCACGAGCCGCGAAACGGGCACTGATTGATGGAGACAAGTCCCTGGTTTGGCCGTCGCTTTTTCGAAGGCGAGCCTCAGTGAACGCGCAAGGATATGTGGCCGGACGTGAAGCAACCAGCACAATCGCTTGTTGGAACGGAAGCCTCCTAGCCAGCCTCCATTTTGAAGTTGTCAACAAGACCAATCCCACCGGGCCGGCTACCGTCATGCGCTTGATTGAAAACCGCGAAATGTCAATCGCCGCTGAAAAGATTGTCAGCAGACTCAATCTTTCGGGAATGATTGGGCTTGATTTCGTGTTGGAGGAGCAAACGGGTAACCCCTACCTCATCGAGATTAACCCGAGGGCCACTCAAGTCGGACACTTGACGCTGGGCCCTGGACGCGATCTTCCTGCGGCTCTTTATGCAGCGATCACCGGAGAAGTGATCCGGGAGGCTTCGAAGCTCACCGAAAACCAGACGATCACCCTATTCCCTCAAGAGTGGAAACGGAATCCAGAGAGTCCGTATCTTCGATCTGGATATCATGATGTCCCATGGGAAGAACCTGAACTGATCCGCGCCTGTATCCGCAGTGCTAGAAAGCAAATTGCGCTGAATTCCGAAAAGAAACGAGTCCGGGCTTTCTCGCCGGTTAGACTCCAATCGATGAGCCTTGCACCGAAGAGTTGCGATACACAGATTAGATCAAAAGACTGAGTAAGAACCATGATGCATTGCAAAAAGGTGTCAAACCAATTTCCTGAATCCGAGCATGGAGTTCCCTCGATGGACCCATTAGGAAAAACCAATGGTAACTCTGGCGGTTCAGCTAAACACATCACCACGCGTACGATCCATTTGCACGGAAATGCTCAGACTAATATCTCTTTGACGGATGGCGCTACAAGGACTTCGGATATCTTGTCAGAGCGCTTATCACAGCATCGTCTAATCCGGGGACAGATGCGCAGAAAAGCGAATAAATCCCTTCGGATTATGAAATTCGGCGGCACCTCAGTAGGTGATGCGGATTGTATCGAAAATGTAATTGAGATCATCCAGTCCTCCACCCGAGAAAGCAACCTTGTGGTGGTCGTCTCCGCGATGAGCGGAGTAACGAACAGGCTGATCGAAGCTGCGACGCGGTCGGAAGCAGGCGACCGTGAAACCGTCACGGCCATCTTCGATGATCTGCGCAGACAACACGAGGCGGCAGCCGGCTCGTTGATCCGGACGGTTGGGGAGCGCAATCGTGTCTGCCAACAAATTGAAGAAATCCTTCAGGAAGGCAACCATCTCTGCGACGGAACAATTCTCTTGCGCGAGTTGACGCTCCGCGCGCGGGATGCAATCTCCAGTCTCGGTGAACGCCTTTCTTCTCCTATTGTCGCTGCTGCCCTGGCGAGCCGCGGCGTGGCCTCTGAGGCGATTGACGCCACGGAATTGCTCGTGACTGATTCCAACCACGGCGCTGCCGAGCCGCAGATGGATGAAACGCGCGAACGCTGCGAAGCTCGCTTGCGTCCCCTGTTGCAGCGGGGCATTGTTCCGGTGGTTACAGGCTATCTCGGCGCCACTACAGAAGGCGTGCTCACGACTCTCGGTCGCGGAGGTTCGGACTATTCGGCAACGATCCTGGGTGCGGCTCTCGAGGCTGACGAGGTCATCATCTGGACCGATGTGGATGGTGTTCTGACATCCGATCCCCGCCACGTATCCGGCGCGTGTACGATCCCCGAGATTTCTTACCGCGAGGCAGCCGAGCTCGCCCATTTCGGCGCAAAGGTCTTGCATCCGAGGGCACTTCGTCCTGTGATGCGATCCGACATCCCCATATGGATCTGTAATACGTTTGCGCCCGAGCGCCAGGGAACGAAGATCACCCCTGGCGGCTCTCAAGACGGCGAAGGCGTAAAGGCGCTGACCGCAACCAGCGACATCACCTTGATCACCATTGATGGTCCGGCCACTGTGGGGGTTAGGGATATCCTGGGGCGCACCTTCACGACGACTGCAGCAGTTCAAGCCGATGTCCTGCTGATCTCACAATCCTCGTCGCAAAACGATATCAGCTTCGTCGTTCCCGCCGGACATACCAAGTGCACTGTCGAGGCGCTCCGACGCGAGTTCGCGCAGGATCTGGCGCACAAAGAAGTGGAACACATCACGCTAAATCCGAATGTTGCGATCGTCACGGTTGTCGGCGAAAATATGCGCGGAACCTCGGGTATTGTCGGGCGTGCGTGCGGTGCTCTTGGCCGAAAAAATGTCGACATTATCGCGATTGCACAAGGCTCTTCGGCGTGCAACATTTCCTTCCTGGTAGCGCAGAAAGACATGAAAACAGCTCTCCTGGCCGTTCATGAAGAATTCTTCGCACAGGGTCTGCCGCGTTCCAAAGAACCGCTGTAGGGGCCAGTATCAAATTCGAGAGGGGGCGATCCATGAGCGCGACGATACTTGGAAAGTGCTCCTTGGCGGCCTGCCTTGCGTGGGGACTTGTTTCGGGCTGTTCATCTCCCCGAACTAAAATCAATGACAGTTGGAATCCCAAGGCTGCCGCCACTTATCTCGACCAAAGGGAAGATTGGTGGATGGGCTGGCAAGGTTCAGCGCGCGACCACGGAACTTTTTGCATCTCATGCCATACGGCACTGCCCTATGCTCTCTCGCGAGCTGCTCTTGACCGCGTCCTCGCCAATGAAGCCCCCACTGCAGAAGAGCGCAGGCTGCTGGACGATGTTATCAAGCGGGTACGCCAGTGGAAACAGATCGGACCATACTATAGCGACACGAAAGACGGCCATTACAAGACTGTTGAGTCCCGTGGGACCGAGTCAGTTCTCAATGCTTTGATCCTTGCCAGCTATGACGCGCCGCGGGAACGCCTCAGTGACGATACGAGAGCCGCGTTTGACGATATGTGGGCTCTGCAGCTGACGGCTGGTGACCAAAAAGGTGCGTGGTCGTGGCTTCAGTTCGGTTTAAGGCCTTGGGAGGCAATGGACTCGCAGTACTATGGAGCTGCCCTCGCAGCGCTTGCGGCAGGGACTGCTCCTGAAAACTATCGCTCGAGCCCGGAAATACAAAATAACCTCAACCTGTTGAAGGATTACCTGAACCGCGAGTACCCGAAGCAGTCTTTATCTAATAAAGTAATCCTTCTGTGGGCTTCAACGAAACTGCCTGGTTTGCTCGAGTCCGAGCGGCAGAAGAGCCTCATTAACGAAATTCTCAGTGAACAGCGTCGAGATGGCGGTTGGAGTCTGTCCTCACTCTATCGAACATGGGAAGGCACAAGTCTGCGTTCCTATGTCCGGTCATGGATAAGATCGGATGGAACGCCTGTCGAGCAAAAAAGCGACGGGTATGCCACTGGATTGGTTGTTTTTGTTCTACAACAAGCGGGCGTGCCGCGCGAAACTCCGCAGTTGGAACGGGGCCTGTCCTGGCTGGTAGTCAATCAGGACACAACATTAGGCCTCTGGCCGGGATACTCTCTAAATGAACGGCGGAATCCTTCCTCGAATATCGGCCGCTTCATGAGCGATGCAGCTACGGCTTACGCCGTCCTCGCGCTGACGGAAGCCGACCAGCGCTGAAACCCGATTGGGTCTCTTGATTTTTTGAGGCCTTGCGCATGACCGCTTGCCCTGCACTAGAGAGAGCAGAATGGATGGAAATATAGAGTTGAAGAACTACCGCCAATTTTATATCAATGGGCAATGGGTCAGTTCTGTCGAGGACCGGGACTTCACTGTCATCAACCCGGCTACCGAGGAAGCGATTGCGACGATCTCTCTTGGCAGCGCGGCTGACGTTGACAAGGCCGTGGCCGCGGCAAAAGTGGCTTTTGATTCCTATTCGGAAACAACTCCCGATGAGCGTTTGTCCTTCCTGCGGCGCATCATTGAAATCTATCTTTCAAGAATGGGAGAGATGGCCGAGGCCATCTCACTGGAGATGGGAGCACCCCTCTCGCTCTCCCGGGCGGCACAAGCTCCGGCAGGTTTGGCGCATTTTAAGGAAATTGTCAGGGTTCTAGAACGCTTCAAGTTCGAGGAACTCAAGGGTTCCACCCTCATGAGGAAGGAACCGGTCGGAGTCTGCGGTCTTATTACGCCTTGGAATTGGCCGATGAACCAAATTGCTTGCAAGGTGGCACCGGCGCTTGCGGCTGGATGTACGATGGTTCTCAAGCCGAGTGAGTTGGCGCCCCTCTCAGCCTACTTGTTCACGCAGATTCTCCACGATGCTAGTCTGCCGCCAGGTGTTTTCAACATGTTGAATGGCGATGGGCCTACTGTCGGCGAGGCGATTTCTTCTCATCCTGACATAGCAATGGTGTCCTTCACGGGCTCTACGCGAGCAGGTGTCGCAGTGGCCAAGGCCGCGGCTCCGTCGGTGAAGCGGGTCACACAGGAACTCGGCGGCAAGTCCCCCAACATCATCTTGGATGATGCGGATCTCGCGGAAGCGGTCAAAGAAGGCGTTCAGGCCTGCATGCGCAATAGTGGCCAATCTTGTAACGCCCCTACTCGCATGTTCGTTCCGCGGGCAAGGATGGCGGAGGCCGCTTCGGCTGCAAAGCAGGCAGCCAACAGCATTAGAGTCGGTGACCCACTCATGGAAACTACCGGCATTGGCCCCCTGGTAAGCAAGGCACAGCTTGAGAAAGTACAGCGGCTGATCCGGGAGGGGATACAGGAGGGCGCCGAGTTGATTGCAGGAGGTCTAGGTCCACCCGAAGGACTGACCAAAGGCTATTTCGTCAAACCGACAGTATTTACAAATGTTCGTAACGATATGTCAATCGCGCGTCAGGAGATCTTTGGACCGGTTCTTTGCATCATCTCCTACGAGGATGAAGAAGATGCAATCCGTATGGCGAATGACACTCCGTATGGGCTGTCAGGATATGTGACCTCGGGCGACCCTGAGCGCGCACGCCTCGTGGCCAAACGAATTAGGTCTGGGAACGTGCACATTAATGGCGCCCGTGTCGATTTTGGAGGCTGTTTCGGCGGCTATAAACAGTCCGGGAACGGTCGAGAATGGGGAGAGGCGGGACTTGAAGAATTTCTCGAGTTGAAAGCCATCTTCGGCTACGGCTTCGACTGAGGAGCTTATATCCTCTCGCTATCATTCACACCAGACAGGGCAGGGGTTGTCAGAGAGCGCGGGCTTCTATAAACCATCCCGCCATCGGCCGTGGCTTAGCAGCTCGAACGAGGTTTTCACATTATTACGGGAAGACTTTTCAGGCCCCTGAATCCAAATGTGGGAGCCCACTCCGGTCGCGGGCCGGTGAGCTTCATCCCCGGAAAGCGCTGCAACAGATTCAGGATCGCAATCTGTCCCTCTAACCGCGCGAGTTGGCTTCCAATGCAAAAATGCGGACCCGCACTGAACGCCAGGTGTTGGTTGTTCAGCCTCTTCAGGTTTAACTGATTTGGTTCCTTAAATTGCTTTGGATCCCGGTTCGCCGCACCGAGCATGCATAGGATCGTCCATCCCTTCGGTATACGCCGGCCGCAAACCTCGATATCTTCCTTGAGCACGCGAGCCGTCAATTGTACGGGGCTCTCATAACGCAGAATCTCCTCCACAGCCGTGCGGATCATCTCCGGGTTCTCTCGTAATTCCGCTGTCTCCTGCGGGTGCTTCAGGAGCGTGTACATTCCGTTGCCGATCAGATTTCGAGTCGTCTCGTGCCCCGCGAAAAGCAGCGCGATACACTGCGCGTATAGCTCTTCTTCGGTCAGCACTTCTCCTTCTTCCTCGATGTCGATTAGAAGGCTAATCAGGTCGTTCCCTTTATTGCGTTTCCGTTCCGCCACGGTCTCTCGGAAAAAATCGGTCAACCCAATTAGAGCATCTTGCGCGGCGCGTGCATGTTCCACCGTGCGGTCTGGAGTGCCTCGAAACACCGCGATGGCCCGCGACCAATCGACGAATCTGTCATGCAGATCCTGCGGGATCCCGAGCATTTCCAAAATGATGCGCACCGGCATGGGGTTTGCGAACTCGTGCATGAGTTCGACTTCGGTTCCATGCTGTAGCGGCTTTAGCATTCGATCAACGATGGCCTCGACCTGCGGACGCAAGCCTTCTATCGCCGCGGGCGAAAATCCCTTGTTGAGAAGTTTGCGCAGCCGGGTGTGCTCCGGCGGGTCCATGAAAATCAGCCACAGGCTCAGCATCCGCGCGAGTTCGCTGAACTCGGCCTGGCGGCTGAGCGGCAGAGGCAATAACATCTGCTGCGCGCGTTTTGCGGAAAGCCTGGGGTCTTTAGCAATCGAGGAGCACTCGGCGTGGCTGATAATCGACCATACCGCCCACTTGCTGCCAACGTCCAAATAATGCATCGGACCTTCCTCGTGCAAGCGGGCGTATGTGGGATACGGGTCCTGCAGAATTTCGTCGCTGAAAACAACTTTTTTGCCCGGAGCGGTAACCTTGGACAACCTGAACCTCCCCGCAAGATCAAAATTTCAGTCATGCAGAAGCCGACAACCTAATTATATGAAGTTTAACACATAATTGTCCGGGGAAACTTTCGCAGTGTGTGCGCAACTATCATGGATTCACTGTGATAGGTGGATTTTGGAGGAGAAACGATTTGGAGTGAAAAAGGGGCGAAAAGCGGGCTTGGCAGAATCTCGCGAGTGCAGGTATCCGCTGGTCCAAGCTCAATCCCACTCTCCCAGAAAGTGCGCTTATCAGGAGCCGGCCGGTAGACGCTGCCAAATCAATTCGACGGTTTGGATTTTTCCGTTCACCGGCGTCGGTGGTGTAACCAATATGATTTGTTCACCCTGGAATTTGACGCTGCGGACCAGGTCCTTATCTACATAGTTCTGAATCGATGAGATTTCGATGTGATGGGTTATCTTGTCACCGCTGAGCGTGTACCGTCCGGCATAGGCAAGAAATGTCTTAAACGCCTCAGCCTGTTCTGCCTGCAGCGCGAGAGGCCCACCACCGACAGAGAGTGACTTTCGCCCGCCGTAGCTAATCAGGGCGGATACTCTGCCATCCCCAGTATAGGTGAGAAAACCCACAGGGCTGGGACCATAGGGAGTTTCGCTTGGCTCCCCGGTCGATGTCGTGCTCGAGGCGGACACCAGTTTCCACGTGCCTACAAGTTTTTCGTTTGTTTGCACGAAAAGACCCGCTGAAAAGGCGATAAATTCAGCCATCGCTAGTATGGCAGTTCTCATCCTGATTCTCCATTCGATTCTACGTACGCGAAGTGTGGCTGCACTCGTCGAAAAGCGCCTGCACGGCATCGTATCGGGCCACTTGTGTCTCTGATGCGCGGATCGTACCGCGTTTCACAACAAATGATACCCGGACTTCTGGTTCGAACTCTTGCTATGTTTGAAGGAAGAAGAAAAACACTGTTGACACTCACCGGCCTTCTCATTGAAGTTGTTTGAGCATACTCGTTGGACGGAAGCTTCACACGGGGCCTGCACGGTGCGGTTCCATCTTGTGATGGTTTGATTCGAGAAGGAGAGCTATGAAAGCGGAATTGGAAGGCAAAGTTGGGCTCGTGACTGGCGGGACGTCGGGTATTGGCCGTGATACCGCCGTACTTTTCGCGAAGGCGGGAGCCAAAGTGGTGGTTGCGGGCAGGCGCGAACCGGAAGGCAAGGAAACCATCGAGCTGGTCCGTGCCGCCGGCGGCGACGGCCTGTTTGTGAAAGCCGACGTGTCAAAAGCCTCCGAAGTCGATACGCTCATCCAGAAGGCGGTGGAGAAATTTGGCCGCTTGGATGTCGCCTTCAATAACGCCGGGATCGAGGGCGTTTGGGTACCCCTGATCAAACAATCCGAAGAAGACTGGGATCGGACCATCGACATCAATCTCAAGGGTGTCTGGCTCTGCCTGAAGTACGAAATTCGGCAGATGCTCAAGCAGGGCGGTGGCGGAGCTATTGTAAACATGGCGTCGATTGGAGGCCTGGTCGGTTTTGCTGGAGCAGCGGCGTATAGTGCGAGCAAACATGGAGTGCTGGGGCTGACGAAGGCCGCCGCGCTGGAAAACGCTCGAAGTGGAATTCGGATCAATGCAGTGTGTCCCGGAGCGGTCGAAACGCCTTTGGCTGACCGGGTTTTCGGCGCTCCGGCGATCCACAAATACGTTCTTAGTTGCCATCCCATCGGCCGTTTTGGAAAACCAGCGGAAATCGCCGAAGCCGTGGTATGGATGTGCTCGGACCACGCTTCTTTTATGACGGGCCAGTCCCTAGTTCTCGACGGCGGCTTCCTGGCGGGGCAAAATTCTCCGAGCTAGCTGCACGATGTTGATAAAGCTCCCGATAGGTTCTCTAAAGGGGGAAGTCAAGAAAAGACACCTCTCCCGTGGCCAGATGTTTTTTTGCCTTCCGGCTTGCGCTGTGGAGCACGATTGTTCTCGCGTTCCGTTCCGTGAGCTCGGGACGCTACGTACAGTCATGCAGCTCTTTTGGTTTTCTCTACAAGAAGTATTCATTGCCTCTTCCCGACAAAGCCCATCCGTTCTGAGACCAACGAGCCGCACAGTGGTCAGGTTTGCCAAGATGAAAATAACATCGCGCAACGTATTTTTCCTGACATTGATTGCAGTCACTGCGCTCTAGGTGGTCTGTAATAGATCGGAGCAAGCCCTACTGAGCCGCAAATGTTTGCGTCGCCGGACAACGCCGCGCAAGCGATTTACGCTATAGCGAAGGTGATGGAGAGCAATGCGCTATTGGCGATTTTTGGTCCGGATGCGAAAGAACTGATCTTTTCCGGCGATCCGGTTCAGGACGGAGCGGGGCTCGACGAATTTAGGGCCCGTTACGATCAGATGCGCCCCTGTGTGGTGATGTCATTCGATTTTGAGAATTGGCGGTGGCTTTCCATATGCTGAATGACTATTCGTTGGACCTATAAAACAAGCATCGCGTTGTTCTTTACATGCCTTCTGGCAACCCATCTATTTCTGCGGACGACTTGGAGACAAGCTTTTTTTGGGGGGGTCTTCTGGCTCTCCCACCCGCGATTATCAAGAACGGAATTCCAATCGTGTCCTTGACCCTATTAAGTATTGGCGAACCCGAGCCACTACTTGCGGGATTCTTTGGAGCTGTTCTGGTCACGGGAATAACCATAGTGCCCGTAATAATGCGAGTACGCATGTTTCTTTTCCACCGCGTTTAGCACCACGCCCAAGACATTCCTTCCTTGCAATTCCTGGTACGTTCTTTGAGCCGCCTCCACTGGCGTCGACCCGGCTCGCACGACAAGCAGCACTCCCTCGCAGAGGTCGGCCAAAACGCTCGCGTCCGCAACAGGGAGACATGGCGGAGAATCCACAATGACCCAATCAAAGACTGGCGTAACGCGGTCGAGCAACAATTTTAGCCGTCCGTTCGAGAGCAATTCACTAGGGTCCGCCACTTCATTCCCGCCCGCAATCAGGAACAGGTTCCCTTCCAGACCGTGCTGGATGACGGCCATCTCGTCGGCCTCCCCGCGCAGATATTCGGTCAGGCCGGGAGAGGTTGGCGCGCCCAATGGCACGTGCAGACGCGAGCAGCGCAAGTCGGCGTCAATCAAGAGGACCCGGCAATCCGGTTGCTGGACAAAAGCTTGCGCCAAATTGCTCGCCAAAAAGGTTTTTCCGTCGGCGGGTAATGAACTTGTGACCAAGATTGTTCGGAGAGGCTGAGTGCCTCGGAGCTGGTAAAGCCGGGAGCGCAGCGTGCGAAATTGCTCCGCTCCGTGAGCCCTCAAATCGGAATTCATAAAGACGTTTACATTCGGGTCCGGATGCCAATGCGGATGGGCGCAACGCGCTCTTAGATCGTCCAATCGCAAATAATCGCTCGGCGGTGAACCGATGACGCTGGTCTTCAGGTGAACGTCGGCAGCGGCGACTGGAGCTCTGTTTCCTCCATTTGCTTCGATCTCTACCGATTCGGCCGGTAACGCTGGGACATCGACCGGCAGCATCACGGCGCGCTCCTGTTCAGCCTTCTTTAGAGCTTCGTGAATGCGACTCATGGTTTCCCTTCCCTCGATATAGTCGACACATTATTTATCCGATGCAAGCATCCGAGCAGTTCGTCCAGATTCTGGAGTAACGCCTCTGTGCTTGCGACTCGCTCCGCCATGGATGCGATTCCCACGGGCGACCTGGGCACAATCTCGTCGAGTTGGAATTCACATGCCATTTCCTCTACCAGATGAGCGGGGACCTGCCGCGTCAGGAAGAGATACAGTGGGTCCGGATTTACATTGAGCGGGCTTTCGCGCATTCCAAACAATCTCTGGTACATATTTCCCTCAGGTTCTCGCGCCCAATCCAAGGCCGCGGCCAGCGGATGGCAACTTGGCCGATTTCCTCAACTTCTTCACCGACAATGGTTCGATTGCCGGAATCATCGCGAGCACCGGTAGGTGCAGAGAAAACTCAACGTCTCTCTCCGTCCTGAACGACGTATCCCGCATCTCCAGTACGAAAGCGAGTCCAAGCCCAAGACCCAATCCTCCGCCGAATCCCCCCAGCGCAAATAGCGGGCGGTTTGGAAAAGAGGGGCGATCTGGCAAATTGGCCGGATCTAGCACACGGAATTGCTCGCCCTCCTGACGCCGCTCCAGATCGGATGCCATCGCGGATTGGTCCCGCTTCTTCAACAGGTCGTTGTAGAATTCAAGCGCGGTCTGGTAGTCCCGAGTAAGTGCCTTGTATTGCTGCTCCACAGCCGGGCTGGATTGAATTCGTCCCTGGAAAACCTTAATCTGTTGCTTGACCTGATCTTGTTCCCGGGCCCTTTCCGCGATGACTTGGTCGTATGTGTGTATTTGCGCCCGCAACTGCGCGATCTGTTGAGGCTCCACCGTCGACTTTAGGTTCTTTTCGGAATCGGGGGTCTTCTGGGCTTCGGAGTCAGCAATCTTCTTCTTCAGGGCCGCGACGTCGTTTTTCGCCTTGATTACGTCGGGATGATCCTCCGTGTATCTCGCCTCAAGCCTCGCCAGTTCGGTTTGCAGGGCAGATAACTGTTGCTCCATAGTTTCGGGATTGCCGCCGCCCTGAGACGCCTGCCAGGCGGCAACTTGTTGCGTCAGCATCGATTCGGCGAAACTCTTGTCCTGCTGCGCGCGCGAGAGAGCTTGAGTCGCGGCATCGAGTTGCGAGGTCAAACCCGTCAGCAGGTTCAGATTGGTCTTCTCTTCATCCGGCAGTGAGCCAAGGTTATGAGACTCGAAGGCGGCCAACTTAGCGTCCTGCTCGTCCAGCTTTGCCTTTGCATCCGCCAGTTGCTGCGCGAGAAACTGGGTTGTATCTTCGGAGTGCTGTTGACGAAGATGGAGATTCTCCTCGATAAACATGGATGTGACGGTGGTACACACCTCTTGAGCAGTTCGTGGATTGTCCAATGTCACGTTTACATAGAAACCGGGCAGGTTACTTGCACGAGTTTCCGCCATGGGCAGGATAGGAGTTACTTCGATCGCTTTCTGCAACTGGGCAACCAGGACTTCCATGGGCTTCCGACTCATCTCATTTGAGTACAACCCAAATTGACGGATAATCGGCTCCAGCCGGCTGCGGCTCAGGATCTGTTGCTGCATGCTGGCTAGGCGTTGACTTATGTCCGAAGTATCCACTGGCTTCACGAAATCCGACGGTACGGTCTGCTGCTCAACGAGGACAAGGGTCTGCGACTTATAGCGATCAGGCAGAATTCGTGAAACTCCGTAGGCAATCGGCGGCCCAATGAGAGTCAAGATAACAATTGGTACCCATCGCCGCCGAAGCATCGCGATGTAATCTTGGGGAGTTAATTCTCGCTGCGCCATTCCAACCTCTTTCCCAGCCTCTCTGAAGATCGAGCCAATTTGCGCCACTGATACGCGTTTGGCTACCTAATTATGTAAATCGGACTTTGCCTTGCCGGAGCCTTTTGCACCTCGGCACTGAGCGCGACCGTCGGCCGGGTTTCCGCGGGCTGCTTCCTTTCCTATGCCTGTGCTCGAACTGCAAGCAAAGCCACCACAATAACCATCCAGTATTGCCGTAGTCTCAACATCGATGATTTCTTCTGCCTCACTAATTCGCCTTGGATTCCCCCAGCCCGATTTGCTTCAGCTTATAGAGAAGCGATTTGTAGCTGATCTGCAGTTCCTGCGCCGCGCGCCTTCGGTTCCAGCGCGTCCGCGCAAGAGCTTCGAGGATCAGGTCGCGTTCTGCTTCGCGTGAAGCCGCCCGCGCTGCAGCCTTGAGTGAGTGCACATGGGTTTCGACAGACTGTGTTGCTCGTGTTTCGGTCGCCGCTACTCCCAAGCCAGCAAAAGCAAGTTGATCATCACCGAGCACCACGACTCTCTTCACAGAGTTCTCGAGCTCGCGAATGTTTCCCGGCCATGAGTGGTCCAGAAACATCCGCATCGTGCGTGGAGACAACAATGGCTGTGGCTTGCCCAGTTGCGCGCAATGCTTCCTCAAGAAGAATTCCACCAGAAGAGGGATGTCTTCCTTCCGCTCTTGCAGCGGCGGCAATCGCAGGCAAACTCCATTGATGCGATAATATAATTCGATGCGGAACCGCCCCGCGCGCATGTCCTCTTCCAGGTTTCGCGTTGTTGCCGAGATGAGCCGGTCCGTCAGTAGGCCAGGGCGAGGTGCCACCTCGCTGTCGGGAAGCGCATATAGGAGATTACGCTGGCACGCGGCATCGAGCTCGCTGATTTCGTCGAAGAAGACAGTCCCCGCCCCATTCTTTGCCGGTTCGTGTCGACCTTCACCTGTTGTCCCCAGTTCGAGATCGGTGTGAAAAGTTGCAGAATTCAGGGAAGCGCACGCGATTGTCCTGAAGCGCTGTTCCGATCGCTCCGAGAGCTGATGGAGGCGCCGCGCAAACATCTGCTTGCCCGTCCCGACCTCACCCAATAGGAGCACCGGAATATTCGTGGGCGCTATTTCCGCGGCAATGTTCTCAAGAGTCTGCATCGCCGCACTTATTGCCGGGGCAAACCCCGAGTCCTTTTGCACCGTTTGAGATGGAACCTTGATAGTCATCAGAATCTAAGTCATTTACGTCCCCTCTTCCTTGGAATAGGCGCAGGGGGGCCCGGCTATACTTCCTCAATAGAGGGTGTGCAAGGCAGATGCCAGCGCCACTCGAGAGCTCCGATATACGGCACGCACGGTAAGTCCATATTTTACAATCGATTATATTCAGGACGTAGGCTCTCGAATATGTATTTCGAAACAATCAATCCTTCCAGGTTCCATGATTGGGCAAACATTTTCCTTTTTCTCCTAAGATACCGGAATTAGTAGCACCCGCTGGAATGGCATGCCGGAAAAGTATCCGCATATTGCGGCGAGCTGGCAGTGGCTGCGGAACTGGGACGAGCAGGGCGTCTGGCTGAACATCTGGCGCGCGTTCCTGGATTTCATGTATTCGATGGACGCTAGCATATGTGGGAGCGTATTCTTTCACATCCGCGGCTGTCGAAGAACGCTCATACGAAATGGCGATCAAACTGGGGGGCAGGCATGACCGACAACATTCTTCGTATCAACATCGCGCGCAGCATTGAGGTCCACAATCGGCTCATGGACGTTTGTTTACCAGCCATGACCGCGGCGGCAGATGCGCTTGTTTCAGCCTACCAGGCCGGCCACAAAGCGCTGTTCTTTGGGAACGGTGGCAGTGCCGCAGACGCCCAGCATCTTGCCGCCGAATTCCTTGGACGCTATCTGCGTGAACGTAGCCCGCTGCCGGCGGTGGCGCTCAATGCCAACACTTCCGCCGTAACCGCCATTGCCAACGACTACGGCTACGAACACGTGTTCTCCCGGCAACTTCAGGCCCTTGCTGCTCCAGGCGACGTAGCCATCGCCATCAGCACTTCGGGGAACTCCCAAAGTGTAATTGAAGCCGCTACCTCCGCACGCAAACTGGGGTTGTTCACGATTGGGCTCACCGGCTCTTCTGGCGGACGCCTGCGCAACTTAGTCGATGCTTTGATCGCTGTGCCGTCCGATGAGACGCCACGCATCCAGGAGTGCCATATCCTGGTGGGCCACGCGCTGTGCGATGCTGTCGAGCAGGCGATCGCCACTTCGCCTGCCATTTCCGGAATTCAGGCGGCGGTTAAGGGCTAATCTGCATATATCCGAATCGTCCGTGAAATAGTCAGAATTCAGGGTAGAACAAATTCTTGGGTTGGCACACGCCAAGCAGCCCCGGGCACTCCTGCTTGAAGGTCACCGGTCTCTTGAAGGTCAGCTTGATCATCACAGAAATCGCCGCGAGGATGGGTGACAAGCCCGGCAGTGACGCCACGCTGCCCGCAATGTCAGTTGTGTGCTTGACGACGAGAGGCAGACGTTTTCACGAAACTTTCTTGTTGAGAACGGGGTAGAGCTTGGAATTCTCCACCCAGCCAGTACCGTTCTTATGCCAGCTTTCGGGGAATAAATGCACCGAAATAGCGATCTTAGCCGCCCGGTCCCGGCCCAAATGCTTGACGAACGCCGCTTCAATCTTTGTATGGAGCGTCTCCGTGATCGGGAGTTCTCCTTCCATGCTCACTTCCGTGAAGATGATTCCCAGGATGGCGCCATGTTTATACCAACCAGCCAGATCCGTCTCACGCTTGGACGCGACAACAATGTCGACTGCTTGCCAAAGAATTTTTTCCGCGGCGCCATTTTCCAAATTCGCATCAAGAAGCATCAGGACAAACGGTGCGCGAGAACGCTCCGCGCGCCGGCGCTCAAGCGTCAGCATGGAATGGAAGACGTTCTCCACCAGAACTTCTTCATGTTGCCGACCACCTGAGTGGCGAGCAGATTTCAGTCCGGAAACTCTTAGTTGGGACTCCCGGTGTCCCGGAGGCGAGATTCTCAAAAAGCTATTGGCCATTTTTGCTCCTGAAAGATTTGCATTGCCTGGAAGCTACCCTCTCCGACCCTCAGGCACATTGAGCTATTTGGCAAGACTGTCGCATGGCCCGCTAATGCGTTGTTCGCCTTAGCCAATTTTACTGCAAGTGTCCTTGTTTCAATTACTTAACAAATACGATCTACGTAAGGCTCATCATTTGCGAGGCGAGACATGCTGTGCACATGCCATTAGCCAAGCGAAATGTCACGTTCACTATTTCGTTCGCAATCAGTTTGCCAGAGTAAATGGAGTCTTTCGGTTACCCGCAATCCTCAGCAATTTTTCAACTCATTGAAAATACAGCGTTTATTTTCTAACAGAGAATCATCGGAACAGGTGGCAAAGGTCCGTTTCCCGAATCGGGTTCAGATTGTGAAAACTATTGCTACGTTTTGCCATTAGCTTTCCGCAAGGCAACACTTCTGTTAATGTTGGGATCCGATTCGTGTCTTAAAGAGAAGAGGCTAGTTTCCCGCGTAGCCGCTCGGATGGCGAAGCCGCCAGTCCCACGCGGAGCGAACGATCGTGCGTAAATCGGACATGACAGGCTCCCAATTCAGCAAGGCTTTCGCCTTTGACGGATCGGCAATCAACCTGGCGGGATCACCGGCGCGCGGGGGTTCGATCCGCAAGGGAATATCGCGGCCCGTGACTTCGCGCGCGCATTCGATGACTTCCAGAACCGAATAGCCACTACCCGTTCCCAAATTCAAGAAATCGGACTGGCCGCCCAAGCGAAGGTATTCGAGGGCGCGGATGTGCGCGTCCGCGAGGTCGACGACATGAATGTAGTCCCTGATGGGCGTGCCATCCGGAGTCGGATAGTTGTTGCCAAACACGCGAATGGCCTGCTGCTGTCCCAGGGCCGCGGCGAGGACATTGGGAATCAAATGCGATTCCGGCCTGTGGTCTTCCCCGCATTTTTCCGTGGCACCGGCGGCATTGAAGTAGCGCAAGGCCACGAATTTCATTCCATAGGCAGTGTCGTAGGCATCGAGGAGCCGTTCCATGAACAGCTTGGACCAACCGTAGGGATTCTTTGGCCATTTCCGGCTTTGTTCCGTGATGGGAATTTCCTCCGGGTCTCCGTAGGCGGCGGCTGTGGAGGAAAACACGAGACGCCGCACGCCCGCCCGAACGAGCTCGCCAATCAACGCGATTCCGTGCCCGACGTTGTTCTCGAAATACTTGGCTGGATCGAGGACGGATTCGCCGACTTCAATCAGCGCCGCGAAATGGATGCAGGATTCCAGGGTATGCTCGCTGGCGATGCGCGCCACAAGTTCTCGGTCGCCAATTTTCCCCTGATAGAATGGAATATCCGCAGGCAGAGCGGCCCGGTGGCCCCGCGCCAAATCGTCGAGCACCACAACCTGCTCTCCTCTTGCGAGCAGGCGCTCAATGGTTACACTGCCGATGTAGCCTGTGCCACCTGTGACAAGGATCGCCATGTATCCTCTTTCGTTTGACTTTTAGCGCAGAAACCGCGTGAAGCTTCGCGTGCGACGATCTGGCCATGCCTGTTGAAATTCGAGTCTACCTCAACAAGATCGGGCGGCCAGGTCGTTTTTCTGCCGGATGTTTCATCCGTATTGTTGCGACCGAGGTCAGGGCTTCTCCGTGTTCTCTCATTTCTCTGTGTCCTCTGTGGTGAGATTTTGCGGGCGGAAAACACCAGTCAAAGGCTTAACACAGAGTACACAGAGAAATGAGAGAACACGGAGAGGGAACTCGACTCCAAGTGGAAAACCGACAGGCTGCAGATGGCGCCGCCCGGTTCTTGGCCTCCAAAGTGCCTCCGATAGAAAGCGATGGACAGAGGGGCCTTTTCGGCGAGAAGATCGCAAACATAATCAGAATCAGGGAGGGAAATTTCAATGCCATACGCTACCGAGGAAAATCTGACCGATCTTGCGCTGAAGCAATGGGAGGCTTGCCACTCCCCGAGACTGCGGAAAATTATGCAGTCTCTGGTCAAGCACCTTCACGGTTTTGCGCGTGACGTGGATCTGAAGCAGGACGAATGGCTGATGGCCGTGGACTGGCTCGCCAGGACCGGGAAACTGTGCACGGAAAAGCGCCAGGAGTTCATCCTGCTCTCCGATGTGCTGGGCATCAGCATGCTGGTTGACGCGATCAATCATCGTTTTCCCGAGGGTGCGACGCCATCGACCGTCATCGGGCCGTTCCATATTGACGATTCGCCCGAACTGCCGATGGGCGCCAACGTGGCGGAAGGACTCGCCGGAGAAACCTGTTTTCTTGTTGGAACGGTGCGCGGCATGGATGGAAAACCCATCGAGCGCGCGAAACTCGATATCTGGCAGGCGGACGCCGACGGCTTGTACGAATCTCAACTCGGCACGGAAGAGCCGACACTGCGCGCCGTATTTCACACCGGGGCGGATGGCAAGTATGCGATCCGCACGATTGCGCCGCCGGGTTATTCCATTCCCATGGACGGCACAGTTGGCGATCTGCTGCGGGAAACCGATATCTCGCACTTCCGGCCCGCGCACATTCACTTTTTCATCTCCGCGCCGGGCTATGAGACGCTCATCACGCATCTATTCAAGAAAGGCGCGAAGTACATTGACTCCGATGTTGTGTTCGGCGTGAAGGACAAACTCATCGTGGAGTTCAAGAAACAGCCGGCAGGCAAGACTCCGACAGGAGAAATTTCCACGGAGCCGTTCCTGGTGGTGAATTACGACTTCATCCTGAGCAAATCCAAGTCGCAAACAAATAGGGATCTGGCGCTCAGCGAGGCTGGCGGTTCGTCCCGCGGCAAATCATGAAAGCGGCTTCGACATCGTGATGAAGTGAACGGGCATCTTCGTGGGCGTGGGATCGTCGTAAATAGCCGTGCCCGTATCGACGTATCCCCATCGGCGGTAGAGGGTGTGCAGTTCCGTGCGGACGTTGACGATCTTCAGATCGCTGAATTTGCAACCCGCGCCCCGAAAATATTTTTCCACGGCATTGACAAGCTGACGGCCCAACCCCGCTCGCTGGCGTGACGGATCGATCGACAACATTCCGAAATAGCCGCGCTCTCCGCGCAGCTCAAAATAGACGCAACCGAGAAGGTTCGGAGCAGCTTCCGCCAGCAGGAACTTTCCTTTTTCCATGAGGCCGCGGACCGTTGCGGGATTCGTGCGGTCACGCTCGATGAAGAATTGCTCGACAAGGAATGCCGTGTTGACCAAGCGAGCGATAGCGTCGGCATCGCTCTGTGTTGCGGTTCGTATGGAAATCATTGGACACGCCGATCATACCAACTTCAAAAGAAGGTTTCCTTCCTCGCGCAAGTGGACTTAACTTTTCTTAACGACGCATCTTGAGTTTACGGAATCGTGGACCACTGTACACCCGGGTAGAGACTCGGCAGGCGCAGGGCCCGGTATTGATTTGAACCGGGAGTGGTCACTTGCCACACGACTTGTGCCGTTCCGCTCGACTGATCTATCTCCTGGATTGTAGATCCTCCCTGTTTCGCGCAAAAATCGGCTTGAATGTGGCCGTTGGGGAGCAAAGTTACATCGCCGCCGAAGTAGCTATAAAAGTTTGCTGGAGGGGTGTAATTCGACAAAATGGTCGCGGTCATCGCTACCTCATCGACCTGGAGGACAGGCGCCGTCGAATAGTGGCAGGGTGGCGCTCCCGCGGACCCACAAGTCACACCCGGAGGAAACTGCCGGTCATTTCCGTTGTCCATAACTCCGAGTTGAAAAACTACGGAGGTGTTTGGTGTGAAATAAGTGGGACCGTGCTGAGCATAGAACCAGTCGGTCGGATCGGTCCCACCGACAAGCTTAAAATCGCCGTCTGGCCCAAGTCGCCAAAGGATGTTCCCAGAACCTTGCCCGTCCTGATAATCAATCTTCATGATCCAGCTCTCATGACGACTGGAGAACAGCAGGTTATGGTCGTCGGCCGAATAGAGCAGCGCATTGCCGTGGGTCCAATCCGGGAAGCCGAATGGATGGCGGTTGATATCGAGATGGTCGAATGTGTTCCAAACCCAGGTAGGCTTGAAATTCTCGTCCACATCTATAAGCAAGTCGCCGAAAGCCTCCGTAGTTCCCGGAATGCCGGGGAGGTTTGTGAAAGTCTTCGTCAAATTTGCCAATATGACCAGATGACCGTTCGGCAGAGCTATAACATCATGGTGGAACCCTTTTAGGTTGAAATTGTAGCCCTGAGCCGCAAGAGATTGACTGAGGTTCGCCATGGTAAGTTCGCGAATCGTATTTCCCGCGAGATCCACCTCGCGGACCACGTCGATTGTGCCGCTGGGCAGATTGCTAGCGACACTGGAAGAGACCGAAGAAAAGAATGAAATGAGAACAAGAAAGTGGCCGTTGGGAAGCAACTGGATGGGTTGAACAGCATCCAGAGTCGATCCTGGATAGCTGTATGTCCAGAGAACATTACCCTGGAGGTCGGTAGCAAAAGCCTGAGCCGGTTTGTACGGAACCAGCGTATCGAAAAGTTCGATGCCGGGCTGTGGCTGCAGGCCATTGGCTGTAGACACTTCGAGAGCAGCGGTGTCCGGCGGTGTGCCTGTGGTAAAGGCGTGTTCAACATCCTGAAAGGTAACGCCATTGGCCAATTTCACTTCGGCATGCATGTAGTACCGCGTCTTGGCGAGCATCCCAGCCACATAGATTTGGACCATTCCGCCGTAAGGGGATGGCGTTGGCTGGGACCAAGTGCTGAGGCCCGAGTTCACTTGGGGGCCGAATTGGATGGAAGCTTCGCCCGGGGCCGGCAAATAGATCGAATAGGCGACGACCTGCGGATTTGTCGTGGGCGTAAGCTGTCCAGGCGCAATCACCGCGACAGAGGCAGTGGCAAAATTGGCTCCAGGCGAACCGGACAGAGCAGCCGTGATGATTACATTCATGCTTTGCCGGATTGCGGGAGCCGTGTAATTGCCATTAGCGTCGATGCGCCCGACGGATGCGTTGCCACCTGGAATTTGGTTGACGGACCATATAATCGAGCCGCCGCTTGCCGTAGCCGCGAATTTTGTTACTTGTCCGGTGCCCAGAGCGGCATATTCAGGGTCGATGATCACCGATCCGCTTTGTTGCGGCACTGGTGGCGGCGATTGCGGAGGCGGCTCCTGCGGCAACTGTGGCGGGCCGGAAACCTGCGAGGCTGCGCCACATCCCAACAGAAAAACAATTGGGATCACGACCGCCATCCATTGAGCTCGAACTTTGTTTATCATTTCGACTTTCCCGCGCGTTATATTCTGAACAAATTTGGTCCGTGCCATGACATTGTGGTTCACGGCCATCAACGCCCCATCAACATAATAATACTAGATGACACTGACGGTCAGACGGTTCCTCTGCGATCTTCAAAATGGAGACATGGGATTTTACATCGATTGTGGAACCTGCCGGCCGCGGAATGGGAATATAGAAGGGGTGGAAGAGCGGAGAACATTCCGGTGGGTAGGATGACGTCATTAGTAAGGGAGGAATCGCAAAATGAACTCGAAACGCAAATACCTTTGGATTTTGACACTGTTGCTCGCCGTGCCGATGCTGGCCGCTGGCGTCCCGACCGCGCCATATCAGGGAGGCGGATACGGGGGAGGCCAGGGCGGAGGCGGCCGCCGAGGGCCAATGTCTCCTGATGACCAGTTGAAGCGAATGACCAAGAACTTCAATCTGACGGCCGACCAGCAGTCGAAGATCAAACCGATTCTCGTGGACGCACAAAAGAAAATGGAGGACCTGAGAAACGATTCCAGCGCCGACCGGCAAACGATGCGCCAGAAGATGATGCAAATCCGCCAGGACACGAACGATCAATTTCGCGCTCTGCTCGACGACAAGCAAAAGGAAAAGTTCGACAAGCAGGAGCAGGAACGCCAGGACAGGATGCAAAATCGCCGGGGCGGCGGACCGGGAGGTCCAGGTGGCCCGGGTGGAGACAATCAGGGAGGCAATCCGCCACCGCCGCAGAACTAGCGCGCCGGAGTAGCACAGGCTTCAGCCTGTGCGGTTAAATTCTTGCACCCGCGAAACCACACAGACTGAAGTCTGTGCTACATGAACCGTTCCGGCTCAAAATCCGAAGAGCTTGGCGGGATTTTCCACCAGGATGGTTTTTCGCACGGTCGCGTCTGGAACCCATGTGGGAAGCAAATTCAGCACCCGGCCGTCGTCGATCTGAAAGAATGGCGTGATTTCCGATTTACTGCGGCCCGGCACAGGGATTCCCGGGTGCGGCCAATCGCTCCCCCACAAAATTCGCTGAGGATTTGCGGCAACCAGCGCTTTGGCGATCGGCGCAACATCCGGATAATCCGGCGCGAGTGTGGAACTGCGATACGGCGCGGAAATTTTCACGTAGGCTTTGCCGCTTCGGAGCAGGTCCAACAGTGAGTTGAAACCGGGCTGCTCGACGCCGAGCGCCGCTTGCGTGCCCGCGAAGTGATCGAAGACCACCGGCATCGGCGCCGCCGCGACTTGATCCTTGATGCCCTCGATCACGGACAGCCGCGCGTAAATCTGAATGTGCCACTTCGTGCCCTTAATTCTCTCCACCGCCGCTTGAAATCGCCGGCGGGCGAATGCAGGATCGGTCTGGCCCGCGGTTTCAAGGTTCAGCCGGATGCCGCGAATTCCGGCGCGATCCATTTCGTCGAGCGCGGAATCCGGCGTCTTCTCATCAATCACGGCAATACCGCGCGCGCGCGAGCCGAGCTGTTTTATCGCAGCAAGCACGCCGGCGTTGTCCGTGCCATAGACGGTCGTTTGCACGATGGTCTCGCGGCTCATGTGCAGCGCCCGGTGCAAGGAGCGCAGTTCATCGACGGAAACGGGTTCCGGCGTGTAAGGACGCGAGGGCGAAAAAGGGAAATGCTGCGGATCGAAGGTATGCACGTGGCAATCGCAGGCGCCCTCGGGCACCGCGAAATTCACGGGAGTCGACGGCTGCGAAGCGCTGGCAAGAACCACGTTTGGCCTCCCCACTAGGGCAGCCGTCCCTGCTGTAACTGCACCTAGCACAATCTCGCGCCGCGTGAACATGGACAATCCTCCGGGTGATTTACCTCGAAAGTATAACGCGAAGTTCCGCGCGTTGTATCGGAGGATTCCCCAATAGCTGGATGTCACACCTGCGTCGGGCACTTCGCCAATTTGAAAATTGCCGCGATGATTTTGAGAAGTAGGAGGTCGGGACTTCAGTCCCGACGTTCAGCGTTCCGGATTTGTGGGCTTCAGCCCCTGAAGCTTCAGGGCCTAAAGGCCTCTCATATGCGCCTCCATTTGTCCGACCTAAAGGTCGGACCTCCTAAAGAAGGTTGGACCTCCTAAAGGGCAACTTCTAATTCAGATATGCGAGACAAATCGAAATCGGCACCGCGGCGCCCAGATCGGAATGCTTTAAATTAATCGCGGCGCACTTGGTACAATCCACGAAACCGTATAACATCTTGTGTTCATCGAGAAATACAGAAACACCTTGTCTTGTGGAGGAAGCGATATGTGGGGAGTGAGAATTGGCGTCATCGTCGCAGTCTGCGCGGCACTTTGCGCCGCGATTGTTCTTCCCGCGGCGCGCCCGGCTCCGCAGCCGTCTCCTCAAGGACCGGCGTCGCTCGCGAACGATCCCAAGCTGATCGAAGACCTCGTCTACGCCAACCGGATTTTGTATGACCAGGACGTGCTGGACGGCTTCGGCCATGTGAGCGTGCGCAGCGACAAGGACCCGAGCCATTTCCTGATGTCGCGCAGCATGGCGCCGGCGCTCGTCACATCAAACGACATCATGGAGTATGACCAGAACGGCGAGCCTGTGGATGCGCGCGGCCGCAACTCCTACGTCGAGCGCTACATTCACGCGGCGATCTACCGCGTGCGGCCCGATGTGAAGGCCATCGTGCACAGCCACTCGCCGGACATTATTCCCTACAGCGTGACTGGCACAATTCTGCGTCCCGTCTATCACGTGAGCGCGTTTCTCAGGTTGGGCGCGCCGATTTTTGACACCCACGAAGGCTTTGGCGACACCGACATGCTGATCCGCGACAATAAACTGGGTGACGGACTCGCCAAGGTGCTGGGCAATAGCGGCATCGCTCTCATCCGCGGCCACGGATTCGTCGCCGTGGCGGGTTCAACGCAGGTTGCGGTATACCGCGCGATTTACACGCAGTTGAATGCGCGCGTTCAGGCCGAAGGGATGAAGCTTGGCACCATCAAATTTCTGACGCCCGGAGAAGCGGAGAAAGCCCAGGCCATCACGGAAGGGACGGTTGGTCGGCCGTGGGAATTGTGGAAGTCGCGAATCGGAAAGATCGAATAGCGGACTGAATAAAAATAAAAAACGGAGCACAGACATCATTCCATGAAAACCTACAAGATTGCGGTCATTCCCGGCGACGGCATTGGAAAAGAAGTCGTGCCCGAAGGATTGCGCGTGCTTGAAGCCGCGGGCCGGCGCTTCGGCATTCAATTATTCGTTCACGCATTTTGACTGGAGCTGCGAAACCTACGTCAAGACGGGAAAGATGATGCCCGACGACGGGCTCGCGCAGCTTCGCCCCTTCGACGCGATTTTTCTCGGAGCGGTGGGCTATCCCGGCGTCCCGGATCACATTTCGCTATGGGGACTGCTCATCCCGATCCGCCGCAGCTTCGAGCAATACGTGAACCTGCGCCCGGTGCGCATGTTGAAGGGAGTCGATTCGCCTCTGAAGAATGCGAAGCCGGGCGAAATCGATTTCTGCGTGGTGCGCGAAAACGTCGAAGGCGAATACTCCAATATCGGCGGACGGATTTTTGACGGCACCGACGAAGAGATGGCCATGCAGACGAACATCTTCACGCGCCGCGGCGTGGACCGCATCCTGCGCTTCGCGTTCGAGCTCGCGCGGAAACGCAAATCGCACGTGACGAGCGCCACAAAATCAAATGGCATCATCCATACCATGCCGTATCTGGGACGAGCGCTTTGCCGCCATGGCGAAGCAATTTCCCGATGTCCGCACCGATCAATATCACATCGACATTCTCACCGCCCATTTTGTGCGCCGTCCCGAATCGTTTGACGTGGTCGTGGGATCGAACCTGTTCGGCGACATCCTTTCCGACCTGGGCCCCGCGGTAGTGGGCTCGATCGGCATCGCTCCCTCCGCGAATTTGAATCCGCCGAAAAAGTATCCCTCCATGTTCGAGCCCGTGCACGGTTCCGCTCCGGACATCGCCGGAAAAGGCATCGCCAATCCCATCGGCCAAATCTGGTCCGCCGCGATGATGCTGGCCCACTTCGGCGAAACCGAAGCCGCGGACGCCATCGAGCGCGGCATCGAGGACGTCC
>CAWHYM010000009.1:0-97581 GCA_963833595.1 uncultured Acidobacteriota bacterium | reverse complement strand
CCCAAGGCAGGCGCGCTACCAGGCTGCGCTACGCCCCGACAGGAAGTGCGTAGTGATTCTACTGTACTTTTAGGTGTTCCATCCACTCATCTCGCGTCGGCTGTGCACGAAGTGTGCAAAATACAGGCCGATTTTAGTCGCTGTGCACGATCATCCAAGATCCAAGTCTCTGAAAACAAGGAGCGTTTTTTGACAGCGGAATTGTTGGATGTGGCCCTCCTTGCCCAATAGGCAGGCGCGCTCTTCTTACCAGGAATCTCAACAATTCCAAGAATTCCCCGAATTCTAACACGAACCCATTGGCAGATTGTCGTCGCTCAGACTCGGCGGTGGCGAATTAGAATGAGGCAGACGTCCACCTAACGGGACTTTCGAAGGATTCCCCAAATTGCCGAAAATAAAATACAGAGAAATGGAAGTAGGAAAGGAATGGACCCGTTGGAGTCGGTCGGTCCGCGCCCAAGAAACCGCGCTACACAATACCTCAAATAAGTCGTAGTATTGTGCCATGAGAAAAGCGCGGAGAGAGGCCGCCAAGCGGCTCTACGAGATAGCGGAAACCCAGCAGGGTTTCTTCACGACGAAGCAGGCTAAAGCTGCGGGATTCGCGGAGAATACTCATCCGTACCACGTTCAGGCGGGAAACTGGGTTCGTGAGCATCGAGGAATCTATCGGCTGGCCAGCTTTCCCCGAGGCGAGCGTCCCGACCTGATGCTTTGGTCGCTCTGGTCCCGGAATCGGGCAGAGGCCGCCCAGGGAGTCTTCAGCCATCAGACTGCTCTGAGCCTTTACGATCTTTCGGACGTAATGCCAGCGAAGCTGCACATGACCGTGCCGAAAAGATTCCGGCGAAATAGTGAAATCCCCCGCGTGCTCGTCCTGCATTTCGCTGATCTCCCTCAGAGTGACATCGGAGTTGCTGATGGAGTGCGGGTAACAAAGCCTATGCGAACAATTCTTGATCTGCTGGAAGGCGGAGAGGTACCGCCTGCGACCCTTCGGCAAGCACTCCGTGAAGGACTACGGAGAGGGCTCATTCGCAGAAGCGAAATTGCGGAGGCAAGGAAACATCTCACGGATAGTAAACAACTGCGAACCTTTTTTCAGAAAGTAGCCGCCTGATGGAGCCCAAGAGATACGCGACAGCCGCAGCCTTTCGGAGGGCACTGGAGGACAGGCTTCAGGATATTGCCAGGAAGGAAAGCGTTGACTTGCAGCGTCTGCGGCGTCAGGTTGCCTTTGACCGGCTCTTGGCGCGACTCTTTAAGGTGGGGCAGCCTCTCGCGCTACCTTGGGTATTGAAGGGTGGTTACGCGATGGAGCTGCGAATCAAGGCCGCGCGCACGACGAAGGATATTGACCTGACAATGCGTAGCGTCTTGAGTCCTGGCGAGAAGAAAGACGAAAAGAAGAATCTGATTGTGCTGGAGAAGCTACAAGAAGCTGCTGCATTCAGTATTGACGACTTCTTTGTTTACACAATAGGCGAGCCAATTTCAGACCTAAATGCTGCTCCGTATGGTGGCGCGAGATTTCCGGTCGAAGCTCGCCTCGATGGCCGCGTATTTGTTGGATTCCACCTTGACGTAGGAATAGGCGATGTCGTGATGGAGCCGCTCGAAGTCATCGAAGGGCGCGACTGGTTGGTTTTTGCCGGTATTGCGAGCCCGTCGTTGTACATGATCCCTCGCGAGCAACAGTTTGCCGAAAAACTGCACGCCTACACTCTGCCACGAAAGAGTACCGCGAATACCCGAGTGAGAGACCTCGTGGACATGGTTCTCTTGATTCAATCCGGCACACTGGACAAAACCCAGGTTGATGAGGCAATCCGTCTCACGTTTGATCGGAGAGGAACTCACACTTTGCCGAAGGCACTCCCGAATCCTCCTTCAGATTGGAAGAAGCCTTACGATGCGCTGACCAAAGAGTGCGGTTTGTCGGGAGTAGTTGAGGATGCTTTTGCGATCGTGGCTGAATATCTAAGAGACCGTTACAAATAGGCGCAAAGCGCGCTCAAAAGTGGCTACGCTGGCGAGCCTCTACAACAGATCATTGACTTACATGAGGGTTTGCGTCTGGTCCAGCGCCCATCGGGCTTGTTGGCAACCGCGCAATTTCGGAAATTAGGCTGAGTTAAAGATCGAAAATCGCAGGAGATTATCCGGCGCAGTCAGGCTCGACCTTTCTTCTTCATGCCAGTCCGTGTTTTTGTGCTGGGGGGCTTTGCAGCTGTGTTCCGCAATGACGTACTTGTGGCTGTATTTCGAACGAGATCCAATCCGAAGAGTTCGGAAAGGTCATCGCTACCAAGAATTTTCTCCGCATTTGGCTGCCTTCTGGATAACGGGAATTTGCCGCCGGCTTTGGTGATCAAGTCGTTCTGGTCCACTTTGTGCAGTGTGAAAAGGAGTTCGGGTTGTTTGTCCAGACGGGCGCCGATGCCGTAGAGCACGGCGGCGACATGCTTGCACATGGAGGCCCAGTCCGGTCCATTGAAAGACAGGTGGCGGACGGAGCGATTGGGCTTATTACCCTCATTATTACCCTTTCTTGAGGGTACTAACCTTCCTCCTCCAACTTGCTGGAGGGCCATGACCTAGATACCTCACGCACCCATTTTTCTTGGGTTGCCGGAGGACCTGCCGGACCATATCGCGGATCACACCTGGACAGGCATGTTCCGGTTGCGTGAGTGTGAAGTCACCCGGAAAAGCATCAAGAGCAGTTTCGACCAAGACTGGCTTGGTGCCACGCGGAAATTTTACTTCACCCGCACGCTGCTCAAATTCGCGGTACGCGCGCCGGAGCACTCCAAGGAAGTAATTCAGCCAGGGAAGCAGATCGTGCTGTCCTTCATGCCAGCCTTCGGAGCTTTTGCGAAGGGCCTCATAATAATCATCGCGGAACTCTTCGACCAAGCGCTCCAAGCCGTTGGAACTGTAGGGCAGAAAGCGGGTTCAAGAATAAATCGGGAACCAGGCCCAAAGAAATTTGGCCAGTTCATATCTGCGGACAGTCGGCGATGGTGTAGCCAAGGGCAGCATAGCCCGCCAGTCTCTTCTTGTACATGCGGGCCAGCATGGGCACCTGCACATCCGCGTAGTCGTAGACCCGCACTTCCGTCTTGTTTTCGTGGAGGCGGTGCAAGCGGCCGACGTATTGCTGTAACGTGCCCTTCCATGAGACTGGCATGGCGAGGAACAGCGTGTCCAATTGTGGATCGTCAAAGCCTTCGCCAATGTAACTTCCCGTTGCCAGGAGGACGCGTGGTTCACCGGGAGGTACGGCGGCAATGGATTCCGCGAGCTTCCTTCTTTGCCTTGCGCCCATCCCGCCCTTCAGGATGAACACTTGGGGTGCAATTCCGCTCAAGCGTTCGGCCAAACGCTTCAGGTGCTCCGTTCGGCTCGTCAGAACAAGCGGTGAACGGCCAGCCGCCAAGGCATCCTGCAGGTCTTGGATGATCAGGTCATCTCGTCCTTTGTCGGAGACGAGCGCGGCACAAATATCTTGAATCGTTGCTGAATCTTCGAGGCCAGGGCCCAGAAAAGTCGTGTAGCGCGGGATAACCTTGTGTTCAAGGGAGGAAGAGGCGGCATCTTTCTTGGCGCTGCGATGGTACCGGATAGGACCGCATTGCATGAACAGAATGGGGTGGTGCCCATCCTTCCGGGTTGGCGTTGCGGTCAGGCCGAGAATATATTTTGCCTTTGCCTGGCGCAGAACCTGCTCGAACGTGAATGCCGAAAGATGATGGCACTCATCCACGATGATCTGCCCATATTCAGCGACGAAGTCTTTTACTTCGCCTTTGCGTTGCAAGCTTTGGATCAGCGCGACATCGACTGCGCCGGTTCTTTTTGTTTTTCCTCCGCCAATTTGCCCGATCTGTCCGATAGGCACGGACAAGAAGGCCGACAATCGCTCGCGCCATTGGTCCATCAACTGGCGACGATGCACGAGGATCAGCGTATTGACTGCTCTTCTGGCGATCAGACAGGCCCCGACCACGGTCTTCCCGAATGCCGTTGGCGCGCTCAGTATGCCTTGGTCATGGGCCAGCACTTGCGTGGCCGCCTCCTGTTGATTGGGGCGCAGCTCCGCGTGAAAAGCAGCATCGATCCGCTGCCCGGCCGTGCGCTCATCCCGAAGTTCTACTTTTACTCGATGTGCTTTGAATACAGCGACAACCTCTTCAAGGCATCCTCTTGGCAGACCGATGTGCTCGGGGAAGCTCTCGCCGCAGGAAATGACCCGGGGCTTGCCATAGGTGGAGAGGCGCATTGCCTGCGTCTTGTAAAACTCGGGATTCTGAAACGCAGCAATGCGCATCAAGCGGTCCAGCATGGCGGATGGAAGAGACTGCTTTTCGATGTAGACCAGATTGCTCAAAAGCACGCGCACGCTCGATGGTAAAGGTTCCGTGATGATACTGTCCTTCTTTTTCCGCGAGGGCTGCAACAACCAAGGGGCTTCGTCGTCTTGTTCATCCTGCAGAGCGAGATGCACACCGACCATGTTTCCTTCAGGTGCTATTTCCTGAAGCAACGCGGCAAGCCTGTCTGCCGGGATCCTTTGAATCGACTCCAAGAATGCCCATTGATCCGTGCAGGGATGGAATGACTCATCGAGGAATACGCTGTTGCCCTGGTTCCTCGGCAGCTTTTGCAAAGGCAAGGCAATCAGGTTTCCGAAACCGCCCTTGGGCATGGTGTCCTGACTGGGGAAAAGACGGTCGTAGGAATCCAGTCCAATCTGATGCCGCTTTTCCATCGCACGGGTTAGCAAGCCACATCCGAGCTTCCGGGCATCCAGCGCGCGCACAGGGCGGTCAAAAAACATCCAGGCGTGCGCACCATTGCCGGACCGGGAGCGTTCGACCGCGACCGGAACCCCATACCGCCGGCACGCTTCGGCAAATGCCGCCGCATCAGCCATCCAGGATTTCTTGTCAAAATCGGCCGCAAGAAACCGGCAATTTTCATCGGGCAGAAGCGGGTAGATCCCGATGGTTTGTTTGCCGGTCAGGTGGCCGCGAATGGCGTCATCGGTCAACGGCAGAAGCGAGCGCGTTTTTCGGCCAATCTTTTTGCGCTCTTCCGGTCTTGCGGAATGGATCGCTCGCCAGTCCATGACGCAAGCTGGTGAGTATCCGGATTTGCCATTCCTCTCCCAGCGAACAGCGTAGACATCCTCGCGGCCCCGAAAAAGACTCCGAAACAGCTCTATCTTCCTCTGCGGCGTAAATGCGGTGCCTGATCCGGGGACTGGCACTGTCTCAATAGGTTCGATGTGAGGAAGTGGCTCGTCCGCGGCGATTCCGTGGGCCGCAAGCACCTTGCGAAGACGGGCGTTCTCCTCGCGGAGCCGGATGCATTCTTCCTCGGCTGCTCTTGCTTGACCCTGCTGTTTATCTTGTCCCGGCATATCGCTGCTATTCGGCACCCACGCGGAAAAAGATCCCGTTAGAAGTGGAGCGTATTCTCAAGGTAAGGCAACACCTCTTTTGGGATGGAATCCCTTTGGATCAAGCCTTCGTCAATGGCTCGGCGGACAAGAAATGGCAGCGGAAGGCGGCTCGTATAACGAACGTAGATCTCCCGGTTAGGTCCATGATGAAATTTGTGGATGCGATCAGCCAACTCGAAGGAGTCGATCCGAGAGGCCTTCCAGCGGTCAAACTCCCTGCTCAGCTCGTGGAGCGCTTGGCGAAGTTCCGCCTCGTGCGCAAGGCCACAAAGAGAACGCATGGTCCGCTTAATCGGTTTAGGCAGTTCTCGGTTTAACATCGCAACCTCCCTCTGCTTGTCAGGTTGTCCTTTTCATCGGGATATGGAGAGCAACGAGTATTGGAGTTGCTGAACGTAGCGAACATGCCGCTGCGCGATAACGAAATTGTCACAATCCGGCATCTGCAATCCGGCGTAAGAAACTGGGCTTTTGCCGATGATTCTCGCGTAATCGCTCAAGACTCGAAGCAAAACCAGGTTCTTGTCCGCGGCGCACAGCCAAGTCTCGCAAGTCAATCAAGTGATTTATGGCGCGGCATAATTGTTTGGCTGCTTCGTTTGAATGAGCGCCTCCGCCTGCTCCCAGATTTGCGCTTCCCTGCCAGCCAATTTACCGAGGTGCTTTGTGCGAGCGGCAGCTTCCCGCTGTTTCAGACGCAATTGCTCGGTAGCCGCAAGTTCCTCTTCCCTCTGCCTTCTCTCAGCCGCGCACATCTCTGCCGAAGCAAGAATATGTCCGACCGTACGCCGCGTGGGCTCCTGGCCCCCGCCATGATGCCGGGCAGGATTTCTGGCATGCTCGAAGCGCTGAAGAAGGACATTCCGGGCGCTAGGAATGTCCTTCTCGGTTAATTCCAACAACAATGCGTTCTTCTCCTTCTCCGGCATCGCGTTGATCCACGCTTCCAGTCGGGATCGATGTATGGGTCCATTGCCGGGTGGTTCGGAGCTGAGTTTCGCTGCTGTTTGCAATAACTCCTCTTCCAAGCCCAAAAAAGAAGCCAGACTCTCAAGTGGTGGCGTTAGCTTGCCAAGTCCTGGCGGAACGGGCGGTTCAAGTTCTTCTTCATCGAATGCTTCATCGTTTGCGCAAAGCAGCCACCCGAGATACAGGCTTCGCATGTCGCCGCGCATCAGGTCTGCCCGCAGCGTAATCAGCGAACTCATCCATCCGCCGCCATCGTCCCAATCATCCCCGCTCTCGCCTTCGCGGAAAAAGCGGAGAATTGGAAAATGGTTTACCCATCGCGCTTCGAGATTGTCTCCCCGGCAATACGTGGCGATTGTTTTTCGGTCAAGCGCTTTTTCAGGAAGCCGCAGCATGAATTCGCGCGTGCCCCAATTCGAAACATACACAAAGGCATCGAAATACTTTTCCATGAATCGATTCGGGTCACCTTTGAAGTCGCCCCATTCGTAGGTGTTCGCGAAACTTGTCGGGGTGATTTCCGCCCGTGTCGAAATTGCGCGCAACTCTCGCATCTCCCGCTGGCTCAAGGAACGATCCAGTGCTCGAAATTCGTAATACTGAAATTCGCTCATCGCCGCCCCGTCCGCCAGTAGCGATAAGCCGCGATCCACTCGGCTCCCGGAGGAAGAGGAAAGGGTAGCGGAAGGTCGAGGATAGGGACCTTCAGTGTTCTGCTTCCTCGTCTGCAAATGGCGACGACCTCGTCCCCCTCGGTCAAGTCCACTCGTTCCGTCTTCGCTTTTACCCCCAAAGGGTTAGTTTCAAAAGGCGTCGCGAGATGTTCGCCAATCAGGGTCACTAGCCCTACGGCTTGCTCGCTTTCGTTGCAAGCATCAGTTGTGGCTTCCGCGACGAGCGCCTCCAGGCGCGCCTTACTCAAAGGAATCCTTCTACGGCCAATTCTCTTTCGTGATCCTTGTTTTCCAAGTCTGCGAGGCACGGTTGCATTGTACGGCGAAATACCGTACACTTTCAAGGTGAGGATTGCATGTCCCTAAGCCTGAAGCAGCAGAGACACCCAAGGAAGATCGCGCGCATCGAAGCGCGTCTGAATCCCGAGCAGAAGCACCGGATTGAATATGCGGCCCGTTTGAAAGGCACATCCCTGTCGGATTTCATGGTGCTGAGCGCCGATGATGCCGCCGCACGCGCCATTCAAGAACACGAAGTCTGGACCCTAGCTGGCCGCGACCGCGAAGTCTTTGTGCGGGCCTTGTTAAATCCCCCTGTACCCAGTGCGCGCATGAAGGCTGCCGTGAAACGCTACAAGAGACGACTGGGCACCTTGTGAGCAAGAAGGACGACGAAACTCGTTACCGTATCGAGCCGCTCGGCGACAAACATGACCGTGCGGCTTTTTCCTGTGGCGTGGAAGCGCTGGACCGCTACCTGCAAAAGCAGGCCGGACAGGATGTTAGCAGGCGCGTAGCGGCCGCGTTTGTCATCACCCCCGACGGGACAACAATCGCAGGGTTCTACACGTTGTCCGCTCATCTGGTGAATCTGGCCGATCTCCCGGAAAATGTTGCGAAGAAACTCCCCCGCTATCCGAACGTGCCTGCGACTCTCCTGGGCAGATTGGCTGTCAGTGAAAACTTTCGGGGACGGGGAATCGGTGAATTGTTGCTCTTGGATGCGCTCCAGCGCGCTCTCGGAAATACTCGTGAAGTTGCTTCGGCAGTCGTTGTTGTGGACGCGAAAGACGAACGAGCGCGTGGATTCTATTTACACCACGATTTCACGCCGCTTCCCACGCAACCCAATCGTTTCTTCTATCCCATGAAGACCATTGAGAAATTGTTTGCCCGGTAGCCGAGACTTGGGACGATGAGAAGCCGTATCGCATAACACACGATGGCGTTCCCAGAAGACCTGCAACTTTTCGGTCCAACGTCAGTCCAATTCGAGAGGGTGGTTACACCGCGCGAGTCCGCGTAAGCGACATCAGATGCGGCACTTATTTAATTTTCCCTGCTTACTTGCAAAGCAGGTACGCTCCTCAACGGAACATGATGCTTTTTTGTTCAAATGCACTCAAAACGAGTACAGGGCGATATGCTCGGCTGTGCACCAACTGTGCACGAATCCAACGTTTTCACGTCGCTGGGGTTAGCTTTGAGCGAAAAGCAGATTCCCCAATTTGTTGGAAACGTTAGTAGTTAGAAGTGAGGATGGAGTTGTTGGAGTCGAGTTTCGTGCGCCCAAGGCAGGCGCGCTACCAGGCTGCGCTACGCCCCGACATGAAGTGCCCTGCAATTCTAAGATACTTCCGCAAACGCGGCTACCTCAAACCCGAAGGCAATCTATTTATATCTTAGACGGCGTTTGCACTGCAAAGAAAGACTGAATTCTCCGCTAACGATAGGACCGGCCACATCTAGTGGTAATTTGCGCATGGGAACTTCGCGAAAGCGCGGGCTATTTCGCCCCCAGTTTTTATAATCGAAAAGCTACTTTATTCGACAACAGCGGCATTTGCGATCAGGGCATGCTGGCTCCAGCAGTGTTAGATTAAGCGCGGATAGGGTCTATTCATTTTGGATGTGCAGAGTTTCTCCTGCCCGGGTCTGATTCTCAGCCGGGAGCCTCGCGAAACTATCTCTGAGAATGTTTGTTGTTGCCGGCGTTCTATTCCCGTGCTCGGTTGCAGCGCAAGGACGGGAATTCCGCGGCGCGGCTTCGTCCAGTTTATCTACTTCTGAAGCGCCGGTGGAAGTCCGTGCGCGCTCCGACCTGATTCGTGGCCTCCAAGCTCAGGAGCAGACGCTCAACTCGCAGCTCGGCGACCTGCGTATGGAACAAGAGCGCACGAGCGCGGAGGCGCGCGAGCTTAGACGAGACCTGGATCTCGTGAAAGCACAAGGAGCGCCTGCATCGAGCGGGCCGATGAATCCATACTCGACGCCTCCGGCGAAAGAATCCGCGGGGCAGCGTGCATCGGAGTCTTCTCCAACACCGCTCCAATCGCAGCAGGCAAACGGCCCGAATGCTTTGCCGGGAGCGTTTGGGGGAATGCTTCGCCAATCGCGCAGATCAATAAAAGTTTCGATCCTCACGTCCTCGTCATTCAGGTGAGAACGCCGGTCCAATTTCCCAACAAGAATCCCTTCCCGCACAATGTTTTTTCACTTTTCGACGGCAAACGATTTGACCTGGGATTTTACGAGGCGGGGGCCAGCAAGACGGTTCACTTCGACTGTCCCGGTGTGGGTTTTTTCTTCTGCAACATTCACCCGGAAATGAGCGGCGCGGTCGTTGCGGTCGACACGCCTTACTTTGGCATGTCGGATCGAAATGGCCGGGTGACCGTCCCGAATGTTCCCGATGGCCGCTATCAGTTGAATGTGTGGTACGAGCGCAGCCTGCCGGAAGACCTGAAGACTGCGGGCCGAACGGTGAAGATTTCCGAAGCAACCAGATTTCTTGAACCCGTTTGCGTCGTCGAGAATCCCAACTTCACACTCGAACACAAAAACAAATACGGCCAGGACTATATCCCGCCCGCGAAAACCAGCCCGGCTTACAACCATCCCTGAGAACGCCGGGCCCAATGGCAAGTGGCGCAGGTTTCAGCCTGTGGGGGTTCGTCCTTGCAACGACCAAACCCCACAGGCTGAAGCCTGCGCCACGGGAATCATTCCCTCCGTCAGGAGAGCCTAAGAGACGATCTGAAAATGCAGGTTACTTGCGTTTTGAACGGCTGGGTTTCGGGGTACTGCTCTTGCGTGGGGTTCTGGTGGATTTCACCTTGTCGGCGATGCGGAACAGACGTACACGGGCGATACGCGCGTTTTCCTTCACCCGCAATTGCAGGACTCCGACGGTCAGCAACAATTCCACCGGGTTCACATGCCCGCGCACAAAGAGCGGCGCATGCCACCCTCCGGCACGCAACAGACGGTCTTCGGGTTCGATCAGAGCGATCTGGTCCGGCGCAAGACTGAGCGTTTCATTGCATTCGATGAAATAACTTTCTTTGTCCAATTCCCACCAAAGATAATTGTCCTCCGGGCGAAGTTGACGCGGCGCAATTGCCACTCGTCCGGCCGGAACGTATTCGCCGCCGCCGAAATCCAGCTTTCCCACCGGATCGACGGCATAAATCTTTCGCACGGTGAGATGCACGGAAAATCCATGCACTTGATATTTCGGGTGGATGATCCCGGCAATGTGGGTTGCTGCGTCCTTCCCGGACATGAGCTGCATGAGGGTGACTATATCCAACCAGGCGCAGGGCGTCCACGATGTGTGCGACCGAATGCGGCGAAAAGGACAGCCCTCAAACTGTCTTGTCTTTCGCGTAACAGAGAGTTTCGAGATTGCACTCGGCGCATTTGGGTTTGCGCGCCTGGCAAATCTTGCGGCCGTGCCAGATCATCTGGTGAGAAAATAAGATCCATTTGTTTCGCGGAATTACTTGCATTAAGTCCTGCTCGATTTTTTTCGGATCGGTGTTGCGGGAAAGATCGAGCCGATTCGAGAGCCGAATCACGTGCGTATCCACAACCACGCCGACCGCAATGCCAAACGCCGTGCCAAGGACGACGTTCGCTGTCTTGCGCGCCACTCCCGGCAGCGTCAGCAGTTCCTCCATCGTCCGCGGCACTTCGCCGCCGAACTCTTCCACGATTTTCTTGCCCGCGCCCATAATGGACTTGGTCTTATTCCGAAAAAAGCCCGTGGGCCGGATGTCTTGCTCGAGTTCCGCCGGATTCGCATAGGCAAAATCCTTGGGCGTGCGATATTTCACGAAGAGCGTTTTCGTGACCTGGTTGACGCGCTCGTCGGTGCATTGCGCCGAAAGAATCGTGGAAATCAGCAATTGAAACGCAGTGTGGTGCTCGAGGGCGCAGGTCACGTTCGGATAAGTTTCATCCAGCTTTTGCAGAATCGACTGGACGCGCTGCGGATTCGTTCCCGCGGCCTTTAGGTTCGCGCCGCTCGACCGGGAGGTTTTCGCTCTTCGCGAGGGCTTCGATCCTTTCGCGGATCGATCCCCAGGTTTTTTGGTCTTGGCTTTTTGTTTTTTCATCGAGGTGTTTTCATTTCTCCGCGCCCACCGCAATTCGGCGGATGAATATAGCATGAGCGCCGCTCCTTAGGCCGGGCGCGCACCCAGAAGGAAATCGAGCGCCTTGTGAAACGCCTTTCCGCGATGGCTGTACAAGTTTTTTTCTTCGCGCGAAATTTCGGCGTACGTTTTTCCGAGAGCAGGGAAGAAGAAAATCGGATCGTAGCCGAATCCGTCTTGCCCACGGGGCTCATCCAAAAGAATTCCTTCCGCGGATGCGGAAAACAGGCCGCGCATTTTTCCCGATTCGGCCACGGCCACCACGCATACAAATCGTGCTCGCCGGTCTTCCCCTTTTTTTCCGCGCATTTCGCCGAGCAATTTCCGGATGCGGTCCGCGTCCGAGGCGTCCGGCCCGGCATAGCGCGCGGAATGCACGCCCGGCGCGCCGCCGAGCGCCGGCACGACCAGCCCTGAATCATCCGCGATCACCATTCCCTCGGCAAACTGGCTGTAGTGCAGCGCCTTGCCCGCGGCATTTTCCGCAAGAGTCGGCCAGGTTTCCTCAAAAACGGGCAGGGAATCGAAGTTGGGAATGAAGGCAAGATCGACGGACGCGCCAGCCGGCTCGGCCAGCGCGCGATATTCGCGCAGCTTTCCCTGGTTCGAGGAAGCCACGAACAATCGGAGAGGCTTACCTGGCGCGTGCACGGAAATCGGTTTGGACGAGCTTGGATTGATACTCGGTCATGCGGCGGATTCCGGCCGCTGCGAGCGCCAGCAGGTCTTGCAACTCGGCGCCGCCAAACGGCTGCCCTTCGGCCGTGGCCTGGACTTCGACAAATTTTCCGCTTCCGGTCATCACCACGTTCATGTCGACCTCGGCGCGGGAATCTTCCTCATACGCAAGGTCCAGCAACGCGACGCCGTCCACCACGCCAACGCTCGTTGCCGCGACGGAATCGAGTCAGCGGAACCGTCTTCAGGATGCCCGCCGCGACGAGACGCTCCATCGCGAGCGCCAGCGCGATATACGCGCCGGTAATTGAAGCGGTGCGCGTGCCCCCGTCAGCCTGGATCACGTCGCAATCGAGCCACACGGTTCTTTCTCCTAGCTTTTGCTGGTCGATGATCGCGCGCAAGGATCTCCCAATCAGCCGTTGAATTTCCAGCGTGCGCCCTGACGGCCTTCCGCGCATCGATTCGCGCGCCGTGCGCTGCTCGGTTGCGCGTGGAAGCATTCCATACTCGCCGGTTACCCACCCCTTGCCCTGGCCCTTCAGGAACGAAGGGACTCCGTCGTCCACGGTCGCCGTGCAAATCACCCGCGTGTTCCCGATCTCAATCAGCACGCTCCCTTCGGCGCTCGTGATAAAGTCCGGCGTCATTTTGACCGGGCGAATCTGATCGTGCGCGCGTCCATCGCTTCGCAAGTTTCCTCCTCGTGACATGGCCCCGAGTTTGCCCGCCGCCAACGCGACTGTCAACCACAGACAAGAGTTGGCGGTGCCACGACTTCGTGTCGTCGACAAGGTCGATCTCGTTTGAAATGGTCTGACTTCCAAGCCATCAACGACGATGACATTGCCTCAAAAAATTGATATTGTTCCACTCGGCTCGAAAGTCATCCAGAGAACATCGGTTTGTGACCCGGAAGGGGTGAGACAACCATGACGAAACACGATGCATCTCGCCGCGCATTTTTAGTGCGCGCGGCGGTTGGCGCGGGGGCCGCTGCGGGCGCGGGCCTTGTGCCTGACGCGATCGCCCAGAATCACGAGCAAATGGAAGGGGGCGCCGTAACTCCTGGAGCGCAGCATCCAAGTGGGAGCGAGCATGGCGCGTTCTTCAACCACGCCGATGCCGCGACGATCGCCGCGTTTACCGAACGGCTCATGCCCAGCGCGTCCGGCAAACCTGGAGCGCGCGACGCGGATGTCCTCAATTACATCGATCTCGCGCTCTCCGGCGCTTACGCCGAACTGCAGGATTTCTACCGGCGCGGCCTCGCTCAGCTTGAGGCGTACTGCCGCAGCACTTATAAAGAGCCATTCGTTCGGCTCAACCCTGAACAGCAGGACGAAGTGATCACATCGCTCGAAAACGGCAAGGCAACCGGGTTCACTTATCCCACTGCCCGGGAGTTTTTCAGCACCCTTCGGACGCACACGATGGAGGGAATGTTCGCCGACCCGCTCTACGGCGGAAATAAGGACTTCGCCGGCTGGCGCCTGGTTGGTTTTCCCGGCGCGCAAGCGGTGTTCACGCCGACGGATCTGCAGAGCAAACAAGCGTTCACGCGCGAGCCAATAGTCGGCCTGCAAACAATAGCCAAAGGCCCAGCAGGGAGGGCATAAGCAATGGCAACCGAAAAAACGGATGTCGTCATCGTCGGTGTGGGTGCGGTCGGTGGAATCCTCGCGGCCGAGCTTGGCAAAGCGGGAATGAAAGTCATTGGACTGGAGCGCGGCCCGCGCCTTACCACTGCGGACTTCAACCCGCACGATGAATTGCGCTACTTCCAGCGCCAGGATCTTCGCCCGAACTGGAGGCGCCAGCCCGTCACTTGGCGGCCCAATACCGGCGTGCGCGCGCACCCGATGAACATACTGAATTACGGCAATCAGGCGGGCGGAGGCACCGTCCACTACGGCACGCTCTCGTGGCGCATGCATGAGGACGATTTCCGCGCGCGGTCGCAGACAATCGAGCGCTACGGAGCATCGGCAATCCCGCAAGATTCATCGCTGGCCGACTGGCCGGTGACGTACGCCGATCTCGAACCTTTCTACGATCAAGCCGAATATGAGCTGGGCGTGTCAGGCAAGGCTGGCAATTTGCAGGGCCGCAAGATTGACGGCGGCAACGTGTTCGAAGCGCCTCGCAAACGTGAGTATCCGCTTCCGGCCTTGCTCATGGATCAATCGGGCGTCCTGTTCGCGGAGGGAGCCCGCAAGTTGGGCTACCACCCGTTTTCTTCCCCGCGCGCAATTGTCTCGCAGCCGTATCACGATCGAGCGAGCTGCACCTACTGCGGCTTTTGCCAGGCGTTCGGCTGCCATGTCGGCGCGAAGTCGAGCATCCTCGTCACCAAGCTGCCGGAAGCAGATGCGACCGGCAACTTCAAGTTGCTTACCGGCGCGACGTGCTACCACGTGAATACCGACAACAGCGGGCGCGCGACCGGCGTGTCTTACTACGGTCCCGACGGCTCGGACAACACGATCGAGGCGGAGATCGTCATTCTAGCTCCCTTCATCTACGACAATACGCGCCTGCTGCTGCTTTCGAAGACGGATAAATTCCCGAACGGCCTGGCCAATTCGAGCGGCCAGCTGGGCAAGCACGTCATGGCTCACATCATGGCGAAGGTGTTCGCCGCATACGACGACCGGTTCGTCAACATCTACATGGGGCCGAGCGCGCAGAAGCATACAATCGACGATTTCAACGCCGACAATTTCGACCACAGCGGCTTGGGCTTCATTCGCGGGGCGCAAATCTCGGTCTCTCCCGCCGATCTGGAGGCCGGCCCGATTGGCACCGCCATGAGCATGGACCCGCCGCCCGGCACGCCGCAGTGGGGCGCGGCGTATCGCGATTTCTTCGCGAAGTACTTCACTCGGTACGCCGCCATCAACGCGCAGACCGAGAACCTCGCCTATGCCGACCAGACAATCGATCTCGATCCGGACGTGCGCGATCAGTGGGGCATGCCGGCGCCGCGCGTGACCTACGATTGGCGGCGGCCGAACGAGCGCGCGCGCGTCGAGTTCCTGCTCCAGAAGATGGAAGAGATTGGCCGCGCCATGGGTGCGACGCAAGTGTGGCGCGGGGCCCTGAGTCCAGGCGCCCCGGGCGCGCATCATGAGGGCGGCACGCGCATGGGCAATGATCCGAAAACTTCGGTCGTGAACCGCTACGGCCAGACGCTGGGACATCCCGAACCTCTTCTTGATTGGCAGCTCGACCTTTCCATCGATGAGCGGCTTCAATCCGACGCTCACCATCCAGGCGCTCGCCTACATGAGCGCCGATGCCATCGTGAAGCGCTACAAGAACAGTCCCGGCCCGCTCGTATAGCGGCTGGCCAATTTCAATTCTTTCTGCCTGACGCGTTGGTGCGTGAGGCCGTCCTTCATTTCCGCAAATTGTCAAAGACGGAGAAGTAGCACAGGCTTCAGTCTGTGGGGTTTAAATCAGCACGCGCAAAAGGCCACAGACTGAAGTCCGTGCTACTAAAAGCCCTTCCCACGTCCGCTTCACACTCTGAATTTGCAAGTAATCGAGATTAATGGGTGATTTGTTTTCCGGGCGCTGGTGATGTCGGAGCTAGGGCTTCCTGGTTTGGTTTGCCCGCCGCCAGAAACGGCGGGAGCTTTTGAGGAGGGCGCTGCCGTAGTTGGAGCGGAAGGTGCAGCAGGAGTAGGACTAGTGGGTGACGGTGACGAGGGAATCGGGAATAGCCCGTAGAGATCCAGATGCCCCGCGAGCGTCTCCGCTTCCTGCCCGTGGACGAGGATTTTCAATTGCCGAATCCCGGTCATGTTTGCGCCGAGTGTCAGCGTGATCGATTGCACCGCCAACTGCTCGCTGAGAATTCCTGACGGCATCCCCGAGGCAATTTCGTCCGAGAAATCCGCAATGGCCGTCCCGTCCGGCTGAATGTAGAAGGCTAACAGGCTCGCTTCCGCAGGCAGTGTGCGTTTCTCGGGAGCGGGCGCCCGCGCGATCAGCGCGTTGATAAGCTGCTTGGAGCGCTCGATGGGATTGGCGGAAAGCGGAAGTTGAATGGCCGTGGGCTCCAGCGCAGCCGGGGAAGCCGCCGATAGCCAATACATGTGCGCCTGCACTTTCACATCGGTTGGCGTCGAGATTGGTTCCTGCATCACTTCGCGGCGCGCCTGCTCCTCGGTCCTGGGAGTGCTGCGTAGCCGCTGCACCGCCCGGCGCAATCCCGGCAGCGTGACCAGGCCCAGCACCACCATCACAGTGAGGATCACGATCGTCGTTTTGAGTCCCTTCGACAAGGCGCTACTTGCCTCCCGATTCATAGATCGTTCGAAACGCGGCGACCGCGCGCGCCACTCCATCCGCTATGCCAGGGCCCATTTGATCGAGCGGGGCGCGGTCCGGCACGCTGACGCTCGATACTTCGATGGCCACTGCGGGCGCTCCCACTGTTCGCAATTGCCGCACGGGCGCTTCGAACGGAGTTTCCGATGAGCCGCGAAAGCGCTGCGCCATTTGGATCTGGATCAGTTCGGCCAGCCTCCGGCTTTGTTCGATAAAATTGAATTGCGCGCGGTCCCAGGGCAAAAGTCCCGCGTGGGGCGCGAAGGCTGAATCTTGTGACACCGTCGGTTGCGGCAGGGAATACACGCGCACAGTTCCAGGCTGGCCCGTGGACGAAACGTGCAGCGTGATGAATAGGCCCCCGCGCTGCGCGTTTGCCAGTTTCGAACGGTCGTCGAAAGAGGGGTCGTCATTTGCCTGGCGCGTGAGGATGACGCGCAATCCCTGGGCCTCCAGAGAAATGCGCACCAGCCGGGCGTAGCTGAGGACAACGTCGCTCTCCGCGATGCCGGATGATCCGCGCGCGCCAGGGTCTGCGCCGCCGTGCGCTGGATCAAGAATGACAACGGCCAACGCTTTTTTCGGGGGAATCGTTGGCGCTACTGTTGGCTGCGCCAGCGTCGAAGTTTGTGGAGCAGGCTGGCCCGGCGCTGCCGGAGCCTGCGTCGATTGCGCCGGCGCCGAAAATGCCTGGGCGGCCGCGATCATCAACACGAAAAACAAGCAAATCGGTTTGCTGGGCACTCCCACGAGGATACCAGAATCGTTTCAATCGTGAGAGATCGTCGACCCGATATTTTGCCGTAGTAGGATATGTTTCGGGCTGTCGTCTCGTGATGGGACTGCATGCGGAAACCAGACAGGCCGAAGCCTGTCCAACTCGTGCGTTCCCCACCCAACAACGATTTCTCTTAAGAGTTATCAGTCTCAGGAAAATCGATATTTATATGCTTGTGAGAGAACCGGCCCTAGAGTGATGCTGCCCGCGCATTTTATTTCCTTTTCCTCACGACTTATTTATGCACGGTGCTCCATATTCTTGGGATGGCGCACCTTCGTCCTGATTCCCGGTAAACTGGTGCGTGGACACAGAGTCGGAAGAGTGAATTGGGAATTACATCGGAGCGAGGGGAGCGTCTTAATCAATGTTGAATAATGCCTTACGGTGGATCAGTTATGGTCTGGCGATTTTGGCGCTGGCCACTGGCACTGCTTTGCTCCTCGCCGATGCGAGACTAGGAACTCTTCCCAGGCTGCCGGCGGCAGCGATTTCAGCTGCGCCCTTGCTGCTGGTGGGCACGGCGTTCCTGATCATGCAACCGGTCATCCGCCCACGATTGGCAGAATTGCTAAAAAACGCGCTTCTCGCGGCGACTTTCTTGCTTTGGGGAGCTATTCAATTCATGCCGCGGAATACGGCGTCATTACGGCTGGGTAATGTCGTGATCGCGCTTTACGTTCTGGATCTGGCTTGGGTGATCCTTGGCTCGAAGATTTCTCGGAAGAGAAACTGAACCGGACATCCGTGATGCGTTTGCCAGGACCTGCTACGAAAAGTAACGCAAGATCCATTCGGCGACGCAGCACGGCTTTTCGGCGCCCTCCGTTTCGATCGTGATGCCAAAGACCGCCTCGACGCTGCCGGGCAACTCTCTGCACGACTGCAAACGAACACGTGCGCGAATCTTCTCACCCGCGCGAACGGGCGCCGGAAAACGAACACGATTGAGCCCATAATTGATCGTTTGCCGCACGTCGCTCGGTAATTGAATCGCCTCCCTCATGAAATGGCTCATCAAGGACAGCGTCAGAAAGCCGTGCGCGATCGCAGCGCCATACGGCGATTCGCGCTGCGCGCGTTCAGGATCGACGTGAATCCATTGGCGGTCTCCCGTCGCTTCGGCGAACTGCCAGATGCGTTCCTGCGGCACGCGCAGCCAGCCGGTTGTGGCGATTTCGCGGCCCACGTAATCCTTCAACGATTGTAAAGATTCAAGTACGAAGGTTGGCATGGCGTTCAGCGGTCTTGTAGCCCACCTTTAGATAGAGTTTGCGGAAAAAATCAAAGCGTTGTCATTCCGAGGCGCGCTGCGCGCCGAGGAATCTCTCTTTTTCTGGGTTTAAACCAAAGAGAGATTCCTCACCCGCAGGAGCGGGTTCGGAATGACAACGCTAGATACTTTTGTCGCTCGCAGTTTACCCTGTGTGCCGTTACGGTTTAGCAGTAAATCAAACCCCGCAGGCTAAAGGCCTGCGCCACGTTACATGGATTGTTTTAGTTCGGCGTACAACTGCCCGATGAACCGGTCCGTGCTGCCCGGAACCTGCGTAACCTTTGCATCGTAAGCGGCAGTGGGATGTGCGGCAAGCACCTCGTCCGCCGTCTTCCCCTCTTGCACAAGCTTCGCAACTTCGTCCCGCACGCCAAGGATCATATCCCTCTGCGCGGCGACTGCATTTCTGTCGACAATCGGTCCATGGCCCGGGATAATTTTCGTATTCGGTCCCGCAAGGGCGACGACCTGGGCGAGGCCGGCGAGCATCCCATTGAGGCTCCCGCCGTTTACACGATCGATGTTCGGATATCCGATCGAGCGGAAAAAATCACCCGTCATGAGGATGTCCGCATTGTGAAAGTACACCATCGTGTCGCCGTCGGTGTGCGCCTTCCGGATGGGGATGAGGTCCACCGTTTCTCCATTCAAGTGAAACGTAATTTTGTTCTCATAAGTGATGACAGGAAGCGCAACCTCCGGAGCGGGCGTGCCCGGCTGTCCATTCGCGCCGGGGGCGGGATGCATCAGCCGATCCCGCAATTCGTCTCGCGCGAAAATCGTCGCGCCCATCTTGCCGAGGTTCGCGTTGCCGCCTGTATGATCGGGATGCACGTGCGTGTCGACCACGAAGCGAATCGGGTTAGGCGAAATTTGCTTGATCGCTGCAACGATCCGATCGGTGAGGGGAGCGAATTGAGTGTCCACCATGAAGGTCCCTTGAGGGCCCACAAGCACGCCGATTGTGCCGCCACGGCCGTCCACGGTGTAGAAATTGTCCGTGATCTTGTTTGTCTTGATTACGGTTTTGCTGTCGTCGACAGGCGCCTGGGCGCGTGCCGATGCTGCCCCAATGAGCGACACAATCAACAAGGCCGCCGGCACGGCAAGGGCGCGTCGAATCAATGAAAGTTTCATTGGCGTTTGCTCCTGACGGAAAATGCGATTTTGACTTGGGTTGCTGATCGAGAGTATATACCAAACACGCTTTTCGCAAATGTTCGGGCTCACGAATTCATTCGCCTAGTCTGGAGGCTACATGAAACGGCTGTGGAGGATTGCTTTGCTTGCCCTGCTGGCGGCGCCGATCTTCGCTCAGGAAGGACCCAGCGTACCGCCTCTTCCGCTCGAATCCGTGCCAAACCCCTTAAAGTATTCGGTCGATCAAAACTTAGGAGAAGTCCTTAGCGTGGCCGTGAACTCCAAAGGCCACATCATCGTCCTGAACCATCCCGGCACGGCGACGGCGGGCCCGGTCTATGGGAATGCAACAACGCAAATATTCGAATTCGATGCTGATGGCAAGTATGTTCGCGAGATCGGCCACGGCGTCTATGGCTTGGCCTATGCGCACTCGGTCCGGTTCGATAAATACGACAACCTGTGGGTCGTGGATAAGGCGGCGATGTCCGTCATCAAGTTCAACCCCGCTGGATACGTTTTGATGAACCTCGGGCGCCGCGACGAAGGGCCGGACCAGCCCCGCTACCGCCATGCCGATCCCCCGCCTACTCCCGTGGACGGCTATTTTAACGGGTCCACCGACGTCGCTTGGGACAAAGACGACAATATTTACGTGGGCGACGGCTATTTCAATTCGCGTATCGCCAAGTTCGACAAGCATGGGAACTGGATCAAGCAATGGGGAGAGCCTGGAACGGGCGGAGTCCACGCCAACGAAAATCCGGGTCATTTCCGAAATCCGCACAACATCGGCATCGATCGCGACAGCAACTTGTATGTAGCCGATCGCGGCAATCGCCGCATTCAGGTGTTTGATCTGGATGGAAACTTCAAGAAGTTCATTTTCTTGAATGTCCCCTATGACAAGACGCGGCATCCTGTTTTGGGCAACCTGCCCGTGGACCGGCCGGATGAAACAGCGCCGTGGACCATCTGCATCACCAACACCACACCGCAATATCTTTTCACGACGGACGCCGAACCCGGCCGGCTATACAAGATTCAGTTGCCGGAAGGCAAGATTCTCGGCACGTGGGGCGAGTCCGGCCACGAACTGGGCGAACTCAACTGGGCGCACGGCATCGCCTGTCCGTCGGAAGACCTGATTTACATCGCCGACATGAACAACTGGCGCGTGCAAAAGCTGGTCACGAAGGGGAAGAAGTAAGCCGGCCCTGCGCCCGCGCTGCATCGAGCCACTCCAAAATGAAAACGCGCCCTGGGCTCCAGAGAGCCGAGGGCGCGTTCTTTTTCAGGTTAGCTACTGTCCGATTTCCAGGATGACGAACGACCCTGCGATCGGTGTTGGACGCGGCCGCGGATTGTCCGGCGTTGGCGCCGCGGCGGGTTTGAAATCCGCGGTTTCGGTGTAGACGCGGTGCGTTTTGGTGTCCACCGCCATCGTGCGGGTGCCAAATTGGGTGTTGATATTCCCGACGACTGTATATTTATCTGGCGAGTCCTGGTGAATGACGGAAACCAGACCTTCGCGGCAAGCCGCGAACGCAAGCCCCGTGCCCGGATCGTAGCCGTTGCCATCAGGATCGCCGCCAATCGGCGGGGCAGCAACTACCTTGCCATTATCCGCATTCACCACGACCATGACCTTGTCGCAGGCCACGAAAATCCGCCGGTGCCCGCTATCGTATGCCATGGCGGAAGGCCCCTCGCACGGTGCGAGCGGCCATGTGCCCTTGATCGCGTAGGATTTGGTGTCGAATTCCGTGATGGAACTCTTGTCCTCGAGGTTGACGAACATGTTCCCGTTGCCATCGAGGATGGCCTCTTCCGGCTTGCCGCCGAGCTTGACCGTGCCGATGACTTTCCCGCTCGTTGCGTCAATGACCGTTGAGTCCATGCTCTTGCCGTTAAATGTGAAGACGCGTTTGGTCGCGGGATCGTAACGGATCGAGTCCGGATCTTTTCCGGGGATGTCGATGACCGAAGTGGCCTTCAGCGTTTTCAAGTCGACAACAGAAACCGTGTTTGCGTCTCCGTTGCTCGTGAAGCCCTTGCCGAGATCCAGCGCGAGCGCCAGGCCATGCGAGTTCTTTGAATTGGCAATCTCAATGTCGCCGAGCACCTTCCCCGTAGTATCGTCCACGACCATAAAATGCGATCCGCGGGCGATATAGAGCCGATGCGTGTCCGAGTCTACAGTCATGTAATCCCATCCGCCCTCTCCTCCGACCGGCATCCTCTTGATGACGTGATACCCCCCTGCCTGCGGAGCAGCATACACAACCGCGCCGGCAATCAAAGCCATACACAGCAGAGGGCTCGTCCGGCGCAACCAACCTGCCAACTTTTGTCGTAACATGCGAAGCATCTCCTTATGGTTTCGTTTGAGCAGAAAGCCACATCCCTGGTTCTGAATCAATAATACGTTTCGCTGCCGCAATAAGTTTCGCTGCAGCCGTCCAGTCTTAGCGCACTGCGACCGGCGCGCTGGCGCTCACCGCCGCTTTTTTGTCACTGGTCAGATAGTACTGAATCGCCGGCGTGATGATCAGTGACAATACCATCGAGATCAGGATTCCCCCGATGACCGCGATCGCCAGAGGTTGGAGCATCTGCGAACCCGCCCCTAGCGCGAGGGACAACGGTAGCATACCCGCCACTGCCGCCATAGCCGTCATGACGATGGGGCGAAGTCTCCGGCGTCCCGCCTGAATCATGGCCTCTTCCGCTGCGAATCCGACCCCTCGGAATTTCTGATTGGCGTCGAGCAACAGGATACCGTTCTTGGCCACGATGCCGAGCACCATGATCAACCCCATGAAGGACGCGACATTGAAATCGGTCCGCGTAATATACAAGGCAAAAAATACGCCCGAAGTCGAAAGAACGGCCGAGGAAAGGATCGCGAGCGGCGCCGAAAATGACCGGAACTCGAACAGAAGCACCAGGAAAATCAGCACCAGCGCGAGCAGGAGCACCACAACCAGATCGTGGAACGATTTCTGCTGTTCCTTATAGGTGCCGCCGTAGGCTACGCGGATCGATGGGGGCAAATGCAAATCGTTTACCGCCTTCTGGACGGCGGCGACGCCCCTCCCCAAGTCGATGCCCTCCAGCCGCCCCGTGACTTCCTTTTCCTGCTGCAGATTGTCACGGAGAATTTCCGTCTGGCCCGGCACTTCGGTGAAGGTGGAGATGGAGCCAAGAGTGGCCGATCCGCCGTTCGAATTGACGATCACCGTATTATTCATCGCTTCGAGCGAAGAGCGGCTCGCCGCCGGGTAACGAACGCGCAGAGTGTAGGGCTTGTCATCGATAATCATGGGCGCGGTGGCGGGTTCGCCGTCCACAATCGCGGCGGCAACTGTGGTGAGCTGGTCGGTCGTGAAGCCGGCCTTGGCCGCTGCCGCCGGATTCACGGTAAAGACCACAGCGGGACCGCTCGTGGTGTTGTCAATTCCGTCTTCGACATCCACGATCGGTTTCTTGTAATTGATCTGGATGCGGCCCAGCGCATCGGCCACGCGAGGCGCCCAAGTCGTCAGTTGATCCACGTCAGGGGAAAACAGTTGCACCACCACAGGTTGGGGAGCGCCGGTAAGGTCCGAAATCATGTCCTGAAGCACCTGGGTGAATTCGACGTCGAGAGACGGCTCCTCGGTTGTCACCTTGTTGCGGACGTCGCTGATGATGTCATCGATCCCCCGGCTGCGCTTGTCCTTCAGCTTGACCGCGATGTCGCCCGTATTGGGCTCGGTGACAGCGGCAAGTCCGAGCTGCAATCCGGTGCGCCGTGAGGTGTTTTCGACCTCGGGGACTGACTTGATGATATTTTCCACATGCGTGAGGACGCGATTGGTTTCCTGAAGCGAGCTGCCGGGCGGCATGACGTAGTCAAGAATGAAGCCGCCCTCGTCCATGTGGGGAAGCAGGTCGGTTCCGAGCTGGCTGTAACACAGATAGGAAACCGCGATCAGGATCACGCAAAACGCGCCGAGCCAAATCGGATGTTCGAGCGCGCGTCGCATCCAGCGCTCATAAAACACGATGATTTTCTCGAACAATCCACCCTTGAGCGATTCTTCCTCCGCGGCCATCATGCGTCTCATGCGCTCGAATTCCGCATTTTCGGAATCTTCTGGCGGTGCATGCTCCGCGGCTTCGGCGGCGGGTTCCTCTCCGTGCCCGCGACGGATCAGGTAAACTCCCAGGTTTGTTGACCAGGTGAGCGCGAGGGCCAGGGAAGTCAGGAGCGAGACGCTCATAGCGATGGCCAGTGCGCGAAAGAACGTTCCGGTCACGCCCGTAATCGAGATCAAGGGCAGGAACACGACGATCGGGGTCAGCGTAGAGCCGATCAAGGGAACAGTCAGTTCGCGGAGGGCGCTGCTGACGGCTTCGAGCCGGCCTTCTCCGCCATCGCGGTGCAGCACGATGTTCTCGACGACCACGATCGCGTCGTCGATGACGAGTCCGCCTGCCGCCGCGAGACCGCCGAGGGTCATCATGTTAAAGCTTTGCCCCAGAATCTTCATGGCAATGAACGTGACGAAAATGGCCACGGGAATTACGAGGCCCGTCATCAGGGCCGTGCCAATGTCGCGCAAGAACAGCCAGATGATGAACCCGGCGAGCAACAGACCGATGATAATCGCGTCGCGCACGCTTCCGATCGACTCGCGCACGATGTTGGACTGATCGTAAAAGACGTTCAAATCTACGCCCGCGGGTAGCTTCGGCCGGAGCGTTTCGATTTCCTGGTGGACAAGGTTGGCAACTTCCACCGTGTTGCTGTCCGGCTGCCGGCTGATGCTGATGAGGACGGCTGGTTTTCCATTCGCCGTGACCACCGTGTAATTTGGCGCCGATGACGCCGTCACCGCGCCCACATCATGTACTCGAACAGGGGCGTCACCCACATTCTTGATGACCATGTTGCCGATGTCTTCCGCGTTGTGAACCTGCGAATCGACGAGGCCAAGAAACAACTGGTGATTGCGGCTCAGAAGCCCGGGCGAATCCACGATATTGGTGTGATTGGCGGCATCCAGGATGTCCTGCACCGTCACGTGCGCGCGCAGCATTTTGGATGTATCGGGTGTGACTTGAAATTCCGGCTGCTGTCCCCCTTGAACCAGGACGGTCGCAACTCCGTTGAGCCGATTCAAGCGCGGCTTCATGTCATACGTCGCGATTTCCCAAAGCTGTGTTTGCGGGACTTTGTCGGACGTGAGGCTATAGCCAAGAATTGGGAAGCTCGCGAAATCGAGCCGATGCGTTTCAATCGCCGCCGTGGACGGCAGCGTGCTCTGAACGCGGGCGATTTCGGAATTCACCAGTTGGAGCGTCGTGATCATATCCACGCCCCAGTTGAATGACAAATCGATTTCGGCCGACCCCCGGCTGGTCGTCGAGCGAACATCTTCGAGCCCCGGCACGCTGTTCACTGCGTTTTCCAGCGGACGCGTGATCGTGACTTCCATTTGCTCGATCGGCATCACGCCGTTATCCACGCCAACGATAATGCGCGGAAAATTGGTAGCCGGGAAAACAGCGATGGGGAGCGAGAGCGCCTCATAAACTCCGACCACCGCAAGCGTCAAGATCAAAAAGATGATCGACTTGGAGTGCCGGGCAAACCAGTAGCGCGACTCCGGAGAAGCAGATGATGCGGAATGGCTGGATTTTTTATCTGGCATGGCATTCTACCTGTCGCAAAGTGGTGAATGAAATACGAAGAACAAAGGCCGCGCGGACTCCGGCCAGTTCATCAAGCATATTGCTAATCCTGACGTATTCGGCCGTGACCATTACTCGTCCTCGTCTTCGTCAGGCATCTTTGGCGCCTGCACCTGAATCTTGGTTTTCGCCAGAACCGGGTCGTCCTCGTTGGCAAGTTCGAACGCTCCCACAGTGACCACGCGCTCCCCGCCTTGCAGCCCGTCGGTGACTTGCACGGTCCGGGCCTCGCTATCCCGGATGCCGACCTTCACATGCTTCTTGCTGGGCGCGTTGTCGCTATCCAGAACGATTACTGTGTTGACCCCATCCGGCGACGTCAGCAGGGCCGCTTCGGGGATCACAACGGCCTGGGCCACTGTCTCGGCAACCATGGCAACGCGCACGCTGGTTCCGGGCCTCAGGCTCTCTTTTGGATTGGTGGCTTGCACCCACACTTCCACGGTCGTGCTATTCGGGTCCACCGCGGGACTCACCAGTGTTACTTTGCCTTTTACCACCGTGGATTGCCCTGGAATCGTAATTGTCGCAGGGTTTCCCACTTTCAGACTCGCCGCTTCACGCTGGGCAACGTGCGCGCGGGCGACGATTTGGGACAGGTCCATGACAGTGACGACGGGAGTGCCAGTGGCCGGGGTTTCACCAGTATAGTAGGGACGGTCGGTAACAACGCCGTCGATCGGGCTTGTAATCTTGGTGTAACTCAACTGCGCATTGGCGTTTTCCGTGTCGCCCTTCGCCGCGTTCATCGCGCCCTCTGCGACCTTGAGGTCATATTGTTTTTGCGCGAGGTCGTACGTATTTTTAGCTTGAGACAAAGCGACCGTGGCGTCGTCTAGATCCTTCGCCGAGACCGCGCCTTCCTTATATAGCGCCGCTCGGCCGTCATAAAACTTCTGGGCCGAATCCAAAGATAGCTTGGCGAACTTCAGATCTTGCGCACTCTTCTGCACCGTCATTTGATAAGTGACCTCGGCTTGTGCGTAGCCGCCCTGGCTCTTCATTTGGGCCCCGGTCAAGTCCTGGTTCTCAAGCTCCCCCAGCAACTGCCCGGCCTTCACGTGGCTGCCTTTGTCCACATACCATTTTTTGACCGACGAGACGACCTTGGGCACGATCGCCGCCTGATCGCGAGGGTATAGGACCGCGTCCGTAACCACCTTGCGCTGGATCGGCTCTTTTTCCGCGGCGTCCACCTGCACCGTCACGGTTGGCGTTGCTTCGGCCGCTTCCTTTGTGCCGCAGCCTGAGAACAGAATGCCTGCGGCCATAAGGACCACTAACGAGCGGACCGTTCTGCCCGTTTCTATTTTCGGGCGGGCTTCAAGTAGAGCCCGCAACCGCTTCTGGCTGGTTCCACGTTGAGCTTGGGCCCTGTCGTTCATCGAGGGGAAATACATTGATTTGCTCCCATTCCTTTAATTGCTTTTGAGTTTTCCATCCTTCAGAAACTTCCCGTAAATGTCTGGAGATTCGCCAAGAGCGTACGATAGCGAACTTGCGCGTCGGCATACGCATTCCGCGCAGTCACCAGCGCCGTTTCCGCATCGACCACTTCGGTTGCGAGGGCAGCTCCCCCCTGATAGCGCAAGTCAGTGAGACGCAGGCTTTCCGCCGCTAGTTCCGCCGTGTGGCGCGTTTCATCCAGGGCCGACTTGGCAATAATTGCCTCATCATAAGTGGCATACAGTTCGCTCAAGTTCGCTCGCTTGGTTAGGCTCAATGCTGCCTTGGCTGCCTGCTGCTTGTATTCCGCCTGATGCAGCTTGCTGCGCAATGTTCCCCAATCCCACAAAGGCAAATTCAGGACTGCGGTAATGAAATATCCGTTATTCGGCAGCGGGCCTGCCAAGTCGCATGGGTCGCCAGTTGGACACGCTGCTTGTCTGCCACTCAACGCAAATTGATTGGCTTCAATACCATAGTCCGTTTCCAAAGTTAGCGTGGGAAGGAACGCATTCCTCGCCAACTTAACGTCTAAATCCGCCTCATGAGCCGCCTCCAGGGCAACGCGGATATCGGGATTTTGCTTTTCGGCCATCTCTTGAATTTCCGGAAACGGCGGCAAAGCAGGGGCGGAGTCGAGATCATCCACGACGCTGAAATTTTCATTAAAGTCGGGGAACAGCATTACGGCAAGACCCAGGCGGGCGTCTTCCATGGCAAACTTGGCCTCGTCGAAAGCCTGCTTCTGGATCCGATATTGGATTTCAGCCTTCAGGGCATCACTGTGGGGGGCCTGCCCCTGATGTTCCAGATCCTGAGTAATGTCCATAAAATGTTTGGCTTGGTCCAACCCAGCCTGAGCGGTTGCGTACTTACGCTGGGCGACAACCACGCTGTAATAGGTTTTGGTGACAGTCACAGCCAGACCGCGGCGCGCAATTTCGGTCTTGGCGTTGGCCATGGCCTCGGCCGCTTTGGCGCGGGTGTATCCCGTCCCCATGAGGGTGGCTGGCGAGAAGTCCTGGTGTAAGACTCCCCAATCACGATAAACGTGTATGCCATCGTTTGTGACAAATCTTCCATTGGGGGTGATTCCATTTCCTTGCGTCCCGAGATATTGCGAAGTTGCCGAAATTGTCGGCAACATGGTGTTTCTGGCCTGGATCCGGTCTTCCCGCGCGCTCCTCGCATCCCAGACCGCGCCCAGAAGAGTCGGATCGAGTTTTCGCGCTCTCTCCAGCGCGTCCTGCAGGGTCACGGTCGTAGGCGGCGCTGCCTGGCCCGGTCCTGCTGGTTGCAGGAGCTTGACGTCGGTTTCTCCATTGGCCGCGGGAGACTCGGCTTGCGCTGCGGCCTTTGAGATTGGGAGGATCACCGAAACGGCCAAGCCCAGTGCTATAACGGAAAAACGCCTGATCGATTTGAGCGAGCCCCTTTGGCGGGCATCAAGCCGCCCGCTAGACAACTCAATATTTACAAGACCGAATGAATGACCCATGGAGTCCATCTCCTCCCGCTCCCGGCCGCCGCTGGCTAGAGGCCACGCCTGAGCGAATGTCTAGCAACTGCTTCGAAAAAGCAGTATCAAACCGTAACGAGCAATCGCATGTTCAGTAGACGCGTGCAGCATAACAATTCCACATGAAAATTACCTGAATAAATATTCTTCAATCTTTTCGGCGTTTTGACCGCGTTTCATGCCGCCGCTACGCAGCGCTGCATCTGGATTCCTCTCGTCCCCACGTCGAGCAGTCGCACGAAGCGAACGCAGGGCTGGAAAAACCCGTCTTTTGCGGGTCGCAGCCTATTCCTCCAAACCTTAAGGAAGGGAACCTTACGACGCTGGCACACGGCCGCTAGAGTGTAGTAGAGCTGTTGGCTGGTTTCAAAGGCAGATTGTGGGGGGGGGATTCTCCAACCATCTGAAAATGCATGTCATTAGCTGAAACCCGGGAGCGTCAATCTCCCGATTGGCGGCGCGCATCACGCCAATCGGGAGATTAGCATTCCCGGCCGACATCGCGCGCAGTTCAGGCTGCCTGTTCCGCGAGGGGTTGCTGACGAATGAGGCTGACCTCCATGCCAACGGGGCTCTTGATGATTTCGCAAGATTTGAAATCAGACTCGCCCACGAGCGATGTCATTTACCCTTCCGTGTAGGCACGCTTGCGGACGAGCGCTACAGCGCCCAGCGCAACGTTGTCACAGGCGCTCTTCACGCTATCAACTGTGCAAACGAAAATATTTTGACAGTTTTTGATTTATGAACTATAGCTAATCCTTGCATTTTGCGATGGCGGAGCAGTCCGCCCGGACCAGCGATTGCCGACAATAGGGGACACCATGAGAAATCAAAGCCGTATCAGTACTCGCGTCACCATTCTGGCTACAGTCACGATCGGGTTAGCCCTTCTCGTGGTGGGAAATGTGAGCCGGTCCCAGGCGGCGCCTCCGCAGCCTCAGGCGGCATCCAGCAAGGTTATGCATACAGACGATTTCCAGCGTTCGGCGAGGCTGGACACCTATAAGGTGATTGCCGACAGCGGCGCGGGGCGCGGGGAAAACATTTATTTCTACAAATGTTGGATGTGCCACAACCAATACGCGAAAACCGGCCCTTATCTGAAGGAGCTTTATAAGCATTCGCAATTGATGTCCGGCGATCCCGTGACGGATGAAAACGTCGCCACAAAAATCAAAGAGGGCGGGCCCGGAATGCCGTCGTTCGGCACGACTTTAAAGGATGCCGATATCGCCGATCTCATCACGTACATCAAGGAAGGGAAGTGCTGCGTCGAGGGGGAAAATCCGGGAGCGAATCCATGGTATCGCGCCGCGACACAAAAGTGGCCGGTCCAAAGCGGCTTGTCGGGCGGGGCCACGGGAGTCGTCAAGATTACGAGCGGAGATTCGCCGGAAGGCGTTGGAGTGCAGCTCATCGCGCCGAATGGTATTCGGACGACGGTGTATACCGATGCCCAGGGGCGCTACGAATTTCCCAAGATGCAAACTGGGGACTACACCTTGCGGATCCCGACTCCGCTGTTGTTTAAGCCTTACGTCATAAACTCCATCCATATTGATGGAGCTTCCAAGCTGGACGACATCGTTTTGGAGAGAGTTTCCGATTCGGATGCGTTGCCGGCCACGCCGGAGATTGAGCGCCAGCTCAGCGGCGCGGAATTGCTGTGGAATATGCCGGGCACGGCGCAGGAGAAAGCGACGCTGCAAAAGAATTGCTCCGCCTGCCACTCCTGGAACCAAATTTTCCGTAACCGGTATGACGAGCGAAGTTGGGGGCTGATCGTCGACCGGATGACCCAATATTCGGGCACATCCCTCGTGATTCGCATCAAGGGAACGACGACGACCGGCGGTGGAAAGAATTCGGTCACCCGCCGCGACGGCACCTCGCCTGAGGAAGTCCAGACGCTGGTGAAGTTCCTGACACGTGTGCGCGGACCCGAAGCGCAAGACGAACCGCTGCGCGTGTTTCCGCGGCCGCGTGGCGGCGACACGCACGTCGTTGTCACCGAGTACGAATTGCCGCAATCGCTGCTCGCGCTGCACGACGCACAGGGGGATTCGAAAGGAAACATCTGGTGGACGAGCCACAAGACCGACCTTGTCGGAAAGCTCGATCCGAAGACCGGCATCGTGACCGAGTACACGATTCCACTCACGCCGAAGGGCATGCCCGGAACGCACGCGGTGCGGATCGACAAGAACGATATCCCGTGGTTTTCGGAAAACTGGAGCCACAATCTCAATCGGCTCGATCCCGCCACTGGAAAAGTGACGCAGGTGCACATTGAGGACGCGGTGCCTCTCAATGCGCCCGGCTTCGGCAATTTCTCTCTGACTCCGGATGGCTACGTCTGGGACAGCCGTGACAACAACGTCCGGAAAATCGATCCGGAAACGGGCAAAGTGATTCAGCGCTTCCCGCTGCAGGTGGGCTTCAGCTACGACAATCTGATCTCCGCCGACGGGAAGTACTACGGAGGGGGCGGGCTGCCGGCTTGGGGAAACACCATCGAGCGGATGGACCTGAGTACGGGACAGTGGATTAACCAGAACTCGGGCGTGCACATGATGACGGCCAAGCGCGGCGGGTTCGATCCCTACGACAATCCTTGGTTCGGCGGCGGCGATGGCGCCCTGATCGAGCTGAATGCCAAAACGGGCCTTGTCGAAGAGCACATTCCGCCGATTGCTCCAAGCCCGTACACGGACTTCTACGAAGCGCAGCCCGACGCGAACGGCGAAGTCTGGGCCGGCGTGCTGCACGGCCGGCAGATGGTCCGCTACAACCAGCACACTGGGGAGTGGCATGTCTACGAAATGCCCGAGCCGTTTACCTACGATCGTAGAACGTACATCGACAGCTCGAAGCATCCAGTAAGTGTGTGGTACGTCGACTATAACGGTTACCTGGTCCGCGTCCAACCGCGGGAATAAGCGCAAGGAGAAGCGGAAACGCGTCTCCGCTCAAGACGATCAAACCGCTCCGTGATGTGAACTCGCCCGTTCGCCCTGGTCCAAAAACTCGGGCGGGCCAGTCTCGGACCCTGACATCGGGCTCACACCATTACTTCGGGGACTTCCATTTTTTGTTTGCGAAAGGCCGCATCAAACGCCTTGACGACGGTAGGATCGAAATCGGATCCCACACTCTTTAGGATGGCTTCGCGTCCCTCGATAGGCGCCATCCCTTTGCGGTAGGGACGATCGCTGATCATTGCGTCATATGCATCCGCGACGGCGATAATCCGGGCTTCAATCGGAATATCTTCACCCTTTGATGGATGGTAGCCCGAGCCGTCAAACTTATCGTGATGTGCGAGGATGATGGGCAAGATGCGGCGAAGCGAGCCGCCAACAGGGTTGAGGATCTTGATGCCTTTTTCGACGTGCGACTTCATTTCTTCCGTCTCGTTCTCGTCGAGCCGAGCAGCTTTGTAGAGGATGTCGCGGCTGATTTCGAGTTTCCCAATATCGTGTAACAAGGCTGCCGCGCGCACATCCTCGATTTGCTGTTCCGGCAGGCGCATCTCGGCGGCAATGGTCGTTGCGTAGACGGACACCCGGTAAGAGTGGTTCTGCGTGAACTTGTCATTCCCGATGAATTGATTCAGGATTTGTAGCACGCCGTAGTAGGTCTCCCGCAGTTCGTTTAGCCTTCGCTCGCCAATCTCGTAGAGGCTCCCGGTCGCATAAGCTGAAATCAACAGGAAACCCGCCCAGACGCCCAGGTCAGACCAGGCTAAAAGTCCTTGGGTCTTCCACTCAAAACTTCCACCCAGGGCCGTCGGGTTCATCAGGTTCATCCATACGACAAAGAGGATGGAGGCCAATGCCGCCTCCACAGCGCGGCGACGGCCAAAATAGTACGCAGCCAGGAGTGTCGGGAGATTGTAGAAGGTCAGAACCAGCCGCTGGCCTGCTATGAAGAAATTGACTATTCCTGCGGCGCCAATGATCGAGAAGATCAGGAGCAGCTCTTTGTTAATGTCGCCGAGGCGCGAAATCCAATTACGTTTCACTGTGAAGCTCCTGCGGCATAGAAGTGAAGTTTCAATATGGCAATCCCACTTGGTGATAGTGCTGAAAATGGCCTCCTGGAGCAGTAGTACCTTAGTTTGTTGTGTTTGAAAGGTTATTGCCTTAAATACTCGCAGCATTGGGGCCGGATTAGGCCGGACGCTTTTTTCCAAACTGGCAGCTAGATTCCATGGCAAACCCACTACATTGGCAAACACCATCTCCCGCTAGCCCGTCGCGCCTAGAATGGGCAATCTTCGTATAGGGTTCTGCAAAATCGGTACGTAGACCATTCGTTTACCTTCCCCGATCGAATTCGCTCCAGGCTCCATTCCGTGCTCGAAGCGACATTGAAAGCCACCGCGTCCGATACCTCAGGATGATAAATCCTTGAAATTTGCCAGAGTCCCCGGCTCGCCTCTCCGTCCCCCTTCGCGTGTGGATCAAACTGTGATTCGTGCTTAACGATCCAGAGGGCAAGTTTCGGATTAACCCCATATTCCATGGCCTGAGTCTGGACATAGGCCTTCACCTCTTGGGCCGTAGGTCTGTCACTCTGCAATTTTAGAGGATTGGCCGGAAGGCGGGACAGGCTCGCGAATTGCGCCCGATGGCTCTTATAAATGGTCACCTTCACAGGCAGGGAAAAACTCTGCGTGCTTTGGGGAGATGCAATTTTGGCGCGGGGTTCCGTAAAATTCGCGGCGAACGCGAGCAGGGGCAGGGAGTAGAATGTGAGCCAAATAAGCTTCTTGATCACGGTGGTCTGCATGGCAGGGGATTATACCTAAAGGCGAATATAAAGCGAAACTAAAATCTTGCCTGAATTCTCAAAATACTACGGGGAGCCTAACAAGGAGAGGTTCTGTACTTCGCCCAATCTATGCCGGTTTCTTAAATAGGCTCAGCACAAACAGAGCTGCCGAAATGATGACAATAGTTGGTCCCGGACTGATTTGGGGCAGCAGGTAGTGAGTAACGGCAAAACCCGATCCGACGGCCGCCACGCTGGCAAGGCAAGAAACGACCAGAAAGTGCGATAGATCACTTGTAAGCCTCCGGCCCGTGGTCGCAGGGATAATTATTAACGCTCCGGCAAGGAGCGCGCCCAGGAAACGCAGTCCGACAAGAACTGACAGACTGAACACCAGAAGGAAATAGAGGTTCAGTCTTTCCAGCTTCACGCCAGTTGCGGAGGCCAATTCGGGTGCGAACAAGCCCAAAATCAGCTCATCCTTAAATCGGAAAACAACCAGAATAATAACGAGGACCGCGCCTACTCCAAGCAAGAATGCCGGGAGCGAGAGATTCTGGAACCGCCCGAACAGCGCCTCGACAAGGTCTTCTTTTGGAGTCAAAACGGCGCCGATGGCGACTGACCCGGCGAATACCACACCAATCATCGCTTCGGTTGCGAGGCCCGTTTTCTTTTGAAGTTGCCAGATCAACACCGTGCCCAGAAGCAAGGTCGCTGCTCCGCCAATCATCGGATTGAAACCCAAAAGAAAGGCCAGGCCCAGTCCGGGAAGCGCCACATGCGAGATCACATCGCCGGCCAAAAGCATCCGTTTCATAAGCGCAAAGCTACCGACCAGGCCCGCGGCAACAGCGAAGAGCAGAGCCAGCACGACCGCGTAGGTTTCGCCTGAATGAGCCATCGGCTGATCTTCTAACGATCGTGATGATGCTGATAGAACTTCACTGGCGCGGAATAAACAGCTTCGAGAGTTTCCGGTGTCAAGATTTCCCTGGGGGGACCAAAACAGGGCTTTCCCTTGCTGAGGCAGAGCACTTTGGTCGCGGACTGGTACACGACACTGAGATCATGCGAAACCAGAAGAATCGTTAAATGGCGCTCGCGCTGTAAGTCTCGCAGCAATTCGTAGATATGCTCCTCCGCGAGTTCGTCGAGACTGGCCGTCGGTTCGTCGAACAGCAATACGTTTGGATCTCCCAACAAAGCGAATGCGATCAGAGCCTTTTGGAACTCTCCTCCGGAGAGTGTGCCGATGCTGGTTTCGAGTAGTTCTGGAGTAAGGCCTACCCTGTCTGAGATCGACCGAACGTCCTGGGCGGGGAGTTTCAGTAGCCGTGCTTTTGCGGCCAGAAGGTCATTTACGTGTAGAGGCAGGTGCCGATCGGCAGCGATTTTCTGGGGAACGTAGCCTAATTTAGCATCGGGAGACCATTGAATGACGCCTTCGTAGGGCAACAAATTCAGTAGCGTTCGAAGAAGGACAGTTTTGCCGGCACCGTTTGGTCCAATGATCGCCAAGTTATCACCGGGATCGACCTCGAAGCTCAGATTTTGAATGACCGTCCGACTCCCAAACTTAATCGTGAGATCCCGCACTGAAAGTATAGGCGTCATGTCTCCATCCGACTCACCGTGGAACGCAGGCCAGCGGTGGCATTATGGCATCACGATCTGTGGATCACCAGGAGGTATGGCCAGCACGCGATGGTCAAGCGCCCCACCGATTGCACTGAAGAGACTGAGAACGGCTCCCAAGAATAAATCATCCGAACCGTGCCTTCAAAAAGACTTCCGGACCAGCCACCAACAAAGGGCTACGCGAGCGAAATGCCTCTGCGTACTGCACGCCAACTAGGCTGCCGACATAACGATCCTCGGCGTTGTATTTGTCGAGTAAGGCCGCTTGATCGCCGCTGAACACGGACTCGTAGACGCGAAGGGCCGAGACCTTCAAGTCATACACGTCGCTAACATCGACAGCAAAATCGAACCGATCCCAGGCTGGCTCCATCCGGCAATGTCCGAAAAAGAACCGCTGAATCTCATGTGGTTCGGTGTCCTTTAGGCACTCTCCACCGACGATTTCGTCCCATTTCGGCAATCGGGCGTAGAACACTCCATTCGTGACGATTTCCGTTACGGCCTTATGATCTGGATGAACTCCTGCGCCAACGGTCGTGAACACCATTTGGGGTCGATGCTCTCGTATTAGCCGGGCAATTTGCACTCTGGCTGCGACTGTATCGCTGATCAATCGATCCTGCAGCGTTAGCGTTGTACGCTCGACTCCGAGAATTTCAGCTGCCTTGACTGCCTGCTTGTGGCGTTCTCCTCGTGCGGCGTGCCGCGCCGGTTCACCCTCGCAAAGGTCCACAAAGAGCACTGAGAGGCCATTCCGCACCAATTTGGCCGCCGTGCCGCCCATGACGGCTTCGAGGTCGTCGGGATGCGCGCCGAATGCAATCACGTCAAAAGTTGGTTTCAATGAAGTCCCCACAACTGGAATTGAGCCAGTCGTTCAAGAACGTCCCACACCCGGGAACGATGCAAGACCGGCAAGGCAACCGGTCCTACGCAGTCGGTTGCGGGGCTACCGTGTCTAAAGCGCGCCGGAGTTTCTCATTCACCTGCCGCGCCAGTCCTTCCATTTCAGGGTGATTGGCCACGGAAAGCATTCTGACGGCATCAACGGCGCCGATGTGGACTTGGCCGCCATCCTCATACACCACGGCATTGCAAGGCAACAAAAGGCCAAGATTAATGTCCTTTTGAAGAGCTTGCTGCGCGAGGGGCGGGTTGCACGCGCCGAGGATGACATATCTCGGGAAATCGACTCCCAGTTTTTCTTTCAGTTTGGCCTGAATGTCGATCTGGCAGAGAATTCCGAATCCCTCCTTCTTCAGCGCAATTTCCATCTGTGCGAGGGCTTCGTCGAAACGCAACTTCGTTGTACGAACATCGCCATAATCGGTCGTTTTGGCGGATGGCATAAAATTGTTTTACCTCTCCGGAGTCGGCTTGCCGGGCTTGCTACCGGCAAGTTCTGACTCTTGGTCTATTCCGCGCTTCCGCCGCGCCGCGACGTTGCATGCTCCCGACATACAAGTAGGCACGCCGAGCCACGGCAGCAACCACTTCATCAGGACCACGTAACCGAGCAGAAATAAAAGCAACCTCACCGTGTCGTTCATGTTGCAGCCTCGTTTTTTGAGGGAACCACTAATACCGCCGAGTCCGCGTGGCGTATCACTCGCTCTGCGGTGGTACCCAGAATCGTGAAGTCCAGGAAGGGATGGCGCCCCGCTTCCAGGATGATCAAATCGACCGCCCGGTCTCGAGCCGTCAGCAGGATTTGTTCTGCCGCATTCCCATGACGGACTACTTCGACCAAATCACAATGGTTTCGAACTTCAGGTGGTACCCACTGACAGAGCTCTTGGTGCTTTGAACTTAAATCGAAAGTGCCCTCCTCGACAGCATGCAGAACGACGAGTTGCGCCCGGAAATCGCCCGCTACTTCTGCTGACAGCTCCAGGCACCGGTGTGCCCCTTCGGTGAGGTTAACCGGGCAAAGTACTCGAGAAATTTTCGCGGGTTGCCCGTCCGCGCGCGTCTTGGCGACCAAGGTAGGCGTCAAGGTCGCCAGCACCACATTCTCCGCAACGGAACCAAACCGCAAGCGGCTGATGCCGCTGCGCCCGTGACTCCCCATAACAATCAGGTCGGGTTTCGCAGATGCCGCGCGGGCGAGAATCACTTCTACCGGATGGCCCTCCAGAACGGCAATCTCAGGAGAGAGATTCGGGCCGAGCGCCTCCCGAGCAAGTTTCGCAAGATCCTGGCCCAGAGCCGCACGGTTTTGCTCGGCCCTTGCCTCCAATTCCGTCTCCTGGGAGGGAAGGAAGTATGGAGGGTATTCTGGCCATTCAGCGTGCAGGAGTTCCAATTTTGCCCGGTAAGTCTCCGCGAACATGCGAGCCCAACTCAGCACTGTCTGCGATGCTGCACTCAAATCCAGCGGACACAGGATCATTTTCGGTGCAAAGCGTAATGGCTTAGCAATCGTCATTTGTCCTCTTCACGGGCGCCGTCTTTCCGGACCAAACGAATAAATGCAAACGCCCGCAATTTGTTACAGGCAAATCTCTAAGCCGAGAAGATTGAGGCCTCAAACAAGCAAACAGATTACACGGCGGAAAAGTGAGCCCCGTTTCATTGCGGGCTAACGAGACCTGTCGGCGCGTTTTTGAACATGGTCTGAGGAACTTGAAAGCCTCGACCGTGAGAAAGCTCACCATCTAGATTCTGGGTGGCCGCCCGGATATGGTTCTTATACGCTTGAACGTCTTTGGAGTGAACTATATTTTGTCACTGCTTCAATTCTTCAGATTCGTCGCGGGTTGCGGGCTGGTCTGTGTTTTGGAAATAAGCTGGCTTTGCCCGGGGATTTGCGTGACACTCCATCCGCCGCCAAGCGCCTTAATCAATTGGACGCTGGAAGTCATTTGCAGAATGCGGAGATTCACGGCAGTCTGCTGGTTGCTCAAGAGCGTGGTTTGAGCGGTGATGACGTTCAGATACGGGTCGATTCCAAAGCGGTAGCGATCCGTCGCAAGCTTGAGGCTTCGATTCGCCGACTTGACGGCCGTGTCTTGTTGTCCCAATTCCACGGAAAGAATCCGCAGTTCGGAGATGTTGTCCTCGACCTCCTGGAACGCTGTTAAAACGGTATTGCGGTAGTTGGCCACGGTTTGGTCGTAAACCGCCTGGAACTGTTGGACGGTCGCCCGGCGCAGCCCCGCATCATAAATGATCTGGGCCAAGGAGGGTCCGACGGACCAGAAACGACTTGGCCAGGTGAACAGGCTGGAAATCCCAGTACTTTCGAGCCCCGCCGAGGCGCTGAGCGTAAGATTGGGATAGAAGGCGGCTGTCGCGATGCCGATTTGAGCGTTTGCCTGGGCTACGCTGCGTTCCGCGGAAGCAATATCCGGGCGGCGCTCGAGAAGTTGAGACGGAACGCCCAAAGGAATATCGGGCGGGGGCGTTTTGAGCGGTCCCGGTGGTATCGAAAATGACGATGCGGGTTGCCCGACCAGAAGCGCGATCGCATGTTCGTACTGTGCGCGCAGGATGCCGAGATTCGTACCCAGGGCCTGCGTGGATTCCAACTGTGTCTCCGCTTGCGCCACATTCTCGTCGGAGCCAATCCCCGTTGCCAATAGAACTCGATTGAGTCTCAGGGATTCCTGATAGGCAGCGACGGTTTGATCGAGAAGTTTTATGAGATCATCTTGTCCTAGAAGCTGGAAGTAATCCACAGCGAGGTCCGCCTGCATGCTCAACCTGGTGTTTTGAAGATCGGCGGCGCTGGCCTGGGCTCCCGCCACGTTTGCACGCACCGTGCTGCGCACGCGGCCCCACAGATCGGGTTCCCAGGAAGCATCGAACGGCAACGAATAATCAGTAAAGGGGGGATTGGCAGCCGATGCCGCGGTGGATTGTTGCCGGAATACGTTCTGACGTTGGTTCGTAATCGATGGGGCAGCGGAAACCGTCGGGAAATATTGGGAGCGCGCCTCTTTTACAAGCGCGCGCGCTTCCAGAAAACTCGCGACTGCCGCGGCGATGCTTTGGTTGGAAACATTTACCCGTTCTTCCAAGGAATTCAGTTGGGGATCATTATAGACCTCCCACCATTTTTCACGGACAGCGGCGTCCTGCGGCGTGGCGACTTTCCAGTCTTTGGTCTCCTTGTAGGCATCGGGGGATTGCACGGACGGCGTCCGATATTTCGGGCCGACCGTACATCCGGCGAGAAGGGCCAGGGGAACCAGTACGGCCGGGAAGAAGCAGATATTCCTATTTGAGGGTTTCCTGTCCTTGCTGTCGAGTTGTTCTGTAATTAGGTTCATAGGCCACTCGTTTGAGGTGTCATCCCAGTGTTGGTTGGGGAGCCGCACCTGAAGATTGCCGGCGCACTCGTTCCCTGTACAGGCGCAGCCGGTCGAGATACAGGTAGACGATGGGCGTCGTGTACAGCGTTAGCATCTGGCTAAAGATGAGCCCGCCCACAATGGCAATGCCGAGCGGACGGCGCAATTCAGAGCCTGTCCCTGTGCCCAAGGCGAGCGGCAGGGCGCCCAGCAACGCCGCCATGGTGGTCATCAAAATTGGCCGGAAACGCAGCAAACAGGCTTGGAAAATGGCATCTCTCGAATTCATTCCCTCGGTGCGCTCCGCGGCCAGGGCAAAATCGATCATGAGGATCGCATTCTTCTTAACGATGCCGATCAATAAGATGACGCCGATGAGCGCAATCACATTTAGGTCCGTATGAAACAGCATCAGCGCCAGGACCGCGCCTACGCCGGCGGAAGGCAGAGTCGAGAGGATCGTGATGGGATGAATGTAGCTTTCGTACAGGATGCCCAGCACGATGTAAACGGTCATGAGAGCCGCGATTATCAGAAAGGGTTCCGTCGCCAGCGAGGACTGAAAGGCCTGCAAGGTTCCTGAAAACATTCCGTGGATGCTGCCAGGCATGCCCATTTTTAGCTCCATCGCATTGATGGTTTGGGCAGCGTCACTGAGCGCTATCCCAGGAGCGAGATTGAACGAGACCGTCACGGAAGGGAACTGGCCCTGGTGGTTCACGGCGAGCGGAGCAGTAGTTGGTTGAAATTGAGTAATCGCGTTGAGCGGAATTTCTCCACCGGAGGCCGGATGAATGTATACGTCTTTGAGGGCTTCCGGGCTTTGCCAAAACTTCGGCGCCACTTCCATCACCACGTAATATTGGTTCAGCGGTGTATACATGGTTGAGACGGGAGCTTGTCCGAAGGCTTGATAGAGTGTGTTATCGATGGACTGCGGAGTGATCCCCAATCGGGAGGCTGTCGGCCGATCGTAATTGAGAATGGCTCGCAGCCCTAGATTTTGCTGATCGCTATTGACGTCGGTGAATCCCCGCTGTTTCCTCATCTGTTGGAGGAGCAGAGGCCCCCATTTCACGAGATCGTCAACGCTGTCGCTTTGAATGGTGTATTGGAATTGCGCGTTGCTCTGCCTGCCTCCGATGCGCAAATCCTGGCCGGCCTGCAAGAAGACGGACGCTCCGGGCGTGGAAGTCAGTTTAGGCCGCAAGCGATTGATCACCTGGCCTGCGCTCACATTTCGTTGGTCGAGCGGCTTCAACCCGAGATAGACAAATCCTCCGTTGACCGCTCCGTTCCCGCCGGTAAAGGCCATCACATTCTGGACCGCGGGATCCGACTTGATTCGATCGACAAAAAGCTGAGCCAGGGATTGCATCGACTGGAACGAAATGTCCTGCGCCCCTTGAATTCCTCCATAAATGGTTCCGTTGTCCTGCTGCGGGAAAAAACCCTTCGGCACGACCACAAACAAGTAGATGTTGACCCCAATGGTGACCAGCAGGACGCCCAAAGTGAATGCCTGGTGCCGGAGCACCCATCCCAGAGTTTTTTCATAGGTTCGCAGCATCCAGGTGAAAAACGATTCGCTCGCCCGGTAGACCCGACCGTGGTCCTCGGGCCGCTCATGCTTTAGAAGGCGGGCGCACATCATGGGAGTTGTGGTCAGAGAAACCACGAGGGAAACCAGAATCGCGACGGACAAGGTCACCGCAAACTCGCGAAACAATCTCCCCACGATGCCGCCCATCAGCAGGATGGGAATGAACACCGCGACCAGCGACAAACTGATGGAGAGCACGGTAAATCCAATCTCTTTGGCGCCTCGCAGCGCCGCTTCCATCGGGGAGAGCCCTTGCTCCAAGTGGCGGGCCACATTTTCAATCACCACGATCGCGTCATCCACCACGAAGCCCGTCGAAATCGTAAGCGCCATCAAGGAAAGATTGTCGATGCTGTATCTGAACAAATACATGATGCCGAAGGTTCCAATCAGTGAAACCGGAACGACGACGGCCGGAATGAGCGTCGAACGCACATTGCGAAGAAAAAAGAACACAACCAGGATGACAAGAGCGATCGAGATCATAAGCGTTCGCTCGACGTCGCGAACCGAGGCCCTGATCGTCGTGGTTCGATCGACAACGATCGTATAATCGATCGCCGACGGCAGGGAACTCTTGAGCGAAGGGAGGGCGTCCCGGATACGGTCCACCGTGTCGATGATGTTGGCGCCAGGTTCCCGGAAAATAATGACCGAGACGCTTGGCTTTCCGTTTACAAAGCCCGCGGCGCGTATGTTCTGGATCGAATCTTGGACGTCGGCGATATCGGATAGCTTGACGGCCGCTCCGTTGTGGTATCCGACGACTAAGGGTTTGTAGTCCGCCGCTTTCAGCAACTGGTCGTTCGTTATGATGTCCGCGGTCGTGAGGTTATCCGAAATCTGGCCTTTTGCAAGATTCGCATTTTGGCGGCTCAACATGGCGCTTACGTCCTGAAGCCCAAGTCCGTAGCCGTTGAGCTGCGTTGGATTAATCTCCACGCGCACCGCTGGCAATGAACTCCCGCCCACGCTCACCTGGCCCACACCCTGAATTTGCGAAAGCCTCTGCTGCATAATGGAAGACGCGGCGTCATAGAGTTGCCCCTTGCTGTAAATATCAGACGTCAGGGCGATGATCAGGATTGGTGCGTCCGCGGGATTCACTAGCCGATAGGTCGGATTGCTGGGCAGGTTCGTGGGCAGATAACTGCGCGCCGCGTTGATTGCGGCTTGGACGTCCCGTGCCGCGCCATCGATATTCCGGTCGAGATCGAATTGCAGCGTGATGATGGTCGATCCCAGGTAGCTGGAGGAGGTCATTTCCGCGACGCCGGCAATGCGGCCGAATTGCCGCTCCAGCGGCGTAGCCACCGACGAAGCCATGATCTCTGGGCTTGCTCCCGGCAACTGTGCAGCAACCGAAATCGTCGGGAAATCGATCTGGGGAAGCGGCGACACAGGCAGAAATTTGAATGCCACCGCGCCGCCAAGCGCGATCGCCACCGTCAAGAGAGTCGTGGCGACCGGACGATGAATAAATGGAGATGAAATGTTCATAGGGTATTAATCCGCCGGCACAGGCTCCGTCGCCGTTCCTGAAGCGTGTTTCCCTGAAAACCTCTGTGCGAGACGATCGAAGAAAATATAGATGACCGGCGTCGTGTACAAAGTGAGCACCTGACTCACAATCAGGCCGCCCACCATGGAGATGCCGAGGGGCCGGCGTAATTCGGACCCGATTCCCGTACCGAGGGCCAAAGGCAGACCGCCCAGAAGAGCGGCCATCGTGGTCATCATGATCGGCCGGAAGCGCAGCAGGCAAGCTTGGAAGATCGCTTCCTCCGCGCCTTTGCCCTGCGTCCGCTCCGCTTCGAGAGCGAAATCGATCATCATGATGCCGTTTTTCTTCACGATGCCGATCAAAAGAATGATTCCAATCAGGGCGACGACGCTCAATTCCGACCCGCACACCAGCAAGGCCAAAATTGCGCCAACGCCGGCCGATGGGAGCGTGGACAAAATCGTAATTGGATGAATGTAGCTCTCATAGAGCACGCCGAGCACAATGTAGACCGTGACCAGCGCCGCCAAAATAAGAATGGGCTCGTTGGAGAGCGAGGCTTGGAACGACGCTGCAGTGCCTTGGAACGCGGCCTGGACACTCAAGGGCATCCCGATCTCTTGTTGCGCCTTGTCGATCGCCGTTGTAGCGTCGCCAAGGGAGGCATTCGGCGCCAAATTAAAGGAAATTGTGACAACAGGAAATTGCCCCTGATGGTTCACCGCGAGGGGCGCGCTCGCCGATTCAAAATGTGTAAACGTGCTGAGCGGAACTGCCGCGCCGTTTAGTCCGGTCACAGCTGCGGGAGAAGCCGAACCTCCGGCCGCGCCCGAAGAAGAGCCGGCATTGGGCGACGCGGCCGCTCCCGAGCTGCCACCAGCGCTTGTAGCGGTAATAATCTGGTTTCCGGTGGTCGTGTTTGCGGTTGGGGCCGACGCGGAGCGCACGTAAATGTCGTTCAATTTGGCTGGATTGTTCTGAAAGTCGGGCATGGTTTCCAGCACCACGTGATATTGGTTCAGTTGCGTGTAGAGTGTCGAGACTTGCCGCTGGCCGAAGGCGTCATACAGTGTTTCGTCGATGGCCTGAGGCGTGATCCCCATGCGGGAAGCGGTGACGCGGTCGATGACCAGCGAGGCGGCCAGCCCCTGCGTTTGCTGATCCGTGGCCACATCGCGAAGCTCCGGCAACGCTTTCAGCTTGTCTACAAATTTTGTTGTCCACAGGTTCAGTTCATTCGCGTCCGGATCTTCCAGCGTGTATTGATACTGCGTGCGGCTGACGCGGTCTTCAACCGTCAGGTCTTGCACCGGCTGCATGTACAGCGTGATCCCATCGACTTTTTCGAGTTCCGGTTGCAAACGCCGAATCACGTCGCTGGCGCTTATTTTCCGCTCCTCCAGGGGCTTGAGGTCGATGAGGATGCGGCCGCTATTTAATGTTGTATTTGTCCCATCCACGCCGATGAAGGAGGAAAGATTCTCGACCGCAGGATCTTTCAGAATCACCTGAGCAAGCTGTTGCTGCCGGGCGGACATGGCGGGAAACGAAATGGATTGCGGCGCCTGCGAAATTCCCTGGATGATCCCGGTATCCTGGACCGGGAAAAATCCCTTGGGGACTATGATGTAGAGCAAAATCGTGAGGACCAGCGTTCCGGCCGCCACGACCAGCGTCGCGGTCTGGTGTTTCAGTACCCACCGTAGCGTGCGCCCGTAGAATTCGATGATTCTCTCGAAAGCGCGTTCCGAGGCATGGAAGAGCCGGCCTTGCTCGGATTGCGGTTTGTGACGCAGCAACCGCGCGGACATCATAGGTGTCAGCGTCAGGGAAACGACGGCAGAGACCAGAATCGTCACGCTCAGAGTAATCGCGAACTCGCGGAACAGCCGCCCGACGATATCTCCCATAAACAGCAGCGGAATCAGCACGGCAATCAGTGAAATGGTCAGCGAGATAATCGTAAAACCGATCTGTTCGGATCCCTTGAGGGCCGCTTCGAGTGGTTTATCGCCTTCCTCGATGTAGCGATGAATGTTCTCGATCATCACGATGGCGTCGTCGACGACAAAGCCCGTCGAAATCGTCAGCGCCATGAGGGTCAAGTTATTCAAGCTGTAGCCGGCGATGTACATCACGCCGAAGGTGCCGACCAGCGACAGCGGCACGGCCACGCTCGGAATAATCGTGGCGGAAACGTTTCGCAGGAAAAGAAAAATGACCATCACGACAAGCGCGACGGTCAACAGCAATTCAAATTCAACATCCTTGACCGATGCGCGGATGGTCGTCGTGCGGTCGGTCAGAATCGAAACCTGAACGCTGGCAGGGAGGTTTCCTCGAAGAACGGGCAGCAGTTTCTGGACCCGGTCCACCACCTGAATGATATTGGCCCCCGGCTGACGCTGGATGTTGACGATCACCGCCGGCGTTTCATTCATCCAGGCTGCCTGCCGCACGTTTTCCACGTCATCGCTCACCATCGCGACATCCGACAGAACCACCGGGGCGCCCTTGTGATACGCGACCACCACCTGCGCGAAGTCTTTGCTCGTTAAGAGCTGATCGTTTGCATCAATCTGGTAATCCTGCGCGGGCCCGTCGAAATTGCCTTTCGCCAGGTTCAGGCTCGCTTGTTGCAGCGCTGTTCGCACGTCTTCCAGATTGATTCCATAGGACGAAAGAGCGGTGGGGTTGACCCGAACGCGGACCGCCGGCTTCTGGCCGCCGCTGATGCTGACCAATCCAACGCCAGGAAGCTGCGATATCTTTTGCGCAAACCGGGTATCGGCCAGATCCTCGACTTGCGATAGGGGAATGGACTTCGATGTCAGCGCGAGCGTCAGGATGGGGGCGTCGGCCGGGTTGGTCTTGCTGTAGATTGGCGGAGTGGGAAGGTCAGCGGGCAAATACGTCTGTGCCGCGTTGATGGACTCCTGCACTTCTTGTTCGGCCACATCAATGTTGAGGTTCAGCGAGAACTGCAGAACAATGACGGAACTGCCGTCCGAGCTGGTCGACGTCATCTGATTCAGCCCAGGAACTTGCCCGAATTGCCTCTCCAGCGGCGCGGTTACGGCCGAGGCCACAACCACAGGACTCGCTCCCGGGTAAAACGTGACGACCTGGATGGTCGGGTAATCGACCTCCGGCAGCGCCGAGACAGGAAGCTGTAGGTACGCCACGAAGCCGGCGAGCAGAATCGCCGCCATCAGAAGCGATGTCGCGACTGGGCGGAGAATGAAAGGACGGGAAGGATTCATGGGGACTGTCTTTCACTTGTGCTGCCGGCCTTGTTTTGTACGACTACCTTTATGCCATCTTGTAATTTTTCGAATCCTTTGACGGCGACGGTTTCCCTCGGTTGGAGTCCTTGCACTGCTGCCATGTCACCGTCGGTGGTGCCGACTGTAATGTTGCGTATCGTGGCGCTCTGGTCCGGCTTGATGACGTAGACGAACGCCCCCTGCGCATTGCGCTGTATCGCCGCGGTTGGAATGAGAATGGCTTCGTGCGTCGTGTCGACCAGCAGCCTGGCATTGACGAATTGATTGGCAAAAAGCGAATTGTCCTCATTCGCAAAAATTGCCTTGAGTTTGATAGTCCCCGTGGTGGGATCGATTTGGTTGTCCAAAGTCAACAGAGCTCCGGACGCGAGCTTTTTCTGCTGGCCGCGATCGAACGCATCCACGAGCATTCGGCGTCCTTTGCTCATTTGCTCCTGAATTTGCGGCAGATAGTCCTCGGCCACGGAAAATATCACTGTGATCGGTTGAAGCTGGGTCACTACGACAAGGGCCGTGGTGCTGTTGGCCTGGACAATATTGCCGGGGTCGACCAGCCGGAGGCCAACTCGGCCCTCAATCGGGGAAGTAATATGGCAGTACACCAGATTTACTTTCGCGTTCTCCACTTGGCCTTGGTCATTCTTGACGGTTCCCTCGTATTGAAAGACAGTTTGCTCTTGGTCGTCGACTTGTTGTTTGGCGATGGCGTTCTGTTCATATGCGGACTGATACCGGCCCAGGTCGATCCGGGCTTCATTCAACAGGGCTTGATCGTGAGCCAACTGTCCTTCCACCTCTGTCAGTTGAGCCTGATAGGGCCGCGCATCGATATCCAAGAGAGGATCGCCCTTATGAACCAACTGGCCTTCGCGATAGTAGACGTTAACGATCTCTCCCTGCACGCGGCTGGTTATTATGTCGGTGTACACGGGCGTGACGGTGCCGAGAGCGTTGATATAAACACCGATGTCTCCCTTGCGCGCAGCCGCTGTAGTAACGGGCACAGCTCGCGGAGCCGGATCGGCGTGGATATTTGATGCTCGTTGCTTCGATTGACGCAGATAATAAAATGTACCTGCGCCAAGGATAATGAGAATTATCGCAGTCCAGATCCATTTCTGATTATTTCCAGCAGAGGGCGAATCAGAGGGCGGGTGAACCGGGATATCCTCATTTTTCTCATTCCGGCTCTGATCAGGCATTTTCACTCCGCTCCCCATCCAGGTCGATTTCCCTCGTACGATGCCGATGCGCCAAGGTGCGCCCTCCCGTCGAGATGACCCCGACAGACTTTCTATATTGTATGACGTGGAATATCTGTCCGATGTTTCAGCTTAATTGCAAGAAATTGCAAACACGCGCGCTAACGCGCCCCTTGCTGTCCTGCCTTCGGATATTGTAATCGGACTTCGGTTTCGGCACTGAGGAGAATTCGGATACCCAGTCGTCCGAAGCATAAAGAAGCGTAAATCTGAAGATTCTCAGCCCAGAGAAGCCTGTATTCCGTTCCTGACGCCATTAGAGAATGTAGAACCGCCTTCATAGGAGCCCCTAATGCTTGGAAATAACTTACCATGAAAATTCCGCATTGGGTTGATCCCCAAAGTCCCGCAAACCGCTTGCCAGCCAGACTACGACCCATTTTGATAGGCACGCTAACGGTTGCGGAGCACCACGGGAGGTTTTACGAAGGCAATAATCAGGCAACGCCGCACGGCCAATCTGTCGCGCCGCGTGACACGTGGGGGGTGACTCTGGTTGTTTCACCGGAAACTGCACAGCATCACCGGCGCCACGAGCAACCAGACGGCGGGGGATTCTTTCGCGCGGGAAAAAACAAATGGGCCTATTGGGGGAACCTCCGACTACCTATTCTCCCATGGGGCGATTGAGGTCCTCGCGCGCGACGGCATAGAGAGCCAGTTCGACCCGGCTGGAGACACCGAGCTTGTCATAGATCGTGCTCAGATAGTTTCGAATCGTATGCTCGGTGAGAGCGAGCTTGTGGCTGATATCCCGCGTGCTCAACCCGTCTGCCAGCAGATGGACCACTTCCGCTTCCCGTGCAGTCAGCCGGGTCATCCCGCCGCCTGGCTTGATAAGACGCAACGGCTTGAGCTGGGTGAGGAACTCCAGAATAAAGGCCAAATTCCGCGTGTCGGCCCAGATCTGGCCTTCGTGCACGGTCCGAATGCATTTCGACAACAATTTAATGGATTCGAGCCTGCAAAAAACGCCCCTGGCGCCGCCTCGAAAAGCATCCACAACCAGTTCCCGCTCAGAATCGGGAATTAGCATAATTGCTACTGTCTTTGGAGACCTCAGTTGCAGGCACTGCAGTACGTGGTAACCCCTCAACCGGCCATCTTCGAGGTGAGCGTTAATCAGAGCGATATCCGGCTGGCTCTTTTCCAGCTCTCGAATGGTTTCGGCGGAACTGTTGGAGACAGCGACCACGACGATGTCATTACGCCCGCGCGTGAGTCCATCCGCTATCAGGTGCGCGCTCATGCGGTCCGCATCCGCGATAAGGACACTGATGCTTCCGCTGAGAGGCTGTGACAACTGACCCATTCGCTACCTCGCTGGGAGAGGCCTGAGAGGCGCAGACTATACGAAATCCCCCGATGAAGCAAGTTGTTTTATGCGTGGCTGTCATTATTCGTGCCAACTGTATTTGCGCTGCCCTGGCTGCTGCTTGGAACGCTGCCGCCTGTCGAGCGGGCGGTTCTATCCCGCGCGGGGTGCAGTTGTCACGTATGGTGACAGGCAAGGTGTCATGCAAAGACGGTAGGGTCGTCTGACCTATTGTGCGTTTGCTGGGGAATGTCTATCGTGCGCCCTACATTTGCATGGAAGCTTTAAGCGCGCCCAGGAATGCGATGGTTGGGCCGCGATGAGAGAGTGCCGATGGAAATGAGAAAAGAAATTCGATATCGGCTGGATGCTCCGGCGGTGTTTTCCTGGGAAGGCGCGCGTCACCGGCGCTTTCAAGGGGAAGGGATCACACGCGACATCAGCGTACAGGGCGCGTTCATACTGACGGCGACAATGCCCCCGCCCGATTGCCCGGTTCAGGTGGACCTCCTCCTTCCCTCCCTCACGGGAATAATGTCCATGATGCGCATCACGGGGAAAGCTCGAGTCATTCGCGTGGAGCACCCATCCTCGGACACATGGATTCACGGCTTTGCAGTCGTGACCGATGATCTACATCAATGGGGCTTGATGACAATGCAGGGCGAATCCGAAATTGAACTCGTCGCAGCAGCAAGGGCGCACTGAAACCAAGCACGAATCACGACGATCCGGCCAGGCAGCTTTCCATGTTATTTGGGGTCAAGGATTCCTGTAAGTCAGAGGGCGGAGCTACATGCACACGGCGGAAATGGAAATGGAAATTCAGAGCGCGACCGGAGCACGAAACTGGTACGCCCTTTTTACGCGCCATCAGCACGAGAAATCCGTCGCGTTCGCGCTTTCGAATAAAAGTCACGAGGTCTATCTTCCCCTCTATCGTTCCGTCCGCCGATGGCAGGACCGTGCCAAGCAGATCTGGCTCCCGTTGTTCCCGTGCTACGTGTTCATCCGCGAGGGGATGGACCGGCAGCTCCAAATCGTCACCACGCCTGGAATTATCCACATCGTGGGGTGGGGCGGGCGCCCGGCGATTATTCCGCAGACCCAGCTGGATTCGGTCAGGCAGATCATCGAAAGTTGCCTCACTGTCGAAACTCATCCGTATTTGCAGTGCGGAGATCGCGTAAGGGTCAAAGCCGGGCCATTGGCGGGCCTGGAAGGGATTTTGACCCGCAAAAAGGGGATGGCCCGGCTGGTTGTTTCCATGGAAATGCTGGGCCGGTCCGCCGCGGTTGAGATCGATGTATTGAATGTGGAGAGAATTGGACCATTCCCGGCGCTAAAGTTATCCAATCGAATTTCCGCCACCGCCTGAGAGTTACTCACGTCGAAGATCGAATTCTCGCGACCCAATGGACCCTTCATTATTCCAATTCAGCGTTACCGAAGTGTTGAATCCACCGAAGCCCTTCGGAATATCCGATGCGCGTGGCACCACGCGTTCCGCTCGGCATGCCGGAAGACCGGGCCCCATGGAAAAATGGACGGCCAATTCCCGCGACCTTGATCTGACTCGTTCTGTCGCGGTGATCCCCGTCGTGGGCCTCCATTTGGCGAAATTCTTCAACTGGCGGTTCAAAAAGTTGTGAGAAACGGATTTTGGACCGCTCGCGGCGCAAATTCGTTCGGAATAGGTTGGGTCATCGTGAAAATGAATCGTTTTCGTGGATCGTTTTTTAAAGGGCAGGCAATCCTGGGGTTAACGTTTTTCCTGATTGAAACTCCCGCGCTCGCACAAAATTCGGCAAATAGGAGCAGCCAGTCCTCGCCCCAAGTGCAATCTTCAGCGGAGATCAATCAGCGATTGCAACAGGCGCGCGAAAATCTGGCCGGATCAATAACGGAATCCCGAACCATCGAATCCCGCATCGGCCCGGACGATTTGCTGAACATCTCAATCTTCGAAGCGCCGGAAATGAACTGCACTGTGAGAGTTTCGGCCAGTGGCGTGATTTCTCTCCAATTGCTGGGCGCGGTACATGCGGCCGGATTGACACCCAGAGAGCTCGAGTCAGTTCTGCAAGGGCTGCTGCGCCGGACCTATATGAAGGATCCGCACGTCGGCGTCTTCGTTCAAGAATTGCAAAGCCATCCCGTCTCCGTTGTAGGCGCCGTGAAAATGCCGGGGGTATTTCAGATTCGTGGAACGAAGACGGTGATCGAGGTTCTTTCCATGGCCGAGGGCCTGGCGGACGACGCGGGCGATACGGTGCTCATCATGCATGGTGCCGGGTATGCCAAATCGGGCAATTCCAATGGCCCGGATCTCAAACGAGCCGGAATCGCTCCGGTGCCGCCGCCTCGCGGGGTGCTTGTAAAAAACGATAGCTCACAAGCCACGGTGCCGGAAAAGAACGGTGAAATAGAGGAGATCAATCTCAAGAAGTTGCTGGAGTCCGCTGATTCCGCCTTGAATGTGCCGGTCCGACCCGGGGACATCGTCAAAGTGCCGCGCGCCGGAATCGTGTACGTGGTGGGAGAAGTCCAGAAGCCGGGCGGTTTTGTCTTGCAGAACAACGAAAATATTTCCGTGCTACAGGCGCTCGCGCTTGCCGAGGGCCCGACGCACACTTCGGCGATAAGCCGGGCTCGAATTATCCGCACGGACCCGGCCACGGGAAAGCGAACCGAAATTCCAATGAACCTCGGCAAGATTTTTTCCGGCAAAGCGCCAGACGCCATTCTGCAGCCAAAAGACATCGTTTTTGTTCCGAACAGCGCGGCGAAAAACGTGCTCTACCGGGGCTCGGAAGCCGCTCTGCAGACCGCTGCGGGCGTTGCGATTTACAGGTGGTGAGGGAATGGCTCCAGACGGCAACGATCAGGACAAGATGGAAGTGTTCACGCCGCGCGATGTTCATGTGGACCGGCGCCGCGCGATGCAGGGAGCAATCCGCCCGGCAAAGATGGAAAAGCCGCCCGATCTTTTGGCATGGTGGAGAGTCATCCGAAAGCGCCGATGGACGGTTCTAACCGTTTTTTTCGTGCTGTTTGCAACCGTGCTGGCCGGATCCATCTATGAGAAACCCGTGTACCGGGCCAAAGCGCTGATCGAGATTGACAAAGAAAATCCCAGCGTCGCCAATCCACAAGAGATGTTTCAACTGGATGAAGTTTCGGACGCCTACTTGGAAACACAGTACAAGGTCCTCGCCAGTGACGATCTGGCGGAGCGCGTCATCCGTCAGCTCGGCTTGGACCGGAAGGCCGAATTTCTACCTTCCGCGCGCGCTTGGCCTTGGAGCGCGAGCACGGTTCCGGCGATCCCACCCACCAATGACATCGCGGCTGTGCCCGACCTGTCGGTCCGGGAAACCGTTCTCACGAGTTTCCAGGACCGTTTGGATATCAGGCCGATCCGGCGCAGCCGCGCTGTCGAACTTCGCTTTGATTCGCAGGACCCCGAATTGGCGGCGCGGGCCGTGAATGCAGTCGCTGAAAATTACATCCAAAAGAATCTCGAAGCGCGTTGGGACGCCACGCAAAAAGCTTCCGAGTGGCTTTCGCTGCAACTGAAAGACCTGAAAGCCAGGCTGGAAAAATCGGAAGACGATATGCAGAAATATGCGGCGGACAACGGCCTTCTCTACCTCGAAACGGACAAGGGGGACGCAGAGAGCATCGTCAACCAGAGCGTTCGCGAGGTACAGGAAGAGCTGACCAAGGCCCAGGCGGACCGCATTGAGAAGGAGTCGATTTTCCGGCTAGTACAATCCGGCAATTACGGTTCGCTCCCCGGTGTGTTTGAAAACAAATTGTTGCAGGACCTCACCGTCCGGCTTGCGGATCTTCAGAGGGAGCACGCGCAACTTGCGGCCACGTTCACGGAGGACTACCCGAAGGTCAAGGAAACCCAGAGCCAGATCGCGGAAATTCAAAGTTCCCTGGAGAGGGAGCGCTGGCGCGCGGCGCAGAAAATCAGCAACGATTACTTCGCCGCGCTCCGGCGCGAAAAATTGGTACGTCAGGCGTTTGCGGAAAAACAGGCGGAGGCAAACCAGATCGCCGAAAAATCCGTCCAATATGGAATCTTGAGCCGGGAGGTGGACACCAACAAGGGGTTGTACGAAGGATTGTTGGAACGGCTCAAGGAAGCGGGCGTCTCGGCGGGTCTAAACGCCAGCAACATCCGGATCGTGGATCCGGGTACAGTCCCTTACAAACCGATCGCCCCAAATTATCCTCTCAATTTAGGGCTGGCGGCGTTCCTTGGTTTGGGGCTCGGGGTCTGTCTGGCGTTTCTTAGGGAACATTTAGACCAGACGATTCGGTATAGCGAAGATGTATTTCACTTTTTGGGTGTTCCGGTACTGGGCTTTATCCCCACGATTGCCGCCCTGAACGGAAAGAAGCGGAAAGGCATCGCTCCCGCGGATCGGGAACTCATCTTCGGCTTGGCTGGTTCGAGGACCGTGTCAGGGGGCGCGCTGATTGAAGACCTTCCTGGAAATGATCTTGGGATTCACAAAGGGTCGGTCTTTTCGGAAGCTTTTCGTGAACTTCGAACTTCGGTAATTCTCTCCGCTTCCGGGCGTTTCGCGAATTCTATTTTGGTGACCAGCGCGCAGCCCGGTGAGGGAAAAACCACGGTTGCCGTGAACCTTGCATTTTCCCTGGCGCAACTCGGTCAGCCGGTCCTCCTGGTCGATGCGGATATGCGCCGTCCAAGCATTCAGAAATATTTTCCCCAAAAGGGTTCACGGTTGAGCGGCTATCTGGCGGGCCAGGGCGCGTGGCAACAAATGGTGTACCCCACGCCGATCAGCCGCTTATACGTTCTGCATTGTGGCCCAATCCCGGAGAATCCCTCCGAACTTCTCTCCTCCGACCGGATGCGGGCCTTGATTCAGGAGTCGATGGCGACATATCGCTTCGTCATCCTGGACTCGCCACCCCTTCTCAACCGGGCAGACAGCCGTATCCTGGGAAGCATGGTCGGCGCAACGATCCTCGTTGTAAAAGGGGGAGAGACGCCCCGCCAGGTTGTTCAGTACGCGGAATCGCAAGCGCGCTCCGTCGGGACAAATATAATTGGGGTCGTTCTTAACAACGTCGACTCCTCGTTGAATGATTACTCGTATTACGCCTGCACTCGTCCGAATGACGAAGCGGGTGCGGCATAGTCCGAGCAAGTACGCGTGATATTTTCCAAAGCCAATTTCGGAACATTTTCCACGAGCTTGGTCATCCAAGCTTGTGGCGCAGCCACCGGCATTCTGACCGCTCGCCTGCTGGGTCCTGTTGCCAGAGGCGAACTGGCCACGGTCATATTATGGCCCACGATTTTGAGCAACCTGGGATTGATGGGCTGCAACTGGGTTCTTGCGCGGGAAGTCGCAAAAGATCCCGAACGGGAGAGCGATTGGGCTGCTATTGGAGTCGCGGTCGGGCTGGCTACCGCTGTGTTGTATCTCCTGGCCGGGTATTTCCTGATTCCGTTGCTACTGTCTTCGGACAGAGGCTATTTGCTTCCGGTCGCGCGGCTTTGCCTGTTGCTCATTCCGCTCGACATTTTCAATCAAGTCCTGCTGGCCGTTGAGCACGGCCGGATGCGCTGGCGCCGCTACAATCTCCTGCGGCTCTCCTTCTTTCTTTTCTATCTCATTCTCATCGGGTTCATCGGTGTAACTCGCAGAGATCAGGTGCGTTGGTTCGTTTCAGCATTTCTCGCGAGCCATTTGCTGGCCGTCCTCTTGCGTCTTTGGATTCAGAGGAAGTCATTGGCTGCCGGCAATTTGCGATTCGACGGATGCCGCCATTTGTTGCGCGCGGGCGTGCCCTATTTCGGAGCAACCATCAGCAATCTCTTCTCGCTTCAACTCGACACGATCCTGGTCGTGAGCCTGCTCAATACGGAGGCCGCCGGAATTTATGCCGTCGCCGCGGCCTTTGCCAACGGACAGTCTTCACTTGGCGATGCTCTGGGAATCACTTCTTTTGCCGTTCTTTCGAATGAAAGAAATACGGGGAGCCGGGAGAAGATCATCACCGAAACGTTTCGCCAATCCGCTTTGGTTTCGTGCGGGGTTGGGCTGGTCCTGTCTTGCCTGATTCCGTTCCTCGTCGTGCCGCTGTTTGGATTCGAATTCTCGGGTGCAGTTTGGCCAGCCGTGGTTTTGGCCCTGGCAGCTTCCCTGACGGCCTCGACGAACATCCTGAATCAAGGATTGCGAGGCGCGGGACACCCTCACGCGGGGCTGGTGAGCCAATTGTTCGGAACCGGCGTCATGGCGCTCGCGGCGCTATTTTTCTTGCGGCGGTTCGGGCTCATGGGAATGGCTTTCGCCGTTTTGATGAGCGCTTGCGCTCAGTTGCTCGTATTGGTTGCCGCCGCGGCGAATTGGTTGAGGATCTCGCCGCTCGAATTTTGGCCGTTCGGAGTGGGAAATGTCAGGTTGTTTTTCCAGCAAGTGGCCGCTCTGCGGTTGCGATATTCGCGATCTATAGCGTGAACGTTTTTTGTAACTGACAATGAGTGGAATCCTCGGATACGTCACTCCTGTCCGCGCATTTTCCAGCGCGGGGGAAATTTATATGCAGGCGGCGTCTGGGCGGGTCGCCGAAGCGCTCGCCAAGCATTATGAAAAAGTCTGCGTTTGCGCCAGAGTCGTGCATGGCGCTCCTCCCGCGCCGTTCGATTTCCCGCTGGATGCGCCGAATCTCGAACTCGTTGCGCAACCTTTTTGGAGCACAACCGCTGGATCGCTATTCCATTTTTTCGGAATCGCTCGCGCCTACATGCGAACCTGCCGGCGGGCGGACGTTCTGTTCGTCCGGGGAATGTGCCCTTACACGGCGGTGCTGTATTTGTGCGCCGTGGCATTTCGCAAACCGATTTGCCATTGGATCGTCGGTGATCCTTTAACGTTGCTAAGAACCAGCACCAGGAATGGGCCCGTCCTGGATACCTTCGCCTTTCTCTATGCACTTCAAGATCGGTTCTTCACGCGTCTTGGGCGTTGGCTCACCAACGGAGCATTGATTTGCAACGGCCGCGAACTGGCCCGCGCATACGCATCCCCCAGAACGATCGAGATCGTTTCGAGCACCGTCGAGGAGAGCGAGTTTTTTGCTCGCATCGATACGTGCCAGGGCCCAGTCGTGCGAATCCTCTTTGTCGGCTTCATCCGTCCGGAGAAGGGAATCGAGTACCTGCTGGACGCTGTCTCCCTGCTCAAGGCGGATGTGCCGTGGGAACTGGAAATTGTGGGGCCACGCGAATTCCCAGACTACTGCGAGAAACTGGAAGGCATTGCCGCCGCGCGAGGCATTCGCGAGCGCATCCGCTGGGAGGGCTACGTGCCGAACGGCAAGCCATTATTTGATCGCATGCGCGCCGCCGATGTCTTCGTACTTCCTACACTTTCCGAGGGAACGCCGCATGTCTTGGTGGAGGCGCGAGCCAACGGCTTGCCGTGTATTTCCACGACTGCCGGAGGCGTGCCATCAACTGTCACGGACGGATACGACGCGTTGCTCGTCCCTCCCAAAGATGCGCGGGCTTTGGCGCGGGCCATCGAACGTGTGGTCGGTGACGCCGAATTGCGCCGCTCGCTGATTCGCAACGGCCTGAAGGCGGCTCGCCAACAAACGCTGGGTCGATTCATTGCCGCGGTGCTTAGAGAACTGAATGCAAATGTGCCTGCGGGAAGTGCGGCGGTTCCGCAGGAGTAGGAGCGGTAAAATGCGAGTGCTCCAATATCTCTGGTTCCATTTCATCACCGTTGCCACAAGCTGGTTGCCCGATCTGAGGCCTGTCCTGTGGTTGCGCGGATTTTTGTTGCGGCCCTCGTTCAAGAGTTGCGGGGAAAATCTTCAGGTGGCGCGGCATGTGACCATCAACTTTACCAATCGCGTTGAAATCGGCAGCGATGTTTTCATCGCTACGGGCTGCTGGTTGCACGCCGGGGGAGGAATCGTCCTGGAGGACGAGGTGCAACTCGGGCCGTACGCCGTGCTGGTCACCGGAAATCACACCCAAATCGATGGATCCTACCGGTTTGGTCCAAGCCATCTTGCGCCGATTCACATTTGCCAAGGGGCGTGGGTCGCGGCCCACGCGACGGTCACGAAGGGTGTCATCATCGGACGCGGCGCCCTCCTCGCGGCCAATTCGGTGACCACTCATGACGTTCCGCCGTTTACGATTGCGGGCGGGGTCCCCGCGCGCGTCATTCAGAAAAAATCGCGCATTGAAGTTGTTCGGTGAGCGCGCGTGCTAAGAGCAGCAGCGTGAACAGTGATCATCATGTATCCGACACCTATCCTTTGGATTGAAATCGGCGTAGCAATTCTGATCGGACTCGTGTTTCTTTGGACGAAGGCCGAGTACGCCCTGTTCCTTTACGCGTTCGCGCTGGGATTTCCCGACTTTGCCTATCCTCTCGGCTCTACGATCAACATTCGTGCGGACGACGTTTTGATCCTACTCTTCTTGGCGCGCACCATTCTGTGGGCGCCGGCTCCGCTTTCCAGAGGACAGAGAAACATTTTCACGTGGCAAGCGCTTTTCCTTGCGGCCTGTCTCTTGTCGATCGTCGTGGAAACAGTGCAGGGAACGCCACCCGAAGGTTATGCGTCAGCCAAAATGGCCGGATGTGCCGTTATCGTTCTTGTTCTTCCTCGACTTGTGCAATCGGAGAGAAGGCTTAAATTTTTCCTTGCCGGCCTGATGTGCGCGGGGGTTGCGCTGGTGATCCAAGTTTTCATGCACCTGGGCGCAAGTTCATCGAATGATTTTGCGAATTTTCAGCAAATGAAGGATGCCGCCACTTTCACCACATGGAACCCGAATACGATCGGCCAGGCCTCGGTTTTGCTGGCTTTCGCCGCCGGCTTGGGTGGAATTATTTTTTCAAAAACACGGACAAGCAGAATCCTCTGGCCCTGCCTCGCAATGGGATTCGCGCTCGTGCCTGCGTTTGTGTTCGTGCGCGGGACAACCGTAAGCATTGCGGCTGGATTCATTCTGTTTCTTTGCATGGTGCGCCGTTGGAAGTGGGTGCTCCTGTTCGCTGCGGCGTGTCTGTCCGTCATCCTGTTCCTGCGTTCGTTGGACCGCCCACTGGTGGAAGATGCCACCACCGTGAACGTGACAACGGGGGAAGGTTTCAGTCACCGATTTGAACGGTGGGGCATGGCATTTCAAGGTATTCAATCGGCACCCCTCCTAGGCCAGGGATTCGGACAGGAATTGAACTATTTGAGTCTTATCGGGAGCGAAGGCCGCGCGCACGATGCCTACCTGACGGTCTGGATTGAATTGGGTTTGGTTGGCCTTCTTCTTTTCCTGGCGGCAATTTTTCAATTTGTCCGCGCCGGATGGCTCCTCTACGGAAATCGGCGATTTCAATTCCAGGGAGCTTTGATCGTGGCGCTGGTCTTTGCCCTCGGTCTCGATAGCCTCGGTTTGTCCACTCTTTATTGGGAAAAGTTGCCGACCATTGCTCTGTCCCTGGCTGCTGTTGTCGTTGGCATGTGCGAGAGGAATGATCTGGAGATTGCCGTAAAAGAAGTTCGCACGCTGGCGTGCGAGCCATTCGCGCAACATTCGTAATCTCATTTTTTGTCCCCCGAAAAAATTTCATTTGTTGACCTCACGTCCCCCTGAAGGAAAGGAAAAATCCGTGCAACAAAGCCAAGCGATTCATGTCTCGGTGGTTGTCCCTTGTCGGAATGAAATCCGGCACATTCGCGCGTTTCTCGATTCCGTTTTTCGCCAGGAACTTGGCCAGATCGAAATGGAAGTCCTGGTCGCCGATGGCATGAGCGACGATGGAACCCGGCTGGTTCTTGGCGAATTTGAAAGGAGATTCGCGGCCATCAGGGTTCTCGACAATCCGGAACAAATCGTTTCCACTGGGCTGAATCGGGCGATCCGCGAAGCCAAGGGAGAGATCATCCTCCGAATGGACGCTCACTCACTCTACGCCCCGGACTACGTGCGTTCCTGCGTTGGAGTGCTCAATGAAACCAATGCCGACAATGTGGGCGGCCCGGCATTGACGCGCGCGGACGGCTATCTGGCGCAGGCCATCGCGTACGCCTATCAGACGCCATTTGCCAGAGGCGGCGTCAAGTTTCGCGATCCGCGATACGAAGGTCCAGTGGACACCGTGACGTATGGCTGCTGGCGCAAGTCCACCCTGGAACGTATCGGCATGTTTGACGAAAAACTGGTCCGAAGCCAGGACTATGAATTGAACGTGCGGATTTTTTCCTGCGGAGGAACAGTGTGGCGCTCGCCCAAAATCACTTCCTGGTATCGGCCGAGAGCCAGCCTGTCGGGTTTGTTTTGGCAGTACTTTCAGTACGGGTTCTGGAAAGTCGCCGTGATTCGGAAGCATCGCGGGCTCGCATCCAGGCGAAATCTGGTGCCGGGTTCGTGCTTGCTCGCCGGAGCCGTTTTGCTGCTTTGCGCCGCGGGAGCGCGCCTCAGCGGATCGGTCCGGTGGCAAAACGCATTCGTTGATGTGTGGTTTGCGTTAGCGGGCTTGTATTTCATCGCCTCTTTCGCTTCGGCGTTTTCTGTTGCGAAGCGGGAAGGGTGGAGCTTCCTTCCCTGCTTGCCCATCGTTTTTGCTGTCTACCATTTGTCCTACGCGCTCGGTTTTGTTCTGGCTCTCTTGTATCGTCCCGCGACCGGGGAACGCCCAAATCCCATGCGGAAAGTCCTTACGGCCATTACAAGGTAATTTTTCATCCCCATCCATTTGCGCCGGTATTGCCATGAAAACTACGGCTGCTGGCAGGAGGATTTTCCCGTGGCCTCTCGCGAATATCACCGAATGATTTCACTGCCGCTGCACCCAGACATGCCGCACCGGAATTTCGAAGAGCATGTGCTGCGGCGCGTGTTTGACGCGGTTTGCGCGTTGGCGGGGCTCGCCTTCCTGGTTCCTATATTTGCGATAATTGCTTTGGCGATCAAGCTCGACGATGGCGGCCCGGTTTTATATTTTCAGTTCCGCGTTGGCAAGGGACTTCGGAAGTTTCGTCTCCTCAAATTCAGGAGCATGTTCTCCAATTGCGCGGGGGGCAGCCTGCTGACGGCGCCCCACGACGCGCGTGTCACGCGAGTTGGCCGTTTTCTGCGGAGATATAAACTGGATGAGCTGCCGCAGCTCGTAAACGTCTTGAAGGGCGAGATGCAATTGGTGGGGGTGCGGCCTCAGGTTGAGAGATTTGTCGACATTTTCCCCGACGAATACGAAGAACTGCTGCAAACGCCGCCCGGAATTACGGACCTGGCATCCCTGAGCTTCCGCAATGAAGAACGGTTGTTTCACGAAAGTTCTAACGAAGAGCAGTACATCGCAAAAATCTTGCCTTTCAAATTGGAAATGTCGCTGAAGTACTCGAGGACCCGCACATTCCTGTCGGATCTTGAAATTCTTTTCCGAACCGTGCTCGGCTTCCAATCTCCATCCACCGCATGGAGAAACAGCAGATCCGATCCGGCAGTGCAATCTCTGTCCGAGTTCATTTCTAGAAATTCCACATAAGTCTTCCACACGAGCCTGCAAGGAATTTTCAACGCGTACGGCATTCGTACAATCGGCGGTTCGCTTTTTCATTTTTCGCTATGTTCCACTTCAGTGCAATGGAATCTGATCCATTCCATCTAAACGATGAATTGGACAAAATTCCAGGGCTCCCCTAATCTCACACATGAGCAGATAGCAATCCTGACCACCCCGGGGCCGAATGAACACCCACATTCGGCCCTCCTCCCTCAAAGGCTTCAATTTCACCTCTTCCGCTAAGTCCTGTTCTTTCTTATAAGTAAAAGTTACAAATCCTTGCTTTGCCTGCCTCCTTCCTAATTCAATAATCACAGTCACCAATTTTTCATCCAAAGGAGGGTGTCGAACCTGCGATAATCGGATGGTTGTGTTCCGCTCGCTGGCTCTCAGATTACGGTTGTTACCAGGAAGAAGGAAATCATGCTGAGAGGTAAAATCTCCATCCCCGCCACCTTGAAGTGTCCCGGTTGCGGCACGGTTCACCCAAGGGCCGCTCTGGAAGCGAACCTCTACATCTGCCCGGGATGCGAACATTATTTGTCCATGCCTTCGAGCGCGCGAATTGCATTGCTTGCTGATGAAGGAACATTTCGTGAACTGGACCGCGATCTTGTGTCGGTCGATCCGCTCGGGTTTGCTGACCACAAATCCTATCGAGTTCGTTTGCAGGAGGCTCGACGGGAGACAGGAGTCCGGGAGGCCGTAACCGCTGGATTTTGCCGAATCGGAGGCCACCAAGTGGTTTTGGTTGTTTTCGATTTCGCGTTTTTGGGCGGCACGATGGGTTCCGTCGTAGGGGAAAAAATTGCTCATGCCTTTGAAGAAGCTACGCAGCGCCGAATTCCGCTCGTGAGCGTGGCGGCCAGCGGCGGCGCCCGCGTGCAGGAAGGCATGTTCTCGCTGATGCAAATGGCCAAAGTTGCGGCCGCAGCTTCCGCGCATGACCGGCAGGAACTCGCGTTCATATCCATTTTAACGGACCCGACATTTGGCGGTGTTACGGCCAGCTTCGCGTCGCTCGGCGATATCCTTATTGCCGAGCCGGGCGCTCAAATCGGATTTGTGGGGCCCCGGGTCATCGAACAAACAACGGGCATTGCGCCGCCAAAGGATTCGCATCAGGCCGACACATTGCTCAAGGCTGGGCTAATCGATCTCGTGATCGGGCGGCGGGATTTGACCGCGGTCACCGCTTACCTTATCGGCCATCTGAAGCGGAACAAGGCGATGGAGCCGGGGAGTAAGGATTTGCCGCCGGCTGTAAAATCCAAGCATATTACCGCCTGGCAAAAGGTCAGCCTGGCGAGACACACCGGCCGCCCCACGGCAAAGTATTACATCGCGCACATGACGTCTCGCTTCCTGGAACTCCACGGGGACCGGTGGAGCGGCGACGACCCCGCCATCATCGGCGGTATCGCCGAATTAAATGGCGAGACGGTTATCATGATTGGCCAGGAACGCGGCGCCACTCCCGAGGAAAAGGCTGCATCGCACGACGGCAAGGCGTACTCCGAGGGCTACCGCAAATCATTGCGCCTGATGAGGCTTGCTTCCAAGTTCAGGATTCCGGTCATTACTCTTGTCGATTGCCCGAACGCCCAGTCGAGCTACGAAGCCGAACATCGCGGCATCGCTTTCGCTCTTGCGCGAAACCTCGCCACGATGGCCAACCTGCCCACTCCCATTGTTTCCGCGATTATCGGGGAAGGCGGGAGCGGCGGCGCACTGGCCTTGGGCGTTGCGGATTGCGTTTTGATGCTCGAGAACGCGATTTATTCCGTGATTTCTCCGGAGGGGGCTGCCGCGATTCTTTATCGGGATGCCGGCAAGGCTGAGGCAGTCTCGGACGTTCTTAAATTAACCGCACAAGACCTTTACTCATTGGGTATCATCGATACGGTTGTGCCGGAGTCCGAAGGTGGGGCGCATCTGGATCCAGCCGCGGCCGCAGAAACACTCAAGAGCCATTTGCTTGCAGCCCTCCGCCCGCTTACCGAAATTCCCAGGCGCCAGCTTCTCGACAATCGGTACAAGAAATATCGTCACATCGGCCAGGAAGGCAAGTACTGGAGGGAGCGCGTTCGCAGCGGCATCAGTGACGTGTTCGGTCTTCTTGCCTACGCCGTATCCAAAATGGAGAAATCCAACCGGAAACCCAAAGCTTCTGACGGTTCACCGCGGCACAGACCGGAAAAGGCCAGGGCTCCAGTCTCCGCCGGCCCGAAGCGGGCGGAGCGCGAATAGCCGGCATTCGTGGATTCGCATTTTTGCCGAACCGGCTGACTTTGCTGGAGGACATCCGGAATGAAAGCCCTCGTTAAGAGCCGCGCCGCGCAAGGTCTCTGGCTTGAAGATGTTGCCGAGCCCGAGCCTGGCATCAACGACGTCAAAATTCGCGTGCTTTGCACGGGAATTTGCGGCACCGACCTGCACATCTACGACTGGAACGATTGGGCACGGTCCACAATTCACGTGCCGCTGGTCATCGGGCATGAATTCTGCGGAGAAATTGTCGAAGTCGGTTCCAATGTGGAGGATCTTCACCCCGGCGATCTCGTCAGCGGGGAAGGGCACGTCGTATGCGGGCGTTGCCGCAATTGTTTGGCTGGGCGGCGTCACCTGTGCGCGCACACGCAAGGCCTGGGAGTGAACCGGGCGGGCGCGTTCGCTGAGTACGTCGTCTTGCCGATGATGAATGTTTGGAAGCACACGCGCCCCATCGCGCGCGAGATCGCCGCGATCTTCGATCCCTTCGGAAATGCGGTTCACACGGCGCTGTCGTTTCCCGTGCTTGGTGAAGATGTTCTCGTCACCGGCGCCGGCCCGATCGGCATCATGGCCGCGGTCGTCGCGCGATTTTCCGGCGCGCGCCATGTGGTCATTACCGATGTGAATCCGCACCGCCTCAAACTCGCGGAAAAAGCTGGCATCCCGTTCACGGTGGATTCGCGAACGACGCGCCTGCAAGACGTTCAGAAACGCCTCGAGATGCGAGAAGGATTCGATGTTGGTCTTGAGATGTCGGGCTCGCCGGAAGCGTTCCGCGAAATGCTGGACAATATGTGCCACGGCGGCAAAATCGCCATGCTGGGAATCCCGTCCGCCGAAGTCGCGATCGACTGGAGCCACGTCATCTTCAACATGCTCACGATCAAGGGCATCTACGGCCGCGAAATGTTTGAGACTTGGTACAAGATGACCGTCATGATCGAATCCGGCCTGGATATCTCTCCGGTCATCACGCACCGCTTTTCCTGGCGCGATTATGAGAAGGGCTTTGAAGCCATGCGCACTGGCGAAGCAGGGAAGGTCATCCTCGATTGGTCTGACGTGCGAGGGTAATTCGGGGTGGCAGCCCCTCAAGCACGGTGTGGGCTTAGCACCCGGACCGGCAACAGACCCTTTATTTTGATTCTCCTGTATAATAATTGCCTATACTATTGCGGGTAGGGCCAAGGGATGGGCCTGCCAGGGCAATTTCTGAATCTGGACGGATAATTTTATGATGAAAACAGGCGCGCAAATTCTCTGGGAATGTCTGGAACAACAGGGCGTTACGACCGTATTCGGTTATCCCGGCGGTGCGATCCTGCCCGCCTATGACGCGCTGAAGTACAGCAACATCCATCACGTACTCGTCCGCCACGAGCAGGGCGCCGCGCACATGGCCGACGGCTACGCGCGCGCTTCCGGGCGCGTCGGTGTGGCCATCGCCACGTCCGGACCGGGCGCCACGAATTTGGTGACCGGCATTGCCACGGCCATGCTCGATTCCTCGCCCATCGTTTGCATTACGGGGCAAGTGGGAAGCAAGCTGATCGGCTCGGACGCGTTTCAGGAGACGGATATTACGGGCGTTACATTGCCCGTCACAAAACACAACTATCTTGTCACGCACGCCAGCGAAGTCGCGCGGACGATCAGCGAAGCTTTCTATGTCGCGAGGTCCGGGCGTCCCGGGCCGGTTCTGGTGGACATAACCAAGGACGCGCAGCAGTCCAGTTGCGAATTCGACGGCAAGCCTGTTGCGCCGCAGCTACCGGGTTACCGCCCCGAATTGTCGCCGACTTCCGAGGAGTACAAACAGGCGCTCGAACTGATCCACAATTCCAAGCGGCCTGTGATCCTGGCCGGGCACGGCATCATTTTGTCCGGCGCGATGGACGAAGTGCGCGCGTTCGCCGAAAAGACCAACATTCCGGTTGGGCTCACGCTGCTCGGCCTCGGCGGCTTCCCGGCGTCTCATCCGCTGAGCCTCGGAATGATGGGCATGCACGGCGAAGCCTGGCTGAACACAACGATCCAGGAAGCCGATTTGCTCATTGCATTCGGGATGCGCTTTGATGATCGCGTGACCGGCAACCTGAAGACGTACGCCCCGAACGCGAAGAAGATCCACGTTGAAATTGACCGCGCCGAGATCAATAAGAACGTTAAGGTGGACGTAGCACTGGTCGGTGATTTGAAGGCCGTCCTTCGTGATTTGCTTCCGAGTGTGAAGGCGCAGGAGCGCCACGAATGGCTTGCCTACATCGACCGGCTCAAGGGTGACTCCGCCGTTCGGGACATTCAAAATCTGCCCGACAATGGCCATCTTTACGCCGCGCACGTAATCAACGACTTGTGGCGCGAAACGCGCGGGAGCGACGCGGTCATTGTCACGGACGTGGGCCAGCACCAGATGTGGGAAGCCCAATATTACAAGCATGAGAAGCCGCGCACGCTGATTACGTCCGGCGGACTCGGAACCATGGGATTCGCGCTGCCCGCCGCGATCGGCGTGAAGGCCGCTCGCCCCGAAGCCGATGTGTGGGTCGTGGTGGGCGACGGCGGCTTCCAGATGACGATGTGCGAATTGGCTACGATGGTGCAGGAAAATCTGAAGGTCAACATCGCCATCATCAACAACGGTTACCTGGGGATGATTCGCCAGTGGCAGGAGTTTTTCTACGAACGCAACTACGAAGCTTCTCCGATCCTCAGCCCCAACTTCGTGAAGCTGGCGGACGCCTTTGGAATTCGCGCTGTCGCCGTGACCCAGCGCTCCCAGGTCGTGCCGACAGTTGAAATGGCGCACAAACACAAGGGACCCGTCCTGATCGACTTCCAGGTGGAGCAGGAAGATTCGGTCTATCCGATGGTCGCGGCGGGCGCATCGCTGCACGAAATGATTCGCCGTCCGAATCCGATTGTCGAGACGGCGACGGACGCGTGAGAAACATATGCTAAACACATTTGTGGTGCACGTCGAAAATAAGCCGGGTGTGCTGACGCGCGTGGCCTCGCTGTTCCGCCGCCGCGCGTTCAATATCGATTCGCTCACCGTTGGCCGCACGGAAAAGCCGGAAGTTTCGCGCATGACGATTGTGGTCGATGCGGACCGCGACCAGGCGCTGCGCGTCGAAGCGAATCTCTACAAGCTCGTCAACGTGCTGCTCGTCGAGAACATCACGGGGAAGCCTTCGATTTGCCGCGACCTGGCCATCATCAAGGTTTCCGCGGCTCACAACGAACGTTCCCCGATCCTTGACATCATCAATGTGTTTCGCGCGCGCGTCGTCGACTTCGCCCTCGATTCGCTGACGATCGAGATCACCGGCGGCGAAGAAAAGGTCGACCGGCTGCTCGAAGTGCTGCGCCCTTACGGCATTCTGGAAATGGTGCGAACCGGAGTCGTGGCGATGCGCCGCGGGACAAAATTAGAGGAAGAAGCCGCTGCGGCGGCAGCGGCGTCCGGCAACGGCGCGGCGACCGTCGCTTCCGACGACAACGTTTCCTACTCGGTCTGATTGCTTCGCAACGACGGCCGGCCGCCATTCCATTCGCTTCACCAGAGATGGTAGTAGCCGTCCCGCCGGGTAATATCGACCTGAATGCCGAAGAGTCGCGAGATTTCCTCCGGATTCAGCAAATCTTTTTTCTGGCCGTCCGCCTGAATTTTTCCATTCCTCATTAACACGACGCGGTCAATCTCCGGAATGACATCGGAAAGATGGTGCGTCACGAGAACGATACCGATACCGGATTGAGCGAGTTCGCGCATGGTTTCCCGCAGGCCGTGCTGCGCGAATACATCCAGGCTATTGCTCGGTTCGTCGAATAAGAGCGTCCGTGGATCGTGGACGAGCGCCCGCGCAATCAAGATGCGCTTGGCTTCGCCCGAGGACATCTCCGCGACAGGCCGGTCGGCGAGGTGCGGCACTCCGATCCGCTCCAGCACGGTGTCGGCGCGTTTGCGTTGCGAGGGTTCGACGGTTTGATGGTCAAAAATGCGCGTGCTGCTGAAGAAGCCCGAGAGGACCACTTCGCGGCCGCTCGTTTCGCCCGTGACGTCCTGCATCAGGTCGTTCGAGACGATGCCGAGGACCGAGCGCAGCTCAAAGATGTTCCAGCGCGACTGGCCCAGAATCGTCATCGAGGAGCCTTCGCGGATCACCGGATAGACCTCGCGCGTAATGGTCTTGATCAGCGTCGATTTCCCGCAGCCGTTCGGACCCAGGATCGCGACGTGTTCGCCGCCGTTGATCCGCAGGCTGAAGTCGTCGAGCGCGACGTTGTCGCCTCGAATGACGCGCACATTTTTCAAATCCACCAGAGCGGGTTCCATGGAGTCTCCAAAGCTCTCCATGATATCCAAAAACGCGGCTCTCTCACACACAAGATTCGCCATCCAAATGGAATGGGACTTCGCGAGAAATAAGGGCTAATTCGCCTTCTTGTCGGAATCATCCGCAGCGGCAAATTTCTGGGACCACGCGCAAACCGCGGTCGTTTCCTCCGGGGAAACGTCCGTGCCCTTGTGCATGACGCGGTAATCGGCCGGCGGCATTCTTCCTTCCCGAATAAGTTTGCAGACCAGTCCCAAATGTTCCAGGCCTTCTTGCGGATTCACTTGCGCCTCCCAGTCCTGAAAATTAATGTGGCTTCTCCCCGTATTTACATCGTGCACGACATACCAGGAAACCGGCGCGACATGGCTATACCATGGCCATACAGTCGCGCTGGAATGACAGTCGTAGCAGGAGCGTTTTAGAACCGCTTGAACTTCCGAGGGCACCTCCACGTGCGCTTCGAGACTGCGCGAAGGGACGACGGGTGGATTCGTCCGGGTCGGTTGAATGATTTGAATGAGGATCAAAAATGCAATCGAGCCAACTACAATCCATTTAGCCGGGACACGTCTCATAGAAGAGTTTCTCCCAAAAGTTTTGAAATCAAAATTGCCTGTGTGAATTAGAAGTGCATGTTTGGCATGTTGGCCATGGGACTGCGGCTTCCAGGACCGCGCTCGTCGGTAAATTGCGTGAATTTGAAATTGAACAGCTCCGGTTTGGCATCCGGCTCCATGCCGGGCAGATGCAGGTGCAAAGTTATGGTCACTGGAAATTTTACTCCATTGCCCAAGTTAGCCTCCAGCGTTTCCCCTTTCTTTCCGGGAGCGAGGTCGATTTTTGGGGCGTCATCGGATTCTCCGACTTGTACTGTTCCGCCGGCCTGCCTGGTTTCCTCTGCCATTAAAGGCTTCGTGTATTCATCATAGAGGTACACCCGGAATGTCCCCGGAGCGACGAGAACCCCTTCCAAATGGTGTTTGTTATCCAAAGACATGAAGAATGTGCCTCCGTGCTTTGGCTTGTGGTCCCTATGCGCGCCTTGCTCGGGTGCGGCGGGCTTTGAACCGGCAGCGGGACCCTGCCCATCCGTCTGGCCTTGGGTCGTGAAGTTAGAGGAACTGTTCGAAACCGAATCTCTTTGAATTACTGAGACTCTTTTCGCGAAAAATGGAGCTGCAATCAGTACCAGCCCACCGGCTAGGACAAGAACGCCGCGAACCACGCGCATGGTAAGACTCCTTAGAGAACGCCAGCTCCAGTGCCCCATAGAAATGCAATCAGCAGAGTGAAAGTGCGAATGCGATTCAATACTGTCTCATACTACGGATGAACTTTCGAGAACAAGAGACCGGAAGCTAATCGCGCAGCGATGAGCGGGACCCGCCAGAAACAGGTGCGGGCTCTACCCTGTGGCCCGCCTTTTTAGAGGCGGGGGTTTCTCGATCTCGGACAGAGAATCCGCGGGTCTGAAGACCCGGGCTACAGCAAATGTGGCGTGGCAACGAACATTCGGCAAAACTATTGGAGCCCGCCAGTAAAAAGACCATTTCTATTCCAAATACAGACGATTCGTGTTGTCAACGCCACATTCCTGATTGCTAAGAGAAAAAGTATGAATTGGACGCGTGAGGTTAACAAACCCTAAACTTCGCGCGCTGGTCAGGGTCTGCATTTCATCGATCTACCAGCGGAAAAGGAGTCGTTTATTCTATGAATAAGACTTATGGGGTGTGTTTGGGAATGTTGGTATTAGGGTTGGTAGGACTTGGGGCTCCAGCCAGCCGTGCGCAAAGTCGTTTGGCGGCAAGTGAAGCAGGAGGCGGGAGCGAGACGACTGCAACGAGCGCTGCGAGTTCGTCGAGTTCTCCCACATTGGTAGCAGAGAAGGATGGGGATACGGCTGCTCCAGCGGCGACACCGCAAGACCAAGGCAGCCAGGCGCCAGCGACTCCGCCAGCAGCGGCGGCAGCGCCGGCTGCGGCAGCCCCGGCACCTTTGTCGACTCCAGCGATGACAGGGCCACTGGCAACGGCGATTCCACATGAGATTTCAGCGGGCCCGTTTGGAAAATTGGAGGTGACAGGCATCCTGAGTGGTATGGGTATGACCGAAGGAGATCATATTCCTGGCGATTCGCCCACGCATTGGGACCTCAGCAACGCGCAGGTATTCATCCAAAAGACCACCGGCTGGTGGCAATTCTACCTGCAAGCTGGTGCCTACAACTTACCAGCTCTTGGGGTGCCCTTCGTCACGACTGGTGAATACGACGAGTAATCTCTACGGCCCGTTCCCTGTAGGTTATCTTAAGCTGGTAAAGGGCAATTTCAACGTAGAGGTCGGCGAGCTGCCTACGCTGATCGGCGCCGAGTATACATTCAGCTTTGAAAACATGAACATCGAGCGCGGCCTTCTCTGGGGTCAGGAACCTGCCATCAGTCGTGGCATCCAGCTCAATGAGACATATAAGAAGCTTACCCTCGCGTTCAGTTGGAACGATGGTTTCTTCTCGAATCGCTATACATCGTTCTCGGGGTCTCTGGCTTATGCCTTCAATGCCGCAAACACATTGTCCTTTGTAGGATCCGGGAATGCTGGGGCGTATACCGAGGATCCTCACCAATTCCTCAGTATTTCCGACGCCTCTCTATCAAAATAACTCGTCGGTCTACAACCTTATCTACACTTACACAAAGGGAAATGTAACCATCACGCCGTACTATCAGTACACCGACGTGAAGACGAATCCGAGCATAGGAATTCTTCAGGGTGCGCACACGAATGGTGGCGCTATCCTGGCCAACTACAATTTCAAACACGGAATATCGCTGTCCATCCGGCCGGAATACATTAAGTCGAGTGGAACCACACTAGACCCCAACGAAATTAACTTGCTGTATGGTCCGGGTAGCGGCGCGTTTTCATTCACCGTGACCCCGACCTATGTCAAGGACGGCTTTTTCATTCGAGCAGACTTCTCAATCGTTCACGCAACTAACAGCCCGACGTCTGGTAGCATCCCCTCCGGCACCGGCTTCGCTTTCGGCCCTGCCGGGCTGAACATGACCCAACCGCGCGGTGTTATTGAGGCCGGCTTCATGTTCTGAGGATCCACTGGAAAAAAGGGAAGCGATTCTGGAGGACATCGGACTCCAGCTTGGCAACTGTGAATGATCACGGCGGCGCCAGGCGCTCCTCAAAGATTGCCGCGCGGTGAAGCGTGTACTCGGCGCTCCGCCGCGCGGCAATTTAGTTGCAATCCACGAATAAGATTTGTTCGCGTGAACGGTTCCCCCTGGAGAAAGGAAAATCTGGTTTCCCGCGTGGGCCTTCGGTGGGACAGGCGGAGATGCCTGGTCTGCCTAGGCCGGGGAAACCCGCACGTCAGACAGTGGAATTACCGGGTAGAATAGCCCTATAGTGTAGGGCGCTGCCATGACGCAGCAAGGAATCGAATCTGCGGTTCGAGTCTGAGGACAAGAAGATGATGACGAAGCTTGAAGCGATCGTTCAGCCGTCCAGGTTTGAAGCGGTGAAAGAGGTGCTTACGGAACTGGGCATCGGAGGCATGACCATCTCCGATGTGCGTGGGCATGGCCGGCAAAAGGGGCACACCGAAGTCTATCGTGGGCGCGAGTATACGGTGGATCTCCTGCCCAAGATCAAAATTGAAATCGTCATCCCGGATAATTTGGTGGATGCCGCGATCGATGCGATTCTTGCAAAGCGCGTCGACAGGCAAAATCGGCGATGGAAAGATTTTTGTTTCCAAGGTGGATCAAGCCATTCGGATACGGAACCAGGAGCGTGGAGTCTCCGCGCTGTAGTCCCGGACCATGATCAACCATTCGCAACTCGGAATTTGAAGTCGAAAGTGTTTTTGTACTCCACAGATTCATCAGTGCAAGGTGCGGGCTCCGCTCGTTTACCCTGTGTTTCGAAGGGGAGCCCGCGAAAATATAAGACGGGCGGGGGCCTCATAAGTCGGATATGAAGCTCGAGAGTCGCACTTCCAGTTTGCAGGACTTGTACGCGGAAGAATCCGCGAGGATTCAGAAACGTTTTGAAGAGGTGGGCGACGGGAAGGCGGCCGTTCGCGACCGCACGGCGCTGATTGATTCCGTGGTCACCGAGCTGTGGAATGAAGTCACGGCGGCAAGCGGTCCGATCGAAGGGTTTTGCATTGCGGCCATGGGCGGATACGGGCGGCGGGGATTATTTCCGTATTCGGACATCGATCTCCTGTTTCTCTATGGAAGGGAAGGCAACGAGGAATTTCTCAGCAAAAAGGCCATAGCCCCGCTCAGCCAGGCTCTCTGGGACCTCCATCTTCGCGTAAGCCCCACGACCCGAACAATCGCCGAATGCGGGAAACTTCATCGCAACAACATTGAATTTAACATTTCTCTTTTGGACTGCCGGTACATTTGCGGCGACGAAAAACTCTACGAGCGCCTTCGGACCCGCGTCCTTCCCGGGATGGTGATTCGCGAGTCCGAAACCTTGATGCGGGAACTCACCGGCCTTGCCCGCTCGCGGCATCAGAAATACGGCCAAACGATTTTTCACCTCGAACCCAACATTAAGGACGGTCCGGGCGGCTTGCGCGATTTTCAAGTGGCGTGCTGGCTTTCGCAAATCGCGGAGATGAAGCGTTCCCGCGAATGGAAAGACCCGGCTCCGCTGCTGCCGCTTCCGCTCCGCGCGGATGCCGTGAACGCGATCGATTTCCTCGACGCCGTCCGGTGTTACTTGCACTATCGCCAGGGCCGCGACCTCAACGTGCTGACCTACGAGATGCAGTCCGAAGCGGCGGCCAAGGGCATCGGCCTTCATGGAGGGCGGGCGGCGTCTCCCAATGAATGGATGCGGGCCTATTTTCGCCAGGCGCGCGCCATTTACCGGTTGACTGTCCTATTTGACGAAGTCCCGCGGGCGAAATCGATTTGGATGCGTTGGCTGGGCGCCCGCCGGTCCCCACTGTCGAGCGCGGATTTCCGCGTTGTGGACGGACGAATTTCCTTGCGGCAATCGGATTCCGTGGACGACCCCAAAGTGATGTTCCGCCTGTTTGAACTTATCGCGCTGCACAATCTCAAACTGACCGCCGAAACCGAAAACGCCGTCGAGGCCGCGTTGCCGCGAATCCAGAAGTGGAATTCCACCGAGCCGGATCTGTGGGAGTACTTCCGCAAGATTCTGGTATTGCCTCACGCGGCGTCTTCGCTGCGCGCGATGCACCGCGTCGGCCTGCTGGTTTTGCTCTTCAAGGAATTTCAGGCGATCGATTCTCTGGTGATCCGCGACTACTATCATCGATATACGGTCGATGAGCATTCCCTGGTGACCATTGAAAATCTGCACAGCCTCGCCTCGAAAAAGGGCGACCTGGACCGCCGGTTCCGCGACATTCTTTCCTCGCTGGAGCACCCGGAGCTGCTTTATTTATCGCTGCTGTTTCACGACATCGGTAAGGGCATGCCCAACGAGAGCCACGTGGACGGCAGCCTGGAAGCCGTAAAAGGCGTGTTCGAGCGATTGCGCTTCGACACTTTCGGCCGGGAAACGGTGACCTTCCTGATCGCCAACCATCTGCGCATGTCCGCCACGCTGCTGCGGCGTGACATCTTCGATCCGGAAGCGGTGCACGATTTTGCGAAGACCGTAGGGACCATCGAGCATCTCAAGATGCTCACGCTTTTCACCTACGCGGACATCAAAGCGGTGAATCCGGAAGCGCTGACCACCTGGAAGGCGGAGATGCTGTGGCAACTCTATGCCGCCACGGAAAACTATCTCAACCGTTCGGTGGACGATCAGCGCATGTATCTTGCGGGAGAAGATGCCAAGCAGCTCGAGCGGCTGATTCCTACGGGCGAGGATGCCGTCGAAGCGGATAGATTTCGGAATTTCCTGGATGGATTCCCCCGCCGGTACCTGTTGACCCATTCGTCCACGGAAATTTCCGCTCATTATCGGATGTACCGGCGGCTGGGACATTCCGTGGCGGAAATCAGCATCACGAAGCGGGACCAGTACTATGAGCTTGTTCTTGTCACCAAAGATCGTCCCTTTCTTTTTACGAAAGTGGCCGGGACGATCTCTTCGTGGGGCATGAATATTCTGAAGGCCGACGCCTGCGCGAATAAGAATGGGATCGTTCTGGACGCGCTGCGTTTTTCCGACCGGTTCCAAACGCTCGATCACAATCCGTCGGAAATCATCCGGCTGAAGCAGCAACTGATCGCCGCGATCTCGGGGGAACTGGACGTTGCCGCCCTCATGAAAAGAAAATTTCAGCCTGAAAAGCGGCCTCCGAAGGTTAGCGTGGAAACGCGAATCCACATGGATAACGAGTGCTCCTCGCACAGCACCGTCGTCGAGATCGTGGCGCTTGACCGCCCCGGTCTCCTGTACGACATTAGTTCCACCTTTGCCGAGCATAACTTCAATATCGAAGTCGGCTTGATCGACACGGAGGGCGGAACCGCGACCGACGTTTTTTATGTCACGCAAGATGGCGCGAAGCTGACCCCGGCCCGGCAGCACGAGTTGCAGCTCGAACTCCAGCAGCGTCTTTGAACCCATCTGGCAATCAGCGTTATGATTCTGTCGTAATCAGGCCCAGATGGGAAACCAGCAGGGAGGTGGCTCCCTATGATCGTAAAGGTGATGGGCGGATACAAGGTGGTTTCGAGCAAGGGGAGAAATCTTGGCGGACCCTACAAAACTCTGAAAGAGGCAAAGAAGCGGCTGCGCCAAGTCGAATTCTTTAAGCATCGCAAGGCCTAAGCATATCCACCCGGGGGGAAGTCGCGGGCGCCCCTGTGGAAATCGTTAGGCTCAAATCCAAATTTGTGATATTGTGCAATTGCGTTTGTTGCTCTTGTGAAACCTTTAGATTCGATTTAAAGGGGCTGCGAGTACAAACTCGTAGCCTTTTTTTGTTGTACGGCTGGAGGCGGTCGAGAAGCACCAAATAGCTCAAATCAGTGAAAAGGAAACACCGTGAAAGAACAAGGAACAGTAAAGTGGTTCAATGCCAGCAAGGGATTCGGGTTCATCCAGCGCCAGTCCGGCGAGGACATTTTTGTCCACTTCTCCGCGATTCAAGCGGAGGGGTACAAATCGTTGAACGAAGGCCAGGCGGTTGAGTTCGAAGTTACCTCCGGCCCCAAGGGCCTGCAGGCAGCGAACGTCACCAGCCTGTAACAAATCGGGGCGAGACGGCCGACCGCCGTTTCGCCCTATTTTTTTGTCTATTCTTCTTCAGGAAGCTGCTAGGATGCGCGCCCGATCAGCCAGGTCCACTTCACCAGTCATCATGTATCAGTCGCGAGTCACTACTCAGCGGCGACCCTTCAACCGCCCCAGGAGCGACGGCCTGGATGAGGTGCGCGGGGTGCGCGCACCCAACCGGTTCAAACGCTCACGCGATCCCCAATGGTTCGCGTCAAGCTCCAAAACGCGAAGATAGTGAGACCGCGCCCGCCAAGGCACTTTCAACTGTTCGAGCAATTCCCCATAATGGAAGTGCGCAGTGAGATTGCGGGGATCCAGCTCGATGGCCCTCTCAAATTGCTCGACGGCTTCCTTCCGGTATTCGGGAATGGCGGACAAACACCGCCCCAACATGGCCCGGTGGCTCGAAGAATTCGGCTCACTTTCGATTGCGCGGTGCAGCCACAGAATGCATCCGGCAAAGTTTTTTTCCACCATGCACTCTTGAGCCTTGTCCAAATAACCTTGCGTCAGTTTCCGGGCATCGGACGGTTCCTCTTTGGACGCGCACGCGAGAAGCGAGTCGTATTTTTTTTCGTTTCGTCGTCCGACAAGGTCTTGTACGCCGCCGTCAGACCCTCCATCAGCGCTACCAAGCGCGGAGTCCATTCCGGGCGATCCATGTGGTGATCCGGATGAAATCGGCGTGCGAGCTGGTAAAAATGCCGCTTCAGCTCAGCGCGGAGAGCGTTCGACTCTACGTCGAGTAGCTGATAATAAGTTGCAGTACTGGCGGAATGCAGAATTCGGTCGACCTCGGCCAGGAAAGAAGCTGGATCCTCTGCCGTCGGGGGTGAGAATGCGGTCCAATCTTCTGGAACTTCATCGACATCCCAAATGTTTAAGGGAATCCCCCGATTCCATGCCGACTAGATGTAACCCGTCCAAGCGGCGGGATTTTCGGGCCCACGCAATACGCCCGGGGTATGCCGGAGGGGCGGCAGGCCTATCTTCTTTTTTGTTTGCAATAATTTGAAAAGTTGCGGACGTACGGCAGTTAATGGACACCGTTGCCGTCTCCTCGACAATGGTCCTCGCATGGCTATCAACCCAACTGACGATGAGAGGGACGGTATGGACTATGCGCTGCTTCCCCTCTTCGCTCCTGAGGTCGATATGGGAGGGGGCTGCTCTCTCAAAGGCGAAACACTTTCCTGAGGGCCGACCAGCGCGAAATTCGCGAATATCACGAACCGCATTGCCTCCGCATACACCACAACCTGCGGCAACGGCTAGCGAATCAAGGGCTGGGCCTCGAAACCTAGGATTTCAGAGCCAGTATATGGCGAAGAGCCGCATGAGGGAAGGCCAATTTAGGAATCCGGGTCCGCAGCTCCAGGTATTGCTGTAACCCATTGATATATAGTGTGTTATGCCGCAACGAGGGGGCTGAGAGCCATGGGTGCTGCGCTTATGCGACGAGGTGTCCCGTGCTGAGACAACAGTCTTGCGATTGACGGAGCCATTTTGCCAGCAACACCACGTTTCCGCTGATCGGCGATATATGTATGTAATAGGTCTCGCTATTACCTTCGATCTCGTAGAAATTTTCGCGGTGCGGGTCACGTTGGGCCGGGCTGCCAACCTCCAGCAAAAGCCGAAGGCTTTCGACTGTGCCGGGCTCGTATTCTCGCGGGTTTTCGATCCTCGCTCCTTCATTGATTTGAATCATCATACCTCCAATCCCTTCTAGCACTGCTTGATCACAACAAATTCAGGCTACTCCGGATATAGGATGCACGAATCTCCGAAACGCTCCATGAACACTCCGCGAAAAGTCGACAAAGTTTCCAGGAACTAAACAAACATAGAGGGGATCGCCGGCTTTCCATCATTTGCACGCCTGCTGGCATCGTACGTTCCTCCTGCATTTATTAGACGCTGCGGTGGGTGGGAAAAGAATTCCAAAATTGTGATTGTGTTCATTTGCGTAATAAGGGCTACCGAGGTTTGTGACGAAGGTCACTTTGCAATTCTGGAAAACGAGAATGGTTGATTTGAGTCTCTGTGAATGGGCTGAAAGTGAGCTTGGGGTGAGCCGCCGAGACGATTGCAAGGCCGCATGCTTCCTTCCTGAATTTTTCCTGGCGAACGACGAGCTTGCAGGAAATGTTGTGTGCCAGGCTGACTGGTATTCTCGGACGGCTCATGCGGTTTCCAGTAACTTGCCTTTCAGCATTACAACCAACACGATAATGAAGTATAATTTGATTGTGCGCAAAGTATTGACTGAATTAGTACTTGCGCCCACGAATTGCCATTGAGATATTCAAACCATGCCCAAAACAAAAACCGCACGAAAACGCACGAAGCTTGGGAAAGATCGGCGGCGCAAGCACAAGCACTGGCAGGTGACTGTGTTTTACAAGGATGGGGAGCGGTTTGCCCGCGTGTATACGGACCGGGAAAAGGCCGCCAAATTTGCCGAGCGGCAACGAAAGTCTCCCGTCGTAAAGACCGCGCGGGTATTGCAGGTCGGCTGATCCCAATGTCTTATCGGCGCTCGAAGGATGCCTGACTGTGCAGGTCTGGGGGCGCAGGTGTATCGGCGAGGTCCTCATCAATCTCCATGCCTGTAGGTTCTTGTCGCCGAAACGCTGACGTGTTAAAGTTTCGTTGATTTGGGCGGCCGTAGTATAGGGGTAGTACGGGACCTTGCCAAGGTCCAGGCGTGGGTTCGAGTCCCATCGGCCGCTCCATTCCTTCTTGAACTGGTCCTTATTTAATTTTCATGCTGGCTTATCTGTGTGGCCCGATTGAATTCGCGCCGGACGGCGGCAAGTTGTGGCGACGGAAACTCACGCCGTTCTTGCACAACGATCTGGGGCATCGCGTTTACGATCCCGCCGAAGACGAAAAAAAGAACCTCACAGAGGAAGAAGCCGGGCACTTCAGGGACTGGAAGGAAACGGACGTCGAACGATTCCGCCGCGTGGTCCGCAAGATCATCCAATACGATCTCGATATCGTGGAGAACAAGGCCGACTACGTCATTTGTTGCTTGAGCGGCGACGGCGCCGCGGTCTCCTCCGGCGGGACCTCCACCGAATTAACTTTTGCTTACCGCCGCGGGATTCCCGTATACCTCGTGACGGACGCGCACATGGGAGAAATCAGCGGCTGGATGTTGGCATGCGCCGACCGCGTGTTTCCGAACGTGGATGAACTAAAAAAGTTTCTCCTCGAACGCTACGGCAAGGAGAAACAGGCGCCGCTCTGGCGGGTGTAAGAATTTGGAGCCCAAACGGACACAGATAGACACGGATTAGAATGAGCTTCGAGCGGATTCGGGTTACGTTTGTCGACGATGTTTGCCGGAGCTGTGGCGCGATATGCTACTCTGCGGCAAGGTGCCTATAGGAGATCAGGATAAGTGGACATCGTAAAGGGAAACATGGGCTGGATCGAAGTGATCGTGGGTCCCATGTTTTCAGGCAAGAGTGAAGAATTGATCCGGCGCTTGAAGCGCGCCGAGATCGCCCGGCAGCGCGTACAGATCTTCAAACCAGTCATCGACCAGCGCTACGCGCAAACGGACATCGTTTCTCATTCCGGATTCGAACTCCCGTCGCAGGTCGTCACGAACGCGATCGATGTCTTCGAAAAAGTCCAGCCGCGGACCGAAGTGGTAGGGATTGATGAAGGCCAGTTCCTCGGGGAGGGGCTCGTCGACATATGCATGCGCATGGCTGACGCCGGAAAGCGCGTGATCGTCACCGGCCTCGACACCGATTACCTCGGGCGCCCCTTCGATCCCATGCCGCGCCTGCTTGCCGTTGCCGAAGAAATCACCAAGCTGCTCGCCATCTGCGTGCAGTGCGGAAATCCCGCCGTGCATACGCAGCGGCTCGTCGCTTCGGAGGACCTGATTGTCGTCGGCGCCGCCGGCATGTATGAGCCGCGGTGCCGGCGCTGCTTTGAGCCGCACCTGGCGCACGACCGGGTCGAAGCAAACAAGAATGCGTTGTCCGGCGCTGCTTCTCCCGCTCCGCGCCCCGTCACAACTTCAGATTAGATTTCAGCGATTCTAGAGTTTCGTTTTCTCTGTGTCCTCTGTTTTCTCTGTGTTAAAGATTTTTCCGAACTGATTCAGCACGGTGGCCACAGAAATCACAGAGACCACGGAGAATTCACCGCAAACGGGCGCGAATTCCTTCCGCCAACCGCTGATTTTCCTTGCATCCCAAAATGTCGATCGAAGGCCTGGGCCCCGGTGCTTCCGCTTGGACGCATGCGCGCTCGATTCGGTCGAGCGATGCGCGCCACTCATCCTCGTCGAAGCGTTTCTCCTGCCGCGCACTTCGGACTGCGGCGATTGCAGGCGCCACGGCAGACCAGTCATGGCATAGCATGGCAACGTCTGTACCCGCGCGGAGCGTTTGCACCGCAGCCTCTCCTGGGCCGTACCGCTTTGCGATAGCGCCCATGCCGAGATCGTCGGCGAGGATCACGCCGTCGAATCGCAAGCGGCGCCGCAATAAGCCTTCGAGCATCGTGCGCGAAAGCGACGCAGGATTTTCGGGATCGATTTGAGGCAGCCGGATGTGCGCGGTCATCACCAGCGGCACACCCGCCGCAATCGCCGCGGCGAAGGGAACAAGTTCCGCCGACTCCAAACGTTCCATCGTCCCCGCGAAAACCGGCAAGTCCAAATGCGGATCCACTGCGGCGTCGCCATGCCCCGGAAAATGCTTGGCGCAGGAGAGCACGCCCCCAGACCGCAATCCTCGATCAAACGCGGCGCCCATCCTAGCAACGACATCGGGATCAGAGCCAAAGCTTCGATCTTTTGTCACAGGACTTTCTGAATTGACGTGCAGGTCCAGCATAGGAGCGAAATTGAGATTGCATCCAACGGTGCGCAGTTCTTTTGCAATCGCCTGGGCGACTTGCTCCACGGATTCGACATCCCCCAGCCGGCCCAGTTCCGCAGCCGATGGCCACGCGGTGAACGGCTCTCGAAGGCGCAAAACGCGTCCCGCCCTCCTGATCGATGCCTATCAGCACCGGGCGTCCGGCGGCTTGGCGGATTGCCAAAGTGAGTTCCCGCAGTCCCTCCGGGCTCGTGAAATTACGCTGGTAAAGAACCACTCCTGCAAGGCCGCGAGCGAGATATTCCCTGAGTTCGCCGGGAAGGGAATTACCGTAAAAGCCCAGCATGAATCGTGCGAGTACGGAATCTCGCGGTTCCGTTTTGGATTGGGTCTTTGTGTTCATCTGATATGATTCGCGCGCAACGTACAGATCCGTGCGAAGCATGAGGCTAGCGGGGGGAAGGAAACAAGTCAAAGTGAGAATCGAATCGAGAGCGCCAACGCGGATTGACCTGGCCGGGGGAACGCTGGACATTTGGCCGCTGTACCTGTTTCACGAAGGATCGCTGACCATCAATTGCGCAATCACGCGCTACGCCTCGTGCGTGATCGAGACCGCGCCGGAGCCCTCTCGCCGGATTGTTTTAGTTTCTCGCGACATAGGGCGCAAGGAATCGTTTGTCTCGTTCGAGGCGTTGTGCCGGGCGCGCCGATATAAGCTGCCGCTGCTCGCGCACCTTGTGCGGGTTTTCCGCCCGACGGGCGGGTTCACATTGACCACGGATTCCGAAGCGCCCGCTGGAGCGGGAATCGGCGGCTCGTCCGCCATGGCCGTGGCCATCTGCGCCGCCCTGGACCGGTTGACCGGCGTGGGGCTGCGCTGTGAAGACTGGATCCACATCAGCCGCGACGTCGAGGCCATCGTCATCCGCGTGCCGACAGGGACGCAGGACCATTACCCTCCGGCGTTTGGTGGCGCAGCCGCGATTGTGCTCGCGCCGGGTGGCGAGCGGCGTGAAGTACTCGGCTGCGATCTCAACGAACTCGAGCGCCGGCTCGTCCTGTGCTACACAGGAAAACCCCGGCAGCATGGCATCAACAACTGGGAAGTGTTCAAGCGGCACATCGATGGCGACCGGCGCGTTTCGCAAAATCTGGAAAAAATTTCGATCATCGCGCGAGCCGTCCGCGACGCGCTCGAGCGAAACGAGTGGAACGAGGTTGGCCGCCTGGTGCGCGAAGAGTGGGACTTCCGCCGCCGCAATCTTCGGACGATTTCGACTCCCCTGATCGACAAAGTGATTTCTTCCGCGCGCCGCCAGGGCGCGCTTGCCGGAAAAGTCTGCGGCGCAGGGGGCGGCGGGTGCGTCACGCTCGTGATTGACCCTGATGCGCGCGCAGGCGTCGAAGCCGCCGTCGTCGCCGCGGGCGCAAAGCTGCTGCCGTTGCAGATCGATCGTGGAGGAGTTCTCCTGCAATCCGACGCAGAGGGCTCTTCAAATCGTTGACGCACCCTCGGGCCGGGTTTGGTGTTAAAATGGCACAAGAAGGTGCCGAATGTACCGGTTAGCCTCGATGATGGCGATGGCGGCGCTCTTGTTCAGCGCGGATTCGTCCGAAGTGCTTCGCACCCCCCCTCCTAATCAGGTTGCAAATTTCTCCCCTGACGAAAATTTGCCTGCACTGCAAGGAATGCCGCAGAGCGCCGATCAGGGGAAGTCTGCGCAGAAGGATTCCACCGGCAATCCCGATCGGCCAGCAAAGGCTCAAGATGGGCCCCTGCAACCCATGTCCCGCCTGTCGCTGGTTCGATACGTGGATGGCGAACTTGTGCGTGTAACCAAGGCAATTCCCGCGGGGAAAAAGGGGTTTCATCTGAAAGCTGGCGCTCCTCTTGATGAGAATGCGCTCCGGATGGCGGTCGCCTCGGCGGGTTCCGCCATCAATCCGGGGGACCATGCGCAGATCACGAATCTGGGATTTAAGGACAAGGAAATTGTCGTGGACATCAATGGCGGCGGCCGAGGGAAAACCAGGCTGCGCGACCGCATCCATTTGGAAGTTGGCGGGGACCCCACGATGACAACAGTCCCGGACATCCCCGTGAACACAAATGCGGGAGCCACACTGTACCTTGATTTTGACGAGCCGCTGCCGGAGATGACGGCCGATGATTTGAAACAATTCCTTTCCGGCGTGCTCGATTTTTCAAAGCAACACTCCGCGGCTGTGCAGTGGGTGGAGAGTTTGCCTCCCGACATTCAGAAAGCGATTCAGGACAAACAGCCTATGGTGGGCATGGACCACGACATGGTCCTCGCAGCGATTGGCCGGCCGGATCGCAAGGTTCGCGAAAAAGGGCCCGATGGGAACGAAATTGAAGACTGGATTTATGGCAAGCCGCCTGCCAAAACAATTTTCGTGAGTTTTGAAGGGGACAAGGTGACTCAGGTTCAACAGTATCCACAGTAGTGTCCGGACCATTTGAATACTCACCAAATGTATGCACGAATTGGTTTTAGGCGCCCCATCCTTTGTGATTTTCAAAGGGTGGGGATTTTGATTCTTACCCTCGTTTGAAATGAGGAACGATGATCAAGAGCCGAAAATCCCCACCCTTGCACAAACCGCAAGGATGGGGCGCCCGAGCGCAAGGATGCGGTACCCGAGCGTGGGCCACTCTGCTGATTCTGGTCCTGACGGCGGCGATTTGCGCCGCGCAATCGGCCAGCCCGGTCATCGAGGTCCCGAATCCGCCGAACACCGCGGCGCAACAGGCCAAACATTACGTGGTGCTGGTTTCGCTCGACGGATTTCGGTATGACTACGCAACGAAGTACGGCGCGAAAAATCTGCTGGCGATGGCCACGCGAGGCGCGACCGCGCCGGACGGAATGATGCCGTCGTACCCGTCGGTGACATTCCCGAATCACTACACCATCGTGACGGGTCTTTACCCCGAGCATCATGGAATTGTCGCTAACTCTTTCTATGACCCTGCTCGCAAGGAGAACTACTCCTACACCAATCCGAAAACCACAGGCGATGGTAGCTGGTACGGTGGCACGCCCTTGTGGGTGCTGGCGGAGCAGCAAGGAATGCGCGCGGCCTGTTTTTTCTGGCCCACCTCGGACGCCGAGATTCAGGGCAAACGCCCCAGCTACTATCTTGCTCCCTACGATGACAGTTTTCCCGACGCGAAGCGAGTCGAGCAGGTGCTCGCATGGCTGCAGCTTCCGCCGGAGAAGAGGCCCCATTTCATCACGCTGTACTACCCGAATACCGATCATGCCGGCCACACCTACGGTCCGGACGCGCCGGAGACAGCCGAGGCCGTCCGGCACGTCGACGAAATGATGGGAAAGCTATCGGAAGGGATTGTGGCATCGGGATTGCCCGTCGACCTGATTGTCGTCGCCGATCACGGGATGGAAACTTTGAAGGGCGGCTGGGTAATTCTCGACAAATGGGCTGACCTTTCGCAATTCGAAACTTCCGGTCCCCTGCTCTACGCGAAGTCGGAAGCGGATGCGGAGAAGGCCTACCAATCGCTGCTGGGCGCGAGTGGCATGTTCAAGGTGTATCGGCGCGCGCAAGTGCCGGCGTATTTGCACTTCAATTCTAATCCGCGCGAAGGCGATCCGGTCGTCGTGCCGACGGGACCGTATCCCATCGTAGCGCACGATCCAAATTCGAGCGGCGGCACGAGGATGCCGTCCCGAGGCGGGCACGGATTCGATCCGCGGCAGATGCCCAGCATGAAGGCGATTTTCTATGCGGCTGGGCCTGATATCCGTGCGGGCGTCACCATCGCATCCTTCGAAAACGTCGATGTGTTCCCCCTGATTGTAAAGATTCTAGAGCTGCAAAGCGGACCGGTCGACGGCAAGCTTCGTACGCTGCAAGGGATACTGAAAACGAACTCTAAAAACTGATGAAGGCAATCACATATTTGACACATCGAATGGACGAACTGGTTTGACTTTTCGCGGTGGCCACCCTAGCATCTTGGGATTGCATGCCGAGTGAAAGATGATGATGGGACGGAATTATTTCGTCCAAGCCTCGAGGTGAGGTCAACAGCGATCGCGGTAATCTTCCACTTAATATGGCACTGAATCTGGCCCTGAATCTGGTCCATGATTCAAATGTTGTGGCAGTTCTTCTTGCGTGTGCAACCGGGCCCCTGCTGGCGATTGGGATTGAGCGGTGATTGTGCTATTCACTCTTCGGGAGGATTCATGCCGATTAAAGTGGGAATCAACGGATTTGGCCGAATTGGGCGGAACATCGTGCGGGCGTCGCTGGGAAATTCAGCGATTGAATTCGTCGCTGTAAATGACATCACGGACTCGAAGACCCTCGCGCATTTGCTGAAGTACGATTCCGTCCTGGGCAATCTCCACCAGAAGGTGACTCATACCGACGATACGATCGCCGTGGACGGCAAGAGTTTTCGCGTGTTCAAGACGAAAGATCCCGCCGAAATCGACTGGCCGTCGGTGGGTGCGGACATCGTGATTGAGTCCACCGGCCTGTTCACCAAGGCATCCGATGCGGCCAAGCACAAGCGCGGAACGGTGAAAAAAGTGATCATCTCGGCGCCCGCGACGGACGAGGACCTTACCGTTGTGCTTGGTGTGAACGATAAAGCGTACGACCCGGCCAAGCATCACATCATCTCGAACGCATCCTGCACGACCAATTGCCTCGCTCCGGTCGCGAAAGTGATTCAAGACACGTTCGGGATTTCCTGCGGCACGATGACCACGATCCACTCCTACACGAACGACCAGAAGCTGCTCGACCTGCCGCACAAGGATTTGCGCCGCGCTCGCGCTGCGGCGCTTTCCATGATTCCCACCTCGACCGGAGCGGCCAAGGCGCTGCACCTGGTCATCCCGGCCCTAAAAGGGAAGCTCGACGGCTATTCCATCCGCGTGCCTACGCCGAATGTCAGTGTGGTTGACCTGACCGTGTTCACGGAAAAGCCTGTCACCGTGAACACGGTGAACGCCGCGCTCAAGAGCGCGGCCGATGGCCCCATGAAGAACATTCTCGAATACACGGAGGAGGAACTGGTTTCGGCCGATTTCCGCGGGAATTCGCATTCCTCGATTGTGGATTCCGGATATACACGCGCTGTGGGAACGAACTGCGCCAAGATTCTTGCGTGGTATGACAACGAGTGGGGATATTCCAGCCGCTGCAAGGATCTGATCACGCTTTTGGCGTCGAAGATGTAGGGGAAGTGCGACCGGTGAATTGTGGCTGGTAACTGGTGATTCGTGAATCGTGATTCGTGACTGGCGACTTGTGATTCGAGCGATGGCTGCACCACCAGAATGCTGACGCACGGCCAATGTTTGTGGGTCGCGGCTTCAGCCGCGACATCTAGCATGGCAAAGTGCAGGGGCTTTAGCCCCTGAAGGCCTTCCAGGCGTTGCTGAACTGATTTTTCAGTCTTCTAATCTTACGCAGTCTCTAATATAAGTCATGAATAAACTATCGATTCGCGATCTGGAAATGAATGGGAAACGCGTCTTTATGCGCGTGGATTTTAACGTTCCCCTTGACGGCGCGCACGTGACCGACGATACGCGCATCCGCGAAACGCTCCCGACGATTGAGTTTGCCCGCAAGCGAGGCGCAAGGCTCGTCCTCGCTTCGCACCTGGGGCGGCCCAAGGGGAAGCCCGATCCAAAATACAGCATGAAGCCCGTGGCGGCGAAACTTGCGGAATTGCTCGGCGTGGCCGTGGATTTTGCCGCGGACTGCGCCGGCGCGGCAGCCGAAGCAAAAAGCCGCACTCTCGCGAATGGCGGCGTGCTCCTTCTCGAAAATGTGCGCTACCACGCGGAGGAAGAGGCCAACGACGAGAATTTTTCGCGCCAGTTGGCGGCGCTGTGCGATGGCCTATTTGTGTGCGACGCCTTTGGCTCGGCCCACCGCGCGCACGCTTCTGTGGTGGGGATCACGCGCTTCGTAAAGCAATCCGCGGCGGGGTTGCTCATGGAGCGCGAACTGGCCTATCTGGGGAAAGCGCTCTCGAATCCCGAGCGCCCATTCGTAGCGGTGCTGGGCGGCGCAAAGGTGTCCGACAAGATTGAAGTCGTAGAAAACCTGATGCGCGTGGCCGACGCGATGCTCATCGGCGGCGGAATGGCTTACACATTTCTGAAGTCGGAGGGGTTGCCCATCGGGAATTCGCTCGTGGAGTCGGACAAGCTGGACCTCGCGCGCAAGCTTCTCGCCGATGCGAAGCAGCGAAATTTCCGGCTCCTGCTGCCAACCGACCACGTGCTGGGCGCCCAATTCAAGGCGGACACGGCGACGCAGACGACGAGCATCACCGCTACGCCTGATGGCTGGATGGGGCTCGACATCGGGCCGGATACGATTGCGAAATATTCCGCGGAGCTTGCGCGCGCGAAAACAATTGTGTGGAACGGCCCGATGGGAGTGTTCGAGATGCCTGCGTTCGCCAAGGGCACGCTGGAAATCGCGCGCGCAGTCGCGGCGGCGACTGCCAATGGCGCCACGTCCATCGTTGGCGGTGGAGATTCCGTCGCCGCTATTCACGCGGCCGGACTGGCCGACAAAGTTTCCCACATTTCGACCGGCGGGGGCGCTTCGCTCGAATTTTTGGGCGGCAGAAAATTGCCAGGTGTGGAAGCGCTTACCGATAAACCTTAAAAACGTTTTAACACAGAGAACACAGAGGGCACAGAGAAAACAGAGCAGGCAAGAGGTGCGATGCGGCGACCGGTGATTGCGGGAAATTGGAAGATGTACAAAACGCAGGCGGAAGCGCGCGCGTATTTTTCGGCGCTCGCGCCGCTCGTGCAGGGCTGCGTTCACTGCGACATTATCGTCGCGCCACCCTTCACGGCACTCGCGGCCGCAGTGGAAGCTGTACGAGGGACGCCGATTTCGATCGCAGCTCAAGATATGCACGGGGAGCCCGAGGGGGCGTTCACTGGCGAAGTATCCGCCGCGATGCTGGTGGAGGCGGGATGCCGCGCCGTAATCATCGCGCATTCCGAACGGCGGCAATTCTTTGGAGAGACCGATGAACGCGCCAATAAAAAAATCAAAGCGGCGCTCGGGGCGGGACTGACGCCGATTCTGTGCGTCGGCGAATTGCTCGCCGAGCGGGAAGGTGGCAAAACGGAGGAGGTCCTCGAGCGGCAATTCCGCGGCGGCGTGGCCGCGTTGACCGGTGCCGAGTTCTCGCGTATCATCCTTGCGTACGAGCCGGTTTGGGCAATTGGCACGGGCCGCACGGCGACGCCGGAAATGGCAGCCGAGGCGCATCGGTTCTTGCGGCAGCAGGCGGCGGCGAGTTTTACTCCCGAACGCGCTGCCGGTTTGAGAATCCTCTACGGCGGCAGCGTCAAACCCGACAATATCAAGGGATTGATGGCTCAGGTGGAAATTGACGGAGCGCTGGTCGGCGGCGCAAGTCTCAATGCAGAGGCCTTTGCCTCAATTGTGAATTTCTGAAAGTAAGGGAAAAGAAATGCCAAAAGAAGTGAAATGGGCGATTTCGTTGGCGGTGGGAGCGGGCCTGCTTGCGCTCGGCTGGAAAGTGTATTTTGTGCTGGTCACATTGCACGTGGTCATTTGCGGACTTCTGATCATTGTCATCATGCTGCAAAGCGGCGAGGCGGCGGACCTGGCGGGGGCCTTCGGCGGCGCGGGCAGCCAGACGGCGTTCGGCCCGCGCGGAGCGGCCACATTTCTCTCCAAGGCGACAACTTGGTGCGCCATCATGTTCATGCTGACGTCCATGGCGTTGACCATGCATCAGAATTCGACTGTGGCGTCAGTCGGCAGCTCCGTGTTGCAACAGTTCTCGAAGACGTCAAAGCAGCCGGCGCCCGCGGTTCCAGCTCCAACAGCACCGGCGATACCTGCTCCGGCAGCGCCTGCTGCGCCGTCGAAATAAGCTAGACCCTTAAGAATCCGGCGGCTGATCCCTGGCCGCGCAATACAAAGTTTTTTCAACTCACCTCGTGCGGAAGTGGCGGAACTGGCAGACGCACCATCTTGAGGGGGTGGCGCCGTAAGGCGTGGGGGTTCGAATCCCCCCTTCCGCACCAATACATCCCCTTCACTTTTACTTTGATTTTCGTATAGGTAATGGCCACGTTTATCTCACGTACCTGTAGCGTGGCCCTCGCTTCGACAACGCGCCATGTTTCCTACCATTACGGCTACCAGAATGCCATTGCCGACTCGATTCCGCCGGTCTAGAATTCGCGCCAAGCAATCGGAATTAAGGGGAGGACCTATGAAATGCTTTTTGATTCGCGCACTGATCGTTGGCGTTGTTTTCGGCGGAGTATTGGCCACAGGATCGATTGGGCGAGTCGCCGCCGGCGATGACGCCGAACAGGCGGCCCTACAAGCAGACCGCTCTTTGCTGTCCGACCTGGGCAAGGCCGACAAGACAGAGACGGGCAAACTGCTGGACGCCGATTTCGTTTGGACGGACACGGATGGCAAGTCGCTAAAGAAAGCGGAAGTGCTGGGCGATCTGCCAACGTACGCGGCTGACAACCAGGGCGACGAGAATGTGCAAACGCATTTCTACGGCCAGGTTGAAACGGTTTTGGGCGTACATCATAACGCCCGCTTCTTGCGTATTTGGGTGAAGCGTCCAGCGGGCTGGCGAGAATTTGTGGAATTGGATACTCCGATCTCGACAAAGACCGCGCCTGCGTCCGTGGAATTGGCCGCCGGTCAAGGCGACTGCGAGAATCCCTGCCGCACTGTGCCGTACAAGCCCACCACGGCCATGGATAAGGCCATTCTCGCCGACTGGCAAAAAACAAAGGTGGAAGAGTGGCATCCCGACGCCGCGGATTGGGAAAGGCACATCGCCGACGAATTCCTGATCATTAATAATACGACGATCCGCAATAAGCCGGAGCGCGTGGTCATCGCCAAGAAACAGCAGGAAACTGGAGTGGGCACGCCGGGCGACCCGATCACCGCCATGGAGATTCACGACTTCGGGGACAACGCCGCGGTCATGATCTCGCACCACGTGCCTCATCGCGGCGGAAAGCCCTATTACAACGTCCGCGTCTGGACGCTTCGAGACGGCCGTTGGCAACTGGCCGTCAGCCAGCAGTCCACCATTCAATCCGCCGCCGCCGTGCCTCCAGCGCGATAGGCATGCGACTCAGCGAGGCTGATGTCGCGTTTAAGTTTGGACCGCCGGAAGGTGTGGACTTTTTCAAGCCGTACGGCTGGGACCCGAAGGAAGTTCAGTGAATGTTAAAGATAGCCGCGGAGCTCAAGCATGCGCCTGATGCAAAAACTAGAATGATGCCGCGGGCGGACACCAACGAGAAAGACCGAAGATTAGGATGCCATGCCTGCGCGATGACCGCCATCTCCTCGTCTGGCACAGGTCGAAGTTCGCTAACTACCACATTTCTCATTCATTGGTGAGCGCAACCGAAGACGCGAATTTTGCAGGTGCAAGGTCCGCCAGGGCATGCCAGTTCAACCACATGTGCCTATCTAACTTTGGACAATCCGCTCCAAGCCCGACCTGTCCCTTAACGTAAGAGTCGAACCTTTGACAATCAATAAATTCTTCTTTCTGAAACCCGCAAAAACTCGTGTCACTGTTTCTCTGGATGTCCCAATCATCTGTGCGATCTCTTCCTGAGTGAGGGTAAGTTTGGTCTTGATAGCCCCTTTTTCCAATTTGTGATCGGCAGTCAAGTCCAGAATGAAGCGAGCCAGCTTTTCTTCCGCTGAATGCGAAAGGCCGATGGTGCGCATTTCCGCGACAGCCGTATGGTAGGTTTGGCCGAGTTGCTGGGCTACGCGCAGGGCAACGTCGCCGTACTCGCGAAGGAAGTTGAGGAAATCCTGCCTCGAAATAAAATTCGCCTGCGTGGGCTCGACTACCTCTGCCGTGAGCTCATAGGGCGTTCCGGTAACCGTGGCAGGTAAGCCCAGGACTTCTCCCGGCTCCGAAAGCCTGACTATAAGTGTTTTCCCATCGAACGAGGAGGTCGAAAGTTTGACGCGTCCCGTACACAAGATGAAAACGCCGCGTCCGGTCTGCCCCTCAACGAAGAGGGTTGCGCCTTTCGGATAGGACGAAGCTGATGTGATGGCCGAGAGACGTTGCACAGCCGTTGGGGATAGATTGCAAAATAGTCGGTCCTTGCGGTGAGGGCAGGTAATGCAGCTTTCAATTATTTCAAGGCCGTAGGGAGCGTGCGTCGAAGGGAGTGTCATTGTACGCCCTCTGCCACGCGGTACGAAACGGAAGGGACCCACCGAAGGTGTTTGATATTCTGCCATGGACCTTCATCCTTTTTACCCAAAAAGCAGGCGGGCGGATGTGATCGTTATCACAGTAAAACGTGACGTGGGTCACGGCTCTAGAGGCCAAGGACACGCCGCTTCGTTCCCCTCCCGGCCAGGACTCGCTAAACGCGATTCGCGCTCATGCCGAGGCGCCGTTCGCGGAATTCTTTAGGCCAATGGGAGCCGGGCGCTACTCGTAGAATTGCGGCGATTTCTTCAATTTTGCATTGCCGTCGAAATCGTGCTGGATCCAAAGCTGCGCGCCCGTTTTCTTCAGGAAGGCGTCGACCGCCACTCGGCTCGCGCGAGTCTGCTCCTGGCTGAACTCGAACGTCGGAACGCGATCCAGGGTCTTCTCCGCCGGATAGTGATAGAGATCGCCGGACAGCACGACGCCGCCGGTCTTGGCCAGCTTCACGTACAACACCTGATGGCCCTGCGTGTGGCCGGGGGCGGACTTGATGATGACGCTGCCGTCGCCGAACACGTCGTATTCATCTTTTTTGATGATGATCGTCTTGCTGTTCTGCAATGCCGAAAAAGTCGAGGGCTGCAGCGAGCCGGAATATTTTCCTCCGAACATCGCGTCGCGATCGGCCTGCCGCACGAGCCACGTGGCGCCCGCGAACTCGTTCGCGTTGCCGGTGTGATCATAGTGGTAGTGCGAAAGCGCAAGGTAGTTGATGTCGGATGGGGAGTAACCGATTTCCGCGAGCTGCGCTCGAAGCGACTTGTCCACGTCCGCTTCTCGTTTCTGCCCGTCCGGGAGCGTGACGCGCTGCGTGACCGTCCCGCCGGTCGGAGTCCAGGAATCGTCGGGAACGGCGCCGGTGTCCCAAATCAGATTTCCCTTGGGATGCGCGATCAGAAAACAGGCCATGGACATGTCCGTAGTGGTGACATCTTCCTTTTTCAAATTAAAGCGGCCCATGTCCGGGTTGTGGAGAACACCGCAATCAAATACATACAGCCTGACCGAGCGCGGGGGTTGCGCCTTGTGCTGCGCGGAGGACGTCGCCTGCCCGGCGACGCTTGCTTGAGCGGCAAATAGGAGTGCCGCGGCCGCGGCAACGATGAATGATCGAATCAGCTTGCGTTTCATAATCGCGGAACCTCGCTCTCTTGTTAGCAGATAGAAGTTCTGGCCTGCGAATTGTCCGGCATTGTATACCGGCTTGGCTTCCATTGGCAGTTCCCACCGGAGGAATAGTCACTGCGCGTGATCAATCCATTCAGCCTCTGGCACTGCGCCCCGGGTGACGCACCCGGGTGACGCACTCGCCTGGAGAAGTCAATGCGTGTAAACTGCTCGGGGCCGGAAGTCGGAATGGAGATTGCCGCTTGTCGAGAATGTCGACGTTGAAATCCATGCTTCTAGTTGTCGCGATTCTTCTGCTGGGGCCATGCCAGGATGGATCGTCTGCCACTTCCACACGCGAACAGCTGTACGTCTTTCACTATGAAAATGTGCTGGGCACATCCCTGGAAATTAAAGTGGTAGCGTCTTCCGCCGCGCAATCGGAAAAGGCCGAAAGCGCGGTGTTGGCGGAAATTGACCGGGAGTCGCACATCCTTAGCTCATGGGATCCAGACAGTGAATTCAGCGGTTGGTTTCGTACCATGAACCAACCCGTCAGGGTTTCTCCAGAATTATTTGAAGTTCTTAGTTTGTTCGATAAATGGCGCGGCCTGACCCAAGGAGCCCTCGACGCTTCTGCTGAGACGATCACGCGAGTTTGGAAACGCGCTGCCGCCGAAAAGCGCCTTCCGTCACAAGTCGAATTGGATGCGGCTGTTGCGAGGGTGCGCAGAGTCCATTGGCAACTCGATCCCGCCAATCGGACGGCGACGCATACGAGCGATGCCCCGCTCGCGCTGAACTCGTTCGTGAAAAGCTACATCGCGGGGCACGCCGCGGAAACGGCGCTGAGTGCATCCGGAGCGCAGGGCTTGGTTGTAAACATCGGCGGGGACCTCGTAGTCCGAGGCGACTGGAGAGAGCCGGTGGACGTTTCCGATCCGAAATCGGACGCGGAAAACGGCGCACCCATCGCGCGCCTCTTCATTCGCGATCGTGCTGTGGCGACCAGCGGAGATTACAGGCGCGGCGTCGAGATTGGCGGCCGCCACTATTCGCATATTGTTGATCCTCGTACCGGTATTCCCGCGGACCAAATTATCAGCTCCACTGTTATCGCGCAGAATCCGGCGGAGGCGGGTGCGCTGGCCACCGCGCTTTCCGTGCTGACGCCGCAGGAAAGCTCTCGATTAGTTGCTTCCATGCCAGGCGTGGAATATCTTCTGGTAAAGAAGAATGGTGACAGAATCGTGAGCAGCGGGTGGAGTTCGTTTGAAGCGGCGCCTTCATCACGGGTTGCTGCATTGCTGCCTGTGGCAGCCTACAAAAAGATTGCCGCGCGGTCGGGTGCTTCGGAATGGGACCTGAAGTATGAGCTGACCGTCACGATCGAGCTGAGTCTTATCGAAGGATACCGCGTCCACCGGCCCTATGTTGCGGTGTGGATCGAGGATGAGCAACATACTCCGGTACGCACGATCACCCTGTGGTTCGGGAAATACAAGTTCCTCCATGAATTGCGGGCCTGGAGCCGCGAAGAAAGTATGCGCTCGGTGAGCGAAGATACACACGTCATGAATTCGGTTTCCAGCGCGACTCGCCCTCCCGGTAAATACACTTTCAAGTGGGACGGCAGAGACGACTTCGGCAATTTTGTCAAAGCGGGTAAATACACCGTGATGATCGAAGCGGTGCGAGAGCATGGCTCTTATCAATTGATGCATCAGGAGATCGACTTCAACGGCTCGCCCAAACAGTTCCAGCTTCCGGGCGATGTAGAGATTGCGTCGGCCACACTTGATTACCACAAAATTGTCCAATAGCCCAGGCGGGGATCCGACTGATTCTTCGCGCACCCTATCACGCGACTCACGATATTTGCATTGGAAACGGCGCTCCGCGCATCTCGCGCGGTGGTTGCACACGTATCTGTCGATGCTCAGCTTCGCAATTCTTCTTTTTTTCGCAGTGACGGGACTCACCCTGAATCACGCCGAATGGTTCGATAGTCAGCAGCGGCCGGCCGTGTACCACGGCACTCTGAACAAGGCCTGGGTGAATACTCCCGACCCTGCCGCCGTGGCGAAAGATGAACTAGTAAACTATTTTCGCCGCACGTACCGGACGAAGGGAGCCCTGTCCGATTTCCACGTGGACGGAGATCAATGCGAAGTCTTGTTTAAGGGGCCCGGTTACGAAGCGGATGCGACCATCGATCGTGAAACCGGAAAGTATGACCTGACGATAAGCCCCTTCAGCCTGGTTGCCATACTGAACGATCTGCACAAGGGCCGGGACGCTGGGAAAAAGTGGTCCGCCGTCATTGATTTTTCCGCGGTACTGATGACGCTCGTGTCTTTAACCGGCCTCACGCTGATCTTCTTCCTCAACAAGCGCCGCTTTTCCGGGCTTCTGATGGTTGCCGTTGGCGCGCTGCTCTGCTGCCTCGTCTATTTTCTTTGGATATCCTGATCAAGACAGCACTCAGGCGTTTCTCACGCCAGAAAGCCGGCAATCTCGCCGGGGCAACCTTTTGCGCTTGCAAACTCGTTGTTTCAAGGGCCGGGGAAGCGTACGATGCGCTGGCCAACGATCCAAATTAGAAAACCCGGCTCTGGAGTGGAAGCGAAGGGGGTGTTTCGATATGCGGAATCGGTCAGCGGTGGTGACACTTTCGCTTGTGGCGGCGTTGACGTTCTCCGCCGTTTTGCTCGGCCAGAGCAATGTTCAGGCGCCGCCCCAACCGGCTGTGGCAAAGGCGCAAAGCTCGGCCGCGAGCAATGACATTTCCGGAGTCTGGAATGCGACTTCTGGCGTTTATGGATTCGCATCCTTCAGCAAGGACGACCCACCTATGACGCCCTGGGGACAAGCGCAATTCAACGCAGCGAGACCCTCCCAGGGACCGCGAGGCGTCAAGCTCACCGAAACGAATGATAGGGTCTACAAGTGCTCTCCGCCGGGCATGCCATATATTTACCTGCAACTATTCCCCATGCAGATCGTGCAGACGCCGAAGGAAGTGATCGAGCTGTTTGAGTACGACCACACGGTGCGCCACATCTTCATTGACGGGCGCAAGCATCCCGCTGATGTGACGCCTTCCTACAACGGACACTCCGTCGGCCACTGGGAAGGCGACACGCTTATCGTGGATACGATCGGTCTGAACGGGAAAGCTTGGCTGGATCGCTTGGGCCATCCGGAAAGCAGCCAGATGCACATCACCGAGCACATCCGCCGCGTGGACGATAAAACACTGCAGGTCGACTTCACCTTTGACGACCCCAAGAGCTACCCGAAGCCCTGGACGGCGGTGATGCGCTACCAGTTGCGGCCCGATTGGGACATCCTGGAACTCGTCTGCGAGGATAACCTCGCCTTTGAGAGTTTCGAACACTAGACCGGCAAGCGGCCAGAGTGTGTTGTAGCAACCTCGCACTTCGGCGGCCTTCCGCCCGCGTGTACTGTGAAAATCGATGTCTTTGGGCGAGGAGTGACGCCGCCAGCCTTGCTGTGGCAAGATCACAAGGTTTGCAACTTAGTGGAGGGAAGAGAATGAACCTCAAAAATGCAGTTGCATTGATCACGGGCGGCAGTAGCGGCATTGGGCGAGCCGTTGCGCAATCGCTTGCCGCAAGCGGGGCGCGCGTAGCCATCACGGGACGCGACCAGCGCCGGCTGACGGAAGCGGCGCGAGAATTGGGCGTGCATCCGATTCATGCCGACGTGGCGATTGAGGCGGATGTCGAGCGGACGTATCGGGAAGTTCTGCAGCAGTTCGGCGATCTGGACATTCTTGTGAACAATGCCGGCGGCGGTGTCTTCAAAAACCTCATTGATTTCGACCGAAAAGAATTCGATGCCGTGTTTGCGACGAACGTTACGGGAGCTATGCTGATGGCCCGCGAGGCCGCAAAGCATTTCGTGAAGCGGCAGCGCGGAAACATCGTGAACATCGCCTCAACCGCCGCTCTGCGCGGGGCGCCGAAAGGCACAGCCTACTATGGCAGTAAGTTCGCGCTTCGTGGCATGACGGAGTGTTGGCGAGCGGAGCTTCGGCAGCACAACGTCCGAGTGTTTCTGGTCAACCCAAGCGAAGTGCTGACGAATTTCTACCCAACGGCCGGGTTGCCCCAAAAGGAGAATGCGACCAAACTCCGCGCGGAAGACATCGCGTACGTGGTGAAAGCGATGCTGGAGATGGACGACCGCGGCTTTGCCCCCGAGCTATCCATTTTTGCTACGAATCCACAGGATTGAAAGATGAAACCCGGGAACGCCAATCTCCCGATTGGCCGTGTGTATAACGCCATTTAGAAGAATGGCGTTCCCGGGATGCAATAGGATATTTTGCCTGCATTCGAGCAGGGCCGCCGCGTGGATGCACACCTGCTATTTAATGTTGTTTTCTTTGCCTTCCTTCACGTAGGCAACTGATGAAGCGATATGGTTTCTGCTGTGAATCGATTTTTTCTTAGCCAGATGCGCAAACATCTGGATGCCGAAGCCGCCGTCCAAGTCGTCCGTAATTCTTTTTTTCCAGGGACGCCGTACGATCTGCGTGGTGAGGCGGCGCGTGACGCGCGGCTGCGTCATGATGTGGTCGGCGATTTTCCAGGCGCGATCCAATAGCTTTTCCCGCGGCACGACTTCATTCACCAATCCGTATTCGAGGGCCTTTCGTGCGTCAATCGCCTGGCCTGTGAGCAGGGCATAAGCTCCGCGCTTGACGCCAAGGAGTTCCATGAAGCAGCTGTGAATGCCATCGCCGGGAACCGAGCCGATGTCATAGTGGAGATCGAAGATGACGGCGTCTTCGCTGCAAATGGTGATGTCGCACATGAGACAAATTTCGGTGTGAAAACCCGGGCCATTCAACACGCCGATGGTTGGAATTTCCAGATCGTTTACAAGTGAGCTGACATTGATTCGGCCGTCTTTATAGGCATACTCATAGGCCCAATGCTGCAGGTCCTCTTGCTCCAGTTTGAAGCCTTCGGGATCCGCGTCCATCATGAAATCCTCGCCCGACCCGGTGAAAATCATGACTTCGTTTTCGGGGTCCGCGCCGATGGTTTTGAAAAGCTGGCCGACGGAACGATGATTTTCGACGCTCAACTGAATGGGTCCGCCGGCGGTGTGCGCTTGAGCGAGAATGACGCCATCCTCGCGGCGTTCCAGCTTGTAATGCTGCTTGAATCGCTCTTTGTATTCCTCGAACTTTGGTGTGGGGATGAAATCCACGAGTGACATGTCTGATTCTCCTTATCGTTATTCAGTCAGCGATGTTCAGAAGCGCGTGGTAGCGCCGGCGCTGCGTGAGAGCCTTCCTACGATTTCGACTTCAGTCCGGCGTTGCGCGCAATAACTTGCGTCATGCTCGACCAGTCCATATCCCCTTGGCCTTGCGCCAGGGCAGAAAGGAGATGGTCGTGAACTAAGCTGGCCAGCGGCATCGGTGCAGCGCATTCCTCGGCCGCCGCCAGCACCAGGCGGACGTCTTTCAAGCCCAGCTTCAAAGCAAATCCTGCCGGCTCGAACTGCTCCTGCGAGATAATCCGTCCGTACAATGCAAGGATCGGCGATGCCATCAAAGCGTTTATGACATCGAGGAACGCTTCCGGAGCAACGCCCGCTTTCCGCAGGGTCGCATAAGCTTCTCCGAGCGACTCAATCATGCTGATCACCATGAAATTGCCGCACACCTTTGCGACATTTGCCTGCCACGGCTCGGCCCCAATAACGAATGTCTGGCGCCCGATGGCTTCGAAAAGCGGGCGGCAGCGATCCACCAGTTCACTCGGCCCAGCGGCGACCACCACCAAATTCTTGCTTTCCGCGTGTTCCGGGCGGCCGAACACAGGGACGCTGAGGTAACCCTGGTTTCGCTGAGCATGTTCGGCGGTCAATCTGCGAGCCAGCGCCGTGCTGATCGTGCTGTGCGAAACGTGAATGCAATCGTTTTTTATGGCCGAAGCTATGCCATCACTTCCAAAGACAATTTCCTCGACCGCGTGATCGTCCGCGACCATGGTCATGACGACTTCCGCATCCCGGCAAGCATCCGCGGGGGAACTCGCCACGCGCGCGCCGACGGCGGCAAGCGCCTCCGCCTTTTCGCGGGTGCGATTGAAAACCGCCATAGTGTGCCCAGCGCGAAGCAGATTGCGCGCCATGCCCATGCCCATTCTGCCGAGTCCGATGAATGCGATTTTCATAGCCGCCAGCATAGCGACTCCACTCGCTGGAACCAAGCAATTTTCATCGATAATGAATTCCGGATTTTAGTGGCGCAGGCTTCAGCCTGCGGGTTTTTCAGATCGAGCAGATCAAAATTTCGCAGGCTGAAGCCTGCGCCACGAACCGGTCAAATTCACCAGCATTTCGTGGTTTTCACAAAACAATGCCAGGTATTGTCGGAATTATCTGTGAGAAATGCGGGCCGGTGCGGAGGGGAAAAATGCAATGCGATGCAAAGGCCTGCGTGACACGGCGGAAATTCTTCCGTTCAAGGACGAATGATATTTAGGCTGGCAACTCAACCAGCGCGTGCGAATTGTCGTGAACGGCGATGTTCAAGTACACGGCGCCTTTGGGCAGCTCAAACCGGAGCAAAACTGTCTCGCTGTCCAGTGTTCCCCGCGGTCCCACGTCGATCAAGAAAAGTTCAGGCGGATGCACTTTGAAATTGAATCCGCGGTCGTTCAATTGCGTCACGGAGTTGCCGATCACCATGTTGGTCAGTTCACAGATGATCTCGCGCGCGGTTTCTTCCGAAGGGACGCCTGAGATTCCGGCAAGATCGGAAGCCGCCTGGCTTGCGGCGGCTGTGTCCATGTCGAGAATGATGCGCCCCTGAATATCTCCACTGAGGGTGACAAGAGCCGCAACTCCGGTCCGTTGGTAACTCCCCTCTTGCATCGTAACGTCTGCAATTCGCGCGGAGCAGCGCATGATTTCCGAGATAACGGCGTCCAACGAATTGATGAACGGCTGGATGAGCTCCATGTTCATGATTGAGACTCCTCCCGCAGTGGTGGGCGCGGGCTCGGTATTTTCGCTCAACACGTAGCGGATGATTTCGTAAAACGCTTCCGGCTTCACGGGTTTCTGCACAAAGTGCCGAGCGCCTTTCTGCAGGGCGGAAAGAATGTTGTCCTGATATCCCACCGAGGAAACCATGACGATGCACGCTTTCGGGTGATCGTGGACGATGTGCTCCACCGCCTCGATGCCTTCCATTTTCGGCATTGTGATGTCCATCAACACAATGTCTGGGAGAGTGTCCTTGTACTTGGAGATGGCCGCGATGCCGTCGCCCGCTTCGCCGGCGATTTCTCCACCGAAGGCTTCCACCATCTTGCAAATGTTCTTGCGCGCGAAGACGGAGTCGTCGACCACAAGAAAGCGGATCTTCGGTTGGTCTCCACAGGTTAGAGGTTTAAACTCCATGATGACTTTCTCCTCTCACGAACATTCTTATCGCCGTCCTCCGCGAAGCGCTTCGAGCTCCGTCGCAGGGGCGCGCGGGCTGGAACCGTCGTCCTGACACAAGACTTGTAAAACACTGGGAAGAGCCTCAAGTGGCACGATGCGACCGGCGTAGCCGGCCTCGATTGCCGCCCGGGGCATGCTGTCCACAACGCAGGTGTCCATGCTTTGCGCGATGGTCACGCCGCCTGCCGCTTGCACGGCCTG
>CAWHYM010000008.1:0-13979 GCA_963833595.1 uncultured Acidobacteriota bacterium | reverse complement strand
GTAGACTGCGCCCAGCAACTGTTCCAAGAACTGCGAGCGTGACGATACTGTTATCGCGCGTTCGTAAAGATCGCCTTCGAGATGATCATGTGGACGCCCTTGTTGCCGTCGACCACTTGCGTGATATGAAGGTCGGCGGCGATGCTCGCGAGCATGTAGGCGTCGTCGCGCGTCAGGTGTTTTTCCTGCATCAGGAAATCGATCATTTCGCGGAGCGCCATCTTTGTCGCTTCGGTGAGGTCTTCGTCGAGTCCCATGGTAATGAACTCGGTGGGCGTTTCGGCGCGAGGCCAGCGGAGACGCATGTCCTTACGCACGAAAAACTGGAACGTGCCGACAAGTGAAGTTTCCATCGCTGTGATGTCCACCTCTCCATCGCCCTGGCCCGCGTGGCCATCGCCCGCCTGGAAGAGCGCGCCGGGCGCGTGAATCGGGATGAACAACGTCGTGCCCGCGACCAATTCCTTGTTGTCCAGGTTGCCGGCGTTCACCCACGGCGGAGAGCTGCTAATGCGGCCGGCGCTCGCCGGTGGCGCGACCCCCATGCTTCCGAAAAATGGGCGCAGCGGAATCTCGATGCCGTCGCCGAACTGCGCGACCATGCGTTTCTCGTCCAGCGGAATCATTTTCACGCGCTCGTAAGGAAAATCCTCAGGCAGGAAACCGCGCCCCGGCGAGAAAGCGTTAAGCGCATACGGGATCGCCAGGCGAATCTTCAGGATGCGGACTTCCAGGACGTCGCCCGGCTCGGCGCCTTCGATGTAGATCGGGCCGGTCAGCATGTGAATGCCCGGACCGTGATCTTTCACCTGATCGTAGATTTCGCGCCACGCCGGTTCGACGCGGTCAGGCCAAAGGCCGGCGCTCTCGAAACGCTCACGGCTTGCCGTAATCAGCGTCTGGATTTCCACCGTGTCGCCGGACTTGATCCGCAGCGCCGGAGGCGTCTTCGCGTCGTAATAGCCCCACGTCGCGGTCTTCGGCGAAGGTTTCAATTGGTAGGAGTCGCCGGCCGGACGGGCGGTTTGTTGCGCGCGCAGGGGTGCCGTGAAACACACGAACAGAAAAAACGCCGAACACTGCAATCGTGTCATGGTTTGCTCTCTCCTCGTGTGAGACGCTGTAGAATGATGTGCCGTACAAACCGGAATCGATGGAAAGCGATCGTCACGGATTATAGGGGAAAATTTCATGAAAATGAATTCCAATACAATGTTTATCACGGGCGGCACTTCGGGCATTGGCAAAGGACTTGCCGAAGCATTTCATCAGTTAGGGAACCAGGTCATTATCAGCGGCCGCCGCGAAGATCGTTTGCGGAGCATCTGCGCCGCAAATCCCGGAATGCGGCATTTCGTTCTGGATGTTACGGATCTTGCCTCCGTACGGAACACCGCGCGGAAGATCATCGAAGAATTTCCCGGTCTTAACTGCGTCTTTAACAATTCCGGCGTGCAGAGGAGGCACGATTTCGCGGCCGGAAAACCCATCGACGATCCGGCGATGCTTGCGGAAATTCAAACCAATCTGCTTGGCCTAATTCGCGTATCTGCTGAATTCCTGCCACACTTGAAAAATCAGCAAGGCGCAACCCTCGTTAACGTTTCGTCGGCACTCGCGTTTGTCCCTCTCGCAGTCTTCCCCGTTTACTGCGCCACGAAGGCCGCGGTCCATTCTTTCTCGCTTTCGCTGCGGCATCAGTTGAGAGACTCGAAAGTAAAAGTCATCGAACTCATTCCGCCGTATGTGGCGACCGAACTCGGCGGAATTGGCAAGAGGCCTTCTGGCGCCCTCCAGCAAATGCCTCTGGAAACCTTTATCGCTGAGACGATGAAAGAACTCGAAGGCGGCGAGGACGAAATAGCGATTGGCGGCGCCAAGAACCTGCTTGCCGCTTCAGCCCCGGAGAATGTAAAGAAGATTTTCGCCGGAATGAATCGTTAATCCCCAGGTAGCATTCAGAACCGCAAGCAAAATGGAGCAAGAAATGAGCGCGATTGCCTTGGGCAGGTAAGGTGCGCATGCCTACAAATTTTGACGCCGCTTATGGGACAGCGAAGTCGGGCTATTCTCCGGGCAACTGAAAAAGAGAGAGACGTGCCCGTCATTTTTTAGGAATTGTATCAGCGGGGGAATTGCCATTATCGGAAGAAACTACCTCAATGCGGGATTCCCTCGTGAAAGGCCCTCTTGCTCCGGTGTCGTTCCGGACTTCATGACGGCCTTTCGTGTGTCTGTCATCATGTGTAGGAGAACATTGCGGGGAATGCTTTTGATCAAAGGGTTGACCAGCCAAGCGAGCATCACGGGAACAGTCCGGGTCAATGTGATCGATTCGTTTTGAGCATATACGCCTCCATCCTTTTCTTCAATTCGCCAGTAACTGTAGAGGCGCCACATGTATCCATGATCGTTGCCATCGGTACGCTCGTGTTCGTTTGGGCTGCCCGGATTCACAACTTCCGCGATGCGCGTGGAGCGGGATGCGCTTTGAACCCGCGTGCTTCCAATTTGTGTTTCAATGACGTCAAAGTAGGCATTCAGGACAACCGTAACAATCGACTTATTATAAAATTGAAGATAAATCTTCGATTGATTTCCATTCTGCTCGATTAGTTTCGATCGACGAATTTCAGGCTTGTAAATGTCCGGTTCGTTATCGTAATCCTGAAGGACGGCATTTGTTTCAGAAAGTGTGGCCTTGGGGATGAAAATCACTCCCGCCCAATGATGGATGAGACCATTCGGAATGTGAATCGGGTGATCGCCTTCCTGAGTATGCAATTCTTCGATATAGATCTGGCCCCGTTGAAGCTGATCGTAAGCTTCCTTACGTTGTGAATCAGGCAAGCGATCAATGGCTAGGAATTGATCGAGGCGTACGTCATCGTCCATTCGAGCTTCGGTGACTACGACGTAGTGCTCAAAAGCAGCAACAGTTTCCGGTTTCAGCTGCGCCGCACGCGCTGAGGTCCCAGCCAGCCCGGGCACAATCAAGAACACCAGGACCAACTTTTGCAACTGTCTGGTGAAATGATACGTGCGTTTATGGGTCTGCGATCGCCTCGACGGATGACCACTCACTCTTGAGAGAACTGTTTTGGCCGCGCCCACGCTACAATTATGTCACACCGTGCAAGTGGGCCGGATGTGCGGATGCCTACCCCGCCAACAACGCGGTTTCGCGACGGGTGCGGAGTTCCCGGCGAATTACCACGGCTGATTTTGTGGACAGGTCGGGAATTTGATCTGCAGGATTGGTCGCGAGAAGGCTCAAATGCCCGATTTATCTTTTGAACGGTCCCAGAGATTCGGTAACTCGGTATTCGAATATCCCGAAATGAACGTCTTGCTCGTTCCATCCGGTTCGTACATGGATCGTCGAACGGCTCCGATGTTGGCTCCGTAGACATGGATGCTGGTGGATGGCCGGTCATCAAGGGCGTTCGAGACGCGATGGAAATCGCCAATCGCCGGTGAAACCGCGGTTACCTCGCCTTTTTCAAGCCGAACAGGAGCGCCTTGTTCCACGAAACGTCCATCACTTGTGCGGGAGTATCTCTGCTCGAATTCCGCGCCACGCATGGTGCCGACGATCCCCCATACGGTATGGTCATGGATCGGAGATTTCTGGCCAGGCCCCCAAACAAAGCTCACCACGGAGAACCGTTCGCGTGAATCAGAGTGCAGCAAATATTGCTGATACCCGGTCATGGAAGGCTCCGCATAGCGGGCGGGCAGCCAGTCATCGACGCCGACCAATTCCTTGAGCAAACGCGATCCCTCACGAAGAATGCCTGGCTCATCGGGAGCGGTTTCAACCAAATTGCTGAATGCGACGACGAAATCTCGCAGACGCCCGATGCGGGGCGAAGCAATCACAGTCTGCTGGATGGATGCCATATTCTTGTTCCTTTCGTTTCCGCCTGGTGAATTTCAGATAATCAATGCCTCAGTCATTGCGAATTGCATTGCCTGGAGACGGCGTTTCACGATTATCGCGCAATTATACGACCGGATCCGAGACTTTCCCAGCCCGCCGAGGGTCTATTGAGATTAGTATTTACCGAGACTCGAAAGGATTCGCTTCGGTAGTCGGCGCTGCTGTTGACCTTTCGGGGTTGATAGTCCCACACAATGGACAAATCGCAAATGCAGTCTTGCAACCGGCAGGGCTTATAAAGCGGTACGGCCAAGTCGCTGCGTTCATTCTCGCCGGTGGCGTCAGTTCGCGCATGGGCCGGGAGAAGGGTCTGCTTGAGTTTGGAGGCGAACCACTCATTGTTCGAACGGCGCGCTTGATCGAACCGCTCGTCACCGAAGTTACGGTTGTCGGTCCGCCCGAACGCTATGCTGCACTGGGACTCCGCGCCATCGCGGATCAGGACATTAGGGGACGAAAAGGAATAGAGGAGGTGCGGGCGCCGCTAGTCGGAATCGCGACCGCGCTCAACGCGACGAAAATGCCCTGGAATCTTATCCTGGCGTGCGACCTGCCGTATCTCACTGCCGAGTGGTTGGATTGGCTGCTCGCGCGTGCGGTCGATTCAAACGCGCAAATTGTAATTCCGCGCACTTCGGGTGGACTTGAACCGCTCGCAGCCGTCTATCGCAAGGAATGCGCCGCGCCGATTGTTGCCGCGCTCGAACGCGGCGTTCGAAAAGTAATCGACGCGATGGCCGAATTCCGCGTGGAATGCTTATTGGAAAGCGATTGGAACGAACTCGACCCGGAAGGCCGAGTCCTGAGAAACATGAATGCCCCCGCGGATTACGAAGAAGCGAGAAAATGGTTGGAGACGAGGTGACAGGCAAATAGCGAGTCATGTACCGTCACAAACCTGTCCCGCAACGCGACAGCACCGAGCCCAACAGCCGCCGCGCTCGTAAAATGGCGGCGTTCGCCAGTGGATCCCCATTCACGCCGATGTGGCCCACTTCGGGAATCGCGTTCTCAAACCGAAGTATCCTTTTCATTGCCCGGAAGTGAGACAAATTTGCATGGAGCAATCGTCTCGACGGAAACCTGCCGAGAGGGATTCCGCGCACGCAAGAAACTGAACGCGTTGAGCCAGTTAAGGATAGAACCCGAAGCGCGTGGATTTTACAATCCATGGCATTTTGCTCCCGAAGGTCACATTGTGTCCGCGCAACGCGGTATCCGTCCGGCAAACACAATGGCACAAGAGATGACTGCATCGAGTGCGGGCCAATAACGGCCGTCCAAATCAATTAACTTGCGAGCGCCCGAGATACATGCAGCAATTGACAGATAGCGTTTGCATCCCTGACAGAGGTCTGTCATCTTTGCCTTATGGAAGATGACGAAGAGTGGCCAGGCGCAATGGATTAGGAAAAATTCCTAAGCGCCCTCCACAAGGAAAACCGTAAATGCCAGCGCCAGGCACAAGACCGGCCTTGCCATCGGATGACAAGCGGTGGCGGATCGTCAACGGAACGATGCGGCGGCACGGCTACGCGCGCGACGCCCTGATTGAAACCCTTCATACCGTTCAACAGAGTTTTGGTTACCTGGACAAGGAATCCCTGAAATTCGTGGCCAACTCGCTGCGCGTTTCACTGAGCCAGGCCTACGGCGTCGCCACCTTCTATCACTTCTTTTCGCTGAAGCCACCGGGAGAACACACCTGCCTGGTGTGCCTGGGCACCGCCTGCTATATCAAAGGGGCGGCGCAGCTTGTTGCACGAGCGGAAGAGACGCTGCACATCGACTGCGGGGAAACGACTCCTGACCAGAAGGCGTCGTTGTTGACGGCGCGCTGCCTGGGCTCGTGCAGCTTTGCCCCCGTCGTTGTCTACGATGGCGAACTCGTGGGCAGCGAAGAAGTGGGCCGCCTTCAAGGGCGACTCGAAAGATGGATGGGCTCATGATAACCGTCGAAGATCTCGATCAAATCGCCGAGAATGTCCGCACGCAAAGGCAAGAGACACGCCATGAGATCAATGTATGCGTGGCTGCTGGATGCCTTTCTCTGCATAGCGACGCTCTAAAGGACGCTCTCGAGAAGAACGCAGCGAACGCCGGAATTTCCTGCCGGGTCCGCGGCGCCGGATGTATGGGACTCTGCTCGGCAGGCCCCCTGGTCTCTGTCGACCCTGGCGCTCTCCTCTATCAAAACGTAAAGCCCGAAAACGCGGATGCATTGATTCGCAGCCTGGGCGGCGAGCGAGCGCAGAGTCTGGAGTGCTCGCGCGAACAGCCCTTCTTCAAACGGCAGGTCAACGTCGTTCTCGAAAACTCTGGAAAAATCGACCCCGAAAGAGTGGATGAGTACATTGCTGCGGAAGGTTACCGCGCGTTGTTTCACGCGCTAACCGAAATGACCCCTGCGGAAGTGATCCAGGAAGTTTCCAAGAGCGGATTGCGCGGACGCGGCGGGGGCGGTTATCCGACCGGCTTGAAATGGGGAACCGTGGCTAAAGCCGGCGGACCAACCAAATATGCCATCTGCAACGCCGACGAAGGCGATCCCGGAGCCTTCATGGACCGGAGCGTGCTCGAGAGCGATCCGCACCGTGTGCTGGAAGGAATGACCATTGCGGCCTACGCGGTGGGCGCAAGCCAAGGCTACATCTACGTCCGAGCCGAATATCCGCTCGCCGTCAAGCGGCTCGAGAAAGCGATCCGGGAAGCGCGCCACCTGGGATTTCTGGGAAACCAGATCTGCGGTACGACGTTCGGTTTTGACGTCGAATTGCGCCTCGGCGGAGGCGCCTTTGTTTGTGGAGAAGAAACGGCGCTTATCGCCTCGATTGAGGGAAAACGAGGCATACCGCAGCCGCGGCCGCCTTATCCGGCGCAGTCTGGACTGTGGGAGAAGCCCACGCTTATCAACAATGTGGAGACGTACGCCAACGTGCCTCCCATCCTCCGGCGCGGTGGCGCCTGGTACTCCGCGATGGGTACGGCCAAAAGCAAGGGCACGAAAGTCTTTGCGCTCAGCGGGCGCGTAAAGAACACCGGCCTCATTGAAGTGCCGATGGGTATGACCATGCGCGAAATCGTCTTTGACATCGGGGGAGGCATGCCGGAAGGCCGCAAGTTCAAAGCCGTTCAGACCGGCGGCCCGTCGGGCGGATGCATCCCGGAAGAATGCCTCGGTACCCGTGTGGACTACGAGTCGCTGAAAGAAGCCGGTTCGATCATGGGTTCAGGCGGAATGATCGTCATCGATGACACATCGTGCATGGTAAACGTCGCGCGCTACTTCATGGAATTCTGCATGACTGAATCGTGCGGCAAATGCATCCCTTGCCGCGCCGGCACGGCGCAGATGTACGACATCCTTGCGCGCATCACGCGCGGCCTTGCCGGAGAGCGCGATCTCGAAATGCTCACGGATCTCTGCGAGATGGTCAGCGCCACGAGCCTGTGCGGACTGGGGCAGACCGCTCCCAACCCGGTGATCAGTACGTTGCGGTACTTCAAACAAGAATATCTGGAGCACATCCATGCCAAGCGCTGCCCGGCCGGTGAATGCCAGATGGCGGTGGCTGCAGGAGCGGGATCATGAGTCCAGCCGCAGAGGTAAAGACACTCAAGATCGACGGTGCGGACATCAGCGCGCGGGCCGATCAGACCATTCTTGAGGCCGCACTCGAGCACAGCATCCCCATACCCACACTTTGCCATCTCGACGGCCTCTCCAACGTCGGCGCCTGCCGGCTCTGCCTGGTAGAACTCACGGGAACTGACCGCCTGTTTCCCTCCTGCGTCACTCGCGTCGAGGAGGGGATGCAGGTCACGACCCAGTCGGATCGCCTTCAAAAGTACCGGCGAATGATTCTCGAGCTGCTGTTTGCCGAGCGCAATCATGTATGTTCCGTCTGCGTTTCCAACGGCGCCTGCGAGTTGCAGTCCCTGGGGCAATCCCAGGGGCTCACCCACATCGAATTCCCTTATCGATTCCCACAACTGCCGGTGGATGCATCGCACGAACGGTTCACGCTGGACCACAATCGCTGCATTCTCTGCACTCGATGTGTGCGCGTGTGCGAGGAAATTGAAGGCGCCCACACCTGGGACGTGATGGGACGCGGCGAGAAATCGCGCGTCATCACCGATCTCGATCAGCCCTGGGGCACATCGGAGAGCTGCACGAATTGCGGAAAGTGTGTTCAAGTCTGCCCTACCGGCGCGCTGTTCGAAAAATCGCAGGTGGGCATGGGTGCGCGAAAGAACCCGGAGTTTCTCTCCTACCTCAACGAAATGCGGAGCGGCCAATCATGAAGAAGAAACTCGCCACCGTTTGGCTCGACGGCTGTTCCGGTTGTCATATGTCGTTTCTCGATATGGACGAGAGGTTGATCGACTTGAGTGAGCAGATCGAAATCGTCTACAGCCCTTTTGTCGACCACAAGATATTTCCCTCGAACGTGGATATCAGCCTGGTGGAAGGCTCGGTCGGCACCGACGCGGACGAACACAAGATCCGAATGGTTCGGGAACGCACGGCAACCCTGGTCTCGCTGGGCGACTGCGCCGTCACGGGAAATGTTCCCGCGATGCGAAATGCGTTCACGGTGAATTCAATTTTCGAGCGGGCCTTTGGCGCCGCGAACGGGCCGGCGAACTTTCCGGGATTGCCTCAGTTGCTTCCCCGCGTTCGTCCGATTCATGAAGTCGTGAAGGTGGATGTATTTGTTCCCGGATGCCCGCCATCGGCCGACACCATTTACCACGTGCTCCGAGAACTGCTGTCCGGCGGCACTCCTGACGTCGCACGTTTGACGCGCTTTGGCGCATAGGGATTAAAAATCATGGCTCGAACAATCGTCATTGACCCGGTTACGCGGCTCGAAGGCCACGCGAAGATCACTCTGCAGACGAACGACCAGGGAGAAGTCGAGTCCGCTCACTTCCACGTGACCCAGCTCCGCGGATTCGAGAAGTTTTGCGAAGGCCGGCCGTTCTACGAGATGCCCACGCTGATGTCGCGTATCTGCGGCATCTGCCCGGTGAGCCACCTGATCACCTCGGCGAAGGCATGCGATGCGATCCTCGCCGTGCGTATTCCGCCTGCCGCCGCGAAGTTGCGGCGCATTCTCAATCTTGCGCAGATCATCCAGTCTCACGCGCTGAGCTTCTTCTATCTTTCCTCGCCGGACCTGCTGTTGGGAATGGATGCCGATCCCTCAGAACGGAACATATTAGGCGTCGCGCGCGCGAACCCCGAACTAGGCCGGGGCGGCGTCCGTCTGCGGCAATTCGGGCAACAGATCATCGAGATTTTGGGTGGCAAAAAAATTCATCCGGGTTGGGTCATTCCGGGAGGAGTCAACGAACCTCTTTCCGGTGAGAAGCGCGACCGCATATTGGGAATGATTCCCGAGGCACTAACCATCACGCAGAAGACGCTTAAATGGTTCAAGATCAGATTCGAGTCTTATCGCGAGGAAATCCGCACGTTCGCCAATTTCCCCAGCCTTTTTATGGGCCTGGTCACCGGCAACGAACGCCCCGGCTACTACGAAGGCAAGATCCGATTCACGGACGCCACCGGAAGAATTGTCGCCGACAATCTCGATCCGGCGCGCTATCAGGAATTCATCGGCGAGGAAGTGGAACCATTCTCGTTCATGAAGTCTCCGTATTACAAGCCTCTCGGCTATCCGGCGGGAATCTATCGTGTGGGGCCGCTCGCTCGGTTGAATCTCTCCGAACGGTGCGGCACACCGCTGGCCGACCAGGAATGGGCGGAATTTCGGTCGCTCGAACGGGGCGCCGTGCTCAGTTCGTTTCACTACCACTACGCGCGCCTGATCGAGATTCTCCACGCGATTGAACGCATTCACGTCCTCCTCGACGATCCGGAGATCCTCAGCACTCACGTACGCGCGACCGCTACGCCAAACTGCGAGGAAGGCATCGGCTGTTCCGAAGCCCCGCGCGGAACGCTCATCCACCACTACCGTGTGAATGAGCAGGGCCTGATCACATGGGCCAATCTGGTCATCGCCACTGGCCACAATAACCTGGCGATGAATCGAGGGCTTCTGCAGGTGGCCAAGCACTTCGTCCACGGGGAAAAGCTCACCGAAGGCATGCTGAACCGCGTCGAAGCGGTGATTCGCGCGTTCGATCCGTGCCTGAGCTGCTCGACGCATGCCGTTGGGCAAATGGGAATTCATGTCCGGCTGGTGAACCCCGCCGGCGAATTGCTGGACGAGGTGAAGCGGCCTTGACTGGAGAAACGACCAGTAAATTGACCAGTGAAGTGACATGTGAATTGACCCGCGATTTGGCGCGCGAGGTGATCGGGGAAGTGACTCGCGACGTCACGCGCGATTCCGCAGCCACCGAATATCGGCCGCGCATCCTGGTCATCGGATATGGAAATCCGCTGCGTTCGGACGACGGCATTGGCTGGCGCGTCGCGGAGGAACTTCAGTCGCACATCGAGAGTTCGCGCGTCGAAGTAATCAAGTGCCATCAACTCGCGCCCGAATTGGCCGAAAAGTTCCGCGATACAGCCTTGGTCGTTTTTGTCGACGCCGCAGCCGAAGGTTCGCCGGGCGTGTGGAACCATCAACGCCTCTGCGCGGCAAATTCCAGTGCAGTATTTTCTCACGGCCCCACGCCGGCCGCGCTTCTTGCGCTGGCCGCGGATATCTACGGCGCGTCGCCGGAAGTTCATCTCTTCACGGTTTGTGGAAGCTCCTTCGGCTACGGCGAATGTTTCTCGCCGGACGTTGACCGAGCGCTGCCGTCCGTCGTCGCCGAGATTGAAGCCTTGCTCAGGGCCGCCGTGACCGCAACTCCCGCTGACTGAAAAATCGCGCGCGTGCCGCCAGCGGAATAGTGGTGGCGCAGATTCTTCTCTTGCTTCGGTCCTATCGGCGAATGAAGGAGTTGGTAGGGGCGGCGGGGATCGAAAAATTACCTACCTCACAAAAGCCCCATAAATAGTGGCGTTGCAACCATCCCTATTGAGACAATCACTACAACGGTCCGGTCTTCTGAGTTTGATAGGAAGCCGCCATCCTGCCAAGAACGTTCTTTACTCCATCCCTGATCCTTTGATTATGTGAATCGTATGACCGGGTGCCCAGTTCTGGTTTGGTACCGTTTAGATACAAGAGCTCAATTGCATCCGTGAGGTCGTGAAGGAAATCTAAGATCGAAGCAAGTTCCACCCGGTTTGTGGATGCAAACAATCCAGCGACGGCCTCTGCATCGTTCGTTAGCCGGTGAGCTAAGATCTCGTTTCGAATCGGCCGGTAGACTTGCTGATATTGCTCAGTGTGTCTCGAAACGGCCTTTTTCAAGTGCTTGAGATCGGCGGTAGCACTGGGCACCCAGACCTTCGACATGAAGTGCTCTAAATCATGGAGAGTCAATCCCAATTCGCTCTTCCGTTCACGAAGAGCGTCTCTCGAAAAGAATTCTAAGTGACGGAGAGTCGCTGCAACAATTTTGTGGACCGAGTGGGCATCATCAGCGGTATCGAATATCCGCCCCAGAACTATGATCAGCGAGGTTTGAAGACTGTAAGTTTGAACCTTCCAAAACAAGGCATCTCTGTTGAGAGTTAAGAAGATTTCCCGATCTTCTAGCGCAAGGCGATTGATCGCTTCGTATGTTTGGTAGACTGCAATCGCGTCTTCCACCTCGATGGACAGGAGTTGCACCTGTTGCCAGTATTCGGAAGCCGTCATTTTCTTAATGGTGGTGGATGAAGCGGTACCATCTCTCCCGCATTTTCCAATACCAGCCTACCGTGTCAGGGAAGAGTGCGAGTGTATAGAGCAGTTCGGTGTGCTTTCGATCAAAGGTACATTGAGGATCAAACGACCGTTTTGTCGGTGCGTTAATTTCTCGCTGTTCTTCCTTACTGATGCCCGCAGTCCGGTTCTCGATGGCTTTCTGAAGCTGTAAGAGCCTATCGCGCTTTTCAGTCAGTGCATCAACGGGTTCGCTGGGTTCTTGGGGCATGATCGCTCGGCCAGTTTACCACGGCGGGTGGCACACTCTTTACTTCGGAGAAGCCCTTGTGCTCCATCCTTTGCGGAGCAAAGGATGGGATAGTTTAAGATTTGGTAGGGGCGGCGGCAATCGAAATTGCATCTCCAAAAAATAAGTCCTGAGTTGTTAAAGGCGTAGCACCACCGCCTTTCCTTCAATCGGTGTCAAATGATGTCATTTCTATTTAGCAGAAACCTGCGGCTCGACGAAACGGTCGCTGCGGCCGCCTGCATCAAAGAAAAAAGGCCGGGAGAAGATGTCTTCTCCCGGCCTCCGCGTGTTCTACGTTACTTCACTTGGTCCAGGCCGCACGAACCGGCTGGCCCACCAGCAACGCCGGGTCGGCGCCCTTCCGCGGGACGAACTTCTGCGGACGGCCGCCCCACACTTCTGCCGTGTAGAGGTTGCCGTCCTGGTCCACGCTGAACTGGTGCGTTCCCCACAGGCCGCCCGGCTCGGGAGTCATCGTGCCCCACGTATACAGCAGCTTTCCGTTAAGGTCGTACTTATAGAACTTGAAGTTCCCGTGACCATCCGACATCCAGAGGTGCTGGTCGGCGGTCATGAAGATGTGATACGTCGCGGTGGGTCCGTCGCCGAGGTACCACTGATCGAGGAACTTGCCATTCTCATCGAAGATCTGAATGCGCCGGTTGCTTCGGTCGTTGATGTAGAGCCTGCGCTGGTTGTCAATTGCGATGCCGTGCACGGTATTGAAGTAGTTTGGCCGCTTCTCCTTGCCGCCGGCCTCGCCCCTCTCGCCCCACGCCATCAGGAACTTGCCGTTCTTGTCGAATTTCACGACGCGCGTTTCCTCGTACCCGTCGGTGACGAAGAAGGTGCCGTCCGGCAGCCACGCGATGTCGGTCTGACGGCCGAAGGTCTCGCTGGGCGGACCGGTCTTCTGGATGTACGACGGGCGCGCCGGTATTGCCGGTCATCTTTGCGTTCCTCTCGGTCGTCGTGTTCAACGTGCCGATCGTCTGGAGCAGTTTTTTGCCGTCGTTGCTGAATATCCGGATGACCTCGTGGCCGTCGTCAATGGCCCACACGCGCTTTTCCGGGTCATAAGGATTGATCAAAATCTTGTGAACGCGACCCTGGGATAACACATTCGGGTTGTCCGGCTTGAACAGCGAATCCCACTGGGTCCACGCCTCTTTCACATTCCCCTGGCTGTCGTATACCGTAATGATGTGTTTCCACCGGTAGTCCTTTCCATCGACGCCCATGTAGTCGTCGGAGGCCTCGCCCGGGCTGGCGTAGGGACCCACCGACGCGTTCCGCCCGTACATCCCGCGCCCAGGGACCTCCACGTGCGCCGTCAATCCGAAAGCGGTCTGGAGCTCGACGTATGCTTTCTTGGCGTTTGTTAAATCGGGCAGCTCGCCTCGCATCGCCACGAAGATGCGATCCGGGTTCTGGGCGAACACGCCCTGGACCGCACCCCACGTCCAGCCCTTCTCCTCCGGAAACAAAGTGGCCAAGGGTTTGGGCCAGTTCGGGTCGACTCGATACGGGCCGTCCACCAGTTCATCACTCGGGTTTGCTGGATCGACCCACTGTCCCGTCTCCGCCTTTTTCTGTGCCGCGCTCACCTTCTCGGCGCTCGAGTAGCTTATCAACGTCATGACACCGATCACGGCGCAGACCATCGCTCCGAGAACGATCGTTCGTCCAACCACTTTCATTGGGGTTCCTCCTCTGTTTTGCCTCTCTGGTTGCTCGTGCTAGTTTCGCGATATTACACGAAACGGGCACCATACGCTTCGACTACTGAATTGAAATGACAGATACGGACATTTGGACGTGAAGACGAGGCTCTTGAAATATGCCGGTGCCCCAATCCTATGCGCGGCAAAGGGCAGGATGAGTTGAGGAGAAATATTGGTAGGGGCGGTGGGGATCGAAATTGTATCTCCAAAAAATAAGTCCTGAGTTGTTAAAGGCGTAGCACCACTGCCCTTCCTCCAATTGGTGTCAAATGGTGTCA
>CAWHYM010000007.1:0-203185 GCA_963833595.1 uncultured Acidobacteriota bacterium | reverse complement strand
TGACTACTGTAAGGTTCAACGGAACCCGCGCAATTGCCCGTCCCGGTGCACTGCGTTTGGTCTATTGCGCCGACGGAAACGACGCTTACGGGTGAGCCGCCAGCATCAGACTCAGCGGGTACGCTCCCGGTCGGCGTATAAAAGTTCATGTCATTAGCATTGTCAAAGGAACCCGTCACAAACAGATCGAAATTTCGTGCAGCGGCGGCATTGTTAACATTCTGAATTAGCATTCCCACTTCTTGCGTTGCGCCAGAATTATTTGTGTATGTCAACACTTCAACGGGGGGCTGCGTGCCCGTTTGGGGATTCGTGCTGCAAGCCAGTGGTGCAGTCAGAGTGCCGGTCTGTATCTGGTACAGGTAAAGGTCGTAGTCGTTGCTCGACCCGACAAACGGGTCATTCCACCGCGAGAATGACTGTCAGCGTTCCGCCATTGGGCAAGATTATGGGGTTTGCGAGGGACGGCCCAAGACTTGCCGAATCTTTGGTATTCGCTGTGGACTGAAAAAGTTGTACGTCACCTACGGTTGACGCGCCGCCCGCACTTGCCGGACACGACAGCGTAAGATTCGTTCCCGAATTAGAGATTCACGGCTCTCCCCAATGGTCGAAGGCTTGGTTTGCAACTGCCGTGAAGTAGCCTCGAATTGGATTTGCGTCCGTATTCGAGCGGTTGCCGTGTTGGTTGAGACTGCGCTAGTGCCATCATAGGGCACGCTTCCCAAGAAACTTATGTCATCCACAACAACGTCCGTGTTGGCGGCCAGAAAGTTCACAGCCTGTTCAAACGAAAGAGATGTTCCATCTCCCGCATTTGCAAAATAGAGTTGCGCTCCCGGCGCAAGATCATGCACGATTTCCAGCATCGCTGTTCCTTCAGAGGCGACGCCGGAACTCGCTTCTGTTGATGCTGGGTCTAGGTCAGGGCTTGATGACGGAAAGGACTGAGCGGTGATTCCCCCGCTTACAGCCGTTAAAACTCCAGTCGAATTCCGAGTTCCAGTTGCGCTCGGCAAGTCGCAGAGTGATTGGGCTTGGAGTTTGAATTGTCGGGCCGCAAGTTGTGCACCCAGTGGCGAATATTCCACCAATGCCATTTGATATGACGCCGACGCGAATTCCGATGCCGTCTACACCAAATTGGCTTCGGGCTGACGCTGCCTGCAAAATGGCGTCGCCCTGAGATTCAACCGAGCCTGTGTTCGTGAATCCATAATCGGGAAGCCGAATGTACCGAACGAACGTCAGCGCGCTCACTTGATTTATCATCGTGACGGGAAGCAAGCCCTGCACTGTGGGAACTTTTGTCAGCACTTCGCCTTTGCTCTTATCCGGGTTCGGCTCGCCAATGATCTGCATGGTGACGCCATAGCTGCGCAGTTCATCAAGATTCTGCGAGCTAATTGCGCTTACCTCGATATAAACCTGCACTTCCCCGTTCTTTGTGATGTGCATCTGGCCCGCGTGAACGGCGTCTTGCAGTGACTTCGGAAGTGCTTCCGCCGAAAAACTCGCTGGCGGTCTGACAGCCTCGGCCACGGCTGGGCGCATGGTTTCTTGCTTGACGTTCATACTGAGCAAAACGAGTGGCGTGCTGAGCTTGGGATTCTTTTTTGGCCGCTGCCCGGTCGCGGTCTGTCCAAGCAGCGGAAAACCGTTTGCTGCAAGTGAAATGGCGAGAAGGAGCAGACAACTAGTCCCCAGGACGAACCACAGTTGCCGATATCTCGACTTCATAAGTAATAGCCTCCCCTGCCGTTGCCCATTCATCGCTTCTTGAATTCTGACCGCATCATCTCGCGAACATGCCATTCACGATGAGTTGAGTATTCCAACGGTAATCTGCGCCAGTGTACAGTCGGATTGGCGCGCCCTTATCTGCAAATGGGTACCCTGCGTACTATTAGTAACGTTGCTGCTTAGGGCAAATTGATTGATACAGGAGGGTATGAAACGAACAGTTCAGGTCAATGTGAAGATGACTCAAGAGGATTTCGATCTACTCAAGAAGGCGGCTGAGAAACGCTGGCCTGATGCCGTGATGACTAATTCAGGGATCGTGCTTGGTATGGCGAAAATCGCCGCTCGCCAAACTCTCACAAGAACGAAGGCGTGACGTTTCTTTCCCCATTTCCTTTTTTTTTCGACCGCAAGCGCGGCATTCAGTGTTACGGCAAATAGCTAGTTGGCTTATTTTCTTTCGGCGTACATTGTTAGGGGTGCAACCTGCCGCGATGACCCGTTACCTTTGGACCTGATTGCGTGCACTCTTGTTTTCGTGCCTTGCTGATTTTAAGATCATGCCCAGGCGAAAGAGCGTGCTTGATGAGTGCTGAACTCGTTCTTTTAGACGTGTTCGAAGTCCGAGGCTTTTGGCTTCGGACCAGGCTTGCGGCGCGGTTTCTTTTCTACTCCCGGATGAGATCGCTGCACGCGGTAGTAGGCGCGTCGAGCTTGACTTAACGAAGCGGCATTCTTTGAAGTAAAAAACTTTAGAGCTATCTGATTCCACGACAACCCATCCTGCTCCTTCGCAAGCCAGATTTCGAGATCAATGCGTTCGGGTCTCCCCTCCTCGTGAACACCTGCGATGCACCGTTGGACTCGGGTTTCAATCCACCTGATGAGATGCTCTTTTACCCAAGCCAAGTCCACCCCCCTTGTCGCTTTCCCCCGAATTAGGCCGACATAGCCCAAAAAACTTACAAAATCGGTCCTTTTTGAGGCTGTCCGTCCTTCATCTCGCTTGAGGCATCCGTGGCACTGTCGTATCTGAATGATAGAGGCAATGCTTTGAGAAAGGCAATCACAACGCCGCTCTATGGGTTTTGCGGGGGGCCGCTCAGCCTGAGCGTGTCAAAGGCTGAGCAACTAGAAAGGAACCCGAGATGATTGACTCTGAGATTGTAGAAATCACTTTGTCCGGCATTTTTCGCAGGATTCTTCATGTTTTTGTAATTACGCGACAAATTCACTTTGCCTTATGCGCAAACAAAAATCATTTTCGCTTAAAGATTCCACAAATAAATATTGATTTCGCAGATTACTTTCAGGGTGACGAACCTATCTCTCTGCTAAGCAGACAGCATCGAGACTAAATACTGACTCGTTTCGAGCTTCTTGAATACTTTTCCACCTTTTTCGGTCCCGTCACGTGCATGGAACTAGCCAAACGCACGGGACACCCAAAAGCACGCACAAGATCGTTCCAAGCGAGCCTCGCGACTCGTTTGCGAAGGCTCAAATCCTATGGACTGCTGGAGAGTACCAGTTACAAAACAGGGTTCTTCCGACGTTCCCGGCGGGAAATAAATCACTGGAGCATCACTGCGAAAGGCCGGAAACGGCTGGCATGGGCGAAGTTACAAGGCAAGGTTTAGTGCGCAAGAGGCCGCGAGGCCAAACCGTGTGGGGTCACATGAACTCAAGGTGCGGGCGCTGTAGGAATGACAAACCATACATCCCGCGACTTAGACGGCATCGTGACCCCGCTCCAATTTGCTCTGCAAAGATGCCGGTAAGGATCAAAAGAGTTTGTCCGGGGGCTTGGGGGCGGAGCCCCCAAAGGGCAACGCGAAACGCCGCCCCCCTTTACTTGAGAAAACAGGATAACTGTTTCGATGACCCCCATGTTGTCGTTTCAATGAGGTCGCCTTCTCGATGAGCCTAATGTTGCCATTTGATTCTGATGCGCGCATCGCGCAAATGTGGAAGTCGCCTGACTTCTCGCTGAAATATCGCTCTCGCCATGCGCGGCGGTCCGAATCTCCGACCAATCGGGAATTGCTGCGGGAGACGATTGCGGACCCCGAAGAGGTCTCGTCATTCGAACGGTGGCGTCAGAATCGTTTGCGGGACTATCTCGGCTCGCCCAAGCCCGCCCCGCGAGACCCGCGCGATGGGTTGCCGATTCTGCCCGAAGATACAGCGTCCACTCTGGGCGCTCGGCTCGGTGCTTCTAAGGAACGTCTTGCCCAGGCGGTCGCGTTGGAATCCTACGGGCTTCGTGGCAAAGCTCGGAGACTAGTCCTTTGCGGCAGGCTCGGCCATCGAATCAACCATCAGACAAATCGAGGGGCTTGTCATCGTAGGTTCTTCGAACCGTACTTTTGCCGAGAGAAGTACTGCACGTTTTGCGGTCCTCAACAATTCCGCGAACTGTTTGGGAAGTTGCGGAATGCTCTTACGCCCGTAGTTGAAAAACTTCTCTGTGAAGGTGTGCGCAATGGCCGCGAAATGGTGACTGCGAAGCTCGATTTCACGATCCCAAATGATGGCCACATGCCAACGCCGGGGGAGGTAAGGAAGTTTCACGATGATATGCGGAAGTTCTGGCGCGTGGTGGAGCGCGTGTTTGGAATCAAACGCAGCGAGTACGGAGTGGTTCGCTGCGATGAGATCGGCGGCGACAATACCAATCTTCACGGTCATTGCTGTTACGTCGGGCCGAGACTTGAACAGAAAAGGAAAGAACTGAGCGCGCTGTGGTCCATTGTGCTTCTTCCCAAAGAGAAGGGTCGGCGTCGGCGTGAACTGATGCGCTTTTCTCGGAAGTTCGGTCTCAGTGAAGTCTGGGACCAACTTGCGCCGGATGAGCAGAGATTTGTTTCGATCAAACACGCGAAGAGTTTTGCTGGCGCGCTTGCTCATGCATTGAAGTATCCAGCGAAATTTCTGGACAAGTCTACTCCGCAACGTCTCGCGGAGTTAGAACGGACATTTCACAAAACACGACGCGTCTCAACTGGCGGCGCATTTTATCGCGTCAAGGAGTTGCGCGAACCGGGAGGCGACCAAGAGTTAGAACATGCCTTTTGTCCGTTCTGCAAAGTGCGTCTTGCTGTCGTCCGTGAGCAATGGCAACCCCTCTCCATTCTTGAAGAGGAAGGCCGAATCAATTTGCGAGCCGCAGAGCGCGAAGCTGGCCTGCTGGGCGCGCTGGGCGATGAATCTCCGCCGTGAGCAGAAAAATTCACAACGCGACGGGGCGCACGTCTCTTGCTGGACAAGGTGACAGCGCGGAGCCTTGCGTGAGTCATCGAAAAAGCCGTTTTGGCGATGCGTCCGTCACGATGAATCTGCCGCTTTTGCTCCGCGCTGGCGGTTCTGGCGTCTCGCGGGATGGCGGATGCGCTCTTTCCGGGGTTCCTGATAGAACTAACTGTGCTAGTATCCGCGCCCAGGGACAACGGATCGGCGAGCGAGGAGGCAAGCTGGCTCGCCGAAGATATCAGAAAGGCAGTGTTTTTCTCAGGGGCAAGAAAAATCAGGTTTGGGTCGGACGTTGGCGCGAGGATGTAATCGAAGATGGCCATATTCGCCGTGAGTACCGCTCAGAAGTGCTGGGTTCCAAGTCGGATTATCCGACAAAGAGGCTGGCGCTGCGAGAATTGGAAAAGCGGCTCTCGGTGGTCAACGATTCTCGCTACCGTGCCCGGCCCACCGCGACGTTTGCGGAGTTCGCATCTCGTTGGGAGTCGCTGGTGCTGATTCAACACAAACCGTCAACACAAGTTACAATTCGTAGTCACCTTCGAAAGCATCTTGTTCCGCATTTCGGGCGCTTACAGATGCGCGAGATTGAATTGGAAGATGTGCAGAGGTTCATCTCGTCCGTCAAAGTCAGTGCCAAAACCGCAAAGAATCTCTTCGCCACAATGCAAATGTTGTGGAAGTCGGCACGCGCTTGGGGCTATGTTGCCCACGACGCAGTTTCGGGTGTGGTCTTGCCGAAGAGGTCCCGCGTGGCGCGGCGTTTCTTCTCGCTCGAAGAAATGCAACACATTCTTGAAGCCGCGTCCGGGCCATTACACACGTTCTACTGGCTCGCCGTGGAAACGGGAATGCGGGCGGGCGAGTTATGCGGATTACAAATAGGTGACTTCGACTTGGAGCGCGGCGCGTGCAGCATCCGCCGGAGCGTTTGGCGAGGGAGATTTCAGTCACCGAAGAGCGATAGCGCAGTGCGGTCTTTCTCTCTTTCTCCTCGTCTTGTCGCGCACATCGCCGATTGTATAAAGCGCTGGACGCCGAATGAGCGAGGGCTGCTCTTTGCCACGCGCAATGGTACTCCGTGGGATGCAAATCTATTGGTTAAGCGGAAGCTGTACCCGTTGCTCGACTCCCTCGGGATTGAGCGCGGCGGCTTGCATGCTTTCCGTCACGCCAACAGCACGCTCATGGATCGGTTGGGCGTGCCGCTAAAGGTTCGCCAGCAACGTCTAGGGCACAGCGATTCTTCACTTACTCTCGACGTGTACACCCACGTTGCGGATGAGGATGATGTGCGCGTTGCGGGTGAATTGGATGGGATTTTGCACCCACTTGCACCCAAAAATGAAAACGGCTCAGAAGTGAAGGCTTCTAAGCCGTTGTATCTAAACTAGAAAATGGTTGCGGGGGTTGGATTTGAACCAACGACCTTCGGGTTATGAGCCCGACGAGCTACCAGACTGCTCCACCCCGCAAAGGCATGATAGCGGATGCGGAGTGGTTCGTCAAACGAGCTGCACTACTCGCAGCGAAAATTAATTGCGCGAAGCAAGTGCTGGCGCTTCGGTTATCTGGCGCGAGCGAATTTTTTCCAAACGGCATCGTAGATATTCAGCGTTGATTCCTGCCGAAAAACAAACGGTTCGATAATCCTGATTGTCACTAAATAAGAACTTTTCCGCTTCACGCTTTTGGCGAAGCGGGCCGCTGACCCATTCTTCCACGGTGCTGGCAATCACGGCGCGCCACAATTTCTGTTCGGCTGATTCTTCAACTTCCGCACTGTGTAACATACTCTCCGACATCTTTCCCCCTTGATCCCCTCATTCGGCGCAACGATTCACTGCCGGTTCGCTGGCCACACGAGGGATAAGAGGCAACTGGTATTCCATTTGGCAGAAAGATGAGCCAAGACAGATGCGTGTAAGCCTATACAGGAGAGTCGGTTAAATAAGTTCCATTCCGGGACTGCGCGGGGGGAATCTCTGAACTGTTTCGATGCTGAACAACTGCTCGTTTAGTGTGTCGAGCTGTGACAGTCAGGCTGGAGGCTGGAGCATTCGATCAAATTCGGCACGCAGCTGTTTTGCGAAAACGACGCCTTAGCCGGAAACCCACGCGGGAGGCCTCTCATATTTTCGGCGATAGGTGATCTTGCTTTTTTTGCCGCCGGACACAAACTCGAAAATAATCTCTTTACTGCCGTCCAGGCGGGCCCTTCGATGATTCTTGGCGGCAGAAAGGATCAGCCAGTGTCCTCTCAAAATTTCGTAGGTCCCGCGCACGGCGAGGATCTGATAGCTCCCATCTGAATTCATTTCCAGCGATGGAGCCGAGCAATGATGTGTCTTTCCGGCGACCTCCACGCTGACGCAATTATAAGTTCCGGAGAGGTATGATTCCGCCCGTGCCGGGGTGCCACTGAAGACCAAGCCGATGGCGCCAATGATGACAACTTTAGTTAAGTTGGAAAGCAATCGGTTATGATTTCTCATAGTGGACCCCAAGTCCTAGACTTAAGCAGTCCGGAAGGCCTGCCGCAAGCAATCTGGAGCGCATCCACAAAGAAACAGTGCAAGCATTGTGCCATAAGAGTAATCAATTAACATATTGATTCTAATTGCGTTAGCAGACCAGCTGGCCCGGTGGCCGAAAATTATGTGAACAACAGTTTCTAACAGTGCTCACGAATGGAAGCATTTTTCTCTCGCTGAATGCGGCTTGAACGCCGGGTAAGCCCCCCATATTTGGCCCTGCTCCCCAATGAATCCTTCCTCTATAGCGGTAGCCTGATAGAATGATTGCAACACTGGATCAGATCCTTAATGGGGGGAGACTGGGTTGAGCGTAGTAAAACCATCATCTGGAGTGCCTCCGGCCGAAACCGAACCGGTAAGCGAGTTCGAACGCGATATCGCGCTCCTCTGCGCGCGGAGAACCGCGATCCATTTCGCTTGCTTGGACCGCATATCGCAGAGGAAGGCGAAGAGAGACGCCTGGTGGTACGTGGCTTTTTCCCGCGAGCCACACAAGTCTCCGTCATTTTAGAAGGATCATTCCGACGCAATTCCCGCAAGGCGCATATCCCCTGAAGGATTATTCGAAGCTGATTTGCCGCTCTATCCGCACTTGCCGATTTCACCAGACATCTATCGGTGGAGAGTCGTGGATGAAGGCCAACCGGCGCGAGAGGTCCATGACACGTATGCGTTCCCTCCGCTCCTTTCCGATTTTGATTTGTATCTGATCGGCGAGGGGACGCATTACCAGAAATACGAAAAGATGGGCGCGCATCCCGTGGTTGTCGACGGCGTGCCGGGAGTGCAGTTCGGAGTGTGGGCTCCCAACGCGATGCGCGTGAGCGTTGTGGGAGATTTCAATCAGTGGGACGGGCGCATCAGCCCGATGCGGAACCGCGGGCCGTCGGGAGTATGGGAACTATTCGTGCCCGGACTCGCCGAGGGCGCCATCTACAAGTACGAAATTCGGCCGATATCCGGCGGACTTCCCTTATTGAAGAGCGATCCCTACGGATTCCGCTCGGAACTTCGGCCCAATACCGGCTCGATCGTTGCCCGCCTGGACCGCCATCAATGGAACGATTCGGGCTGGATCGAATGGCGATCGAGGAATGATTGGTTGTCCTCGCCCATCTCCATCTACGAGGTCCATCTAGGTTCCTGGCGGCGCGTGATCGACGAAGGCGGGCGCTGGCTCTCTTACGGCGAACTGGCCGACCAGCTCATTCCCTATTTGAAGCGGATGGGCTATACGCACGTGGAACTCATGCCCGTGATGGAGCATCCGTTCGACGGCTCGTGGGGATACCAGACACTTGGATATTTTGCCGCGACCAGCCGGTTCGGAAGCGCCGGAAGACTTCATGTCGTTTGTCGACCGGTTTCATCAGGCAGGGATCGGCGTCTTTCTGGATTGGACTCCGGCGCACTTTCCGAGTGATGGCCACGGGCTGGCCGAATTTGACGGCACTCATCTGTACGAGCACGCGGACCCGCGCCAGGGCCGCCATCCCGACTGGGGAACTCTGGTTTTCAACTACGGCCGCAACGAAGTTCAGAATTTCCTGATCTCCAATGCCCTGTTCTGGATCGACAAGTATCACATCGACGGCTTGCGCGTGGACGCCGTGGCTTCCATGCTGTATCTCGATTATTCGCGGCGCGAAGGCGAGTGGATTCCGAATGAATTTGGCGGCCGCGAGAATCTCGCCGCCATCGCATTCATTAAGCGATTGAACGAAGTCGTGTACGCGCGCCACCCCGGCGTGCTGACGATCGCGGAAGAGTCCACTTCCTGGCCGATGGTTTCTCGTCCCACCTACCTCGGAGGACTGGGCTTCAGTCTGAAATGGAATATGGGCTGGATGAACGACACGCTGAGTTACTTCGCCGTGGACCCGATCTACCGGAAGTACCATCACAATCGGATGACGTTCTCGATGCTGTATGCCTTCACGGAAAATTTTGTGCTCCCGCTTTCCCATGATGAGGTCGTTCACGGCAAGGCCTCGCTGATCAACAAGATGCCCGGCGACCTGTGGCAGCAGTTCGCGAACCTGCGACTGTTCTACGGATATCATGATCGCTCATCCCGGCAAGAAGCTGATGTTCATGGGCGGAGAATTCGGCCAGCGGGGAGAATGGAATCGCTGACGACCAGCCTCGAATGGAACTTGCTCGAATATGACTACCCACCGAGGTCTTCAGACTCTTACGGCGGATCTGAACGCAATCTACCGGAATGAGCCTTCACTTCACCAAGTGGATTTCGACTGGCACGGATTTGAATGGATCGATTGCAACGATGCGGATTCGAGCGTCCTGTCCTTCCTGCGGCGAGCGAAGGATCAGGGCGACTTCATCGTTGTGGTCGCCAATTTCACGCCTGTCCTGCGAGAGACCTACCGCGTGGGCGTGCCGGAGCCGGGCTTTTACCGCGAAATCATGAATACGGACGCGGAAAAATACGGCGGGACCAACGTGGGCAATCTGGGCGGCGTACATGCCGAAGCAATTCCATGGAACAACCACCCGTATTCCATCCATCTGCGCATGCCGGCCCTCGGAGTCATCTACTTCAAGCACGAACGCTGGTAATCCGCGGCGCGCGATTCAGCCGTTGATTGCGGCTCTCGGTCAGTCCTCCGTCTCTGCCGTGTAGTCGTGTCGTGGAGGAACGAAGTAAGCCTCCGCCTGGATAGCATTCTCTTCCCAACCGCGTCGCCTAACAATGCCTCTCGTATTTTCAATCATTTCCGGGTGGCCGCACAGATAGACCTTCGTATCTCCGGGCGTCAGATTCCACATGTCGGCATACTTGCGGATCAAGTCATCCACGCGGCCTGTTTCGCCACTCCACCCCTGGTCCTCCCACGGGCGGCTGACGGTGGGAACGTAGGTCAGCCAGGAAACCTCGCCAGCCACCTTTTCGAGTTCGCCCGAATAGCCAAGCTCCCAGGAGCGGCTGGCGCCCTCGAGTATGAACAGTCTGTGCGCCCCCCTAGATTTTGCGCTCTTCCACTCGTGATGAAGGGACCGGACATAGCTGACAAAAGGCGCGACTCCCGTGACCGTGGCAATCAGAAAATGATTGGTGCGTTCACCGGAAAGGTCGAGTGTGAAATTCCCTTTGGCGGTTCTTCGCAACGTGATCTCATCACCCACCCGGGACTTGTGAAACCGCGGCGTCACTTGGCCGTGCGGAACCAACTCAAAGAAAAACTCCAGATATTTCTCGTGAGGGGCGGAAACAATCGAGTAGGGGCGCTCGTGGTGCTTTTCGGGTGTAACGATTCCCAAGGTCGCAAACTGGCCCGCTCGATATGGGAATTCCCCGCCCGGGTCCACACGAAACGCCCATAGATCATCGGAGATGTCGCGCCGTTCGAGTATCCGGGCGGAATAAAACTTGCTGCCGGGAGGGGGCATCAGTCTCCTTCGTACGTTTATTGCATCGGAGTGGCACGGGACAGCGCCCAAGTGGGCCGAGAAAATACCAGGCGCCTCGCCGAATTACCTAACAGAGATCCGTCGCCGGGAATGCTCTCGCGAAAGCCGAGGCACTCGGAACCGGGCGCGTTACTGGCTTTGCTGGCCCATGCGATTGCGCATCATCTGCATCGGATCGAACTTCGTTGGCGTGCCGGTGATGCGGTCCTTTGCGTCGGTGATGACTTTGGTCAACACCATCGTGGATTTGCTGTCTTGGTACTTCACGAGGCTCCAGGGCGAAACTTTGTCTGAAATCCAGACGTCACTCGAACCGTCTTTCTGGCGGAGGTGTTCGCAGGTGAATGTGCCGGCCGGGACGGTCACCGACTCGGTTCCCACTACCTCGGCCTTGTCGTGAACATCCGCGGGCGTAGACTGTCGCATATTGCGGCCCGGCATGTTCAGATCCATTTCCATCGGCTGCTGACCCGGTGGCTGCATAATCACCTTCGAAGCGGCCACACCATCGTCCCCTACAGTCATGAGTTGCTTCATCAGCATCTCACCGCCCGCCTTTGGATCCGTCATCGCCATTTCCACCCAATAGCCCGTCTTGCCTCCCATGTCCTCTTTTCCGACGACGGTAATCTCCATCTGCATCTTGCTTCCATTTCCAGTCATCGTCCGCTCATAGGCCGCGCCGGATCCCACGACGGGGTGCCAGACGCCGCTCAGAGTTGGGACGCGCGGTCCCATTCCCATTTGCGCCGCAAGAGGTAGCGCCAGCGCGACCAGGGCAAGCATGACTGCCATCTGTTTCAGTCTCATAAGTAGTATTGCCTCCTCCAAAATTTCCATGAAAGCCCGGCCTGCACCCGGTGAACTTTCACAATTCGCTATCGGCAGATCGACGGTGGATTTTCAGCGCAATGGCCTTGGGGAGGCGCTGGTACACCTCCCAGTCAAAACCGGCAATGACCGTATCGCCTGCCACCAGCGTCGGCAAGATGCAACTGTCGAGATCCTCGGTCAGAACCCGCAGATATTCCGGATCGGCGCGAACGTCCCGCTCCTCAAAGGAGATCCCGCGCGACTTCAGGAAGCTCTTCGCCTCGATACACGCACCACATCCTGGTTCCGTGTAGAGATGAATCTCCATGTGCAAAAGTGTCCGACAAGCGGCCCGGGCTCTCCTTGTATCAGACTTAGTTGTAGAGGCGCAATTAGATTTCCGCGATGGGGTATGCAGCTGTGCAAAAGGGGGACACTGTTTCGCGGAAGATTAGAATCCCAAATTACTCGTAGGCGAGTGCGTCCACGGGATCGCTTTGGGCGGCGCGCAGAGCAGGATACATCGCGCCGGCAATCGCGCCGGCAATCGTCAGCAGGATCGCGCGGACAATCCATCCACCCTCGATGGCAATTTGAAGCGTAGGCGACGTCCGGTGCAAAATCGCGACGACGCTGTACGTGCAGAGCAATCCGAAGACCACGCCCAGCCCAACCATCACCAAAGTCTCACCCAAAATCATCCAGCACACTTCCAGGCGGGAGGATCCCAGCGCCCTGAGAACGCCGATGTCCCGCGTGCGTTCAAACACCATCGTGTACATCGTGAGGAGCACGACCAAAAAGCTGATCACGACTCCGAGCGTGAGAAACGTATGCATAAAGGGCTTTAGTTCCGGCAAGTTGGAGGAGCTCATCAACGTGCTGTACTCCGCCATCGAACGAATCTTGTAGGTTGGAAGCAGCTTGACGAGTTCATTCCGCGTGCCCTCGGTATCGCCCTTGCTGCGCACATAAAACATCGAGACGCGGCCATCCGCGCCGGCGATATCCTGCGCCGTCTTGATTGGAACGAAGAAACGCGCCCCTTTGCCGTGGACGACGATGCCGGAGATCGTGAATTCATGGCCGAGGAGGATCACCCTTTGGCCCACGCGCAACTTGCGAGACTGCGCCGCGAGGTCGTCGGCGATGGCTTGGTCCGGCTGCTGGAATGGCCCACCCGAAATAAACGTGAACCCGTTGCTGAGGCCGGCAAATCGATCGTAATCAATGCCGTAGACCACTCCCAAATTTTTCTGATCGACGACGATCAGCACCGGCGCCACTTCGTCGACTCCCGGCAAGCTGGCAATTTTTTCCGCCAGCGACTCGGGCATAACGGCGCTCGAAAAAGCAAAAAAAATGGACGAGTTGGGCGGCTGCACGATGATGTCGGCGCCAACGCCCTCGACGCGCGTGCGCCAGTCAGTCAATGCGCCGGAGGTCAGACCCACAATCAACAGGACGAGAAACACTTGAAGGGCGAGCGCCAGCACACTCAGCGCGGAACGCAACGGGCGCACGCCGAGGTTGCTCCACAGCAGGTGCCAGATCACAAATCCTTTGTATGGTTTTTCTTCCATCCGCCCAATTCCGCGCAACGTTCCCCGGGCTGCTAATCTAACATCGCGCCCGCGCATAATCAAAGCAATGCCATTCGATTTGCACGCGAGAAGTTTTCAACAGTTTTGTTGAAAAGTTTGTGGAAAAGGAGAATCAAAAACGCGTACAACGCGATAAACACTGAGCTTGATGCAGTTTGCACAAAGATGAAGCACTTTTTTTCACAAATTCGCGTAAAAGAATACTGTTAAAGCCCATTTTGGGACAGAACGCGCCGATCCGAGAAAATTAATTTACATGGAAACGCAAAGAGGAAATTGGAATTAGCGGGATTCCTGTTTCAATACCATTTGGGAGGACGCACGAGCGTGATGTTGATCGTCTGCTCAGTCTGGTTGAAGTCGTAATACTCGCCGTAAGTCTTCCAGCCATCCGCAATCACTTGAACTACAAATTTTCCGGGCGGGATCACCGGCACATGGCATACCCCTGATTGGTTCGTCTTCAAATTCATCTCGATCTTCTTGTCTTTGCCGTGCTTGTGCTCCTCGACGTATCGGACGTAAACGCTGGCGCTGTCGATGGGTTTCTTATCCTCTCCCCCGGTGACGACGATCGTCAGCCGCACGTCCTTTGCGTCGGAGTCCGCCTTGGCTTTTGCGTTCGCATCCTTATCCTGGCCGTTCGCGACAGCCGCGATGAGCAGAATCAGAAACGAAACCATGCGCAGCGAAGTCTTGACGCAACTCGACGCATTGCTCACTGTAGGCACCCGGCGATAAGAGCTAAAGCACGCATTGGATGTCACATTTTTGCCCTTTTTACGGGATTCGCGCAAGTGCCACGGGCAGCCGGTCACAATTGCTCACTCCTGAAAGTCCCAGAGGGGCGGCACAACGTAGCCCACCCCGAACCGGCCGGGGCGGGAAGCCGTGCAGAAACGACGAGCAAGCCCCGGCAGTGGCGACACTCCTTTCTCACCTAATTGCACCACGACCCTCAACCCCATCGCATTGACTCAGCCGCGGTCCTGAGCTACTTTCGATCCGCGAAACATTTGGCGCAAACCTCGAGCGTCAGCACCCTCGACTGAAGTTCCGCCGACATTCGCACTGGACGAAGATTTTCCGGCCAACGGCAAGCCACCGCGGCCAACACCAAGGAGATTTTTTCATGGGATTCGCAACTGATGCGATTCATGTGGGGCAGGAGCCCGATCCGGCGACCGGCGCCATCGTCGCGCCAATCTATCAAACTTCGACTTACGTCCAGGAAGAGCTCGGAAAGAACAAGGGCTACGACTATGCGAGGACCACGCACCCGAATCGCCAGGCCCTTGAGCGAACCGTGGCGAAGCTGGAAGGCGGCAGCGCGGCATACGTCTTTACGTCCGGCATGGCCGCCATCGACTCCGTTTTCCGACTCCTAGCGCCCGGGCGACCACGCCATCATTTCCGAGGCGGTCTACGGAGGCGTCATCCGGCTCACGACGCAGTTCCTGGTGCAATGGGGGCTGGAGTTCAGTTTCGTGGACACCTCCTCGCCCGAGCGTGTGGAGCGAGCCATCAAGCCCAACACCAAAATGATATACGTCGAGACGCCGACGAATCCGACGATGTGCGTCACCGACATCGCCGCGATTGCCAGGATTTCCGCGGCACACAACGCAACGCTCGTCGTGGACAACACTTTCTTGAGCCCCTACTTGCAATCGCCAATCGCTTTTGGCGCGCATATCGTCGTCCACTCGATGACGAAATATTTGAATGGCCACAGCGATGCCGTGGGCGGCGCCGTCATTCTGACGCGCCCCGCCGATGCGGAGAAAATCTACTTCCTGCAGCGCTCGACCGGGGCGGGACTCGCGCCGATGGATTGCTTTCTCGTGTCGCGCGGAATCAAGACGCTGGCCGTGCGCATGAAGCAGCACGACGCCAACGGCCGCGCCGTTGCGCGCTTCCTGGAAGACCATCCCCGCGTGAAACGCGTGCTGTATCCAGGACTGCCTTCGCATCCGCAGCACGACGTGGCCGTCCGTCAGCAGCGCGGATTCGGCGCCATGATTTCCTTTGATGTCGTCACCCTGGAAAATGCGCGCACGGTTCTCAATCATGTGAAACTCTGCTCGCTTGCGGAAAGCCTGGGAGGAGTGGAAACGCTCATCTCGCATCCGGCGACCATGACGCACGCGTCGGTCCCTCCCGAAGTGCGCCAGCGGATCGGAATTACCGACGGACTGATTCGCATTTCCGTCGGAATTGAAGACGTGGAAGATTTGATCAACGACCTGGATCAGGCGCTCCGGATGATCTGATTTGCTTTTAAGTAGAACAGGCTTCAGCCTGTTGTTTTTTTAAATGAACTGAGAGAGTCAAAATCAGACAGGCTGAAGCCTGTCCTACAAAACCTTCAAGTTTTCGCTAAGCCAAGCGAGGTAGGCGCGCGATCCCGCGGCGATCGGCAGCGCGATAAATTCGGGCACGTCGTAGGAGTGGAGCCGCTCGACGGCTGCCTGTAATTTCGCCAAGCGTTTTCGCGACGTCTTGATGAGCAGCAGCCGTTCCCGCGCGGACTCCACCTTTCCCTTCCAGCGATAAATGGAAGTGACCGCGCCGGGAAGGATGTTCACACACGCGGCCAGGCGTTCTTCGACGACAGCGCGCGCGATGCGCCTGGCTTCCGCGGCGCTCGCGCACGTCACCAGAACCAAACATTTGTCGGTCAAGGAATCCTCCCGCCCCGTTACTCTTTCTCGCCTGCGGCATTTCCATGGTTTCTCACGCTTGCATGGCAGGCTACAATACCTGCCCGAGGCCGAAAGTATTTTACTCAGGAACGGGTCCGGGCTGTACTTTTACGCTGAACGCTTCAAGCGAAGCGTGCAGCCCGGAAAATAAATGACGGCGACGATCAAATTTGGAACTTCGGGCTGGCGCGCGATCATCGCGGAAGACTTTACCTTCGCGAACGTTCGCCTGGCCACGGCGGCAATCGCGGAGCATGTGCGGAGCCGGAACGCAAACGCGACGTTGATTGTCGGCCACGACACGCGATTCTTTGCCGAGGAATTCACTCGCGCGGCCGCGGAAATTCTTCGCGAGTACGGCATCCACGTGCTGCTGTGCGATGGGCCCACCCCGACGCCCGTGATCGCCTACGAAATCCGGCGGCGCAAGGTGGATGGGGCCATCAATTTTACGGCCAGCCACAATCCATCCGAGTATCAAGGCCTGAAATTCTCTGGCCCTGATGGCGGCCCGGCGCTTCCCGAAGTCACGCACGACATCGAGGCGCGCGCCGCCAAACTCGGCGAACGCGCTCCCGCCAAGCCGAACGACAAGCCATTTGAGAAAATCGATCCGAAAGATTCCTATCTCGATCGCCTCGCGCAGCTCGTGAATTTCAAATCGCTTGGCGACGCGAAATTAAGCGTCGTGACCGACGTGCTGCACGGATGCGGCGCCGGATACCTGGACCGTGCGCTCTCGACGCATGGCGTCGATGTGCAGGCTCTGCGGACAGTCCGTGACGTGCTCTTCGACGGCTCGGGGCCGGACGTCTCCGAGGAAAATCTGCGGCCATTGCGCGACGCAGTGCTTGCGAAAAAAGCCGCGGTTGGACTTGCGACCGACGGCGACGCCGACCGCTTCGGCATCCTCGATTCCGACGGAACGTGGATGCAGCCGAATCACATCCTCGGCCTGCTTTACGATTACATCGTCGAAACGCGCGGATGGAAAATGCCGGCGGCGCGCAGCGTGGCCACTTCGCACCTGATGGACGCGGTCGCCCGCTATCACGGCACGACGGTATTTCAAACTCCCGTGGGATTCAAATACATCGGCGAACTGATCCAACAGGACAAGATCGCGATGGGCGGAGAAGAAAGCGCGGGAATGACGATCCGCGGCCACGTCCCGGAAAAAGACGGCATCCTCGCCTGCCTGCTCGTCGCGGAGATGATCGCAGTCCGGCGCGCTTCGCTGGCGGAGCAGTTGCGCGCGCTCTTTAAGCGCGTGGGCTGCGAATTCTGGCCGCTGCGCACGAATCTTCACTTGCCCGAGGATGTAAAATTGACGAACGGTGGATCGCTTGAAGGCCGACTTCCCGACGTTTCTGGGACGGCGCGTCAAGAGCCTGGACCGCACCGATGGCCTGAAAATGGAATTCGCCGACGGATCGTGGGTCCTGCTGCGGCTTTCCGGCACCGAGCCGCTCATGCGGGTTTACACCGAGGCCGCGACGCTCGAAGAGTCATCGAAAATCGCAAGCGAAACGCAGGCCTGGGTGATGGACTCAGCGCAGGAAGCGAAGGCATGATGACGCTGAAACAAATTCGCGATATTTCTCCGAGCGAGGCCGCGGCGTATTTGCGGCAAAACGCGCGGCAGATTCTGGGCCTCGCGCTGTTTGCGCTGCTGGTGCACGACGTTTTCGGCCCGCACGGCTTCATCGCCATGCGCCGCACGCAAAAAGAAATCGAACAGATCCGCGAGCAAATCGGCAAGGTGAACGACGAAAACAAAACATTGACCGAGCAGGTCAACTCGCTGAAGACCGATCCCAAGTCCATCGAACGCATCGCGCGGGAAGAGATGGGCCTCGCGCGTCCCGGCGAACTAATTTTCAAACTCCCCGACACGGCCAAGCCAGGCAATCCGCAAAAACCCGACGCGCAAAAGTAATTTCGGAGAAACTTCAATATTTGTCATTCCGAGCGAAGTGAGGAATCTCTCTTTTATAGGTCCTAAACCAGAGAGAGATTCCTCGCTTCGCTCGGAATGACAAAGCCAGACTCTCTGTTTAGCCGCTGGCCCGTTCCACGCAGAATCCACCGGCTATGTCCGCGCCGCGCCCCGAAGCAACGCCAACATCTGCGGCTTCCACTTGGGAAACCGATTGCGAACAGTTGCGAGCACAGTCATCGCGACAAAAATTGCAACCAACCCAAGTGTTGCCGTCCTGACGCCCACTTTGTGCCGCGGCACAATGGAAAGTCCGCCATAGACAAATTCGATGTGGACCCAGTAAACCAGCAGCGAACATTTGCCCATTTCGATCAGCGGACTAAAGCCCCATTCCCCTGCTCCCCAACGGCACCATGCGTAACCCAGAAAGAGAATGACCAATACGATTCCCGCGCGAACCAGAAAGAAATTCGGACTGGTGTGCCAGAAATCGTATGTGCCGTAAAGCCGCACAGGACGCGCATCCAGCCACAATCCCAGCGCAATGAGCGCAATCCCGCTCACTCCAGAAGACGCCAGCGCAAGCGCTTCGTTTTTTCGCGCCCATTCCGATAGCAAAAGCGATCCAGCCGCCAATCCCACAAATGCAAATGCGGCCCACGGGAAAACAGGGAACAGCCAGGGTTGCGGCTTGCCAAACGTGTGGACCCCGTTGATATAGGATTCGAGCCACCACGCGAGCGAGTGCGGACGCCAACTGGTCCACAGCGGCGGAGTAAGAACCGCGATAGCTGCCGCGCAAATAACCGCCGTCACAATCGTCGCTCGCCGCAACTGCTTCGGGTCGGCAGCGCCTCCGGCCGCGGCGATCCGGCAGGCCACGCCCATCATTACGAGCGACACTCCGATCACGTTCAGCACGTCCACACGCAGCAGGTCCGTCCACGGCGCCCAGGGCTGGCCGAGCAGAAACTCCTGCAGGCGGAAAAGCAGGCCGAGAAGAAAGATTTCCCCGCCGCGCAGAATCGTCGTGCGAGCAATTTCGTCGGCTGATACACCCTTCTGGCGAAGTTTGTCCGTGACCAGCGCGAAGGAGATGCCGGCAAGAAAAAGAAACAGGGGCGCGGGAAGCGTTCCGCCGAGCTGAGACAGCTTGATGAATCCACCGTCGCGAGCGGCGCCGCCGAGCCAGGAGTCGTAGCAGTGCGTCTGAAACATCACCAAGACACGCAAAACCTCTCAGCCAGTCGATGTACGCAATTCGTTTTGTCGTCTTCTCGGGCATCAGTGTTTTCATCGGGTGCGATACACTATCGTGCCATGTCTGGTGAACGCCAGCTATCCATTTGGACCGCGCTCGGCTTGTGGGCCGCGGCCGTCGCAGGAGCGGCCGTGTACGGCGCGTGGCGCGGATACAGCGGGCGCGCCTACACCGTCACTCTGTGCGTCCTGGCGTTTTTTCTTGCGATCCAGTTGTCGCTTGCCGCCGGAAATCTTGGCGAACGATTCGCGCGCCGCGCCGGCTCCCATCGCGGCGTATTGATTTCGATCGTACCTTTTCTTGCATACCTGATTTATCTGGCGGGAACAAATAGTTTCACATGGTGGCGTGCCGCGTTTGCCGCTGCTTACACTTTAACGCCCGTCCTTCTCACGATTTCCGCCGGCACAGCGAAAGCCGGCGCGTGGCAGGACTATCTCGCAATGATTGCGATTTTTCTTCCGTTGAAAATGCGATTGCTCAATGTCCTCTGGCCCTACGGCGGGCCGACAATCGGCTACGTGGCCACGATGCTCCTCGCGATCAGCGTGGCGCTTGCCACTTTCCTGTTCGTGCGGCAATTCGACGGCGTCGGCTACAACATCGTCTGGGGACGCGATGCGGTGTTCGCTGTCCTGTTTCACTTCGGATTGCTCGCCTTAATAGTGATCCCGCTAGGAACGGCATTGCACTTCATCCGATTCGATCCTGCGCAAGCGCACTGGAAATCTCTGCCCGGCGATGCGATTTCTATTTTCCTGCTGACGGCGTGGCCTGAAGAATTATTATTTCGCGGCTTGCTGCAAAATTCTCTCTCGCGCACGATCTCAAGCGAAACTGGCGGCTGGTTCACCGCCTCCATCGTTTTCGGCCTCGCGCACATCACCAACAACGGCATCTTTCCCAACTGGCGCTACGCCATCCTTGCGACAATCGCGGGAGTTTTTTATGGCCGCACGTGGCGCAAGACGAACAGCATTTTCACCTCCGCCATCGTGCACGCCCTGGTGGACACGATCTGGCACCTGGCGTTTCGCACTTTGTAATTGGGGAGACCTTCGTAGCGCCGCCGTCCCGCTTGTCCCGATGTAAGAGAGGGCGGCGTTTTTTTCGTGCCGACGCTAAAAACAAAACACCCGCGAGACGCCAGCGCGACCTCAGCGTTTCCAAATTTAATGGAAGAAATGAATGCTATCGCACGACGCCAGAAAGCGGGCTCGACGCGGAAGCATATAGTTTTTTCGGCATGCGCCCGGCAAGAAAAGCCTTGCGTCCCGCGGACACCGCTTCGCGCATCGCCTCCGCCATCACGACCGCGTCTTGCGCCTCGGCAATCGCCGTGTTCATCAGGACGCCATCCGCGCCGAGCTCCATCGCAACGGCGGCGTCTGATGCCGTGCCGACGCCCGCGTCCACGATCATCGGCACTTCGGTGATGCGCTCGCGCAGGATGCGCAGATTCGCGTGGTTCTGAATTCCCATGCCGGAGCCAATCGGCGCGCCGAGCGGCATCACGGCCGCGGCGCCCGCGTCGATCAGCTTGCGTGCGACCACCAAGTCGTCATTCGTGTAGGGCAACACGACGAAGCCCTCTTTCACAAGGATCTGCGTCGCGCGAACGAGTTCCTCCGTATCCGGGAATAAAGTCTGCTGGTCGCCGATCACTTCGAGCTTCACCCAGTTCGATAGGCCCACTTCCCGCCCAAGCCGCGCCGTGCGAATGGCCTCGTCCGCCGATGTAACATCCGGCCGTATTCGGCAGAATAAAAATCTTTTCGCGGTCGATGTAGTCGAGCAGCGATTCCTTCGTGCGGTCGGTGAGGTTCACGCGCCGCACTGCCACTGTTACCATGTCGGCGCCGGAAGCAACGTGCGCGCGAGTCATTTCCTGCAGGCTGCGGTATTTTCCCGTGCCCACGATCAAGCGCGAACGAAACGCGCGTCCTGCAATCACCAATTCATCGCTCATTCTCAATCTCCTCGGCTTATTGTAACTCGCCCCGCGACAGTAGCACAGGCTTCAGCCGGTGGGGTTCTTCTTGAGAGCCTCAGTCTGCGCATCTGGACACTTTCGGGTTAATTCCACAGGCTGAAGCCTGTGCTACTAAACCACACTACGGTCCTGCGGCGTCTCCGCATACAGCCCTTCAATCGTCTGTGCGTAGCGCTCCGCAATCACGCGGCGTTTCAGCTTCAGCGTATAGGTCAATTGTCCGCCATCAAAGGTGAAATCATGATCGAGCAGCGCGAATCTCTTGATCGTCTCGTACTGCGCTAGTTTCGAGTTCACCTGCGCCACTTCCCTGCCGATCAATTCATGGACCCAGGGATCGGCGGCAAGCTGTTCATGCGAGGCAAACGTCCGCCCCTGCTGGCGCGCGGCGGCCTCGACGTTCGCAAAATTAGGAACGATCAGCGCCGCAATGAATTTATACGCGTCCCCAACCAGCACGGCGTTCAGGATCAGCGGACTCACCTTCAGCATGATTCTCAATGGGCTGTGGCGCGACAAATTTTCCCGCCGCTGTCTTGAACAAATCCTTCTTGCGGTCGGTCACGTACAGGTAGCCGTCTTCATCCAGGCGCCCGATGTCGCCGGTCGCCAGCCAGCCCTCCGGCGAAATCACGGCGCTCGTATCCGCGGGTTTCAAGTAATAGCCTTTCATGACGCAGGGGCCGTGCACGAGAATCTCGCCATCCTCCGCGATGCGCACATTCACATGCTCGATCGGCTGCCCGACGGTGCCGACTTTGTTGGCGCCCGGATAATTCGCGCTCACGACGGGCGAAGTCTCCGTCAAGCCGTATCCCTGGTAGACCGGCACGCCCACGGCCCAGAAAAATTCAGCGAGCTCGCGGGAAAGTGGTCCCCCTCCGGAAATGAATGCGCGGAAGCGGCCTCCGATCCCTTCGCGGACTTTCGAGTAGACAATGCGGTCCGCAATCTTCCAGCGAAGATGCAGCCAGGACGGAGCCTCTTCGCCGTAAGCTTTCCAGCGCACCGATTCCCGGGCCACGCGCATGGCCCAATCGAAGATCCGGCGCTTCGGTCCCGTAGTTCGCGTGCCCCTTTTGCATGACGTTGGCATAGAGCTTTTCAAAAACGCGCGGGACCGCGGCGGCCAGCGTGGGGTGAACTTCCAGGAGGGCCTGCGGCAAGTCGTCCATGCGCTCGACGTAAGCTACCGGAACCCCGTGAAACAAATATGCGTACGCAGTAACCCGCTCATACACGTGCGAGAGCGGCAGAAAACTTACCGCCGTGTCGGCCGGAATCATTCGATATGGCTCGACCGAAGTTTCCTCATTCGAGCTGAGATTATTGTGCGTGAGCATCACTCCCTTTGGCTCGCCCGTCGTGCCGGAGGTATAGATGATGGTGGCAAGTTGGTCGGAGGTCACGCGAGCGGCTCGGAGTCGGTATTCTGCAATCGCAGCGTCTCCAGTCGCGGCCACCAGGGTTTCGAAGCGGAGGATATCCTCGCCGAGATCGGCTGGCGCGGCAGCGCAGATGATGTGCTTTACCGACGTGAGCCGGCTGCGGCACTCAAGCAAACGCCGCGATTGCATCTCTCCCGCGACAATGACTACCTCGACGCCTGAATGATTCAGGATGTAAACAATCCGATCGGGAGATTCGTTGAAATAGATGGGCACATCGGCCGCGCCGAGTCCGAGGATGGCGAAATCCGCGATGTGCCATTCCGGCCGGTTGGGCGCGAACAGCCCGACGCGATCGCCTGTCTTGACTCCGAGCTGCTCCAACGCATTGGAAAGCCCGGCAATGCGCCGCAGGAATTCAGCCGACGATGTCGGCTCCCAGCGGCCGTCGATGCGCAGCGACAATGCCCGATCATTTGGTAGCCGGTCCACCGCGTTCAGCAGCTTTTCCGTAAGTGTAGCGTAGGCCATGGCGAACCAGAACATTACCGCACGATTCTCCATGCGCGCAATCAAACTTCGTCGTGCGGCCCCGCCGCCGGCCGCATCCAGTTGACAAGTAGACTGAATTTGCGACCTTCCACTTGGGGGTCCAGCGAAAAATCCCGTATGATCGATATGTAATCCGCAATGGAAAGGCCGGATCGCGCGCAAGGTTACAGCCCCTTCGTAAGAAATCGATCCTGCGCAAATCCCCAAAGCTTCATGAACCGCCTGATTGAATGTGTGCCAAATTTTTCCGAAGGGCGCGACCTGGCAAAGGTTGACGCGCTCGTGGAGGCCATGAGCGGCGTCGAAGGCGCGTGGGTCCTGGACCGCACCAGCGATGCCGACCACAATCGCTCCGTAATCACGCTTGCCGGCAAGCCGGAAGCCGTTGCCGAAGCCGCGATTCGCGGCGCGGGTAAGGCCGCGGAACTCATCGACATGACGCGCCAAACAGGAGTGCATCCCCGCATCGGCGCGACGGATGTGATTCCGTTTGTTCCCCTGGAAGGCGTTTCCATGGAAGAGTGCATCGCGCTGGCCCGGCACGTTGGCCAGGAACTCTGGGACCGTTACCGCATCCCGGTTTATTTTTATGAGTCCGCGGCAACGCGCCCCGAGCGCGTGAATCTGGAAAATGTCCGCAAAGGACAATTTGAAGGGCTGTACAACGAGGCTCCGCGCAACCCCGGCCGTTTGCCCGACATCGGCGAGCCGCGCCTTCATCCGACGGCGGGCGCAACCGCGGTGGGTGCGCGAAAGCTTTTAATTGCTTATAATATCTATCTGAATACGAGCGACGTATCGGTCGCCAGGGAAATCGCCCGCGCAATTCGCTCTTCGAACGGAGGGCTGCCCAATGTTAAAGCCATCGGCGTGGAGATGAAGACACGGGGCCTCGCTCAAGTTTCGATCAACCTGACGGATTTCGAGGTGACGCCTCTGCACCGTGTGTTCGAGATGGTCAAGCTCGAAGCCGAACGCCGAGGCTGCGCCGTGGTTGGAAGCGAAATCATCGGCCTCGTTCCGCGCAAGGCCATCGAGCTTTCGGGCGAGTACGACCTGCAGCTCGAAAATTTTTCGCCCGCGCGAGTGCTCGAAAACCGTTTGGCCGCCGTGGTGGGCATTCTGCCGTAGCTGCCTGGGAGCAGCTCTTGCTGCTGGCGAAATTTATGAGCGATTGGTACAACTCGAAGCCGTGGCCGCGCCGTCTATGCTGGTAGACTGGCTTGTGCTCAAACAAGCGGCGATGGCCGCCGCACGCGGCGCGCTGGAAAGCGCAGAGGCGCTTCTCCCCTCGTTACGGGATGCAGGCACGATTGCAAGAATAAAATCCGGCACGGCCGAAATTGAAGCAAAATTGTCAGGGAAGCCGGTACCCACTGGAAAATGATTCCCCTTTGGAATCGAACGTCAAATCAAACCTTTGAGTGCTTGGCAGGAGGAAGAAGATGAACACCGGAAAAATCATTTGGATCGCCGCTTTTATCGCCATTTTATCCGTGCTTCCTGGGACAGCCCGCGCGGGCAGTCTTGGGTCCGACATTCTCAGCATGTTCCCCAAGGAATCCGGCGAACTCGCGTATGCCGACTTGAAGGAAGCGCGCGCATTTCCCTGGTTCACTCAACTTAAGGAACAAATGCTGCCGGCAAAATTCCGCGAGTTTGAGACGTTCCTCTCTTCGGCGGGCATCGACCCGAACACGCAGGTAACGGAACTCGCGTGGGCGCTTGTGCCAAGCAAATCGACGGCCGATACCGGCGGCGGATCCGTCCCGAGCACGGACCAAATCGTGGGCGTCGCGCTCGGCCAATTTAATCCCGCTTCAGCCGAGGCCTATTTCACTTCCAAGAAGCTCCCCATCGTGAAGGTTCGCACGTTTTCGCTCTTCGCGTTTGGCGGCGGCAGCGGACCGAACGATCTCTTCTTCTTTTTCATCGATTCAAATACCGCGGCCTTTGGCCAGCGGCAGCAGCTTGAAAAAATGATTGGCGTGCGATTCGGAGAAGGCCAGGGCCTTTATGCCAACACGGATTTCTCCGCGCTCGTCGATCAAGCCAACGGCAGCGGAACCGTCTGGGCCGTGCTGAACCCGGCCTACACGCGCCTTGCCATGCAGCAGCTCGTGCCGGAAACATCTCAGTTCCCCGCCGCCGCGCAGCTCACGTCCAAACTCAAGGCCATGACGATCAGCATCAAGGGAGGCAGCGGCGTCGATGCCACATTCGAAGCCGTGTGCGGTTCCACCGACGACGCCAATACATTTGCCGCGCTGCTCCAGGCCGGACTCATGTACCGTAAATATCAGGTCGGAAACACTAACCCGGACCTCGGCGCGCTCCTCGACAGCGCGCAGATTGCCCCAGCGGGAGACCGCCTCGACGTGAAACTTTCCCTCACCGACGATCAAATGCAGTCGCTGATTCGGCGCAACACATTTGCCGTCTCGATGTAGTTCGATCGTCTCTGACTTCGCTGGCCTCGCTGAAATTCTTTGGCGATTCGTCTCGGTGTGAAAAGTCCTGACGGCCAACCGAAGAGCATTGCTGAACATCGAGATTGGATAGAAGTGCACTTCCAGCACAACTAAGAGGCCTGGCAGAAGGCCGGGCCCTTGAGTAGGCATACAGGTAGACTCTTCTCCGCTTATCCCGGTAAACACTTGCCTGCTTCCGTTTCGCGGCCGGCCCCCGCGGGACTTGCGTTGGCCGGCCGGTAGCCCGCTCGGCGATAACAAACTATTTCGCGGGCGGCTGAGAGGCAACGCCAGAACCGGGGCAACTCCGTCTAATTTGCCCGGACATCATTTGCATCCTTTTGCCCTGCTGCATCATTTGGGCTTGCATCTGACTGAGCAGCGCCTGATGTTCGGCCAGCTTCGACTTGAGTGCTTCCGGGTCTTTCTCATCTTGGATTGCCGTCATGCTTTGCATCAGTTTGTTCATGAGCGTGGTCATTTGTTGATGGTGGTTCGTCATCTGGCCCATCATTCCCATCATGCCGCCACCCATCATGCCCTGACCTTGCCCGGCACCCTGGCCCATCATGCCTCCGCCCATCATTCCGGAGTTTGTTTGTCCTTGGGTGGTCTGGTCCTGTTGAGTCTGATCCCCTGATGAACGCTGTGCTGCGGCCCCAATCCCGAAGGCGAGCAAACTTGCCGCAAGAAACGTACTCGTAAATATTCTGGTTTTCATGGCATTTTCTCCTTTTTTAATTTTTTGGCACACCAAACCTAAGAGCTGTATCGAGGAAAAATCAAAGTCTGAAATTGCGAAGGAAGGTCAGAGAGGACGAACCGGGAGAACATTCTAAACCGGGGCTGCTCACAGGACTAGTAAGGTCACGCGGATTCGAACTGATTCGCGTTGGAAAGGAAACACTCCCGAACGCAATCGAGCCGGGCTCGATGCTGAGTCGTGTGAAGCCCATCGGAGATCCCTGAGGACCAGTGCACTCGATCCCTGAGGAAAAGGTCGTTGATGGGCAACACATCATTCGTGGCAGGCATGGCTGTCTCGCAGCAATGCCCACTCCTCTGGTTCGTCCGTCCTTTGCGGCTGGGCAAACTTCCCCGGATAAAGGCGTCACAGCTACCGTCATCGCTAGGGCAAAAATCGCAATGAGTTGGCGATACCGACTCATTTCCTGCCTCCGCAGATATGCTCCCAGAAACGGACGGGTGCAGTCCGTGATCCGCATCACATTTCATTGTGATTTCAGCCGCGGAGCGGTCTCGAATCAAAACTAGGGGGTCCATACCTTTCAGGAAAACTCCCTTAAAGACGTGCATGCCTCAGGCGGAGGGCATTCGTAATGACTGAAACAGAGCTAAAGCTCATCGCCGCCGCCGCAATCATCGGGCTGAGCAGCAGACCAAAAAACGGATACAGAATTCCCGCGGCAATAGGCACCCCGAGCGAGTTGTAAACAAACGCGAAAAATAAATTTTGCTTGATGTTGCTCATTGTGGCGCGGCTCAAGGCGCGAGCGCGCACAATACCGCGCAGATCACCCTTGATCAGCGTGACTCCGGCGCTTTCCATCGCGACGTCCGTGCCCGTGCCCATGGCGATTCCCACTTGTGCCTGCGCCAGCGCCGGCGCATCGTTGATCCCGTCGCCGGCCATCGCGACGAAACGGCCTTCCCCTTGCAACCGCTTCACGACGCCGGCCTTTCCCTGCGGCAAAACTTCAGCCACGACTTCGTCAATCTGGAGTCTCCTGGCAACGGCCTCGGCCGTCGTGCGGCTGTCGCCGGTCAGCATCACGATGCGGATGCCGTCTGCGTGCAACTGGCGAATCGCTTCGGGAGTGGTCTGCTTGATGGGATCGGCGACAGCGACCAATCCAGCGATCTTGCCATCGACGAGCACGAACATGACGGTCTGGCCATCCGCGCGCAGTGCCTCTGCTTTCGCGGCAAGCGTCCCTGCATCGGCCTGCAATTCTTCGAGAAGCTTCTGATTTCCGAGCGCGACTGCGCGGCCCTCGACGCGGCCGCGCACACCCCGTCCCGTGAGCGATTCAAACGCTTCCGCCGAGATGCCGAGAGAGGCGCCGCGATCCTCCGCGCCCTTAACGATCGCCGCAGCCAGCGGATGCTCGCTGCCACGTTCGAGCGTTGCCGCAAGCCGCAGCAATTCACTTGCGTCAAACCCCGCAGCGGGTTCGACCGAAATAAGTTGCGGCTTGCCTTCGGTGAGCGTGCCGGTCTTATCCATCACCAGCGTGTCCACCTTGCGCATCAGTTCGATGGCCTCGGCATTCTTGAACAGCACCCCGAGCGACGCGCCCCTGCCCATCGCCACCATGATCGACATCGGCGTAGCCAGGCCCAGCGCGCAGGGACACGCAATAATCAGCACCGCGACCGCGTTGACGAGGGCGTGCGCCAAGCGAGGATTCGGCCCCCATAACGCCCATATCACAAACGTCAGCGCAGAAATTCCCACAACGATTGGAACGAAATATCCTGCGACAATATCGGCGAGCTTCTGAATCGGCGCGCGGCTGCGTTGCGCCTCGCCGACCATTCGCACGATTTGCGCCAGCAGGGTTTCCGCTCCGACTCGCTCTGCCCGCATCACCAGAGAACCCGTGCCGTTCACGGTCGCGCCGGTGAGGCGCGCTCCTTTGAATTTTTCGACGGGAATCGGCTCGCCGCTGATCATCGATTCATCGACGCTGCTCGCGCCTTCCAAAACAAGACCATCCACCGGAATTTTTTCGCCGGGGCGCACGCGCAGCCTGTCGCCGGGTTTCACCTCATCGAGCGGCACATCCAGTTCCGATCCATCTTCGCGAATCAGCCGCGCGGTTTTCGGCGCAAGTCCGAGAAGCGCCTTGATCGCTGCGCCCGTCCGGCTTCTCGCCCGCAATTCCATCACTTGCCCGAGAAGCACCAGGGTCGTGATGGCGGCGGCCGCTTCAAAATACACAGCGACTTCGCCATTCTCGCCGCGAAACGCCGCCGGGAACGCGCCCGGAAAAAGTACTCCCGCGACGCTGAATCCATACGCCATACCGGTTCCTAAACCGATCAGCGTAAACATGTTCAAATTGCGCGTGACGAGCGAGCGCCAACCGCGCACGAAGAACGGCCAGCCGCCCCACAAAACAACCGGAGTTGCGAGGATAAATTCGAGCCACTGCCAAGCCCTTGGCGAAGCAAACTGCCTCAGCACCGAAAGCCCAGGCACGATATCCGCCATGGCCACAACCAGAATCGGAATCGTGAGCACCACAGAGACCCAGAACCTCCGTGTCATACTGGCAAGCTCAGGATTTTTCTCCTCCTCCACACTTACCGTTCTCGGCTCCAGTGCCATTCCACAAATCGGGCAGGACCCAGGCGCGTCCCGCACGATTTCCGGATGCATCGGACAGGTGTACTCGATCTTCGTTACAGGAAGCGCGGCAACGAGAGGTTCCAGCGCCATCCCACACTTCGGGCAATCGCCAGGCCCTTGCTGGCGCACTTCGGGATCCATTGGGCACGTGTATTCGTTCGACGCAGCTTTGCGCACGGCGCTCGAGATCGCCGCAATTTTCACAACTGGTTGTGGAGAGCCGTGGCTCGCGGCAGGAGCAATCTGCACCGGATGCGCGGACATGGGAGCGATTCCAACAAGGGGCCTCGGCATCAAGTATTTGGCAGGGTCCGCGCTGAATTTCTCTTTGCAGCCCGCGCAACAAAAGTAGTACATCTTCCCTGCGTGCTCGTGCGTTGCTTTCGCGCGCGAAGGGTCCACGGTCATTCCGCAGACGGGATCTTTTTCCATGGCGCCGGCGGGTCTATTTTGCGTGTCCATAATTTCCCTATCGCGAATGCAAGTCCATCAGGTTCAACAACTCTTCGTACATCGCTTCCGCGCGGCCCGGCGCCGTGTCCCTGATGGCCTCGGACGCGCAATGGCGCAGATGATTCTTCATCAGGGCGCGCCCCACGGAACGCAGGGCTTCCTGCGCGGAAGAAATCTGCACGAGTATGTCAGCGCAATAGCGGTCTTCTTCCACCAGGCGCTGCAAACCGCGCACCTGCCCTTCAATCCGGCGCAAACGTTTCAAGTTCGATGACTTGATTTCCGGATCGACGGCCACCGCTTTCTGGCTTTTCTCGTGAGCGCCGCAACCGCAGGTTGCCGCGCGTCGAATCATTTCGGCCTTTCTCATTGACATGGAATCTCCGCGAATTTCCCCATTCCATTCTTTATCCCGGCCTTTTGTACTATACCCCCTACCCCCTATGTCAAACCGATGCGCCACTCGTCCTGCTGCTATAATGCGCTCATGACACTCATGGAGATTACCTACGAGCTGCAATCGCCGCTGAAGCCCGAGCAATTGCGCGCTCTCGGCAGCTTCGCCAACACCTATGGACTGCGCCGTTTTCGCGTGGACGAAAAAACAAACCGGCTATCGTTTGAGTATGACGCTTCGCGGCTAAAAGAGACGGAAGTCGAACACGTACTCAGGCAGGCGAATATTCCGGTGCTGCGGCGCGTGGAACCAGTGGGAACGGTATCGCAGATTTAGGCGGGTGCAGGCTCCACTTATGCGGTGAACGATCCAAGTGAAGCGTGGGCCCCGACACAAAATAGAAAAAGATGGGGGCTCTTGCTTGGGAACAAGAGCCCCCAAAGACGCATTCCGTTTCCCGGCCTTTTTTTGACCGGGGCGTGGGGTCATCCATCCTAGCTTCCCTCTCAGAGGCAGGTGGGAACGACCAGCACTCGTCCTCGAGCAAGCCCCTTCCCCCTCGCTCGCGGACTCGTGTAAGTCGTCTATCGGAATGCGTCCACGATTTTCTGATAGTGCACGCGGTGGGCCAATCCCAAGTCCATATCCCATCGCAAGATCTCCTTATTTTTGTTGATGTCCCGGCCGATCTTCCAGAGCTTTCATGCGCTCGCAAGCGGCAAAAATCCTGTTTCGGGAGAACGCTCTCCCGCCTCGGGAATCGCCCCTTTCCTTCCGACTTAATTCTCGCTCATATATTTTGTGAACCATTGCAAGTAGAAATTGTCCGCATCTGAGGGAACTCCATATGATTCATGAAGATAGGGGGTGCGAGAACTCGCTCCGCTCTCCCGACCGCAGCCCACATGGGTAGTTCGTAAATACTTCGACACATTCCCCGAAAGGCGCCATCGTAAACCTCCGATTTCTCTTGACGCGGTCGAATGTCAAAGTCCAAACTTGTAGTGAAGTGCACTATTGCCTCCCTGGTACAGGGATCGGGTCGAGTTCGATAGGACTCGGGGCTGAAGCGGTTCGAGCAATTGAGAAGGAAATGAAAGCTCTTTCCCGGCCTCGCCACCCAAGAACCAGATAGGGCCCCGGCAAGGCTCATAAATCACTACAGAGCTGCGACTGAAGAACTCAGCCTTTTATCCGGGAGCCCCTAATGGATTCGTCTTCTGCCCCGCCCCAACCCGCTGCCGTCAGCCAGGATGCAGCTTCAGGCTCATCCGCAGCGGCTAAGGTCTCCACCGCTTCGATCGTTGCCACCATGCTCCAGGTTTCCAAGCAGGTGAGCGATTTAATCTTCTCCCCTGGCCGCACCCCTCAAATTGAACTTAATGGCCAACTCAGGGAAGTGAATATCGCCGGGGTGGGCAAGCTGATGCCGGATGCGACGCGCCGTATAGCCGCCGATCTGATTGGAAAAAATGACCTTGTGGCCGGAAAGCTCGATAAAGAAGGGTCCACCGATCTTTCCTATAGTTTGCCCGGAATTGCTCGTTTTCGCGTGAACATCTTTCGCCAGCGCGGCACTTACGCGATCGTTATGCGCGTCATCCCACAGTCAGTACCAGATTTCAACTCGCTCAACCTGCCTCCGCAATTGGGCGAAATCGCGGAATTGCGGAATGGGATCGTCCTCGTGACGGGCCCTACCGGTTCGGGAAAATCTTCGACGCTCGCCGCTATCTTGAACAAAATAAACGAGGAGAAGGCATACCATATCCTCACCATCGAAGACCCGATCGAATTTCTGCACGTTCACAAAAAGTCCACGATTCATCAACGCGAGCTCCACAGTGACACACCGAGCTTCGCTTTGGCGTTGCGGGCGGCCTTGCGACAGGCGCCCAAGGTGATCCTTGTTGGGGAAATGCGCGACAAGGAAACGATCGAGATCGGGATGGAAGCGGCGGAGACGGGCCATCTGGTCTTCTCCACTCTGCATACGGTTGATGCGTCAAAAACGATTGAGCGGATCATCGGTGTATTTCCCCTTGCGGATCAACAGGCGATCCGCACCCGCCTGGCAAGAACGTTTCGCTACATCGTTTCGCAGCGTCTGATCCCCAAAAGGGACGGGACCGGCCGAGTCGCGGCCATTGAGATTTTGAAATCGACCATGCGCACTCGCGAATATGTGGAAAAAGGCGAATCGGAAGGCAAATCCCTTCTCGACGCGATGCGAGATGGCACGACCGAAGGAATGCAATACTTCGACGGTGAACTCGAACGCATGATCCGAACCGGAATCCTCGACCTCGAACCCGCACTCAGCTACGCGACGAATGCGGGAAATTTGCGGCTGGAGCTCGCCGACTTAGCCGAAACCACGATTGCGTGATTGCGTTCGCTGCCTTTTAGGTTGCGGAGCTTGAACGATTCCCTCTCTGCCAATTCATCCGAGTTGCTGTTCCAATTCCTGGACCTAAGCCCGGCAATCACTTTCGCGCAAAACTCCCCAGGCACCTCACCCACTCATAAGTATTGTAGATGGAAATACTTGCCGTCCCTTTCAGTACCGGTACCTTCCGCCAGTACGTTCAAATCCTGAATACCAGCAATTTTCCATCCTGCGCGCTATCGGTTTTTAATCTGGCCCATTCCAAAATGAAAACATGAAATCTAGAGCGGGTGGATTCCGGCAGGCGATTCGCACGGCAATCGTGCTGGCAACGGTTTCGGCAGCTGCTCTGGCAAATCAGGCCCCGACGCTGAGGCCGGGGCCTGCGACGCCCCTGTGCTACTGCCATTGCGCGTACGAGACGAGCATGAAACATTGCACGAAGATGTGCGAGCTGCCGCAATACGAAAATCGCTGGTGGGCAATCTCCTGCCACAAGAAGAACTCGACCGCGAGTAAATCATCTTCCCCGGCTTCGAACTCGGGATCCAAGAAGACGAATCGCAAGGAACAGGCTCGCCTGTAAGCAATTACGGAACTTACAGGGCCACCTCAGTTCCCCTTCCACATACTTCTTTCGCGCCAAATATTCTTTTCATCATCCCAGTTCGAACGAACTGCATCGTGGGTCACACAAACAAATGTGGATGGGAACGATCCGAATTGCCGATGGCCCGCGCGAGGTCGATATTTACGTCGAATGTGCGTTAGAATGTTTTTCCCGGCGGCCCGTTGCCGGCTAGGCGGGTCCGCGCGAAGCGGCATGTGCATTGATTGCCGCGCCTGTCAGCGCACGACGATTATCGTCTTAGAGGAGCACCCTTGTCGCAAAACGATGCAGGCGTTTCGGCAGCCAAGACGGCTTTGCGCCATGATTGGACGCGTGAAGAAATTCGCCGCATCTACCGGCAGCCGCTGCCTGATCTTCTTTTCCTGGCCCAGCAAGCGCACCGTGAATTTCACGATCCCGACGCGCGTCCAATTTTGCCGCCTGCTTTCCGTGAAAACCGGCGGATGCCCGGAAGATTGCACCTATTGCCCGCAGAGCGCGCATTACTCGACGGAAGTTTCGCGCGGCGGCCTGCTTCCCGTAGACGAGGTCGTGGAGTTTGCCGAGCGCGCCCGCGGCGAAGGCGCAACGCGTTTCTGCATGGGCGCCGCATGGCGGCAGGTGCAGGAGGGCGAGGATTTTGAAAATGTTCTGGAAATGGTGCGCCGCGTGGCCAAACTCGGCATGGAAGTTTGCTGCTCGCTCGGAATGCTCGATGATTCGCAGGCGGAGCGCCTGGCCGACGCGGGCCTGACTGCATACAACCACAATCTCGATACTTCACCCGAATTCTACGGACAGATCATCACGACCCGCAATTACGACGACCGCCTCCGCACGCTCGCGTCGGTGCGAAAAGCCGGAGTTACCGTTTGCTGCGGAGGAATCATCGGCCTCGGCGAATCGGAAGACGATCGCATCGGCCTGCTGCACCAGCTTTCCACGCTCAATCCGCATCCGGAAAGCGTTCCCATCAATGCGCTGGTGCGCGTCGCCGGGACTCCGCTCGAGCACCTGGACGCGCTCGATCCGCTCGTCTTTGTGCGCACGATTGCGACAGCGCGCATTCTGATGCCGGCTTCGATGGTCCGGCTGAGCGCGGGGCGAAAGGCGCTTTCGCGCGAGGCTGTTGCGCTGTGTTTTGTGGCCGGGGCCAATTCGCTTTTCATCGGCGAAAAACTGCTGACCACTTCGAATCCTGAACCCGAAGACGACGCGGCGATGCTCCATTCCCTGGGGCTGGAACCGCTGCCGCTGCGGTAAGAATATTTCCGTGGACATGAACCAGCGCATTCTCGCCGAGCTTTCCGATCTCGAATCGCGCGCGCAGCTGCGTCATCTGGAAACGGTTCAGGGCATCGATCTCAGCTCCAACGATTACCTCGGCCTCGCCACCGATCCGCGGATGAAGCAAGCCGTTCTGGAAGCCGTGGACTCCGCCTCCGCGCATCGCGTCCACCGGCTCTCGACTGTTGTCCGGCCAGGACGAAGCGTGGACTCGCCTCGAGCATGATTTTGCTCGATGGGTTGGCGCGGAAGCGGCGCTGTACTTCACTTCCGGCTACGCGGCGAATATAGGGCTGCTGAGCGCACTCCTGCGCCCCGAAGACGTCGTCTTCTCGGACAGCGCCAATCACGCCAGCCTGATCGACGGAATACGCCTTGCGAAATGCCGGCGCGTTATTTTTCCGCATCTCGACCTAACGTTCTTGGAGGATGAACTTCGCCGCAACGCGACCGTTGCCGGAGCACGCGTGATCGTGGTCGAAAGCATTTTCAGCATGGATGGCGACCGCGCGCCGCTCGCCGATCTTGCCGCGCTCGCAGAACGTTACGCCGCGGAACTGATCGTCGATGAGGCGCACGCGATCGGCGTACTGCGGGCCGCGCGGCAGCGGCTGCGTGGCAGAGGCAGGGCTTTCCGCGCGCGTACTCGCGACCGTGCACACATGCGGCAAAGCGCTCGCGGCGGCCGGCGCATTTGTGTGCGGCTCGGAGAACCTGCGCCGTTTTCTAGTCAATCGCGCGCGCACTTTCATTTTCAACACGGCTTGCCGCCGTATTTTGCTTCGCAGGTTTCTGCTGGAATGAGTCTCGCCGCAGCAGCGAATTGCGAACGCGCTCGTCTGATTGATTTGAGCGCTTTCCTGAGGAATGAATTGCGAACAAAATGGCTTTGACGCCGCCGGCAGCGATTCGCAAATCGTGCCCGTCATCCTGGGATCGAACGATGCCGCAGTCAATTTTGCCGAATCCCTCAGGACAAGGGGTTTCGGCGTTCGCGCGATTCGTCCGCCCACAGTGCCTGCGGGAACGGCGCGGCTTCGCTTGTCTCTAACCACGAAACTTTCCGAAGATATTCTTACCGAGCTTGTTGCCGCAATGACTCAAGCCCGCAGCGAATATTCAACTGCGCACACGGTTTCCGTTTCCCGATGAACGGCTATTTCGTGACCGGCACGGACACGAACGTGGGAAAAACCGTTCTCTCCGCACTCCTCGTCGCCGCACTGGACGCCGTGTATTGGAAACCCGTGCAGACGGGCGCCAACGAAGGCACCGATCGCGAATCGGTGCGCGCATGGTCGGGAGCTTCGGAAGACCGGCTCCCTTTGGAACGATTTCGATTTTATCCGCCGGTTTCGCCGCATCTGGCGGCGCGCGAAGGCAGGAATTCGAATCGCTCTCGATGCGTTCGAATTGCCGGCAGCGCCGGCGGACCGGAGATGGATTGTCGAAGGCGCGGGCGGAGTGATGGTGCCGCTCAACGAGCGCGACCTGATGCTCGATCTTATACAATGCATTGGATTCCCGGTCATCGTCGCCGCGCGCACGGCGCTGGGCACGATCAATCACACGCTTCTGACGCTCGCCGCGCTGCGTGAAGCGCGCCTCCCGATTAGCGGAGTGGTGCTCGATTGGCGACGAGAACATCGAGAATCGCCGTGCCATCGAACATTATGGCAATGTTCGCGTCATTGGCCACATTCCCATCCTCAAGGAAATTAATCGCGCGGCGCTGCTTGAAGTGTTTGATAAGCATTTCGATCATCAGGCATTCCAATAAATTATGAGCGCGTCCGATCTCCATCTCTGGCATCCGTTCACGCAGGAAGGCGTGGACCCGCCTCCTCTTTCCATTCGCGGCGGTAAAGGCGTCTTTCTCGAAACCCAGGACGGGCGCCAAATTCTGGACGCGATTTCGTCCTGGTGGGTCAACCTTCACGGCCACTCGCATCCCGCGATCGCGGAGGCCATTGCCGAACAAGCCGCGCGGCTCGAACACGTCCTCTTCGCGGGATTTTCGCACGAGCCCGCCGAAGAACTTGCCGTGCGCCTGGGCAAAATTGTTCCGCCGCCGCTGCGCCATGTTTTTTTCTCGGATGACGGCTCGACAGCGGTTGAAGTCGCGCTGAAGCTGGCCGTGCAATATTGGAGGAATTGCGGACGGCCAGGAAAACGCCTGATCGTCGCGCTCGAAAACGCCTACCACGGCGATACGGTCGGCGCGATGTCGGTGAGCGACGATTCGCCATTCACCGCGGCGTTTGAGTCCATGCGAATTCCTGTCCTGCGCACGCATTCGGCCTACTGCGCGCATTGCCCTGTCGGCCTCACGCGCGCGACCTGCCAGATCGAATGCCTTAACAAACTGGAGCGCCTGCTCTCCGAACACGGCCATGAAATCGCCGCCGTGATTGTCGAGCCGCTGCTTCAGGGCGCGGGCGGTATGATCGTTCATCCCGAGGAATTTCTCTCCGGAGTTCGCCGCCTGACCGCCGCTCACGATGTACTGCTGATTGCCGACGAAGTTCTCACCGGCTTCGGGCGAACGGGCCGCATGTTTGCCTGCGAACGAGCCGCGGTGGTTCCCGATTTGATGTGTGTCGCCAAGGGTTTGACGGGAGGATTTCTGCCCCTCGCCGCCACGTTCACGACCGACCGCGTTCATGACGCATTCACAGGCGGCGATCGCGCGCGCGCATTCTTCCACGGGCATTCCTACACGGCAAATCCAATCGCCTGCGCCGCGGCAAATGCGTCGCTGCAAATTTTCGAGAGCGAGCCGGTCTTCGAGCGGATTGCCGCGATTGAAAAAGTGCACGCAGCTCGCCTGCCCGCGTTTGCGGCGCATCCCGGCGTTGCGGACGTCCGCCACATCGGCACCGTCGCGGCTATCGAACTGAAGGTGCCCGACGCGGGATATTTATCTTCGCTGCGCCCGCGCCTGTACGAATATTTCCTCAGCCGAGGCGTGCTCCTGCGGCCGCTTGGCAACGTTGTGTACATCCTGCCGCCGTATGTCATCACGCCCGACCAACTCAATTTCGTGTACGACATGATTCAAGATTCGCTGGCCCTGGTTTCAAAAACAGAGTAGCCGGCGAACTTCAGTGGATGCCCAACATAAACGGCAATGTAATACACGACTCACAATCTCCCGGGACTTGCAGGGCGCATCGGGGGACGCTATCCTCTTTGGGCGGTCTCCAGGATAAAAATCAAGCTGTCCTCCTTGATGAGGAGTCAGGTCGTCGCTGCCGGAATCCAGGCGTAGCCGGACTGATCCACTAGGAAACAGGGAACACTGCCGAGGATATGTGATCAAGCTCTCTTTTATCGGAATGTCCGGCGCCGGAAAGTCGCATTGGGCGCAAAAGCTGGCTGGCGCGGGATTTCGCGTCATCGGTATCGACGATCGGATCGAGAAAAAACTTGCCCCCGAGCTTGCCGCCGGCGGATACCGCGGAATTGGCGGAGTCGCGGCCTGGATGGGCTGGCCGGACGATCCGGCCTACCGCGAACGTGAGAAAAAATATCTGGAGTGCGAAGTAAAATCCATGGGCGAAGCGTTGGATGAAATTGAGGCGTCGAAGGAAGAAGGGACGATTTTGGACACCACGGGCAGCGTCGTGTACACGGGCGAGGAAATCTGCCGCCGAATGCAAAGTCTCACCACTGTGGTTTACCTCGAAGCTTCTCGCGCCGAAGAGGAATCTCTTGATCGCGCGGTATCTGTCCGACCCGAAGCCCGTCCTTTGGGGCGATCAGTTTGTCCAGCGCCCCGGCGAATCCACGCAGGACGCGATCGCGCGCTGCTATCCACAACTGATCGCGCATCGCAAAAAACTGTACGAGCGCTACGCGCACCGCATCGTTTCGATGGACCTCCTGCGCGACGTCAATCTCGACGCGCGCGGTTTCCTCGAACTTCTCGAAGCGCAGGCGCGGCCCGCGTGATGAAATACCGAAGCACTCTCCGCCGCAGTCCGGAAGTTTCCTTGCGCGAAGCCGTGCTTCGCGGATCGGCGCCCGACGGCGGGCTATACATGCCCGTCGAAATGCCGCATTTGCCAGCAGATTTCCTGGAACGCCTGCCGTCGCTCACGTTTCCGGAAATTGCGCAGGAAGTAGGCGCGTTGTTCGCGGGCGACGAAATTCCTCCGCACATTCTGATGAAGATCGTGACGGAGGCGTTTAATTTCCCCGTGCCGCTGGTCACGCTCAGCGAACGGCTGCACATTCTCGAACTGTTCCACGGACCGACGCTGGCATTCAAGGATTTTGGCGCGCGCTTCATGGCCCGCCTGATGGGATATTTCGTTCAGGAATCGGGGAAGCAGCTCACCGTTATCGTGGCGACGTCGGGTGACACAGGAAGCGCGGTGGCGCAGGCGTTTCTCGGAGTCTCCGGCATCCGCGTCGTGATCCTCTATCCCGCCGGGCGCGTCAGCAGCGCGCAGGAAAAACAGCTCACGACGCTCGGACAGAACATCACGGCCCTCGAAGTATCCGGCTCATTCGACGACTGCCAGCGCCTGGCGAAACAAGCGCTGGTCGATCCCGTCCTCGCGGAGAAGCTCACGCTCACGTCGGCGAATTCCATCAACATCGCGCGGCTGATTCCGCAAAGTTTTTATTACTTCGCCGGCGTCGCGCAACTCGGGCCGTCGGAATCTCTTCCCGTGTTTTCGGTTCCCAGCGGCAATTTCGGCAATCTGACCGGCGGACTGCTGGCCAAGCGCATCGGCCTGGGCGTCGCGCAATTCATCGCGGCGACCAACGCCAACGACGTCGTGCCTGAATTCCTCCGCAGCGGCAAACTGATTCCGCGCGCTTCCCGTCACACGATTTCCAACGCGATGGACGTCGGGAATCCGAGCAACTTCGCGCGCATCGTCGATCTCTACGACAACGATCTTCAGGCCATCCGCCGCGACATCTGGGGATGCAGCTTCAGCGATGAGGAAACATTGCGCATCATGCACGATGTGGAGCAGCGCCACGACTACGTGCTCGATCCCCACACCGCCGTCGGCGTGCTCGGCTGGCAGAGCTTCGCGAAACAAAATCAGCCCGAAACGCGGGGAATCGTGCTGGCCACGGCGCATCCCGCCAAGTTCGCGGAAACCGTCGCCCGCGCCATCGGCGTCCGGCCGGAAATGCCCGAACGCCTGGCGGCATTCCTGGACCGGCCGAAGAAATCCATTCCCGTTTCCCAACCGTTTTCCCGAGCTTCAGGAATTTCTGCTCTCCACCAACACCTGATATTGTGTTGTGAGCCGCCGGAGTGTGAGATGAAACTTTTGATCGCCATTCTGGGTCTCTTCCTTCTCTTCGCCACGCTGTGGGAGGCGTTTGAAACCATCATTCTGCCTCGGCGCGTGACGCGTCCGGTGTCGCCTGGTTCGCATCTTCTACCGGCTCACCTGGAAATTCTGGGCCGCGGTCAACCGGTTGTTTCGCTCGAAAAAACTGCGCGAGGCGCACCTCAGTTATTACGGTCCGCTTTCGCTGCTGGGGCTGTTTGCGGCACGTGGGCATTCTTGCTCATCCTGGCATTCTCGATGCTGCACTGGGCGGCCGGTTCAGCCATCAAACTCTCCTGGAGAAACCCCGACCTTCCGGACCGATTTCTACTTGAGCGGGACAACGTTTTTCACTTTGGGATTGGGCGACGTGACGCCGCGAACTACGCTGGCGCGCGTGATCACGGTCGCCGAGGGCGGGACGGGGTTTCGGTTTTCTGGGCCTCATGATTTCGTATCTGCCGACGCTCTACGGCGCGTTTTCCCAGAGGGAGTTGAACATTTCGCTGCTCGATGCTCGCGCCGGCTCGCCGCCCACGGCCGCGGAGCTGCTGCGCAGGCACGCGCAATTTGCGGACAACGAAGTCCTGACTCCGTATCTGCGCGATTGGGAAATATGGGCCGCGCAACTGATGGAGAGCCACCTGTCCTATCCGGTGCTCTGCTATTTTCGTTCGCAGCATGACAATCAATCCTGGCTCGCCGCGTTTACGGCCGTTCTCGATGTGTCGCGCGCTGCTCATCGCCTACGGCGAGGGCACGGCCAAGTGGCAATCGCAACTTGACGTTCGCGATTGCGCGCCACGCGGTCGTGGACCTGGCGGAAGTCTTGAGGGTCCCAGCGTCCCGCCCGTCGCAGGACCGGCTTCCCCCGAAAGAAGTTGCGCAGGTCCGCAATCTTCTCGTGGAATGCCGCGCCTCCAGCAAATGCGGCGAATCAGGAGACAAGAAGCTGAAGGAATTGCGCGAAATGTACGAACCTTATTTGAATGGACTTTCCTTGCGCTTGCTGATGCCGCTTCCCTCCTGGGGCGTTGGCCACCATTTCGTGGAGAACTGGAAGCGGTCGGCGTGGGGAAAAATCTCTTCGGGGCCCGCGGGTTCCGGAAGTTCGAGCAGCGAATCCAGCCATTTCTAATCCGCGCTTTGTGGAATTAGTGCGGATCTCTCATCAAGAATTCAAGATTTGGCGGAGACACTATGCAATGAGGCTGGTGTGCAGTGTGTGGTGGCGCCGGCGCTACGCAAATCCTGCATTGGAGAGAAAGTCCGATTAACCCTCGTCGTCCGATTCCGGAAAAACGATATCAGGATCCACGATGGGGCCGGTCAGAGGTTCCATCGGAAAGTCGGCGTCTTGACGGCCAACCAGCTTTTTCTGCGCGCGGCGTTCCGCCTTCATGCGCTGCTTTTCCTGCCTTTTCATTTCTTTTTGGCGCTTCTGAAACGTAGATTTCGACGTAGCCATACTAATCTCCTTGAGTGGAAGCGCGTGCGGACCGCCAGTGTTGTCAAAGAACGAGTTGCGCGTTACCAGCGAGGTTCGCGAGGCTGCCGGGGGCTGTCGCGATAATCCTCGGTCGAGAACCGGCCACCCTTTCCGCCCCCTCGTCCGCCGCTGCCGCCGCGGTTGCGATCGCGATCGCGGTCGCGGTCAAAGCCGCCACCACCTCCGCTCCCGCCGCTCCCTCGCGGCCCGCCGCCTCCACCAGATGCGGCTTTGGGGCGCGCCTCATTCACTTTCAACGCTCGCCCGCCGACTTCCTTGCCGTCGAGGCCTGACATCGCCTTTGCGGCTTCCGCATCGTTGGGCATCTCGACGAATGCGAATCCGCGTGCTCGTCCCGTTTCCCGGTCCATAGCGATGTGCACCCGAGTCACTTGTCCGAACGGTTCAAAGAGCGCTCGCAACTCCGCTTCCGTCGTTTGAAAATTCATATTCCCGACAAACACGTTCTTCATGATTTTCTCTCTTTCCAAAAGTGGGAATCTGCAGAGCGCGCGGCATCAATGGCCGGATTCAGATCGCTTGATGGCGATGGTGAGGACCGGATGAAGTCACGAGGGGTTGTCATACCCAACGCCCCGGTAGGTGATGGAAACCCCCGACTCCCGTATAAAACATAACAATTATATCAGAGTTTAACGGCATTTCCCCTAGAATTTCCCCTATCCCGGGGGAGGCCAATTCCTTAGCGGCTTGTTGGGTCCGTCGTTGCCTTTTCAAGAGGCGGTTATTTCGGACACGGGGCAGCATTCCCGTTGACTATCCTGGACGAGTACACATAGTCTGGCTGCGGCTTCCCGATTGGAACCAGAGGAGAACATTTTCTCGGGCCGGACTTTTGGGCGGACAATTCAATTTTATCAGGAGACGGGACTCATGCCTCGCAAATCAAAAAAGACGCTGCTCTCGCCGGCTATGGTCATGGAGGATCTCGCGGGTGCGTGGAGATCCCGAACGCTGGTCGCTGGAGTTGAACTGGACGTGTTCAGCTTCATCGCCGAGGGGAAACGAACCGTGAAGGAAATTGCCGAAGCAGCGGGAGCGTCACCGCGGGGTATGGCCGCACTCCTCGATGCTCTCACAGCGATGGGCTATTTGAGGAAGACCGGCAGCCGCTACGGTCTCCAGCCAATTTCCGCCGCGTTTCTTCTGCCTGGCGGAAAAGCCTACGTGGGCGCGACGGCTCACGCCCTTTCGCTCACCTGGGACGCCTGGAAGAATCTTTCGGAAGCGGTGAGGAGCGGCCGCTCCGCTGAGACTGTCGACGTCGCGGAGAAGGGCAAACAATTTTTTCCGAAATTAGTGGCGAGCATTTTCCCTGGGAACTTTGCCGCGTCAACCGCGGCGATCTCACGATTTGAAGAAAAAGAGCTGCGCAAGATTCATAGAATTCTGGACGTCGCGGCGGGCTCCGGAGCTTGGTCTCTGGCCTTTGCGCGGGCAATTCCAGAAGCTCGCGTGACGACCGTGGATTTTCCGGAGATGACGCCGATCACGCGAGAATTCGCCGACAAATTCGGCGTCGCTGGTCGATACGATTATATCGAGGGCGACTTGCGTCAGGTGGAATTCGGGCGCGATACGTATGACCTGGTGATCCTCGGCCATATTATCCACTCGGAAGGAGAAAAGCACGGCAAGGAGCTTCTGCGGAAATCCTACGCGGCTCTGCGGCCCGGAGGAAAACTGCTCATCGCGGAATATGTCCCGAACGACGCCCGCACGGGGCCCGCGATGCCGCTGCTCTTTGGATTGAACATGCTCCTGCAAACCGAGGAAGGCACTGTCTTCACTTTACGCGAATACCGCATCTGGCTGAAGGCCGCAGGCTTCCGCAAGGTGGGAACGATTCCAGTGCCCCCGCCATCAACTGTAATCCTAGCGACCAAGTAGCACCGGCGGAAATCGCGTTTAAGAAAATCCCCGGGTCTGAAGGCCCGGGCTACAAGAATCCTGCCGACGGAAGTTGTTGTAGCCCGCCTCTTCAGAGGCGGGGTTTTTCAGTCGTTACCGCAGTAAATCTTCTAGCTGAATTTTCGCGTCGGTCTTGGAGTCGCGGTATTTGACGATCACCGGCGTGTAAAGCGAAATTCCCCAGTCCATGCCCACGCCGCGCGAAATGGAACGCGAGCCGGCGACCACCACGGCTTCCTCCGGAACAATGAGAGGCTCGGTATCCGTCGCCGCGTACACCTTGCCGCGCACGATGTCATACACCGGCGTCGAGCGGTTGAGAATCGTTCCCGTGCCAAGCACGGCGCGGCGCTTCACGATCGTTCCTTCGTAGACGCCGCAATTCCCGCCGACGAGAACCTCATCTTCGATAATCACCGGCAGCGCGCCCACCGGTTCGAGGACGCCGCCGATCTGCGAGGCCGCAGAGATGTGGCAACCGCGCCCGATCTGCGCGCAGCTTCCGACAAGCGCATGCGAATCGATCATCGTGCCGTCGCCAACGTAAGCGCCCGCATTGACGAACATCGGCGGCATGCACACGACGTCGCGTCCGATGTAGCAGCCATCGCGGATACTCGATCCGCCGGGAACGATGCGCACTCCGTCGCCTGTCGAAAAACGCCGCACCGGGTAAGTGTCTTTGTCAAAGAATGGCTGCTTCGCGGAATCCACCGACATATCCACGATGGCTCCCATGCGAAAGCCCACGAGGATTCCCTTTTTCACCCACGCGTTGGTCCGCCAGCCGGTAGTCTGAGAAGCGTCGGGCTCGGCGGAGCGGATGCGGCCCGCGTTTAGCTCTTCCTTGAACGCGCGGAAAAGCTGGTGGTCCTCTTCGGTGTAGCGCGCGGGCTTCGCGTCAAACAACGCTTCGATTTGTTTTTCGAGCTTATCAGCTGCGGTTGGCAACGTGGACCCTTTCGAGAAGCGCGAGCGATTCCAGCACGGTGCGAATCTTCGCGAGATTTTCGTTTCGCGGGGGCACAAGCGGCAGGCGGAACACGGGTTCGAGCAGCCCCATTTCCGCCATGGCCGCCTTCACGGGAGTTGGATTCGTCTCGATAAAATTCACTTCGAGCAGCGGCAGCCACTTGCGCTGCATGGCGCGCGCTTCCGCAAAATCCCCCGCCAGGCACAACTGCGCCAGTTGCGTCATTTCCGCCGGAATTTCGTTCGACGCCACGGAGATAATTCCGCGGCCGCCCATGGCCACGAGCGGCAGCGTCAGCGCGTCATCGCCCGAGAGCACGAGGAACTCTTCCGGAACTTGCTGGATCACCTGCGTGATCTGGGAAATATTTCCGGAGGCTTCCTTCACGCCGATGATGTTCTCGATTTCGGATAGTTGGCGCAGCGGTTGCGGGATCGATGTTCACGTTCGTGCGCGGCGGCACGTTGTACAAAATAATGGGCAGCGAAATCGCCGACGCGATGGCCTTGAAATGATGGTAGAGCCCTTCCTGCGTGGGCTTGTTGTAATACGGCGTGACAGACAGGATTCCGTCCGCGCCCATCCGTTCGATTTCGCGCGCCATCTCGATTACGGTGTGCGTATTGTAGCCGCCCGCGCCCGCCAGGACGGGCACCTTGCCCTTGGCCTCTTCGAGTGTGATCGCCACGACGCGCAGGTGCTCTTCGTGCGAGAGCGTGGGGCTTTCGCCCGTCGTGCCGCAGGGCACCAGGAAATTAATCCCGGCAGCGATCTGCCGGCGCACCAGGCGCCGCAGCGTCTCTTCGTCGAGCGACAAGTCCTTCCGGAACGGAGTGACCAGCGCCGTGCCACAGCCCACAAATCCTCGAAACATGGTTGCCACCTCATATTAATTTGCCGGGCGGCGCGCTGCTTTCGCGTCGTCCGCAAAAATCACTTCTCCAAATTCGTGCAGCCCGCGCTTGCCGATCACCCACTGCGCGGCCTTCAGCGCTCCGCGCGCGAATCCTTCGCGGCTGCGCGCCGTGTGCCGCAGCGTGATCGTGTCCGCCGGCGAGTCAAATCCGATTTCGTGCGTCCCCGGATTCGCTCCCGCGCGATTCGAGCTCGCGTCGATCCGCCGCGTGTACCCCGCGCGCTGCATCTCTTCGATCAATTGAAGCAGCGTCCCCGAAGGCGCGTCTTTCTTCGCCGTATGATGCACTTCCCAGGCCCAGGCGCCGTATTCCGGCTGGCTCGCAAGCAGGCGCGCGGCCTCGGCGACAACGCGGCGGAAAACGTTCACGCCAATCGAGTAGTTCGGGCTCCAGACGACGCCCACGCCGCACTGGTCGACAAAACCTCGCACGCGCTCCAGTTCGCTGTACCAGCCCGTCGTGCCCACAATGGTCGGAACGCCGATTGCGCAGAGCCGCTCGAGATTCGCCACAGCCGTGTGCGGCGTCGAAAACTCGATGGCCACGTCGACACCGCGGAAATTCTCGGGCGTGATGCCCTGCTGGTTCACGTTTGTGTCGATGTCCAGCTTCAAGCCGACGGAAAAGCCAGCGTCCGGAGCGAGCTGTTCGATCAGCCTGCCCATTTTTCCGTATCCGACGATGGCAAGGTTTTTAGGCATGTCTTTGTTTGGCGGGCTCCAAGTGAGCCCGCACCCGCTTCCTCCCGAGAAGCATACGAGTCATCTGCGTGTACGTATCGACGGCAGCGAGCAATTCGCGCTTTGAAATTTTTTCTTCGAGCGTATGCGCCACGTGAATGCTGCCCGGCCCGAACAGGAATGGCTCGCCCCACGCCGGCGCCAGCACAGGAATATCGGTCGTGAACGCAACCACCGACGTCGGAAATCCGTCGAGCGCGGCAAAATGCATGGCCGGCAGCGTCAGGATTTCTCTTACCTCCGCGCGGCCTCCAATAGCCGCGCGCAACGCCTGATCGACTTCGCGCCCATCGCTCACCAGGCGGATCGCAAGTTCCGCTTTCGCGGCGTCCGGAATAATATTGGGCGCGCGGCCTCCGGAAATCGTGCCGATATTCAACGTCGTTTTTCCCAGCACCGGATCTTCGGGCAGCGGCATCCGCCGAATCGCTTCCAGCGCATCGAGAAGTTTCTCGATGGCGGATTCGCCGAGTTCCGGATACGCCGAATGCGCCATTTTACCCGTGGCCACGATTTCGTAGCGCAAAATTCCTTTTGATCCCAGCGCAACCTTGCTTTCGGTCGGCTCGCCGTTGATCAGGTAGCGCGCGCCGCGCGGCGAGCCGGAAGCAACTTCCGCTCCCGCGCTGTTCCGCTCTTCTCCGACGACAAAGAGCAGACCGAAATTCCGCGTGCCGCTCTCAATCAACTTTTCCGCGGCGGCAATCATCGCGGCGATGATCCCCTTGGCATCGCACGCGCCGCGCCCGTAAATATGCTCTTCGTCTTCGCTTGACCCAAAGAAGGGCGGCACAGTGTCCATGTGCGTCGAAAGCACGACGACGGGAGTTCCCCATTCGGCGTACACGTTGAAGCGTTCCGGCGTCACCGTCATGGCTTCCGCCTTGCCGTCGGAGCCTGCCGCCAGGCCGGAGAGATAGTGCAGCAGGTATTCGCCCACCTGCTTCTCGTTCTCCGTGATCGACTCCATGTCGACCAGCGCGCGCGTCATTTCAAATGGATGCATTCGCTTTGTCTTAAGTAGCACAGGCTTCAGCCTGTGGGTTTTGCATTTGTGAATGCTAAAAAGCCGCAAAGATTTCAGCACGCGTACTAACGAGTTTCAGAAAAATCCACAGGCTGAAGCCTGTGCTACCAAAAACCACGATTGATTGTAATCCTCAGGAAGGAATGGCGCGCAGGGAAAGAAGCAGGACGCGGAATGGCAGGGGGCGCCTTGCTCCTCGATAGCGCTCCATCCGATTCCTCGGATGACAGTGGGCCGGTGTTAGCCAAGCCCCCCAGCCGCCTCGGCGGGACTGCCTTCGGCGACTTCGGCGGAAAATACTGCTGCACCTTTCACTCGGGCCTCCGAAGCTCCTCGGAACATCGGCCCGGCTACTCATTGCTTCCGCACCTCTACCAGGACGCCCTCAAGATAGCACTCCCCTCCGCAAACGGTCAAATTTCGATTGCCGGTGCGGCAACCCGGGCTTCAACACGCGGGGGATGATGTACACTTCTCCGGCCCAGAATTTCATACTGGAAATCCCAGCGGAAGCGACCACGTCGGAAAGAGGGCCTGAACTTTGATTCAATTACCGCCCGACATTGAGACAGTGATTCAGGACGCCTGGCAGGCAACTAGGAACGTTCCGGGATTTTTGGGAGAGAACGAGGCGCGATTCCTCGGACTCCTGGCCGCTTGCATTCCCGCGCAGGGCGCCATCGTTGAGATTGGCAGTTTTAAGGGGAGGTCCACGGTGATGCTGGCCAAGGTGGCGTCTCATTACGGCATGGGACCGGTCGTCTCCATTGACCCGCATACGCACATTCTCACGACCGGGCGCGGCGGCGAAACTCATCCCTCAACCTACGACGATTTTTTGAATTCGCTTCGCGGGGCGGGCGTGGAGCGGCACGTGGAGATCCATCGCGCCTTCTCGAAAGAAGTAGTTCCCGCGTGGAATCGTGCGATTCGCTTTTTGTGGATTGACGGCGACCACAGCTACGAAGGCGCGAAAGAAGATTTTGACGGGTTCATGTCGTTTGTCAGTCCGTCGGGGGTTGTCGCACTGCACGATGCGCTGAATAATTTTCCCGGACCGATCCGCGTCTTCGTCGAAGAAATACTGAGGCCCGAACGGTTCGGCCCGGCGGGGTTTGTGCATTCGATCGCGTGGGCGCAATTCCGGCCAATGGATGCCGCGGCTTTCACGGGGCAGCGAAGAAAATTGGAGCGCCGCGCGGCGCGGTTGCTCCCGATCGTACAAAAAAACACCGAACTTCGCGGCTGGTCGAAAATTCGATACAAACTGCTTCGCTCTCGCGTCCCTCGCGCCCCGATTTCCGCGACGCAGCTCGCGCGCCTGTTGTCCTGAGAATGGCAGATACGGAATGAAAACCGGCAAAGTTGCATCTGTCAGTCGCCGCACGCAAAGCGGAGTTGAGATGTTCTGTGGCGCAGGCTTCAGCCTGCGGGGGTTCGTCCTTGCAAGGATGAAACCCGACAGGCGGAAGTGGTTGCGGAAAATGAAGTCTATTTTGTCATTCCGAGCGAAGCGAGGAATCTCTCTTTGACTGAAACTCGGAAAAGAGAGATTCCTCGGCGCGTCGCGCCCCTCGGAATGACAAAAGTTTTTGGTTATTCCGCAGCCTGTAAAGCCTATCCTGCTTGGAACGGAATTACATTGCGAGAGAATTTGGCGCGAAATGCGGATTAGTTCGTTGCGTTTCGGTTTTCGTCTCCGCCGACAGGGCGGAGTGAACGAAGCTGCGAAATAATTTTCCGTACTGCGCCGGGCTCATCCGCAGGCAATTCCAAACCGGAAAGATCGAAGAAGCGCTCCGCCGACCGCGCCCCCAGTTTGCGCCTCGCTTCCATGGAAAGCGCGGCGCAGGCATAAATCACCACGAGGCCCGCGGATTCAAACGCTGCATACTGGCTCTCCAGAACGGAAACAGGCAGAGCGTCGCCGCTCACGAGCAGAACCTCGAAATGATCGTCGAACAGAGCGCGTTCAAGCCGCGCGGCAAGTTCCGGATTGTCTTCCACGAGGATCAGAGCAGGATAGTGGCCGTGGCGCTTGTAGCGTTCTGCTGCCGTCACGGGCGCGAGTTCCCGCGTGGTGATGCCACCGGCGGCGGTTTGGTCCGCCAGGTCGGCGCGAATCATTCCGGCGCCGAGCGTGGCGTTCGAAATCGGATCGATCAGGATGAAGCTGCCGGTGATCCGGTTCTGCGTGTAGGGATCGAAGAAGAGCGGGCTGACGGTTTCGAATTCCACGTAGGCGATGTCGTTCATCTGCAGGCTGTTCACCGGTTCCTGCACCAGCGTGTTCACGTTGACGCGGTAGTGGATCTTCAGCGCCTTGGCGCGCACCGTGCGCGAAGTGTGCTTGAGCAGATAGCTCTTCCCAGGCTCGGCGGGCTCGGCGTTAAACCACACCACCATGGCATCGAAATGGCGCGAAACGCGCGGCGGATGAGCGGGCGAAACGAGCATGTCGCCGCGGCTCAAATCAATTTCGTCTTCGAGCGTGAGCGTGACCGACATCGGCGGAAACGCTTCCGGCGCGTCGCCATCAAACGTCACGATCGACCGCACGCGGCTCTTTCTGCTCGGACGGAAGAGATACGACGGGATCGCCGGGACGAATGACGCCGCTGGCCACCTGGCCCGCAAAGCCGCGAAAACTCGCGTCCGGGCGAATCACGTATTGCACGGGAAAACGCACCGCGTCTGAGGGCGTTTCCATGCGGAGCGGCACCGTTTCGAGATGTTCGAGAAATGTTGGCCCGTGGTACCAGGGCATGTGCGCGCCGCGCTCGACCACGTTATCTCCCGCGAGCGCGCTGATCGGGATCGCGACGACGTGCGGAACGGCGAGCTGTTTCGCCAGGGCGTCAAAATCTTTTTGCAGCTTGCAGAAAAACTCCTCGCGTAATCCACCAGGTCCATCTTGTTGATGGCCACGAGCACATTTGGAATTCCGAGCAGCGACGCGATGTAGGTGTGCCGCCGCGTCTGCGCGAGAACGCCCTTCGTGGCGTCGATCAGAATGACCGCGAGATTCGCGGTCGAAGCGCCGGTGGCCATGTTGCGCGTGTACTGCTCGTGGCCCGGCGTGTCCGCGATGATGAATTTCCGGCGCGGCGTCTCAAAATAGCGGTAGGCAACATCAATCGTGATGCCCTGCTCGCGCTCGGCGCGCAAGCCGTCGGTGAGCAGCGAGAAATCCACCGCGCCCGTCGAGCGATTGATGCGGCTCTTTTTTATGGCGGCGAGCTGATCCTCGAATACGGACTTGGAATCGTGCAGCAGCCGGCCGATGAGCGTCGATTTGCCGTCGTCCACGCTGCCGGCCGTCGTGAAGCGCAGCAGGTCCTTCTCCAGGTTCCGCTCCATGAAGGACTCGAAGCCCCAAGCTTCCTGGTTCGCGGCGAGGCTCATCAGAAGTAGCCCTCGCGCTTCTTGATCTCCATCGAGCCTTCCTCGTCGTGGTCGATGACGCGGTTTTCGCGCTCCGAGCGGCGGAACGAAATCATCTCCTCGATAATTTTCGGCACGGTGTCGGCCGTGGAGCGAATCGCTCCCGTGCACGGCACGCATCCGAGCGACCTCATGCGACACGACCATGCGCTGCGTCTTCTCGCCGGGCAGAAGGTCCCATTTGTCGTAGACCACGACGATCGAGCCGCCGCGAATCACCACGTCGTGCTCCTTCGCGAAATACAGCGGCACGATCGGAATCTTTTCGAGGTAGATGTAGAACCAGACGTCCGCTTCGGTCCAGTTCGAGAGCGGAAACACGCGAATGCTCTCGCCTTTGTTGATGCGCGAATTGAAAATATTCCACAGCTCGGGCCGCTGATTTTTCGGGTCCCACTGCCCGAACGAATCGCGGAAGGAATAGACGCGTTCCTTGGCGCGGGATTTTTCCTCGTCGCGGCGCGCGCCGCCAAACGCCGCGGTAAAATCGCCCTCGGCCAGCGCATCGAGCAGCGACTTCGTTTTCAAGCAGGCCGCAGCATTTCTGCGTGCCCAGCACAAACGGATTCGCGCCCGCGTCGAGCGCTTCCTGATTTTTGTGCACGATCAGTTCCGCGCCGATTTCCCGCGCGTAGCGGTCGCGAAACTCGATCATTTCCGGAAATTTGTAGCTGGTATCGACGTGCAGCAGCGGAAACGGAATTTTCCCCGGAAAGAACGCCTTCTGCGCGAGCCGCAGCATCACCGAAGAATCTTTCCCGATGGAATACAGCATCACCGGCCGCGCAAACTCCGCCGCCGCCTCGCGCAGGATGTGAATGCTCTCCGCCTCGAGCGCCCTGAGGTAATTGATTTTCTGCGGCGTCAAAAGCGCAGTCCGCTCGCCGCCGCCATTCCTGGTAGACGTATTCACAGCTTCCTTTAATGTGTCAGCCATCGCCATCGATTCCTCCCGCCCGCGTCGCAGGGCTTACTGTCTGCCCCAAAACAAAAAACCCACCAACCAGAACTTCCGGTGGTGGGTCGAAATCATTGCCAGTCTAAAAATTTTTCGCCGGCGCGACTACCCTCTCCACCCCGCTCTTGGACAAGCGCGACAAGCCGCGTGGCAACAACAGTACGCGCCGACCTCTGCAGGGTAGATGACTGATTTCATGTCGTTCAGATTACCCGAACGGCAAATCCGCCGCAAGGCGAAACTCAGCCCGCAAGTAAGCTATTTGCCTATTGATGGGAGTCCCAGAGGAGCGTCAGAACGTAGCCCTCCCCGACCTGGAGGGTGGGGGAACATGCAAACCATAGCAGATAAACTCCGGGAGGGACGATACATACAGCTCACCCACGCGAAATTGGCACACCACCTGGTAAGGGAAATTCCTTGACACCAGGTTGAGGAATGCCTATACTCCCTTTGCTGGACACGTGGCGATTTAAGGCAACTTGCTCCACGTAAAAAACTGCTAAAGAGTCGGACGAGCACTCAGATCAGAGTTTTTTGAGCCCTCCCCCTCTTTGGCGCGGAGGGTTTTTCATTTTAGCCCCCTCGCGCCGCCAACCTGCAGCAGTTTACCAGCCAGAAATCAGGAGCCGATTCGCCCGCTGCGCCATCTCATTTCTGTGCGGGCCGAAGGCAGGAGGCCAATATGGCCGAACATTATCAGCTGAAATGCCGTGAATGCGGCAAGCTCTGGGGCAATCAGGCGCGCTCGTTCTGCGACGAGTGCCTTTCGCCGCTCGAAGTGGTCTACGATCTGGACGCCATTCGCCCCATCTTTACTCGCAAGAATATCGAGGCCGGCCCCACGAATCTCTGGCGCTACAGCGCCCTGCTTCCCCTCCCCGAAGGCTATCAAGGCACGATCCCGGCGGGCTTTACGCCGCTCGTGCAGGCGCGCCGCCTGGGCAAAAAGCTTGGCGCAAGCAAATCTCTATCTGAAAAATGACGCCGTCTGCTTCCCCACCCTCTCCTTCAAGGACCGTGTGGTGGCGACCGCGCTCGCTGCGGCGCGGCGTTTTGGATTCCAGGTAGTGAGCTGCTCTTCGACGGGCAATCTTGCCAACGCCGTGGCCGCGCAGGCCGCGCGCGAAGGCTTCGACGCGTGGATTTTCATTCCCGCCGACCTCGAACCCGCGAAAGTGACCGGCACGCAGGTCTTCGGCGCGAAGCTGGTGCGGATCGCGGGCAACTACGATCAAGTGAACCGGCTGTGCTCGCAGATCGCGGAGAAATTCCGCTGGGGATTTGTGAACGTGAATCTGCGGCCCTACTACGCCGAAGGCTCGAAGACCGTGGGCTACGAAATCGCCGAACAACTCGGCTGGCGACTGCCGGACAACATCGTATGTCCGATGGCCGGAGGCTCGCTGATCACGAAAATCCGCAAGGCGTTCAACGAACTTGATCGCGCTGGGCCTGGTCGAGGAAAAGAAAGTGAAATTCTTCGGCGCGCAGGCGACCGGCTGCTCACCGATTTCGGACGCCGTCAAGCGCAAGCTCGATCAGTTCGAGCCGCAAAAGCCCGCGACGATTGCGCGGTCGCTCGCCATCGGAAATCCGGCGGACGGCTACTACGCCTCGCGCGCGATTCGCGACAGCGGCGGCTGGGCGGAAGATGTTTCCGATCCTGAAATCGTCAAGGGCATTCAACTGCTCGCCGAAACCGAAGGAATTTTCACCGAGACGGCCGGAGGCGTGACCACCGGCGTCACGCAGAAATTGATCGAGCAGGGATACATCAATCCCGAGCGAGACGACGGTCGCCTGCATCACCGGCAACGGCCTGAAAACGATTGACGCGATTTCGCAGGAGTACACGCTCACGCCCGCGATCGAGCCGCGCCTGACGGTGTTTGAAACGTTCATCAACGATCGCATGGTGGTCGCGGATTGCAGCGGAGAATTAGAAGCAGTTTGTGGGTCGGGCCTTTAGGCCCGACAAAAATGGATTGATAAAGGGGCTTTAGCCCTGAAGCTTCAGGGGCTAAAGCCCCAAATGGCGGGCGGCTTGATGTCGGAGCTAAAGCTCCGACCCACAAATCGATCAAAAGGTCACAGTGCTAAATGCTTCGCGAGTCAGGAAGCTATAATCGAGATGAAAATTACAGTCGAAATCCCCACAGCGCTGCGCCGGTTCACCGACGGCGTGCAAACAATCGAATGCAGTTCGGAGACGCTGCCGGATTTGCTCGGCGAAATCGAGCAGCGCTTCCCGGCGATCAGCAAGCATCTGCGCGACGATTCCGGGCAGGTGCGGCGCTTCGTGAACATTTACGTCAACGAGGAAGACATCCGCTTTCTCGGCGGCAACGACTACAAATTTCGCGAGGGAGATCGCGTCCTGGTTGTCCCCTCGATCGCGGGCGGAGCGCCTGCAGATGCTTGTGGATGAAGCAGATGCGGCGCAGCGTGAACCGGCTAGTCTACCCGGCTGGGAACTTTGGCTTGACAAATTCGGCGGCTGATTTAAGCTGTGAAGGCAATGATGACATCGATTCTCAAGGGAATTACGATTACCACGCGCACGCCCAAGTGTACCGGGCGGCGCGGACCCCCTTGGGAGCCAAGGATACGCAAGCGTAGTAAGACATCCTTCAAGCTCTTAGACGCGGCCCGCGAAGCCAAAAGCTCGCGGGCGTTTTTGTTTATGGGCGAAATTTCCAGGGAAGGCCGGAAGAAAAAATCCTGAGGAGGAAAGCGATGAGCACGGCGGCACAGGAAAAAATCGACGCCGTGCAAGCCGAGGCGGAGAGCTGGAGCGCGGAGGAAGTCCTGCGCTGGGGCCTGGCGGAGTTTCATCCGCACGCGGCCATCGCATCGAGCTTCGGCGCGGAAGACGTTGCGCTCATCGATATTGCGGCGCGCGTGCGCCCGGACATCCGCGTCTTCACGCTGGACACCGATTTTCTTTTCGCGGAAACGTATGAGCTGATCGACAAGATCGAGCAGAAATACGGGATCCGCGTCGAGCGCGTGAAATCGCTGTTGACGCCGGAAAAGCAGGCCGAGCAATTCGGGCCGAAACTCTGGACCATCGATCCGAACAAGTGCTGCTCGCTGCGCAAGGTCGAGCCGCTCAAAGCCAAGCTTGCCGGCCTATCCGCCTGGGTGACAGGAATTCGCCGCGATCAGGCGCCCACGCGCGCAAACGCGCAAAAAATCGAATGGGACAAATCATTCGGCCTCGTGAAATGCAATCCGCTGGCCGACTGGACCTGGGAAAACGTTTGGGAATACATTCGCGATCACAACGTGCCGTATAACCCGCTGCACGAGCAGAATTATCCGAGCATCGGCTGCACGCACTGCACGCGCCAGGTGCAGCCCGGAGAAGATCCGCGCGCGGGACGCTGGTCGGGATTCGCGAAAAAAGAGTGCGGCCTGCACGCGCCGGAGTAGCACAGCCACTCTTGGCTGTGCGCGGTTTGCAGCCCTTAAGTTCGATGCACGGCCACTGTATCTTCGCCACCGCTAGGACTTGGCTGTGCGCCGAAACTAACACTGGCAAAAATCGCACAGCCAAGAGTGGCTGTGCTACCAAAGCCGTTCAGAATCTGGAGTCAGATAAAAGATGAGTTTGTTTCCCATGTTCGTGAAACTCGAAGGGCGCCGAGTGCCTCGTGGTCGGCGCCGGAACCGTGGGCGAGGCGAAGATCGAGAGCCTCCTCGCGACGGCCGCCTCCGTGCGCGTGGTCGCGCCGAAGGCTACGCCGCGCGTGCGCGAGTGGGCGCGCGAAGGCCGCATCGAATGGGAAGCGCGTGAATACGGCCGGCTGATTTTGCGGGCGTGTTCCTGGTGATCGCGGCAACGGGTTCACCCGCGCTGCACGATGAAATTTACGCGGAGGCCCGAAGCCGAGGCGTGCTCTGCAACGCCGTGGACGAGCCGGAGCGTTGCGATTTCTACTTCCCCGCCGTCGTGCGCCGCGGAGAATTGCAAATCGCGATTTCCACTGGCGGACTGAGTCCCGCGCTCGCGCAGCGCCTGCGCAAGGAACTGGAACAGCAATTTGGTCCGGAGTGGGAAGAGTGGGTAGCGCAGCTCGGCCGCACGCGCGACGAATTGCAGAGCATTCCAATGCCGCCGGAGCAGCGCAAACGCTTGCTGCACCAGTACGCGAGCCTGGACCCGAAGCCGCATTAGATTGAATGGGCGCGAAGTGTTTTTTGTCTGTCATTCCGAGCGTCGCCGCGGCGACTCGAGGAATGACAAAGTAATTGGTTTTACGGGCACTGACGAAGTTCAAGAGTTGGAGAAATACAAACGAAATGTCAGGAAAAGTTTATCTGGTGGGCGCGGGGCCGGGCGATCCGGAACTGCTGACGCGCAAGGCGTGGCGCATTTTGCAGTCCGCTGGCGTCGTGCTGCACGATGATCTCGTGTCACAGGAACTTTTGTGTGTCCTTCCGCCGACCGCGCAGGTGGTGAACGTCGGAAAGCGCTGCGGCGCAAAAGGAATTTCGCAGGCCGAGATCAATGGACTGATGGTGCAACTGGCGCGCGAAGGAAAAATTGTCGCGCGGCTCAAGAGTGGCGATCCGCTGCTGTTTGGCCGCGCAGGCGAGGAAATGGAAGCGCTGCGCCAGGCGGGGATCGAATTCGAGGTGATTCCGGGAGTCACCTCGGCGCTCGGCGCGGCGGCTTCGGCGCAAATTTCGCTGACGGACCGGCGGCACGCCTCGCGCGTCGTGTTCGTCACGGCGCATCGCGAAGGCGGGACAGGACTCCGCAGCGAGCGGCCCGTGGCCGCGGACACAACCTACGTCATCTACATGCCGGGCAATCGCTACGCCGAACTTGCGCGCGGAATTGCAGGAAGCAGGGATCGGCGCGGAGATTCCGTGCGTCGTGATTTCGCGCGCGACCACAAAGGACGAAACGATTTTCCGCACAACCGTCGGGCAATTGCCGGAGTGCCCGGCAGCGGCATCGCCGTCGATGCTCGTCGTGGGAATCGTCGCGGGCATCGCGGCAGAAGAAGCGGATACGCGCGACGGTGAATTTTCAGAGCAAGCTTAACGAAGAAATTTTGCAGCTTGCTCTGCAGCATCCATACCATGATTCCAGGGGATCTCCACGGGAGGAGCGGTGTCGAATAAGCGAGTGCGAGTTGGAATCCTGGGCGCGACCGGAATGGTCGGCCAACGTTTTGTTCAGATGCTCGAGAATCATCCGGAATTCGAGATTACGGCGCTGGCGGCGTCGGACCGTTCGCAGGGAAAAACGTACGGAGAGGCCTGTACCTGGCGGCTGGTGGGCGACATGCCGGCCTTCGTGAAATCGATGGTCGTGCAGCCGCCGCAGCCGCCGCTCGATTGCGACGTGGTGGTCTCGAGTTTGCCCTCGGATGTCGCGCGCGCCTCGGAAGAAGCCTTCGCGCGGGCTGGGTATCCCGTCATCAGCAATGCTTCCTCGTTCCGCATGGACGAGGACGTCCCCCTCCTGATTCCTGAAATCAACGCCGATCATTTGAGGTGTCCTGGACCGCCAGAGAAGCGAGCGCGGCTTCTCGACGGGCTACATTGTCACGAATCCGAATTGCTCGACAATCATCATGGCGCTGGCGCTCGCGCCGCTGCACGCGAAATTCGGCATTGAAGCCGTGATCGCGACCACGCTGCAAGCCGTCTCCGGCGCGGGCTATCCCGGCGTGCCGTCGCTCGACGTCGTGGACAACGTGCTTCCCTTCATCGACGGCGAAGAGCCGAAGATGGAAAGCGAGACGCGGAAAATTCTCGGTCGCCTCGGGAACAACTCGTTCGAGAACGCGCCGTTCGCCGTGAGCGCGCAATGCCATCGCGTGAATGTGGCCGACGGCCACATGGTGGCCGTGCGCGTGAAGCTCGCGAAGCGCGTCTCGATCGAAGAAGTTCGCGAGGCGCTCGCGTCGTACCGCTCGGTCCCGCAGGAACTGAAATTGCACACCGCTCCCGAACATCCCGTCCTCGTGCGCGACGAAAAAGACCGGCCGCAGCCGCGCATGGACCGCGACGCGGGCGGCGGCATGAGCGTCACTGTCGGGCGGCTGTTTCCGGACAGCGTGTTCGATTACCGGTTCGTCGTTCTCGGGCACAACACGATTCGCGGCGCGGCCGGCGCGGCTATTTTGAACGCGGAATTGCTGCAGGCGCGCGGCCTGCTCCATGGAAAATCCTCGCGCGAAAATGCGGCCCCAGCCGAAGCGAGGGTGCGATGAGCCGTCCGATCCAGGTGATGAAATTCGGCGGCACGTCGGTCGGCAGATGCCAACCGAATCCGCAACGCGGCGGCGATCGCGGCGGAAGCGTCGAAGGAACGCGCTGTCGTCGTGGTGGTTTCCGCGATGTCTGGAGTGACGAACACCCTGATCGCGGCTGCCGGAAAAGCAGCGACTGGCGACGAAGCCGCGGCCGAGGCGCTTACCAGAGCGCTGCAGGACAAAACATCACGAAGCCATCGGCAAACTGATTTCCGACATTGAAAACCGGCGCGAACTACTCGCCGAAATCGACGCCTTAATCGAACGCGCGGCGAATTATTGCCGCGGCTGCGCGCTCCTGGGCGAACTCTCGCCTCGCGCGCTCGATGTGATTGCCGGCACAGGAGAACGCCTCACCGCGAGAATCAGCCGCCGCCGTGTTGCGCGAAATGGGGCTCCGCGGCGTGGCTTTTGACGCGACCGATTTGATTGTGACCGACGAAGTTCACGGGGGCGCGCGTCCGCTGGCCGATCCAACGCGAAAGAAAACACAGGCGGCTCTCCTCCCCTTGCTCGAAGCGGGCGGGATTCCCGTCGTCACCGGCTACATTGCCGCGACGGCGAAAGGCATTCCCACAACGCTCGGCCGCGGCGGATCGGACTATTCCGCCACGATTTTGGGCGCGGCGCTCGACGCGAGCGAGGTCATCATCTGGACGGACGTGAACGGCGTGCTGACGGCGGACCCGCGCATGGTTCCCGACGCGGTCACGCTCGACGAAGTTTCCTACACCGAAGCGGGCGAGCTCGCTTTCTTCGGAGCGAAGGTGCTCCATCCGATGACCCTGCGCCCGGTGATCGAAAGCGCGCATTCCCGTGTGGATTCGCGACAGTTTTCATCCGGAGCAGGCCGGAACCAAAATCACGCAGTCCGTGCGGCCCGCGCCGCAAGGCGTGAAAGCCGTCACCGCGACGCGCGACGTGGCCATGATTGCCATCGCCGGTCCCGGCATCATCGGCGTGCCGGACATTGCCGCGCGCATTTTCGCGGCGACCGCGTCGGTGCGCGCGAATATCGTGATGATTTCGCAGTCGTCCTCGCAGGACAGCATCTGCTTCGTCGTGCAGGCCGCCGACGCGGCGCGCACGGAAAAGGCACTGCGCGAGGCGCTGTACGAAGACGTGCACCAGCACGACCTCGAACACATCAAAGTAAACCGCAACGTGGCCATCGTCGCGGCAGTCGGCGAGAACATGGCCGGAACACCGGGCATCGCGGGGCGCGTCTTCAGCACGCTGGGCAAGGAAGCAATCAACATCATTGCCATCGCGCAAGGCTCGTCCGAATACAACATTTCTTTCCTTGTGGAATCGAGCGGAATGGAAAAGGCCGTGAAGGCGCTGCACCAGGCCTTCGGTCTCGGCCTGCAGGAAAAAGGCGACGGCGCGCGTACCGTCGCTCAAGTGACGTCCTAACATTACAATTCAATCGCTGAAAAAAACTATTTGCGCGGCGGTTTCACGACTCGCATCTTAAGTTTGTCGCCACAACAAAACAACTCTTCCATTCGCTGAGCGTTTCCGTCCGAAAGACCTCGCCGACGCGTTCGATCAGATTTTTTCGTGAGGGGAAGTGAAGCCGGACAAGTAGAATACCGCCGTGCGATCCAGGAGCAAACTTTCTTAAGTCGGAAAAATCCAAGTCCTGAGTGATCAAGAATCTTGATTCTTTCTGCGTTGCCTCCCAAATCTCCCGATCCGCGCTTCCACTTAAATTCTCTTGAGGAGTCGTATGAACATCGTGGCCCAACTCGCGGAGCAGGGCTGCCAGATGATGGGGCAGATTCTCATCAAGTTTGATCTTCATCGAATCTGAGGGATTGCCGAAACCGGCAGATCTTCTTCCGCGGACGCTGCCGCAAATGCAATTGCGGCTCGAATGTCTTCTATTGTCAGGGTTGGAAAATCGGCCAGGATTTCTTCAGCGACATCTCCGGCCGCCAAGCTGGCGAGGACAGTGCGCAAAGTGACGCGCGTCCCACGAAAAACGGGTTCTCCACCGCAAATGCTCGGGTCGCGAATAATACGCTCGGCGTGGTTTTTCATGTTGTCCGTGGCACCGCTCAGGTTTCGCCTCTCGGTTCGTTCATCATATCACTGAGGACATTAGGAACGCGATTCCCGCGTATTGGATTCACAATAGAGTAAACGTTGTCTCGCCGGGATCGGCGGCGGGCGCCACCTTTGCGCGCCCGTTTGCAGCAAGATGTTCGAGGATGAGGTAGACGCTCTCGGCGGATTCCGCGGCCCCGATGGCGGCGGCAATCTGGCTGCCCGTCTGCGGAGTGTTTGAAAGCGCCGCGTGCGCCTTGGCCTGGAGGCTGAGCACGGCTGCCGCGGCTTTCTTCCCAGCTTCGACGCCCGGCTGGTGGTACGCATTGATGTGGATCAGCGAGGCGTAGAGGCCGACCGCGCGCTCGAACAAGGCGATCAGCGCGCCAATCGTGCGCGCATCGACGCGGCGAATCGTGATCGTCATGGACTGGCGGTCGTTTCCGTACAGCGCTTCCCGCGTGCCAACCAGGAAGCCGTGCAGATAATCTCCCGCCGTCACGCCGGGCTCGACTTCCAGAGGCGAGCCGCCGGACTCGAGAACGCGCACGAACGTGACAAAGAAATTATTCACGCCGTCGCGCAATTGCTGCACGAAGGCGTGCTGATCGGTGGACCCTTTATTTCCGTAGACCGCGATTCCCTGCTCGACGCGGCGGCCGTCGAGATCGAGCTGCTTGCCGAGCGATTCCATCACAAGTTGCTGCAAATACCGGCTGAAGAGAAGCAGGCGGTCCTTGTACGGAAGAACGACGAGGTCTTTCTTCCCTTTCCCGTCCGTCGCCACATACCACATCAAGGCCATCAGCGCCGCGGGATTGCGCCGCGTTTCGTGAACGCGCGTGGCCGCATCGCAGGCCGCTGCTCCGGCGAGCATGCGGACAATGTCGATTCCCTGCAATGCAGCGGGAACGAGGCCCACGGCCGAAAGTTCGCTTGTCCTGCCGCCGACCCAATCGAACATGGGAATGCGCGCGAGCCACGATTCAGAGACCGCGAGCTTGTCCATCTGCGACCCGGCCATCGTGACCGCGACAGTGTGACGCGCGAAATTCAAATGCGCGGCGCGATAGGCTTCGGCAACAACCGCCATGCCGTTGCGCGTGTCCGGAGTCCCGCCGCTTTTGCTGGTCACAATGACGAGCGTCTCCGGAAGAAGCCCCTTCAACGATTCGATCGTGCGCGCGATGCCGTCGGGATCGGTGTTGTCGATGAAATGCACCTTCATGCGGTCCGCTGAAGGCTCTCCGAGCGCATCGCCGACGAACATCGGGCCCAGCGCCGAGCCGCCGATACCAATCGCGAGTACCTGAGTGAATCGCTCCGCCATAGGCGGCTTGATTTTGCCCGCGTGCACGTCGGCGGCAAATTGTTGAATGGTTTCCACGGTGCCGGTGATTTCCCGGGCGATATCTTTCGTGGGCGCGAGTTGCGGCGCGCGCAGCCAGTAGTGTCCCACCATTCGCTTTTCGTCTGGATTGGCGATTGCGCCGCCTTCCAGGGCGTCCATGTCCTTGAACGCCTTTTGCATGGCGGGTTCCATCGACGTAAGAAACGCTTCGTCGAAATGCATGCGGCTAATATCAAGCGAGAGGTCGAGCGAATCCACGCGGCAAAAATACTGGCGGTAGCGTTTCCAAAGTTCCGGTGCGTCCATGCGTTCCCCCTGGTTTTTGGCAGGACAGGCTTCAGCCTGTCGGTTCGATCCTGAAGAAAATCAAAACCAGACAGGCTGAAGCCTGTCCTACTTACCGCTTCGCGGCCTGAATCTGTTCCTTCGCCGCGGCCACGACATTTTCGACGGTGAATCCGAAATGTTTCTGGAGCGCCTTGATCGGCGCGGAGGCGCCGAAACTGTGCATTCCGATGCTGCGGCCCGAAATGCCAACGTAGCGCTCCCAGCCAAAGGTGGCGGCCATTTCGACGGAAACGCGCGCCTTCACCGCAGGCGGCAGAACCGAATCGCGATAAGCCCGATCCTGCCTTTCGAACAGTTCCCACGACGGCATGCTGATGACACGCGCCTGGATCCCTTCTTTCGAAAGCTGTTCGAACGCCTCGACGCACAGCGAAACTTCGCTGCCCGTGGCCAGCAGCAGCACATCGGGGCGCACTCCGGCGTTTTCGGCGAGCACATACGCGCCGCGCGCAAGCCCCGCGGCGGGAGCGAATCGCGTGCGGTCAAACGTGGGCAGCGCCTGGCGCGTCAAAACCAGCAGCGCGGGCTCGTGCTGGAGCTGCATGACCACTTTCCACGCTTCGGCCACTTCATTGGCGTCCGACGGGCGCAGCGTGATCAGGCCCGGGCGTGGCGCGCGCGATCGCCAGATGCTCGATCGGCTGATGGGTTGGCCCATCTTCGCCAACGCCGAGCGAATCATGCGTCAGAATGTAGATGACCGGAATTCCCATGATCGCGCTCAACCGCATGCCGCCGCGCATGTAATCGGTGAACACGAAAAACGTGGCGCCGAATGGACGCACCTTGGTCAGGCTCATGCCGTTGACGATCGCCGACATGGCGTGCTCGCGGATGCCGAAATGCAAATTGCGGAACGAATAGTTTCCGGGCTGAAATCCAGTTGCCGCCTCGAAGGTGAGCAAGGTCTTGGTCGAAGGCGCGAGATCGGCCGAACCGCCAATCAGCCACGGAACATTTTTTGCAATCGCGTTTTCAACTTTGGCGGAGGAATCGCGCGTGGCAAGTCCCTTCGCATCGGCGGGAAAGGCAGGCAATTCCTTGTCCCAGCCATTCGGAAGCTGCCGGTGCTCCATGCGCGTGATTTCGTCGGCCAGCTCGCGATACTTGGCGCGGTACTCGCCGAATCGCGCCGTCCAACGATCGCGCTCTGTTTTTCCTCGAACGCCGATTCCCTTCTGGAAATGTTCGTACACGCCGTCGGGAATCAGGAATTTCGCATCCTCGGGCCAGCCGTAGACGCGCTTGGTCAGCTTGACTTCTTCTTCGCCGAGCGCCTCGCCGTGCGCGGCGGCGGTGTCCTGCTTGTGCGGCGAGCCCCAGCCGATGTGGCTGTTCACGATGATGAGCGTCGGCCGGTCGTTCGTTTGCAGGAACGTGCGGAAGCCGGCGCGAATCATGTCCAGATCGTTCGCGTCGGTAACGTGCGCGACATTCCAGCCGTAGGCGGCGAATCGCGCGGCCACGTCTTCGGAAAACGCCAGCGGCGTGCCGCCTTCGATCGTGATCCGGTTGCTGTCATAGATCCAGCAAAGATTGGAAAGCTTGAGGTGCCCGGCGAGCGAGGCCGCTTCGCTGGAAATGCCCTCCATCATGCAGCCATCGCCTCCCAGCGCGTACACGTTGAAATTGTAAACGTCTTCGAACCCGGGCTGATTATATCGTGATGCGAGCCATTGCCCGGCGATCGCCATCCCCACGCTATTCGCGTAGCCCTGGCCCAGAGGACCCGTCGTCGTCTCGACGCCCGTCGTCAGGTGCGATTCCGGATGGCCGGCGCAGCGGCTTCCGAGTTGCCGAAAATTCTTGATGTCCTCGATCCGGACGGCGGGGCCATCGAGAATTTCGAGATTCTTTCCGGCCTCCTTGACGGCCGCAAGGTGCAACACCGAATACAGCAGCATGGAAGCGTGTCCCGCGGAGAGAACGAAGCGGTCGCGATTGGGCCAAAGCGGGTCGCTAGGATCGTAGCGCAGAAACTCCTGCCACAAACAGTAGGCGAGCGGCGCCATTGCCATGGGCGTGCCGGGATGCCCGGAATTGGCAGCCTGCACAGCGTCCATGGAAAGCGTGCGGATCGTGTTGATGCAAAGCATCTCCATCGGGGTGGCGGCGTTGCGAATCGATGCACTGGTGTCGGTTACGCTCATCCTGGCTCCTTGGCCCTGGCGCGGAATGGAAGCCCATTCCGTAGCCCGTCTGTCAACTACTGTAGCCCACGGCGGATATTGTACGACAGGTTGAATCGCTTGGCGGCAATTGCGGCAATGCACACTCCAATAAGGCAGAACGATTTGGAATTGGCGCATACAAAATCCTCATCGCATCGGCAAGCAGTTAGAGTATGATGCGCGGCATGCGAGCGCGTTTGGGTGTAACGATTTCGTCGCAAGCATTTTGAAGGCGTTTGGTTGTGCCCCACGATAATCCGAACCGGGCAAAGGAGAGCCATGTCGAAAATCCGCAAGCCGTCCCTCTCATCCAAAGGCAATGCTGAACAACCCGTAGGAACGGGTAAGAGTTTCAGCCGGAGATCGCTTCTGAAGAGCGCAATGGGTGCGGCCGTTGGAGCGACTGCCGCGGGTTTTGCCGGCACGATTGGCACGCGCGCGCAGGTGCAAGGCCTGTATACCTCCAATATGCCTCCGGAACTTCCTCTCCCCTTGGGTTCGCTGACGTATCTCGATAAAAAACAATATATCCACAACATGGAAGTTATCGCCCACATCCCCGGCGCGACCATCAGCGGCGGTGAGCCGCTCATGGCCATGTGGGCCAAGGGCAAGCAGCGGCTGTTGCCGGCCGGCGGAGATTTTATCGACGTCAGCGAGGCCAAGAATCCAGTCGCGCTAAATAAGAAGCGCGTGATTCAAGGCAATGGCCCGGTCGTATACAACACGAAGCTCAAGAAATGGATCATGATGTGCACCGCTGCGCAACCGCTCACCGGGGCGTCGCCTCAATACCCGCACGGCCAATACGACAAGGAATTGCGCGACAAGGTCCTCGCCTACAAAGGGCTACGGGGAATCCGCAACTATGACGTCACCGATCCCACCAAACCCAATCTGCTGCAGGAGTACAACACCGGAGAAAAAGGTAACGGCACCCATCACAATTTTTACGACGGCGGAAAATACGCCTATCTCGATTGCGGATGGGACGACCAGTTGCGCCTGGAAAATCACCAGCGCCCCTGGAGCAATGCGCTCATGATCGTCGATATGTCCGATCCCGCGAATGTGCAGGAAGTTTCCCGGTGGTGGGTCCCCGGGCAGAAACTCGGCGAGGAAGACGAGTACAAGAAATACCGCTTCGCCGGAGACCACACTTCCTGGACCGGAAATCACGGCGCGATCAGCGTTCCCAAACGCGTGGAAGACGGCGGCACTGTCGGTTACGGCGGCTTTGGCGCATTCGGGTTCTACGTCATGGACTTGTCCGACATAAAGAACCCCAAGCCCTACGGGCACACGCAATATGAATTCGACACCTTCGGCACAATTCCTTTCCACACGTGCTATCCGGTCATCGCGGACGCGGCACATCCCCAGCTTCAGAACAAAGTCGTCGCGACGCACGAAGCGCTCGAAGCGGACTGCCGCGAGAATTACCACACGCCGTATATGATGGACGTGAAAGACCCGAAAAACCCGAAGATCATCGGTTTCTTCCCTCGCCCGGCCGCGCCCCCGGACGCTCCTTACTCGGACTTCTGCTTTGCGCGCGGCCGTTTTGGTTCGCACAACACGCAATGCTGGCTCGCGCCCGGCACATCCAATCCCGCAATCATTGCGATTGCCTGGTTCAATGCAGGCATCCGCATTTTCGATATTTCCAACCCCGCCGAGCCGAAAGAAGTTGCGTGGTTCGTGCCGCCTCACAGTGGCGACATCAACGATTATGAAAGCTGGTGGCGCGGCACCACGGAGAATGTCTTCGTCGAGTTCGATCGAAACCTGATCTGGATCGGGACCCATGACGGCACGTATTGCCTGTCATGCCCCGCACTGGGCAAGGCGGTAACCGAACCCACCAAGATCCAGAAATGGTCGATTCCGCACTGCAATGTCGGTTGGGATGATCAAACCGCCCGCAGCTTTTATTTCGGACGATCGTTGAGCCAGATGGGTTAGCCTAGAAGGAGCCACATCCGGCTGCCAGGAGAAATTTATGCTTCGCGAGATCTCTCGCAGGAAATTCACAGTTGGCCTGATGGCCACGAGCGGAATGCTGCTCATCAGCCGCCGTGCGCGGGCGGCGGAGTTTGAGTTGCGCCAGTTCCATAACCAGCCGGCCGGCAGCCCGCTGGATAAATGGCTCGTGGAAATGTGGGACGCCGTAAAAACCGAAACCAATGGACGAGTGCAGGTTCAGACTTTTCCGGACAATAACAAGATCGCGGGAGGAGACCCGGCCGCGCTCAATATGGTGGTCAGCGGCGAATTGGATTTCTTCACGCTGAATGGCGGCTCCATCGGAAATCTCGTGCCGGCGACGAATGTACAAGGGGTCCTTTTCGCATTTCGTACACCGGCGCAGGTGTTCGACTCGCTGGACGGCGATCTGGGCGATTATTTGCGGCAGGAGATGAAAACCAAAGGCATCTACGCCATTCCGAAAGGGTGCTTCGACAACGGATTCCACCAGATTACCTGCTCGACCCGGCCGATCCGCACGGTGGAAGATTTGCAAGGGCTGAAGATTCGCACTCCGGACGCTCCCATCTACGTGGAAGCATGGAAAGCCTTGGGCGCTTCGCCCGTCGTCGCCAATTTTAACAAGCTGTACGAAACCTTGAAAAATGGCACGGCCGAGGCCCAGACCAACCCGCTGGCCGTCGCGGAATTCTTAAAGCTTTACGAAGTACAGAAGTATGTGAGCATGACCAATCACGGCTGGTCCGGATTCAATCTGCTCGCGAACTGGAAGCTCTGGCAACGTCTGCCCACCGACGTGCAGGGAATCATCGAGCGCAACGCCGTCAAATTCGTTCGCCTGCAGCGGGCGGAACTAAGCGCCCTCAATACCGAATTTCGCACCAAGCTCGCCACGCAGGGCATGACTTTCAACGAAGCGGACACCTCCTCGTTCCGGCCCCGGCTGGCATCCTATTACGCCCGTTGGAAAGAAACGGTTGGAGAGCGCGCCTGGAGCCTCCTCGAAGGTCATGTCGGCAAGCTCACGTGAACTTGTGAGACCGTCCTATTTTTCCGTAAGGCAGGCATTCCTTGAATTAATATTTGAACACGCCGCGTCGTTCCGCGCGAACATTACCTTCCGGCAGGAATCGCATCCGGCGCCGGCTCGTTCTGATCGCGGAAGGGGAGCCGAAGTTTCCGCGCAACTTCCGGCCAAAATTCCCGGAGCTCATCAAATCCAATATCCATCGCGACGTCGTAAGCAATACCCTGGGCCGCGGGCGCAAAGCCTCGCTCTGCTCCGGGATGATAGAGGTTGCTGAGCGATATACCGCTGATTTCTCCCAGCCATTCGGAAAAGTTAAACATCGGCCTGCTGTGGTCGTTATACGCGACAACAGAGTGCGCCACGGCATGCAGGAAACGCCGCCCTGCCGGGCCTTGTCCCAGACGGTAATACCGCGGGTCTTCGGAAAAGATAGTAGGATAAGCAAACTCTTTGAAAAACCGGAACTGAGCCTCATCGGTGAAACTGGCGGCCATTCGTTTGGCATATCCGGCGGCGCCTTGTCCAAACGGCGCGTCATCACCATCTGCCTGTGAAATGCCCGCGTCGAATCCAGCGCTCAAGAATGTTGCGGGGTCAACCGAATCACGAAGGAACAAAAAGAGTTTGTCTTTGATTTCCAGCGAGCAAAGGACGAGGCCCGGTTTGTAGTGGGGGAGATGTACTGACTGGCGGTCGAGTTTTCGAGTAAACGTGCCTATGACCTTGTGGAATGGCCCAATGTAATCCTGCAATTGAACCATGGGTGGCGGCTGGACGCACTGCCCCGCGGGATTTAGCACGACCTGTCCGGGCATCTCTGTCGGCTTGGGGGGCGGCTCAGGATTTGGCGGTGCCTGCTGCGCGCGGACCGCGGCACTCCCGGCTAACGCGGCAACGAGGACCACTCCCCACAGCACCAGACGGTGGGAAACATTTGACGCAGGTCGGATCCAAGAAGAACGATGGACCCTGCCAAAACCCTTGCGCAAATCTATTGGTCCGAGAGGTAACACACCTGAAATTATCACATAACTGTGAGCGTCACTGAAGTGGAGTGCGATATGGCGCCCGAAGTTGCCATAACGGTGATCGTGTATGTCACCGCCGGAGTGCCAGGTGCAGGGTTGGGCTGTGTCGGGGATGATGTTCCGGCGACTGACCCAGTACATGCAACCAGGCCCGCAACCGCCACTAGCAACAATGCCCATAGGAGTTGCGGAGCAAGGCGTTGCAATCGGTGACCAGAGGTCCGGAGCACAAGCCCCGCCAGCGCAAACGCCATCCAAACAAGACATAGCAAGAGCAAGACTGGCCGGTTCCCGCGTGGGAAATAGGTCACAGACGCTGCCGTGGACGGCGTCGTGGCAATTGTAAGCATCACACTTTGCGAGGTAGCGCCCGGCGTGATCGGAGCCGATGGCGTAAAGGAAGCAGTCGGGCCCGCGGGTGACACCGTGGCCGTAAATTTAATGGGGTTGGAGAATGTTCCGTTGGAAGGCGTAACCGTCAGACTAAAAACGCCAGACTGCCCGGCATTCACAGTCTCGGAAGAAGTTGAGGGAGTTACAGTGTAATCGGCGACTGTAAACAGCAACGCCAGCGTTGTGCCGCCGCCGGGAATCGGGTTTTTCACCGAAACGTTTAGTGTGCCACCCTGCGCCAAGTCGCTCGCGGGAACGGTCGCCTGGAGAAGCGTCGAACTCACATACGTCGTCGGAAGACCTGCTCCATTTATCAGAACACTGGAAGACGTATTGAAATTGGTTCCGGTCACATCCAGGGTGAGCGCCACGCTGCCCGGCACAGCACTGGAAGGCGAAAGGAGGCTCTCTTGCGGCACGGGATTGTTCACAGTAAACGTAACCACAGTGGATGGAATGCCGCCGGGATTCGCCACCGTGACAATCGGCGTGCCCGCGACCGCAATCGCGCTCGCGGGAATATTGGCCTGTAATTCCGCAACGCTCGAAAACGTGGAGGGCACTGTGTTCCCATTAAACTTCACGACAGAACTCGTCGTGAAGTTATTACCCGACAAGCTCAACGTGAATGATGGCCCGCCGGCAGTCGCGCTGGCTGGAGAAAGTGCCCCGACAACCGGTTGGACGTTCGCAGCCATAATTGTCAGAATGACGGGGTTGGAAGTGCCACCGCCGCCGGCGCCACTTAGTGGATTCGTTACCGTGATTGCCACAGTGCCTGTATTGATGATGTCGCTAGATAAAATTGCAATACTGAGTTCCGTTGCGGACAGGTAGGTCGTCTGCCGGGCGACGCCGTTGAAATTCACGACCGAACTGTTGACGAAGTTTGATCCATACACCGTTAGTGTGAACCCGGACCCTCCGGCAACCGCACTCGAAGGGTTGATGACCGAAAGAATAGGAGAAGTATTGGAAGCGGACGCTGAGGGTAAATAGAATTCTGCCTGCGTAACAGCGGCTCCGCCCGCGACCAGAACTTCGCCGTTCGAAAGTAACTTGGCCGTCGGGCTCGATCGGGAGTATTCCATAATGCCGGCGGACGAATAAGCTTCTAAGGCCGGATCGAACAAATACGCAGCCGACCCACCACTAGCGACAAATACCTGATCATTCGGGAGGAGTAAGAACTTGTAGTCATGTAATGGCGCAGTTAGAGTGCTCAATGGATTGAAGGTCAAAAGGGTATTGGATGTGGGATCGAAGATCGTCCCTTCATCAACAAGGACTTGCCCGCTAGCCAGTAGGACTGAGTCAAACGGGATTACAGCATTTTGGAAAAATTCAACAGGCACACCCACCTGGGTAAACAGACCGCTGCTAGGATCGTATAGATCGTCAGGCCCCACTTGATTTCCGAACCCCCCGTTGCTGCCGCTAACGCCTTCTGCAATCAGGACCCGTCCATCATTCAGCAAAGTTGCCGTGTGATTGTATCTTGGCGCGGACATGTTTCCTGCCAAGGTAAATGATCCTGCACTGGGGTCATAAAGCTCGACGCTTGTAGTGGTTTGCTGGCCGGCAATTTCACCTCCGGCAATGAGAACCTTGCCATTCTGGAGCAGTGTCGCTGTGTGGTAGGCGCGCGGGACATTGGGGCTGGACGTCGGACTAAGGGTACCGGAAACCGGATTGTATAACTCCGCGGTGGTGACAAGATTGGTCCCCGCGGGATCGCTGTATCCGCCGACAACCAGAACATTTCCATTGCCCAAAAGTGTCGCTGTATGTCCGTAGCGCCCTTGAATCAGCGATCCGGTGAGTGAAAATTTTCCGGTAGCAGGGTCGTAAATCTCAGCGCTGGAATTCACATTAGAATACGCGTCCTGTCCACCGGTCAGGAGCACACGACCGTCTGCTAGTTGCGTCGTGCTATGCCCCATCCGTGTAACCTTCATGAACACGCTTTGACTGGTGAACACTCCTGTAGTTGGATCATAGGTTTCGATACTGCTCAGGAGTTGTTCGTCACTTCCAGCAGCTACTACAACTGTGCCGTTCGGAAGTGCCGTCGCGGTGTGACCAAACCTCGTTTCTTGCAGGTTGCCGGTCAGGATGAAAGTTCCAGTCCCCGGATCATACAGCTCCGCACTTGCCGGGCGAGAGAGCGTCGACGTTCCCCCGGCAATCAGAACCTGTCCGTTTAGCAGCAATGAAGCAGTGTGAAGGTCGCGTGGAAAGTTCAGGCTTCCGGTCGTTGCAAATGTTCCTGTGGACGGATCGAAGATCTCGGCGGCCGATGTCACGGCCGGGCTGATAAGGTCTCCTCCAGCGAACAAAACCTTCCCGTTCTGCAAAAGTGTTGCAGTGAATGCCTCGCGCGGATTGACCATCGTCCCTGCCTGTGTGAATAAACCCGTGGCGGGATCATAGAGTTCCGCGAAGCTGTTTAAATTCGTCCCGCCAGATGACCCTCCTGCGATCAATACCTTTCCAGTGGTCAATAGAATAGCAGCAGCACCCGTGTACGGTGTGGCCAAGTTACCCGCGGTGGGACTGAAGGTTCCGGAACTCGGATCGTACATCTCCGCTGTGCTGTATACGACGCAGCCCGGATTGCAATTTCCTCCGCCCGCAATGAGAACCTCTCCGCTCGGAAGCAACGTCGCCGTATGGCCGGATCGGGCAACGCTCATGCTACCGGTGGAAGCAAAAGCCCCGGCGATAGGATCATAGAGATCTGCGGTCGCAGTCCCTCCACCCAGCGTTTGGCCGCCCGCAAAGAGAACTTTGCCGTTGGGCAGAAGAGTAGCCGTCTCACCGCAACGAGGAATGGTCATATTCCCGGTGGGCGTGGATGTCAGAGCTACTGGGTCGTAGATTTCAGCGTTGTTAGATCCGGAATCAGGTCCGTTAGAAAGGCCGGCGAACTGGCCGCCCGTATAGAGCACTGTGCCATTGGGAAGAAGTGTGGCCGTGCATGAACCTGAGTATAGCAGTCCTGAATGTATGAATCCGGACATGGCTACGGTCGCGGTAGCACTCTGCGTGTTATCCGCGTTGCTCGTGGCAACAACGTGGTAGGTCCCCAAAACTCCCGGAGCCGAATACAATCCGGCATTGCTGACTGTTCCGCCGGACGAACCTTCCTGTATCGTCCAGGTTACGGACGTGTCGCTTGCGCCCGTGACGGTCGCTGTGAACTGCTGGCTTCCGTTCGCGGGAAGATTGACCGCCGTGGGGGATATCGTGATCGTGACTGCGGCGAACGAGCGCGACGGCAACAGGAAAAACAACGTGGCAAGAAGCAACCAGCCTGTCTCCACGCGGGGGCGGCGCCTCTTTAACGAACCCATCATCTGGCGAGTAATTGCAGCTAGAGTTGCACGCACGAGCGCCTCCTACTCAGACGTCAGCGGGGCTGGGAACAAACGCCCGTCGGCGCAACCCTGGAGAGATGCGAGAGGTCTGAACGACCGGGGGCTGCGCGGCTCGCCTGAAATGAGGATGCGCAAAATCATCCTGCGAACGGCTTCCGCGCAGGGTCCGGGAGATGGACAACCCGCGTGAGCGGGATTCTACCCTAACGCTATTTCAATTATCAATACAATTGTCACTAACAATGACACGCGGCAATCCATCCGGCCTCTGAGGCAAAGCGTCGGCTTGCCTTCCCCCATTTTCGATTCATTTCGCCAATTTGAATTCGCGCCAATGAAATTCAAACGAGGCGTCGCGATGGGCCAGCAAGTAGGAAACGCTATGGCCGCCCGGGTAGAGGTGGAATTCGTGGGGAATCTTGAGGGAATCAAGTGTCTCGTGCAATTCGTTTGCACCACGGTAAAAGCCATAAGAGTCTTCCGTGCCGCAATCGAAGTAAATTTTCATTTTCAGAAGGGACGCCGCATTTTTCCGCGCCAGCACGAAAGGGCTGTTTAGATCCCAGAATTTGCGGTCAATCGGATTGCCAAACACATTTGCTAGTAGTTCCGCCGCTAGATTTCCCGTCGACGCACCGGCGCTCACCCCCTGAGGCGGCTCGCGCATCAATACCCCGCTGTGAGAGCTGACCGAACTGAACAATTCCGGATGCGCAAATGCCATTCGCAGCGCGCCATACCCGCCCATCGAAAATCCGGTAATCCCGCGCGCGGCGCGCTCGCTCCGAACCCGGTAGGTGCGTTCGACGAAAGGCATGAATTCACGCAGAAAGAAATCGCTATACGGGGTTTTGCCGTCCCGTGAGTTGATATAAAACGTATCCCAGCCGTCCGGCGCCACGACCAGGAATTCGCCTGCCAGGTGATCGCGGCGTAAATCCTGCAAGGTCGTCCACTCCCCGTCCAAAGCAATCGACTGCTCGTTCCCACCGAGCCCGTGCAGCAGATACAACACCGGGTATTTTCTTGTCTTTGCATCCGCCGCCGAATAGCTGGCCGGCAGATAAACGCAATATCGCACGGAGGAGTGAAGAAGGGCGCTGTGGAACGCGCGGCAGTCCGCACGTTCCTGCGAGTGCGCGCTAACCGTAGCCAGAAGCGCCAGAAACACAAACCCAGCGACTCGTGCAGGACGGTGACTTAGATGAAAGAAAGACATAATCAAGAATTGTAGGGGCGCCCATGCGCGGGAACAAGGGGACTTAGCTGGACCGTTCGCCTTCTTACACAATCCTTACGAGCTGTACACGACTTCCTAACTTGGGAAGACGCATGATTCTCATGTAAGACAGAAACAGAATGGCTGATTTGCAAGACGATGAACTATAACAAGGTGCGCAGCGTGATGTGCCCGCAAACGGTACAAGTGGCATCGAAACGTGACTGCTTGGTGTGACGGCTTTTCGGGTATTGCCAGGCAGTGGACAGAAAGGATGCCAAATCCGTGAGGTACTCAGCCAGCGCCGGAAGGGGGTCCAATGGCCATGACAATTTTTCTTGTGCTAAATGGCCTGGGCGTCGTTTTTCTACTCTATGTGCTGGCGAACTTCTGGAAAGAGGGGCGCCGGCCAAAGAACAATGCCCGGAAGTGCGCGGCGGAGTTTGGGCGGGGGGACTGGTCTGACGTGGTCGTCATGACGCACCCACTTTCCCACAGCGCGCAAGGCGGCCTCTCCGTCATACCGTTTCAGGCGCGAGACCGATATAGTGACAAACCGGCTCACAGGACGACCGCAAATGGGACACCTAAAGCGCCAGTGAGACGCTTTTCCACAAGGTAAGCGAAACACGTGCCCGGGCGGCGGGATATGATCCTCCGGAAGTTATGAAGGAAGGACGGCGATGCTAGACGCGATTTTTGCCATCTCGACACTGGTCTTTTTTGGCTTGTCCGTTTTGTATGTGAAATTCTGCGATGGATTGAGGTAAGGAAGATGCTCGATACGATCGTATCGCTGGCGGTGTGCGCGGCTTTGCTCGTCTATCTTGTGTACGCGATGCTGCGTCCGGAAAAGTTCTGACCATGACAAACAACGGCTGGTTCCAAATCCTGTTCTTTCTGCTGGTGGTGCTCGCCCTCACGAAGCCGCTGGGCTCGTTCATGACGCGTGTATTCAACCGGGAAAAAACTTTTCTCGATCCGGTCATGCGTCCCATCGAAAAGCTGGTGTACCGGCTGACGGGCGTCGATGAAACCAAAGAGATGCGCTGGACCGAATACGCCGGCGCGATGCTGATCTTCAGCGGCGTCACGATGCTGGTGACGTATCTGATCGAGCGCGTGCAAAACCATCTGCCGCTCAACCCGCAGAATCTCCCCGCCGTGGCGCCGGACCTGGCGTTCAACACGGCCGCGTCCTTTACGACCAACACCAACTGGCAGGCGTACGTGCCGGAAACCACCATGTCGTACCTGACGCAGATGGCGGGGCTCGCGTATCACAATTTTATTTCCGCGGCGGTAGGAATCGCTCTGGCCATCGCGATCGTCCGCGGGATCGCGCGGCGCGAACAGGATACGCTCGGGAACTTCTGGGTGGACATGACGCGCGCGACGTTCTGGGTGCTGATGCCGGCTTGCATTTTGGGCGCGCTTTTCCTGGTCTGGCAGGGCGTGCCACAAAACTTCAAGCCCTACGCGACCGCTGAACTTGTGGATCCTCAGACGGTGCAGACGACCGACTCCAGTGGAAAAACCACGACGCAGATCGTCAAGGAACAGACGATCGCGCAAGGCCCCACCGCCTCGCAGGAACTCATCAAGGAGCTCGGAACCAACGGCGGCGGTTTTTTCAATGCCAACAGCGCGCATCCGTACGAGAATCCCACACCGCTCACGAACTTCTTCGAGCTGGTCTTGATTTTCGCAATCGGGTCGGGTTTGACTTACACGCTCGGGCAGATGACGGGCTCGCCGCGCCACGGCTGGGCGGTGTGGTGCGCGATGGCCATTTTATTTCTTGTGGGAGTCACTGCGGCGTACTCGGCCGAAGCCCGAGGTAATCCTCTAGTTCAAACCTCGGCGAATCATTTGCAACCAGCAGGAAACATGGAAGGCAAGGAAGTCCGCTTCGGCATCGCCAACTCAGCACTATGGGCCGTGGTGACAACGGATACGAGCTGCGGCGCGGTGAATTCGATGCACGATTCCTTCACGCCTCTCGGCGGAATGATTCCTCTGATCAACATGCTTCTGGGCGAAGTGGTGTTCGGAGGTGTTGGCTCAGGCCTCTACGGGATCATCGTGTTCATCATTCTTTCCGTATTCATCGCGGGACTGATGGTGGGCCGCACGCCGGAATATCTGGGCAAAAAGATCGAAGCGTTTGACGTGAAGATGGCCATGCTCACGGTTTTGATTTATCCGCTGCTGGTATTGAGCTTCACCGCTATCTCGGTGGTTGCGCCCAAGTTTGGTTTATCGAGCCTCGCGAACGCGGGACCGCACGGATTATCGGAAATCTTTTACGCCTATGCGGAAGCCGGCGCGAACAACGGCTCGGCGTTCGCCGGACTCAATGCCAACACGCTTTGGTACAACTCGACGCTCGCCGCGACGATGCTGTTTGGCCGGTTTTTCATGGTGGTTCCAGTGCTGGCGATTGCCGGAAGCCTGGTGCGGAAGAAACATGTCCCTGAAACCTCGGGCACGTTCCCGGTGACCACGCCGCTGTTCACCGGCCTGCTGATCTCCGTGATTGTGATTGTAGGCGCACTGACCTTTTTCCCGGCACTCAGCCTGGGCCCGATTCTCGAGCACCTGCTGATGAACGCGGGAAAGACTTTCTGAGGAAGATTAACATGACAGCCAAAGCAAGGAAGAGCAAGTCAATCTGGGACGGGGAAATCGCCCGCCGAGCCACGTGGGATTCGTTTGTAAAGCTGAATCCGGCGACGCTCATGAAGAACCCGGTAATGTTCGTCGTCGAGATTGGCGCGGCGCTGCTAACCGTGGAACTGGTGAGCCACGTATTGCATCACACGCACGGGTTTGGATTTGAGTTTCAAATCACGGTCTGGCTGTGGTTCACGGTGCTCTTTGCCAATTTCGCCGAAGCCATGGCCGAGGGACGCGGCAAGGCGCAGGCGGACACGCTGCGCAAGTCGCGCACGGAAACCGTCGCGTATAAATTGAAGTCCGATGGAAGCAAAGAGCAAATTCCCGGGTCCAAACTGCGCGCGGGCGACGTGGTCGTGGTCATCGCCGGGCAGTTTATTCCCGGGGACGGCGAAGTCATCGAAGGCGTGGCCTCGGTCGATGAATCCGCCATCACGGGTGAATCCGCGCCGGTGATTCGCGAATCGGGCGGCGATCGCTCGGCGGTTACGGGCGGCACGCGCGTGCTCTCCGATGAAATCAAAGTCCGCATCACGTCGAACCCCGGCGAGACGTTTCTCGACCGCATGATCAAGATGGTCGAGGGAGCGGCGCGGCAGAAGACGCCGAACGAAATCGCGCTGAACATCCTCCTCTGCGGGCTCACGATTATTTTCTTGCTGGCCGTCGCGGCGCTGCAGCCAATGGCTATCTATTCGGGCGCGCCGCAAAGCGCCTTCGTGCTGTGGTCCTTGCTGGTGTGCCTGATTCCGACGACGATCGGCGGATTGCTTTCCGCCATTGGCATCGCGGGAATCGACCGCGTCATTCAGCGCAACGTAATGGCCATGTCGGGCCGCGCCGTGGAAGCAGCGGGCGACGTCGACACGCTGCTGCTCGACAAAACTGGAACGATTACGCTCGGCAACCGGCAAGCGACCGAATTAATTACGGCTCCCGGCGTGACCGACGCGGAGCTGGCCGACGCGGCGCAGCTCGCTTCGCTGGCCGACGAAACTCCCGAGGGGCGCTCGATCGTGGTGCTCGCGAAGGAAAAGTACGGATTGCGCGGGCGTCCTTTGTCCTCCATGGAAGCCACGTTCATTCCCTTCACCGCGCAGACGCGTATGTCCGGCGTCGATTTCGACGGCCGCGCGATCCGCAAGGGCGCGCCTGACGCGATCAAGAAGTATGTCATCGAACAAGGCGGCACGATACCGCCCGAGGTCGATGATGTCGTGCAAATCGTTGCCAGCTCCGGTGCCACGCCGCTGCTGGTCGCTATCAGCGGTCGAATCATGGGCACAGTGCGGCTCAAGGACATCGTCAAAGGCGGCATGCGCGAACGATTCGATCACCTTCGCGCCATGGGAATCCGCACGGTGATGATCACGGGAGACAATCACCTCACCGCCGCGGCCATCGCGCAGGAAGCCGGCGTCGATGATTTTCTGGCCGAGGCCAAACCGGAAGACAAGCTTGCGCTGATCCGCAAGGAGCAGGCCAAGGGCAAGCTGGTGGCGATGACCGGAGACGGCACCAACGACGCACCCGCGCTGGCGCAGGCGGACGTCGGCCTCGCGATGAACGCGGGCACACAGGCGGCCAAAGAAGCCGGCAACATGGTCGACCTCGATTCGAACCCGACCAAGCTGATCGAAGTGGTGGAAATCGGCAAGCAAATGCTGATCACGCGCGGCGCGCTGACCACATTTTCAGTGGCCAACGACGTGGCCAAATATTTCGCGATCATCCCGGCGATGTTCGCGGGAGCGTTCCCGGTGCTTCAGGCGCTGAACATCATGCGGCTGAAGACGCCTGAATCCGCGATCTTGTCGGCCGTGATCTTCAACGCGCTGATCATCGTTGCCCTCGTGCCGCTCGCGTTGCGCGGCGTGCAGTACCGTCCCATGGGAGCTTCGGCGCTGCTGCGATGGAATCTGCTGGTCTACGGCGTGGGCGGAATCATTGCGCCCTTCATCGGCATCAAGCTTGATCGACATGATCATTACCAGCCTGCACTGGGCCTAAGAAAGAGAGTTCGTCTTGAGGACACTGCGATGAAAAAGCACTTCATGACTTCGATCTGGATGACCATCGTGACGACGCTGCTGCTCGGCATCGTCTACCCCTTCGTGGTGACGGGCCTCGCGCAACTGCTCTTCCCCCGGCAGGCCAACGGCGACCTTATCACGGTGAACGGTAAGATCGTCGGCTCGCACCTCATCGGCCAGCCGTTTTCCTCGCCCGGATATTTTCGCTCGCGCCCCTCCGCGGCAGGCACGGGCTACGACGCCGGCAACTCGGGCGGCTCGAACCTCGGGCCCACGAATAAGATGTTGGTCGACCGCATGACTGGCGACGTGCAAAAGGTGCAGGCCGAAAATCCGAACGCGCTGGTCCCGATGGACCTGGTCACCACGTCCGGCTCCGGACTGGACCCGCACATTTCACCGGAAGCCGCGGCCTTCCAGGTTCCGCGGATCGCTCGCGAACGCAGCATGAGCGAAGCCGACGTCAGCGCCCTCATCGCCAACCACACCGAAGGGCGCCAGCTTGGTTTCCTCGGCGAACCCCGCGTCAACGTGCTCGAACTGAACCTCGACCTCGATGCCACTCACCCGATGCACTAGGTTTTTCGTAGCGCAGGCTTCAGCCTGTGGATTTTGATTTTCCGCAAGGCCAAAATCCCACAGGCTGAAGCCTGTGCTACTCAAGACTACTTCTTTTTCGGTTTGCTCGAAGCGGGACTGACAGGCTCAAACCGGTACCCCACCCACGGATCTGTATGGATGTACTTGGGATGGGCAGGGTCCGCCTCGATCTTTTTCCGTAGCTGGTTGATGAACACGCGCAGGTACTCCGTCTCGTCGCCGTAGTCCGGTCCCCAGACGGCCTGCAAGAGGCGCCGGTGCTCCAGCGGCTTGCCCTGGCTAGCCACGAGGTGGCGAAGGAGTTCAAATTCCTTCGGCGTCAGCCGCACCGGGCGGCCCTGGACCAGCAATTTTCTCCGTTCGAAATCAATCTCCAGATCGTTCGAAACGTACGTAGGGACAGGCTCGGCCGAAGACGTGCGCCGCAGGGCCGCGCGAATGCGCGCGAGGAGTTCTTCCATGCCGAAAGGCTTCACGACGTAGTCGTCGGCTCCGGCATCGAGCGCGAGCACTTTGTCGTGCTCCGTATTGCGGACGGTCAACATGATGATGGCGACGTCGGATTGATCGCGAATTTCGCGGCAGGTGTCGAGGCCGCTTTTGCCCGGCATATTCACGTCCAGCAGGACAAGCTCGGGGCGCTCCTTCCGCATGATTTCGAGCGCTTCTTCCCCGCTTCGCGCTTCGAGGACGGTATAGCCGTTGCTCGACAGCGTCGTCCGCATCACACGGCGAATCTGCGGTTCGTCATCCACAACCAGAATCGTGGGTGTGCTCATTTTTGTTCCGTCGTCCCCCTGAGGATCGGCAAGCTAAAGGAAAACACAGACCCGTGTCCCACCTGGCTGATGACGCCGATCGTTCCCCCATGCGCCTCGACGATCGCTTTTGCGATTGGCAGACCCATGCCCGTGCCCTGCACGCGATAGCGCTGGTCCGTGCCGCGATAAAATTTGTCGAAAATCAGGCCGAGTTCCGCATCGCCGATTCCCGGTCCCTGGTCGGCCACACTGAACAGAACGAATTCGTCCCTCTCTTCCGCGCCGATCGTAATGGAATGGTCCGGAGAGGAATACAAATTCGCATTCTGGATCAAATGAACGAGCACTTCCTGTGCGCGCGCGAAGTCCGCCCGGACCCGCAGGTCCGGACTTTTTAATTCAATCCGAATCGGGCGCGTCCCCAGGACCCCCTTGCAAACATCGAGCGCGCCGGTTATCAAATCGTCCGCTCGAACGGATTCGAGCTGAAGTTTGACTTCGCCGGCTTCCAGACGCGCCATCTCCGCGGCCTCGCCGACGAGACGGTTCAGCCGGTCGCACTCTTCATCGATGATGTGGAGCAGTTCGATCCCGCTGGCCCCCGTCAAGCTTTGCCGGGGAAAGCAGCGTGGTTACCGAAGCCTTCATGGACGTGAGCGGGGTGCGAAAATCGTGTGTAATCGCGTCCAGCAGGGCCGACTTCAGCCGTTCGCCCTCGCGGGCCGCTTCGGTCTTTCCCACCATTTCGATGGCGTGAGCCCGCTCGATGGCCACCGCGATCAGCGTGCCCATGCGCCTCCAGAGACTCCCGCGACAGGACTGGACCCGAAATGCCCACGCTGCCAAGAATCCGCGAGCCGAGCCGGAGCGGAGCAAAGCAGACACTGTGCTCGTCATCGATCTGCAGCTCTTCACGCGCGACAACCGCTTTCAAAAAGGCCGCATCGAGCTGTGGCAAATTCATTCCTGAGCGGTATACCTTTTGCTTGTCCGACAGGAACAGCGCCGCCGCTCCCACCTCAAACGACTCCACGATCTGGCGCGGAATGGCGTTCAACAATTCGATGGGATTGCCGGCGCTCAATAGGCGCTGGCTGAATCTATAGAGCCGCTCCACTTCATGGCGCCGGCGATTCGCTTCGGCGGCCTGGTTGCGCGCGCGCGTGGAGAGATCGCTGGCAAGAACCGAAGTCGCCAGAAAAGTGAACAAGCGCGACCCAGTTCTGCGGGTCGGCGATGGTAAACGTACCGATGGGCGGCAGGAAAAAATAATTGTAGGTCAGCGTCGCAGCCAGTGACATGAACACGGAAATCGCAAGTCCCCAAAGTGTGGAAACACCGAGAATCGCGAGCAAATACGTGAACGCGATGGTGGTTGCATTAAACCGGTGCGTATGCTTATAGAAATAGGTAATGGCCAAGACCGCAGCCAGCGCGGCGGCATATCGGGCGAGGGTAGTGGGCAGATTTTTGGTCACGGGCCGAATTCTAGCCTAGCATTTCCTGGGCGGAATGAACGAGAATATCTGCAATGGCAAAAACACCAGAAGAATGGCTGGAAGAGGTCTCCCCTAAGGAGCGGACCGAGGGAATCCTCAAGCTCTTCCTGGGCTATGCCCCGGGCGTGGGCAAGACATTCGGCATGTTGAGCGAAGCCATCCGGCGGCGAAGCCGTGGAGAAGACGTAGTCATCGGCTTCGTCGAAACGCATGGAAGAAAAGGCATCGCCGAGCTTGCCTCCCAGCTCGAACAGGTCCCCCGGCGGAAAATCGAATACAAAGGCACGGTCTTCGAAGAGATGGACCCCGACGCCATCAAGGCCAGAAATCCTCGAGTGGTTCTTGTCGACGAACTGGCGCACACCAATATTCCAGGAAGCAAACATCGGAAACGGTACGAAGACGTGCTGGACCTGGTCGCAGCGAAAATGGAAGTGCTCTCGACAGTCAACGTGCAGCACCTGGAAAGCATCGCCCCCACCGTGGGCGCGATCACCGGCATCAAGATACGCGAAACGGTGCCGGATTGGGTGCTGGAACACGCGAATGAAATCGTTATGGTCGATTTGACGCCGGAAGCGCTGCAGAACCGCATGAAGCGAGGCGAGGTCTATCACACCGAAAAAGTAGACCAGGCGCTGAAAAATTTTTTCCGCAGAGGAAATCTCATTGCCCTTCGTGAGCTTGCTCTGCGCCAGGTGGCGGAACAGGTGGACCGCAGCCTGGAAACCTACATGGATCAGAAGGACATTCAGGATCCGTGGCCGGTGCGGGAACGCATCGCGGTGTGCTTCAGCTCGAATCCCCGGGCGCAGTATTTGATCGCGCGCGCTTCCCGCATGGCGCGCCGCATGGACGCCGAACTGTACGCCATCTATGTGGACATCGGCCACGATACAACGGAACAGGACAAAAACTCGCTCAACGCCAACATTCAATTTTCGGAAAGCCTCGGCGCAAAGGTCGTGAAATTGAACAGGCAAGGACGTGTCTTCCGCCACCGCGGAGTTCGTTCGCGAAAAGCATGTGACGCAGGTAATCTTCGGCCGTTCGGCGGTCGAAGGGTGGAGAAAGTATTTGTACATGACCGCCATCCACCGCTTCTTGCGCGACGCACCGGCGGTGGATGTGCACATCGTCACGCAAGAAACCGATTGAAGGGCGCCCAGGAACGCCAATCTCCCGATTGGCGGTGTGCCTAACGCCATTCAGGAGAATGCCCTTCCAGGGATCGCCGCTAAACAGAGCTTACAAAAAGCCATCTCACAAATCGTTTTTGTGGGTCGCGGCTTCAGCCGCGACGTTAAGGGACCTGCAAAATAAGGGCTTTGGCCCCTGCCCCCCTACCGAGTTTGGATGGCTTGCCCTTTATGAAATGGCTTCTAGTATTACCGCCGGAGTTTGAATCCTTAGTGAGAATTCCGGATTAATCCTTCGTCCTTTTGCGCACGACCTCGCGGGCCGTAACTTCGTGGCGATATTCAAATAGCTCGGCAAGCTTTCGGCGCACGTACCAGCCCGCAAACCATCGCCCCAGAACGCCGAACGGGAGAGCATATTCCACGCGGTCTTCGAGAAAGCAGGCGGAGGGTCCGTCCGGCTCAAATTTGTGCGTGTGTTTCCAGTACGCAAACGGGCCTGAAACCTGGACATCCGAAAAGTAGCGGCCCTCTTCATAGTCCTGATGTTCCGCGACCCACCGCCGCCGAAATGGCCATCGCCCAAATTGGAGCACAACGCGCGCGCCGCGTTCGATTCCGCCAGTTTTTTCAATCATTTTAACGTGTTCACCGGGCGGCGTGAGTTGCTCCAGTGCACCCGGCAAGGCATGCCACGCGTACACCTCAGCGGCAGCAGCAGCGATTCGAGAACGGCGAATGAATGTTTCGGTTTTCATGTCGTCCCCCAAGCAGCACAACCCCATGATGAGGTGACAAACCCCACGAAATGCAGACGCCGTACGCTTGCAGACTGTACAATATGTCGCTGCACCGGACCCGGCTTGAAAAGCATCCAAATATCGCTGGTTGCAATACCGGATGAAGAAACCTGAGTCCAAAAAGAATCGTACGATACCGGAAATCTCAAGAGGAGAATATGGCCCATCTATTTGATCCCCTATCGATTCGCGGAATCACGCTGCAAAATCGCATTGCCGTTTCCCCGATGTGCCAATATTCGAGCCAGGATGGATTCGCGAACGACTGGCATCTCGTGCATCTCGGCAGCCGCGCAGTCGGTGGCGCCAGCTTGGTCTTTACGGAAGCAACCGCCGTCACGCCCGAAGGCCGCATCACCCCCGAGGACCTTGGACTTTGGAAAGACGCGCACATCGAGTTTCTTGCGCGCATCGTCAGTTTCCTTAAGAGTCAGGGAACTGTACCCGGCATGCAGATCGCTCACGCGGGGCGCAAAGGCAGCACGCAGAGGCCCTGGGTCGGCTCCAGCAAGGTTTCGCTTGCGGATGGCGGCTGGGTGCCTGTAGCGCCGAGCGCGGTCGCTTTCTCGGAAACCTATCCCATGCCCCGCGCGATGGCAAAAGAAGAGATTCGCGGCGTCGTGGATGCGTTTGCGCAGGCAGCGCGCCGCGCCCTTGCAAGCGGGCTTTCAAGTCCTGGAGATTCATGCCGCGCACGGCTATCTGGCCCACGAATTCTTCTCCCCGCTCAGCAATTTCCGGAAAGACGAATACGGCGGATCGTTCGAAAACCGGACCCGGATCGGTCGGGAAATCGTTTCCGCGGTCCGCAAGGTGTGGCCGGAAAATCTTCCTCTTTTCATTCGAATCTCGGCAACGGATTGGAAGGAAGGCGGCTGGGACCTGGACCAATCCGTGGAACTGGCCAAGCAGCTCAAGCCTCTGGGCGTGGACCTGGTGGATTGCTCCTCCGCGGGCCTCGTCGTGGATCAGAAAATCGTCGCCGGCCCCGGCTTTCAGGTTCCGTTCGCCGAACGCATCCGCCGCGACGCGGACATTCTGACCGCCACCGTCGGATTGATCGAGACGAAAGAGCAGGTCGCCGATATCCTCGCCAAAAATCAGGCCGACTTGGTTCTCATGGCGCGCGAATTCCTGCGCGATCCGTACTGGCCTCTGCGAACCGCGCGCGAATTGAAACAAAAAATGAGCTGGCCCGCGCAATATCTGCGAGCAGCCCCGCCGGATTCACCCGCGCGGAAGCCGACAGAAACCGCGGCAACTCAAGAAAAATCAGTGAGGTAAATTTCGAGTCAGTTGATTTAGGACCGGGCGCGCATCCGGGAGAACATTCCTAGTATGGCGCGGACTTCGGGCAGGCCGAGCGCTGCCGCTCCTGCAAAATAAGCGATGCCATAAGGGCCGAGGACCACGATCGCAACGAGGATTGGGTTGCGGTGGCCGACCGCGAGCAATAGCGCGCGGCCTATGCCCGCGGCTACCAGGGCAGCAGCCCAGCCTTTGGCAAGATACGCAGGAGAAAGGCCCGTCGCGCCAATTCTCCGATTCAAAGTGCGGCGCAGCAGCGTGAACTCGATCCAGGAGGAAATGCCTGCTGAAATCGTAAGTCCGGCAACGCCCCATCGCGAATTAATTCCCAATGCGTGCGGCAGCGGGATCGCCGAAAGATATCCGAGCACCGTCGTTAGGACAACGCGTATTACGGCAAAGTTCAGGGGCGTACGCGTATCTTTCAACGCATAATAAGTTGACGAATAGAGGCGCCCGAGAGTGGACGCCAGCAATCCCACCGTCGATCCCGCCAATATTCCCCAAACATAGTTTGCGTCCGAATGAGTGAAGCGGCCTGACTGGTAGATCGCGGCCACAATCACATCACCCAACACGAGAAAAGCCGCAACCGATGGAATCACGAGAAATGCAATCTGCCGCAATCCCGCATTGAGGCGCTTGCGCAGCACTTCGGCGACTTCGGACTCCGCGCCCACCGCACCCGACATGGCCGGAAGTTCCGCCGCTGACACCGACATCCCGAACAGGCTCACGGGCAGCGTGTACAACGTTTGCGCATAGGCCAGCGCTGCAACTGCGCCCGTCGGCAGCAAGCTGGCGAGCAACGCATCCACGTAGGCGCTGATCTGCACGACTCCCCTGCTGATAAACACTGGGAAAAAATTGCGCACGACCGTCCGGACATTTTCGAGATGAAATGCGAACGAGAGGTGCAATCCTTTCAGCAGACGCAGCACAACGGGCAGTTGGATCGCCACCATCAGCGCCGCGCCGACGACCGATCCCCACGACAAAACAATGGCAAGTGGAAACTGGGTGTATCGCGCACCGAATCCCCAAAGCGTGGCGATCATCGCCGCGTTCCAAATCACCGGCGCCGTATAGGAAAGAAAAAATCGCCGGTGGCTATTCAAGATTCCGAGGCACCACGCGGAAAAAACGAAGAGCCCCGCGCCGGGAAACAGGATGCGGACGATCCGAATCGTCAGTTCGCGCTTTTCGCCGCTGAATCCCGGAGCAATCGCGTCAATCAGATAAGGAGTCGCCAAAACACCAAATAAAACCAGTATGGAAGTGCTGAGCGCGAGCAAGGCCGCAACGGCTCCAGCAGTGCGGCGCGCTTCCTCATCCTCGTCGCGCGCAAGCAACGCGGCATAGACAGGAATAAAGGAAGCGGAGAGAACACCCTCGCCAAACAAGTTTTGCAGCGCATTGGGAATCCGGAAGGCCGCTTTGAATGCGTCCGCGGCATCGGAATTTCCGAAATAGTGTGCAAACACGCGATCGCGAATGAGTCCCGCGATGCGGCTCAGGAAAATTCCGGAGGCGACGAGAAACGACGAGCGCTTCGAGGCGAAGCGGCTGGCGACTGCTGTCCCGGAGCCGCTCACGAACAGATTCTGCAATGGGAATTCATAGTTTCGCGTTATCCATTACAAGAGCAGCACGCCAGGAAGTCAACCACGACTGTGAATGGATGTGCGGTCCCCGGGCGGCGCAGGGGCGGAAATGCATCCATTTGGAGGGCGGAGGTTAAGCGCGGAAGTTAAGAGTGGCGAGCCGGCCCAAGGGTTTCGCGGACGCTCTGCGCAAGAGTGTCATGCGTGAACGGCTTCTGCAAAACTCGCACCGTTCTTCCACGGACGCCGTGCTTTTCGATGGCGTCGTCCGTGTATCCGGACATGTAGAGGATTCGAATGCGGGGAAACTGAGAGATGAATTGACGGGCGAGTTCCGGACCCGTCATACCGGGCATGACGACGTCGGTAAGGAGCAGGTCCAATCGCACTTCGTGTTTGGCGGCGATACGCAGGGCGTCCGAGCCGCTAGGCGCCGTCAAGACATGGTAGCCGGTGCTGAGCAAAGCTTCGGCAGCCATCCGCCTTACGGCAGGATCGTCTTCGACCAAAAGTATGGTTTCGCCGCCGGAGCTGAAGTCGAGGACTTCTTGAACCATATGAGGAGCAGCCGGTTGCGCAACACGCGGCAAGAGCGTTTGGAACACGCTTCCTGCGCCGATTTCGCTTTCCGCCCAGATATATCCGCCACTTTGCTTTACGATTCCATAGACGGTCGCGAGGCCGAGCCCTGTCCCCTTCCCTTTTTCTTTCGTGGTGAAGAAGGGCTCGAAAACGCGCGCTTGAGTCTCCGCGTCCATGCCCACTCCTGTATCCCGCACCAGGAGGGCGACGTACTCACCGGGTGCAACAAAATGCTGCGCCGCCGGAGCTTGCCGGGTTACGGATACGTTGAGCGTCTCCAGGCGCAGACGGCCTCCTTGCGGCATGGCGTCGCGCGCATTTCCCGCCAGGTTCAGCACAATTTGTTGCAACTTTCCGCGATCCACCCTTGTCCAGCCCAGATTTGAATCCATGACCAAGTCGAGGGCGATGTCCTCGCCGAGCACGCAACGCAGAATGCCGTCCATGTCTTCGAGGACAGAATTAATTTGGAGGACTTCCGGCTCAAGAATCTGATTCCGGCTGTACGCCAGGAGCTGACTGGTGAGCCACGCTCCGCGCTCCGCTGCCTTTCGGATTTCTTCGACCCGCTGCCGTAAACTCTCGCGCGGCTCGTCGCGTTTCAGCAAGAACTCGCTGTGCCCCAAAATCACGGTCAGGAGGTTATTGAAATCGTGGGCAATGCCGCCGGCAAGCTGGCCGATCGCTTCCATTTTGCTGGCTTGTTGCGCGGCTCGATGTTCCGGGTCAGGCGCAGTTCCGGGGCGCGCTATGTTTTTCGACGTACCGCCTAGCTCCAGCGGTTTTTTGCGCGCCTTCTCTTTTACTAGAGCCGGCGAGGCTTTGCCGGAAGTATGTAGCGTTTCGAACGCGGAAGATTTTGAGGACACAAATCCCCTTATCGGCAAATTGGCGATGTGGCTCCAGCGGCGGGAAGGGGGAAATCCTACCGGACCTGCCGATCGGACCGGCAAGCCTTGACGAAACGAATCTATTCCCGGGAAACGCTGATGTCAACGCGGAACTGGCTGCCGGTTTCGCAAGCCTTTCGAAATGCGAATTAGGATGTAAATACGGTGGCCACGAGATCGCCGACCTCCTTGGCGTATTCATCCAGGGAGAAGGTGAAGCGCGCCAAATCAATTTCGGCCATATTAGGAAATTTCATGGCCAGATACAGCCACCCCGGCTCATTGGCGAAATCGACCTGGCGAGGTTCGTAGTAGCCGTAGCCCAAATCGCGCATCCGGCAAAGCAAGTCGCTGAGATGGACGAGCGCGACGAGCGGCCCGCCGCGTTCCGAATCTCCGATCTGATGGTGGAGTTCGATGGCGTCGGCGATATCGGCGGGAATTTTCCAGGCCTCGGCAAGGATGCGGCCCGAGTCGCTGTGCGTAAAGCCGAGCGTGGATTGCTCGGCTTCATCCAATGGAATTTGTTCACGCGATGCTTTTTCTAACGCGGCCCGAAATTCCTCCGGAGCAACCATGCAATTCACGAGCACGCCGATATCATGCAGCAATCCCGCCAAATAAGCCTTCTCGGCATCCGGGTAATCAATCATTTCCGCGAACTTGCGGCAGACGAGCGCGACACCGAGGGAATGCCGCCAGAACACGGCTGGGTCGACGACCCAGCGGTTGGCGGGAATGACTTGCGACAGTGAGTTCGAAAAGAGCAAATCGCGGACCCGCCACATTCCCAGGCTCATCACGGCCGAGCGGACCGTTTCAGCCGGGGTACTGCGCATGAACAGGGCGGAATTGGCCATGCGAATACATTGGGCGGCAATGGACTTGTCATAGGAAACGAGTTCCACGATGCGATCCATGTCGACCAGTTCGACCGGCTGGTCCAAGCAGCGCAACAACGGGCGCAAGATTACGGGGATCGCCGGCATGGCGTCAATGTTTACGATTCGCGAACGCAGACGGTCAATGGTTTCGGTTTTCATGGAGTCCCTGCCTTCGATATGTTTTCGCTTGGCTTCCAATACGCCGTGGCGCCGGGGAAGTGGACCAAACGAAATTTTTCGCTAATCCCATGCAGCGATTCGGAATGGCCGAGAAAGAAATAGCCGTTGGGCAAAAGAGCGTTGAAGAAATGCTGAATCGTTCGAGTTTTGGATTTTCCGTCAAAATAGATCAGGACGTTGCAGCAAAAGATGACGTCCAGCCCGCGCATGAAGAGCATCTTGCTGTCATCCAGCATGTTCAGCCGCGAGAACGTGATGTGAGTTTTCACCGAATCCGCCACGCGAAAATCCGATCCGGCCTTTGTGAAATATTTTTTCATGAACTCGGGAGGAACGTTCCGCACGGCGTAATCGTTGTAGACCCCTTCCTGCGCCTTAGCGACCGACCGGTCATTCAGGTCCGTGGCCATGACCTCGAATGTCCAGCCCTTCAGCAAGGCCTGCGTTTCTTCCAGCAGGATCATGGCGAGCGTGTACGACTCTTCGCCCGTGGAGCAGCCGGCGCTCCAGAAGCGGAGTTTCGTGAACGCCATTTTCTTCTTGGCCTCAGCCAGCGAGGGGATCACGACTCTGCGAAGGGCGTCAATCTGCGGCAGGCTCCGGAAAAGGCACGTCTCCCCGATGGTGATTTCATTGAGCAGGTTTCTCATTTCCGAGTCGCGATTCGGCCGGGCCGTCAGAAAATCCAGATACTCGCGAGGGCTACGCGCTCCGACGACCTTCATCCTTCGGTTAGCCCGGCCGACGAGAAGATAGAATTTGTTCTCCGCCTGGTAAATTCCGGACACCTGGTAGATCAAATCGCGAATGCGAATCCACGCCGGGTCGCCCAGGTTTTCTGCGACAGCCGGATCGTCCTTCAGCAGGGTGCTTTCATTTGACATGAGGGTCGTCCAATCGTTTTCAACAGGTTTTGACCAAGGTATCTTCTTCACCGGGCAATTGGCCGGCCGGCAGTCCCGCCATCCAGCCCGCAATTCCCTGGATCGCGGCGGACGGCAAATGGGAATTTTTTAACAACACTCGAACGCGCAAACGCGGCATCTTGACCTTTCCGGGGTGGTGAACCGCAAGCGTTCTCATTCGGACCTTTCCGGCGATCGAATCCGGGGACATGCAAATTCAAATGCTTCATCGGCCAAGTTGCACAATTCTTGAATGAATCAGGCGCACGTTACGGGTGGGCCGCGGACGGATTTGGAACAATTGCAGGCGCGGGGACTTCCGGTTTGACATTTTCCTGCGACTGGGCCATGGGCTGAAAGGGCGCCAGAATGACGACGTCGAGACGCCGGTTTTGGGCGCGGCCCTCGGGGGTGTCATTACTGGCGACGGGATGGAATTCGCCGTACCCCGCGGCCGATAGGTGGCTCGGCGGAATCCCGTAATTCGTAATCAGAAGCTGAATGAGTCCCGTCGCGCGGGCCGTGGAAAGCTCCCAATTCGTGGCAAATCGAGCGGTGTGAATGGGAATATTATCGGTGTGCCCCTCGACACGAAGATATTCCGGCCGCTGTTTGAGAACCCCTGCCAATCGCGAGATCGCATCCAGGGAACCCGGGCGAATGGTGGCCGACCCGCTATCGAAAAATCCCATCTCTCTCAAGCTGACAACTAACCCCTCCCGGCGCATGGACATTGCGACTTCGCGCCGTTTAATTTCCGGGTCCAGCGCCTTTTGGATCGCTTCCTGGGCCTCCTGCAACGACTGCGACTCGGTCGCACTGGAAAGCACACCCTTCATGGGATTCACGATTTGTTTCAAATCTGCGTCCTTCTTTACATTTTCGACGACCTGCACTTTTTCAAATGGGATATCTTCCTCATCGTTTATAGGAATCTTCGTACTAGAGGTTTGAAATACCCCGAGTTCCTGAAACGCTACTTGGATAGCCTGCGCCAGGCGGCCAGCCTTACGCTTGTCCACTTGCGCGGAGGAATATTTGCGCAAGAAGATTGACGCGGACGCGCCTGAGAGGCTAATCCACACGGTGCGCGGAGCCGGTTACAGGATCGGACCAAATCCACGTTCGGCGCACCAGTGGAAGCCAGTGGAAGATTGATCCGATATTTTTCAGGAAGCGCACGCTCACGAATACCTTTTCCCCTAATGCATGCGAGATTTACTTAGCCTCGGCCGGTGTTTTCAGCGCTTCCGCTGGGGCGGGATTGGTTTCTTCCTTGCTCCCGCCGGGAGCCGGTTCGTCGGCGTCATCTTTATTTTTATTCAGATACTGCACGATCAGAGAGACACGCCGGTTGGATGGATCGAGGGGCGCATCCGCCTTCCGAAGATGCTGATCGGCAAAGCCGCGGACCTGCATGATCTGGTCTTCCCGAATGCCATTTTGCTGCATGAGCCTTCGGGCCGCATTCGCACGATCCACGGAAAGCTCCCAATTTGAATAATTGCCTTTCCCCGAATACGGTTTTGAATCCGTGTGTCCCTCGACGGCAATTTTATTGGGAATTGTGCCAAGCTCCTTGGACAACGCTATCAGGATGTCCTGGCCATCCTTGTTCGGCTCCTGCTTGCCGTTGTCGAAAAACGTGCTGGTCGCGGACTCCAGAAGTTCGATGCGGAGTCCTTCGGAGGTGATCGTCATATCGATATGATTTTTCAAATTGTCGAAATTCGGCACCTGGCGTATCGTCTTCTGAAGTTCTTCCTTCAATTGAGCCATGTTGTCCTTGGAAACGCTGAAACTCTCTCCGGCCCCCTGCATGTCGCTGCCGACTTTTTTGGATGTGCCCGTGGGATCTCTGAAATAGCCGCCGACCGCTTCTTGGACTTGTCTACTGCTGCTCAGCAGCCACAGGACGATGAACAGAGCCATCATCGCGGTCACAAAATCCGCATATGCGACTTTCCAAGCGCCTCCATGGTGGCCTCCATGGGCGCCTTTTTTTTTGATCACGATGATCGGCGGTTTCGAGGTCATAAACTTTTCTCAAAGCCTTCTATGCGGCAGCGGCGGCTTCCGGCTGCCCAGCTCCGCCCTTGTCCTTAATGTGCGCCTCCGCTTCCTGGAAGGTCGGCCGAACGTGCCCGGGGATCGCCCGGCGGCCAATCTCGACGGCCACGGTCGGCGCGGTACCCTTGAGCAATGCCACGAGCATCACGCGAAGGACGTGGTAGTAGGCATGCTCGTCGTCGGCGGTCTTGCCCATGTTTGAGGCCAGCGGACCGACCAGTCCGTAACACAGGAGAATTCCGAGGAACGTTCCCACGAGAGCCGCGGCCACTTTTTTGCCGATCTCTTCCGGGGGTCCGCCCAGCGCACCCATGGTGATGACGACGCCAAGGACGGCCGCCACGATTCCCAGCCCGGGCAGCGAATCGGCCATGGTGGAGAGCGCCGCGACGGGCAGCATGGCCTCGTGGTAGTGGACGTCCATGTCGAGTTCCATCATCTGGTCGGCGTCGAAGGGCTCGATTCCCCCGCTGGCAGCCATGCGCAGCGAATCGCATACAAAGTTCAACGCGTGGTGGTCCTTCAAAAAGTTCGGATATTTGGAAAAAATCTGGCTTTTGTCCGGTGCGTCACTGTCACCTTCGAGGGACATCAGACCGTCCTTGCGCGCCCGCGAAAACAATTCAAACATCATTTTCAAGGAATCCAAGTATCTCTGTTTATTAAAGGGCGACCCCCCAAAAGCTCCGCCGATTCCGCTGCCGATTTTCACCAGGATGTGAAGTGGGTTGGCAACTAAGACGGTTCCGATCGCAGCGCCCAGAATGATGATCAATTCCGCGGGCTGCATCAGAACCTTCAAATTGCCGTGTTCCATCAGGTACCCGGCGACCACGGCGCCAAAAACCACCACGATTCCTATAATAGAAAACATCGATGTTCGAACCTCCGGATTGTTCCTGGCTTGTCAGGAGAGAACGGTGACGCAATTCCCGCCCTTCGCAATACTTTCCTGAAGAGACGCTGCCGCCCGCGGCACAAGAAGCTCAACGGTGTCCCCATGACGGCAGCCAGCGCCGCCCACGGGACTTGTGACGGAGAACTTGTCGCCCCACCACTCAATCTCCGCCTGGCCAATCATTCTTCTGATCCGTTCCCCAACCAGGGCCACCTCGGATTCCCTGCACCCCAATAGAATTGTGATAAATTGATTTTCGCCCCAGCACCCAACCAGATCGGTCGGGCGCAGACAGTTCTCCATCGATTGCGCAATAATGCGTAGAATTGTGGGCACCACACCCGGGCCTCGGCTCGCCCGGAACTGATCCAAATGATCGATTTGGACCAGGAGTATGCCGAAGGGAATATTGTGTTCGGCGAAGGTAATCAGGTGCTCGCGAAGTTGTGTTTCCATGAAATTCCGCGCCGCAACACCGGTCACCGCGTCCAGGCAGCCAAAATCGGCAAAAGCGGACCGCCTTCGAGTCCAATCCGAGGCCGAACGATTCTTTTCAAAACTCTCCGCGGCTCCGACCACCGCGCCTCGGCTATTACGAATGGGCAAGGTTCGAAGAACGACGGGAACCCGGTATCCTTGCTTGTGGAGGATGGATACATCCGTAGTCGAGGGTTTTCCGTCCCGAAAGGCGAGATTAATGGGATCGTCCGGATCCGAATCGATGTCTTTTGCTTTGTCCCCAGTGGCCAGCAAGTGGTCGCGCAGGAAGCGTCCGACGACGTCCTGCCGCAGATATCCGGTAATCTGTTCCGCGCCTTCGTTCCAAAAGCGGATTCGCCGGTTCCGGTCAACGAGGTAAACACCCGTTTGAAGACCATCGAGGACAGTTTGATAGATTTCCGGGTCGTTTAATTCGGGCATACGATGACTCCGAAAGGAATCATCGGTCAAAACTCGAACAAGTTTAGCCGGTTTTCCTGGCCGCTTCCGGGTCGCGCAGCCGATTCCATTTTGATTTTTCTTCCGGCTCGTCCCACAGGCGAAACCCTCCCGTGAATGCGGTCGAATTGTCACCCAAACGGCAGCCCGGCGGCAATGTTTTCAGCAGCTTTGCATTTCCGCCGCCGAGGACCACGTAATCCGCTTCGAGCGCATTCTTGAGTTGTTCCGCAATACTTGCCACGCGGCGCCGCCACTTCTTTTTTCCCAGGCGCTTCAATCCACGGATACCGAGGTAGTCCTCGAAGGTGCGTCCCTTCTTGTACGGCAGATGGGCCACCTCCATCGGCTCGAGAATTCCGTCCACGATCATGGCCGAACCCAGGCCGGTGCCCAGTCCCAGGAAAAGCATCCTTCCCCCTCGATAGATGCCGAGCGCTTGCATGGCGGCGTCATTCACCATCTTCACGGGCCGTCCGAACGCTTTCCGAAAATCGAATCCGACCCAGCCGCCTCCGAGATTGTGCGGCTCGCTCAACGGATGCCCGTGAACGACCGGGGCGGGATACCCAATTGAGACGACGGAATAGTTCCAATCTTTCGTCGCGTCCCGCACTTCCTTCACCATTTTTTGGGCCGTCATCTTCGGTCCGGAAGGAATCTTGACCGGCTCCTTTTGCCCAGTGGCGAGCACTTTTATGTGCGTTCCGCCGACGTCGATGACCAAAATGTTCTTCTGCTGTTTTGGCATGGCTGCTCCTTACGTCAGAATACTCTGAATTGGTCTTTCAGCGTCCTACACGAGAGGTGGTTAACAGGCGCCGCCCTTCTTTTTTTCCAGTTCGCCCCACCGCTCGTACAGACGATCCAGAGTGTTCTGCGCCTCATCCATTTCGATGCATGCCGCCTTCAGGCGCGGGGGATCGCCCGTGACGGCGGGATCTTCCAATGCGGCTCGCCTCGCCTCAAGATTCCTGTCCGCCTCGGCGATGCGCTCTTCGATCGTTTCCAGTTCGCGAACTTCCAGATAGGAAAGCTTCTTCTTCGCGATTGCGGACTGCGCTTCTCCTGCCGCAAGCGAACGCTTGGTCCCGCTCGACAAGTTCGTAGTTCCTCTTTGTTGCGAGCGTTGCCACACTTCCCACTGCGAGTAATCGGCAAAGCGTTCCGCGCCGCCCAGGCCGTCAAGACCCAGCACGATGGTCGATACGCGATCGAGCATGAAACGATCGTGCGTGACGAGCACGAGCGCGCCGCGATATTCGAGAAGGCTTTCTTCCAGAATTTCCAGCGTGGGAATGTCGAGATCGTTGGTCGGCTCGTCCAGCAACAGCACGTCCGCCGGCTGCAGCATGAGCTGCGCGATTAAGACGCGCGCCCGCTCGCCGCCGGAGAGTTTGCCGACGGGCTGGCTCAGATGTTCGGGATCGAAGAGAAATTTCGCGGCCCAGGCGGCGACGTGAATCACACGGTCCTGATAAATCACGGAGTCGCTGTCCGGCGCGAGCGCACGGCGTAAACTGATATCCGGATCAAGCTCGCGATTCTGATCGAAATACACGATGCGCAACGAATCGGCCCTGCGAATTTCTCCGCGCGTGGGCTGGATGTCGCCGCGCAGCAGACGAAGCAGAGTGGTCTTGCCGCTCCCGTTCGGGCCCACGAGCCCCACTCGCATTCCTGAAGTAACGGTGAAATGGATTCCAGCGAATAAGGTGCGGCCGCCAATGCCGTACGTCACGTCGTCCAGTGTGATCAGGCGCTTGGTTTGCCGGTCCGTCGCGGAAAAATCGATTTTGGCGGAGGAAGAGCGGGTTCTGGCGTTGAGGTCCGCCAATTCGCCGATCAATTCTTGAGCCGTATCGATGCGCGCTTTCGATTTTGTCGTTCTGGCCTTGGGGCCGCGGCGCAGCCATTCGATTTCCGTATGCACCAGGTTTTCGAGCGCTTCCTGCCGCTTGCGCTGCGCGTGAAGATATTCTTCTTTCGCTTCCAGAAACGTGCTGTAGTTTCCGCTGACGCGCAGAAATCCGTTCTCATACGAGCGAGCCAGCTCGACCACCGCGGTGGCAACGTTTTCAAGAAAGTAGCGGTCGTGGCTGACCACGACGCACGCGAAAGGCGCGTTTTGCAGGAGCGTTTCGAGCCATTGGATTCCGGCAAGGTCCAAGTGATTGGTCGGCTCGTCAAGCAGCAGAACATCCGGCGCTTGCACGAGGCCTTCGACAATCGCCAGCCGCTTGCGCCAGCCGCCCGATAGCGCCGCCGTGGGCGTATCCAGGTCCGTGAAACCGGCGCGGCCCAGCGGTTCGGCGACGCGCGAAGCCCGCTCTTTCTCCGGCACTTCCGCGCGATTGAGGGCGCCTGCGATCACAGACCGGATAGTCGCGTCCGGCGGAAATTCCGAATTTTGCGCGACGCTGGCGAGCCGCGTGCGCTTGCGAATCGCCACTTCTCCGGTATCCGGCGGCACGCGGCCGTACAGAATTTCGAGCAGAGTCGATTTGCCCGAACCATTCGGGCCAATCAGGCCAATCCGCTCGCCTTCGGAAACCGTGAACGAAATATTCTGGAAGAGCGGTTCGGCGCCGTATCTTTTGGAAAGTCCTTGTGCAGCGATGATCGGAGGCAAATGACTCGGTTTTCTCCCGTGAGCAGTGTAGCGTGAAGACGTGGCAGGCGCAAAACGTGCCAGAAAAGCCCCGCCTCTAAAGAGGCGGGCTACAGCAGCCGTGACGTCCAGCACGTCTCGATGAAGCTACATCCATCAGCAATCTGTTGTAGTTCGGGTCTTCAGCCCCGGGGAAGCTGGTTGTTCCGGGCCCAAAATCTATTTTCGGCCACGTTCTTTCAAATCCGCGCTAGAACCAGTCGCTGCGATACGCTACCCACCAGCTCAGCCAGGCAAGAGGGATGGTCGCACCCATCGCCCACCAAAAGGGCAAGGCTAGATCGGCCACCAGGCCCAATACGCCAAACGTCGTCCAGAAGACCTTTCGCTGCATACGATCATTGTAAACTGAATGAGGACGTCTACATTATTTCTGCGCTAGAAGAGCAACATCCTGAAATGTCACGAAGGAAGAGGCGGAATTGGCAGATGGCTACTTCTGCTGGATTGTCTCTAAGTATTTGATCAAGTTCTGCAAACGGACGTTGCCGAAATCCTGGTCTTCTTCGATCTGGTGGAAGATCGGGCCCCAGACAGGCATCTCGCGTGAGCCATGGGACGGCAACGAGGGGTCGTCGCCGGAAATGAACTTTTGGACTCGTTCCGCGGGGAATTTTCCGCCGTTGCTCTTCGCCAGGATGGTTAGATTGGCAGGCTTCGTCTTCAAGGCCACCGCAACCGGACCGCCGCCTTTGCCGTCGGGACCGTGGCAGGCCGCGCAGTGCGCACGGAAGAGGTCCGGACCTCTCACTGAATAAATCAACTGTTCGTACTGTTTCTGGGCTGCGGGCTTCGTTTGGGCTGCGGCAGCCGTACCAGAGAGCAAGAGTATGCCGAGCGCCCATATCGTCAGAGATCGCAAACTAGTACTCATCCCGCCCCCCTCATGGCAACCGCACCACGCGATCACAACGATACCACGGGCAACAGGAATGCACGCCAGCAAGAAAGACAACCTCACGCGGAACTTTTCGCGTTTAAGCGCTCCCGATGTTAAAACATTCATTCACTGCGTCTCAATGCCGAAAGTGGTGCATGCCTCCCCAATGGGTAAAAAACAGGAGGATCAGCATCAGCAACAACATGAAGAGATAGTCTTGGCTGACCATGACGCCCTCCTTTTGCTGTCTCATTTAACCAAATTTAAGATAACGCCATGTGTCTCGCATTGATGTGATCAAGGGAACACTCGCAAGTGATGTGGATCACCAACCCGAGGGGGGCTCTGACGCAGGGAGATTATGTGAACTCGCTGGGGCGCAAGCCTGTCACGCTCTTGCGCGAATCTTGCGCATTCGACGGTCGGCGCCGATGGTGGCTACTTGCCAGGCGGCGTTTGAGTCTTGTCCACGACATTTTCCTGAAACTCCTTCATTTCGGAATAGGCGCAGAGTGTCTCTCCCATGGGCGCGGTCGTCAGCTTATACACTTTCGCTGCTGAGAAGGTTTTCGTGTAGGCCTTTGGATCGTCGATCGTAACGGAGAGCTCCAGTCTTTCGTGATCCAACCGGCGGAAGCGCTCGATGACGTGAAGTGCGTCGCTGTGCGGATGCCCCGCTTGATCCAGCCAGGTCTTGTCGTTGAAGCCGATCGTGTCGATTACAAAAGTGTCGCCTTCGTACTTTCCGATCGAATCACCCATCCAGGAGCTATCCGGATCTTTTGGATGGTCGCGATCCATGTCTATTTCTCGCCAGACCTTCGTGTACTCGTACAGGATGTAGACGGCTTTGGGTGTTTGAATAAATTTAATTTCCCAGGGATACATATAAATGCGCGGAACGCCTGGCGGATCGCAGTACCTCTGCACCGGATCATTCGTATCATTGAAAGTTTGCCTGGCCCCAAACGGAGGTCGCACATCCTTAAATTTCTCCGCCGCCCAAGGCGTCATGGGAGCCTGTTCTGGGTGCGCGGCGAATGGGTCCGAGGAGTCCCAAGTGTTCAGTCTTATGCCGCCGGGCCCTTTGAAGTCCGGGTCCCAGATGCCGGATAGGTCCGGTATGCCGCCGGACATTAGGCCGGGCTGCTTAGCCATTGCGCCAGCCGAGCCCGGGGCGGATTGGGCCGGCAAGACTGAAGAGAAAGCCAGCTCCGTCAGAAACGCAATGGCCAACACCACTATGCGAATTCGCATTTTGAGTTTCCTCCCGGGTGCAGGTCCGCTGCGGCGGACAGCCCGCCAGATCACGATCTGGGCACTAATTTCGATAACGTCTCGCGCGTGCGCCGTGCCCCGCCTAAACAGGCTGCCTCACTCGGACCGGCCAGGAAGCGCCTGGCCGTTGACAACGACTTTGAGAATGAACGTTATGGTGCTGGAGATTCCGATGGGTGCGCCATTTCGCGAGGGATGGGTGTCGATGGTGATGTCGTCTCCCGCCTTCATAGCATTCTTGTTCCAACCGGCACGCACCATATGAACCGGGGAGGCAAACTCGATCGTCCAATGCTGCATTTCCCCGCTGTCATTTTTCGCGTCCACAAAAACGACAACGTGGGGATTGCTCCAATCGAATTTCGTCACAGTCCCATGCAGAGTGATCGTCTTGGTCATGTCATATCCGGCTACGCCGTGGTGCGCCATCGCGGAGCCCGAAAACATCAAAAGGCTCCCGGCCGCAGCCAGGACAACAAGCAGCTTCCTCTTCATGAAGCGCCTCCCACCGATTGCCTGCTTAACCATTTGGAAGTCGAACGATGGGCGCCATCATATCAGGAGCGGCCCTATTTAGAAATAATCTGGCTTCAGGTGGGGGAGACCGATACGAGGGACGCCCAACACGCGATTCGCGATCCGGGTAGGACAGTCCCGCCGCAGCAGGACTATCGGGTTTACGGTTCGCTTCGGTGCGGAAGAAACCAACAGGCTGAACAGGCTGCGGAAAAACTCAACTTTTTTGTCATTCCGAGGCGCGCTTCGCGCCGAGGAATCTCTCTTTTCTTACATTTAAACCAAAGAGAGATTCCTCACTTCGTTCGGAATGACAAAATAAATCACTTTTTCCGCAGTCTGTGAAGCCTGTTCTACTTAATTCAACTTGCGGCTCGCATGTCGCTCGACGCGCCGCCTGCGGCCGGGATGTAACATTTCAACGTGTAATCCATCACCATGCGGTTGGCGTTGAACCGCCAGCCGAGAGTCCGGATGGTCCGCTTCATTCGTTTGATCCATCCGCGCGGCAAGCCATCACGATCGCGGTGATAGAAAAGGGGAATGACTTCCTCGCGAAGAACGCGGTACAGGTTCTCCCCATCGCGTTGATCGTGCACGTCCATGTTCGTGTGTGTCCGGCCGGTTCCAATCGCGAAGCCATTCAGTCCGTCGTACGCCTCTGCCCACCAGCCGTCCAGAACAGAAAGGTTGAGGCCGCCATTCAAGACGACTTTCTGGCCGCTGGTGCCCGAGGCTTCGAGCGGCCTGCGGGGATTGTTCAGCCACACATCGACGCCCTGCACGAGATGGCGGCCAACATTGATGTCGTAGTCTTCGATGAAAACGAATTTATTCGCAAACCGCTTATTGCGCATCAAATCCGCGATTTGCTGCAAAACCTGTTTGCCAGGAGTGTCGTGGGGATGCGCTTTCCCCGCGAAAACGAACTGCACCGGACGCTTGGGATCATTCACCATCGAGGCCAGCATTTCCATATCGGCCAGGACCAAATTGGCTCTCTTGTAAGTGGCGAAGCGGCGCGCAAATCCAATGGTCAGCGCATCGGGGCTCAAAACCTTCCCGAGGCTTTGCAAGGTCTTAGCCGGTTCCCCGCGGCGTTCCGCTTGTTCCGCCGCCCGCAGGCGAGCAAATTCAATCAGGCGTGTTTTCAAGCTGAGGTGCGTTTCCCAGAGTTCTGCGTCATCGACGCTCTCGATGCCCTCCCAAATCTGCGGTTCGCCGCTATGTTCGGCCCAGCCGGTCCCGAGGTGGCGATCGTAGAGACGGAACATTTGCGGCGCGAGCCACGTGGGAACGTGCACGCCATTTGTAATATGACGGATCGGGACTGTCTCTTCCGATTTCCCAGGATAGAGCGGCGTCCACATCGCACGGGACACTTCGCCGTGCAAGGCCGACACGGCATTGGCGCGCCGCGCAAGTTTCAGACCCAGCACGGTCATGCAGAAACTTTCATTGGAGTTGTCTGGATTCTCGCGCCCAAGTGACATCAGCCAGTCGTGGGAAATACCCAGGGAATCTCGCAGAGGCCCTAAATGCTCCTCGATCAGACCTGCGTGGAAACGGTCATGACCGGCGGGAACAGGAGTATGGGTCGTAAAAACGACTTCGCGGGAGACGCGAGGAACGGCACGGTTGAAATCCAGGCCTTCCTCCTCCATGCGGCTTCGAATCGCTTCGAGGACGGCAAACCCGCTATGCCCTTCGTTCAGGTGCAGAACGCTTGGCGTGATGCCCATCGCCTTCAGGGCGCGGAAACCGCCCACGCCCAGCAGCAATTCCTGGCGGATTCGAAAGCGGTCATCGCCGCCATAGAGCCGCGAGGTGAGTTCCCGATCTTCGGGTGCGTTTCCTTCGACATTCGAATCGAGCAAGAGCAAGGCGCAGCGCCCAACCTTAAAACGCCATACCTTGGCGCGGATCGAACCGCTCCGCGTCTCAATTTGCACGGTGACAGGTTCGCCTTTAGTCCCAATGGCCGGCTCCATGGGCATTTGGCTGACGTCCGTCTGAAGGTACTCTTCCTGCTGCCAGCCGTTCTTGTCCAAACGTTGCCTGAAATAACCCTGCCCGTAGAACAAGCCGACGCCCACCAGCGGAAGGCCCAGATCGGATGCGCTCTTGATGTGGTCCCCCGCAAGGACACCAAGGCCGCCGGAATACACGGGGAGTGACTCATGCAAGCCGAATTCGGCGGAGAAATAGGCAACCGGGCGCGGCCGCAAAATGCCGGCATGCCGCGCGCCCCACGTCCGATCCGCGTCGAGGTACTCGCGCTTGCGGCGATAGGCGTAATTGACCCGGCTATGCAGGACCAGTTCTTGTGCACGGCGCTCGAGCCCGGCAAGTGGGATTTCAGAGAGCAGGGAGATTGGATTGTGATTGAGTTGCGTCCAACGCAGAGGGTCCAGATCGCGGAACAAGCTCGTGGAATCGTTGTCCCAGCTCCACCACAAGTTGCGCGCCAAGGACCACAGGCGCTCCTGCAAGGGAGCAACAAAGCGATCCAGCGTACGCGCCTCGCTCACCACCGGAGCGAGCTGCGTGGCTGCCTCGGAAAGCATCTTGATTTCGTCGTCGTTAAAAACGCGCGCATCGATCGTTTGCACGACGAGAACGCCTTGCAGAACCCCGCCATCGATGAGAGGCACTCCGAGAAAAGACTGGTAAGCCTCCTCGCCCGCCTCGCTGAAATATTTGAAGCGGGGATGATTCTTGACCTGCTCGACGGCGACCGGTTGCACCTGTTCGGCAACCAGGCCTGCGAGCCCTTCGTGCAACGCCATCCGCAAAGTGCCGACGCATTGCGGGCGTAGTCCGACCGTCGCAGCTAGTATGAGATTGGTCCGGTCCGGCTCGAGCAAGTAGGCGGAGCAAACTTCCGTCTTGAAACGTTTGCCGATCAGGGCGACCACGTTCATGAGGGTTTCCGCCGGCTTGCCGCCCTCTTCTGCAAGATTGCCGATCTCTTCCAGTGTCAATACATAGCTGGAGTGCCTTAGCTCTGAGGTTTGCATCGCGGCCGGAACTTCATCTTCGTTCCGCTGCGGTCCCACACTCGGTTGCGCCATCAGGGTCCCCTTAATTCACACACGCTTTCCGTTCGCAAATATTTAGTGTCTACTGTCACTCCCGGTTCTTGGGAAGTCCAATCGACAAAATCTATCCGCGATATAGCAAATGTTTGGAATTCGAGAATAGCATTACGATAGCGACCCCAGTCCAATGCCAACCAAAGAATGCAATAATCGTTTGGCGGCGGGCTTGGCCGTACAAGCTTCCCTATCATGGTCCACAAATTTGATGCGGTAATTCTGGGCGCCGGAGCCGCCGGGCTGATGTGCGCGATCGAGGCGGGCAAACGCGGCCGGCGCGTCGCAGTCCTGGAACGCGCCAATCGCGCGGGCCAAAAGATCCTTATCTCCGGCGGAGGCCGTTGCAATTTCACAAACCTCCATTGCCGGCCGGAACACTTCTGTTCCGCGAACCCCCACTTTGCGAAATCCGCTTTGGCCCGGTACGAACCTTCGGACTTCATCGCGCTGGTTGAAAAACACCACATTCCGTATCACGAGAAGACGCTCGGCCAGCTTTTCTGCGACCGTTCCGCGCAAGATATTGTGGAAATGCTCGAAACCGAGTGCCAGGCTGCAGGAGTACAAATTATTCTAAACAGCGAAATTCAGGAGATTCGCCGCGCGGACGGATTCATCATTTGCACAAATTCAGGCGATTTTCATGCGCCAGTCCTGGTCGTAGCGACAGGCGGACTTTCGATACCAAAACTGGGCGCGACCTCGCTGGGGTATGACATCGCCCGCCAATTCGGGATGAATATCCGTGAAACCAGGCCCGCGCTCGTGCCGCTCGTGCTGGGGGCAAGAGACCGCACGCAATATTGCGATTTGGCCGGAGTCTCCGCGGAAGTCGAGGTTTCCACGAACCATTCGTCTTTCCGGGAAAAAATGTTGATCACGCATCGAGGGTTGAGCGGACCGGCAATCCTGCAGATTTCCACGTATTGGCGAGAGCATTCCTCGATCCGAATCGACCTGGCGCCCGGCCGTGACGTCACTCTCGCAATTCGCGAAGCCAAAGAAAGAAATATGGCCGCCGCGCGATCTGCTCTCCAGGGAATTCTTCCGAAGCGGCTCGCCACACGCTGGCTGGACTTGCACGCGCCGCAGGCTTGGACCAACCGGGCACTAGAAGAGCTGGAACGTCAGGTGCATGAATGGGTTGTCGAGCCCGTGGGCACGGAAGGCTACGAAAAAGCCGAAGTCACTGTGGGCGGCGTGGACACCGAGGAATTATCGAGCAAGACAATGGAAAGCCGGCGTTTGCCAGGATTGTTTTTCATCGGCGAAGTGGTCGATGTCACGGGGCACCTGGGCGGATTCAATTTCCAATGGGCCTGGGCTTCGGGCGCGGCCGCAGGCCGCGCCCTGTGAGCGCGACGCGGCATCCTTATCCACAGGGCCCTCCTTCCTGAACGCTAACCCACGGCATTGTCATCCGTCTTATAGAGGGAGCACAAACTGGCACCGCCTAGCCAGGTACTTGAAATGTCGGAATGCGGATAAGGAGAAACCCATGAATTTGCAGAGGTTTGGGGGAAAATCGAAAATTCTTGCCGGCGCAATGATTCTTTTGCTGGGAATGGCCGGTTGGGGCGTGGCCCGCGCCAGCCAGAAGTTTTTTACGCCTGGCGTGCATATTTCCATGAAGCTGGCCGACCCGGCCGAAGGGCCCAGCAGGGCTGGTTTTGCTCCCGTGGTGAAAGGGGTATTGCCGGACGTCGTGAATATTTCCACGTCCAAGGTCGTCAAAGCGTCCGAGCAGGAACAGTTTGACATGCCGGATGGAATGCCCCCGTTTTTCCAGCAGTTCTTTGGGCAACAGTTCGGCCCCAATTCTGAAAATCGCGCGCCAAAGCAGCGCGACCAACGCGAAGACAGCCTCGGGTCGGGCGTCATCGTGAGCCCTGACGGCTACATCTTGACGAACAACCACGTCGTCGACGGCGCCACGGACGTACGCGTCACGCTTGCCGACAAACGCCAATTGAAAGCCACGGTCGTGGGAACCGATCCCAAGACGGACATTGCGGTGTTGAAGGTCGAAGGAAGCGGATTCCCCGCCATCACTATTGGTGATTCCTCCAAAGTGCAAGTGGGCGACTATGCTCTGGCGATCGGAGATCCGTTTGGCGTCGGGCAGACCGTCACCATGGGAATTATCAGCGCCATGAACCGCGGAAATCTGGGGATCGAAGATTACGAGGATTTTATCCAGACCGATGCGCCGATTAACCCGGGCAATTCCGGCGGCGCGCTGGTGAACGATCGCGGCGAACTGGTCGGAATCAACACCGCCATCCTTTCGCACGGGTCGGGCGGCAATGAGGGCATCGGATTTGCCATTCCCATCAATATGGCGCGCAGCGTGATGGGTCAAATTCTCGATCACGGCAAGGTCAACCGCGCGTACCTCGGCATCATGGTCCAAGACATTACGCCGGGCATTTCCAAAGCGATGAACTTGAAGGACATGAAGGGAGTTCTCGTGGGCGACGTCAGCCCGACCGGTCCGGCTCAGAAGAGCGGCGTCCAGAGAGGCGACGTGATTCTGGAAGTCAACGGAAAACCAATGGAAGACAGCCGCCAATTGCGGAATACCATCTCGATGATGGATCCTACCGCGACCGTGAACCTGAAACTTTTGCGGAACGGCACTCCGACTGACGTAACCGTCAAGCTCGGCGAATTGCCAACCGACAAGGAACAGGCCAAAACCGAGGAAGGGTCGTCCGATCAGGCACTTGACGGAGTGACCGTGGAAAATCTCGACGCGCAATCGGCGAGACAGTTGGGATTGCCCGCGGCAACCACCGGAGTGGTCGTCACGGACATCAGCCCGTCGAGCCCACTCGCGTCGGCGGGTCTGCAGCGCGGCGACGTCATTCAGGAAGTGAACCATCAACCCGTAAAGACCGTCGCGCAACTCGAGGAAGCGGTCCGCAAGGCCGGCAACAATCCGTTGCTCCTGGTGAACCGTAAAGGCTCGACGCTCTTCCTTGCCGAGTAATCACAGAAGACACTCCCACCATCGGACTCCTCCCGATGGTGGGACAAGAGCCCCGCGACGAATCGTCGCGGGGCTCTTGCTTTTTATCTCATAAGCCGCTTGCGCAACTTCTCTACGGTCGTTGAATGCAAACCCAATGTGTCCCCGCAGGGGCAGTGGCGCAGGCTTCGGCCTGCTAGGTTTGGTCCTTGCAAGGATGAACCCCCGCAGGCTGAAGCCCGCGCCACTAAACCCATGAAGTCACCGGTCCTTTCAGCATGGCCGCCCTGCCAAGCTAAGAGCTCGAAGCATTACTGGCAAGAAATACCGATTAAGAAGCGGACTGCCGCAAAAATTTGCGGCTATACTAGTTGAGTCCATCTTATGCGCACACACTCGATTCGGATTCTCTACGCACTCCTTATGCTGATCGCCATGGCATACGGTTACGACTATGCTTCGGTTCGCCGCCGGATGAGCGCGCAAAAACCGGGCGATCCGTTCGATGTTGTGACCTACCCCCACCTTCTCGCAATTCCGCAGAAAGGCAACAAAGTTGATTACGAATTGGACGCGCAATCGCCCATGGAATCGGAGCCCTGCGTACACTCCCTGTTTCCTCACTACGGGTATACTCCCTGCTGGTACGTGCTCCGCAGGTCGAAGAGTCCTACACAGATGACAATTGTCCTGCGCGTCCCAAGATTTTAGTAGCACAGCCACTCTTGGCTGTGCGGTTTTCTGCTACTCCCGCATATCCATGCACCATCATCGATCGCATTACCCGCGCAGCCAAGAGTGGCTGTGCTACGTTTCCAATACCGCAAAGCCGCGTTTTCTTCATCCGGCTTACTTCACGGCCAAAACTTCTTGACTTCTTATTACGCGCAAGCTAAAGAATTCGCACCGCGCACGCTGATGTTGTACATTTCTGCTCGGGTGAGGAAAACGTGAAAAAATCGCTGCTGCTTGCTTTGTTCCTGGCATGGTTCGCGTTCGGCTCTTTGCGGGCGCAGACGCCCGCCGACAAATCGGTCGTCAAACTGGACCCCTCCCTCGACGCGCTCATCTCTCCCGACGCCAAACTGGAACTCGTGAAGGGCGATTTCGGATTCACCGAAGGAATCGTGTGGGTCGACCAGGGCAACAGCGGCTACCTGCTCTTAAGCGACATGTATGCGAACGTGATTTATAAGCTCACGCCGGAGGGAAAAGTTTCCCTCTACCTCGATCACAGCGGTTACACCGGGTACGACATCTGGCGCGTTGGCATGCCGCAACCGGACGCCAATCGAAAAGACGTTTTCTTCATGATCGGATCGAACGGCCTGGCGCTGGACCGCCAGGGCAGATTGCTGATCGCCACCTGGAGCGGGCGCTCGATCGACCGGATCGAAAAGGACGGCAAGCGCACCATCCTGGCCGATCGTTACGAAGGCAAACGGTTTGGCGGAACCAACGACCTCGTCGTGAAGAAGGACGGAGCAATTTACTTTACCGATGGCTTCGGCGGGCTGCGAGGCAAGGATCAGGATCCCAGGAAGGAATTGGATTTTGCCGGAATTTTCATGTGGAAGGACGGCAAGGTCACGCTGGCCATCAAGGATATTCCAACTCCGAACGGTCTCGCATTTTCGCCCGACGAAAAATACTTGTACGCGAATGGAAGCCAGAATAAGTACGTCCGCCGCTATGATGTGCAGCCCGACGATACGCTCACGAACAGCCGGATATTCATCGATATGGGTTCAGATCCGGCCGGCGGAATCACGGACGGCATGAAGGTGGACACGAAGGGGAACGTCTATGAGTCCGGTCCGCGCGGAATTTGGATTATTTCTCCGGAAGGCAAACATCTGGGCACAATCTTGACGCCGGAATTTGTCGCCAACGTCTGCTTTGGCGACCATGACAATAAGACGCTCTACGTCGCGGCCCGCACAGGCGTTTACAAGATTCGCGTGAACACTCCGGGCATTCGCTAAGTAGGATAGGCTTCAGCCTGTCTGGTTTCGACTTTCTCTTTCCACAAAAAAGCAGACAGGCTGAACAGGATGCGGAAAAAGTGATTTATTTTGTCATTCCGAACGAAGTGAGGAATCTCTCTTTGCTTTAAACCCAGGAAAGAGAGATTCCTCGGCGCGCAGCGCGCCTCGGAATGACAAAATTTGAGTTTTTCCGCAGCCTGTGAAGCCTGTCCTACCGTTGCCGTACAATTCTTCCGCGCTTCGGTATGCGGCGTAGCAGTTGAGGAGACCACATGAATTGGTTTCTATGGGCGTTACTCTCCGCATTTTTCGCGGGGCTGACCGCGGTACTTGCCAAGGTCGGCGTCCAGCAAATTGACTCGAACATGGCGACGGCGATCCGCACGGTGGTCATTCTGGTTTTTGCCTGGGCGGTGGCGTTTGTAACCAAGAACCAGCCGTTTTCGGCTATTGGCAAGCGCACCTGGATTTTTCTGATTCTATCGGGGATCGCCACCAGCCTGTCCTGGCTGTGTTATTTCCGTGCATTGCAGTTGGGCGAAGCTTCGCAGGTCGCCCCGGTGGACAAACTCAGCGTCGTCATCGCCATCGTGCTGGCCGCAATTTTTCTCCACGAACGGGTGACGTGGCATCACTGGGTGGGAGGCGTCCTCATTTTTACCGGAGCCGTCGTGTTGGCTTATGCATGAGGCGACGAGCTAGTCTCAAGCGCGACGGAAAGGCCCGTCAATAAAAAATAATGGGACGCCACGACTGGCGTCCCATTATTCAACTGCTTCGATCGAATCCGATCAAGACATCCAGAAAAAGTCGGACGCTTAATCGACCGCTGTCATAGCCGGTATAGTTCCCGTGAAGTAGATGACCACATACGCTTTGATCGTGGCATTTGCCTGCGGGACACCGAAGACCTTAACGAGGGTCCCGGCAATGAGGTTGTTCGTGATTGTAGTTTGACCGGCGCTGGTCGTGATATCGACAGCGCTGACCGTTACGATGCCGTTGGTTCGATCCACCTGGTACACCAGTGTCCCTGAACCCGAGGTAGTGCTTAGGTCTACCGGCACCGCAGTGACGCCGCCGGTCTCGGACATCGTGAAGACTCCGTTAGAGTAAGAAGTGGCTGCTGTTCCCAGGGGCACAGTGGTGGGCATCAGCACGGTCCACGGCACAGCCCAGGCATTCGCTTGGATGGGATCGTTCCATCGTGCAAAGCTTTCACCCCAGGCCGGATACGCGCCCGCGGTGCCGCCGAAGTTCACCGTGCCATTCGTCGCGGCCTCGAAATCCGGGATTGCGTTCGATCCGCTGTCAACGATGGTCGGAAAAGTGAAACTCCACCACTTGAACCCGGTAATCGCGGCGCCGGTGGAAGGATTGGAACCATTCGGGGTGCTGCCGGAAATGTAAGGGAGCGCGAATGTGTAGTCGTCAATGGGCGTATTGAATTTGCGAGTATAAGTGAAATTGTTCGCATTTACGGCGGAGATCCTGCCGTCATACTTGGCGATTTCGATGTCAATCGTCTGGGCCACAAGCGGTGACGCCAGAGGATCCACAACGCTGGCGTGGATTTTAAATCCGCGCACCAGATCTTTGTTCGCCAGGAAACCGGTTCCCTGGCCGATGGGCGTGGAGTCAGCCACGGCGTTCCACGGCGTCCGGAAAAAGAACTCCGTGTTGTTATTCACCTGTAGCGGGACGCCTAGGCCGAGTTCGTTTTGCACCACGATCACGTCGGTGTTCGTGTCGACATGAAGGACGTGGCCCTCGGGGCTGATCCAAACACTGTTGAAGGCGTTGGCAGCCCACATGCGTACGGCCACGAGAGATCCGTTCGATTGATACCGGGCTGCGACGCGAACAAACCGGCCCGTCAAGCCATTCGCCACCGTGGAAAAGTTTTTGATCGTTACGTTCGTTTTGGCGTCGACATCATAGAAGATCGTGCCATTCGTTGCGTCCGCGAGAATCGTGAGAGAGTGGGACGTAGCGATGGCGGTTTCCGGATTTGTCGGCGGCTCAACCGGGAAATCCTTTGTGATCGTGATGGAGCTGTCATCGGAAGAAACACCGGTCACGGTGCCGTACGTGTCACGAAGTATCAGCCGCGTGATGTTCCAGATGGGGTGATGGCGCACGGGGCCTTTATTGAAGTTCACCGCCCAAATGGTTTGTCCTCCTGAAGCAGGCGGGACATGGCCCACCAGAAACGCCGGATGGGCAAGATCGAATTCCACGTCCACAGAACTCGTTTGATTCGCAGACACGACCAGTGGGGAATCAAAATTCACATTGACCGGGACTGTCTTGCTCCCGGCGCCGCCGGTCGCGCCCTGGATCTGAATCTGGCTCGGCGGAATGGTTGCTCCCGCCGCCCCCGCGAACCCGGTCTCCGGATCTGCGGCCACTACCAATGTGACATCTCCCTGATTCGCGCTGATCGTGAGAATCGCGCCCGTGTACGTGCCGGCCGGCACGGAGAGAGTCCCGAGAAGTTCACCGAGTTGATCGAGCTCGACCAAATTGATGGTTGGCACGGAACTTCCGGCCGTAAACACATTAACGGGACTGCCTCCACCTTGCGGGACAAGAGAAATGCTCAGGATCTTCACGCCTATGTTGGCCCAGTCTTCCGTGGAGGCATCGCTGACCATCATGTTCATGCTTCCAGTTTGCGTTCCGCCTCCATTCAAACCGAGACCTGCGGTTGAGCTGGAACCACATGCGACCGAGAATAGAGGCATCGCTGCCATCACTAGCCCCAAAAAAATACGGGATAATCTGGAATTCATTTTTTGTCTCCTGCGAAGACTCGGTGGTCTCCACTCGTTTGTATAGACCAAAGCCAGATATCAATGCGCCGGGCCCCGAAGACCGGGCAAAAATTCCGGCCAGCACCATACCAAACACGGAAGCGGGAATAGAGTTGCGGTAGATTGACACTGAAGTGGTAGTACGAAGGTACTATTATGCTTTGGCGTCTCGGGATGCGGCAGCCCATTTCCCTTGCGCCTTGACGATCAGCTCGATCACTTCGCGAACCGCGCCCTCGCCGCCCGAACGGGTAGTAACGAAATGCGCCGCCCGCTTCACTTCCGGGGCAGCGTTGGCAACCGCGACCGCGAGTCCCACGCGCTGCAAAACGGGGAGATCCGGAAGGTCGTCGCCGACGTATGCAACTTCACTGCAGCCAGCCCCGGTCGTCTGTAAAATCTCTTCGAGAGCGCCGAGTTTTGTGGCGCGGTGTTGATACACAAATTCGATTTCGCATTCCCTCGCGCGCTGCGTGACAGCACTGGATTCCCTGCCGGTAATGATCCCGGTGCGAAGTCCCGCGGCGCGCGCGAGCTTCAATCCCGCTCCGTCATACGCGCTGAATCCCTTGATTTCACTGGCCGTGCCGTCCCGGCGCGAGAGCAGCCAGATGTGGCCGTCGGTGAGAACACCATCCACGTCCAAGAGCAGCACTCGAATCTTTTTTGCCCGCGCGATGAGAGCTGGTGTCGATCTTGTTCCCGTCTGCTTTTTTGCCATTGGAATTGAGCTGCTGCGTATCTCCTTTTTGTCGTCCGCACACGCCGCGCGACTCAGCGCAGGACTCCTGCATGGTTCTCCCTGACCTCTCCGTGCCCTCGCTTTCCTCCGTGTCCTCTGTGTTAAAGGTTTTCCGGCGTTACGAAAAAATCCTTAACACAGAGAACACAGAGAAAGGCTGAGAAAACCCACCCCCCGACTCTGAAGGACACGCGCTAGAAAAGTTCCAGCGTCCACAAATCGTGCAGATGGACCACGCCGAGCGGCTTTCGCGAGGCATCTATCACAACGAGGGAAGTGATGTGCCGCTCTTCCATGATGCGCAGGGCGCTGCCGGCCAGCTCGCCCGGCGCGAGTGTCTGCGGGGTCCTGTTCATGCAATCGCCGACCACAAGGTCAATTGTGGCCGCTCCCCGCTGCTGCATCAAACGCCGCAAGTCGCCGTCAGTCAGGATTCCCGCCAGGCGGCCCTCGCCATCTACGACCGTCGTCATGCCCAATCCCTTTTTGCTTATTTCGTAGATAACGTCCGGCATTTTTGCGGCGAATGGGACGCGCGGCAGGTCGTCTCCCGAGTGCATCAGATTCTCAACGCGCAAAAGTCTCTTGCCCAGGCGCCCGCCCGGATGCAATGCGGCGAAATCGCCGGGGCTGAATCCTCGGCGGTCGAGGAGCGAAACGGCCAGCGCGTCGCCCATGGCCATGGCCGCCGTCGTCGAAGCCGTCGGGGCCAGATTGAGCGAGCACGCTTCTTCTTTGACGCTGACGTCCAGCGTGACGTCACTCGCCGCCGCAATGGTGGATTGAGGATGGCCGGTGAGCGTGATCATGCGCAGCCCTAGCCGCTTGATCGTTTCGAGCAATGCCGCGATTTCCTCGGTTTCGCCGCCGTAGCTCACCGCCAGCACGACGTCATCGCGCATCAGCATTCCCAGATCGCCGTGAACCGCCTCTGCCGGATGCAAAAAAACCGAAGGCGTGCCCGTACTTGAAAACGTCGCGGCAATTTTTCTGCCGATCAAACCCGATTTCCCCATGCCGATGACAACCACGCGGCCCTTGCAGGCCAGCAAAAGATCCACGGCCCGCTCGAAACTCGCGTCGAGCCTGTGAAGAAGCTCGGTGAGCGCCTCGGCCTCGATGCGCAGCACGCGTCTCGCCGTCTCGAGGCTCACTGCACGCTCCAGCTGCGAACCAGCGCAGCAATTTGTTTGAGCTTTCCCAGCAGCGCCGGCAATTCCGCGAGCGGCAAAGCGTTCGTTCCATCCGAAAGAGCCTTGGCGGGATTTTCGTGCACTTCCAGAAATATGCCGTCCACGCCCACAGCGGTTCCCGCACGGGCGAGCGGCTCGATGAATTCGGGCTGGCCTCCGCTGGACTTCCCCGCTCCACCAGGGAGCTGCACCGAATGCGTCACGTCGAAGACCACGGGACAGCCCGTCTTTCGCATAATTGGAAAGGAGCGCATATCGACGACAAGATTCTGGTAACCAAAGGAAGCTCCGCGCTCCGTGAGAATAATGCGGTCGTTGCCGGTCTTCGCTATTTTCTCCACGGCGTTGGCCATTTCCCACGGAGAAAGGAATTGTCCCTTTTTCAGGTTCACCACGCGGCCTGTCTTTCCGGCGGCGACAAGCAAGTCCGTCTGCCGCGATAGAAACGCGGGAATCTGCAGGACGTCGGCGACTTCAGCTACGGGAGCCGCCTGAGACGCATCATGAATGTCCGTAAGAATCGGAAGCCCGTAGCGCTCCTTGATTTTCTTCAGAATGCGCAGGCCCTCTGCAAGCCCCGGGCCTCGATAAGACTGTTCCGATGAGCGATTGGCTTTGTCATAGGAGGCCTTGAAAATAAACGGCACCTTGGCGTGAGAGGTAATTTCCGCCAGCCGCTCGGCCATCAGCAACGCGTGGTCTTCGCTTTCAATGACGCACGGTCCCGCAATCAAAAACAGCGGCTGGTTGCCGCCGATGCGGACGCTTCCAATCGAGATTTCTCTCGCAATTTGCATTCAGAGTTCTCTTTGAATCTCGATGCGGATCATAGCGTATGCGGGACAGACAAGATTTGCAACGGGGTGAGACGCCGCGCTGTCAGTTCGCGCGGGTGACGTATAGAACTCAGCCTCTTGAAATTAGCCAAACAACTGTAGCAATCTACTCTTGATAAAGAATCTCATACCATTAGTTTCATCAGGAGAAAGAGCGCCCGGCTCTGAGAAACCGCACCCGAATCCGCGCATCCCAAACAGATTTAGCGGGATAGAATGTCTCTGGATGAGAACATCCCGGCGTCAAGTCTAGTACCGAGCTGGCGCACTTCATGTAAAAAGTTGCCGCTACCGGAAAATCAGAATGGAAACCCCGCTCATAATGGCGCAAAGTCGAGTCACCTCCTATAAACGACCTTGGATTCGTTTATGGATTCTGTCCGCTCTTGCTGGAACCCTGCTTTTGGGTTGTTCCCGGGATCCGAATGTCCGAAAACAGAAGTATTTCCGAGCTGGCGCGCAATACCTTCAAGCGGGAAAGTATCGCGAAGCCGCCATCGAGTTCGAAAACGCCATTCAACTGGACCCGCGTTTTGCGGAAGCGCATTACCAACTGGCGCAATGCTACCTGGGAGAATCCATTTGGAATGGTGCGTATCAAGAACTTCTTCGCACCGTCGATCTGCAACCGCAGAATGCGGACGCATTGACTGGCCTTGCAAAACTGCTGCTGGCCGCACGCAAGTTCCAGGATGCGCGTGACCGGGCTGCGGCGGCGCTTGCAGTTAGACCCGAAAGCTTCGAAGCGCAGTTGCAGCTCGCCACTGCGGACGCAGCACTTGGGAACGAGGATCTTGCAACTGAAGAAGCTCAGAAAGCGATTCAGACCGCTCCAGGCCGTCCAGAAGGGTATGTAGCCCTGGCACTGACTCAAATGAAAAAGAAGAAGTTGAACGAGGCGGAAGCAAGTTTCCAAAAGGCCATTTCCGCGAATGCCAGTTTTTTGCCTGCGCGCCTTCTTCTTGGGGACTTTTATCAGCAGCAGAAGCGCTGGCAGGAGGCCGAGCAGCAGTACACTGCGGCGATTGCGGCGGCTCCCGACAATCCAGCTCCTCGCGCCGCGCTGGCGCGATACTATCTGGCCAGCGGCCGCAAGGAAGATGCCGAGCACACCATGGCGGACGCCAAGAGCGCGATGACCAACGACCCACGCGGGTACCGCATGCTCGGAGACTACTACATTGGCGTGGGGGATTCGGAGAAAGCTCTGGCGGAATTTTCTTCGCTCTCGCAGGCCCATCCCCGGGATCTGGGTGTGAAAAGAACTTACATTCAGCTCCTGATGTCGCAGAACCGCACGGATGACGCCAGTACCCTAAACGAGCAGATTCTTAAAGAAAACCCCGGAGATCTCGAGGCATTGATTGTCCGCGGGCAAATCCTAATACGCAACGGCCACTCGACTGAAGCCGTCTCCGCCCTGCAGAATGCAGTGAAGAATGCCCCGGACAACGCCGTGGGTCACTTCTATCTAGGCGTTGCCTATAGCCAAACCGGCATGGCGGAACGGGCCGAAAGCGAATGGCGCACCGCAGTACGTCTGGCGCCATCGTTGGTGGAGGCACAGCGGCTGCTGGCTTCCCTGGCTCTCTCACGGAGTGATTGGAACTGGCTGGCGGATATTGCCAGCCAGTTGATCCAGACGCAGCCGCGTGCCCCACTGGGTTACGTCTATCGCGGAATGGAGCGGGCTGCGCATGGAGATCAGGCTTCCGCGGAGATGAACTTCAGCAAGGCTATGGAGTTGGCCCCCGGGGACGCCGCCGGCTACATAGAAATGGCGAAATTGCGCTTGATGCAAAAGCGTCCGGGAGACGCGGAAATGCTGTTTCAACAGGCTCTCGTTCACAACCCGAATTCCATGGACGCATTGAGCGGCCTTGTGCTCCTGGAACTGCAACAGAAACAGCCGTCCAAGGCTTTGGCTGCCGTCCGGGAGCAGATCGCTAAATCCCCAAACAACAGCGGGTTTTACATGCTGCTGGGTAACTTGCTCCTGAACGCGAAGGATGAGGGCGGAGCGGAAACCGCGTTGCAAAAAGCGGTCAATCTCGATCCTAACAACGTAAATGCCTTTCTCTTGCTGGCGCAACTTCACGTGCAGCAGGGCGCGGTGGAGCGGGCCGTCGCCGACTATCAACAAGCGATGCAGAAGAATCCGCGGGATGTCCGCCTGCACCTCGGACTGGGAAGCTTGGAGGAAAGCCGCGGGAATTGGCAGCAAGCGCAGGCACTGTATCAGCAGGCGCTGCAGATCAAGCCGGACGATCCCGCGGTCGCGAACAACTTGGCCTACTTGCTGATCGAGCATGGCGGAGACAAGGCCGTCGCCCTATCCATGGCGCAGACCGCCCGAAAGGGTCTGCCGAATCTTGCAAGCACTGCCGACACTCTCGGGTGGGCTTATTACTACCAGGGCGTGTTTCCATCGGCGGTCAGCGCGCTCCAGGCGGCTATAAAGGACTCACCAGGAAATCCCACGTATCACTATCACTTGGGCTTGGCCTATCAAAAAACCAACGATTCCGCCCAGGCCAAGGAACAGTTGGAACGCGCACTGGAATTGCACCCGTCGCCGCAGCAGGCGGGCGAAATTCGCAAGGCGCTGAGTGAGAATGCCGGCGGCTGAACGCTTCCATGACGACCCATGAAGCACAAATGCGCAGGACCATTTGGTTTGCCGCCTACGCGGCGGCGTGCGCCGCGGCTTTCCAGGCCCCGCTGCGCAGCCTGATGCAAGTGGCCCTTGCCTCCGATACATACTCGCACATCTTGATCATTCCTTTCGTCAGCATCGTCTTGGCTTGGATGGAGCGGGAACGGGTGTTCCAGACTCTGGGACACAACCGCTCATCCGCCGCCGTTCTGTTCTGTGTCGGCGCTTTGCTCGGTGCATTTGGCTGGAGGGAAGCGTCACTTTTTGCCGGAGGAGATTGGTTGGGCCTCGTCATCTTCGGCTTTTTGTGTCTGATCTGGGCCGGCTTCCTATTTTTCTATGGCGCGCCGGCTTTCAAGGCCGGGCTCTTCCCTCTCATGTTCCTGCTGTTGATGGTGCCGCTGCCCGGATTTCTGCTGGACCGGTTCATCGCATGGCTGCAAGTCGGTTCCGCGGACGTAGCGGAGTGGATTTTTCATTTAAGTGGAACCCCGGTTCTGCGGCAGGGACTGATTTTTGTATTGCCTCAGGTGTCCATTGAAGTGGCCAAAGAATGCAGCGGCATTCGCTCCACCCAAGCGTTGCTGATCACATGCTTGCTGGCGGGGCATCTGTTTCTGCAAACGAATTGGCGGCGCACGGTATTGCTCGCAGCTGCCGTGCCGGTTTTGGTCATCAAGAACGGAGTCCGCATCGCCACGCTGACCTTGCTGGCCGTGCACGTCGACCCTAGTTTCCTGACCGGCCATTTGCATCGCGACGGCGGGTTCGTGTTTTTTGCACTGGGTATGCTGATCCTGCTGCCCCTGCTCTGGTGGCTCCAGAAGATGGAAGCGGCGCGCTTGGACCGCTATGCAAGAAAGGGCCCCACACCGGCGGCGAAGGAAATCCTCGAAGCGATCGAGGGCAAGAGTCCGCAACGGTGAAATATCGGTGCCGGAGCGTAAGGAAGTCACGATTCGAGTGGTGCACGAGAAGACCGGTAGTTCAGCTAGCGGCGCGGCGCTCCGCCCTCATGCGGCAAATAAATAGCAAAATTTCAAGGAGGACGTAATTGTAGGAACCAGGAAAACTTGTTTCAGATGGCACCGCTGCCGGCGGAAGCAAATACAAATTCAAGCTTGCTAGTCAGACTGCGAAGGCTTCGCTGACATGGAGATCGCGGCTGGAGTTCCAGATGTCACGCCGCGGCTGTGCTGCTGATGCGCGTGTGCCGCGCCCATAAAGGCATAGAAGAGCGGATGCGGCACCAGGGGCGTCGACTTGAATTCCGGATGGAACTGGCATCCGAGAAACCAGGGATGGTCCGGGGCCTCGACGATTTCCACGTATTTGCCGTCGGGCGAGCGGCCGGTGATGCGGAATCCGGCATCGGTGAGCGTTTTTTCGTATTCGCAATTAAATTCGTAGCGATGGCGGTGGCGTTCGCTGATGTCGGTGGTTCCGTATGCGCGGAAGGCCGTGGAATCTTTTTCGATTTTGCAGGGCCACGCGCCGAGGCGCATGGTGCCGCCCATTTCGTCCACGCCCAGCAGTTCGCGCAGCTTGTAAATCACGCGGTGCGGCGTTTGCGGATCGAACTCGGTGCTGTCCGCCCCGGCAAGGCCCGAAACATTGCGTGCATATTCGATCGTCGCGCACTGCATCCCGAGACATATGCCGAAAAACGGAACCTTGTGCGTGCGGGCATACTCGATCGCGTAGATCATCCCCTGAATGCCGCGCTTGCCAAATCCGCCGGGGACCAGGATTCCGTCGGCATGCTGCAATCGCAGCGCCGCCGTCTCGCGCGAATCAAGATCTTCGGCTTCGACCCATTCGATGATGGTGCGGTCCTTGTGCGCGAGGCCGCCGTGGATCAGAGCTTCACGCAAACTTTTGTAGGCGTCTTCGAGCTGCACGTACTTGCCCACCACGGCGATGCGTACTTCGCCCTGCGGCTTCCGGATGCGGTCGAGCAACTCGAACCACGCGCTCAGATCGCGTTCCCGCGCTTCGAGATGCAGTAGCTTGAGAATCTGGTCGTCGAGTCCCTCGTCCGCAAGCGCCACCGGCACGGCATAGATCGTGTCCATGTCCGGCATGGAAATGACGCGCGCTTCGGGCACATTGCAGAAGAGCGCGATTTTCTTTTTCAAATCCTGCGGCACGGTGCGGTCGCTGCGGCATAGCAGAATATCGGGCTGAATGCCGATCGAAAGCAGCTCCTTCACCGAATGTTGCGTCGGCTTGGTCTTCAATTCACCGGCCGTGGGGATAAACGGGACGAGCGTCACGTGCACGTGGACGAAATTTTCCGGACCGAGTTCCAGACGCATTTGCCGGACCGCTTCGAGAAACGGAAGCGATTCGATGTCTCCGACCGTCCCGCCGATTTCGATGATCACGACGTCTGTGTCGACGGCAATTTTGCGGAACGCGGCTTTGATCTCGTCGGTGACGTGCGGAATGACTTGCACTGTCTTACCCAGGTAATCCCCGCGCCGCTCCTTGGTGAGGATGGACTCGTAGATCCTGCCGGTGGTCCAGTTGTTCTCCCGCGTAAGTTTTGCGTGGGTAAAGCGCTCGTAGTGGCCGAGGTCAAGATCGGTTTCGGCGCCGTCGTCAGTGACGTACACTTCGCCGTGTTGATACGGGCTCATCGTGCCCGGATCCACGTTCAAGTAGGGATCACATTTTTGGAGGGTAACTCGGAGACCACGGCTTTCGAGCAGACAGCCAATCGACGCCGCTGCAACACCCTTGCCAAGGGAGGATACAACACCACCGGTAACAAAAATATACTTCGGCCCCATCCGCTCAGTTCCGGCCGCTTAAAAAAATACGGGATGCGGAACTGGGTTCAATCCTCCAGAAAGATGTTGGCGTACAACGCATTCTACGGGGGAAGGCACGTCACTGTCAACGAGCAGCCGCATGGCGCTCTCGGAGCGGCAAAAAGTGCGACTCCAGGATCTTGCTCGAAGCGATCAGAAGCAAAATCGCCGGAGATGGCGCGAGGAGATATTTTCCCCCGCGCCATCCTCCGGCAATTTGTTTATTCCTTAATTGCCGTCGTGGCCGCAATGATCGCCGCCAGCTTATTAGTGATCGTGGCCAAACAGGTCACCCATCACATTCACGTTGTTGTCGCAAGCATGGTTCAGGCAAGGCAGCCCGAATCCCGCTTCGAGCGACTTGAGCAGGGAAAAGCTGGTGTAATATACGCCGCTTTGAACGCCTTGCTCCGTGTCGCCGTTGGTCTCGACGGTGAGGACGACCTTGTTCTGATTCTGCGGCGGGAACAGGCCGCTTGGCTTCGTGCTGATGCCACTATAGTCGTTCTCATCCCACACGATCACGATTGCCGCCCGGCCGTCGTGCCATACGGGTGAGTGCTTGATGGCTTTGACCAGCCGTTCGATCGTCGTGTCGCCTTGCAGAATCAAGCCGGGATTCAATCCAACTTGCGTGCCGTTCGTGAGACCGGCTGTGCCGATCCCAGGGTCGAAAGCGCAGAAAGCGTCGCCATTGGGCCGCCCATGCTGGTCGTTGCATTGGTTCGGCGCGATGAAAGCAAGAGAAGGAACATCGCCTTTTGCCAGGTCGGAATACAACCCTCGTGGGCCGTCAAAGCCGACGACATTTTCCAAACCGTTGCCCCACTCCGTTCCTTCCTGGACGCTCTTAAAATATGCAAACGGGTTGTGCTTCACGGCGTACGCCTGCACGACGTTGCTCGAAGTCAGCGGCGCGAGCAAAGAAAAGTCCGTCAGGTTGCTCGCTGTACCGTTGCTGTAGTTGACGTTGTCGGCCCCGGTAATCGGCAGGTCCTCCTGGTAGCTCTTCCAGCTCAAGCCGGCCCGCACGAGTTGGTCACCGATCGTCTTACCGTTGGTAAATGCCGCCGGCACCGACTTCACGCCGTCGAAGTCAGCGAGGTACGGAAATGTTGGCAACGTTACTTCGTTCCAGTTGTCGACGGCCGGCGTCGCGGCGTCCTGACCAGTTCCGGCGATCGGGCAGATATTACCGCTTTCGAACGGGACGGGCGCCAGCGCCGGGCCCCCGGCATCATCGGCGTTCACAATTCCACTCGCCAGATTGGGGGTGCAGGTTGTGTCATGCCAAGAGGGAGAATTGTCGCTGCGGACGCCGAAATTCGAGCCGCCGACGATTTCCAAGTAGTTGGTCAAACTGGGATGCCCGACGGCGAAATAGTTGGTCGCGAGATTCACTTTTTTGCTCGCGATCAGGCTATTCAAGTACGGCTCGTTTGGATTATCGATGATCTGCTGGTAACCGTGGTTCTCCATCATGATCACGAAAACGTGGTCCAGGTGGGGGACGCCCTTGGGCACGTCGCCCTCATTGGCAAACATTGGGGCCGCCAACAAGGAAAATGCGAGACCCAGGGCTGCGGCTTTCTTAAACATGTGAGTCACCTTTCTCTTTCGGGAAGCTGGGATTGCCGCCACTCCGAGGACGCAGAGGGCTGGCGCGACCGGCGGTACTCTGGAATCTGGCTATTGCCGGTGGGTTACAGCCATGCGAAAATTTGGTCAACGTGGCGGCTTAAAATAGAGGGAAACTTCCTGTTTGCTTCTATTCGCATCTCGTCTGGAGATATCCATCTTCGGCTGCATGGTTTAGAATTGTTCTTTATTCTCAGCGTGCTCATTCGTTTTTCCGCACAGCGGAATGGATCTGGAAATTTCAGGGAAGAGCAAATTTCTCTTGACTTTATCGGGGGGCAACGGTCTATTGTCACATTCCGCCTTTCTGCAGGCGACACAATGATGCGACGCCGCATCTATGCCTCGCGGGGAATGAGATTCTGTCCAGCTTCCTAAACGGCTTGCCACCAGGTTGGTTGCAGGTGTGCGGATGTGGGGTTGCAACGGCGGCGGGAAAACACGGTTTGAGGGGACGGATACTTACCGGCAAGCTTGAAACTTTTTCTAGCGGCAAACGGAAGCGTTCCTTCGGATCGAGGCATCCGATGCGCGCTCCATCGCACAGGTGCAGGCTCTACTTGCTTGTCCTGACGCAGGAAGGGGAGCCCGCCGGAATGAAGGATCCGTATATTCCACAGGAAAATCAGCGTCGTGCGGGCGGGGGGATTTCTAGTGCTTGAGCCAAATTTCCACTTGGGGCGTGACAAGGTGCGTTGGGAGCGTCTTCTTTTCTTTTTCGGGCTGACTGCTGCGCTGGCAATTCTGAGTTCCTGCGGTTCGAGTACAACGACGTCGGCTCCGACGATTACAGTCTCATGCGTCCCCACTGATGTAACCGTGCTTGGCACTTCTCAATGCACGGCTACCGTCATAAACCTGAGCAGCACGCTGGTGAATTGGTCGGTCAGCGGAACTGGCAACGGGTCAATCACGACAACCGGCGGGTTGTATACCGCTCCCGCAACAGTGCCGACAAACAACGTCGTGACGATCACGGCAACTTCGCAAGTGCAATCCAGCTTAACCGCGACGGCAAATGTGACCCTCCAGCAACCAACGGCGATTAGCGCGGTTATTTGCACGGATCCCTCCACAAATCTTTCGGCGTCGACCGTTTCCTCCGGCAATCAGCTGGCCTGCACGGCTTACGCTTCCGTTTCGACCGGTACGACCGTTCCTGTCAACTGGAGCGTCACGAACACGAACAACCTTGGGGGAAATATTGGAAGTATCTCGAAGCTAGGCATCTACCGTGCGCCGCTGGTTCCACCGCCGGGACAGACGGTCACCATCACCGCCACCTCGCAAGCTCTCGCGACGGAAACGATGAGCGTGACAGCCACGGTGGTTTACGGAAACGCGGTCCTAAGTGGGCCGTACGTTTTCTCCACGAGTGGAAGGCTGACGACAAATGCGTTTTGGGCTCGCGTGGGAAGTTTTACGGCAGGCGGCGGCACCCTCACCGGCATTGAGGATACCAATCAGGGTGGATCTCCCAACATTGTCAACAACACGGTTAACAACACAACCCCTCCGATCCCACGGAATTTCACAGGGTCTTATTCCATTGGTCCGGATGGCCGCGGCACGATGCAATTCTGCGAGGACGCCAGTTCGGCCTGCCCGCAGGGGTCGTCGGCCGCAACCGCTTATTTCCGCATCGTGGTTATTTCTCCCCAGCAGGCACAGATTATTGAATTCAGTTCTCCCGCCGCGCCTTCCGCAACGACGACTGCGGGTGGTGAGATTCTTTCGCAGGCCCCATTGGTTTCTCCTAACAGCGGAAACTTGTCCGGCACCTACTCGTTTAATTTCTCGGGCGTTTCGGCTAGCGCGACGGAGGAGTCCGCTCTAGGAGAATTTGCGGCAAATGGATTCGGCACCATCAGCGCTGGCAGCTCTGTGGCGCCTTTGGCGCCTGGCGAAATGGACATCGATGCGGGCGGGCCCGCAACCCTTACCGGCAGCACATATTCGATTAGCTCGAACGGACGGGGGACGGTGACCCTAAATAATGGGAGCGTGAACCTTACGTTCAGTTTTTATCCAGTTTCAGCCAGCCGGGCGAAATTTATTGAAATCGATGCCGCTGCTCCCGCAACTCCAACGACACCTGCGTCGATTTTGGTCGGCGACGCATACAAACAGCAAACAAGCTCGACTTGCGGATGGGGACTGAACGCACTGAGTGGCTCGACCGTGTTTGAAACCTCAGGATTGGATACCACTGGAGGTTCCCCTGGAGTTGCGATCGGGGATGTAGGCGCCTTCACGGCGGATGGCACGACCGGCACCGTCAGCGCCGCATCGATTGACGAAAATAGTGGCGGCGCAGTTTCATCGCAGGTCGGAACGCTTAGCGGCAATTACACCGTCGGTGTTCCTTGTGGAAGAGGTAATTTGTCGATTGGCAGCCACGCGTACGTTTTTTACATCATTTCGACGTCTAACGCCGTGCTCCAGGAAACCACTTCGGGAGTCACAGCACACGGCTTACTCGTTCCGTCGCAGAGCGGCCCGTTCGCGGATAGCACTTTGACCGGCAGCTACGCTTTCCGGCTGGCCGGGACGGACGCCGCCGGAACGGCGGGCAATCGAGAGGATTTCCTCGGGCAGGTCACGAGCACGGGTTCAGGCACGGGGCTGGGCGGCACTCTTGACCTCAATGACTTTGGCGCGACACAAACGGGCGTTACGATCGCGAATGGAACATTTCTCCCCGTTCCAGCGGGAAGCCTTCGAGGGACGATGGGGCTCCCTCTAAATACAACACCGAGCCCTACGACACGGAATTTTGTGCTGTACATGGTGAGTCCGACACTGTTTTACGTCCTGGACACGGACCCTAGCCCGGCAGGCAGTGCGATTGGCGCTATCTACAACCAGTTTTAGGCAAGAACGCTCGTCCTTGCAGCATGAATGAAGGCCAAATTCGGAGAGCGCACCGCCTAAGACAGGATTACGTGAGGGCTCCGCTGGAGCGATGACCGCCGGGCCAGGGCGTGCAACTCGCGAGAATTAAGCTATAATTTCACATTTTGAGGATCATGGTTGATACGGAACCGTATGTGTTGGGAATCTCGAACAGCGAACAGAGAGGCGCGGTGAGTCGCCTTCTATATTTTGCGCTGCTCGTCGCCGTATTCGGCTTCGCTTCGTGCAACAACAACCCCTATGGCAATGCCGGCTACTCGCCGTACGGCACCGGGACGACCACGCCAGCGACGCCGCCAGTGACGTGCCCGATCGCGACCACGGCCACTCCCGTGACGACTTCGACACCCACATGCATCGACCCGGTGACGAATATCAGCGTCACAATCGCGCCCGCGACCGTTTCCGTGAACGTCGTAACAGCCCAGCAGTTCTCAGACTCCATCCAAGGCGGCACGAATAACGTAACCATCTGGAAGGTGAACAACATTACGGGCGGCAACGATACGGTGGGCCGAATTGATTCAAATGGTCTTTATCATGCCCCATCGACGGTTCCTTCTCCCCCAACCGTGATTGTGGGTGCCGCTTCGTTTGAAGATCAAAATGCCACCGCCACTGCCTCCGTGACCATCACGCCTGCTCCAATCGTGGCGATTACTTCCCCTTCCGCACCCGTGACGGTAACTTCAGGCACGGCGAATACTCTAACGTTCAGCGCAACCGAAACCGGAGGAACAACCAACATCATTCTTTGGTACGTGGCGCCGGTTGGCGGCCTCGGAGTTCTGGGAGGGAATGCGACGCTTGGCACAATCAATGCGAATGGCGTTTATAACCCGCCGCTCACGCCGCCCATCGGTCAGACCGTCAACGTTACAGCCGTGGCGCAGGATTCTCCAAACTCGAGCGCGAGCCTGTCCGTCACAATTTCCGGCTACTCGACGTCTTCCTTACAGGGGCAGTTTGCCTTTTCGCTGGCGGGAAGCAATACGTCGGGCCACTTTTTCAGGGCCGGCAGCTTTGTGGCGGATGGCATTTTGGCGAACGGCGTAGGCCATCTGAACAGTGTGATAGAGGACGTCAACAGTGCTTCGAGCCCGACGACATCGCCGATCTCCACTACCGGCACATATACCGTAGGCGTGGATGGCCGTGGGACTCTGCAATTCAACGACGGGCTCAACCCCACAAGCTTCGACTTTGTGCTCGTGAATGGCACTCAATTGCAGATCATCGGATTCGACGCCACGGGAACGGCCACGGGCCAGGCGAATGCGCAAAATGTTTCGACGTTCGCAGGCACGCCGCTTTCGGCTTTGAACGGAACCTATGTTTTTGACTTTGCCGGCGTGCACGGAACAAATGGCCTATCGCAGATCGGCGAATTCGCCGCGGATGGCGCGGGTAATATCACGAGCGGGTCCATCGACATTAACGATGGCGGAACGCTGAGCCAATTTCAAATCGCCGGAAATAAGACCACGTGCGCTCCACCGCCCTCTTCCCTTTCCACTTATTCGATTGGCTCGAACGGGCGCGGCACGGTGACGCTCACTACGGTTGACGCGACGTGCGCCGCTGGACCGGTCTTTACGCTCAACTTCTATGTCGTCTCCCTTGGATCCGCGAAATTTGTCGGGACCGACACTGTGCAGCAGGTTGCGGGATTCACGTCCCAGCAGGCCCCCAACGCCGCGTTTAACCTCACGGCTCTCAACGGCAATTACGCATTTCTTTTGGCCGGGTCGGGGCTGGGAGGGACGATCGCGACCGCGGGAAGTTTCCTTGCAGACGGAAACGGCCATATCACAAGCGGCGTGGTGGATGAAAACGTGGTGGCGCCGGCCGGCGTCCCGGCTCCCGGCCTTCCGATCTTAGCTAACGCGGCGGGCGACAACTATACGGTAGCGTCGAATGGCCGTGGCACGGCGACGTTCACGACAGCGGGCCGGACGTACACGTTTGTTTTTTACGTGGGCCCGGTGGGATCCAATACGACCGGCGTGTTTCAGGAAACCGATTCGGCGATTGCCAGCGATGGAAACTTCACTTTGCAACAAAGCGCGGCGTTCACGCTGGCGTCCATCCAAGGCAACTATGCGATCGAAACCAGCGGCATTTCCGGATCGTCCTTGCAAGTCAGCACGGGCCAAATCGGCGCGAATGGCGCGGGGGCGGTAACGTCTGGGAATATTGACACTAACACCGGAGGGACGACGCTTACCCCGGGGCAAACGGTGACGGGATCCTACTCCGCTCCGGCGACGACCGGACGCGCAACCCTCGCGCTCAATTCCAGCACTCCAAATTATGCCGCGTACGTCGTAAGTCCCACTCAGGTTTACCTCATGGGGATCCAAACTGGGCAGATTTCCGTCGGGGCGCTTCTCCGGCAGTTCTAAAAAAATCCCGCAAAACCATACTCACGCAGAGCGCGCGTTGCGCAGCAACTGTTCGACGCGCGCGACGTCTTCCGGGATGTCCACACTGACCGAATCGTGATGCGTTTCGGCGACGCGAATCTTGTAGCCGTTTTCCATCCAGCGAAGCTGCTCGAGCTGCTCGATCCGCTCGAGGTCTCCCAGCGGCAGCGTCGAAAAATCGAGCAGAGCGGCGCGCCGAAACGCGTACAGACCGAGATGCTTCATATGCTGCGCGTGCACCGGGGCATCGCGGTCGCGCACCCACGGAATGGGTGCGCGTGAAAAATAAAGCGCGTTGCCGTCGAAATCGAGAACCACCTTCACAATATTCGGGTCCATGATGTCAGCAGGCTTTGTGATGGGGACCATGAGAGTGGCCACCGAAACGCCATCCTCCGATTCAATGGCCTCGACGAGAGTATCAATCGCATCCGGCTCGACGAGCGGCTCATCCCCTTGCACGTTGACGAAAATCTCTTCCCCTTCACCGGCAATGTGCAACGCCACTTCCGCCACGCGCTCGCTGCCGGAGCGGTGTTCGGAGCGGGTCATGACCGCCTCGGCCCCAAAGGCAGCCGCTGCCTTCAGGATGCGTTCATCATCGGTCGCGATGATCACGCGGGTGATGCGCTTGGCCTGCCGCGTCCGCTCCCACACACGCTGGATCATGGGCTTCCCGGCGAGAGACACAAGGGGCTTGCCCGGCAAGCGGGTGGCGGAATAACGAGCGGGAATCACGGCGATGGCCATAAAGATTTCTTTCCGCGCTCGGATGTATGAGATGGGCAGCGGAACTTTCAAATCCTATCACAGTGTTCGAACAAACCCGCACCTGGCCCACAGTGCAGCGATCAAAACATTCGATTGGAACCCTAAAGTAAATTAATTGTCAAAATCCAGTTCCGGTACTTGCGCGGTCTATCGCGGGTGGTAGAATGCTTTCAAGGTTCGATCGTCGGAACCGGCCGTGACCGCCCGGCAGCGCCGGCGAAGGCAGGCAATGCGGTGATGGCAGGACGAAATCGGGTTTGTCTCCGCGTATCCGCTCTTATTGTGTGCGCCCTGATGGCGACCACGGCATTTAATCAGACGCAAGGCCCCGTCCAACCCCCGAAGGAACCCGCCGAGCCGCAATTCAAGCCAGGGCAAGGGATCAAAGTTAACGTCGACATGACCCTTGTGAACCTCACGGTCACCGATCCGTTGGACCGGCTCGTCACAGGGCTCGAAAAAGGACATTTTCGCGTGTTTGAAGATGGCACCGAGCAGGAGGTTCTCACTCTGTCGAGCGAAGATGTGCCGGTGTCGATCGGGTTGGTTTTCGACATGAGCGGCAGCATGTCGGACAAGGTCGAAAAGGCTCGCGAGGCCGCCGTGCAATTCATGCGGACGGCGAACCCACAGGATCAATTTTTTCTGGTGAGTTTCAACGATCGCGCCGAATTAACCAGCGGCTTCACCAGCAGCGTGGATGAGTTGCAAAATCGGATGATGTTCACCGCCTCGCGAGGGCGCACCGCTCTCCTCGATGCCATCTATCTAGGGCTCAGCCAGATGAGGGGTGCACACAACGGCAAGCGGGCCTTGCTCATCATATCGGATGGAGGGGATAATCATAGCCGGTACAATGAAAGCGATGTAAAGAACTATTTGAAAGAAGCCGACTGCCAGCTATACGCAATTGGCATCTTCGATGCGATCGGCATTCGTTCCCGGACGCCTGAAGAATTAGAAGGGCCGTCGCTGCTTTCCGAGATGACGGAAATGACCGGAGGCCGCGTCTTTCCGGTGGGAAATCTTGGCGAACTGCCCGACATTGCCGCGAAGATCGGAATGGAGCTCCGAAACCAATATGTCCTCGGATACAAATCGAGCAACCCACGACACAACGGCTCGTGGCGAAAGATTAAGGTCAAACTGCGGCCACCCAAGGGGCTTCCTCCCCTCAATGTTTACGCAAAGACCGGTTACTACGCCCCGAACCAGTAGTCGCGGCCGCCTTGCCGTTTTTCTCATCACATTTTTTCTCGCGGCATTTGGTGTGCTCTTTGTGGCGGGCGCGTCCGCGCAACAGCAGCAAGCGCCCATATCTCCCTCGGCAAAACCTCCCGCGCCAAATGCTCCTTCGCAGGACAACTCGCAGGATACGTACAAGATCAAGTCGCAAGTCAGCCTGGTCGTCCTGCATGTGTCCGTGCTCAATGACCGCAGCGTGTTTGTGCCCGGCCTGAAGGAAGAAAATTTCCGGGTGCTGGAAGATAAGGTCGAGCAAAAGCTTTCCGTTTTCAAGCAGGAGGACGTGCCGGTCAGTTTTGGCCTGGTCGTGGACAATAGCGGCAGCATGAGGGATAAGCGCCCGCAAGTGAATGCGGCGGCGCTTACCTTCGTCAAGACCTCCAATCCGCAGGACGAGGGGTTCGTCGTCAATTTCAACGACGACTATTACCTGGACACCGAGCACGATTTCACAAGCGACCTCGCTGAAATGAGAACGGCGCTCGAGCGCATTGATGCGCGCGGCAGCACGGCGCTTTACGACGCCGTCATCGGCTCACTCGATCACCTGAAGAAAGGCACGCGCGACAAGAAGGTTCTCCTGATCGTGACCGACGGCGAGGACAACGCCAGCCGGCACAGTCTGGAAAATGTAGTCGAACAGGCGCAGCGATCCAATGCCGTGATTTACGCCGTCGGCGTTTTCAGCGACGACGACATGAAGCATAATCATCGCGCCATGAAGAAAGCGCGGGGCGCGCTGTCCGACCTCGCCAGCGCCACCGGCGGCCTGGCCTTTTTTCCGGAAACCGCCGACGACACGGAATCGATCTGCACGCAGATCGCCCACGATATTCGCAACCAATACACGCTCGCCTATTATCCGACCAATACGGCGCACGATGGATCTTTCCGCACTGTGTCAGTCCTGGTGACGCCGCCACGCGGCGCGGGAAAACTTACGGTGCGCACGCGGACCGGGTACTACGCGTCCCGCTCGCCGTCCTCCGGCAATTAGAATTTTGCAGCTCTCCTCTTCAGAGGCGAGGGGCTTCGCACGTCAGAAGCGAAAATCCCCGCGTCTGATCCTTCGCCCACCGGGTGGGCTCTGGACAAGAGACGCGGGCTACAGCAACTTGTGCATCATCGCTTCGATCTGGGACAAAACAAATTTTCAATTATTTGAAATCTGCGGTAGGAAACTCTTGCCGTGCGGGATTGCGCCGCCAAAATTTTCGGCGATGGTCTGGCCCATGTCGGCCAGCGTATCCCGGATACCCAGGTTGACGCCGCGCTTCCCCGCCGTACTATATGTGACGATGGGGACGTACTCGCGTGAGTGATCGGTCGTCGGCCAAGCCGGATCGGGATCGCAGCCGTGGTCGGCGGTAATCATCAGCAAGTCTCGCGGCGCCATTGCCTTCAGCAGCGGCGCAAGAAGCACATCGAATTCTTCGAGCGATTTCGCAAACCCCTCCACGTCTTTGCGGTGTCCGTAGAGCATGTCGAAATCCACGAGATTGGCGAAGATGAGGCCGGTTTTCTGCTCTGCAAGCGTGGCGTGAAGTTTCTGCATGCCGTCCGCGTTATTTTTCGTAGTGACGTAGCGGTCGACGCCGCGGCCATTGTAGATATCGTGAATTTTGCCGATGCCGAAGATCGGAATTTGCTTCTCGACGAGCACGTCCATCAGCATCGGGCGCGGCGGCTCAACCGCATAATCGTGCCGGCGCTCGGTGCGCCGAAAATTGCCCGGCGCGCCCGCGAACGGCCGGGCAATCACTCGGCCCACTTTGTTCGGCCCGTCGAGCATCTTGCGCGCAATTTCGCACATGCGGTACAGCTCGGCGATAGGGATCACATCTTCGTGCGTCGCAATTTGGAATACGCTGTCGCCCGAGGTGTAAACGATCGGGAAGCCCGTTCGAATGTGTTCCTCGCCCAGTTCCTTGATAATTTCGGTTCCGGAGGCAGGCTTGTTGCCGATCGTCTTCCGGCCAATGGCGAGTTCGAACTCTTCGATCAATTCGCGAGGAAACCCGTGCTTGTAAACGGGAAATGCCTGCGGCAGCCAGATACCGGCCATCTCCCAGTGCCCCGTGGTCGTGTCCTTCCCCGGTGAGTGCGTGGCGCCTTTGCCGTAGCAGCCCTCAGGACGGGCCGAAGGCGCCAGGTGATCGAGCGGAGCGATATTCGCAAGTCCGAGGCTCACGAGGTTCGGCAACGCCAGCGGACGCGATTTGGCGATGTGGCCTAGCGTGTTGCGGCCCAAGTCGTCGTAATCCGCCGCGTCAGGAAGCGCGCCGATTCCCACACTGTCCAGCACAATCCAGATGATTCGTTCGAACGAAGCCATATTGTGCCTCGGTGAAAAGTATACAGCCTGGCATCCATGAGGAAAACAAAAGGGGGAGACATTGCAAAAGAGGAGAGGATTCGAAAAGAAATGCGCACGGCCGGTTGCCAGGCCGTGCGCCGACATGAATTGCGACTATGCTGCTTTCTCGAGCACCATCAGGGCCGTCGCCGTGTTGGAGATGGCGACGTAGTAGTTGCTGTGGATCTTCTTCACCTTGTTTCCGAGCGCGCCGCGCATCGTCAGCCACAGAATGAATTCCGCCCCCTGTGCGCCCGAGAGACGCACAAGCTCGGGGATCGAGTAACGGGCCAGCGCCTCCGGATCGTTGACGATCTTATCCATGCAGAGCAGGTCGAATTCCTTGTTGATGAAGCCGGCGCGCTCTCCATCGAGCTGATGGGACAATCCGCCCGTGCCCATCACCAATACTTTGATGTCCTTCGGATACGATTCGATGGCGCGGCCTATCGCCTGCCCAAACTTGTAACAGCGCATGGGAGTCGGCAGGGGATGCTGCACCGTATTGATGCAGACAGGAATCGTCTTCACGCCGGAATAGGAATTATTCGGCCAGAACAAAGACATGGGCACGGTGAATCCGTGGTCCACCAGCATCTCCTGGCATGAGGCCACGTCGAACTCATCCTCGACGACGGATTCGATGATGTGCCACGAAAGATCCGGATCACCCTGGAATGGAGGAATTGTGGGAATGCCCCAGCCTTCGTCGGCGTTGCGGTACTCAGCCGCAGCTCCTATCGAAAACGTGGGCATGTTGTTGAGGAAGAAGTTCAGGCCGTGGTCGTTGTAGATGACGATGGCCACGTCCGGCTTCATTTTTTGGACCCATTCCCGCGCCGGTGGATAGCCGGCAAAAAAAGGTCTCCAGTACGGATCTTTTTCCAATTCCGCTTCCCTGAGCACTGCATTCCCGATCGACGGGATGTGAGACGTCGTCAGTCCGCCAATGATGCGAGCCATGTGTTAATCCCCTTGTGATCTGACCATCTTTTTGAATTCTTCCACGGACATGCCGGTCTGCTGGGCGCCCACATCCTGCACCGTGAGGCCGAAAATTCCGGCGAATTTCGCGAGATAATAAATGCAGCCGCCGGCGTGGATCAAAGCCAGGACATTGCGCGCCTTGATGGCCGCGCGTTGCTCGTCGTTCAGGCCATATTTCGTGCAATACGCGTCTTCGTCCTTCACGAACTCTTCGCGATTCTCTTTGCTATTGAACGAAAAGCACATCTTGTTCAGCGCATAGCCCTTCATGGCCGCTCTGCCGTCGAACATGTACGTGCCCGGAATATGCACATCGGGGTGCGTTGCGTGAGTCATGCCAAGGCTCCTGTGGTCGAAAGCGTAGTGTCGACCCGCTCGATTAATATTTAGACAGAGCCGTCGAATTGCCACAGTGAGTGCGGTCACACTATTGTGTGATGGAGGTCACACGGCGAAACTCGCCAACCTATTTTGGGCTGGTCCACAATGCAGTTTTGTGCTCTTGGCTGAAGAATTTGCGGGAAAGTCGAGTAGCACAGCCACTCTTGGCTGTTCGGGTCTTGTAAGCGTCACACACAGATTACCGACTAAATGACGATCGCAAAACCCGAACAGCCAAGAGTGGCTGTGCTACTTAAGGCGGTAAGCCGAAACGAGGTCAGTCGTTGTGCCGTAGGGATCGGCCTTCTGGTCGGCTTCGTCCATGGGAATTCGCGCCGTCCAGAGGCGGACGAAAAGGCCCTGGCTCGTTAATGTGTCTGTGCAAGTAGGGTTCACGTAGAGCAGGTCCACGAGGCCCGAGCCGGATGCAGCCACGGCTGCGAGGTTTTCCGCCATCTGAGCGACGAGCGAGCACGCGAACGGATTGTACAAGTAGACGAGCAGCGGAGTTCGCGGCCATCGGAATTGTGTGGCATCTCCCTGGACAATGCGAATCTTTGCCTTCGGCCGCGTGACGCGGCTCCATCGCGCGGCGTTTCGTTGCGCGGTCCGTGCCAATTCCTCGCTGAGCTCCACGCCGATGACTTTCCGGAACGGCAATTCCGCCGCAAGAAGGAGCGCCCGGCCCTTCCCTGCTCCTACATCCACGAAGCTGTAGGCTTCGATTCTGCCCGACACAGCGGGCAGAGTTTCGCGCCAATGCCGGCAAGCTTCCTGAAATACGGACGGGGCAATCGCCGAGTAGCCGTGGTTGAGCGCGTCATTCGCCCGGCCGTTGACAAGGTCTTCCGGGCCGAGATAGCCGCCCGTGTCCGTGCCATATTTCCGGTCGAACGGGTGAATGACGCCGCGGTTAGGAGCCGTTTTTGAAGCTGAAGCCAAAGTGGTTCGGTCCTCGCTCTGCTAAGAGTAACGCAAAACCGCGTGTGGGTTGGTAGGACAGCCATTCTTGGCTGTCCGCTCGTGCCCCCCATACAGAATCCAGAGGGACAGCCAAGAGTGGCTGTCCTACTCAATTGCCCTGCTTCTTGCGGCAACGTATAATTGTCAGTTTAGACCTGCGTCGCCGAAGGCGCTGAGGAGGGGGGCCGCGTGGCTGCCAGAGAACACACCGCTGCAGAGCCGTTCGCAACGAGCCCCGCTACAAGTTCCGTTGCCGAAGCCGCCGAGCGGGAGGCGATCCATGTGCACGGGGCGCGCGTCCACAACCTCAAGAACATCAGCTTCGACATTCCGCACAACGCCATCACGGTAGTAACAGGGGTTTCGGGATCGGGCAAATCGAGTCTCGCGTTTGACACGATTTACGCCGAAGGGCAGCGGCGGTACATCGAATCGCTTTCGGCGTACGCGCGGCAGTTCCTCGAGCGCATCGAAAAACCCGATGTGGATGAGATTACCGGAATCGCGCCCGCCATCGCGATCAAGCAGAAAAACTCGACGCGCAATCCGCGCTCGACCGTAGCGACTGCCACCGAAATTTACGACTATCTCCGCCTGCTGTATGCGCGCGCAGGCCGCACCTTTTGCACGAAATGCGGCAGCGAAGTCCGCAAGGACACGATGGACGAAATCGCCGCTCGCGTTCTTGCGTTGCCACAGGGGCGGCGGTTCTACGTGCTCTACACTCTTGATCTCGCGACAGCCATCCCACAGGGCGCGCCTGCGCCCGCTGCGCCGCCGCGGCGAAACGCGGCGAAAAAACCGGCCAAGCCTGCGCCCGAAACGATCCGGCTGGCGCTGGCCGGTTTGCAGCGCCGCGGATTCCAGCGGCTCTATCAAGAGGGCCGGGTGCACGAATTCTCGTCTCCAGAGACGCTGCTCGACATCGATTTTTCGCAGCCAGTATATGTCGTAGTTGACCGGCTCGCCATTGGACCGGACATGCGGTCGCGGCTCGTCGATTCGGTCGAGATCTGCTACCGCGAAGGACGCGGCGAGGCCATCCTGGAATTTGTGCCTGATGCGGCGGGCGGACCTGCGGAACGGCCATTAGAACGAATGGTGTTCAACGAGCGGTTCGAGTGCAAGACGTGCGGAGCGGTGTATCAGGAGCCGGAACCGCGATTATTTTCGTTCAATAATCCGTATGGCGCTTGCCCGCGCTGCCAGGGATTTGGAAATACCGTCGATTTCGATATCAATCTCGTTATTCCCGATCGGGGCAAATCTCTCAACGATGGCGCAATCCAACCGTGGACCAAGCCGCGTTACCGCGCAGTGCTTCTGGAACTGAAAAAATTCGCGCGGGCCAACCACATCCCCATGGATGTTCCCTTCCGGAATCTGACCGTCGCGCAGCAGAATCAGGTTATCGAGGGCGACCCCAAGTCCGACTATGTTGGAGTGAACGGCTTTTTCCAGTGGCTCGAACGCAAGAAGTACAAGCTTCACGTCCGCGTATTCCTGAGCCGCTACCGCGGCTATGCGCTCTGTCCCGATTGCAATGGATCGCGCCTCCGCGCCGAGGCGCGCGCGGTGCGCCTGTCGGGAAAACCCATCACGGAAGTTTGCGCCATGACCGTGACCCAGGCCCGGCAATTCATGGACAGCCTCGAATTGAGCGCGGAACAGGCGGCCATCGCCGATAAAATTCTCGAGGAAATTCGTCAGCGTCTTCTTTTTCTGGACGAGGTGGGCCTGGACTATTTGTCGCTTGATCGCCTCTCCTCCACCCTTTCAGGCGGAGAGGCGCAGCGCATTCAACTGGCGACTTCGCTCGGGTCGCATCTTGTCGGTGCGCTGTATGTGCTGGATGAACCTTCGATTGGCCTGCATCCGCGCGACACGCACCGTCTAATCGACATCCTGAAACACCTGCGCGACCTGGGCAATACGATCCTTGTGGTCGAGCACGATCCGGACATGATGGCTGCCGCCGATTACGTGATCGATTTGGGGCCTGGCGCGGGGGAACACGGCGGGAGCCTGCTCTTTGCCGGGCCGCGCAGCGAACTCTTGCAGAGCTGCGAATCTCTAACGGCGCGCTACCTCACCGGAGAGCTGCGAATTCCCGTCCCAACGCTGCGGCACAAACCGAGCGGCCGGTTTCTGCGGATCTACGGAGCGCGCGCACACAATCTCCAGAACATCGATTTGATGATTCCTCTGCACATGCTGGTGGCGATCACGGGCGTTTCGGGATCGGGAAAATCCACGGTCGTGCATGACGTGATTTATAAAGCGATCGCAGCGAAACGCACCGGCGGGAAGTATCAGGAATTGTGCGACCGTGTCGAAGGAGACCATCAACTGCAAAGCGTCGTGCTCGTCGACCAATCTCCTATTGGGCGCACGCCGCGATCGAATCCTTCCACGTATCTCAAGGCGTTTGACGCGATCCGCGAAGCGTTCGCCTCCACGCCGGAAGCGAAAAAGCGCGGCTACACGGCCGGCCATTTTTCCTTTAACATTCCCGGAGGCCGCTGCGAAGCGTGCCAGGGAGAGGGGATCGTCACCGTGGAAATGCAGTTCCTGGCGGACGTCGAATTAATCTGCGAGGAATGCCGCGGCACGCGGTTCAAGAGCGGCGTCCTGGAAGTGCGCTATCGCGAAAAGAACGTGCACGAAGTGCTGCAACTGACGGTGCGCGAGGCCCTGGTCTTTTTCGCGGGAGTGCCCAAAATCACATCGAAGCTGAGAATTCTCGACGAAGTGGGTCTCGGCTATCTGCGCCTCGGGCAGTCCGCGACTACGCTCTCCGGCGGCGAGGCGCAACGCTTGAAGCTGGCCGCGCATCTCACCACGCAAGTGAACGAGGGTGTCTTGTATATCTTTGACGAACCCACGACCGGCCTGCACTTCGACGATATTCAGAAGCTGCTCACGGCATTCCGCAAGCTGATCGACGGCGGCGCGTCGATTCTCGTCATCGAGCACAATCTCGACATCATCAAATCTTCGGACTGGATCATCGATCTCGGGCCGGAAGGCGGGGCGCAGGGCGGGCGGATTGTGGCTACGGGAACGCCCGAGCAAGTCGCTCGCAATTCCCATTCGTTTACGGGCAAGTTTCTTTCGCGAGTGCTTGCGAATTCTCACGCAAATAACAATCATGGCGCACCGCATTCCGCTGTGCGGAGCAAATGAATCGCATGCGTCTCCGGGAACGATTTCGCGGCGCGATGGTTCCGAGTTGGTTTGGCGGCCGCATGGTTCGCCGCAGCGGGAATTCCATTTGCCGCGCACACTCAGCGGAAAACTCCCGCGAAGCCGCAAGCAACTTCCTCCCCTCAAGAAAAGGAAGACCCGCTCGCGCCTCTGCTGAAGCAGGCGAATGACGCGATCGACAAAATGGATTTCGCCGCGGCGCTCGATCCCCTTCAGAAATATATCGCGCAACGTCCGGACGAGCCCTACCCGCATTTTCAACTGGGATACGCCTATGCGGGATTGAAACGCGCGGACGATGCAAAGCAAGAATTTTCGCGCGCGATCTCGCTGGACCCGAAGATGGCGGCCGCGTACCAGAATCTTGGTCTCGTGTTGATGGATTCGGACCCGGCGGCAGCCGCCAACGCGTTTCTTCATGCGTCCGAATTGCAGCCCACGGAAAGCCGGCCGCGATTTTTCGCGGGTTTCTCTCTGGAACACGCCGGCAAAATTCCGGAGGCCATCGAGCAATACCGCGCCGCGCTGGCTCTATCCCCGAAGGATTACGAGGCTCATTTCGCCCTGGGGCGCGCACTGCTTCGCTCGAATGACGCGGCTGGCGCTGAAGAGCAATTCCGCGCGGCCATCGCATCGCGGGGCGACGCGGCTCCAGCGCGCCTGGGTCTTGCGACCGCTCAGCTTGCACAAAAACAATATGAGGCGGCGAGCGACGCCCTCGCGGATTATTTGAAGCTAAACCCGGGAGACAGGTCCGCGCATTTTGACCGGGCTTCGGCGCTCTTGAATCTCAGCCGATTCGATGAAGCGCTTGCCGAGCTCGATCGCTCCGACGCGGGCGCCACGCCTTCCGCCGAAACGTTGAAAATGCGCGGCGAAATCTACATGCAACAGAATAAGTGGAAAGAAGCGGGAGACGCGCTGAAACAGGCGATGCCGTTGTCGCCGCAAGATTCGGAGTTGGCCGAGTGGATCGGCCACGTGGACATCGAGCTGCGCGATTACCCCTCAGCCGTTCGCATTCTGGGGCAGGTGTACACGCAGAATCCGCAATCCGCGGACGTGCTTCGCGATCTGTCCGACGCCTTTTTTCTGAATGAAAATTATGCCGCGGCGCTCGATGCGATGGACCGTCTTGCCAAACTGGAAACCCCAAAGCCCGGATCATGGTTTGTTCGCGCGATCTGTTACGATAAACTTTCCCGTAAGGCGGAGGCGATCGAGGCGTATCAGAAGTTCCTCGATCAAGACAGCGGGCAGCATGACACTCAGGATTTTCAGGCGCGACATCGCATCCTTTTTTTGCAGCGCGAACTGGGACAGTCCAAGAAAAAGTAAAAACGGATGACGAAATTCTTTTCCTTCCAACATGACAGTGCCGGTTAAAATTCGGATCGCGGTGATTGCGGCGCTGGCGCTCTGCGCCCCGCTCGCCGCGCAAGACCGTTTGGCCGAGAATCTGGCGAAATACCAGCATGAGACCGACCCGGTCCGTAAAGCGCGCGCGCTGGCAAAATTGGGAGATGAGCAGGTCGACCTGGCAAAGAAACAACTGAAGGCGGAGGACGAAGTCGCTTCTCTTCACACCCTCGAACAATATCGCGACGAAGTTCGAGCCATGGTTGCAGCGTTGAACGGCACGGGCATCGACGCAGAACGGAAACCGGCAGGGTTCAAGGAACTTCAGATCAGTCTTCGCCAAACCATCCGGCGGATTGACGAACTGATTCTTACGCTGAACGTGGACAAGCGTCCATTTTTCCGGGAGGTTCGGAACGATTTGTTCATGTATCAAAACGAGCTCATCGACGATCTCTTTCCGCGCCGGCCGGACCGCAATTCGCCGAAATCAGAGCCTTGAGGTGTCCCATGCGATCCATCACCATACCTGGCGCCATGTTACTCCTCGCCTCGATTCTAGGCGCTGTGCCCGCAGGTATGGCCAATGCTACGCCCCAAAAGAAGGAGTATCTGTCCGAAGCGGAGGCCGATAAAATTCGCGAAGCTGGGGCGACAAGTCCGCGCATCGTACTTTTTGCCACCTTCGCCTCGGACCGCATCAAGAAACTCCATTACGAATTCGCGCATTTCGATCCGACGGACCAGAAGAGAAGCGAACGCCTGAACAGCCTGATTAACGGCTACACGGGCTGCATCGATGATGCCACCGATCTGGTCGACATTGGAATCGAAAAGCAGCAGGACATCCGCGATGGTGTGAAGGCGATGCAGGTGGGAATTAAAGAATTTCTACCCTACCTTAAGGGCCTTGCCGCGAATGGCCTGGAACGCGAAACGTATAAAGAGAATCTTGACGACGCGATCGAGGCGACGCAGGACGCGGCGATGGAAGTTGATAAGGCCGCGAAGGAGATGTCCGCGCCACCGGAGCGGCGCAAACCGTCGTGAAAGGATTTTCTTCAAGACTGAGGAAGGATCATCGCGCTTCCACTCCACTTCTGGGGGGCGACCGCGTTTTTCAGCGTATTTTCACGCGCCTGGGGTGCCAGGGCCGGCCGCCGCAATTTCAAGTGGAGTTGTACCCGTACGCCAATCTCTCGCATACGCTGCGTTTGCGGCAGGACGTGGCCTACGTGCGGCTTTCCGACATTTTGCATGAGGCTCCTGTCCCGGTGATTGAAGCCGCCGCCGCGATTTTATTGGGGCAAATGTATCGCCGCCGCGTGCCTCGCGAGTTGCGCGATCTCTATCGCCAGTTCGCGCTGGCGCACTCGACGAGGCAGCATATCGCGCGCGTTCGCCGCAAGCGCGCGAGACGCATCCAGGACAATCCACTCGGCTCGGCGCACGATCTGGAACCCATGTTCGCTTCGCTCAACGTCGAATACTTCGAGGGACGCCTTCGCCGCCCTCGCCTGGGATGGAGCGCGCGTCCCTGGCGCTCCCAGTTTGGATGCTACGATCCATCGCTCGACCAGATTGTGATGAACAAGCGGCTGGACCATGCCGAAGTGCCCTCCTACGCGGTGGAATTCATCCTCTATCACGAAATGCTGCACGTGAAGCATCCGTTGCGCGCCGCCGCATGCGGGCTGCAGGCGCACTCCCCCGAATTCCGCGCCGAGGAAAAGCGCTTTGCGCACTACGCGCGCGCCCGAAAATTCCTCGAGCACGTCCGCTAGCGGCCAGTCCCGTCAGGGACGGAAGAACGTAGCCCACCGCGTGAGCGGTGGGTATGTGTAAGGGCACAGGGCCAAGCCCCGAAGGGGCGGCACATTGGGGTCGCCATGTGCCGCCCCTTCGGGGCTGTGAATGATCGCACCCCGTACCCACCGTTTCCACGGTGGGCTACGTTATGACGTCCCTCCGGGACTTCGAGCAACACAAAAGCAGGACGCCGCACGTTAGCAGTGGTCGAAATTTTCTGCGGGACATACTCCTATCGTTCCGCTTTTTTGGGGGATTCCTGCGCGGCTTTTTCTTCGAGTTCGGAGATGAGTTTCTTTATTTTCGCGGCGTCTGCCGCGCGTGGGGAAAGTTGGAGGTACTTATTGTAGGATTCAGCGGCCTTCGAGTACTCGCGCTTCTTTTCGTAGGCTTCGCCGAGAAGTTTCCACGGCGTTGCCAAACTGGGCTGATAGTTGGACGCTTCCACGAAACGGTCAATCGCCGCGTCGTAGGCTCCTTTCTTAAGATAGAACGTGCCGATATCCACGCTCCTTCCCGCGTGAAGCGGGTCGAACACGGGCCCCGAAGGCGCGGCCGGAGTCTCGGACACCGTTTCGTCCGGAGGTGGAGGCGGCGGAATGGTCGGATCGATTGGCTGCGGAGTCGCGGATGGCGGCGCGGCTGCGGGCGTGGATGTGGGCGCATCCGTGGGCGCGGCTGGCGTGTCGGCCGGAGTTGAAGGTGGAGGCGGCGGAACCCTCGGATTAATTTGCTGCGCGCTCAGGGATCGAGCCCCCGCGAACAAAAACATTCCAACAAATACGATGCATGCCAGTCGATTCATGTCGCGCGCAGATTAAGATTCACTTTGCTATCATGGGTGTTGCCCGAGAGCGGATTGCCGCGCTTCCTATTCTACTCCCGCAATGGAACTCGTACAAAAAGCCGCCAGCCTACCCGCAGAGCCGGGCGTCTATCTGTTCAAGGACGCCCTGGGAAATATTTTGTACGTGGGCAAGTCAGGTTCCTTGCGGAATCGCGTGAAATCGTATTTCCTCGAATCTCGGTGGGTGGATGCCAAAACCGGGTCCCTGGTGCGGGAAATCGCGGACCTCGACTACATCGTCGTGGACAACGAACGCGAAGCCCTGGCGCTCGAAAACAGTCTGATCAAACAGTATAAGCCGAAATTCAATGTCCTGCTTCGCGACGACAAGACGTACCCGTACATTCGTTATACCGCGTTCGAGAAATATCCGCGCGTGTACGTGACGCGGCGCCTCGTCAAAGACGGCTCGATTTATTTCGGGCCGTACTTCCCTCACAGCCTCGCGTACCGGATCGTCCACTTCATCCATAAGACCTTCCGCATTCCTTCCTGCACAGTGGACCTTGCGCGCGCGCACCCGCGGCCCTGCCTGCAGTATTACATTCGCCGGTGCCACGGGCCATGCGTTCCCGGGCTGACCACGGGGGAGAAATACGCGGAAGCGGCGCGCGACACGAAATTGTTCCTCGAGGGCCGCCGCCGCGACCTGATCGAGAGCCTCGAATCCCGCATGTTGGAGGCTTCCGACACGGAGCGCTTTGAGCAAGCCGCGGCGTACCGCGACCTTCTGCACACACTCTCCGAGATCGAAGAACGCCAAAAAATCGCAGCCGCCGAAGGGGACGACATCGATGTCCTGGCGTGGCACGCGGAGCCTCCGCTGGTGGCCGTGAATCTTTTCCATCTTCGCGGCGGACGCGTCGTGGACCGGCGCGATTTTTACTGGGAAGACCTTGCGGAATTCGAGCCGGCTGAATTCCTATCATCGCTTTTGAAGCAGCTCTACCTCGACGCCGCGTATCTCCCCCGCGCCATTCACGTGCCCATGGACTTCGAGGATCGTGAAATTCTTGAGGACATTCTCACCGAACGAGGATCGCATCTGGAACCGCCTCGCAGCCGCGTGGAAATTCTGATGCCGCAACGCGGCGCGAAACACGCGTTTCTGGAATTGGTGGAGAAAAATGCGCGACACTCTTTCGAGCAGCGTTTTCGCGTGCTGAAGCCCAGCTCGAAAGCCATCGTCGAGGCGCTGGAACAGGCGCTCAGCCTGCCGGAACCGCCGCGCCGAATCGAGAGCTTCGATATCTCGCACTTGCAGGGCTCGGACACTGTCGCTTCGATGGTTGTTTGGGAAGACGGGCGGATGAAAAAATCGGATTACCGGAAATTCATCATTCGCGGCGAATGGGGAAACGACGATTTCGCAAGCATGAAGGAAACTGTGGAACGGCGCTACCGGCGATTGCAGGAAGAAAAGAAATCGTTCCCGGGCCTGATCCTGATCGACGGCGGAATCGGCCAGCTTCACGCGGCCGCAGCGGCGCTCGAAAAGCTCGAAGTCATCAACCAACCCGTCGCGAGCATTGCGAAACAGGAAGAGATTATCTACGTCCTTGGCCAGGAGGATCAGCCCATCCGGCTGGAGCACCACTCCCCGATCCTTCATCTGATCCAGCAAATTCGCGATGAAACGCACCGCTTCGCCGTGGGCTTTCACCGGCAGCGCCGCGCCAAGCGCACCATTCAGACGGGCCTCGAGAATATCCCCGGAGTCGGCCCGCGCACGGCTCACAAATTACTGCGGAGTTTCGGAAGCGTCGGGCAACTGCGCTCCGCCAGCGTCGAGCAGATCGCCAAGGTCGTACCCAAGGGGCTTGCCGAGCGCGTGGCCGCGCACCTGGCGGGGGCAAACGGCGCTGTGTTGCCAAAACGGTAGGTCCACCGATTGCTTCTGCCGGGTCCCTGTGCTACTTTCGAGGCGGGAAAGGAGTACGCCATGTCGGACAATAATGTGGGATCAAAAGTAAGCTTCTTCCTGGTCGGCCTCGGAATTGGCGCGCTGGTTGGAATTTTGTTCGCGCCGAAATCGGGTGAAGAGACGCGCGAATTCCTCGCGCAGAAGGCCGATGAAGGCCGCGATTACGCCCAGCGCAAAGCGCGGGAGTTGCGCGAACGAGCCGAGGACCTTCTCGAGCGGAGCAAGACCGTTGCCGTGCGGCAGAAGGAAACGATTTCAGCGGCGGTCGATGCCGGCCGCGACGCCTATCAGCGGGAAAAAGCCAAGGCACAGTAATCACGACGAGGGAAACGAATGGAAAGCTGGATGCCCTTATTCGTGGTGGTGACGGCGCTTGCGGTGGTTCTGCAGGCAATCGTTCTCATTGCGCTATTCATTCAACTTCGCCGAACGGCCGCGCGGGTTGAGCGGACAGTGACGGACCTCAATACCAAGCTGACACCTCTTATTTCGCGAGTTCAGATCCTGGTCGAAGACATTTCCCCGCGCATCACCGGCATCGTTGCGGACGCTGCCGATATTGCGCGTCTGGCGCGCGGCGAGGCGCTGAAGGTCGATCGAATCCTGAGCGAGGCTCTCGAGCGGCTGCGCATGCAATTGATCCACGTCGATCATATTCTGACCGGCGCCATGGAAGCGGTGGAAGAAGCCGGATCGCATCTGCGGCAGACGGTGTGGGGACCTGTAGTCAAAGCCACTGCTTTGATCCGCGGCGTTCAGGCGGGGATTGATTTTTTCCGGACTGTGCGGCAGAGGCGCGACCCGGCCGAAGCTCCAGCCGAGCAGCAAGACGAAGGAATGTTTATCTAGTCCAAGCCTGCGGCAAGAATTCCACTTAAAGCGCTACCGAATCCAGCCTCCACCGAGAACTACGTCTCCCGAATAACAGACTGCGGCTTGTCCCGGCGTGATGGCGCGCTGCGGCTCGTCAAAAATCACGCGCGCGGAAGTTGCATCGAGGGGCTCGATAGTGGCCGCTGCGGGCTCGTGGCGATGGCGAATTTTTACCGCTGCGCGAACGGGCGCTTCCAAAGCTGCGAACGAAATCCAATTCACGTCGCGTATTTCACAGGCACTGGTGCGCAAGTCAGAATCATCGCCGACCACAACGCGATTCGCGGTGCGATCCAGTTCAACCACGTAGAGAGGCTTTCCTGCTGCAACGCCCAAACCCTTGCGTTGCCCTACAGTGTAATTGTGGACGCCTCGATGACGGCCAATGACCTCTCCGCTTGTAGTGACGAGGTCGCCTTCTCCCTCAGGAAGCGATCCGCCACGCTCGCCGAGGTAGGCGCCGATGAACTTGACGTAGTTGCCTGACGGCACAAAACAAATTTCCTGGCTCTCAGCCTTTTCCGCCACGGGAAGCGCGGCGCGGCGCGCAATCTCGCGCACTGCGGTCTTGTCGAGATCGCCAAGAGGAAAATCCGTACGCGACATTTGTTCCTGCTTAAGACCGAACAGAAAATAGGTCTGGTCCTTGGAGCTGTCCGCAGCGCGCAGCAATTCATAGCGGCCTGTGATTTCATTGCGGCGAATCCGGGCGTAGTGGCCAGTCGCCAGGCGGTCGGCGCCGATCTGGCGGGAGGTCACGAGCAGAGGATCGAACTTCACGTGGTTGTTGCACATCGTGCACGGAACCGGCGTGCGCCCCGAGAGATACTCTTCGACAAAAGGCTGCACTACCGTTTCCTCGAATCGCTGCTCGTAATTCACAACGTAGTGAGGCATGCCGAGGTGTTGCGCCACACGCTTGGCGTCGTAGACATCATCAATCGAGCAGCAGCGCTGGCCGCGCGCGCCGTCGTGGTCGAGCTCCGGCAGACGCCGCTGGTTCCACAGCTGCATCGTCAAGCCGACGACGGGGAAGCCGCGCTCCTTCAGGATCGCGGCAACTGCCGAGCTGTCCACGCCGCCGCTCATCGCGACAGCTGTCATCGGGCTCTGATTTGGATTCGAGTCCATCTTCATTCCGGCGGGCTCCCCATCCTGCGTCAAAACAAGCAAGTAGAGCCCGCACCCGATAGTATAGCGTCAAATCACGCGATTGCAGGCTTCTTGTACGTGGGAGAAAGCTGGCGGAGCCGCTCGATCACGGGGGGAATCGTTTCGAGCGCGAAGTCGATTTCCTCTTCGGTCGTCTGGTGGCCCAGGCTCAGGCGCAACGTGGCGCGCGCGTCCTCCGGGGCCAGGCCGAGCGCCATCAGCACATGCGACGGTTCAACGGCTCCCGACGAGCAAGCCGCTCCGGTGGAACACGCGATTCCCTTGAGGTCCAGCGCGATCACCATGGCCTCGCCTTCGATAAACGGAAAAGTTAAATTGGAAGTGTTGGGCACTCGCGGCGCCCGCGCACCGTTAACCCACGAATGCGGCACGCGATCGAGCAGGCCTCGCTCCAAACGATCCCGCAAGCCGCGTATGCGTTCGCTCTCCTCACGCATGCCCATGCGCGCGAGATCTGCCGCTTTGCCCATTCCGGCGATGGCGGCTACATCCTCGGTTCCCGGACGGCGATCCCGTTCCGAGTGTCCGCCATACATCAAGGGCTCGAGATGGGTTCCCTTTCGGATGTACAGCGCGCCTACTCCCTTCGGCCCGCAAAACTTGTGCGCGGAAATCGAGAGCAGGTCCACGCCAAGCTTCTCTACGTCAATGGGAATCTTTCCGGCGGCCTGCACGGCATCGGTATGAAACACGATTCCCTTCTCGGCGGCAAGTTTGCCGATTTCTTCGATGGGTTCAATCGTTCCAATCTCGTTATTTGCGAGCATGAGCGTGATCAGGACGGTCTCGGGACGAATCGCGCTGCGGACATTTTCAGGATTCACGAGACCCTCGCGATCCACCGAAAGAACGGTGAGATCGATGCCACTCTTCGCTAAGGCCCTGCACGAATCAAGTACGGCAACGTGCTCAATCGCGGATGTAATCACGTGCTTGGCTTTGCCAGGGGCCGCTGCCACCGCGCCGAGAATCGCGTGGTTATTCGACTCCGTGCCACCGCTCGTAAACATGATATCCGCGGCTCGCGCGCCTACGAGAGCCGCAACAGAGGAGCGAGCCTGCTCCACCGCTCCCCGTGCGTTCTGGCCGAACGCGTGGATCGAGCTGGCGTTGCCGTATTCTTCGGTGAGGTATGGCAGCATGGCCGCCAAAACTTCGGGCGTAATTGGAGTCGTCGCGTTGTGATCGAAGTAAATGCGCTTCATGTGAAGCTCTCTATTAACCAAAAACCAGAGACCATCAGGCCCTGAATGCAGAATATCGTTCGATTGTAGAGCGGTCAAGGAGACTAAGTGACGTCCCGGTGGATCAGTTTGCATTCTAGTAGGACAGCCACTCTTGGCTGTCCTCTTTCGCCCTGTCGAGACTGTGCGGGACAGCCAAGAGTGGCTGTCCTACCAACCAAATTAACCCACTACCAAATGGCGGAGTGGCGAGCGACATACCGTAGCCACTCGGACACGCTGCCTTGACACGCGAGTTGCCCTCCGATAGGTTGCAGAAGGAGTAAAACACGGAGCGCGCGATCTGTTTTTCGCGAGTTACGTTTGAAACGGAGAACCTCTTTGGCCGATCCCATCATCACGCTCACCACGGATTTTGGCACGAGCGACCATCTCGTCGGATCAATGAAGGGCGTCATCCTGAACATCAATCCCGCCGCGCGGATTGTGGACATCAACCACAGCGTGGTTCCCTTCGACATTCTCGACGGAGCGCTTTCGCTCGCGAACTCGTATTCGCATTTTCCGTCGCGCACGATTCACGTGATCGTTGTGGATCCCGGAGTGGGAACGGAACGCCGCCCCATTCTGGTGAGCGGAGAGAAGCAGTTCTTCGTCGCGCCGGACAACGGCGTCCTCTCAATGATTTATGAACGCGAATCTTGCACCGTCCGGCACATCACTGCGGAACACTATTTCCTGAATCCGATCAGCCCCACATTTCACGGGCGGGACATCTTCGCGCCGACCGCCGCGTGGCTCTCGAAAGCGTTCCAGACGGAAGCCTTCGGAGATGTCGTCACGGATTTCGTGCGGTTCACGATGCCAAAAGCAAAGTCCAGCGGACAGGCCGTCAAAGGCGTCGTCTTGCGCGTCGATGCATTTGGAAACTTGATGACCAATCTCACAGCGGAAGATATTCCCATCGGCGCACTTGGAGGTGGGGCAATCAAGCTTGCCGTGAATGGCAAGCAGGTCGTCAAGTTTGCCCAAACGTTTGCTTCGGGCAATCCGGGAGAGCCGATCGCCGTGCTCGGCTCGGCCGGTTACGTGGAAATTGCCGTGAACCGCGGCAGCGCCGCGCGCACGCTCGGAGTGAACCGCGGCGCCGAAGTCACCCTCGAACTCAGTTAGCCCTTCTCATTTTTGCATTAGAATGAAGATTCAGCGCGGCAAATCCATCGTCGTCAAGAATGCGCGTGTGCGCGGATCGAGCCAGTCGCGCAGGGCGTCTCCCAGCAGATTGAACGCGAGAACGGCCGCCATGATGCCGAGCGCGGGAAACACCACGAGGTGCGGCGCGTCAAACAAGTGATTGCGCGCGTCGTTGAGCATCGCGCCCCAACTGGGCGTGGGCGCGACGACGCCTAGGCCCAGAAAGCTCAGCGTCGACTCCGCCAGAATCGCTCCCGCCATTCCGATCGTCGCTTGTATCAACACGGGTTGCAGCGTGTTCGGCAACAGGTGCCGCAGCAAAATGCGCGCATGCGAAGCGCCCAGCGACCGCGCGGCGAGGATGAACTCCATTTCGCGTACTTTCATCACCTGGGCGCGCGCCAAGCGCGCGTATCCCGCCCATCCGGTGATGACCAGCGCCAGGATGACCTTGTCCAATCCCGGCCCCAGGAACGCCGCAAACGCGATGGCCAGAAGAATACCGGGAAACGATAGAAACGAATTGATCAGGACGATGTTGATGAAGCGGTCGAACGCGCCGCCGAAATATCCCGAGAGAGAACCAAGCGCCAGCCCCACGATTCCCGCGCCGAGAACGACCGACACGCCGACCAGGAGCGAAACACGCGCGCCGTACAGTGTCCGCGACAAGACGTCGCGGCCCAGTTCGTCGGTGCCCATCCAGTGATGCGCGCTCGGCGAAAGCAATCGATCCGGCAGGCTTTGCTCCGAGGGATTTGCCGGAGCAATCCACGGCGCGAAGACCGCGAGCAGAATAAGAACCACGGTGACGGCAAGGCCCCAGCGGCCCAGTCCGCTGGTGCGAAGGAATTGGCGAATTGGGGATAACTGTTTCATGAAATTGTTCCCGACTCGCGCAAGATTTTTATTCGCTCTCCGTCCATCCGGGTCGTTGTTGCTCGGCTGGACAGAAAAACCTCGCCTCTAAAGTGGCGAGCTACAATTTCGTCATAAATCATTGCAGCCGCACCCTGGGATCGACGATGGCGTAGACCAAGTCCGTGAGCAAATTCACGCCGACGTACGACAGGGCAATAATCAGGATGCAGCCCTGCAAGAGCGGATAATCGCGCGCCGAAATCGCCTGTACGGCGAGGCGCCCGATTCCCGGCCACGAGAAAATTGTTTCGGTGACGATCGTTCCCGCGAGCAGCGATCCAAACTGCAATCCCACAATCGTGATCACCGGAATCAGCGCGTTCGGAAACGCGTGCCGGAACAGCACCGATGTTTCCGTGATTCCCTTCGCGCGAGCCGTGCGCACGTAGTCGCTCGAAAGTTCCTCGATCATCGACCCGCGGACCATGCGAGTGAGTATGGCCGCGAGCGCCGCGCCAAGAGTTGCGGCAGGCAAAATCAAGTGGCTGATTCCTCCGCGTCCCGACACAGGCAGCCATCCGATTTCGATCGAAAAAACCAGGATCAAAACCGGGCCCAGCGCGAAGTTGGGAACGGAAAGGCCCAGCAGAGTGAAGAACGAAGTCGCGCGGTCCGCCCGGCTGCCGCGGCTCCGCGCGGAGAATACTCCCGCGGGAATGGCAATGGCGAGGCATACGGCCAGCGCGGCAAGCGACAATTCGAGGGTTGCGGGAAAGCGCTCGAGCACAATCGGGCGCACGGGAGCAGCATAGCGCAGTGAGCGTCCCCAATCGCCGCGCGCAAGGCCCTCAAGATATCGCACGTATTGCACGCCGAGCGGCTGATCGAGTCCAAGCGTATGGCGCAGTTGCGCAAGGTCCTCGACGCGCGCATCCTGGCCAAGCATTTGCAGCACGGGATCGCCTGGCACGATGTGGATCATCAAAAATACCATCGTGAGGATCAGCCAAAGAGCAGGCAACGTGTATAGAAGACGTTGAAGGAAATGCCGGATCATTTGGGTTTGAGCACCTTTTCGGCGGCAGGCTTTGCGTCGGCCGCCGGCGCCGAACTGCCCTGCTGTGCCGGCGTCTTCAATCTCTGGATTTTGACGCGCGCCACTCTCCGCCGATCCATTTCCACGACGGTGAAGCGGTATCCTTCAAAATCAAAACTCTCTCCGCCGCGTGGAATGAAACCGAGGCGGGCGAGAACGAAGCCTCCCACAGTGGCGTAGGACCGATCTTCCGGCAGGATGATGTTGTAATGCGATTCGAGATCGCGCAAGCCGAGCGAGGCGTCGAAGATCATCGCCGCATCCGCCCCTTGACCGACGATAACAGGTCTTTCGACGACGTCAAATTCATCGTGAATTTCGCCGACAAGCTGTTCCAAAATGTCTTCGAGCGTAATCAATCCCAGTATGGTTCCGAATTCATCGACGACCATGGCCATCCAGCCATGACGAGTGCGCAATTCCAGAAGCATTTCGCTCACGGGTTTGCTCTCCGGCACGATGGCAATCTCATGAAGCAGGCTCCGCACATTGAACTCGGCTGCGGTCCAGCCTTCTTCCGCGCGGCGCTCCCGGTCAAGCAACACCCACACAATGTCCTTGATGTGAATGTACCCGAGCACCTGTTCTCCCTTGCCCTCGAACACGGGTAGCCGCGAACGCTGTGTCGTGACGAAAACGCGCATCACATCATCCAGCGTGGCGTCGGCGGCCACGAAGTGCACGTCGGGCCGCGGCACCATCAACTCTCGCACCTGCATTCGGTCCAGTTCGATCGCGCCGAGGATGAATTTCTCTTCCTCCATTCCAACAAGTCCGCGTTCGCGCGCTTGTTGAATCTGAATCTGCAATTCTTCCGCGGAATGAACCTGCGTGTGGCTGGTGCGTCCGGAAAATCCCAGCCCGCTGAGCACCCACCGGCTGGCCCCATCGAGCAGATTAATCGCCGGACGGAACACCTCGAGATACCACTGAAATGGAGGCGCAACCAAAAGGGCGACGCGTTCCGCGCGCTGCAGACTCATGCTTTTCGGAACCAATTCGCCCAGCACCACATGCAATGTCGTCAGGAAAAGAAAAGCCACGGCGAGCGACACCGCATGAACCAGCGCTATCGTGTGCCTTCCCGGAATGTTTGCGACCAGCGGGCTCAAGACCGAAGCAAGCGTCGATTCTCCAAGCGCGCCAAGTCCCAGGCTGGTGAGCGTGATTCCCACCTGAACGCCGGAGACCACGCGGTCCAGCTTGCCGATCAAATCCAAAACGATCTTCGCACGAACTCGCCCCTCATCCACCAGTTGCCGCACGCGCGAATGCCGCACCGCAACCAACGAAAACTCGACAGCCGCGAAAAATCCATTCACGGCCACGAGAGCGAACAGTCCGAGGAGTCGCAGCCCGATCAAATCGACAAGGTCCTCCGCCGGCTCATTCTAGCAGCCTCAGCACCTCCGCCCAAGGGACACCGCATACGGGGTGATACGCAAGAGTTGCTGTCCTAACGGGCGCGGAATCCCGGGCGCTTCATAAAGCGGTTGTTTCGCTTCTCGCGCGTGCATTAGAATGTGGTCTCCATCCGCAACCTGATTTTTGCGGCCCGCAGTGCCGGAAGTTTGCCGGCGTTGCGGCTTGAAGATTCGGCGGATCGAACAAGGCGGGCGACCGACTTACTCTTGCGCTCATTGCCAGCGACTGTGAACCATGACAACCGTGAATCCTGCATCGGCAAAAAAGCCCGAAGCCGCGAAGAAGCCCGATTTTGAATATTCGCTCGCGCGCCTCGAAGAAATCGTCGGAAAACTCGAGAGCGCGAATCTGTCGCTCGATGAAGCCATGAAGCTGTTTGAGGAAGGCGTGCAACTCTCGCGCGACTGCCAGAAATACCTGGAGCAGGCCGAGGGCAAAGTGGAAATTCTGCTCAAGAAAGCCGGCGGCGAGATGGCGGCGGAAGCCTTCGATCCCGAAGCCGAGGAAGATTCCTAACCGGCTGCGCCGCGGGCACCAGCGTGCGCCCGAGCCGCCCTCCACCTGATGAACCTTCCCGCATTTTTCGAAGAAGACCGGGCCGCGGTGGACGCTGCCCTCGACCGGCTGATGCCCGGTGAAAATGCGCAACCTCCCTCGATCCACCGCGCCATGCGCTACAGCGTGCAGGCCGGGGGAAAGCGCGTGCGGCCGATTCTGTGTCTCGAATCGACGCGAATTTTTGCCGCCGATGTGACTCCCGTCCTGCCGGTCGCCTGCGCGCTCGAATTCATTCATACCTACTCGCTCATCCATGACGACCTGCCGGCGCTCGACAACGATGACTTGCGGCGCGGCAAGCCCACCTGCCACAAGAAATTTGGAGATGCGACCGCCATCCTCGCGGGCGATGCGTTGCTGACGCTGGCGTTCGAGACGCTTGCCAATGCTTCTATCGATCCGGCGCGGCGCGTTGCCATTCTTTCTCACGTGGCCGCGTCAGCGGGGACAGTGAACGGCATGGTCGGCGGCCAGGTGGCGGACCTCGAAGCCGAAGGACGCACCATCCAGCCGGCGGACCTCGAGTATATCCACCGTTCGAAAACGGCGGCGTTGATTCGTGCGTCTGTCGTCGCCGGAGCGATTGGCGGCGGCGCGGACGACGAAGACATCGCGCGCCTGAAACGCTTTGGCGAAACGATCGGCTGGGCATTTCAGGTGGTCGACGACATCCTCGACGTGGAAGAGTCGTCCGCGGCCCTGGGAAAGACGGCGGGCAAAGACGCGGCCCAACATAAAGCAACGTATCCGTCGCTATACGGCCTGGAAAAGTCGCGCCAATTTGCGAAAGAGCTGGAGGCCCGCGCGATGGCGGAGATCGAACCGTACGGCCAGCGCGCCGCGCGGCTGCGAGAACTTGCCGAATTGATCGTTCACCGGCGCGCGTAGTTCGCAATTCTTTCGAGCAGGAAAACCGTGCCCTCATTTGAGTAGGACAGGCTTCAAGCCTGTCGAATTTGTGGAATGACGAAGGACCGAACCCCGACAGGCTGAAGCCTGTCCTACTGGGTCTATCGCGGATTGTCTTGCCATCCAAACCCAAATCCGCAAAAAAGAGGCTCGACCTGCTGGTCGTCGAACGAGGCCTCGCCGAATCTCGCGAAAAGGCGCAGGCCATGATCCTAGCGGGAGAGGTCCGTGTGAACGGCGAGCGGAGCGAAAAAGCCGGCGCGCAGATCATCGAGGACGCTCGCATTGAAGTCAGCGGAACTTCGGCAAAGTATGCCAGCCGAGGAGGTTTGAAGCTGGAGGGCGCGCTCGAAGATTTCGGAATCGACGCGGGCGGGAAAATCTGTCTCGATATAGGCGCGTCCACCGGCGGCTTCACCGATTGCCTGCTGCAGCGTGGCGCGAGCCGCATTTACGCGGTTGACGTGACGCCGCAGCAGATGGCATGGCGTCTAGTGCAAGATGCTCGCGTCACGCAAATCAAGGCGAATGCGCGCAATCTTCGGCCGGAGCAAATTCCGGAGCCCGCCGATCTGGTGACGATGGATGTTTCTTTCATTTCCGTCGCCAAGGTGCTTCCTGCTGTGGTCGCGGCCGCCGGTCCCAATGCGGAGTACCTGATCCTGGTTAAGCCGCAGTTTGAACTCGACCGCGGAGATGTCGGCCGTGGCGGCATCGTGCGCGACGCTTTGCTGCACGAACGCGCAATCGAGCGTGTGCGCGCAGCGGCAGAAGCCGCCGGGCTACACGTTGAAGGCGTCCGTCCGAGCCGTGTGACGGGCGCGGAAGGAAATCAAGAATTCTTCCTTCATGCGAAAAGGATCACTCCTGGGAGCTAAGGGAATGCCGATTAAAATTCATGGAAATGGAACTGCGCGACAGATGCTAAAGTAGAGTTCACTTTGGAAGCGCTTCGACAAAAGCCAAAATGATCAAGACCGTCGGAATTATTTCCCGCCCGCGCCGCGAGGACATCGCGCGCGTCGTTCCTCCTCTCGTCAATTGGTTGCAGGCCCATGGCGCGGAGGTGACTTGCGATTCCGAGACGAGCAATTGTCTCGGACCACTCGCTGTACAGACGCGGAAGCGCGAGGAACTCCCTAGCTGCACGGACTTGCTGATCGTGCTGGGTGGCGACGGAACATTGCTTTCCGCGGCGCGGCTCGCGGCGGAACACAAAGTTCCCATCCTCGCCGTCAACTTGGGCGGCCTGGGCTTCCTTACGACCGTTTCACAGGACGAAATTTATTCGATTCTGGAAGAGATTTTCTCCGGCAAGCATCGCGTGAGCGAACGCGTGATGCTGGAAGCCGAAATCGTGCGCGCCGGCGCCGTTTTCCGGCGGCAGATCGCGCTCAACGATGCGGTGCTCAATAAAGCGGCGCTCGCTCGCATCATGGATCTGGAGCTTCGCGTCGATGGCGAATACGTAACGACATACAAGGCGGACGGATTGATTCTCTCCACGCCAACCGGGTCAACCGCCTATTCCCTTGCGGCTGGAGGACCGATCGTGTATCCCATCGTCGAAGCATTCGTCGTAACACCAATCTGCCCGCACACACTTACGAATCGGCCGCTGGTGATACCCGATTCCGTCACGATCGAAGTGGATTTCAAGGCCGGAGATGATGCGGTTTTCCTGACGCTCGACGGGCAGATCGGAATCGAACTCGTGCGGGGAGATCACATCCGAGTGCGCAAGGCGGCGGAAAAATTGCTTCTGGTGCGCCCCGCAAAAAAAACTTACTACCAGATCCTGCGCAACAAACTGAAGTGGGGCGAGCGATAAACCACGAATTGGAACCACGGATGCACACGGATGAGCACGGATAAAACCAAAACTTAGAATTATTTCTTAACGATCAAGATTGCTTCCGGTTCGGTCTTTGATTACTTCAGTTATCTCTTGCTTCCTAAATCCGTGTTCATCCGTGTGCATCCGTGGTTCCAATCTTTTTCTTTACTCGCCGCGGACTAGATCGGCGCGGGATTCGCGGCGGCGGATCGTCCGCATGCGGCTCTTCTCCACGAGAATTTCCGCGGGGCGCGGGCGCGAATTGTAATTCGAGGTTTGGACAGTGCCGTAGGCGCCGGCTCCCCACAAGACTAGAACATCATCCGGAGCCACTTTTCCAAGCGGCCAATCCTGCAGGAAGCAATCGCCCGATTCACAAACGGGGCCGACGATGTCGGCGCGGGCGAGCGGTCCGGGAGTGCGCCGGGCGCGCGTGATGGGATGCGTCGCATCATATAATGCGGGCCGCATGAAATCGTTCATGGCGGCATCCACGATTACAAAATTCTTGCCGCGATTCTGCTTGGTGTACAAAACGTGCATCAGAAGAATGCCGGCGGGACCGATCAACGATCGCCCCGGCTCGATCAGCAAGTGGCAGCCGAGCGGCCGAACGACGCGCGCGAGTTCCGCGGCCCAGGCCGCTTTTTCCGGCGGCTGTTCCGTCGTGTAGCGAATCCCGAGTCCGCCGCCGCAATCGAGGTAGCGGAGCGCGATGCCCGCGCGCGCAAGCTCGCGCACAAATCCAGCCAAGCGCGTCAAAGCGCGCCGATGGGGAGTAAGTGTCAGAATCTGCGATCCGATATGCGCGCTGATCCCCTGCCAGTCGATCCAGCGAGAATCCTTGTGCTGAAGATAGAGGCCGCGCGCGGTCTCCCAGTCAATTCCAAATTTGTGGCGATGGTGTCCGGTGGCAATGTGCGGATGGCCGCCGGCTTTGACGTCCGGATTGACGCGGATGGAGGCCGCGGCGCGCACACGCAGCCGTGACGCCTCCGAAGCCAAAAGATCAAGCTCCGCGGGCGACTCCACATTGAAAAGAAGAATCCGCGCGCGAAGCCCTTCTCGAATTTCCTCGCGTGATTTCCCGACGCCGGAAAACACGATCCGGTTTCCCGGCACACCGATCCGCCGCAGGCGATAAAGTTCTCCGCCCGAAACGATGTCGAATCCGCTTCCAAGCGCAGCAAACACGCGCAAGATGCCCAGATTCGAATTGGCTTTCATCGCGTAGCAAATCGTGTGTGGAAGCGCGCCAAATGCGGAGTCCATGCGGCGGTAGGCTTGCTCGATGCTCGCGCGACTGTACAGATACGCGGGCGTTCCGAATCGCTTCGCGGCCGCAGCAACGGAAACACCCTCACAATATAGTTGAGACCCCCGATAAGAAAACCCGGGAGTATAGCTCGCCGGATCGACAACACCGGCGGAGCGGGAAGCGCGCGAATGCGAGTTCGCACCGCTCACTTGACTTTCATCACCACCAGCGTGCGATCGTCTGTGATGGCGCCTCCTTGTGTAAATTCCTGAACTTCCTCGAGCAAGCGGTCGGCAAGTTCACTTGAGTTCAAGTGCGCGTTAGCGGTCAAAAGATCCTTGATGCGGTCCGTCCCGAAGAATTTTCCTTCCCGGTTGGCCGCCTCGGTCAGGCCATCGGAAAAGAAGAGGAGGATATCGCCCGAATTCAGGCGCACGCTCCATTCCTCATAGGTCGCATCATCGAAAATGCCGATCGGAAATCCTGAGAGCTTGATCTGTTCGACGTGCCCATCTTTCCATAGCAGAGGCTGCGTCTGGCCAGCGTTCGCCAAACGAAGTTTGCGGCGCCCTTTCTGCCACGTGGCAAAACAAATCGTCATGTAACGTCCATCCACCCGGCGGTCGCACACCAGTTGATTGAGCTGGCGGAGAAGGTCCGCGGGCTGCAGCTTGTGAGGAGAGAGGCTGCGCAGAATTCCGGTGGCCACGGCGCCGTAGAGCGCCGCAGCGCTTCCCTTCCCGCTGACGTCTCCCAAAGCGACACCCAATTGTTGCGTTCCGTAGGTAAGGAAATCGTACAAATCGCCGCAAACTTCCCGCGCGGAATGAATTCGCGCGGTGATGTCGAGGCCGTAATCGATGCTGGGCACGGGGCGCAAAAGGGCGGTCTGCAGACGCTGCGCGGCCGTGAGCTCGCGCTCCATGCGCGCCTCATCCTTGGCCAACTTCTCGTATAAGCGCGCGTTTTCGAGCGACACCGCCAGATGCGCCGCCAGAATCATGAGCGTTTGCACGTGATCTTCCGTGAAATAATTGACCTGCGGGCTTTCGAGATCGAGAACGCCCACGACGCGGCCCTGGTGAATCATCGGAATCGCCAGCTCGGACCGAGTTTCCGGGTTGACCATGATGTAGCGCGAATCGAGGGTCACATCCGGGACCCGAACCGGAAGTTCCGTGGCGATCGACACTCCAACAATTCCTTCATGTGGAGTAACTCGCAGTTTTCCCTGCGCGCTCTGGCCGTATTTAACGTCCAGGCGATGGCGATACAAATTCGCCGCTTCGTCATACAACAGGATTCCCAGAATCTGATAGTCGATGACGCGTTTGACGAGTTCCGCGGCGCGGCGCAGTAATTCCTCCACCACGAGAATAGAATTCGCCTCGCGGCCCACTTCGTTGAGAACCAGCAGCGTGTCTGCCTGGCTGCGGACGCGTTCAAAGAGCCGCGCGTTTTCGATGGCGGTGGCCAAACGGCTGGCCATCAACGTCAAAACACTTTGCTGATCGCGCGTAAAGTAGTCGACTTGCGTGCTCTGGATGTCGAGCACGCCAATGGCTTGTCCCTTCACCATGAGGGGAACCACCATCTCAGACCGGACCGAATCGATGATGTTGATGTACCGGGGATCTTCACGGACGTCCGGCACACGCACCGCCCGGCCCGTCGCCGCGGCCGTGCCGGTGATCCCTTGTCCGATCGGGATCACCCAATCTTTGCCGTCTTCCTCGCCGTACCCGATGGTGAAGCGGTGGTAGAGACGGTGCATCGATTCGTCGACCAGCAAAACGCTGAAGATTTCGTAGTCGATCAGGCGCTTCACGAGCGCCGCGGTTTTCCGCAACACTTCGTCGAGGTCGAGCGAGGAATTGACTTCCTCGCCGATTTCGACCAATGTCGCGAGAACTTCCGCGGGAACGTTGAGCGGCGATGGGGCTGCTTGTACGGGATCCATAAATAAATCGTGAATGTTTAGCGCGCTCCGGCTTTTGAAGACGCGGCGCGACTCCCCAAGAATCACTTAGTATAGCAGGTAGAGATTATGCCCTTGTGAAAAACCGATGAATTGACCGGCTTCTACGCCGGAAAAATAAAATTCCAGCAGCAAAAATCAATAGGAAGTTGATGCAGACGAGCCCGCTGCGGCCGTGGAGGGCGGCGCCGACCCTGCCGCTTGCTCCATGATTTTGACGCTGGCGCTGGCGCCGATCCGCGTCGCGCCCGCGCAGACCATTTTTTTCAAATCGTCAAAAGTGCGCACTCCACCCGAGGCTTTCACGCCCATTTCCGAGCCCACCACGGCGCGCATCAATGCAACGTCCTCGGCCGTGGCTCCGCCGGTGCTGAAGCCAGTCGAGGTCTTGACGAAATCCGCGCCGGCCCTTTTACTCGCGAGCGCGGCGCGCACCTTTTCCTCGATGGTGAGCAGCGAAGTTTCAAAAATCACTTTGCAGATTGCGCCGCCCCGGTGCGCCGCTTCCACGACTCCGCGGATATCCGATTCCACCACTTCATCCTGGCCGGATTTCAGCGCGCCGATGTTGATGACCATGTCGACTTCCTGCGCGCCCAGCTTGATCGCTTCTTCGGCTTCGTGAATTTTTACCTGGGGAAGCGTCGCGCCGAGAGGAAATCCGATCACGGTGCAAACCTTGACTTTTGTGCCGCGCAGCTAATTCCGCGGCCAGCGGCACGTTCCATGGGTTGATGCAGACCGACGCAAATCCAAAACGCACGGCTTCCTGGCAGAGCTTGCGAACATCGTCGCGCGAAGCTTCCGGCTTCAGCAAGGTGTGGTCGATCAGGCCCGCAAGGCCGGCTTCCAATTCAACAACCGACGGGCCGCAGGATATGCGGTCGGCTCCGGCTTCGACGACCGCGCGAGTTTTTCTGGCGCATTTCTCGGCGCAGTTCAGGTCGCAATCAGGGCAAATTTCGTCGCCGCCGACAACGCCACTGGAAACAGGCCATTCGAGTGCGCCGAGGTAGCGCACCACCTCTTCGGTGACGACACGGACCATCTGTTCGAATTCGCTCTGATCCACTCGCTCAGCCCTGTTCGAATCGCCCGGAAGTATTCGAAAGCATTACTTCTTTGCCGAGCGCTCCTCGATGCTTCGAATCTTGTCCACGCGGCGCTGGTGGCGCCCTCCAGCGAAGGGCGTGGAGAGCCACAAAGCGACAATCTCCCGAGCGGCTTCCGGGGCGATCAGCTTGGCGCCCAGCGTCAGCACATTTGCATCATTGTGCTCGCGGCTGTTGCGCGCCGTCGCGCGATCATAGCATAGCGCCGCGCGCACTCCGGGCACCTTGTTGGCGGCAATCGAGCTGCCGATGCCCGCGCTGTCGAGCACGATGCCGAGCCAAGCTTCCCCACGCGCAACCGCGTTGCCGACCGCCTCGGCGAAGTCCGGATAATCCACGGCTTCCGCGCTGTCCGTGCCTAGATCAAGAACTTGGTAGCCCCAATCGCGGAGATGGCCTGTCAGTTGTTGCTTGAGTTCGAAGCCGCCGTGATCGGCGCCAATCGCAACGACTCGGGCGGATTTTTCCGGCGAGCTTTCTCCTGATGCCGCGCTGGAGGAGGGTTCGCGCTCGCGCGCCGAGGCAATGCGGAACGTGATCCCGCGCCGCTCGGCCTCTTCGCGCGCGAGAGGAGTGATGAGCGTGTCGTCCGTGATGGCGAGTTCGCCATTTTGCGGGACGCGCTCCAAATCCGCGGCTGTGATAAGAGGTTTCATTAAAATCGGGATGGATCAACCCATCGGGTCCGAAGACTAGGACGGAGGAAGCGAGAGAATGCACACGTCCTTGAGATTGCGATAGCGCTCCGCATAGTCCAGCCCATATCCGACGACGAATTCATTCGGAATCTGAAATCCGATGTAGTCCGCTTTGACGTCTTTCTTGATGCGCCGCTCCGGCTTGTCAAGCAACGCGGCGATCTTCAGCGAGGTCGGCTTGCGCTGCTGCAGTACGCGCAGCAGGTAGCCGAGAGTGAGCCCCGTATCCAAAATGTCCTCGACCACGATGACGTTGAGGCCCTCGATGCTGGTATCCAGGTCCTTGTTGAGGCGCACTTGGCCGGAAGTCTGGCTGCCATGTCCGTAACTGGAAACGGACATGAAATCGAGCGACACTTCGACGCGAATCTGGCGGATCAAGTCGGACATGAAAATCGCCGCGCCCTTGAGGACGCCGATCAGGTGAACGCGCTGGCCCTTATAATCCTTCGAAATCTGAACGTCCCATTTCGCGAACGCGCTTTTGAATCGCGCTGCTGCGCAACAGAACCTTCAGATGCTCCTGCCCGTGACCATGCACTGTGAATCCCCTCCGCCTGAGAGCGGTTACTCTAGCTCAGGCGTTGGGAAAGCTCAAGGCGTGGAGGCATTGTTTCTTCCATTGCGAGCGGGATCAGATTGATTCGATGATCGCGCCGTGGCACCCTTGATAACACTTATGGCCTTGGCGAATGAAAATTGGAAGGACAAGCGCGTCATTGTGACGGGCGGCGCTGGATTCATTGGAAGCGTCCTGGTCTGGGAACTCAATCGCCGCGGCTGTTCTCAAGTGGTGATTGCGGATTATCCGGCGCAACGCGAAAAATGCGCCAACCTCACCGGTTTGCGCTATACAGAAATTATCGAGCCCGCGGAACTGCCGCTGCGGCTCGCGGCCGGATCGATGGGAAAGCTCGACTGCATTTTTCATCTGGGCGCGTGTTCCTCCACCACGGAAACGAACGAAAAATATCTGCGCGAAAATAATTACGAGTATTCGCGCAATCTCGCGGAATGGGCGCTCGGAGCGGGCGTGCGTTTTGTTTACGCGTCCTCCGCGGCGACTTATGGAGATGGCAGCGCGGGCATGGACGATTCGGATCCGCGCCAGCTTGAACGGTTGCGCCCGCTGAATCTCTACGGCCAATCCAAACAATGGATGGATCTGCACGCCTGGCGGGAGGGATGGCTCGACCGCATCGTGGGACTGAAATATTTCAACGTCTTCGGTCCCAACGAGAACCATAAGGGAGACATGCGAAGCTTGGTCTGCAAGAGCTACGCCGAGGTGCTCAAGACCGGCGTGATCCAGCTTTTCAAGAGCTATCGCCCGCAGTACCGGGACGGCGAGCAGCGGCGCGATTTTCTTTACGTCAAGGATGCGGTGGCCATGACGCTGCACCTTGCCGCAAATCCCGCGGCGAACGGCATTTTCAATATTGGTTCAGGAGTGGCGCGCACGTGGAATGATTTGGCGCGCGCCGTTTTCGCCGCGCTGGGCCGCGAGCCGCGCATCGAATACATTGACATGCCGGAGACGATTCGTGACAAATATCAATACTTCACGCAGGCTGACGTACACAAGCTGCTCGCCACTGGATACGATCTGCCCATTACTTCTCTCGAAGATGCCGTGCGCGATTACGTTGTGAATTACCTCGTGCCGGGGCGGACGATTGGCGCCCCTGCCGCCCAGACCGGCGCATAGCTTTCATCTCACTTGCAATCAATCAACAGGCACGACATGCGTGGGCAGGCCCCAGTAGCACAGGCTTCAGCCTGTGGGTTTTGCCGGTCATGTCAAAGGAAGAAAAATCCACAGGCTGAAGCCTGTGCTACTGGACTACCGCCGCCTTAGCGTCACTGGAATTCCGTTCCTGGGGCGCAGCGTGACTGAGGGTTGCATCTTGACCTTTTGTCCGGGGACGATTTGGATCCGGAATTGCTGCGCGACCGTGGCGAGAAGTAACACGGCTTCCATCATCGCGAATCCAGCGCCGATGCACACCCTCGGCCCTCCGCCGAAGGGAAAATAGGCAAATCGCGGCAAGGCCGCGCCACGCGGGTCGCTCGCGCTCCAGCGATCCGGGTCAAACCGTTCTGGTTCTGGAAAATATCGCGCGTCTTTGTGCATGATGAGCTGCGAGATCAGGACGTTGGTATCCGCGGGCAACTCGTACTCGCCAAGCCGGAATGGAGCCAGCGCGCGCCGCCCAATCACCCACACGGGCGGGTACAAGCGCATCGATTCCCGCAGCACGGTGTCCGTGTAAATCAGGCGCGGCAAATCGGCCGGCGTAGGAACTCGCCCATCCAAAACGCGGCTCAATTCCTCGATGAGTTTCTCCTCCACTTCCGGGTTCTGGCCCAGCAGGAACCACGTCCAGGAAAGCACGTTCGCAGTGGTCTCATGCCCGGCGAGGAAGAGCGTCATAATTTCGTCGTGGAGCTGGCGGTCGGTCATGCCCACTCCTTCGTCGTCTTGAACCTGCAGGAATACGCTGAGCAAATCTCCCGACATCTGTCCGCTCGCGCGGCGCTGCTCGATGATGCCGTAGATCACTTTGTCGAGGCGGCCCACGGCGCGTTTCAAAAGCTGTGACGTCGGAAGAGGAACCCACGTGGGCAAGAGCAGCGCAAGTCCCGCCTGACGCAGGAATTTACCCATCAACACGCTCAGCGCGGCGTCCACGTCTTCCGCCTCGTGGGAAACATCCGCGTCGAACAGCGTCTTCGCCACGATGCCGAGCGTGAGGCGCATCATGGCTTCATGAATGTCGAGCGTCTGCCCGTCGCTCCAGGACGCCAGCATGCGCTCGGTGTATCCAACCATGATTTCCGCGTAGGCCGCGATCCGCTCCTGATGAAAGGCAGGCTGGATGAGTTTGCGCTGGCGCCGCCAGAATTCGCCTTCGCTCAACAGCAGGCCATTGCCAAGCACGCGACGCATCGCGCGGTAGTCCTTCGATTTAACGAAATTGTTGTTCTGCGTGACGAGGACCGATTCGATGTAGTCCGGCCGGTTCACAAAGCACGCCGGCACGCCCAGGAAGCGGAAAAAAACGATGTCGCCATATTCCCGCGCGCACTTGGTGAGGTAGCCGATCGTGTCGCCGCGCGGTTCGAACACGCTGCCGAAAAGCGGAAGACCCTTTGGGCCGGGAGGAAGCTTCAACTTAGACGGACTTCCCTTTCACTTTCGACGTTTCTGAGGACTGCACCTCGCCCCAGACCTCGCGCGCCGTTTCCGCCACGAGACGCAGCTTTGCCTCCTGGTCGGCCTCGGAGAGCAAATTCCCCTCCATCGTCGAAGCAAACCCGCACTGCGGGCTCAGAGCAAGCCGATCGAGCGGAACGAATTTCTCGGCGGCGCGGATGCGGCTCTTGAGTTCGTCCTTGCTCTCCAGAGCGGTTTTTTTGGTGCTGACGAGACCCAACACAACGGTTCGGTCGGAAGGAACTTGAGAGAGCGGTTCGAAACCGCCCGACCGCTCGTCATCGAATTCGAGCAGGAACCTTTGGAATTTGGTCTTGCCGAACACTTTCGCGATCGGGGCGTAATCGCCCGAAGCGTAGAACTTGCTCTGATTGTTGCCCCGGCACAGGTGCAGGCCGAAAACCACATTTGGATGGCCGCCAATCACCGCGTTATCCATCTCGATGGAAAGATCGAGGAGCCGGTCGGGATCATTCCCCCTCTGGCGGTAACCCTCGCGAATTTTCGAATCGATCAGCGCGGCATATTGCGGCGAGTCAACTTGAATATACGTGCAGCCGAGACGGATGAGTTCGGCCACTTCATCGCGGAGGAGATCCACGAGGTCGGCGAGAAACGCATCGACGGTGGGATAGGCGCCGCTGGATTTTTTCGCGTCGTAGTAGGCCGCCGCCTGCTGCGCACTGAGGAGCGTCGTCTTGGACGGATGATCGGTCCGCGCGCGCAAATACGTGAACTCCTCCGCGCACATGTGCCGCTTCCGGCGCAGGCGGGAAACCACAACCGGCCTGGGATGACTGAACTCCTCACCCTCTTCATTGCGAAATGGAATGGACCAGCCCCCAAGCTTGTCGAACCCCTCCACCGCATCGATCAGGTGCCCGTAAAAAGCGTATCGCCGCATTTCTCCGTCGGTCAGCACGTCCAGGCCCGTCCGGAGCTGAAGGGCAACCGCCTCATCGACGGCGCGGTCCTCCAGGCGCTTGAATTCCGCGTCCGCGAGCCGGCCCGCTGCGAACTCTTCGCGCGCTTTCTTAAGATAAGTAGGACGCAACAAGCTGCCGACAACGTCGCTTCGATACATGCCGAGCTCCTTTTCGATTTTCATCCGATGCATTCTGATGTGGGAGACGAGCGAAAGTATAGCACCGTCCCATGGTTTGCCGAATATCTTGAGTAGGACAGGCTTCGGAGCCTGTGCTGCCAAGAACGCCCTGCCACTTCACTTCACCCAATCGGCGATGAAAATGTTCGTCTCGTGCGGGGCTTTGCCGTTGCGATTCGAGGCCCAGACGAGGCGCTTGCCGTCGGAGGAGAACATCGGGAAGGCGTCGAAATCGGGGTGATAGGTGATCTGTTCGAGGCCGGTGCCGTCGACGTTGATGGCGTAAAGATCGAACCCGCTGGGGTCTTTCTGATTGGCCATATTCGAGGCAAAAATAATGCGCTTGCCGCCGGGGAAAAAATACGGGGCGAAATTCGCGGCGCCGTTGTGCGTCACCTGCCGCTTATTTTTGCCGTCGGCGTCCATCACCCAGATTTCCAGATTGCCGGGACGAATCAAGCCGCGGGAGAGCAAATCTTTGTAGTCGGCGATTTCTTCCGGTGTCTTGGGCTGCTCGCGAGCGGTAGACGATTTTCTTGCCGTCGTCGGAAAAGAAGGCGCCGCCGTCGTAGCCCAGCTCGTGGGTAAGCTGGCGGACGTCGCTGCCATCCGCGTTCATCGTGTACATGTCGAGGTCGCCGTTGCGCGTGGACGTGAAAACAATTTTCTTGCCGTCGCGGCTGATGGTCGATTCCGCGTTGTAGCCCGGAGAATTGGTCAAGCGGCGCAGATCGCTGCCGTCGGGCTTGGCGGTGTAAATTTCGTAGGAGCTGTAAATTGGCCAGACGTAACCGTGCGAATAGTCGGGCCGCGGCGGGCACTCGGCGCTGGTTTCGTGCGTCGAGGAAAACAGAATGCGGTCGCCCTTCGGGAAAAAGTATCCGCACGTCGTTCGTCCCTTGCCCGTGCTCACGAGTTTCGGCACGGCGGGCTGGCCGTCGGGCGTATCCACCGGCATCGTGTACATCTGGTCGCACGGAACGCCTGCGCCGGAATGCATGAAGATCAGGTATTTGTCGTCCGCGGAAAAATACGCCTCGGCGTTTGTGCCGCCGAAGGTGAGCTGGCGCACATTGCCCAGATGCTTCTCGCCGGGAACCGTGAGCGCCTCGGAACTTGTTTTCCCTGAGCTGGGCGCTTGAGAGTAAGTCACCAAAGACGCGGATACAGTGATCAGCAAGAGGAAAAGTGCGGGCCGGGCAATCTGCGATTTCGGCATGATATGTTTACTTCGTTTATTTTCGTTGTTCCAGCTTCACGGATGCGTTGACGGGCTTGCCGTCGCGCAACACTTGCACGTCCACGACTTCGCCTACCTTGCTGCGGCGCAGCGCGTCGGTGAAATCGTACAAATTGTGGATCGGCTTGTCGCCAAATTGGACGAGGACGTCGCCGGCCTTGAAGCCAGCCTTCGCCGCGGGAGATCCCGGGCGAATATCGGAAAATTTGACGCCGTTTTCTTCCTGCCCAAAATCCGGAATCGACCCGAAATAAGGTCCGTAACCACTGCCGCCACCGCCCGCGGCCTGGCCACTTGGCTGGTCTTCTTTCACGGTGACGAACGCGACGCGCTCGTTTGCGGAATCGATTTTTAAGGCCACGTCATCGATGAAATCCAAAAGCCTCGCTGCGTCCGGCGCATTGATTTTGTCCCAGGTGTCGGAAGGCTTGTGGTAATCCGAGTGCAAGCCCGAGAAAAAGAAGAGCACTGGAATTTTCTTTCCGACAAACGAGGTGTGATCGCTCGCGGCGTAGCCGCTGGCGGAATACTCGATATGGAATGGGGATTTGCTTTTCTCCTCATCGAGGAGATCTTTGAACGTGGCGCCCGTTCCCGTCCCGCCGATAAACACTTTTTCATCTTTGATCCGGCCGATCATGTCCATGTTGATCATGGCGACGGCTTTGTCGAGCGGCAGGGTCGGCTCCTTCGCCCACTCCGAGGAACCGAGCAGGCCAAGCTCTTCCCCTGCAAAATTGGCAAAGAGAATGCCGCGCTGGAGCTGGCCTTTCCGTGGAGCCAGCAGGCGCGCGAGTTCCAGAACGCCCGCGGTGCCGGAAGCGTTGTCGTCGGCGCCGGGATGAATCTTGCCAATCTGCGAAGGCGCGAGCGAATCGACGTTCCCGTAACCGAGGTGATCGTAGTGCGCGCCGATGATGATGTATTCATCGGTCTTGCCAGGAAGATAGGCAAGCACATTGTTCACGGTCGCGCGCGTCTTCTCGATATTGACGCCGAGCGAAATCTGCAACTTGTCGGGAAAGGCGAACGATGCGGGAGTCGAAGATGAATTAATCTGGTTTTGAGTTTCGGCGAGTGATTTGCCCGCTGCTGCAAACCACTCATTCGCAGCCTCGTTTTTCACCTGCACGATCACGATGCCGGCGTTCTCGGGCCCGCTTACGCTCCCGAATTTGGTGAGAAGATCCTCTTCGCCATCTCCCAATTTACCATTGACCAGGATGACGGCTTTGGCACCGTGATTCCGGGCGTTGATCGCCTTCGTGATCAGTTGTGAGTGTTGCGTCGGTCCGGCATTTCCGCTCTTCGCGGCGAAGCCCGCCGGCTCATAGCGCAGAAGGACGACGATTTTGTCTTTGACTTCGAGATGCGCGTAATCGTCGTAGCCGAATTCGGGCGCGGTTGCGCCATATCCGGCAAAAACCAAGGGGCCGGCGACTTCACCGGAAGCGGAAAAACTGAACGGAACGAAATCCTGATTCAGTTTCAATCCCTGCTTCGATTTGCCGTCCCGCACTTCCAGGCGATTGCCTTCTTTCAATTTTGCGCCAGTAATTACGGTGAAAGGCTGGAAAAAGGATTTGGCTCCCGCCGGTTGCAATCCGAGGGAACGGTAGCGCTGCTCGATCAAATCCGCGGCGCGCGCAATGCCCTTGGTCCCGGCTCCTCGGCCTTCCATTGCGGGAGAGGAAAGAGATTTGACGTCATTCAAGTACCGTTTGGGATCGGCGGAATTGGCATCGGCCGCAACGCGCACGGCAATAAAGGCGATCGCAAGAGCCAAGCCGGCGGTCCGCCAGCGTGTTGGACGAGTTGCACAAATTGAAGTTCGGCGATTCATTCGAACGAGTTTGAAGAAGGTCATTTAACAATCAGAATCGTATGCCGCGTTTGCTGGCCTGTCAAATCTGGTCTCGGGGATTGAAAATTGTTGAGCCCTGTTTAAAGAAATCTTGAATTCGAGATTTTGTTGCAGAGGCTTCAGCCTGCGGGGTTTCGTGCTTGCACGGACCAACCCCCGCAGGCTGAAGCCTGCGCCACTTCCCCGGCCGGCACATTGAGTTCGATCAAAAACCGACTTTCAGGCGGGCGCTGACGCTGGCTGGCGGCGCGATTGCTGTTCCGGAGAATAGGCTGGCGAAGTTCAGCACGTTCAACTTGTCGGTGAGGTTGTGGCCTTCGATTTCGAACGAGACGTCTTTTCCTTCTTTGTGGAACAGAGTGGCGCCTGCGGCTGCGTCAAACGAGAAATTCGGGCGTACGCGGCCAGCATTGAAATTCACCTCGTTCAAAATGGCGGGGCCGTATTGCTGCAACAAGAAATTGATTTGGCTTGGGTCGACTGGGCCATTCAAATCCACGGGCAAGCCGCTCCCGTATTCCGCGGACGTGGCGAGCCACAAACGTTCCGTGGCCTGAAAGCGTACACGCGCGCGTACGGTGTTCCTCTGGTCCTGCGAGACCGGAAACTTGCTCGTATCCGGAATGCCAGCAGTTTCGCTTCCGAGAAATAATCCGCCCGTAATGGGCCCCTGCCCTATCCCTGTCTGATTGGAGTAGCTCAGAACTCCTGAAAAGCGGCCCCAGCGCGGGACGGCAATTTGAATTTCCTCTCCGCGAATTTCCGCCGACGAAAAGGCAATTGGAAAGCTGATCCCAGTATCGAGCAGAACGTCATCGTCGGAGTAGTTGCTGAAATCGCGGCGGAAGACGTTGCCATCGATTCGCAGCTTGCCGGCGAAAGATTTGGTGAATCCCATTTCATAATAATTCGCGCGGGCCGGCTGCACGGGCAGTCTCACAACGAAGCTGCTGACCGAATTCAATTGCGGCGAGCTCGCAAGCAATAGGTTTTCCATTGCCGGCGTTTGAAAAACGCGATCGTAGGAAGCGTGAACAAGAAGGTTGAGCGAAGAAATGAATCGCGACACGCTAAGGCGAGGGCTCCACGCCGATTCGTTCACCACAAAACCGTAATGATCGAATCGCAATCCGGCGCTCACATTCCATTTGCCGAGATGAATTTGGTCCTGCAAATAAGTGGAAGGCTCGATGTCCCATCGGCGATCTGAAAATTGGGGCGTGAGCGTCAGTGCCGTCCCGGGATCGAATTGCGAGGGATCGGTAATTTGATACTGCAAGTTTTCATTCACGGGATCGAAGATTCCATCCACTCCGAATTTCCACTCGTGGCGGCCGTGATGGCCCGCGAGGTCCGCGCGGACATATCCTTCGCGATAGCCGCGATCCTGATAAACGATGATTGGCGTGGATTGCGCATTGGAATTCAGAAGTGCGGACGCATCACGGACGCTTCCCGCAACGCTCAAGAGGATGTCCGCCGAAAATGCGTGCGTGTAGTGGACCTGCCCGGATGTTTCCTTCTGCTCGGAATCCTGTCGCTGGCCCGCCTCCTGCTGGACGAGTTCGTTCGGCACCTGGTAGCGGACTGCGTGTTGCGCGAATGTCATGAAAAGGCGGTCGCCGTTTGAAAAATCGCGCTCGTACGAAGATGAAAATCCGCCGGCGTTGCCGATATTTGTGTAGTTCTGGAGAACGGGCGGGTCGAGGTAACGGTCGGAATGAAACCCATCGCCAGTGATCGAAAATCGGTTTCCTCCGCTTGAATAGTAGAGAGCGCCGCTCCCCGAGGCCGTTGAGAAACTGCCGCCTTCGGCCTCGAAGTCTCCGTGCAGGCCCGGCGGATTGTTTTTCGGAGAAGTAACTTCCACAACGCCGCCAAGTTTTCGGCCGTATTCAGCGGGAAAACCGGCGGTCATCACTCGCATGGATTCAACGTCGCTCGACTCGATCGGAGGCGCAAAAGCCGGGCGAGCGGTTTTCGGTCATCGGCAGGCCGTCCATAACGAACTGAACATCATATTCCGAGCCGCGCGGGTGCAAGATGCCGTTGGCCTCTTGCAGCCAGCCCGGCTGGGCGTCCACAACGTCGATGACTCCACGTCCCGGCTGCGGCGAGAGCTGCTCACCGATGGTTTGCGAGCCAACCGTATATACCGTACTGGTCTGCGATGGATCAACTAACGTTTCCGTCTCGCTGACTTGCAGTTGAGTTTCGATAGGCTTCAATCCAAGCGTCAAGGATAAATGCTGGGGCACCATGGACCGAATCTCCACCAATTGAACAGCGGGAACAAATCCCGAGTGCGACACGCTCACCCGGTAGACGCCGAAGGCAAGACCTTGCGCGGCGTAGCGGCCGTCGTCGCCGACCGTAAAGTCCAGGTGAAATTGATTGCCTTCGCTGACCAATTCTCCGGAGGCGCTGAGGGTCGCTCCCTGCGGATCGTGCACTTCGATTTGCAGTTCTCCGCGATCCTGCTGCGCAGCAGCAGGCGGAGCGAGAAACCACACGCATCCCATTAAGCCGATGATCAGAATGAACCGCGCCATCATGGTTTGCATGTCGTGTCGGGGTCCGCTATTTGCACGTTGGACAAGCATTTATCATGGCGCCCGGCATGATGACTCCCTTGCAAGCATATCGTAAAAAATTGAGCGATACCTTCGGGAAGTCGTCTAGAAAGGATGATTCAGGACAACGCCGGTATTTTTGTGAGCAGGAGTGGACAATTTCGCGTGGTCTGCTACTTGGGGTGCGACTTCTCCAGAGCTGCACGGTCCCAATGTCCAAGATCGGCGGCGGCCTCATACGTACTCTGGCAAAAGTCGAGCAGCGCATCCCGGGGAGATGCGGAGGCGCGCACATCGTCGTACATCAGCAAAAATTCGCCCAACTGTTTGTTGTACGCGGCGGCTGCGGGGCGCACCGGCCGCTCGCCAAATCCGGCAGGCTCCGGGACGGCATACGCATAGAACGCCGCTCCTTTGATGTCACCGCCGCCCGGCCAAAAACCCACGCTGCTGACCTCGTGCGAATACGCTTCCCGGGTCATCGCATCCGCGCCGGGGCGTTCCGGCGCGCGGCGCCCGGAAAAGCGCGTGACTGCGAGGTCAAAACTCCCCCAAAAGAAATGGACTGGGCTGGCCTTACCGAGAAAACGGGAACGAAATTCCTTGAAGATGGCATCCACGATCACAAGAATCCGCCAGAACGAGTTCGCGTATTGGGGATCGTACGCGCCGTGCACACGGTCCTGGTCGAATCGAATCGGATTCGGAATCTCCACCGGCATATTCCAAATCTTGACATCGATTTCGAGAGACAGCAGCAGAGCGAGAAATTCCGCGTGGAAATCGGCGACCGTGCGCGGCTCGAGGCGAATACTTTTCGTTTCGCCGCTGGATGTAGTGACGTCGAGCCTGTGGTCGATGAAATCAAATTGAACTTCAAAAACGCCCTTGCGGTAAGGAATCGGAGAGGTCGTCAATCCCCTGGCATTGACGTAGAGCGGAACTTCCCACCAGTGATTGACGTGCGGGGACAGAGCCAGTCGGACCTTGCCCACCATCTGGGTCCACATGTGCAGCGTCGCATACGTATCCGCCCACGCAGATAGCGGCAGGGCCGGCCAGGCTTCCGAGGAGTCCATCACTGTTTTGGCAACGGACATGTTTTCCTCCTCTTCGCGAGTTCGTCGCAAGTCCGCGGAGTTGTCAGTCCAGCATGATCTCGTCCACGTAGCACCAGCGCCAGTTTTCGCCCGGCTCGACCGATTGCACGATGGGATGCTTCGTCCGGTGAAAATGCTTGGTGGCATGCTTGTTCTTGGAGGAATCGCAGCATCCGACGTGGCCGCAGGAGAGGCACATCCGTAGATGGACCCACGAGTCTCCCGTCTTCAAACATTCCTCGCAGCCATTTGCGCTTGGTTGCACTTTCTTGATCTCTTTGACGTGCGGACATCCTTCTTGCGTTGCCATTGCGTCCTCCTTCTGGTTTCCTTGCCCGCTACAATCGAAGCTTCACAATCGCCGACGAAGATGGATAGCTCGCGCGTGAACTGATGCTATCATCAGGCCAGCGGCTAAAGCCGCTTTAATTCTGGCGGCCTTACATCACGGCTAAAGCCGTGACCTACAAAACATCTCCTAACAAACAATCTCGTAACACTCAATCTCGTACCGCACAGAATCTGAAGTCCTGGGCTAGAGCTTAGATTTCACTTGTACCACACCCGGTGAATAATCTGCATCGCTTGGGCAGTGCGGTCCGCTTCCTAAATCTAGAGCATGCAGATCCTGCTCCGTCCGATTCACTCTCGCAAACGCTTCGGGCCGCTGACGAAGGAACTGCCGCGTTCGTAGAATCGGCATAGCCGATGAACATCGCGAGTGATGCCAATTCTAATGGTGGCGCCGATTGGGCCTGTGCGCCGAACCGCGGCTCCGAGCCACAGTTTGCCGCCCGCGCACAAATTCACTCCGTCATACCGTTTGTCGATGTCCATTGCTTGCGCCAGGCGCCCTGGACCGCGAGCGAGATCGAGCAAACGAGTTGTGCCACGCCGCCGCTGCATGAAACGGATGCCCTCCAGCGGTTCGAGTGCACGCACTAAGACTCCAGCGCCAACGCCTGTCATCTCGCTGGAGACGTTCATCATGAAGCAGGAGCCATAGGTGAAATATACATAAGCGTGTCCGTGCGGAAGAAAGAGCGAGCGAATGCCGGGCGTTTGGCCCCGAAACGCGTGCCCTGCCGCATCGCCGATTGGATATGCTTCGGTTTCGACAATGCGGCCAGCGAGACGCGCGCGCGGCAAGTCATGCACGAGCGTCTTTCCGATCAGATATCTCGCAAGCTGGATCGTGTCAGTGGGTAATTCCGTCCGCCGCAAGCGTCGGATGTGGAGGGAATTTTCCGTCTGTATCCCGCGCATCAGATTTGTCCGTCAAAGGACCTATGAAACTGGTTAGGATTTTGCGGGCGCACTATTCAAGCACGAGCAGCAGATCTTTTGCCTCAACCTTATCGCCAACATGCGCGAGCTTTTTTGCTACCTTGCCCTCCACGGGCGCGTAGACGGTGGATTGCATTTTCATCGCTTCCAGGACCAGGAGGCGGTCGCCTTTTTTCACCTGCTCGCCGACTTCCACAACAATGCTCGATATGGCTCCGGGAATTGGCGAACCAACTTGTCCGGGAACGGACGGGTCCGCTTTAGGCCTGGTCTGCACCGTGGCTTGCAGCGCGCGGTCGCGGACGGTCACCTCGCGCGGCTGGCCGTTAAGCTCGAAAAATATTGTACGCGTTCCGTCCGGACGCGCGTCGCTCACGGAAAGCAATTTCACAACCAGGGTTTTTCCGGGTTCCAGTTCGACGGCGATTTCCTGGCCCTGCTCCAATCCATAAAAGAATTGAGGGGTGGGCAAACTTTCTAGATTTCCATATGCCGAACGCGCCGCGTCAAATTTCAGGAAGACATCCGGATACATCAAATAACTCATCAGGTCGGCGTCGGAAATTTTGTGCTCCGTTTTTTTCTCTGCTGCCGCTCTGGTCTCTTCCAAATCAACGGGCGCAAGGTGTTCGCCCGGCCTTCCGGACGCCGGCTTCGCGCCGCGCAAAATCACGGACTGAAGCTTCGGCGGCCAGCCGCCCTCGGGTTCGCCCAGCGCTCCGGCAAACATTTCCACGACGGAATTCGGCAGCGTCAGATTATGATTCGGCCCGAGCCGCTCCAGATCCTTCACCGTCATATCGTGGCTGACCAGGAAAATCGCGCAATCGCCGACGACCTTGCTCGAAGGCGTGACCTTGACGATGTCGCCGAACGCGATGTTCAATTCCGCGTACGTGTGCGCGATTTCCTGCCACCGCGCGCCGAGTCCCATGGATTCGGCTTGCTCGCGGAGATTCGTGTACTGTCCGCCGGGCATTTCGTGAATGTAAACTTCCGCCGTTCCCGCCGGAGGCGCGTTGTCGAACGGGCGGTACCACGTGCGCACCGTTTCCCAATAATCCGCGCAGGCATTGAGCGCATCGAGATCGAGTCCTGTGTCGCGCCCGGTGTGCTGGAGCGCGGCGACCACGGAATTCAAGTTGGGCTGGCTGGTCGTGCCGCTCATGGAAGCAATCGCCGCGTCGGCTGCATGCACGCCGGATTCCGCCGCTTTCAAGATCGAAGCTGCATTAATGCCGCTGGTGTCATGCGTGTGAAAGTGGATCGGCAGGCCCACTTCGTCGCGCAGGGCCGAGAAGAGCCGCTCGGCCGCATACGGTTTGCAGACCCCCGCCATATCCTTGATGCAGAGGATGTGCGCGCCCATCTTTTCCAGCTCTTTGGCCATGCGAACGTAATACTGGAGCGGATATTTATCGCGTTTCGGATCGAGCAGATCGCCCGTGTAGCAGATGGCCGCCTCGCAAACTTTGTTCGTTTTGCGAATCGTCTCGACTGAAAGCTTCATGTTGGGCAGCCAGTTCAGCGCATCAAAGACACGAAAAATATCGATTCCCTGCTTCGCGGCCTCCAGGATGAAGGCCTCGACCGCGTTGTCCGGATACGCCGAATACCCTACGCCGTTGGACGAGCGAAACAACATCTGGAAACAAATATTCGGGATGGCCTCTCTTAGCAGTTGAAGCCGCGCCCAGGGGTCTTCGAGAAGAAACCGCATGGATACATCGAACGTCGCTCCGCCCCACATTTCCAAGCTGTAAAGGTTGTGCAGCTTGTGCGCGACGAAATTGGAGATGGCCAGCAAGTCATAGGTGCGAACGCGCGTGGCCATGAGCGACTGGTGCGCGTCGCGGAACGTCGTGTCCGTGATCAAAAGTTGTTTCTGCGATTTCGTCCATTCCGCGAATTTTTCGGGGCCGAGTTTGTCGAGAAGTTGCCGCGTGCCGTGCGGCGGCTCGCCCGGAATGTGGGCGGGCAGCGGAGCGGGGCGAATCGACTGCGGCCTGGGTTTGTCGGCGACCTCGGGATTTCCGTTCACGATGACTTCGCCGAGGTATCGCAGGAGCCGTGTCGCGCGATCCTTCAGTGGAGCGAACTGGAAAAGCTCGGGCGTCTCGGCGAGAAACGAAGTCGTGACGCCGCCCGCCTGAAAGCGTTCGTGATTCACGACGTTCACGAGAAACGGGATGTTCGTCTTCACTCCGCGAATGCGAAATTCACGCAGGCAGCGGTCCATCCGGCGGCAGGCCTGCGGAAATTCGCGGCCCCACGCCGTCACCTTGACGAGCAAGGAATCGTAGAACGGAGTGATGACGGCGCCGCCGTACGCCGAAGCGCCGTCGAGGCGGATGCCGAAACCGGCCGGCGAGCGGTAGGTCTGAATCTTTCCGTAATCGGGGAGGAATCCGTTTGCAGGATCTTCGGTCGTGACCCGGCATTGCAGCGCATATCCGTGGAGCGAAATATCTTTCTGCCGCGGGAGATTCATCTCCGGGCCGTGCAAATCGAAGCCCTGCGCGATTTGAATCTGCGACTGCACGATGTCGATGCCCGTCACCATTTCGGTGACCGTGTGCTCGACCTGCACGCGCGGATTCACTTCGATGAAATACCATTCGCCCGTGTCCGCATCGACCAGAAATTCGACGGTCGCCGCGCTGTAATACTTCGACTCGCGCGCGAGCGCAACCGCGGCGTTCGCAAGCCCAGTGCGAATTTTCGGATCGAGGTTCACGGCCGGGGCGACTTCCACGACTTTCTGGTTTCTCCGCTGCACGGAGCAATCGCGCTCGTGCAAATGGAGAATGTTTCCGTGGGTGTCAGCCAGGATTTGAACTTCGATGTGCCGCGCGCGGCGAATATAGCGCTCGAGAAATACAGCGTCGTTGCCGAACGACGCTCCCGCTTCGGCCCGCGCTTCTTGAAGGCCCGACAGCAGCAGTTGGGAGCTCTGCACGACGCGCATTCCGCGCCCGCCGCCGCCGAACGCGGCTTTCACGATCAAGGGATAGCCGATTTTGTCCGCGATGCTTTGCGCGTCGTCCTTTTGAGTCACCGGCTCTTCCGTGCCCGGCACCACCGGCAGCCCGGCTTTTTGCGCCAGCCGCCGCGCCGCCGTCTTGTCGCCCAGCAGGTCGAGCAGGTCCGCGCTCGGGCCGATGAAGGTAATTCCCGCCGCGGCGCAGGCTCGGGGCAGCGCGGGATTTTCCGAGAGAAAGCCGTAGCCTGGGTGGATGGCGTCGACACCGCGCTCTTTCGCGACCGCCACAATCCCATCGACGTCGAGATAGGCTTGGACAGGTCCCTTGCCCTCGCCGATGAGATAGGCTTCGTCAGCCTTGAATCGATGCAGGCTGAGGCGATCTTCGTCGGAATAGACAGCGGCAGTCCGGATCTTCAGTTCGTTGGCGGCGCGGAAAATGCGTATCGCGATTTCCCCGCGATTCAGGGCCAGAAGTTTTTTTATCGGCATCAGTCGGAATTTCCCGGGATTTCTCCCCATTTTCATTGTATGGCATTGACGAAACGCGTCGGATCGCATCGCCTGCAACGCCAATTCGCCCGATTACTCAGTCCAGAGATTACAGCGTATCAGACAACTCAAGTTGTTCTTTTGCTGGCCTACGACTGGGTAGGAAATCAGTTCCCGGCAGTGTGGCGGCCAAGTCCATCCGGCCCCGGCCCGCAACGATAGGAAGAAAAATGCCCGGCGACAAGGCAGAGCCATCTTCTGGCCGTAAATTCTACCGCAATTTGAGGAATTCGTTCTAAGAATGAAAAAAATCATCTTGCGTGTTGGGATTTCCGTTAGCGCTTTGTAATAAGCAGACACGCATCACCCGCTTCCACGCGCATCGGTAGCCCTGATCGCGTGACAGGCGTGAGCTGCTGAACGGGATGTTACCGCTAGCGCCGGGAGTCCGCAATCTAGTGCGCTACGCTCCCAATCTCAAAAAGCCGTCGCAATCCATTCCATAGATGATTCATAAGCGTCACGGGTTGACATGTGCTCGCACTCTTGCAAGCTAAGTAGTAAAGTCCGTATAGAAGATTTCGGCCCAGGTTGTCCCCATCTTCGATCGTTTGCGTTGCGAATCACCCGCTCTGGGTTAGAAACACGGAGGACTCTGTGACCGATCCGATCCCGACACCTCCTGCCAAACTTCAATTGCCTGTTGAGGTCATTGGAGCCGATCTCTACGGACAGCAATTCTTCGAGCGCACGCGGACCCTGACGATTCACCGGAATGGCGTTTCAATTCTCCTTGCACATAAGATGGGGCCGGATTCCGAAGTGGTTCTGCGCAACCCGGAAACCAACGAGGAAGCGATTGCCGTAGTCGTGGGACAGACTCGAGAAGACAACACTAGCCATGTTTATGGGCTGGCCTTCCTGGATCCGTCAGCCAATCTATGGCACATACAATTCCCCGCTGCTGAAGCGGCGAGAGTGGTCCAGCTCGAGTGCGGCGGTTGCCATTCCGTGTGCACACTTTCTCTTTCTGACATTGAATTGGAAATTTTCGAAGCCAAGCAAGAATTGACGCGTACCTGCAATACCTGCCATTCATTCAGGACATGGAGAGAGACCAGCCGTGAAGCGATGGAGAAAAAGCCGAGCAACTCGCCAGGGCAGGATCCTAATCCAAGCGTGATCGCGTCGCCTATGGAGGAACGCCGCAAGAATAGGCGGGCAGGGATGAAGACGGCGGCATGCGTTCGATTCTCTGGGACGGAAGTCGTCGTTGCTTGCGAAGACATATCCAAAGGCGGTTTCCGATTCACCAGCGGTAAGCAGTATCCCCAAGGAACGCGCATTGAAGTTGCGGTCCCGTACACCAAGTCCAGCACCAACATATTTACCCTGGCCGGCATCATCTACTGCCACAAAATGCCGGATGGACAATTCCGGCATGGCGTGAGCTACATTAAGAACCGCAAATCGACCGGCTGGGATCCGTAAAAGCAGAAAAAGCATAACGCTCTAAACAACCTGGCGCGCGCGAACGGAAGGTGTTGCCCATGCCAGATATATGGAGTAAAAGTGTGCTCCGTGAACTGTCAGCGCCGGAGCATACACATGAAAAATATAATTCGCGTTTTGGGCGTGGGACTTGCGCTGTTCCTTAGTGGATCAGCAATCGCGCAGCAGGGCGCCCCGGCAACCGGGCTGGGCGTCACACGCCTCGTCATCGCGAAGCGCCAGATCGCCTACGGCGGCGCTTCGTTCGGCAGCACCGGACCATATGAAATTCTGATCGGGACCGCTTACGGCGAACTCGATCCGCACGCGCCCGGCAACACGGGCATCGTCAACGTGAACCGCGCCCCCCTTAATGCCAAAGGCCACGTCGAGTACAGCGTCGACTTCATGATCCTCAAGCCCGTGGACGTGAAAAAGGGGAACGGCAGGCTGCTCTATGATTTCGTAAATCGCGGAAGGAACACAGCGCTCGCGCGCCTCAATGAAAGCGGCGACACCTTTGCAGCGAATGACTCTGGCAACGGTTTCCTGATGAATCGCGGCTATACCGTTGCGTGGAGCGGCTGGCAGGCAGACGCGCCGAACACTCCTCCTCTCCTCAAAGCCAATGTGCCGATCGCGATGGAGAACGGGAAGCCGGTTGTGGGCATGAGCCGCGAAGAATTCACGGACGTTCCCGCAGGGCCCGTCTTTACGGAGATGCTGACGTACCCGGCGTTGCTCGATACGACGGGCACAACTCTCACGGTTCGCGAACATGAAGCCGATCCTCGCAAGCCGCTGCCCGCTTCGAGCTGGCATTTCATCGATGAACGGCACATCGAAATCACCGCGGCTCCCGGATTTGATCGCGGCGCGCTCTACGAACTGATTTACCCCGCAACGAATGAGACCGTCGCGGACATCGGCCTCGCAGCCGCCCGGGATTTCGTCTCGTTCTTGCGCTATGCCGACCAGGACTCCACAGGCCAGCCCAATCCCGTGCGCGAACCGGGGACAGCGTTCAAGGCCGCGCTTGCATTCGGCGTTTCGCAGACGGGCCGCGTGATCAACGATTTCATCTATCAGGGCTTCAACGCCGATATCTCCGGACGCATGGTCTTCGACGGCGCATTGCCGCTCCTCTCCGCGACGCGCCGGACGTACACAAATTTTGAATTCGCTCAGCCGGGCCGATTCGCGCGCCAGCACGAGGATCACCAATATGCCGGCGACCAGTTTCCATTCTCGTACGCCACATCGAAAGATCCCGTCAGTGGAAAGACCGGCGGAATCTTGATGCAGTGCGAAAAATCCCACACGTGCCCGCGTATTGTGCATCTCGATTCCGATACGGAGTTCTGGCAAAGTCGCGACTCGCTCGCGGTCACCGACACCAGCGGCCGGCCGCTCGCGCTTCCCGAAAACGTGCGAGCCTACATGATGTCCGGCCTTGCACATTTTCCAGCGCAGAACTGGAACACGCGCGGCAATTGCCAACAGCTTCAGAACGCGATGAATTATGGGCCGTATGCGCGCGCCTTGCTCGTGGCGCTCGATCGCTGGGTCACCGATGGCGTCGCCCCGCCGCTGACCACATTTCCAAATTTGAAGAGCCACACTTTGCTCCCGCTTGCCAAAGTGCAGGCCTCCTATCCAGCAATCCCCGGCGCGCCGTTTAGCCCGCTCTTCGATCAACTCCAGGTCATCGATCAGAAAAGCATGCCGCCCGAAGCTTCCGGCCCCGCTTATCCGCTGTTTTTCCCGCCCGTGGACGCCGACGGCAATCCACGGGGAGGCATCATCCTTCCCGACATCGCGGTTCCGATCGCGACGTTTTCGGGCAGAAATGTTCGCGCCGAAGGATTTTCCGCGGGAGAATTGTGCGGCCTTTCGGGCTCCTACATCCCCTTCGCCTCCACGAAGCAGGAGCGACTTGCGAACGGCGACCCGCGCCTCTCTCTCGAAGAACGCTACAAGAGCGCGCAAGACTACGCCGACAAACGCAAGCGCGCCGTGGATGCGCTGGTGCAGCAAGGTTTCGTCCTCCCTGAGGACGCCGACGCTCTCGCGCGCAGCATGCCGCTGCCCGGAACGGCTCAGGGCAAGCTCTAACGAATTGCGGACAAACGAAGCCGCGCGTGTCTCCAAGGAGCAAAGAGTCACGCTTCGAATGTGCTAGACTGCGCCGAATATTGGATCGAAATGTCAGAGGAGGCCCTAGGAGCGATGACTATGCCGAACCGTCGTGATTTCGCAAAATATGTTCTGGCCGGGGGAGCAGGGATGCTCGCGCCGCGCGGGCTTTGGCCCGCCGCTGCCGGAGTCCCTGCCCCGCCGCAAAATGCGGATGAAAAATTCGATCTGCTGATCGAAGGCGGAACGGTCATCGACCCGTCGCAGAATCTGAATGGCGCGTTTGACGTCGCGATCAAGGACGGCAAGATTCTCGAAGTCTCGAAGAACATTGCCAAGGACCGCGCCCTCAAGACCGTCTCCGCGAAAGATCGAATCATCACGCCGGGCTTCATCGATATGCACGCGCATTGCTACGACGGCGTTTCGATCGGGATGAATGCGGATCGCTACTGCCTCGGCCGCGGCGTAACGACCGTTTTGGATGCGGGCTCGGCCGGCTACGCAACCTTTCCCAATTTCAGAAAATACATCATCAACACTTCGACCACCCGGATCGTCGCGCTGGTCCACATTAGTCCGATCGGAACCATCATGTACGAGGGCGGCCTTTCCAACCTGTCATGGCTCAATCCTGAATTGACCGCGAAGATGGCGGCCGACAACAAGCCCGTCGTTGCGGGAATCAAAATCCAGTTGAGCAAGGCCATCTCGGGCGCGAACGATTTGGAGGCCCTCAAGCGCGCGCTCGAGGCCGCGGAAATTGCCCGCTTGCCCTTGATGGTGCACATCGACGATCCCTACTCTCCGCTGCCGGACATTTTGAAACCGCTCCGCAAAGGCGACGTCTTCACGCACTGCTACAACAACCACACGCACGGCATTCTCGATGCGAACGGAAAAATTATTCCGGAAGCGCGAGAAGCGCGCGAGCGCGGCGTTATTTTCGATCCCGCGCAGGGGCAAACCCATTTCAGTTTCGACGTGGCCGAAAAGTGCATGCAACAAGGCTTCCTGTGCGACACGATCAGCACCGACCTGACCGTCGTTACCGTGGAGCGCCGCGTGTTCGATCTGCCCACAATGGTGTCCAAGTTCATGGCCATTGGTGTGCCTCTGGAAAAGGCTGTCGCGATGGTCACCGCAAATCCCGCGCGCGTGTTTGACTTCGGCGCGCAAATCGGCACGCTGCGCCCCGGAAGCGAAGCCGACGTCAGCATTTTTGAATTGCGCGACGGCAAGTTTGATTTCGAGGATAGCGACGGCGTAAAACGCACTGGCCAAAAAATGCTGGCCAGTAAAGCAGTAGTCCGCCGTGGCCAGCTTTTCATAAACGCAGTTTAAAACTGGACAAATTATGGAGCGCTCACTGCGCGTTGTCTCCGAACCAATGGTCAAATCCTTTCCATAAATAACGGCGATTTCATTGAACCGACAGGTTGCGATACGATAGGCGCGGAATTCAGGGGCCTATCGTCTCTATGCCGCCAGACCTCGGATTGAATGATCCTCTCCTCCTGAATGAATGGTTTGCGGTCGCTTGGACTTCCTCCCTGCCGGAAAACAAATTAGAACCTGTGCGCGTGTTGGGCCAAGAGCTCGTTTTGTGGCGTAGCAGCGATGGCGTGCACGCTTGGAAAGACCTATGCATTCACCGCGGAGCGAAACTTTCGCTCGGAGTCATCACTGGAACGGATAATGGTGCATGCGTTGTCTGCCCGTATCATGGCTGGGAGTACAACTCCGCCGGTGAGTGCGTGCGAATCCCCGCGCACCCGGAGCAGGCGCCCCCATCGCGCGCGCATGTGGATTGTTTCGCCGTTCAGGAAAAATACGGTCTGGTCTGGGTGTGCTTGGGCAAACCCGTTGGAGGTATTCCATTATTCCCGGAAGGAGAGACGCCGGGTTTCCGGCTCATTTCCACGGGGCCGTACGAATTCCATGCGCAGGGGCCTCGCATCATCGAAAATATTCTCGATCTCGCGCACTTGCCTATCGCCCACGCAGGCATGCTTGGAGACCCGGCGAATACGGAGATCGGCGACTACACGGTCACGACCACGGCGGAAGGAATCGTGGCGCGCGACATTCCGCTTTGGCAACCCGACCCCGACGGCACGGGCCGTTCCGCCAAGGTCCACTATACGTACTGGGTTGAACGCCCATTCACGACGCGTTTGACGAAGACGCACCCCACTCAGCACTTCGCCATTCTAGGCACTGTTACGCCGGTCGACGCGGAAAACAGCCTGGCGTGGATCGTGATTGCCATGGACTATGCGCACGAGGTCCCGGAGGAAGAATTGCGCCACTTTCAAGATAAAGTGGCGGCGCAGGACATCCGCATTGTCAATTCCCAGCGCCCCGAATTGCTTCCGCTCGATCTGCAATCCGAACTGCATTTGCGGTCCGATCAAATTGCCATCGCATACCGGCGATGGCTGAAGCAATTGGGCCTGCAATATGGAACCTCATGACGCGAGGACTCCTTCATTCCTAGCGCGATCCAACCCATGGAGAGCACCGGACCGCGATGGTTTGTCGCGGGTGATCTCGACGGCTTCTTCGGGCTGTTTTTCAGCGGTTTTCCAGACTTGCTGCTGATCGCGAGTCTGACTCCGCTGTGCGGTCTGCCTCAACAATTGGTCACTGGCCGCATTTTACCTGCCGTGGCGTTTTCCATTCTTTTCGGCAATCTGTTTTATGCCTGGCAGGCTCACCGATTGGCGCGGATTTCCGGCCGCGACGACGTAACCGCGATCCCTTTCGGCATCAACACTCCCACCATTTTTGCCTACATTTCCCTGATCATGCTGCCCGTCTACGAGCGCACGCATGACGCAAACCTGGCATGGCACATGGGGATTTTCGCGAGCCTCGTAAGCGGCATCGTGCAATCCGCAAGCGCGTTTTGCATCGATTGGCTGCGCCGCACAACGCCCCTCGCGGCGCTGCTCTGCCCGTTAGCGGGTCTCGCGATGGCCTTCCTCTGCCTGGGATTTATTTTCGGAATTTTTCAGATTCCGGCGGTGGCGCTCCTGCCGGCGGTGATTTTGCTCGGGACATACGCTTCGCGAATGCGTCTGCCCTGGCGCATTCCGTCGGGACTCGTGGCCATGGTTGTCGGCGGCATAATCGTCGTGCTTCTAAGAGCTTTTCATTTGTACCATCTGCCGCCACAGCCGCCGCTTCTCCCTCCGGGAATTTATTTCCCAAGGCCGATGAACCTGTACCAGATTCTCGTGGTGGGCGAAGGCTGGCGGTACGCTTCGATTTTTCTGCCACTGAGCTTGCTCGACACAATCGTCTCGCTCCAGATTCTGGAAAGCGTGAGGCTGGCTGGTGATGACTATCCGACAAATCCATCGCTGCTGGTCAATGGATTGGCCACGCTCGTGGGAGCGGCCCTGGGCAGCGCCTTTCCCACATCCCTCTATATTGGCCACAATGCGCATAAGGCCAACGGCGCAAGAATTGGATATTCCATATTGGGTGGTGTAGCCAGCGCCGCGCTTTGCCTGACAGGACTTGTGCCCGCAGTGCTCCGTTTCGTCCCGCTCGAAGTCGTCGCGTTTGTCGTGGTTTGGTTTGGATTGGCGATGGTCGGGCAGGCGTTTCAGGAAGTCCCCGCGGCGCACTGCGTTGCTGTCGCGCTGGGGATTGTGCCGATGCTGGCGCAGTGGGTAACGCAAATCGTGGATCTGGCCATTCGCAAGTCAGGCGGCGACCTGATGACCGTCGCCCCGCGCTTTGGCGGCGAACTGGCGATTTACGGCATGATCGCACTGGGCCAGGGAGCGCTTCTCGTGTCGATGATCTGGGCGGCAGCGCTCGTGTGGATCATCGAGCGCCGTTTCCTGCAAGCATCGGCCTGGATGTTCGTGGCCGCGGTCTTGTCGTGCTTTGGCGTGATCCACGCGTACCAATTGAGCGCGCAAGGTATCGAAAATCGCCTTGGCTGGTGGGTCTCGCCTGAATTCACGCTGAGCTATCTTGCGGCGGCTCTATTTCTTCTCGCATTTCATGCGTATGCACGAAATAGGCCCTCCGCGTTTGTGAATTAACGCAAATCTGGGTTAAGCTGGGACACTAAATCATTGATAATACAAGAGAAGTACATCTTCATTGACAAGCATAATAATCTGCACGCATAATTGTGCAGCACATATTTATGTGCTAATTATGAAAACCAATATCACCCTCAAAATTGACTCCGAAATCTTGCGAGAAGTCCGAATTATAGCCGCTGAAGAAGGCAGTTCCATCAGCGGATTGCTTGTGTCAAAGCTGCAGGAACTCGTGCGTCAACGCAAGAGCTATGCTCGCTCTAAGAGTCGCGCCCTGGCGCGGCTCCGCAATTGCACGGATCATGGTTGGGTGCGTCCCGCTTCGCGAGACGAACTTCATGAGCGATAAAGCGTTCCTCGACACGAATATTTTAGTGTACGCGCACGAGCCCGCTACAGGAATCAAGCATGAGCGCGCCCGCGCACTAATCGAAAAGCTTTGGAATAACGGCGGCGGTGTCCTGAGCACACAAGTCCTACAGGAACTGTGCGTCAATCTGCGCCGAAAGACCGCAAAACCATGGACGGCGGAAGAGACTCGAAATCTGATTTTGGATTACATGGACTGGCAGATTGTGGTCAATACACCAGACTCGGTGATCGAAGCTCTGGCGATTGAGACTCGATTTCAGATCTCATTCTGGGATGCGCTCATTATTCACGCGGCGGAGAGTTCCGGCGCTGCGATCCTTTATTCAGAAGATCTTTCAAATGGGCAGATATATGGCTCAGTTCGCATTGTCAACCCGTTGAATGAAACAACCTCGGATTGATTCTCCATCCTCGATTTGATACCGGTATCAAGGTTGGTCCATGGTTCATTTACCGAGTTCCATACGCGCGGTCTTGTAGGCAGCAGCCGCCTCTGGTGAAGAAAGATACTTCAACAGCGCCTTGGCAGCTTCCGGGTTTTTCGCATGCGCGGAGACAAACCCCACCAAGGTCGTCCGCGGCGAGATCTCCTTGGGCAGCGTGCCAATGATATCGATTCCGGGGTCGGTCATCTCACTTATGAACGTCATGCCGATTTCCGCCTCGCCTTTGGCGACCATGCCCGAGACCAGAGTGCCGCCACCGGAACCGCCCGGTCCTGTGCCTCGGACACGCCTGAGCCTCGGCTCGACTTGCTCGTCAATGCCCAATTTCTTCAACATGTCGTTAATGCTGACCCCGGCCGCCGCCCCTGTCGCCGCATCGGGGCACACAATTGATTTTGCAGAGAGCAGCATTTTCTTGACGGCTTCGACAGTGGAGATATCAGGCTGGGGCGCACCTTTTTTCACCGCAACGCCCACGGCTACGGCGGCAAGCGGCGTCGCGGTGCTTTCCACCACGTTGCCCGAGGCAATCACATCCGGATAAGGCGGCTGGACGATTGGGAGGTCAAACGCATCGCCGCGCACGACTTGCTGCGTGGTCCCGCCCCCCGAGCGGAACGTCGCAGTGACCTTGTAGCCTGTCTTTTGTTCGAAGCCGGGAATGAGTTGCTCGATTGGAGCGCGGATTCCGCCCGGCGCGATTAAAGTAATCTCCGTCTGCGCACGGGCGCTGTAGGAAATACTCATCACAATTGCGACAGCGACAACTGGCAGAAAAATTCGTCTCATGGCTCGGATCTCCAATCTCGGGCTGACATTCGATTCTGGCGAAAGGCACGAATCGCCGGCGGGAATTGTTGCATTAATCGCCCGCGCGCACAACATCGTGAACGCATGGCGGTTCAATTTCCCACAGGGCCCCGGCCAACCAAATGACCTCTCGGAACAACCAACTTAATAGGGCCCACCGTATCAAGGGCGATTCGCGTCATGGTCGCCTCAAGCAATCAAGACAAGTCTGCTATTGTGGAGGTTGTCCTAGACGCACTTCCACCACGAGACATCTACTCACAACTTCAAGCCGGGAGGATTGGATCATGAGACACTTACACGTCAGGTGGTTGACCATTTTAGGAGTTCTAGAAGAAACGTACCTAGCGGTCAAGCCTTGGTCGGCAATCGAGTCAAGGCTAATCGACGCGCGAAGTTTCGCTGCAGCGATTTCCCTCATCTTCGTTCTGTTTTCCTTCGGTTCACCGGCAGCGGCACAGCAATCCGGAGCGGACCAAGGGGTTCCAGTTCAAACGGTCGTCAGCGTGGAGCCGAAGCGCGGCCACGAGATACCAACGATCACGCAGCAAGATGTGATGGTGTACCAGGGACACGATCGCCGGCCCGTCACAGGCTGGGTTCCTGCCAAGGGAGACAAGGCTGGACTGGCGTTGGCAATCCTCATTGACGATAGCGCTGGATTAAGCCTGGACACCGAACTGAATGACATCCGGACCTTCATTCGAGAGCAGGCGCCGACCACGCTGGTCGCTGTTGGCTATATGCAGAATGGCACGGTTTACTTGGCTCACGATTTCACACAGGATCACGCGGCAGCGGCCAAATCCGTGCGGGTTGCGCAGGGCTTTTTCGGCGCGGAAGGAAGCCCGTATCTCTCGCTATCCGATTTCATCAAGCGGTGGCATTCCGACCCCGCCATACCTCGGCGCGAGGTTCTCATGATCACCTCCGGCATCGACAACGTTTATATGGGCGTCCTTGACAACCCCTATGTGGATGCGGCCATTCAGGACGCTCAGTGCGGCGGCATCGTGATCTACTCCATTTATACGCCGAGCGCCGGCCACTTTGGGCATAGCTACTACAGAACCACCTGGGGCCAGAATTATCTTGCTGAACTTTCTGAAGCGACGGGTGGTGAGGGCTACTATTTCATGGGACCGCAGGCTCCCGTGTCCTTCGCGCCTTATCTCAAAGAGTTGAACGACCAGCTCCCGAACCAATTCCTGCTGACGTTCCTGGCCAAGCCCGAAAAGAAAGCGGGAACCGAGTCGGTGAAAGTAACAAGCGAGATTCACGACGTCGATTTCGTACACGCGGACAAGGTGTGCGTCCCGGCCTCGCCCGGGGAGTAAGAACCGCATGTCAGACGTGTCGTGCCTTGCTCCGGCGGACGTTTCGGTCATGTAGACTCGGCGCCCCGGTCTCGTTCGCTTCTTTTCTAGAAGCTGTTGCACAACCTTGGACAAGCCTTTGAGATGACTATGGTTGAGTTGTCGGAAATAGGAGATAAGCAAGGACAGCAGCGCCGAAGGAGGACGAATGGCGCGGTCTGGTCCATTGCTGACCGAAGCGCAGTGGAAAAAGATCGCCCCGTTGCTCCCCAAGTCGCCCAAACAACGCCAGGGTGGTCGTCCGTGGATTCCGAATCGTCAAGTGCTGGAAGGGATTCTGTGGATTCTGCGGAGCGGGGCTCGCTGGCAGGACCTGCCGGAGAAATTCCCGCATCCTTCGACCTGCTGGCGACGGCTGCGAGACTGGGAGGAGCGGGGCGTTTGGTTGAACATCTGGCGGGCGTTTCTGAGCGAGTTAAACCAGCGCCAGCAATTGAAATGGAGCGAATCGTTTCTGGACGGCAGTTTCGCTCCGGCGAAAAAAGGGGCTGCGGAGTCGGAAAAACCAAGCGGGGCAAGGGGACGAAGTGGATGGTGGTGGTCGACGGCCGCGGTCTTCCTCTGGGAAACTACCTTCACTCTGCATCCCCGGCGGAAGTCAAACTCGCGGAGACGACGCTGGCGACGATCCGGGTAGCACGGCGTCATCACGCGGGCCGTCCGCGGCAGAAGCCGATGCGGGTGATCGCCGACAAAGCGTACGACAGCGATCCGTTGCGGAAAAGCTTGCGGCAGCAGGGTATCGAATTGATCTGTCCGCACAAGAGGAATCGCGTCCGGCCCGCAACCCAGGACGGCCGAGCCTTGCGGCGGTACAAGCGGCGATGGATTGTCGAACGCACCAACGCTTGGCTGGGAAACTTCCGGCGCTTGGTTGTGCGCTACGACCGTTCGCTCACAATCTATGGCGCGTTCTTTCATATCGCCTGCTTCATGATCGTCTTACGGAGGGTTGTGCAATAGCTTCTAGATGACTTTGCCGACCGGCTCCATCATTGATCCAGGCGCGCACTTGCCATGACCGAAGCGTTGGTGGCGCCCTGCCTCGCCTTGCCACGACTGGATTATGGTAAGGTGGTGAAGCAAAACCTCAAAGTTAGGGAGAAAAAACATGAAGGTTGGCGTGGCTGGACAAGGCGCATTTGGCCAGAAGCATCTGGAGGGCATCGCCAAGATTCCGGGCATCGAAGTTATTACGCTGACAGGAGGAAATCAGGCCGCCACGGAAGAAGTCGCCAAGAAATTCAAGATCCCTCATTGGACGGGCGATCTCACCGAGAGCTTGAAGCAGCCCGGTCTCGAAGCGATGATCCTCGCGACCCCCACCCAGATGCATGCGAAGCAGGGCGAGCAGTGCATGCGCGCCGGCAAGCACGTCCAGATCGAAATCCCCATCGCGGATACTCTCGCGGATTCCGAGCGCCTCGTGAAAGTGCAGAAAGAAACCGGCGTCGTCTGCATGGGCGGCCACACGCGCCGCTTCAATCCCAGTCATCAGTACGTTCACAAGAAAATCAAGGCGGGCGAACTGAAGGTCCAGCAGATGAATGTCCAGACTTATTTTTTCCGGCGCACGAATATGAATGCGGCCGGAAAACCCAGGAGCTGGACCGATCACCTTCTGTGGCACCACGCCTGCCACACTGTCGATTTGTTCCAATATCAAACTGGCGAGCTGGTTTCCGAGTGTTATGGCGTACAAGGCCCGATTCACCCGGAACTGAAAATCGCCATGGACATGGGCATCGTGATGAAGACGCCCTCGGGAGCGATCTGCACACTGTCGCTTTCCTTCAACAACAAAGGGCCGCTCGGCACTTTCTTTCGCTACATCTGTGACAATGGCACTTTCATTGCCCGGTACGACGATCTGCTGGATGGAGACGAGAAACAAGATCGATGTGTCCAAGGTGGACGTATCGATGAACGGCATCGAGTTGCAGGACCGCGAGTTTTTTGCCGCAATCCGGGAAAAGCGCGAACCGAATGCCAGCGTCGCCCAATGCCTCACCGCTATGGACGTTCTGGACCGGATCGAGAGATTCCTCAATTCGGCGGCGAAAGCCAGCGCTTAGATTTGGCGACTTTGCAGAAACGATCCCGCAGTTGCAATAAATCCGTTGAAGGATTATGTTTGCCATGTAGCTATTTTTCACGGGTTCCGAGACGCTTTGTGCAAATGTTGCGGCGTTTGGCTCCCCCACTGTTGCTGATGAATACCTTCTCCATGGGCATTTATACGAGTCGAATTCAAATCACGCAGGGACATCGAAAAGCTTTTTGCCGATGACGCCTGAATTGAGGACAGTTATGACCGGAACCACCGCAACTCGCACCAAAGTCTTGAACTATATCGATGGCGCGTGGATGGAATCGAAATCCGCGGAGTGGCGAGACGTTATCAATCCGGCTACCGGCGAGACCATTGCGCTGACGCCATTATCGCCCGCAGCCGAGGTCGATGCCGCAGTCGAAGCGGCGGCTGCCGCATATCGCGATTGGCGGCGCACGCCCGCGGAAGACCGCATCCAGCCTCTCTTCAAGCTGAAAATGTTGCTCGAAGATCATGTGGACGAGCTTGGCCGCATCATCTCGCAGGAAAATGGCAAAACCTTTGCCGAGGGCAAGGCGGAACTGCGCAGAGCCATCGAAAATGTGGAAGTGGCCTGCGGAATCCCCACGATGATGCAGGGCTACAACCTCGAAGACGTTGCCCGCGGCGTCGACGAGATGATGATCCGCCAGCCGCTCGGCGTGGTGGCCGCGATCACTCCATTTAATTTTCCCGGGATGATTCCCTTCTGGTTTCTGCCTTACGCCATTGCGACCGGCAACACGTTCCTGCTGAAACCGTCCGAGCGCGTGCCGCTCACCATGATGCGCGTGTTCGAGCTGCTCGAACAGATCGGTTTGCCCAAAGGTGTTGTCAGTCTGGTAAATGGCGGAAAAGCGGTGGTCGATGCCCTGCTGGACCACCCCAAAGTCCGCGCCATCAGTTTTGTGGGTTCGACGCCAATCGCGAAATATGTCTATGCGCGAGCGGCCGCAAACGGAAAGCGCGCGCAGTGCCAAGGCGGCGCGAAGAATCACGTCATCGTCCTGCCCGATGCCGATATGAAGATGGCTACGCAGATCATCACCGACAGCGCTTTTGGTTGCGCCGGCCAGCGTTGCCTGGCCGTTTCGGTCGCGGTCACGATCGGTGAGGCGCAAAAAACGTTTCCGCGACTCGATCACCGAAGCTGCCGCCTCCTTGCGCGTGGGCGATGGCCTTGAAGAAGGCGTGCAGATGGGCCCGGTCATCACCGCGCAGAGCAAATCGCGAGTCGAATCGCTGATCGGGGTCGGTGAAAAAGAAGGAGCGAAGGTCATCCTCGATGGCCGGAACGCCAAGATTCCAAAACACGAATTAGGAAACTTCGTTAAGCCAACCATTCTCGACGGCGTGCCCGCCTCGAGCGAGCTTACCGACACGGAAATCTTTGGCCCCGTACTGAGCTTGGTCCACGCGAGAGACATGAACGAAGCCCTATCCTTCTTGGAGCGCAGCCCGTATGGCAACCAGGCTTCGCTCTTCACTTCCAGCGGCGCGGCGGCGCGCCGATTCCGTTACGAGGCCCCCGCAGGCAACATCGGCATCAACATCGGCGTAGCCGCCCCCATGGCATATTTCCCCTTCACCGGATGGAAAGGCAGTTTCTTCGGCGACATGCACGCGCAGGGACGCGACGCCATCGAGTTCTACACGGACAAAAAAGTCGTCATCGAACGCTGGGGCGACCAACACACGCGAAAATTCTAAACGAGCCGCATATGCTCCGAGCTTTGCAATGGAGTTTCCGGGGCGTATCAGGCGACATCGAACAACTGTGGCTAGAGGACAAAGGCAACGCTGTACCTCGCTCGGGTGACCCCGACGTACAGCTTCGCCACATCTCCTACGCTCTGGATATCCTTAGTTCTTCAAATACTTTTTCCATTTTGCGGTCGGAAAAATCAGGACTCTGTCATATGTTCTTCCCTTCGAGGGTCCGATATTCATCGAAGGTTGATTCATTGTATCGGTAGTTTTCATATACCTTAGGATTACCGGATTGTGCTTCCTGAAATATTCGTCAACCTCATGCTTCCCTATCTGAATACATTAAAAAATGCCGAGAATTTGTTTCCTGCTTCCTACCAGGAGAGCTCCCTTGAACCATTCGGCGCTCGCGAGGGAATATTCAATGCTTCGGCGATGAGTTGATACGAACGCAGGCGGGCTTGATAGTCATGCAGGACGGCGATAATCATCATTTCCTCGACCTGCAGATTACTCGCCATGCGCTCAAGTTCATCGCGGACCTGCTCGGGCGCACCCACCACGTACCGCGGCCATTCACCGGTTCCGCGCACGACTACATCAGATCCGAATGCAAAATTCCCGAGTTCCGCGATGGCCTGTTCAGGAGTAGGCACCGGAAGGCGTTTGCCCTGGAGGCGAATGCGCCGAATGTGCAGTTCAGTGCTGGTGAACAAGCGCTTCGCTTCGGTTTCCGTGTCGGCACAGATCACTCCAAGCGCGACGATCGCTCGCGGCGCGCCCAGGCGTTTCGACTCCTGGAAATTCGAGCGATAACTCTCCAGCGCCATCGAAGTATTCTCTGGCGTTATGAAGTGCGCGAACGCGTACGGAAGGCCCCATTTTGCAGCGACGGCCGAACTCCACGGACTGGACCCGAGCAGCCAAACTTCAGGCGCACCGGGCATGTCCGGCGAAACCTTGATGCGAGCGAAGGGATGATCCGCGGGAAAATCGTGATGGAGAAACGCCAGCAGTTCGAGCAACTGCTCTTCAAAATCGTCGTTCTGGGGACGGTCGTTGCGATCGCGCCGCAAAGCGAAAGCTTCGAGGCCACTTCCTCCGGGCGCGCGGCCGATGCCAAGATCGATGCGGCCCGGATACATCGCGTGAAGCATGCGAAAAGTCTCCGCGACCTTGAGGGGGCTGTAATGAGGCAGCAGCACGCCGCCAGACCCGATGCGAATATTCGAGGTTTCTGCGCCAAGCCTGGCGATCAGGATCTCGGGGGCCGGGCTGGCAAGAGTCACGATGGCATGATGTTCGGCGATCCAATACCGCTCGTAGCCGAGCTGGTCGGCCATGCGGGCCAGCTCAATTGTTTTGCGTAGCGCGTCCGCAGGAGTGAAACCATCGGACACTGGTGATTGGTCAAGAACGGAAAGCTTTATCATCGCCTCACTTCTATTTCGCAGAGAATATTTCGCAATTTAATTTTGCGGGGCCGGTCAAGAATTTTAAATACGGTTCGCCGACCTGTTCGCCGAGCATTGATGGAACCGGCCGAGCAACCGGCCTTTACGCAACCAACTGATGTTCGTCCACATTGCTCAGTGAAACACAGTAATCAATCCCTGACTTGGCGTTATACAGATGGCACCTCGAATAACTCCCGCCGTGCCTTAACTTCTTCATCGGTAAGACGCGCGTCATAAATCGATCGAGGTTCGATAGTTCGCGCAACGAGCGTGGCCATACCCACGGCCAGCAATAGAGGCAAGATGAACGACCGATACCGGCCGGTCAACTCCATCATTAGGACCACCGTCGAGATCGGGCCTTGCGTGGTTGCGGCCAGAACGGCGCCCGCTCCGATAATGGCGAACAGCCCGGGAGGCACGCCGGGCCAGCACCAGGACCACACATATCCTAAGATAGCGCCCAGCATTGCGCCGACCGTCAGCGAAGGCGTGAACAAGCCGCCCGGGGCGCCGCTGCGCGTGCACAGCACAATCGCGGCGGGCTTCAGCACGAACAGCGTCAAAAACAAAAGTGGCGCCACCTGATTTGTGAACGCCAACTGGGAGATGTCTTTACCGTTACCGAGCACCTGTGGAAACCAGATCGAGACGAATCCAAGCAGACCAAATCCTAGCAATGGGGCGATTAGACGACGCCAGCCCCGCGGCTTGGCACGATCGGCCCAGCTGACAATTCGAACATAACCGACGGAAACCACGCCCGCGATAGGTCCCGCTAGCAACGCCCACATCACGATGGAAGCGGAACTGGAATAAGCTGGAATGATGTAAGTCGGCGCGTCGGGTAGCGCAAACCACGAGACCGCCGTGGCAATCAGCGATGTGAAAAGGGCAGGCAGCACGTATCTAAGGGCCAGCTTGCCGCGCATCACCTCCAGCGCAAATAATGCACCCCCCAGCGGGACGCCGTAGGCCGCAGCCATCCCGGCTCCTGCACCGCAGGCCACCAAAAGTCTGCGTTGCTCGTCGGACAATCGTTCCTTGTCTGAGAAAAAATTGGCGAACACCGACCCGGCTTGCTTGGGTGCGCCCTCGCGCCCCAGCGATACGCCCATACCGACGATGAGCACAGAAAGTACAGCGCTGCCCAAAGTGCGCAACACTGGCATCCGGCCGGCATGGAACCAAATGGCAGCCGTGGTATCGATACCATTCCCGCTGGAAAGCTGCCTCAGGATGATCTGCCCTGCGCCAGTAACAAGGCCCGCGCCGAGCAGCACGACGACGTGCCGCCACGCGCCAGCATGCTCCGCTGCGTCCAGCAGGTTCGTGCCTGATCCTTTCCAGGCGAAGTGCTGCACTGTTTCCAGAAGCCGAGTTAGCGCTGCCGCGCCTATGCCTGTGCCAATTCCGGTAAGCACCACGGCCAGCCAAAATTGCATAGCGCCGGGACGAAGGAGCGTGGAAGGAATCATGTCGCGACTGGGTGTCGGTGGCGTTGTGGGCGTCGTCAATGCAATCTCCACTTTCGTTCTCGCCGGCGTTCTCTTTGGCCACCGGCCCAGTTCGTGGGACATTCGCGAGTAGCAGACGAGATGATGAATTTCACTCGTTCGTCCGAGGACCATTACTCCAATTAAATCGCAACGATTGCATGCGAGTGTGCTCTGTATTCTTTAATGAACGTAATAGCCGTTTTTTGCCAAGATGGAGTAATCGCGCCCCTTTTTTCCAAATGAGGACGCCAGTCGAACATCCAGTTTGTGCGGTTTTCCCTCGGCTCCGTTCGCCATCGTGTAATATCCCAATGTGTAGCGCGTCTTGATCCGCTGAATCAGGGCACTGAATACGGAATCAAGTTGCGCCACACTCTGAACGTCGAAAAGTTCTCCGCCTGTCGCGTCCATCACTTTGCGAATGTTCACCAATCCAGGAACCATGCTCGCGTATAACTTTGTCGCCGGCGGGTTATATCCGGGTATTTTCAGGTTATATAAAACCGCATCCGCGGCAATCGCTTCCGTGACGATGTCGCGCGTTCCCTGTCCACCCGCACTCGTGCCAACATCATCGCTGATCAGGATGATCACCCGGCGCCCATTCGGCGGCGCCTTGAGGAGATATTCGGAGGCGGCGAAGATGCCGTCATTGATATTGGTGGCGCCGCGCGCGTCGAATTTATTGATCTGATCGGCAATCTTGTTCTTGTCTTTCGTGAAGGGAGTGCGCAGTTCAGCTTCGGTGGAGAAGGTAAACAGCGCCACCTCATCATTAGGTTTAAGAGCTCCGAGGGCAATCGTCGCGGCGTCACGCAACGGGGACAGGAACGGACCAATCGAATCGCTCAGATCCAATACGAGCGCAACATCCAGGGGCAATTCATCGCGGCTAAAAATCTCTACTTTTTGCGCCACTCCATCTTCGCGCACCTCGAAGTCATCCTTTTTCAGATTGGCCATGATTTGACCGTCCTTCGCCTTCACGGTCGCATCAACCAATACAAGGTTCACGTCCACGCGAATGGTACCCTGGCCCTGGTCTTTATCTTGGGTTGGGCCTTGCGCTCGCACGGGAATTCCGAAAGCAAGGGAAACGAAAAAGGCCACGCCCGAAAAACGAAGTGTGTTTCGCCAGAATTTAGACATTGTCGTTGGTCAATACTCCGTGAAGCCGCTTGCACCCATCTAAAACAATCCGGCGTCGCCGGACGCCGGAATCTTCTGTGCCACCAAAACGTTGAAGATAAAAGTTCAAGTCTCAACTTTAGCTTTGCACAAGACCACAAGCAAGTCGCTCGCTCGGGCTAACGAAACAAAAGCCCCACCCTTGCTCCGCAAGAATGGGGCACCCGGCTGTGACGCTGTGATGGTATTATCGTGCAGTGAAGCGCCGTCAAGAGGGAACGAAAACGCGGCCCCTGAACACCCAGAGCCCTCACCCTGCAATTAATTATCGCAGTGCTATTCTCGCGCGGTGAGCTTCCACGAACAAGAAGAGGGCGAAGGGCCTGCAACCGAGCCACGGATTTCAGAGGGAGGGAAAGGATGACACTGAAGTTATTTGCGTGTCTGGCCTTGTTATCCGCTATCCCATAAGCGCTCAGAACAATTCCAAGAGCATTGCCATGACGGACAAATCCAATGTTCCGCCCAAAGATATGTTGAAGGCATTGCAGAAGGAATGCCCGGACGTCAGCATTGCGAATGACGTGACCAAGAGCGACTACATGGTCGAAACCATAAAAAATATGGCCGATCCCAAAAGTTCCGAGCGGGACAGCTTCGACCTTACCCTTTTCGACCACGACGGTAAAACCGTGCGGAGCACTTCGACCGACCATCTCGGTAGCGCCGTGCAGGATGTATGCCACGCCATAAAGACAGCCGTATTAGTTGAAGTGGTGGATACGCAAAATCTAACACAATCCGTAGATGAGCGTGGTAGCGGCGGCGTCGTACCGGCCCTCACAGGAAGAAGAACCCACACAGATACCTCCACGATATATGTCATCGCTAAAGGTGAGCACGCTACGCTGGATTGTTATGAGCATCGTATAGGGTGCACGACTATAGGTCCCGGCAAATACTATGGCGAACTGGACGGTGACTCAATTTGGGTAGATTATGATATGCCGCTTACCCACAAACACGTTCGCAACCACTACAAGATAGCGGGGAGCTGGTAAAACGCCCCCGTGGTTCAATGTGGCCTGCAAGATGTCGCTCGACGGTCTTCGGTTGCGCGACATCTGTGCCAGATATTTTCCAAATTTCAAAACTCCGCCGGGGCTGTGGGTCCACTATCGGCGAATACCCCTAGTGCCACAGGTAGTTTGAATTGGTCAACCGAGGTTCAATTCCTGCTTTGGCTCTAGTGCTGGCCGGGTGGCCCGGCCTTTAGTTCTTTCTCAAGTCTCTTCATCGACAAATCATACCACTCCTATAGGTCCACTTTGAGTTACGATATTCGGGTTGGGTGCCCCGTCCTTGACGCTTTTCAAGGGCGGGGTTCTTTGGTTTCCTTCTCATGCCTGCCGGATTGAAACGCCGCTACGGTCAACGGGACCTCCACTTCATCACCTGTTGCTGTTACCGGCGGTTGCCGTTATTGCTCTCGGTTGCTTCCCGCAATGTTTTGGTGAAGATTCTAGGCGAGGTGCGCGAGCGCTACGGCTTCGCGCTCGTCGGCTATGTCGTCATGCCCGGGCACATCCATCTGCCCTGGAGCAATTTTTCGTTCTGCTCGAAACTCAAAACAGGGCTTGATCCGTATCGACCCTGTCATCTGAGTTGAGGGCACGCAGAGGAAAAAACCAAACCCTCCGACCCCTCGAAAACCCGCGAGGGATCGGCCACTGAAAATTCAACCACGCATCAAAAGGTGCGCCACCCGCCGTTGGCCAGGGAAAAGCAGGAAAAAGCCGTCGCTAAGTGATTCAAAGGGAAGGAGAAAAATGGTGCGCCCGGAGAGATTCGAACTCCCGGTTTTCTGGTTCGTAGCCAGCACAAAGAGTCGCATTGCAAAATCTATCTCGTTTGCTTGGCGTCGCTTGCGAATCCAGAGACATCGCTCTTCTCTTCCCAAATGTACCCAATCCTGTACCCACGATCCGTTGTCAGCTGGGCGGTCGGCCCTAAAGAACACTCCGTTGGTCAATCGTGGACCGACTATCCCGAGAGTTAGGCGTCATGTCGCCCAACCATTCGACTTACAGCCGAATGACCAACTTCAATTCTCACGTTCGATCTGCAAACTGGATTGCAGGACGTAAGGACCACGAAAATGTGGATCCACGAGTGAAATATTCGGAGCGCTGAAGAGCATTGGATCAGTCACCTTGTTTGGAAAGACGCCCCGCTTGCATTCTGTAGATTCCGTCCTGTGAGTCGCCGAAATGCAGGAGTCTATCTGTGAGACGCATGTTATTGTTTCGCCTGTGAGGGGAAGAGGCGGTTTGAATTGTTGAAAGGTTTTCGGTATGAAGTATGTGGAACTTCTTGGTCGATTATTCCTCGGTTCGCGCCCCGAGACCACTGCTGACATTGACCGGCTGCGACTAAATTCGGGAATCACAGCGGTGTTCAATTTGCAGACGGACGATGATATGCGCGCGGTCCATCTCGTCTGGGAGCCTCTCGAAGCGCACTATCGAAACTTGGGTATTGAGCTATGCCGAGTGCCGGTACGAGATTTCGATCCTCTTGATCTTCGGGAGAAGTTCTATGCAATCGATTTAACAACCGGAAAAAGGCTTGTCTTCTACTCGGAACGCGATGCTCATGGATTCCGCGCACCTTCACAAACTGAAAGACGAAGCAAGAGCCAAGCTGCTTAGCAACGTTTTGGTGCCACGCAAGAATGCCCTGCTCAAAGCGGGGAACAAGAATGACCGGATCGATGCTCGAAAGCTGGCCGATCTGCTGCGGCAGTCGGTCTACAGCCGCTTCGGGGGCTACTGGCCGGGCCGAGTTTTTAGTCCAGGGGAAATGAGAGAGTTTTTATGGACGATTTGTTCTGGGCACTGGTCAATGTCGATTCTCAAGCGGCGTGTCCCCGCGAAACCTTCGACATTCTTGTTGGGGGCAATTCGTGATGCGTGGAGTTGGTTCCGGCGTTCGCACCAATTCAAGGACAGTTGCTTGGGGCAGGAAGGCCGGCAAATCGAGCCCGGATCCAACTGATCTGTTCACTAACCGAGTCTCCGATGACTGCGCTCGCATTGAGGCCCGGATATTTGACAAAAAGCACGCGATCTTTCTGTTTGCACAGTCGCGCCACGACTGTGGCAGTGAGGGCTGATGGCACTTCAGGATCCGCTTCGCCGCTGATCAATAGCAACGGACCGTGGACGGGCTTCCGGCCAGGCGTGTTCCTGGTGAAAAACTCTTTGACGTACCGGTTATTCTCCCAACCAGGTTTCAACATTTCATTGGCTGTAAGCTCCGGCCCTAAACTGGCTTGGCAGGCGTCGCTGATGTGCTGGTACAGCGGGATTGCCTTGTCAATCAGCATCTCCTCGACTCGAAACTCGGGGAAGACAGTCTTGATTCCCTGCGCCAGAAATACGAGCATGCGGTGGACGCGCCCCTGGGCGAGGCGTTCAAAGATTTCCTGCGCTTCCGCGACTCCTGAAATTGCGATGGCACCGAGGTAGCTGGGATCGCCAACTTCACTCCCGGCTTCGGCCACCCCCACGGCCGCGAGACCTCCCTGAGAATACCCAGCGGCCACCCACTTGGTTCCAAGCTGTGGCAACGCGGCACGCGCTGCCGGAATGGAGTAGATCACATCCAGCGCATTGGACTGCATATCGAGGGCTGCATTCGGAAAATTGGTTCCCAATCCAGCGTAATCGGAGGCCACGACGGCGTACCCAAGGCCGACGTACATCGAAAGTAGAGGTCCCTCGTTCAGGTTTCTCAGTAGCGAGGGAGCACATTGCCGGGCGGAACCGACGAAATCATGGGCCCAGGCGATGACGGGCCAGCGGCCCGCCGGCGGCGTTCCATCGGGAACCAGCACCACGCCCGATACGGCTACATCTTCTCCGCTCGGGGAGCGCGAATGATAGAGAATGCGAACGGCTGATATCTCGTATGGCAGATCGTACTCGTCAAACGGCTCGGAGCGGATCAGTTCGCCCGGTTTCCCGACGGGCAGCGGATTGGGCGTGTCATAGAACTTCGTCAGCGGGAGCGTGCGCCGCGCGTGAGAGGGCTTCGCCAGGGCAGGGGCTTGGCTTTGCTCGAACGCCGTGGCGCCCGCGAACAATGCTGCTGCCCATAAGACCTTAAGGACTGGCGGGAAGGTTCTCATCTGCACTCAGCCGACACCAGGGAGTCAAGATTTCAGGAAGAATCTCGACGTCCGGATATCGTGCTCCTTTCTCACGCAAGTCGCAGATTTCACTTCGCCATGCGGATCGCCACATTGGCCAGGAAATCCACGAGGGGTCAGAAGCCCACAGCCTACAGTTGGAGCTTTCACAGCGATTTCGCGGTTCTTCAGGCCGTCAGTGACGAGGCGAACCACATCTTCCTCGCGACGCGTAAATAGCGGCATTCCGTCGGAATTGCTAAACTGTTCGGATCTAAGACGGGTTAGAGCATTGATGAGATGTTCGAGGGCCCCAACCGGAATTTGCAACTGATTCAACGCGCTTCGCATCTGGCGCAAATCGCGATCGAGCGCTCCCAGACGGAAGAAAACCTGCGACGCTGCGAAAATCATCTCAACAAAGCGCAACGGTGATCGCTCGCGTCCCCCTTTAGGCGATCTGCGAATTGGTCTTCGCCGCCTCTTTGATAATCCGTCCGACGACGACTCCACCTTCGTACTCAGGAATCACCACATCATCCGCGCCTGAGCTGCGCATCGCTTGCGCATATCTCTCGTGACCTGCTCTGGTGATCACGTGCAGGTTGGCATTTAGCGACTTGGCCGTGATCGTGATGTAGAGATTGTCGGCATCATTGTCAATCAACGCGCAGATCCCCTGCGCGCGCTTGATCCCCGCCGCTTCGAGAACGCTGTGACGCTTCGCGTCGCCTTGGATCACGAGCATTCCCTCACTCAGCAATTGGCGATAGAGGCCATCGCTCGACTCGATTAGCACGAATGGAATATTGGCGTGGCGGAGTTGCTCGACCACCGTGCGGCCCACCTGTCCATAGCCCCACAGGATAAAGTGGTCGCGCGCGCCTTGAATAGAGAGATCAGTCATCATCGTCCTCCACGCCGTCCTGCCCTCCGGATGAAAGAGGGAGACGAGCACTCGCTCGGCGATCCAGACTTCAAACGAGAAAACTCCCGCATAGACTGCGATGCTGTATATCTTCGTCGCGTCGCGAATCCGATCAGGCGGTAACGCATATGGATGGATGGTCCAGAACAGCGCATCCACCCAGCGCACTCCCTCAAGCCAAACGTAGCCTGCCATGCAAATCATCAGGAAACCGGCGAGCGCGAGGACTGGCAGCGCCAGCTGCCTTCCCATCAGTTTCGTTACATCGCGAACCGAAATCGCAGTTGGCATATGTTCTTGTTGCAATGCCGCATTAGGCGTCGGGTTGGCGAATTCGTCAGAGGTGTTTAAGCCGGAATTTGCGTTTTGATTTCCCGGCTACTCTTCGTTGAAATGATTGCGCTTTCGGTAAGCCATAACGGTAAGTGCGGTGCAGATGAGAATCGGAGGTATCACCAGAATTAGGATACCGCCGCGCAACGCCTGAATCAACCGCGCGCCAGCACCAGCGGCTTGGGTGTAACACAACGCACAATTCTGCGCGAAGGTTGAGGCAGGAATCCCAAAGGCCGCGACGAGGGCGACCATCTGGGCAAGCAATCGAATTTCAAGACCACTTTTGCGGTTCATTTCCAAGATCCTCCCGCGAGTATCCGCCTTATAAGCCAATTCGCCAAATGGGGCAATCGCCATGGCGCAACATTCTCTTCTCCAGACTCTCGAGCTAGTGCGCAAAAGGCCGCATGTGCAGCAGACGGAAGCTGTCCGACCAGATCATATTCATGATCAGCAGCACGAAAATCACGGCCGGAATCAACGTCAAAAAGAGGCTGCGGCGTTCTTCTCCCAGGTGCATGAAGTACCTGAGAGCTAAGGCTCCGCCGCAAAGAGCGAGCGCGAGCAAGATGGCCAGCAGCGATCCGGTCGAAAAATGCTGATATGCGAAGAAGACTTCCAGAACTGCGATGGCAAGCAAGGCAAAGTAAACCGGCAGATACTTTGCGACTACATTCCCTGATTTTTGTGAAGCCGTCATCCTTCATCTCCTCAATCTCCCACTGGCGCTAGCGCGAGAGATTCAGCAAGTAGACCAGTGGCACGACAAACATCCATACCAGGTCGACAAAGTGCCAGTAGATTCCCACCGTTTCGACGTGACCGGCAGTAAGCCGCCCGCGCGCGAACCCGCGCGCGATCACTGCAATCGCCACAACCCCACCGATCACGTGCAACATATGAAGTCCCGTGATGCTGAAGAACGTGGCGCCAAAAAGTGGCGAGCCCCAGGGATTTTGAAACATACGCACGCCTTCATCAATCAGCGCGAACCATTCGCGGATGTGCAGTCCGGCGAAAATAACGCCGAGCAAAATTGTGGACCACAAAAAACGTCCCGCCTTGGCCTTATCGTCGGCCTTCGCGGAGTCCACCGCGCCAAGCATCGTCAAGCTGCTGGTGATTAGGACGGCAGTCATGATCAGGACATTCAGGATGCTGGGACGGAATTGGAAGGGTGTGGGCCAATCGACGCTCGCTGTTCGCACATAGCCATAGCCGAACAAGAAGACTCCGAAGGTTGCCGCATCGGAAATGATGAACAACCAAATCGCCAGTTTTCTGGAGGGGATCGCGTAAGGCGACTCTTCCATTGTGGGGCCGTGCCCTTGCATGGCCATTTCGGATTCGGTCACAGTTTCTCTCCCCTCTTTACGCCTAAAGCCTTACGGATATGACGAGAAGCAGATAGAGCCACAGAACGCCCATGAAATGCCAGTAGATGGCCGTGTTTGCAACCGAGCTACTTCGCAAAGTGATATGTTTACGGGTCATGCGCACGGTGAGGCGCACGAGACCGGCAATCCCGCCGAGAACATGCAACGCATGCGCACCGGTGAAAACATACAGGAAGGAACTGTTGGAACTCGTCGCCAGATAGAGTCCCTGTGCGGCAAGCTCTTTCCAAACCAAATACTGCCCCACAACGAAGGCGAGCCCAAACGCCAGCGTTATCCCGAGCCAAAGCAAGCTGTTACGAAGCGCGCTTCCTTTCATTTCATGAGCGTTTGCGAACGCGCGGCGCGACATCTCCAACGTAAGGCTGCTGATGAGCAATATGCCGGTATTCACATAAAGCAGAGGAGGAACCGCGACATGGACCCAGTCCCCGGAACCCTGTCTCACAAAAAGCGCACTAGTGAACGCCGCGAACCCCATGGTGATTGCGAAGATTCCCACCCAGATGCCACTTGGAGAGGTGTTGGGGGGACCTGGCTTAGTCCCAGCGACTTTGATGGCACTCCCCTGCGGTGGCAGCGGAGGAGCTTGCCCGGGACCTGGAGGGAAGGTCGCAATAGACATAAGCGCTCGTTTCTCTGGCGTATGTGCCGGGTGAGTAGACATCGTCCCTCATCCCCGGTAATCGCCGGCGTTACTCCTTGACAATCGCTTCCGGCGAATCCTGCATCACGAAATCACCCTTAGAGCCTTTCACGCCGTACTGATAGGGATCGTGATAAATGACGGGATGCTTGCCTCCGAAGTTATCCCACGGCGGAGGCGAAGGCATACTCCATTCGAGCGACGTTGCATTCCACGGATTCTCGGGAGCCTGTTTGCCGCGGAAACGGCTGTAAATCAAGTTAAAGATAAAAATGAATTGCGCCGCACCGGTAATCAATGCGGCGATCGTAATAAATTTGTGCACCGGCATCAGCGGAGCCATAAAGTCGTCCACAAACGACGAATATCGCCGCACATTGCCTACCAGTCCAAGGTAATGGAAAGGCATGAAAATGCAATATGTCCCGACAAGCGAAAACCAGAAATGCAGCTTGCCGAGCGGTTCATTCATCATGCGGCCTGTCATCTTTGGGAACCAAAAATAGGTTCCGGAAAAGATGGCAAAGATGGCCGCGACGCCCATCACCATGTGGAAATGTCCAACCACGAAATAAGTTGCGTGAAGATAGATGTCAATGGAGGGTTGAGCCAGGAAGAAGCCGCTTATGCCTCCGCTGACAAACATGGAGACAAACCCGAGCGCAAATAGCGATGCGGAGTTGATCTGGATGTTCGCCCCATACAGGCTGCCGAGCCAGATCAAGGTAATGATCGTCGCAGGAATAGTGATGGTTAGAGTCGGAAATGAAAACAAGAGCGACGAGAACGGATTCATTCCGCTCACGAACATGTGGTGGCCCCACACCAACCAGCTCAGGAAGCCAATGGACATCATCGAATAGATGAGGACCTTGGCGCTTAGCATCGGTTTACGCATGCTGGTAATCAGCACATGCGAAACAATGCCCATCGCGGGCAGAATGGCGATGTACACTTCAGGGTGCCCAAAGAACCAGAACATATGTTGCCAGAGTAGCGGCGAACCTCCGGCATGCGGCTGGAGCCGATCACCCACCACAAGTCCCGCTGGTATGAAGAAGCTGGTGCCCGCAATCTTATCGAGAATCAGCAGCAAACAAGCCGGGAGCAGCACAGCGAAGGCCATCAATCCGATGCACGCGGTGATAAACCACGACCAGGTGCATAGCGGCATGCGCATCAGGGTCATGCCTTTCGCGCGCAGGTCCAGCGTCGTCGCTATGAAATTCAACGAGCCGAGCAATTGCCCCACACAAAACACGGCGATGGAAATCCCCCAGAGGCTTTGCCCCCAACCCAGACCAGGCCCGGCATCGTTGCCGACTGCGCTCAGGGGAGCATAAGCCGTCCAACCGGAAATTGGCGGGCCATCCGGTATGAAGAACGACGTAATCAAAATAAGGAAGGCAACAAAAGTGATCCAAAACGACACCATGTTGAACCGGGGGAAAGCCATGTCTTCCGCGCCAACCTGGATTGGCAGGAAATAGTTGCCAAATCCGGCAAACGGCGCATTCGTCAGAACGAAGAAAACCATCAGGGTTCCGTGCATCGTCATTAACGATAGATAGTACTCCGGCGTGATGACGCCGCCCGGCGCGCCGACCTTCGAAAGAAGTTCGAGGCCTGGCACCTTCGCCGCCGGCCAAACTAGATGAAAGCGCATTAGCCAGGAGAGCACCATGCCGATAAATACGGCCACCAGCCCCAGTCCGTAATACTGCTTGCCAATTACTTTATGATCGAGGCTGAAGACGTACTTTCGGAGGAAGCCTTCCGGCGGGGCATGTACGTGCGCCTGCTGTGCTGAAGGTTCTTGCATGTGCTCACCTCTTTCGGGGAACACCGCAGACAAGTCCAATCACACCGACGACCGGTCTGCGGGCTCGGGCTATTGCTCTGACGCTTTTTGTTTGAGCCACTTGTCAAAATCTTCCTGTGACATCACGTTGAGATACGCCTTCATGTTGTAGTGACCGAGTCCACAGAGCTGCGTGCACACGATCTCGTACCTGCCGGTCTTTGTGGCGGTGAAATGAATCGCAAGGTCGAGCCCCGGCACAAAGTCCTGCTGGATACGCAGCTCCCGCACGTAGAAAGAGTGGCTTACATCCTTCGAATGCATGAGCAGCTGAATTTCTTGATTCACTGGAATAGCCAACTCGCCGGATACGATGTCATCTCGCGCCACAACGTCATTAGCCGGATCTAGTCCAAAATAGTTTCCGTTGCCCTCGTCAATCTTGTCCGGATGAAGCGCGCCAAACGTTCCATCCGCCCCGGGATACCTGAAATAGAAGGCAAACTGGCCCGCCTGCGCCTGAATCTGTAACGCATTCGGCTTAGGCAGCGTAAAGTAAACATTGGCCCACGCTTTTTGCCCCACGATGCCCAGCGCCAATACCTCGGTGCCTACGAGAATGAAGGCGGCTGCCACCATCCACTTCGCGCCACCCGGCATTTGAGTGACCTTGGCGCCGTGCGATTCGAGTACTTCCACACAAAAAAAGCCAAGAGCAGTTGGGCTCCGAGAAAAGAGACGCCCGCCTCCGCCATGGTCTCCGATAATTGCTCGTCGATCGCGCGTCCATGGGTCGAAATATCCACTGGCTGCGCGTACATATGCGTCACGATGGGGTACGCCGAGAGCACCGCGATAATCGCTAGTATCACTCCAAACAGTTTTCCCATTGCCTCCGCCTCCGCGCAGAAAAATCCGACGCGCTTCCTTCAGGCATGGACGGCGACGACCCTTGGCTTTCGGTCCTGCTTACGGCCGTCCCAAATCAATAAGGCTTTGCCTTGAAAACAAAGTTTACGATTTTCGTCTCAGCTCCCGCGATAGTCACTTCCATCGACTGATCGCCATATGATTCATGCCACGCTGTGACCGTGTATTTCCCCGGCGGCAAATTCGGAAGGCTGAAACCTCCGCCCCCACTGGAAATGGCGTAATGAGAATTCTTCATCACCGCGAATTGGCCGGACATCCAGGGATGAATGTTGCACTTCACCGGAATGAACTCCGGTTTGTCATATTTCTCCACATCCGGCGGGCTGCCGGCGGGTTGCGATTTGTTCCACTCGCGATTGATCGTCGGACGCGGGTGAATGTTGTGAGATGTCTGGTCGCTGTTTATGATTTCCAGTGGCTGGTTCACCTGAAAGGCCAGCACATGGGGAATGTATTGGCAACCCCTCTGGTCGAACTTTACGGGTTGGCTCGGCGCGCTCTCATCCGGAGCGCCCGCGGAAATATAAACCACTACATTTTCTAGGCTGTTGTTTGGACCCGTAACTACAGTCTCGGTTGTCACCGGCGTTGCATGCTGTTGGGCGCAACTCGGCTCCTTTGACATATCGATGGTCTTCGCTTTTGCCGGCGTGCCCTCGTAGGTCACTTTGCCGCTGATGGTGCCGCCGGCTGGCCTGGCGTACACAATGGCTGAAACAACCAAAGCGGCCAGTGCTGTCATGCACAATCGCTTGTTCTTCATCTATCCAATCCTCCCAGTTCCGTTATTCACTTTCTGATTCCTTTGACCTTGAGCGATTACCTGACTCCGGAACCCGTTGGCGTGCCGGACGGCATTCTCGCCGCCACTTGTTCCGCGCCTTCCTTTGTCGACTTCCACATCGTCAATTCGGGGCTCTTATGCGTGACCTGCAGGGTGCGAAGGAAGTGCACCAAATCCCAGGCCTCGTCGGGTTTGACGACGTCCGCAAATGAAGGCATTGGCGTGCCGTCTAGTCCCGTGCTGAAGATTTTGTAGAGATCCTCGTTGGTCATGTCACACTTGAATCGTGAACCGGCTGCGAAGTTATGGCCCGGAACGGGCTGGCAATCGTTGTTGTCGGTGAGCGTGGAAGCCGACGGACCATCGCCGCGGCCCTCTTGGCCGTGGCACTTCCAGCATTCCAGTTTCTGGAAAAGCGCTTGCCCGCGCTTGATGCTTTCGAGGGTGAGCTTCGGTTCCGCTCGGAATATGGAGTAGGTTCGCCGGGCTTTTCAGTCAACCAGCGCGGCGAGAAAGTCTTGATGCAAGGCGACCAAATCGGCGCGGTTTTGGCCCGTCAGCTCGATCCACGAGGGCATGTTGGAATTGTTGATACCACGCTCGATGGTGTCGTAGATCCTGGTCGGTCGGCAGAGTTCCGGTAGGGGTCGAACGGCACTTGAACGTCGCCGCTACGAAATTGCGCGGCAAGATATTCAGGTACGGCGCGTTTTCCCCGTTGCCGTCGCCCCGGAAACCGTGACATCCCCAGCAGTAACGGAAGTAAAGCTGCTTGCCGGTGTCCGCATGTCCCGTCCATTTGTTGACATGAGTCTCCACCTGCTGCGCCACTGTTAGTGCCGGTAGGACTGAGACCGCCAGAAGCGCTAAGAAGATCCGGATGGATTTCGTCGTTAGTGTGCGCATCGTCTCTCCCCTTAAAAATCGAAGTCAAAACCGACCAGCAAGCTGCTGGTAGTAAGGTCCAAACCGGAAATGGGCGCGGCGCCTCGCTGGCGCATGATGGCGTATTCATTGTGAAACGCAAAACCTGCGCGGCTGGAAAGGAATGGGTAATACCTATATCCCACCGTCAGTACATCCATGTCGCCGAAGTTCGCCGGGTTAGTCGCAAAGACCTGCCGGGACATCCGGATCAGCTCGTAGCGATTGATAAGTACGAGCTGCGGATTCGGCGTGTAGTGGGTTTCGAACAAACCGCCGTTCCAGGTCGGCGACTGTGCGCCGGCCGGAAGAGGGATGTTCGCCGGGGTGTTCGAACCGAGGAAAGCACTATCCCATCCATGGAAGAACATCGTAGTGACATCAACCTTCTTGATGTACCACAGCCTGCCGATTAGCCCCAAGCGGTAAAAGCTCTTATTGCCAATACCCGTACCCGGGACTCCAGTTCCTCCCTGAGTAAACTGGTAAAAGGTCGGCGCCTGCCCAAGGTAGGCAAATCCTCCGACGCGCTGCAATCCGAGACTTCCCACCTCGAAGGCCTGGCTAGCGGTGAAGAATCCGTCGTAGCCTCGGCTGGTGGGCAGGCCCGGGTTCCCGTCGTTCGAGCTGAGCAGGGAGGCCGAGTACCTGGTCCGGTCGTCCTTGGAATGTCCCATCAACTCCACGCCCACTTGGTTATCCCCGATACCGAATGTATAGGATTCCGCAGCGATCGCATTTAACGGGCTCCCTGGGGATACCAAGGGTTGGAAATGATAGTTCGCATACGTTCCCGCCACGCTTGAGATCGTCAAAATGCGCTTTTCGGAGAGCAAGTTATCCAACTCGAATTTGCCCATTTTGAGGTTGAGCCAGCTGCTCCCGAAAAGATTGTCGAGGCGCGCCCAAACCGATTCGAAGTGGAAGGCTCCCGTATTGTCTGAGGACGGCAGCACGAAAAACGAGATATTCTTCGCCAGCGTGCCTGCGGCGAAAAAGTCCAAACCGCTCCAGTCGAAACCATGGGTTGTGACCTTGCCCTCGGCGTTCAGAAAACCGCCTGCTCCGTCGTCAACCTGCACGCGGTTCTGAGCTGTTCGATGCCAGTTCGGCGTGATACGGAAGGTGATCGGCCAATAGCCGGGGTCCTGGTAAATGGGGGCGTCCCGAATCGTCCCTAGCTGATAGCCATTGTCTTTGAATGCCTGCCCGAAGGGACTGAGCATCGGCCAGCCAAGGTGGCACGCGGAACACGGCATCCCATACTTACGTGCGAATGCCGGGAGCGGGCGAACCTTGACTGTGCGGAGTGGCAGGGCATTGGCGGAACGACTACTTGCGAGGACTAGCGCGAG
>CAWHYM010000006.1:0-388620 GCA_963833595.1 uncultured Acidobacteriota bacterium | reverse complement strand
GTGCTGCAAAACTCCGTGTTTGGAACTGTGATTGCAGTTTAGTTTGCACGAAGCTTGAACGCCGCAATTTGTGCGGCGATTCTCTGAAAAACAGGAGCACTTCGTGCGCGGAAATCCCAAATTGCAGAATCCGATGTTTTTCGTGGCCAACACGGAAGAGCGGCTGCCAAAAGATCATCCTCTGCGCGCGATCAAGCGCCGTGCCGACGAGGTGCTGAAGCAGATGCAGCGCGTGTTCGATGCGGCGTACAGCGAAACGGGGCGTCCGGGGATTCCGCCGGAGGCGCTGCTGAAGGCGCTGTTGCTGCAAGCGCTGTACTCGATTCCCTCGGAGCGGCGTCTGGTGGACGCCATCAACTGGAACTTGCTGTACCGCTGGTTCTGCGATCTGGACGCGGACCAAGCGGTGTGGGATGCCACGGCGTTCACCCACAATCGCGAGCGCTTCGAGCGGCACGGGCTGGTGCAGAAGTTTTTTGAACGCGTGGTGGCCAGCGCGCTGGTCGAGCAGTACGCCTCGAACGATCACTTCACCGTGGACGGGACGCTGATCCAGTCCTGGGCCTCGCTGAAAAGTTTTCGTCCCAAGGAAGAGCCGGTGAACAAGCCGCCCGCCCAAGACGGCAGCAATCCTTCGGTGGATTTTCGCGGCGAGAAGCGCCGCAATGAAACGCATCAGTCTACGACCGATCCCGAGGCGCGGTTGGCGCGGAAGAGCAAGGGCATGGCGGCGCTGCTCTGCCACAGCGGGCACGCCTTGATGGAGAACCGGCATGGGCTGTGCTTGGACATCGCCATCGCCGTGGCTGACGGGCACGCCGAGCGAGACACGGCGGAAAAGCTGTTGCGGCGCTTGGCGCGGCGGCACGGCATCAAGCCCAAGACCGTGGGTGCCGACCGCGGATTCGAGGCGGGCGAGTTTTTGCGCACGCTGGAAGAAGACCTGCACGTCACGCCGCACGTGCCGCTCACCGCGGAGCGCGTGATCAGCCAAGGTCCCGCAGGAGACGCGCGCCGCCGCATGCTGCGGCGGATGAAGACCCAGGGATATGCGCTGAGTCAGCGAGCACGAAAGAAGATCGAGCAGATGTTCGGCTGGATGAAGCAAGCTGGCGGGCTGCGCAAAGTGCGTCACGTGGGCCGCTGGAAGATTCAGCAGGTAGCCTACCTGTGGGCTGCAGCGTTCAACCTGCTGCGCTTGGCCCATCTGGAGGCCGCTACATAGACAGGATCGAGAGCAGGGCGCAGTGCCGAAAGACAAAATGCGACTGCGAGAAGTTTTACACGGCCCCCTGCTCGCCTGCCACTTTGCCCTGAACTCCGTCCTCATCTCGAAAATCATCCGTTTTGCAGCACCCTGCTAATGCGAGCGAAATGCGATCAGCCGGTCCGTCTCCTCCCGCTGATAGCCGCGCAAAATCTTGCGCACCGCGCTCCTCAGGTTGTCGTAGCGCAGCAACCGCAACACTCCGCCGAAGTAGTGAAAGACCCGCTCGTGGGCTTCCAGAAAGGCCTGCTGCGTGGCGTGAAAGTACGCGGTGTGAAAGGCTCCGCCGCCGGCCATGCTGCGCATGGTGAAGAAGTGCGCCGTCTGGCGGCCATCATCGAAGTCCACCGCCGCCTCGTACCAATCCACTTGCCCTTCGCCGCCCCAGTCATAACTCTGCGGCACAAACGTCTCGCGTGCCGCGAGTCCCAGTTCTTCCTTGCGCCGCTGCACGTAGCGCCGCACCGTTGCTTCCTTCACCGATGCTTCGGGACGTTCCTGGTGAATCCGCTCCCAGATCCGGTGCGCTGTGTGCCGTTGCTTGCGCGGCGCTTCTCGATCGCTCTGCAAAATCTCGTCGATGAACGCTCTCACCGGCCCCAGCTTCGGACTGCTCCGCGCCGGACTCTTGCGCACCGGCGGAATCGCGCTGCCCAGCGCCTGCCGCACCATCCTGCGGTGCGTTTTCAACTTCTTGGCCACGCCCTGGATCGTTCCCGCCCCGAACCGATACTCGCGCCGAATCTCCTCGAATAGCTCCACTTTGCGTCTCCTGTCCATCGGCCCCCTGTCGATACCGCCGACAGGTTAGGCCGTTCGTGATGTACAGGGGTGGGCCAAATCAAAAGCGCAAAGTGGGCCAATTCAGAGTAGTGAAATCATACGTTTCTCCCAAAGCGGAAAAAGAGGCTGCTGAGGCCTCGCAGTAAGTAATTGAAATTGCAGGCAGATGGTTGGTGGACGTGGCCGGGATCGAACCGGCGACCCCCTGCTTGCAAAGCAGGTGCTCTCCCAGCTGAGCTACACGCCCAAACCGATGTTCCTTTTCATTCTAAACCAGTTGCGATTCCTCGCGCCACTCGAAACCATCCAAACTGTGCCAGAGTGTGCCAAAAGTGTGCCAAATAAACTTCAATTGATCCTCGATGACTGTGCCACTGTGCCAGATACTGTGCCAAATGGAGTTTTCATCTCGTTCGCTTGTCGTTCCAGTTTTTGCAGCGCTTCTCTCTTCATCTGTAACTTCATCTGTGAATATTTCTTGAAGACTTGAGAGTCACCCTGGCGAAGTAGCTGTGTCACCCACTCGTCAGCGACGCCCCCTGCACTTAAGCGGGTGGCGTACGCGGACCGCAGATCGTAAATCCGAAAGTAGGAGACTTTGGCACGGTGAAGAGTTTTTTGCCACACGCATTTGAGTGTTTTCAAATGACCTGTGGCATTCAGCTCGCTTGGAAAAAGGAATTGTCCCTCACCAGCAATCGCCATCTGTGTTCTAAATGTATCGACGGCAATAGCAGTTAGAGGAACCTCTCCGATTCCGTTTGGTGTCTTGGAGTCCGGTATCCATACGACGGCGTTCTCCAGGTCTACTTGGTCCTTTTTCATCGGAAGCAGTTCCTTGTAGACTCTTAGACCAGTCTCCGTAATGATCCGAATAATGTTCTGCAAATAGTTCGGAGCATGTGCTTCGATGTGCTGTTGTTCGGACCAAGTAACGTAATGCGGTCGAAACAGCCCCTTCACGGCAACTGGAAACTCGACACCCGAACACGGATTGGCGTGCAGGACCCTCTTTCGGACTGCCACGTTCAGCATGCGCCGGAGAACTCTCAACTCCTGGTGCACTGTGGCAGGTTTTAGGACTCCTCCTTCTTTGATTCCGAGAGAGGTCCGGGTTCGAACCCGCTGGCGAAGACGGTCACGGAGATATAACTCAATGTGGTCCGCAGTGATGTCCACAAGTTTGCTCGAACCAAAAGCAGACTTAAGGTGTTTAGCGGCACGCAAGTTCACCTCGTGCGTCTTTTCCATGCGTAAAGGCGGCTTGGAATAATTCTCCAAGAAAAAATCCGCCCATTGGTTCAAGCTCAAGCTCTCTCCTTTGCGTACAACATCTAGGACGTTGTTGTCTCTGGCATCTAGTCGTTCCCGCAGTCTTTTCTGGGCCTCGTTCCAGTCTTCACTGAGAGTGGATTCCCTGCGCCGATTTCCATTACGGTCGCGATAGCGAATCCACCAGATATTTGACTCCTTTCGTCGAAACACAACGCCTTCGTATTTGCGTGATTTAGGCATTCTCCATCTCCTGTTTGAAAGATGCGCGGAAGGGTTCGAGATCCGATTTGAGAAACCGAATGTTTCGACCCATCACGCGGAGATGGGGAATCTGCTTTCGCTCAACCCAAAGATACACAGTTTGCGGACTAACGCCAAGAAATTTGGCAGCATCCTTCACTGTTAGAGGGTGTTCCATTTCCGCGACTGCGATGTTCGAGGAATCCGCTGAGATTTGAGATTGACTCATGGTGTGACCCCTAAAATGCCTTGCAGTTATGAGCTAGAAAGTGGTTGGCAGGGCTGGCTCCTTCATCGCGGCTACAATGGTTATTTGAGCGTGAACCGGCACACTCGAAGTCGCCAGTTCCAGCATGCGTGCGCTTCACGGCGACGTCTCCGAAAGACCAAATTTGGTTCGGCGAGCTATCTGACATGGTCGGCACCTCTTTTCTAGATGATACTATACATATAGCACCATGAAATTGAAAGTTTATTTTTGCTACAGTTGAACACTTTTCTGAGGGAGATAGATGCCGAGAATCGGAGATGATGACTGAACGTCGGCTCTGCACCGTCTTGATTCGGGGCAGCGTAGGGTCTGCGCAATCGACTTTGCGAAAGGGCCTCGAACCCCGTTTCCGGATGGTTTCGGAGCGCACCTCATGCGCAGTTGGCGCGCCACCAAGCGCTTTGATCGAACGGGACCAGAAGCAAGCCGCCCAATACAGGTGTCAGATATGCAGGAATGACAGTCACACAACTGAAGAACACGACACCCCAAACTCAGCGTTAGCCGGAGGGCTGAGCTGCTACGGTGCCAGATCGCTGTTCCATTCGTTGTTGCAGCTTCCTATTGCTCCCAGGGCAGGTCAAACCCGCAAGCACGTCATCACTCAGCTTTTCCAAGATACGCGAAATGCGCCCGATCCTTATAGACATTGAGGGGGCCTGGGTCGAAAGCGTACCGCATCAGGTTGTATCAGTGCGTTTTCGAAGTTGGATGATGTATTCGAGTTCATTCCTGCCGATTTTGCTTTGGGGATCAAGGACCAGTGATTGCTTGATGGCCTCTTCCGCTTCGTCTATGCGCTTCAGTTCCACCAACGTAGCGCCCTTCCCCCGCAAGGCTCGCGCAATTTGATTGGGCGGAGCCCAATCACGAACCGTCGCAGCGCGCTCGTAACTCCGCAACGCATCTGCATACTGTCCCTGGCGGGCCAAGATAAAGCCTTTTTCGATCCACAGCAAAGGGTGATCTGGTTCGAGGGCCAATCCTGACTCAATATAACTTAGGGCATTCTTAAGATTTCCTTCCTCCACTGCAATCACTGCCAATTGAAGCCAAGCTTTCGAATAAGATTCGGCAATCCACTTATTATCGAGATTCCCCTCTGCCCTTTTGGCTCCGACATAGGCCAAGAATTCTTCTTTATCCCAGCATGCACAAATGCGTGCGTGAAAGGTAACCGAATCATTCTGCACGGGCTTCCAATCCCTCGGCATTTGTCGGATCACCCTCTCAAGCAAAGATCTGGCCGCAACCCACTGCCTCTTCGAGATCAATTGTTCTGCAGGCTGATTAAAACCAACGAGCCTGCAGGCTCTGTGGAATTCCTCCAAAGCTGCTTCACGATCACCCTTCGTCCAGAGCGCGGTGCCGAGGTTCGTGTGCGCCATGGCGTCGTCCGGCTGGAGGCGAACAACCATGCGCCATTCGCCGATGGCCCCGTCCAGATCGCCCTTGTCGCTGAGCACTTTGCCGAGGTTGTGGTGCGCTATGGCGTCCGGCTGGAGGCGAACCGCAGTGCGCCATTCGCCGATGGCCTCGTCAAGATCGCCCTTGGCATATAGCGTGCTGCCGAGGTTAGTGTGCGCTATGGCAAGGTCCGGCTGGAGGCGAACGGCCGCGTGGTATTCCGCGATGGCCCCGTCAAGATCGCCTTTAGCCTGGAGCTCGATGCCGAGGTTCGTGTGCGCCATGGCGTCGTCCGGCTTAAGGCGAACGACCGTGCGCCATTCGGCGATGGCCCCGTCCAGATCTCCCTTGTCGCTGAGCGCGAGGCCGAGGTTGGTGTGCGCGGCGGCGTCGTCCGGCTGGAGACGAACCGCCGTGCGCCATTCGGCGATGGCCCCGTCTCGATCGCCCTTTTCCGCGAGCGCTTTGCCGAGGCTGATGTGCGGTTGGGACGCGTCCGGTTGGAGGCGAAGCGCGGTGCGGTATTCGGCGATTGCCCCGTCCAGATCTCCCTTGTCGCTGAGCGCGAGGCCAAGGTTGTTGTGCGCGGCGGTGTCGTCCGGCTGAAGGCGAAGCGCGGTGCGGTATTCGGCGATTGCCCCGTCCAGATCACCCTTGGCCCTGAGCGCGGTGCCGAGGTTGTTGTGTGGTTGGGCTGCGTCCGGTTGGAGGCGAAGCGCGGTGCGGTATTCGGCGATTGCCCCGTCCAGATCACCCTTGGCCCTGAGCGCGAGGCCGAGGTTGGTGTGCGCGGCGGCGTCGTCCGGATTGATTCCCAGACTCTTGCGGAAACAGGCCACGGCTTCTTCAAGCCGTCCTAGAGAAAAAAGTGAAAGACCCTTGTTGGCCCAGAAAACCGCAGATAGCTCGCCAACGGGCGGCAATTTCACAGTCTGGCCGGTGCGGCGATGGAGGACCGGTTCAAGTTCAGCCCGCAACTGCGTGAAACTGGCGAAGCGCTTTGAGGACTCAGGGGCGAGACAACGTTCGATCACCGCCCCCAGCGGCTCACCCACGGCTGGCGCACGCTTCCTCATCTGCTGCTCATAAATCTCGAGTGCATAGCGTTCGGTGTCCCGAGGACTACGCGGCGGCGCCACGCCCATTGCAAATGGTGGCACTTGGCTGCCTGCCGCCATCTGCCACAAGACTAGGCCGAAGCTGTAGATGTCACTGCGCACGTCTGCCCCTTCCCCACGGAATACCTCCGGCGCAAGGTACCCCGGTGTGCCACAGACCCGTTTGCCCTCCGTCTGGAATAGGCTCAAGCCGACAAAGCCTTGCTCTCCGGCGCTCTCCCACGAGCCTCCCTGACCCTTCCACGCCGCTTCCGCTGCCGCCAGACCGAAATCGCTGATGAGGAGCGTGCCGTCCTGCCGGATGAGGATGTTGGTCGGCTTGATGTCCCGGTGGGACTTGATGCCGCGCTGGTTGGCGTGCTCCATGCCATAGCAAAACATACTCGCCCACAGGAGTGCTTGATCGGTCTCCAACGGCCCCCGGGCAGTCGCCAAATGGTCGGTCAAGGTCACTCGCCCTCGGTCGTCAGGAGCGATGTAGTCCATCCCGATAAAGAGTCGACCGGACAACTCCTCCACACAACGCGCCGCCAGAATGAATGGGTGCTCTTCGAGGTTCACCCATAGAAGTGCTTCGCGCTTGAAGTTTTCCCTCACTTTGGCATCCGCAAGAAACTTCTGGCGAAAGGTCTTGAGCGCACCCAACCCGAGCGTTCGACGGTCGTAGACCAAATACACTTCCCCAAAGCCACCGCTGCCCAGCATGGCGCCCACCTCGTACTTGCCGCCAATAATGTCACCCATCTTGTACGTCGCTTCGGGCCCCGGTTGCTCGTGCATGGCAGCCATTCCTCTTCTCCTTTCATATTCCCGAAATGCGAAAATGGCTCCCATGTACTTGCCCATTTCTTGGGTTTCTTGCTCGCGGGTCTTGATTTCGCCGCGTTCCTTGCGGGCTTTTATTTCTGCAGAAACCGCAGCCATCATAGCGTCCAATTCCTCCCGGCTCCCATGCACGGCCTGACGCTTTTCGAGCGCATCAAATAACAGTTTAAAAATTCCTTTGTCCTTTTCTTCGTCTGCAGCAGAATAGTCCGGACGCTCATCCTTCAGTTTCGTCTTCTCTTCTTGAATTGCTGGGCCTGTCGTGTTGTTGACATCAATCTTCCTGAGATCGCTCATTTCCTGAGTTTCTAGCATGCGTAAAAATGTGGCGCGCTGTTCTTCGCTCACTTCATCGAGATACACCCACCCTTCCAGAATGCCATCGCGCTTGAAAACGAACACCAGTCTGCCGTCTCGTCTCGTTATGCTGACAACCGGAACACTCATAAGTGCCACCCTTCCTTATTGCGGCCAACTCGACCATGAAAAGTAATCACTTAAAATGGCCTCGTCTCATTGTCTGCAACTGATTACCGACAACGGTTGGTGCACTGCTCTCCGTACGCCGATCCTTGCTTTCGGGATCAGCCCTCCAAGCTAAGCCGAGTGTTCGTCAGCGTCGCCGTACCCAACCAGGAAGCAATCTTGGATTTTGACAGGCCAGCGATTCCCTTGCTCATCTCGGAACCGATAATGTTCCAGCAGACAGCACAGCGAGCCCGGATGATAATTCACGCTCACTACGCGGCCAGCATAGATTGCGGCCGTTTCATCTGGGACGCCCCCCTCGGTCAACCTGCCACGCTCGGGGAGTTGAACCCGGCGACGGCGCCAGGTATGCGGAATGACATACTGGATCGCCGTGGGTGCACTCCACGTGACCCGAACAGGGCTGCCTGGGCTCAGACGGACTTGGACTTTTGTTGGCTTCCCTGCTGCTGCCATGGCCAATTCGCGAGGGATGTTGATTTCAAGCAAATCCCAAAAAGAAGGCAGGTGGAGGCACTCCTCCAGAACGTGTTGGCCTGCGACCCGATAGTCTGAATCCGGTTGTGGAGTCCGCGGCTGCAACGAGTCAAAAGTGCCGCCGACCCAGTGTCGTGGCAATCGCCACACCTTTCCGCAATCGTCCCTGAAAAAGACTTGCAGAGGATAATGCTCGCTCCAGCACTTCCCCACAGGATCAATCAGATATTCTGCATCCCAGGGTTCTGCACGTCGAATGTGCGGTGCCTTCTCCCAATGAAGTGCGATAGGTTGCTCTATTCCGGCAAGCGCAGTTGCAAGGTCTCGCGGGAGATTTGCTTCTTCCAATTGTGCGACATCGCTCGAAAGTTTGATCGTTTGTTCCCGTGTCAGCTCTCGGTCCTGCTCGGTTGGGTGTTCCGCCGATTTATGGACATCCATGACTCCTCCTGTGAGCAAACTGCTTATTAGGTCACCAGCAGACTAGAGAGCGATTGGCGGCAGACATCAATGCACCTGCTGCGCTGGCTCGATGATTGCCACTTTGTTTGCAGCAGGCTCCTGCCACATCAGCTCGGCTCCAACCATCTTGATAGCCGCTCCGAACGAGACACTGAAGTTTCCGGTTGAGCCACCGTCGCCATGCATCAAGAAGAGCGTGTTGATAAGCTCACCTAGACTAAGGCTTCCGATATCACCTTCTGCGATATCCATCGCACGAATGAGACGCCCCGAAACCTGTCCTCGCAACGCAACGTACATTTTCTGTTTTTTGGATTCGTTAACCACGATTTTTACCCTCCTCGGGTCACATCGTTTTTGGCACCGTGATTGGTCTTGGGAAAACCAACTCGGTTGTCGGCCAACTGGGTTCGTTGGCTCTCTTGATGACGGCTAGAAGTATATCAGTTTCTATATTGGATTTCGACTAATAAACTCCGATTCGCGATGCTGCCGTTCTTGCCAATGCTGCCGCTCGCGTAGTCGTGGGAAAACTCGGCACCCGCCTTGGATGTGACAAGTTCTGATGTGGAAAATAAGATTCTTTTCGCATACAGTGCACGACATGGTCGATCCAAAACTGATTCAAGCTTACCTCAGTACCTTGTTCATCATCGAAGCGCCACATGGCGAAATCAATCTCCGCGTAGGCGAGCCGAGTCAGGCGGTCGACGCGTTGCTCGAAAGCTACGATGCCACGACGTGTGCATTCATTACCGCTTGGAATCCAGGTTCCGTGAGATTTGAAGCATCCGACAATAAGCAGCAGCAAGCCGATTTGGTCCAGATCGTGCAGTCACTGAGACTCCCTTTCTTGCCTGGGCGCGGGGTTGGAGAGAGCACAGATTGGCCACCTGAGGAAAGTATCTTAGTAATTGGGGTAGATCAGGACGGAGCGTTGAAAATAGGACGCACTTTCGGTCAGCTTACAATCGTATTCAAGAAAATCCATCAACCCGTTAAACTCTTGCTCTGTGGCCGGTGATTCGCACAAACGCCCGGTGATGGCGAAACTTGATTCCACAGCACTTCAACGCAATAATTCAATCTTCTTCACCCTTTTCACCCTTGATTCCCATTTCAGCAGCCAAGGAGTCGAGCGCAGGATAAAAGAAAGAACTGAATTCAATCTGGCATGATGTTTCGGTCGGTGTCGGTTCAGCATCCCGAAATATAACCAACACTTCAGCGGCCGTCAGGGGAGCAGACACTTTGGGCTTTGGCAACTCAAACTCGGTCTCATACTCATCAACCATTGATAACAAGATACTCGAATCCGTTGGGTCGCGCTTTGCGCGAAGGCTTGTCACTTCGCCATGAACGCTATTAACCAAGCTGAGCCGAGCAATTTCGACCTCACCCTGATCTAGGTCTGGGAGATCCTCCCCGCCACGGCCTTGCGGCCCGCGCCTAGATGTCAAAACACCTTTCAACTCTTCCGGTATATTGTGTGCGCGCCACATCTCTGGAATAGATGCCAAGGGTTCGGCCATCAGACTTGTTTGAATCATTTGCCGGCGGAAATTTCCCTTAATTCCTCGCAATACTGAGACCTCTTCAGAAGGAGCTGCGGCAAAATAGTCCGGACGCTCATCGTTCACTTGTTCCTCCTAGTTCGGCCACTGTGGACCAAGGGCGAAAGCAAATGCGAGGCCAAGTACAGATGGTTGACCTTACCCCAACCGGTAGCTGGGCGAAAGCGGCGGATCATTCCTTACTAATGCACTTCTCTGTATAAACGCGCTTTCATATAGGTTCACTCCTGTGCCAGTGCAGCGCTCGCGAAGATTGCAGCGCGGGCGCTGATTGAGCGAAGTCTCCGCTCTTTTTCCATCTTCAATCTTCTTGGGAATGAACCCCATCGCAGCTCGACCTCGGTCACGCACTCTCGCCTTAAGCGCAAGCCTCTTCGTGGAGTGCGGTCACCCATTCTCATCCCGTCTATCCCTCGCCAACAAGATCCCCGCCAACGCTTGGAAGCTGTGAGCCGTGGACTGATGCGCTTCTCGGCCATTTCGCGTCTCAACACCCGACTCTCACGCATATCATCTCCTGGTCTCCTTTTTCACCCGTCGTTCTCAAGCACCGCGAGCGTCGGAGAGGCTGCGCCCGGCGGCACGGCGGTCTTCTGCTTCGCTATCGCGCCGAAATCGGTCTTGGTACTTCCCGCTTCGCGGGCGCCCTCCAAGAAAGCAGACCTTGGCACTTGGGAGCCGCCTCCCACTCGCGCCCTTCGGGTGGTGTGCCTTGAGAGACTCAGGGCATCAAAAGGAGAAATTTCGATGTATGACAATTCAGTGAGATTAATTGGGTTCGTTGGGAAAGACGCGGAATTGAAGACCACGAAGACGCAACGTGAATTCACGGTGCTATCCGTAGCCACGACGGCGTCCTGGAAGGACAAGAATGGCGACGGATACATCCGACGTACGGAATGGCACCGCCTCATCGCCTGGGGCAACCTCTCGACGTTTGCGGCAACTCTCAAGAAGGGCGCGCATGTGTTCGTGGAAGGCGAGCTCCGATACTGGGAGATCATTCCCAAGAAACAGAAGAAGCAGAAGAACGGCGATCATAAGATCCGTGTCGCCGAGATTCATCTCTCGAAAATCGCCAAGCTAGACCGCGCTGAAAAGCGCGATCCCGACACACCAGCCCCTGAGCTGGGACCTGAAACGCAGGACGCTCCCTTTTAGGGGGCGTCTTCACTGCCCGTTGTAAGCGCTCGCCGAACTGCCTGCCCTTTGCCGCACGCCCTCCCTATATCCGATTTGAGTACGCGAACCAAATGCTCAGGGCGAAAAGCACCACACCGAGTCCGAAACTCAGCGTCAGAAGGTAGAATAGACCCCACGTCCAATTCCCATAGCACTCAGCTTTTCTCTTATAGTGTTCGTGATTGTTGCCCTTTTCAACGCGCTCCCTTGCAGCACGCCGCGTGAAGCGGAAATCCTGCAATCTTGTCCAGTTCGCCGCAAGCGCCGCTATGATAGAAAGCCCAAGGAGTAGCAACGCAACAAGAAAGAGGCAATGGGCCGATCCTGATAATGGGGTTTGCGACTCCATGAGAATCTTCAAGGCAAAACCCAGCGTGGCACCGGAGAGTGTCAGAAACAGATTAATCGTGTAGCCGAGTTGCGCGATAGCGTATTCTTGCCATCGCACATAACTTTCTCTGTTCTCTTTGTCTTCATCTGTCATCGCTGCGGTCGACCTTTCTGGGAACGCTGAGAAAGAGAAAAAGATTTACCATTCCGGGGCCCAAGCTGATCATATCCAGATCTGCAAGGGGTCTAGCTACACTTGTGTCAACGCCTGGGCCATTTTCCTTCTGACCTTCCAAGAGAGCTGCGTTTAGATATGTCCCGCATGTACTACCAAGATCTGTGATGAAATACATGGGCTGCGAATCTATTTGATCGAGGGTGATCTTGAAGTGTCTGCGGGAGATTTCTCTGGGACGAAAAGTCACGGAATCATTTAGCGAGAAATCCAGTGGCTTATCAATTGGGTCCTCGTGGAGAGTAGCTTGCCTGCCAAAGATCGTTTCGGAAGCGGATAAGCGATAGATTCCCTGTGTGTAAGGACCGCACCCGATCAAATAGCCCCCTGGATCGAGTTTCGACACGGCCTCCTCAATTTCAGAAACGCGCTGAGCCTGTCCACCTTTCATCAAGTTGTCTATGTCATTGAGACGGCTTGCACGGATCATTTTCTCAATCTTTGTGATTGCATCCTTGAAGGATTCCATTCTACAAGACCACTCCCGATTTCCATCTGGCGAGAACTTCGCCGTATTGGTTCCGAAGGCCTGGATCATCTAAAAGGGCCTCTTCCAACAGGCGGATTGCTGATGGTAATTCAGCATACTGCTTGCCAATCAGAATGGCTTCTTTTGCCTTCAATTCCGCAGTTCCTTTTTTGGTACTCGTAGGATTCGGAGGTGATTGGGTAGCCTTAGAGCGGCTTTCCAACGAATCCAGCGCCGAAAGAAACTCCACCGCAGACTGGAACCGCTTCTTAATATCGGGCTGGAGAGCAAGCAGTGACACTTCATCCAGGGCACGCGGAACGCTGGGCCTAACGGTAGATGGAGCTGGAGGTATAAGCGCGCGCGTCTTGGCTAAGCCAAGACGGAACTCCTGTTCACTTGCGTACTCTACGACCGGAAATGGGAATGTGCCTGTAAGCATCTCATAGAGAATAATTCCTGCTGAGTAGACATCGCTGGCCGGGGTTTCGTAATGGTGAAAACCCTCCGGAGGCATGTATAACAGGGTTCCTGCTGCGCTCACCATGCGGAGTCTCGGGTCAATATTCTTCGCTAGGCCGAAGTCCGCCACTTTAACGGTGCAGTCTTCCTCAACGCTAGTAATCAGGATGTTCTGTGGTTTTATGTCCCTGTGAATTATTGGAGGTCTTTGTGAGTGAGCTGCTGAGAGCCCAGCGCATATTTGCGTTTGGATCCGGACCACCATCTCTAATGACAGAAGCGGTCGGGATGAGAGGAATGAATGAAGCGTTCCCCCTGCGGCGTGTTCCATAGTTACATAGGACCGGTCGCCGTCAGACCCGGAAATCTTGTTCGCTTCAAAAATACGCACAATGTTTGGGTGTGCGATCTTAGAAAGAAGGAACGCTTCCCTGAATTGGTCGGAGGTCGGGCTGAGGGAATTACTTTTGAATACCTTCATTGCTTGAAGTCCCAAAAATCTGTGCCTCACCAGAAAAACTTCGGAGAATGCCCCCTCTCCGAGCTTCTCCAAGATCGTATACGTATCCCTCACCGTCGATCCGATGGCCAGACTCTGAATCATAGATATCCCATCGTCTTTTTCCTGAGGCTCGAAGGAACGAGCGTCTTTTCTTTTGTGGTCTCTTCGGAATCGGGTACTAACGACCAAAGCTCACGTACAATCGAACGTAAGCTCGCGAAATCACTTCGTTCAATGGCGAGTGATCCTTCCTCGATCAACGAGTTTCCGCGTTGTTTGTCGATGAATCTGTCCGCATACTTAGCCACGTTGTGGAAGGAAGTCACCCAGAAGTCATCCTGTCGAGCCCAGATCTCCCAGCCTAGAGAGTCAAGCGTCGAAATAATCTTCTCTAGTCTTTGGGAATCCTTTGCCTCAACTGCTGATCCCACTTCGGCCAGAATCTTCTGAAGCCGGTCAGAATCCTTTATTTGATTTGAGCTTTGCGTTGCTTCACTCGCAAACTGTTTGGCCTCTTCCAATCGATGCAGAAGGGCAGGCCATTTTTGGGATTCCTCAATAAGGTCTATTTGCGCTTTCAACTCTTCGATACCACGTCGCGCTTTTTCAGCCGCATCGGGGTCCTTTTCCTTTGCTCTCCCAAGTTGTTCCTCAAGGTCCGTTACCCTCACTCCCAAAAGGGACAAGCCGCGCTCATCGCTCGCGACGGGACTCGCAATTTGGCCTTTGGCTATGCGTGACAATCGTTCCTTTTCAGCCTCAAAGTCGCCTTGCATGTCCTCCATGCGAGGTTTCGGTGCCACGGTATTTCCAAAGATCAATTCGAATGACTGATTCAAAATTGGAATGAACGCAACGACCTTTGTCTTGAAGTCCCGATCAACGTCGACGACTATTTCTATTTCACTCCCCGCGGGTAGATTTCTGGAAATCTTTGCCCCTGTAATTCGAAGTGTTCCAATTTCCTTATTCCGATCAGACCGGTCGTTTTCGCCTTGCAGCAAAGGGATATTCAAAACGTCTTTCGTCTCGCCTTTGGCTACCTCATGTGCAGTGACGATTTCTCCTCTCTTGCTGCGGCCTTGGCAGGGAACCGTAGTCCCCTTACGAATCAGCATATGGGCTGTGTTGTCGCTTAACCCCAATAAAATGGACCGCGACAAAGGCGCGTCTTCGACCATTGGACCGTGCGTGATCGTAAAGTGGTCAGGTTCAATTAGGATTGCATTCCCCGTCATGTCTAAGGCTTTAATGTGGAAATCGTTCACGGAGCGATTGTTCAGGCTAACCGATGCCATAAATGCGGTGCCAGTTAGACGCAATTGTCCACTGTTCCATCCCCCATCGCTCCTCGAAATTTCGATCCGGACTTCGGAATAACCCTCCAGGTCCTCAATCTTTCCTGCTACATCCGTTTCCATGTCTTGCGATACTGGAGTGTAAGCCAGCTTGAGGCGAAGAGTTCCCTTTGGCAACTTTTCGTTCTTGACCTGCGGAGTTCTCTGCGAACTGGCAAACAATGCTGCACCCCTCGCAACGATTGTCATGGGATCAACTCGGAACTCGGGCTTGACTCCCAAGGCAGCTTCTACGGCAGATCGGACATGCGGTGTGAGAGTCGGACCTCCCACGAGAATGATTCTGTTCACTGCATCTTTCGAAAGATGGTTTGCACCCAAAAGATGGTTCAAGATTTCAACCGTCCGACGAACGTACGGGTCGATCAGGTTTTCATATTCGGATCGAGTTACCTCAAAGCTCGCTTCAAAGTCTTCCAAGCCCCTACCCAAATCCGTGATGGACACATAGGCTGTAGCGTTATTTGAAAGTTGGATCTTGGCATTTTCGGCTTCGGCAAGCAATTTTGCGAATGCCTTCCGATCATTGTTCGGATCCAGCTGGCGCAGACCAAAGTCGTTTCTTAGAGTCTTAATGAAGAAGTCCAGAAGTTTTTCGTCAAAGTCCTTTCCGCCGAGAAAGTTGTCACCCGCATGGTCAACTACTCTAAGCCTACCTTCCAGAGATCTAATGAGTGATGCATCGAATGTTCCTCCACCGAGGTCGTAAACCATCAGGAAGCCATCGAGGCTTTCAGCCTGAAAACCGTAGGCGAGGGCAGCCGCAATTGGTTCCTGCAAAAGGGGTGAGCAGGTAATGCCTCCAAGTTCTGCGGCACGTCGCGTGGCATCGCACTGAGGAATTTCAAACAGCGCAGGAACCGTGATTACAGCTGCGTTTATTTCTTCGCCCATTTCTCTCAGAACATCTTGGCGGAGGCTCTTGAGTACCTCCGCAGATAATTCCTCTGGTGTGAGCTGCCGACCAGAACTCGCGAAAGTAAGAATCTGCTGACTGCCCATCAGACGCTTGAACTGAGTGTGGGTATTTTCCCGGTCATCCACTCGCTGATTGAACGCAAGCTTTCCAACAATAATACTGCCTTTGCGATCTATTCTGACGGCGGACGGCGTGATTTCATCGCGGAAGCCGTTCCGGATAATTTGGACCTGCCCTCGGTCAACGACCCCAATCTCGGAATTAGTTGTGCCAAGATCAATCCCGAAATCAATTGTGTTTCTTGCCATCGGTTTGATCGCCTACCTTTCCGACTATCACTTGTGCCATTTTTTCCAATTTTCCATCAAAATAAATAGCTGGACTTATGGTTTCTTGCACGATTCTCTGGGCAGGCTTCTCACCAATTGGATAGTCGAACGTCAGTACATCCAGGCTCATGCCCTCAGTATATGGCTGACCGGTGTAATCGCGAGTTTCAATTCCGATGTCCTTTAGAACATGTTGAATTTTGTCTACTGAGAAGGCGATTGATGGGTCTTCTCGCCCTGCTGCGATTTGCATTTTCTTCAACCGATCGTGCAAACGCCACGTTTCGATTGCGATGTCGATCATTGAAGAAATCTGGAGTGCACGGATTGGGTGCAATCCTGTCGTTGAATCGACAGGTGGACCACCGGGCTGCGCCTTCCGAAAAATATTCTTCATGGGATGTCCTATGGCATAGACTTGTAACGATCTACTACCGAGTTGTACCTATCAATATCCGCCTCATCTTGTTTGGCGCGTGCTTTAAGAATCTCCAGCCTTGCGTTGAATTGATCTTTAGTTCTGTTGTAATCATCTACTTCTTCATCGCTTGGATTTGATCCTAGCTCGGCAAATTGCCGCTTAAGGTTCACCCGGTCCTGGTCTGATTTATGTATCAATCGATCTAATTCGTTCGCTTCTGTGTCCAATTGAGGTTTTTCCCATTCGAGCCAGGCACCTAGTTCACTCTTGCTAACAAGGGGTCCCGACGGTGGACTAGCAGAAAATGTGTGGGGCGCATCAGGTGGACTGGTATTGGTGTATGTAGACGTAGACGGCGATGTCAATTCTGGAGACGAGACGGAACTCGGCACGCTCGATGAGTTGGAGTCATCAAAAGCGCCACTAATAATCAGGCCTAACACGAATAACGCAATGAGTGCCGGTGCAATGAAAGCACTCCGAGCGAGGGGCACTTTTCCGTAAAACCGATATCCGCTCGCCCCAAGACTTCTGACTCGGTACGCAGCAATTGGTATGATGGGGATGTTGAGAATTGTAAAGTAGAGCGTTGCAATATACGTAGCACTTTGCGGGTCAAAGCTGCGCTTGCCATATAGGGTCGTTCCGATCCCATATACAGTTCCGAGGGATGGTGCACGCTCGATCGGCTTAGTCCCTTCGAGGGCTATATTCCCCTTTGCGGTCTCGATCCACTTATCAATCGTATCCCTATCCTCGTCAGACGATGCGAATTGACGCGCTTCTTCCAACTTCAACAAAGAATCCTTGTATCGGGACGCGTTCGCCAATTCGAGCGCGTCATTCTGTAATGATAAGAATTGAAGAGTTTGTTGATCTTCAGCCAACTTCGCGACACAGTCCGGGCTCGCCGCGTATTCCTTCGCGACGGCGGTCAGTCGTAGTGCACTATTTGGCAGCCCACCGCGGTTGTTCAGGGCCAAAGACATAGTTCGGAAGACGTATGCCAATCCGTCCAAGATCTCGTGACCTGCTCCTGTCTCCTTTAGTCCTGTCGCTTTGATCAATTTCCCAATCGGGGCTAGCTTCTTATTGATCGACTCTTCGATTCCGTATAAATAGGCGGTAAGTTTCTGCGCATCAACGGTTCCCTCGAATCCCTTGCCTTTGCTTGACGGTTTTAACGTGGACGAATTTTGCGTTATCGCAGTTTCCGAAAGGGCAGGCCGGATTTCTCCCAAGATCTTGTCGAATCGCAATTGCAAGGGAAGAACCAGCTCTTTGAGAGCCAGTTCTCTATTCGATCCGAAAGGCGATTCGGTAATAATCCCGGCGTTAAGATGGAAAGTATCTGATTCCCCCCGCTCCAAACTTTCAAGGGCACGTGCAACGTTGACACGGAGAATTTCAACTGGGAGCACTCGTCTCAGTTGATTAACGAAAGAGGGATCTAGCCGAGGATCATGTAAGAGGCTGGCTCGATTTCCAAGATATTCCCAGAATCGATTATCCCGGATGACGAGCGACCAGAATTTGAAGGCGCGACCCCAATCTGTAGGCGGAATGCCAACTGACGACCGATTAAAATGTCCGCTGGAAACTGCCAGCGCCGAAGCATGATAAAAGACTGCCAAAAAGTGGCTCGCGAGCGCCGCATCTAGCTGCGGATTTGTTTTTTTGTCGTTTCCCCGGTTCGCGAGTCCGCTCGCGATGGCGTCTTCACAGCGACTCACAAGCTCAGAATATTGTCCGGACCTGAGACACTTTTGACAGGCTTCGAACTCGGAAAAAGCAGGGCTTGGCCAATAAAGTTCGGATTGGAGTCGGATTCTCGGATCTTCCAATTCTTTCGATGCTCGTTTGATCCGCTCTTTATCTGGACGCATTGGTTCCAGAAATGGCAAGTAATCCTCGACTACGGGGCTCTCTCCTATTTCAATCCACTTAAGAAGCCGATCCGCTGCCTTCGAAACATCCTTCCCGGAAACGTCTGACCGAAGCCCTAAAACCAGAAATGGATTGTCGCTATACGGGTCTATGCATAGCCTCTCGTCACGAGGATGAGGGGCAGCACCCGGTTTGGTTTTCTCAACCTCCACTCTCACTTCTTCTGCCGACCGGTATCTGTGAGTGTTTCCCGATGCTCTGTCGGTCTCCTCTTGACTTGCAGGATTCCATTGTGTCACTAACCCTAACTTGGAAGCTTCAGCCTCTATCTCTTCGCACTTCTCCCTGACGCACACCACGGACCCGAGGTTTGGAATCTCTTTCGTCAGCCTCGGTTCGCCCGACGCCGTGATTTCTCCGAATCGATGTTCAAGCAATTTCCTTGCTCGCTCGCTGTGGGCTTCAATTCCGACTATACCCATCCCGTTGGAATGGAATGATAATTCAAGTCCGGGTTTGGGCTGGCGCATGTCAGCAGGGATCAGCATTATTTGTTCACCAACAGTGGTGCGAATATTGGGATGAACTGACCACCCATGCTAAGGCTGTGCGGTCACGGATAGAGGTACCCGAAAGGTACACGCGGAAAGCGCACGACACAAGTATTTGGATCTTCACTCGATCATCCTTGACAGACTTACCAATGATGCTTTTAGTTCGGTGCTGGCGGCGCTCTTTGTCTAGACGCGATATTTCCAGAAATGGCAGGTAATCTTCGACTTCGGGGGTTTCTCCTATTTCAATCCACTTGAGAAGTCGATCCGCAGCCTTCGAGGCATCCTTCCCGGAAACATTTGACCACAGGCCGAGAACGCGAAACGGATTGTCGCTGTATGGGTCCATCAATCGCGTCTCGCTGCGATGAAATCTGGCTTTCCTATTCCTGATGTGTACCCCAAGCTTGCGGTAATCAATGCATTATGGAATGTTTCATAAGGCAATTCAATGGCCTGTATTCAAAGGATTCTGCTTGCATCCCCCGACTTAGCCCTTCTTGGCGCTTCGAGCGCGGCTCGCCGGGCTGTGGCAACGAAACATCTCCATTCCGTCCCCTTTCTATCGGGCCTCTTGCGCTTCAGTCCCGGGGACTGGCGGACTGCAGCTCTTGCTTCGCTGTCTTTTCGGAGGAATACGAGAACCACAGCAGCAAGACGGCCGCAGCACTGAATCCCAAACCAATCCATTCAGCAGCGGTGCTACCTACCGACCAAGAAAGCATCGCCACAATACCGAAGAGAAATCCGACTGGCCGGCAAACCCAGGCGATCCGCCGAGTGCGCTTTTCTATGACTGTAGCACGTAGGGGATTATGCTTCGTTCTCCACCACATCGGATACAGAATCCCAATACTCAGGCCCAAGAACACCACTACCAACAGCATCCTTAGCGGAGAAAGACCAACGGCTACTAGAATTGCAGGCAAGGGGAGGAGCGCAAAGACCACCAAACCCAACCGTGCGTTCATCCGCCGCCGCTGTTTTTCATATTCTTGCCAGATCGAGTCCATCGGTCCCACAATTGCACCTCCGCGTTCGGCTGACATCGATCGGTCCCTTGTTTTACCGCCTTGCGGGTCAAACAAATAATACTCATGCTGCTAGACATATAGTACCATGGTTGGCGCTGTATAGCTCCTAAGGAGGCAGGCTTATGTATGACAATTCCGTCCGATTGATCGGCTTCCTCGGGCAGAACGCCGAGAAGCGCATCGCTCGAAACAAGACCCCCTATGTGATCCTCAATCTGGCAACCACGGTCCGGTGGCGCAATAAGGAATCGCAGGAATATCTCGAACGAACCGAGTGGCACCGGCTCATCGCCTGGGGAAACCTTGCCAAGTTCGCTGGTACTCTGAAGCGCGGGAATCACCTCTTCGCAGAAGGAGAGCTTCGCTATCGTGCGATTCCCGACAAAGAACACCCCCAGGCGCGGCACAAGCTCGCCGAAATTCACCTCGCCAAGATCAGCAAGCTCGACCGTGGCGAACAACTCACGGATGAATTACCCGCCGTGCAAACCGACGACCAGGCCGCCTAAACCGCTTTTCATTTCAACACTGCTCCCCGCTGCAACTCTCTCTTTTGAGGAAGTCAACACACCCTGCCATTTCTCATGGCAGGGTGTGCCGTTCATAACTTCAACATCCTCCATTCGGTAAAAACCCTTTTACGAAATTCAATTGCTCTTCCGACGCAAAGCATGCGCCTGTTCCGTCCGCTTGTTCTGTCAAGGGTCTCCGCTGCGCTCCGATGAACGGCTCACCCCGCCGCCCTTGACAGCGCGGACGGCCATGCGCCGAGGCGCGTCTATGAAGAGCATTTGCTTTTTCTTGCGGCACACCACGCCGCAAAAGAAGCAATAAATCAAAACAGAAAGGGAACTGAATCATGAGCAAAGTCAACACGTTATCTCTCTTTGGATTGGGGCAAATCGTTGCAACACCCGGCGCATTGCTCGCATTGGAGAAAGCTGGACAAAGCCCAGGTGAGTTTCTTGCCCGTCACCATTCTGGCGATTGGGGCAACTTGGAAGAGGAGGACCGCCAAGAAAACGCCCGAAGTCTTGAGCATGGGTTTCGTCTCCTGAGCGCTTACAAAACCGTGGCAGGAGAAAAACTGTGGGTCATCACCGAAGCAGACCGTTCCGTAACGACATTGCTTTTGCCGAGCGAGTACTAAAATTAAAATCGAGAAAAAGGAGAAAGTCATGAACACAGCAACTAGTTTGAAAGAATACGTGGAAATACCGATGAAGGAGTTAGTCGAATCGAGTACCAATCCTCGCAAGTCGTTTGATGAGGCGGCGCTCGACGAACTCGCCGAGAGCATTCGGGCGAAAGGCGTTCTCTCACCATTGCTCGTGCGGAAGAACGGCGACAAGTATGAAATCATCACCGGAGCGCGGCGCTTTCGGGCCGCACAGAGAGCAGGCCTCGAAAGGGTTCCTGTGCGGCTGGCACTGGACTTGACGGACGACGAAGTGCTGGAAATTCAAATCATCGAAAACGTCGTGAGAAGCGACGTACATCCGTTCGAAGAAGCACAGGGCTTTCGCGCGCTCCTTGACCGGGAATCAGGCGCTTACACCATCGAGAAGATCGCGGCCAAGACCGGAAAAGCCGCGTCGTACATCGCTAAACGAATCAAGTTGCTAGACCTGATACCCACGGCGGCGACCGCATTCACCGCGAAGCACATCGGCATTGAGCATGCTTTACTTCTGGCAAAGCTCAGTGCCGACTCCCAAGAGAAAGCTCTGGCCCATTGCTTCGACGGTTACTTTGCGGGGAACGACGAGGAACGCAGCCTCGTCCCCGTGGGACGGTTGCAGGCGTGGATAGAGCACAACGTCTATCTGAGCCTCAAAAGCGTACCGTTCTCGAAGGATGACGCGACTCTTGTGCCGGAAGCAGGAAGCTGCGAGGCATGCCCCAAACGCACCGGATTCAACAGCCTGCTTTTTTCCGAAGTCAGGGAGAATTCTTGCAGCGACGCCGTGTGCTTCAACAACAAGCTGGACCACCATATCGCGCAGCGCATGGAGAAAGTGCCCAAGCTCGTCATGATTTCCGACCAGTTCAACATTTCGGGCGAGACTCCGATCATCCCACGAAAGAATTACGTGGAAGTTATCAGCAGGAAAACTAAGAAAGGGGCGCAGGCGTTACCGCAGCACAGCGTTTGTAGCCACCTCACCCCCGCGATCTTTGCGGACGGCATGGACAAAGGCCGACTCGTCAAGGTTTGCGCCGACCTGTCTTGCACAATCCACTTCCCCCATCGGCAGAAGGAAGAGAAACAGCGCCTCCAATTGAAAGCGGCGAAAGCTATCGAGAAGCGAAAGGACAAGCGGACGCTCACTTTCAGGCACCGCCTCATGGCCGAGGTTCTCAAGAAGGTTAAGCCGCAGCTTGGAACAGAGGAGATGCGAATCATTGCACGTTTCCTGTTGCGCTCTCTCAGGCATGACCTAGCAAAGCAGTTTGCCAAACGCCACGGGTTGCAGGACCCGAAAGACACGAATGATTGGAAGACGGTAGAGAAGGCCCGGACACTTTACAAAAAGGCCGACGCGAGAGGCATTGCGCAACTCATCTTCGAGGCCATCTTGCTAGACTGTGTGAACACAACCAACCAAAACATGGACGACGACCCCCTAACTGACGCTGCCGCACTCTACAAAATCGATGCGAAGGCTCTTCGCGCCGCCGTTGCACAAGCCGGCGCTGACAAAGAGGCGAAGAAGGCGGCAAAGAAAAAAGGCAGCAGTACGCGGAAGGCCGCAGCATAGCGATTGAACCAAGGAAGTGGCGGGGCTTCGAGATTAAAAGATGCCCCGCCTCTTTTTCCATCTATCGTGCCGAAGCAGCGGCGGCCCTCCACGCATTTGTAGGGCGCGACTCACCTGTTTTGTGAAATGGGATTATCGTCCGTGACCCGGCTTCGCGTGTTGCTTTGCCGCGTGCAATTCCTTGCCAAACACTTTAGCAGCCCAGTCCGGTATCGTCTGCGCGGCCTTACTCAACTCGCCGCCGATGAACTGCGCCACTACGCGGTAGCCACGGCGATGCGCGGTGTTGTCGTACACGATTAACTCATCGGTGTGTTTGCGGACCTCGGGAAGATTCTTCGGCGACTCCCTGTAGGAATCAATTACGCTTGATATGGGCACGGCTTGTCCGCCTCGACTCATGCGCACCAAGACCCGCCCGACATTCAAATTCGCATCTTCCGTGGAAATAAAAAGCACCTTCGTGGAATATCCTGCTGCCTTGGCTTCGTCCAGCAGTTGCGTGTCCACACGAATGTCTTCGACGGCAAAAGAACGCCGGTCATTGAGAAACTGTTGTTGCTGGTGTCTTACTGGGGGAACCAGACTGGGGAACGCTTCTTTCAAATAGGCTTCATAGAAAGTTGTCTTACCGGCTCCCAACGGTCCCGCGATGATAAACAGTGTTGGCTTCTGCTGGCTCAGGGTGTCATTCCCTCATGTGTAGTTTTGTACGCACCCTTCTGGGGCGCACGTTCAAACTGTGTTTCTAATCCCTCAACGGGGGTTCGCTCTCCGTCAGGCGTGACTTTCACTGTTGCTTTCAAATTGCGATCGTATTCGTAATACGTCCCATCGGGCTCTTCCACATCCGAGGAAACTGGCTGCACTGCTGAAAGTCCTGAGAGCATCTGATTAAGCTCGCGACGCTCCAAATCCGACATTGTGTCGTAAGATCGCATAGATGCCCCCTGTCCCTTGGTTGGTTTTTTGAGTTTGCCTTCTTCAGTCTTCGAGTAATAAGCCAGAAGAGCGCTATTCACGAGCTGATTCATCGAACACTTCCGCTTTTGAGCGACTTGATGAATACGCTTGCGAAGACGCCGCAAGATAACGACTTGCGTTTCTCTTCCGGTTTGTTTCTGTCTGGATTGAAGATTGACAAGCTCGACAGTATTCAGGTCGACCGCCAGAAGCGCATCGTTGATCGAAGTCGACAGTTCTCCCATATACCGGGGTTTATCCCGCAGGAGTTTGTCGAGAGCACTTAAGAGCCTCACATTGTAGACTGCAAAGTGAGCGCTTCGCCGTTTCGCCACGATTCCTACCGTCTTGGGGCTGGGGTGGCCGCAACTCAACATACGTTGCGGTCCATACATGAGATATATACATGACCCTTAGAAGTTGTTCAAGTCCCCTCTATAGTTCCGCTGGGCTATAGGGTGCTTCGAAGAGGATGTCTCGGTTCACGCGTACATTGAACCGGTAGCCAACAGGAATTTTGATTGTTGGCTGAATGTTCAGATTCTTGCGCGTGATTTCTGTACCTAGCTCTCCGAGCTGCTGGCCAACCGCGCTGGACGCCGTTTGACCAGCGGTGGGAGTCGTGAGTAGCGAAGTGTTTTGCCTTTGCGACAGCTCGATTCCCGCAGTGAAGACGCTCGTAAGCAAGGCGAAACCAACCAATCGTTTGTAGTGATTGTCAACTTTGTCGTGAAACCCAGCCATGCCTTGAATGTCCTGGCCCATCATTCCATCTAAATTGATCGAGCTGCCATCGGGGTAAATGATCCGCGACCAGATGATCTGCAAGCGGTCTTGTCCGTAAGCGATCTGGGAGTCGTAGACTCCAACCATCCGCGATCCTTGAGGAATCAGGAGATATTTTCCCGTCGCGGTGTCGTAGACGTTCGAGCGGACCAAAGCCTTTACCTCGCCGGGCAGATCGGAATTGATTCCTTGTTCGAGAATGGCCGGAATGTCCCAGCCCATTTTTACTTCGTATTTCCCAAGCGCCGGAGTGCGCGTGGATTTTAGATAATTATTGATGGCACGTCCGCGTGTCTGTTCGAGAAACGCTTGTTTGCGCTCTTGTTCGTTCTGCAGGTCATCGTCTCTGCCCGCTTGCGTCCGCGCACTCACCGGAACCACGCCGTTTGCGGATGCATCCGTGATCCCCGGTCCTTTTCCAGCTCCCAAGAGCGAGGCGAGTGACCCAAATTGTTGCAGGGCGTCATTGACCGGCGCTGTCGCGGGCGAACCCGGCAACGAACTACCTCCACGCACGGCCGTAGGCGCGGCAAGCGCTTCCTGCTCCTGGCGGAACGCCGCCAAGCGCATCTTCTCTTCCGCCGATAATTCCGTGGGTCCGCCGGTCGAAGAACGACTTCCGTCACCTGCCCCACGAGCTTCTAGCCGACCCTCCTGCCCATCGTCGCGATACACGAGCCCCGGAGGTTGCAACGCACCTGATTCAGGCGCTTGCGTTCCCCCATTTACTTCCCCAGGATCGACGCCGGTACGTCCGGAAAATACCGGAGCTGGATTTGCAACGGCGGGCGGAGCCAACTCCTTTACCAATTGATCGCCGCTGCTCCGTGCGGACTCAGGATGTTTCTCCTCATTCATTGTTTGCGCCACCTGTTGCTGCTCTCGGCGCGCATAGAGTCCGTACACCACAAGGACGCCAACCACGACCACGACTCCGAGAACTGCCACGCCCACTTTCTTACTGATGCGCGCCGTTGTCGGCGGGTCAGGATGCAGCTCCAAACCCGAAGGCGATTCCATTGGTTGTGTGAAGTCGCTCATGGCTGTGCTCCGGCTTCCGCACCGCTCGACGCGGGCTGGGCTTGCGGTATTTGCCCCGATGCCTTTCCACCGCTCACTTCCGCCTTGCGAATCAAATCCACTTTCGTTTGATGTTTTCCCGACCCCAGCAGCAACGCGGCTCGGTCAAAGAGACGATCCACAATGTACATGTTGTCTTTCACGCGATAGTTCACCATCTCCGAACCGTTCGGCCCCTTCACCACCAGCACGGGCAGCTCGCGGTGAATCGTCTCCATAGGCATCTGGATATAGGTCTTCGCACCGTCATCCATGACGTGCAGGGGCCGCGTCGATGCGTCCCCGCCCTTTATTTCATAATTCCAGTACATGTTTTCGAGCGCCGCGTTCGGTAACTCGGCGACACGCTCCGCCGCGGCCTTTTCCTCTTGTTCGGCCTCGCGTTGCTTCACAAGAGATTCCTGCCACTTTTGTTTGGTGTCCTCCGGGTAGGAGAAGGCCACGCGGGCAACATATTCATTTGGTTTCGATTCGAGGCGAACGTAATAGGCCCTCCGGTCGGTAGGCACGACCATCGTCGTGTCCAGGCCTGCAATCTGCGGCTTAATGATGATGAGAGGTGTTGCGTCCGGGCCGCTTCCCGACACGGACGGTGAGATCTCCCACCGGATGCTGTCGCCAATATGTGGCTCACCCACAATCTTCTCTCCGGGTTCCAATTCCAGGAGGCAGACATGCAGCGGCGCGCACACCACTACGGGAAGGCTACCGCCGTAGGCATACACTACCCTGCCATCCTTGCCAGGCGAGGGAACATTGCTGCTCTCTGCCCATTCGCGGCTCAACCCTACAGCCTCCACACCTGTCGCGTTCAGCGCCACGTCGCGCTTCGCTTCGAAGGCGCGCGGCACTTCGGGCGACACAGGCGGAGGGGCGGTGCTCGCGGGCAGCGCCGGTACAACCGGCGCGTGCTTTGCCGCGCCCTTCTTAGGCGTATCGCCTGATTCCAGCCCCCGCACAGCCTCAGCCAGCGGATACTTGTCCAGAGACGGCACGGGTTCTTTCTTTACCACCGCAGGGGGCGGTTGCGCGGGCGTTGCGCTCGGAGTTGGCGAGTTCTTCGTTGCCTGTTGCGCTCGCCCCACTGCACCTCCAACCAAAAAAAGAGCCAGCATTATTGTTACTGCACAGTTCGTTTTCATAGTGTCCCTCACAGAACTTTCGACCACGTAATATCCATGACGTAAATCCCAAACGGATTCACTCTTAGAACCGCCTCATCTGTTGGTGGATTGATCGCCAGCGTGAAAATGCCTCTCCACTTGTCCGAGGAGATGGGTTTGCCGTCGAGAGTGCGCTGCGTTTCCGTCCAATCGACTTCAAAGCTGTGCGGTGAGTTCGGTAGGATTGCGTTCACTTCCACCTGCACCGTTTCACGGGAACCCCGCTCGAAGGGTTGATTCGCGCGGAAATAGTCGGTGACGATTGTTTGCGCCGCGCTCTGACTACCAATCATGGCGTAAACATGATCGATCGCAGCGCGCTCGGCCAGTCCGTCGCTGGTGACGCCGCGCATGTCCTGCACCCATTGCGTGATCGCCGCCTGCTTCATGCGGTCATCAATGGGAGAAGTCCGATCGATGGCGCCCGCCGCGGCCACGCGCCCGAGAGAATCGACGGCGACCACATACGGAACAGTTCGTGGACGTGTCGCTACACCAATAATGACAATGGCCTCGGCAAGAGCCACGAGAAGCGCCAGGACCGCAGCCGCGCGCCACTGCTGCGCACGCTTAATCAGACCGCCGTAACGTTCGTCCCACTCCCTCCGGGCAACCAGATAGGGACTCCCGATGGACTCTTCTTTCGAACTCGACTGCTGCGTGAAAGCAATTTGCTTAGCCACCGCTCCACCTCTTGTAGTTAGCTGTCACCGTGCCCTGTCGAACTCGACGGTGGCGCGTGAGACGTTCCGTCGTGCGGAATGCGAACGCTGTTCATCGCATACTGCGCCCGCGTTGCCGTACGTTCGAGCGCACCGAGGAAGGAATCATTCGCACCAGCAGCCGCGGATCGGGGCGGGCCGGGCTGCTGGCCCGACGTTTGGGCTGCAGGAGGACGCGACGGCGGCGCGGGTTGATTTGCGCCGCCTGGCATGCCGTTTTGCGTCGCAGCCGAAGATCCTCCCCCACTCCGGGAGCTTGGTCCGCTTCCACTACCGCCGCCTCCACCTGGTCGGGGTGGCGTACCGCTCGCTCCGTTCGAGCCGCCACCTGATCCGCGTGATCCGGCGGCTACTGCTTCCTTCACTTTGGACAATGCATCAGAGCCGCGTGCGGCATATCCTGTCGCAAGTACACCTGCACCCACTGCGGCCATGCCTACACCCATGCCAACGCCTGTCAGGTCGCCGCCGCTCATCGAAGCAACGCCGCCCAGCATTGCGGAAGAGATTTTGGGAGACATCCAGCAAACACAGAGGAACATCACCGCGGCGGCGGCTAAGTCGAATCCAGTTCGGGCAGGGTCGGTCGACGTAGCGGCAGTTTGTGCGACCGCTATCCAACCCTGAGAGACCGTCATCCCTGCTCCCACCAGCAAATAAAGAACGAGGATTTTCATGCCGACCGACACGGCGTAGGCGATGTACCGCTCCACGTATGCCGCAGTCCACCGCGAACCGCCGAATCCAAGAAAGATCACTCCCGCGCCAATCACGAGATAGCTTTCCACCATCGCCACCACGAATTGAATCGCTATAGCGAGATATGCGATGAAAATAACGACAGCACAAAAAACGAGTGCCATGCTACTCGCAAAACCCGTCAGAAAATCCGCACCCTTCAGTGAATAAAGAAGATCGACGGACATATTCACGCCAAAGCCAACGATGGCGCTCGGCCCCAGAGGGCCTACGGACGATGCGCTTTGGCCCAGGATATGAAAGCTGTTGATGATGGCGGGAATCCACCCGCCTCCCCCGGGAGTAACGCCATAGAGCAGAATGGCGTAGAAAATTCCGATCCACATGATTTTGCGAACGATGGTCGCCGTGAGCGCCTGGAAATCGGCTTTTTCGATGGCCAGAAGAGTGAAGCTCCAGGCTACTTCGATGCCAGCAAGCAAAAAGAAAAGCCGCTGCGCGGCACCCAGGAGCTTTGTTATCCAAGCCGTTTTGGAGACCCTTATATTCATCGAGGATGCTGGATGGCCCGTTTACGGAATTCGGTCCTTGAGCGTGCGCGAGGGCGGCGGCACTCAAAAGAACAACACCAATCACAACCACATGGCTCAATACCATGCAGAAACGCCAGCGCCCTCTGCGCTTGCCACTCATGTCCTCACCTCAATACTTCTTGTCGTCTGTCCGTATTGGTTCATTTCCGATCATTGTTGACGAGATAGCCGAACCACACACGCGACCCTCAGTTGTGTCGCGCCAATCTGCCGGCTTCGAATCTTTCACTTCTAAGCATTCCTTCTTGATTTCTTTTGCCAGATCCTGGTGTTTATTAAACCAATCGTTGATCGAATTCGTGCTTGCCTGAGACTAAATCACCAGATCCCGCATCCTCGACCTTTTTCACGATGGGGCTTGGCGGTTCCGCCTTCTTGCAACCCATGGGTGCACCCACAAGAACCAGAATCGAAACCGCCATCCATGCTCGTTTCATGTCGTCTCCCCGCGGAGTCAGTATTTTTTCTGATCGGTCACGAGCGGGTGCGTTCCAAACACTTGCTCCAGAGCCGCACTATCCGCTTGTTCCTTCTGAATCTGCTCCGCCTGATATGCTTGTTTACTCTGTAGGTCGGTCAACATCAACTGCCGAAGTGACATCAGTTGTTCTACCTGCTGCTCGGCAATCTGATTCCCCACCTCAACCGCCTGCATCTGGCCGCCCGCGCCCGTGGACATGGTGCGAAGCTGCGCGAGTACCGCCTGTGCATTGTTCAGTTGCTGGCCTTGCAAGCCCGCAGCCCGCAATGAGTTCATCGTGGTATCGAGCGAGGTCTGCGACCATTTCTTATAGTCGTTAAAATACCCGGAGGTGCGGAAACTGTAGCCCGGGAACGTATTACGAAACTGCGCATCGAGATTGCCCATCGAATACGACAGGGCTTGGCCGCCTTGCACGACTTGCGCGAGTTGCGATAAATCCTGCTGGATAGGACCAAAGAGCTGCTGCGGCAACACCAGTCCCTGTTTCAACTGCTCTTCATATTGCTTCAGTTCGTTCTCGAGCTGAAGTCCCTGCCGGATGTAGCCCATAATCAATTGGACGTGATTTAGAATCTGTGTCCATTCCGTTGCCATACCCGCCACTACTCCCGCATCCGTAGGCGCTGGAACCCCCAAAAACAGCATAGACACCGCAACCGTGAACACCATTACTTTTTTCATGCCGATACTCTCCTTTCGAGAACACCCTCAACTTCACGCCACCAGTCCGCCCAATCCGAGCGGCCTCGTTCGCGCAACCACTCCGCTTGCCAGGTTCGGGGATGGGCACGCATGACCTCCTCCGCTTTTTTACGGTCGTCCGGACTGTTCGCGCCGACAAACGCAAGCGCAACGCCGCCAAGTCCCAGCGAAATCAGACGACGACCCTCTGGCGAAACCACGTAATACTGGCGCTTCGGAATGGCGCCCTGAACGATCTGGATCTCCCGGTCATTGAGGCCCACCGCTTCATACAAACGGCGCGACTGCACGTTCGCCGCTTCCGCGTTAGCCAGCAGAATTTTCGTGGGGCACGCTTCCATAACGACATCGCTGATACCAGAATTGAAGATGTCGGAGAGATTTTGCGTGGCGAGAACGACAACCGCGTTCAGCTTACGCAACGTCTTCAGCCAGTCGCGCAGGTATTCGCGGAACAACTCATCCCGCAGATAGACCCAGGCCTCATCGAGAACAATGAGTGTGGGACGCCCATCCAGCTTTTTCTGAATTCGCCGGAACAAGTACAGCAGCACCGCGACCGTGGCTTTACTATTGCCATCGCCATACTTCATGAGGTGGTCCATCTCGAACACCATCATGCGTCCGTCCCGCAACCCATCCTTATCTGCATCGAGCAGACGACCGAGCGGTCCGCTCAGTGTGTAGACTTCGAGCGCGGAGCGAACTTCCTTGTCCTGCACCGTCGCCAGAAAATCGGTCAGCGTCCGCCGCGGCGAACCTTGCGTCAGCTTCATGGCGTCCGCCACCGCGTTGCGGTGATGGGGCTTCATGTCGAGACCACCGAGCGTGCAGAGTTTTTCGATCCAGCTATTCGCCCAGGCCAGGTCGCTGTCATCGGTGAGGTCCGCCAATGGATAAAACGACAATCCATCGGTCTCACCGCCGAGATCGTAAAACTCTCCGCCGCAGGCACGCGTCAGCACCGCGAGCGAGTAGCCCTTATCGAATGCGAACACTTGCGCTCGGGGATACCGGAAGAACTGTGCAACCATGAATCCGAGGAACGTTGATTTTCCCGAGCCTGGCGGACCGACCATGAAGGTGTGCCCGATATCCCCACAGTGCAGATTGAAGCGGAACGGAGTCGATCCCGTCGTCGCCGCATACAACAGCGGCGGGCTTTTCGGCGGATAGAACGGGCAGGGATTCTCTTTATTTCCAGCCCACACTGCACTTATCGGAAGAAGGTCCGCGAGGTTCAGCGTATGCAAGACAACCCGCCTCACATTGCGATAACCATCTCCGGGAAGGCTCCCTCTCCAGGCCTCGACACTGTTCACATCTTCGATCCGCGCCGAGAAGCCCAAGTTTTGCACCGTCTTCGCGACCAGGGCGACGGCTTCCTCGACGCTGGGCTCATCCTCATCGCCGCAAATCACTGTGGTGGTGTATTGCGCGAATAGCACGTCCCCCGCAGCTGCAACGCTCATAGCCTCTTCTGCATCGATGCTCATCTCTTGCGCGTGCAGGTTCACGGCCCCGGTCTGCGTTTGCATGATCTGGTCTTTTAGGCCGCGCATCTTCGAACGCCATTTCTTGCGCACCTTATCGAGGAACGAACGCGCCTCTTCCGGGTCCATTAGAATTGCCCGCGTGTTCCAGCGGTATTCGATCGGCAACGTATCGAGCGCCGCGAGAATTCCCGGCACGCTCGCTTTGGGGAATCCATCGATTGCCACCACACGCAGATGCTTGCGCCCAATGCGTGGCGTCAAACCGCCTACGAAATCCTCCGTGGCCAGCATGTCGTTCAGATACACCGGAAATTCGGGAAGCCGGATGGGGTGATCTTTCCATGACACACAGCGATGGACGTAGCGCAGCAATTCGTCGTGAACGACTGAATTGCCGGCCGTGTCTTTCGTGCGCACCGCTTTCAAGCGCGTCACGGCGAACAAAGACTTGAAAACGTCCTCGAAACTCGCAATGCGGTTCTTGAAATAATCCACGATACGCGCGGCATTCCCCCGCTGCTCCTTCATGCCCTCAAACATCCATCCTTTGATCTTTTCTTCTCGGGCAACGGGGGGAAGGTAGGTCAGCGAAAGGTAGTAGTCGCTTTCGAAATGCACACCCTCGGACATGAACTGCTCGCGCCGCTCATCGTCGATGATCTTTGTAACCGAATCTGGAAACTCTTGATGTTCCGGGTAGCCGGGCGCTGGGGCGCGAACGCTGTCACACTGCACCATCCAGCCCCCGCCAAGCCGAAGCAGTGCTCCCAAGCGCCCGCTGAGCGCGGCCATTTCTCCATTTGTCGCCGAACCGAGATCGGGTCCTTGAAACTTCCAAGCCGCAAGCAGCCCGCCGTCTTGCAGCAGTAGAATCCCGTCCTCAATCAAGGAGTCGTAGAGAAGCAGGTCGGCTAATCCAATCGCGTGACGGCGCTGTTCGATAAGGGGCATGATTCATCTCCAATTCGCGGGGGTTGTAGTGGGTGGAGCGGACATCCGGCTCTTGGCGGGATAAAAATCCCGATAACGAATGTGCCGGATATAGACATGACGCAAGAGGGGGTCCACCTTCGCCATGCGCGCGAGAACCCCCACCGCGATCAGCCATAGAACGAGCCCGGCAAGAATGCTCCACCACTTCATCACCGCAAAAACCAACATCGCCGCCAGGATGGCGGAGACCAAAATCAATTCCCGGTCTCCGCCCATCAACAATTGCGGCCGGTTTGCCGACTCGTGAAACGGGACTTCTCGTGGTCCGTCCATTGCTAAACGACCGCAGCGCCAACCGCGAACAAGCCTCCCAGCAAGCCAGCCGCGGAAATGATGAAAGCGATTGCGCAGACTGCGTATACCGCACGGCGAGCAAATTCATTCCACTCGCCGCCGAACACCAGCGTTACACCGATCGCCACAAGTGCGATAATCGCGATCGCACCCGCCACGGGCCCGCTTAACGACTGTTGCAGACGAGTCAGCGGAGCTTCCCAGGGCAACGCCGCTCCGCCAGCCGCCGCGGATGCGGGCAGACTGAGAACCACCGACGCCAGCGTCAGCAAGCCTGTGTGGGCTGCGAGACGCCGCCATTCCACTCTTCTCCTGAATACTTTCATTTCGTTTTTTCCTTTCGTCCTGAGATTCACAACCAGCAACTACTCGCTCCACTGACGGTGAACCACGCCACCAGTGCAACGAATCCTGAACATAGAAGCGCCGCCGCAAACAACACCACCAGCGTCCGCCGCATTGTGTTTGGCAGATCGAGCAGCGTGCTCACGAGCACACCCGAAAAACCCAACACCATAACCACCAGCGCCATGCGGCCCGCTCCAGGCAAAACCATCCGCGGTGCCCCCAGCACAGGAAGGAGCCAAAGCGCCCCCACCGCAACCATTGCGGCAACCGCGACAAACAACACGCTGGAAAGAAGGCTCGCGCCGTGCAAAGAATCGCTTTCGCTTTGTTGTGTGCTGTTTTCCATTGGGCCCCTATACGTACTCCAGCTCGTAATTCCCATCGCGATACCCCATAACAACAGCCACCTCGCGGACCTTACGGCCCGCGCGAATACTTGGCTCGCCGTCCACGAAGACGACCACATTCACCGCTTCGGCGATCAATTGCTGTTGCGGCGCGGCGGTCGCTTCCGCCACCAGACTTTCCAGGCGAATCAGAGCCCCGTGCGCGTCGTTTGCGTGCACGCTTGCCGCGCCCCCTGGGTGCCCAGTGTTCCACGCTTTGAGCATGCTCAGCGCTTCCGCGCCGCGCACTTCGCCCACCACAATCCGTGTCGGCTTCAGCCGCATAGACGCGCGCAGGCAATCGAGCATCGACACACGCCCCACCGCGAGGAGCGCCACGGAGTTTTCTACGTTGCACTGCAATTCGGGCGTATCTTCGATGATGAGCACCCGGTCGTCCGGTGAAATGCCCGCCAACTCGTCAAGGACGGCATTGATGAAGGTTGTTTTGCCGGAGCCCGTTGACCCGGCAACCAGAATATTTTTTCGCTGTGCTATCGCGGCGCGAATCACTTCCGCGTGACGTTTGCCTCGCACTAGCTCCACAAAATAATCACGATGCCGCTGGCGGTTCAGCTCATCGCTCTTGTCCGTTAGGATTCCCGCAGTTTCGTAGTCCTTCAAAGTGAACACGCGATGAGGGCGTTGCCGGATCGCGAATACCGGTTGCCGTACCACAGGGGGGATCAAACCCTCGAAGCGGCTCCCATCCGTAGGCAGTTCCGTTTCAAGAATGGGGTTGTCGTGATTGATGACCGTGTCGCGAATCGCCGCAATCGTGCCGAACGCGCTCAAGGCTTGCGCTGGAAGCATCGAGCCCGCCACCTCAAAATCCTGATGCGTGCGCTTCACCCACACCCGGCCATCGGCGTTCAGCAAGATATCTTCGGTGCGATGATCTTCAAGGCAGGAAGCGACGAGCGGCCCGAGTTCCCGGACCAGCTTTTCATTGCGGCGTTCGGTCACTTGCTGAAGTTCTTGCATTCAGTGTTCCCAATGTGCTCGATCATTCGATCTAAACTTACCCTGCTGTATGCCAACCAATGGTACTATACATACAGATTGTTAATGACTAGGGTACGTTATTACGCTTGAGCGCTGGGCTTGTCAAGTCGAAAAAGCAAATGACAACGATCAGCACACCGGAAGCCGTCGAGAAGCAAAGCCGCGCCATGTGCGCAAAGGCTTTCGAAGTCGGCCTCTTTGATCCGAATGCCGCGCACGGAGCGATGCTCCCGCGTGTGTGGGACACGGGCACGTTGCTTCGCTCCGTTTCTTGGTTGCGCTTGAAAAATGCCGAAGGCCGGAACATCTACATCCGGCCAGCCGGCGAACATAGTCTTTCGCTAATCGACGATGCCAGTATCCAGATCATCGAGCGTTTGAAATCGGAAGGCTTTGCTCCAGCGGTTGTTCTAGAAACTTCTCCAGGGAACTTTCAAGCATGGCTGCACCACGGACAGATTCTGCCGAAACCTCTTTCTACGTTTGCAGCACGATTGCTGGCGTCGCGCTTTGGCGGTGACCTTGCTTCGGCGGATTGGCGACACTACGGAAGACTCGCAGGATTTACGAATCGCAAAGACAAGCATCGAAGGACGGATGGAACCTTTCCGTATGTCCGGCTGCATGAGGCTACGGGAGCGGTGTATTCAAAAGCGATCGGATTTCTCGCGGAAGTCAAAAGCCTATATGAATCGGAGCAATTCAAGCTTCCGCCTCCCGCCTCTTTACCGCGCCGGAGGCTTTGCCTTTCGAATCTCAAAAGCATCGAGGACTTCCGCGCGAAGCCGATCTACGGCGGCGACCAGACGCGCGTGGATCTCGCTTATGCCGTCTACGCTTTGGCCCACGGCGTATCGGAGAACGAAGCCCGCAACACCCTCGCCTCCCGTGATCTTACGCACAAAGGAGATAGAAAACGCCAAGAAGAGTATATTGATCGGACGATCAAGAAGGCTCGGGAGCGAATCGTAGACAATTGTAAAGGCTAATGACTTTCTCTCCAAAACTCAACATTCTTCCTGCATCGCAGCGGGCGCTCTGGAAGGAATTGAAGGCCACGCCAAAGCATTTTGTGCTGTACGGCGGAACCGCTCTTGCTCTCAGACTCGGGCATCGCGTCTCGGAAGATTTCGATTTCTTTACGAATGTGACTTTTGAGCCGCAGGACCTATTAGAACGTATACCTTATCTTCGCGACGGCAAGGTCACCTTGCTCCGCGAAAACACACTCACAGTCGTCCTCGATCGTAACGGTCCCGTGTCGGTGTCATTTTTCGGAGGGTTAGGACTCACCCGAGTTTCCAGCGCGGATACCGCAAATGACAACGGTGTCCAAGTCGCTTCCTTGCTGGACGTTGCGGGATGCAAAATGGCCGTTGTACAGAGGCGCGCAGAAGCAAAGGACTATCTCGATATTGCAGCCTTACTGGAAAGCGGCATCACTTTGCCGAAGGCTCTTGCTGCCGCTAAGGCCATCTATGGCGACCAATTTGAGCCCAGGACGACACTCCGCGCGCTAAGTTACTTCGCGGACGGGGATCTGCCCAAACTCCCCGCCTCGATGCAAAATGCATTGCGAACCGCAGCCATAGGCGTAAAATTAGACGAGTTGCCCGTGCTTATTGGGAAGCGCGACTTGACTTCACAGGGTAAAGATTGATGACTTACTCTCACGAACTTCTGGCAGTTGCAAAGCGCATCTTCTGGTTTGGAACTCCAGAAGAAGCGCTCGAATTCCCATTACGCTTTCTCACCTATGCGATGACATACGCTTCGGAAGAGGACATTGAAATTCTTAGGAAGTACTTCAGCGACGCTGATTTCAAAGCGGCACTGGATGACCCCGCACCTGGAATTTTCGACCGAAGCTCATGGGCCAAATGGAATGAACGCTACGGCCGCACTCCGATTCCGCCACTTCCGGGACGACGGATTCCCGGTGTAGATCCAGCGACGGTCCCAGATTTCTTTCCCGCCAAATCCTGAAACCTGCAACGTCATAATTCCTACTGACCGCGGACATCAAGTGTGCGACGTAGTCGCACCGAGTTCGCCAGAGGAAACTTGAGATAACTGTGTTTTGTTTAACAATCTGACACTTATTCCACTATAATTCTGGAATCACTGTTGAGACTTAGGGGCAGCGCGCCAGCACCCTAGGCAAGCGATGCTGCAAGAGTCTTGGCTTTCCGGTCAGGCTACAGATGGGATTCTGGTATCTAGCAGAAGTATTTTGAGCCGCGAGGGTGCATGGAAAATGGGGCAAACAAACACGGTGCATCTGAGTCCGCAACTGGTTACCTATACCAGTGCCGATACGCGCTCTTTGCTGGCTTGAAAGAAATGGCCAACAGTCCGGACCTGGAGATCTCAATCGAGAAGTTTGACGACATCGCTTTTGAAAAGAACGGCGATCCTGTCGCATTGATTCAAACCAAACACCACGTCAACGGTACTGGAAACTTGACTGACGCCAGCGTCGACCTTTGGAAGACCCTAGGAATCTGGGCCGGTCTTGTCGCCAAAGATCCAGAAACACCGTTTCGAGCCAGACTCATGCTGCTCACTACCGGTGAAGCTCCGACCGGAAGTGCCGCAAGTTTCTTGCGTCCACGTGACCGTGATGAGGACAAAGCTCACGCGCTGTTACTCAGTGCTGCTAGCACCTCCACAAACGCCGCGAACAAAGATTACTACAAAGCATTCCGCGATCTTCCCGAAACAACGCGCAAGAGCCTGCTAAAAACAATCACCGTCCTCGATGTCTCCGCGAACATTCTCGATGTCAGAGAGGACATTTGCGACCAACTGCGCTTCGCTGTGCCACGAGAAAAGGTAGATATTCTCGTCGAGCGGCTCGAAGGATGGTGGTTTACGATGGTCATCAAAGCCATGGCTGGCGTCGAAGCAGCCATTCCGGTCACGGCCGTTGAAAATAAAATTGATGAGCTTCGTGAAAGCTTCAAGCGCGACGCCCTTCCTATCGACTTCGCGGACAAAACGCCGCCCGCAGCAGTCGTCGCTGCTCTCGACAAGCGCCCATTCGTACACCAATTACGGCTTATCAGCATTGGTGACCGACGTGTGGAGTTCGCGATCCGCGATTATTATCGAGCCTCTGAGCAGCGCTCGAAATGGGCGCGAGAAGATTTGCTAATTGACGGTGAACTAGAAGTTTACGAGCGTCATCTCCTCGAGGCGTGGGAACCTCGCTTCGAGGCAATGAAGGACGAACTAGAGTCCGACTGTCCTCCGACAGCCAAAATCGACGCCGGTCAGAAACTTTATACTTGGGCTGAGACCGAGGCAGACTTTCCGTTGCGGACGGTCAAAGAACGATTCCTCTGCCACGGTAGTTTTCATATCCTCGCGAACCAATGCAAGGTTGGATGGCATCCGGACTACTCAGATCATGTTCAATCCGAACCCACAGACGAAAAGTGAGGAATTTAGCCGATGCTGGCTTGGGACAAACGAGCTGTTGAAGAGGCAAACCTATTCAATCCTGCCTTTTGCGGTGCTCTGATCGTGAAGGCGGTTGAAGATTTCGAAAAGAAGGCAAGCCACGGGTTCTCCTTCCCGCTTACCTTTCTTGTGTTACCCATCGTGTTGCACCGCGGCACTCGCGAAGCGCTTCCGGGCTCCACAATTACATCACTGCTCCCCTGGTTGCAGGACAATCGTTATCAGCTCGTCGATTTTCCGGACCGAGTCCGTCGTCTAAAATCGATCACGCAAGAAGCGATCATGTTTAGCATAAGTCAGGATGTTCTTGCGGTCGCTCAAGACGGCAGCCTACACGCTGGCCGGAAAAAGATTCCTGTAACTGAAAGATCGATGGAATCGTTCACGAGGGAGACGCGGGAGTGCATTGACCGCGCCCGATTCCTCGGGCGATGGCTTGCCACTGCGGGAACAACTGCTACGATCATGGCGAGCTGGGGAGTTGCACCGTGAGCCTCCAGATTGCGAAGCTGATCCTGTACAGCACTAAAGGGCAGGTCCGAGAATTGCCCTTCCGCATCGGTGCGCTGAATATTCTCACAGGAGCCTCGAAGACTGGCAAATCGGCAATCATAGATATCATCGATTACTGCTCGGGTCGAGGTGAGTGTTATGTCGCCGATGGTGTGATCCGGAAGCATGTCGCATGGTACGGCGTTGTTTTCGATCTTGGTGACGGTCAGATTTTTGTCGCACGGAAGAACCCAGGTCCTGGTGAGAAAACTAGTCCAGAAATCTACCTTGAGCGAGGGAATAACATAGCGCTCCCCGTCCTCGGTGCGCTGCATAAGAACACCACAGTCGAGGCCCTCGAGAAGTTTTTGGCGGCGGCTCTTGGCATTAGCGAGAATGAGCATCGCCCGCCGGAGGGTCAGACCCGTCCGCCCCTGGAAGCAAACTTCCGCCATGCGTTGATATTCTCAATCCAGGACCAAGACGATATCGACAGCAAGAAGATTCTATTTCACCGCCAGGCAGATAACTGGGTCGCCCAGGCAATCAAAGATACGTTTCCGTATTTCCTGGGCGCAATTGATGAAGACCATCTGCTGAAACAAGCACAACTTGATGCCGCCCGACGCCAACTGCGGCAGTTTGAGCGCCAACTTCGAGACGCGCAGAGCATCGACTCCAACGACTTTCCGCGCGCACGAGCGTTATTCGATGAGGCGAAACTATTTGGCCTTGTCAACGAGCGCCTCGCACCAATGACCTACGAAATCGTGATTGGCGCCTTGCGCGAAGCAGCGCGCGACGATTATGTTCGTGACGAGATGGTTGTTAGTGACGGCGAAGACATACTCACCAACCTGCGCAACGAACGCCATCAACTTCGCGTCGAACTGGAGCGGGTCAAGGCAGAGATTCGGTCCACTCGTCTCTTTAGCTCAGAGAGTAACGGCTTCGAGCGGGAAGCACGAGAGCAGCACGCTCGCTTGAGCGCTGTTGGCCTCATCAAGAACGGCGATCTTGACGGCCGCCAGTGTCCTTTGTGTGAAAGCACGCTCCAGACACCTGTGCCGGCTGTTGCACAGGTGGCTCGCTCACTGCGCGAGGTGAGCAATCAACTGCAGGCCGTCGAGATGGAAAATCCTCGTCTACAGACGCGTCTCATTGCGCTACAGAGGGAGGAAGAACTACTGGGGACAAAACTCCGAGAGAACCAGCAGCGCATGAATGAACGCTTGCGAGAGAATGAGATCCTCAAAGTACAACAAGACAATTTCATACTCCAGGCACGCGTCATCGGCAAGATTGCACAATACCTAGATACGGCCGTAACCACTCAGGATGATTCTGCCCTAAATCAAGCGGTCGAGACGGCGCGTTCTCGAGTCGCAATTCTCGAGCAGGCCCTGAATGTCGCGAATGCTCAAGAGAAGGTCGACACCTATCTGAATATCATTGGTCGCTACATGTCTACTTATTCAAGTGAACTTGACCTTGAACACAGAGGGAATCAGCTCCGGCTCGACATCAGAAATCTCACAGTAATTGCCGATACCCTCGACGGCCCTGTCCCGTTGTACCGGATGGGTAGTGGTGAGAATTGGGTGGGCTATCACGTCCTCGCTCATCTCGCTTTACACAAGTGGTTCCGCCAGAAACGACGTCCAGTTCCCAGTTTTCTTATTTTCGACCAACCATCCCAGGCGCATTACCCACCTGAACGAGACGCTGAAGGCTCGATCAATGCGCTGAAAGACGAGGACAAGACGGCTGTATTGCAGCTCTTCAAGCTGATATCCACTGCGGCTCAAGAACTTGCGCCTGGCCTGCAGATCATTGTAATGGATCACGCCGACCTGAAAGATTCATGGTTTGAGACCGCCGTTGTTGAGCGTTGGCGCGGCGGATTGAAGCTTATTCCTTCCGACTGGATACTCGGCGACGTTGAGGCTTAAGTTGGGGAGAAGTATCAGCCCGCACAACAGGAGCAGGACAAACGCCGAACACGGGGCAAAGCAGAGGTCGCCACGGCGACCACAAGAGGAATACGAAGATAAGCGTAAACACCAAAAACGTTTTCCGAAATCCCGGTTGCGTGTCGCATTTATAATCGACATAGAACAACAGTGCGAGAAATGATCTCATTTCAACACCCTGGCAAGCAGCACTCCCAAGCCAACACCCAACACCAGCAGGCCGCTCGCGGCAATCACGCCTACGGCAACCCAGCGGCGCACCGCGGATCGCGAGTAAGCACGGTTTAGTTCCACAATCAACTCTCTCGCGTGTAACCGCCCAGCGTCAATATCCTTCTGAATCTCCTCACGCACCGCGATCCCGGCTTTCCGCGCTTCTTTTTCAACGCTTCCCAACGCTTCGTGTTGCGCCGAACGGAGGCCTGCTTCTATGCCGGCGACCATTTCTTCCGTGCGGACCTCGATACTCCCAATCACCTGCTGCAACACCACTTCATTCATCGTCACCAAAAGCATCGCAGGATCATCCGGCATAACCAGCATTCCGTGACGCGCTGCAACTTCCGCAGTTATGCGTCTCAAGTTCAGCGCAGCTTCCGTCTTCATCGGACTCTTTACCATGAAGATTTCCCCGCTCACGGGCGGGCTCCTTCATTACACGAATGGAATTGCATCCAACTGCTCGAAGAGCTCGCGCTGCACCACCCGCAACCGCTGCTTCGCCATGATCGTGAAACCATTCCCATTCAGCGCTTCGTCAAAAGTCATCTTCTGGCAAATCATCTCTTCCACATCCCGGCCAAAGGTGTCCGCGGTGCGCCGCACGATCGCCACAGAGCCATGCACTTTGCCTGCATGCTTCTTACACACGGCCATCTCCCGGAATGGCGATCCATCCTGCAACACCGCGCCAAAATACTCGTTCAGCCAGACAACTAGATTCTTCTCCCGCGTCGTTTCCGCGAGCTGCTCGAACCCGCCTAGCGTATCGTTCAGCGATTGACCTCCCGTAATCACCGAATGGATGAACACGCGCTTGCCTTTCTCCCGCAAATAATCGAGCGCCTGATTCTCCAGGATGTAATGCCACAAGGGAATAAAAGTGGATGCGCCCGTATCCACAACGAACGTGCCGCTCTCTGTCAAAAACCGTTCCATGAGCAGATCGAATTCACGCTGGTCCACGCTCCCATCTTTCAAAAGGTTTAGGCGGCTCACCGCCAAGCCACGATATTCCGACAGGGTTTGATTCACCGGGTCCGCGTCAATACCAACCACATCGTGCCCTTTCGACAATAGATATTGCGACAGGATCGCGGAGATCAGACTCTTTCCGACCCCACCCTTGCCTTGCAGTGAGATGTGAATCGACGTTGCACCGCTCCCATTACCGTTTGTTTTTGTCATTCGAGTCCTCCTTGCCGTGCACTAGCCTTTGCAATTTCTGCGTGCCCCGCCACTGAAATCCTGGCCTGTTTTCTTCCAATCGTTTTAGATTGGCTAGCGGGTCTCGCTCTTCAACTGCTTGCACTCCTCGCTTCCCCCAGTCCTTGCGGTTCAGAAGTCTTGTCCTGTTTTCCCCAGCCGCTGGTCGCGGTTCGTTTTCTTTTGGCGCGCCATACCGCCATGTGGAAAGTGTGGTAGCTCACCTGCAAGCCTTCGGTTTCGAGCGCTTCCCAAATGTCTTTAAGACTTTGCCCTGAGTTCACCGCCGCTTCTATTCCGGGAAGAAGAGACCGAATGAGAGCGGCTTTTCTCTTCGGGGGAGCGGCGGCTAGATGTTCTAAACAGCGGCGGTAATTGTTTTGCGTTGACATGTTTTGTAAGCCTGCTGTATATATAGCACCATGAAAGACGAATGTAAAGCACGAAAGAATCCGAAGTCAACCGAGGCCTGCAAATGCCTTCATTAGTCATCATTTGCCCACAGACGGAAGCACTTCTCAACGTGGTCCAACATTTGTCATCACTATTCAACATTCTTCAGCGGCACTAGGAGCAGCGTGCATGAAATGCAGGCGGGTTATCGGCGAAGGACACAGGTATTGGAACATAAAGGGTTGGGGCCACTTCGTGGTGTTTGTCCGCGTTAACTGCTTATTGTTCAGACTGTTTGCGAGAGGGCCATTTCGAGCAGCATTGTGGCACCACTTGGGCACCACTCTCGAAAGGGGATGTTTTGTGAGTAAGAAATCCATTTCTCGTAACTTTCGATACCCTTCCGCCGAACTGCGGGAACAAGTTCGCGCCGCTGTCAGAGAACGCGGCTTCCGTTCCGAGCAAGCATTCCTCATTGCCGCTTGTGAACACGAAATTCGGCAGGGCGCTAACACCGAAGCGACAACGCAGTTTGAGGCGCGCGTGGCAGCCACGCTAACGAACCTGGCGAAGCAGGTGCAGGGACTTCAGACGCTCGCGCACGCGCAGGTCGCTCTAACCGACGTGTTCCTGAAATACGTCATCACGTGTGTGGTCGAACCCCCGGAAGATGCGCTTCCCGCGGCGCGCGTTCGCGCCAGGTTGCGCTATGAAAAACTGGTGCGTGCTGCGGCGGAAGGGATCTCGAACAAAAACAGAGACACGCTCAAAGGAATGGTGGCCGATGAATGACGAAGCCCCAATTCGATTGCGACCGAGAAAATCAAAGCACGGCCCAAACGAAAATCCGCGCAAGTACACAGGTGTTCTCAGATCGATGCTTCGCCTCGTCCAGATGTCGAAGCGAGGACAAAAATCGCAAGGCACACCCAGGGCAGGAGGCGGCCGGGCGCCCCGCACGTTCAATCAGCGCGTAGCCGTCCGGGTCAGCTACTCCGCGAATAAGAATCCAGGCCAGTGGAAGGCACACGGAAGATACCTGGCCCGCGAGAGCGCGACGCAGGGTGGAAGGGCGGCCGAGGCGGGATTCAACGCTACCGAGCAGAACTTAGACATCGCAACCACACTCGACAATTGGCAGGGTGCCGGAGACGAGCGGCTCTTCAAAATCATCGTATCTCCTGAGTTTGCTGACCGCTTGAATCTCCAGCAGCACACTCGCGAGTTGCTGCTACGGATGGAACGCGACCTGGGCACTCAACTCGAATGGGTCGCTGCCGTCCATCACAACACCGAGCATCCCCACGTTCACATCGCTGTTCGAGGAGTGGACGACAAAGGAATGCCGCTTCGCTTGCCAAGGGAATACATTCGCGCGGGCATGCGCGAGCGGGCCGAAGAAATTGCTACCGAAGCCCTGGGCTATCGCTCCCCGGCGGATGCGCAGGAGGCGCAGCGCCGCGAAACGCTTCAAAACCGCTACACACCTCTCGACCGCATCCTGCAACGCAGCAATGACGGCTCCTCTTCCCACTTTGCGGTGACCGCCAATCCAAACGACGCGGCCCTGTCTGAATCCGCCCAGCAACTCCAGAAACACCTTGCCGCGCGACTCATGCACCTTCAAACAATGGGCCTCGCGCAGCTCGTCGCGCCGCACGAGTGGAGCGTGCAGGCGGATTTTGAAACGGTGCTCCGCACCCTGCAACAGAGTGGGGACCGGCAAAAGATGCTCGCGGCGCACGGCGCACTGGTTTCCGACAAGCGGCTTCCGCTCCAGGTCACGACTCTTCGCCAGCTTCAAAGTGTAGCCGGCCGCGTCCTTCTCCACACCGAAGATGAACAAACGGGGAAACGCTACATGCTGGTCGAAGGCACGGACGGGAAAGTGCATTTGATCTATCACACCGGCGCGATCGAGGAAGCCCGGAACCAAGGGAAACTCGCGGTGAACAATTTCGTTCGCATCGAGAAACGATTCGCGAAAAAGAAACCCATCTTGCACGTGGATGATCTCGGAGACGCGAACGCGCTCCTCCAGAACTCTTCGTACTTCCACAAAGAAGCGGAGCTCTTACTTCGCCGGGGCATTCATGATGTTCAGCCCGTGTGGGGCGGATGGCTCGGACAATACCAATCGAAGCTGCAAACTGAGCTACGAAACCCCGACAGACGCAGGCGGCAGAACTTCGGACGTGGCGGACGCTCCACGTAATTTATGGCAGTCGTTCATGGGCTGGTGACGGCCTTCACGAGGTTACGGAACAACTGAAGCCCTGTGCTTATTGATGGCTGCAGTCAGATTTGTCAGGAGAGGACGAAAGCCAGAAAAGTCGATCGTATCAGCTTTCGGTCGTACGACCTTGTGGGCGAAAACCTTCTTACTGTAGTGCTTCTCCTTATCGAAGCCATCGCCGGGGTTGAACGTCTTACCATCAATCACCGTCGCCTTGATCGAAGCACCGAGAAAATCTTCAATCCTCGACGGAGTCGCGGCTGCTCCAAGTGGCGTTGGAACGGCATACAGGTTTTTGATGACGTGGACAAAGGGCTCGGCTCCTGTGGTATTCACCTTGGAGACATCCTTTATTGTTTTCCGGACGCTCTTAGCACCGTCGTCGTTGTCATACAGGATGACCACCGGCTCTGTTAGCCCAGGCCCGGTGAAATCCTTGGTTTCCCTATTGTACGCGCCGATGAATTTGCTCAGCACACTGCTGCCGCCGTCCTTCAGGTCGAGAAGTCGCGCTGTGCTCGATTTGGGATATTTGTAAAGCCTGATCTTTAGACGAATCTTTTTGTCCGGCATCACCTCGGCCAGCGCAGGGAATTCCGGCGCGAGGCTTCGGATCGCGTGAGTGAGGTAGACGTTGTCTGTCTCTCCCTCACAGATGACTACGGCAGCCCGAGCGGCGTAAAACGTGCTGTAAACCAAGAACTCTCGGTAGACCTTTTCGTTCGATGACCTCTCATCGGACAGGGCATCCGTCGTTTGAGTCTTGTTGTAGACTTCGATGCTGTCGATAAATCCAAGCAAGCCGTGAAGCTCGTTCAGCGTGCCTGGCCGCTTCTCCAAAACGGGATGTCCGTCCTTGTGCGTCACACCAAGGATCTGGAATGTACCCGTCTTAACGAGGCTATGGACCATCGCCCGTACGGTGCGGCGGTACTCCCATCGAACGTTGATCTTTTTATTGACGACGAGCCCAGTAACGCTCTGACGCGAGGCTCGGTACATCTGATGTGTCTTTTTTATGTTAATGCGAAAGCCGGTGCGGTCAATGACTTTCTGCAGTGCTTCACCGGGCAGCCACGAATGGGAGCCAGCGTCCTCCTTTCCTGACGGTACAGCGATTTCTGCTGGAAACTCCTTCTTGTTGGTCGAGAACGTGAGGTCATCCGCGTATCGGGAATACGTACACCCAGTTTCGGATGCAAGCTTTACCAGGCGCATGTCGAGCAAGTGCGCGACCAGATTGGAGATGACTGGTGAGCAGGGGCTTCCTTGGGGTAGTGAATTTTCGTGACACGCAATCTGCGCGATCACCGTCGCGACGTCCTGGTGCAACTCGAAATCTCGATTCTTGAGCAGGAAACCGCGTACCCTGCCAAAGTTGATTGATGGGAAGTAATCTTCAAGGTCGAGATTGAAAACCCACCGGCGGTGCCGGTGCTGTCGGGCGTTTGTGATGATCGATCGCTTGCGCTTGAAGCCGTGCGCAGTCCGGTCCTTGCGCTGCTTGGCAGTGTTGATTTCGTCGGCGCAGTCCTGCAGGAGGTCGGACAGCCTGCGCTGCAGGAGCTTCAAGGCATCAACAGGGGCCTTGATCGTTCGTAGCCCGCCGTTCCGTTTGGGAATCTGGAAGGTCTTGTATTTCGTCGCCGCTGGCTGCTTGTACAAGATGTACGAGACGGCCTTCGGCTTGAAATCCAGCAGCTTCGCCAGATCGCTCAGCGATGTCGCTGCCTTTAGGATGTCAAGTCTGGACATTTGTCACAAGGTAAGAGCGACTCACCGGCACTCCTACGCGATAGTCAATGCGCAACGGGCATACGCATAATCGCACACGGCGATCAGCATACTCCCTCACATTTGTTTCAAATGCCACGAAACATGGCACAAAATCTGCCGGTGAGTCTAAAGAATTCTATCATAGTGCTCGACTGTGTCTGGCAGGTTCTCCCGCCATTATTACTGATAAGCAGGCCATCACGAGATTATGCTCGGGCACGATTCCAAGAAGTCGCGTGGAAGTTGCATTAGCAGAACTATCCCAGCACGTAAAATATTGACATCTGATCCTTCAATGGTGCTATATGTATGCTATATGTATCTCTACATAGCCCACGGTCCCATCGAAATCGGTTCTCTGGCCGATTAGGAGGTTTCCCTCGATGAAGAGTAACAACGCAGCCACTCGCCAGGATGTAGTCATAAATTCCGTGGACCACCAAATCTCCAGTCTCGCAAATTCCGCCGCTTCGCCGGGGCAACTGGAAACCTTGCTCACCTCCGAACTCGACCACGATCTTATCGCGTGGCCCCGGCAATACCTTGAAACCTATCTCGATTCCGATGCGACAGGCCGCGTGCCACTGGATGCCGAGCAACTCCAGGATGTTCTCGAAGCGGCCTTTGACCGCGATGCAACCCTCGCCCGCGATTACCTCGAAGAATTGAACGGAGAACGCGGACCAAAGACCCTCGGAGACTCCACCCTGCAAATCGCAACCGCACGCACCGAGGGGAAAGAGGCTGAATATGAACTACTCTTCGATCCCGTCGATAGCCAGGACCTGAAATACCTTATCGACAAATTAGATATGCGCGCCTGGGAGAAACAGAATGGGCAGACCCTTCCCGCTCTCAAAACACAGCCCGATACCGAACGACGCGAAACCACTACGTCTGTTGCCACGCATCAGCCCGGAAGCGGGGCAGTGGAGCTTCACGACAAAACCACAGGCACCGACGTGCGCAAACTGCTTGGTGGGCGGCGAACTCCCCGCTGGTCTGCAGTCCGCGCTGAGACAGATGGCTCCCGATGCACGCATTGAAAACGCGCAGACCGATAGTGGCACCTACCGGGGTGGCATCATCGGCGAGACCGAGAAGAATCTCATTCAGCAAATCACTTCGCATACCGCGGTTGTGCACCGGAAAGACCTTCTCGACATGATCCCGGCTGTCGGCGAAAACGTGCGCATCGCCTACAGCAACGACATTGCCCGTGTGCTCCCCGTCAAGGAAAGGAGCAAGACGCAGGAGTTGGGACGTTGAGACAGCCACCTGCTTACCGGAAGCCGAGAGACCCCGGCTACGTCGGCGGCTTCTATTGGACGCCGACAATCGTTGGTTTCATTGGGCTTTTCTTAACCAATGTCCTTGCCACGCAGTTTGTTGCCTGGCGCTTCGAATATCAGCCCGCGCTCGGCCCCGCCTTGGTTCGTATCGGCTCTTCCTACATTTACGCGCCCTATAAATGGCTTGTCTGGGTGTGGACGCAGGGAGGCACGGGGGACATTCGAATCACACTTCCGTTGCTTATCGGCGCGGGCATTATTGTGGGCGGCGCGTTCGCCTCGGGCGCTCTCTTTTTTCTCCTGAATCTCGCTCGCACCAAGGCGCTCTCGAAAAACACCGAGGACCTTCACGGTTCGGCGCGGTGGGCCACGAAAGCCGATATCGCGGAAACCAATCTGATTCAGGCGAAGCAGGGCGTGTATGTCGGAGGCTGGCACGAACAGTCCATCAAACACCTCCACTACTTGCGGCACAACGGCCCGGAACACATCCTCGCCTTTGCTCCCACACGGAGCGGCAAAGGGGTAGGCATCGTCATTCCTACACTCCTGGCGTGGGCGGAAAGCACCGTGGTCTACGACATTAAGGGTGAGAATTGGGCCAAGACCGCGGGTTTCCGGAGCCAGGCTGGGCAAATCTGTTTCAAGTTCTCGCCGGTTGAACCCGAGTACTCTTCCCGATTTAATCCGCTGGCGGAAATTCGCCTCTTCACCGATCGCGATGTTTCCGATGCCCAAAACATTGCGAACATGCTCGTCCGCACCGGGGAAGACAGCCCGCAGGAACGCTACTGGCAGGACGCCGCCGCGTCCATCACTGCGGGGATGATCCTGCATGTGTGCTACGCCGCCGCTCTCGAAGGTCGGCAGGCATCTCTCAGCCTGCTCGCTGGCGTCTTTACCCGACCCGGCTTCACCTTCCGCGAAACCCTCACCGAGCTTCTCACCTACACACACGACAAAGACAACGCACATAACTGGCGGCTTCTCACGGGCGAACCGACGCGCACGCATCCCGTCGTGAAAGAGAAAGTCCAGGAAATGCTCGACAAGGAGGACAAGGATTTCTCCGGCGTCCTGTCCACAGCGAAGACGGCACTAACGCTCTACAGCGATCCACTTGTCAGCCGCTCCACTTCCGCGAGCGACTTTACGATTCAAGACCTCGTAAATCACGAACGGCCCGTGTCGCTCTACCTCGTCGTCCCCCCGAGCGACAAGATCCGGCTTCGCCCTCTCATGCGCCTCATCTTTACAATGATCGTTAACCGCCTCACCGAAAAACTCGATTTTCAGGGCTCCGAGCAACTCCGCAACAAACACCGTTTGCTCTTCCTGATTGACGAATTTCCCTCCCTCAAGCGCATGGAGATTTTCGCGGACGCGCTTTCCTACATGGCCGGCTTTGGCCTCAAGGCCTACCTCATCACCCAGGACATTCGCCAAATCGTGGACGAATACGGACGCAACGAGAGCATCGTCAGCAATTGCCAGGTTCGCGTCGCCTTTGCCCCCAACCAGTACGACACCGCCGAACTCCTCAGCAAAATGACGGGGACGCAGACCATTCGAAAAGCGTCGTTCAACTTTTCCGGCTCGCGCATGTCTCCGGTCCTCGATCACATGAGCACGCATATGGACGAGATCGAGCGTCCCCTCATGACCCCGGACGAGATCATGCGCCTGCGGCCCCCGAAAAAAGAGAGCGCTGGACACCAGGAAAAAATCATTGCTCCCGGTGACATGCTTATCTTTGTTTCCGGGCACTACCCCATTTACGGCACGCAAATGCTCTACTTCTTTGACCCCATCCTGCTTTCCCGAGCCGAGATTCCTCCGCCAACAAAGTTTTTTTCCATTCACGACGGAGGTCTCTCGCCCCAGGACCCACTCCCCGACCTGACCCCACGGCCGAAGCCAACATCAGGACCGCACCCGCACCGACGCCTGCCTGCTTCATCCGGCAGCGGTCCTGGCACTGATACGCCGATAGAGCAACCTCCGCCACCGCCGAGCGCCACGCTTCGACCGCCAGAAGGTTTAATAGAACGCTTGGATATCAATTCGGAGCCCTAAGTCATGCAAGAGAACCGTTTTCAACTCGCCGGTTATCTCGCAGCAAAACCCACGCTACGTTATTTGCCCTCCTCCATGCCCGTGGCCAACGCTCGGCTTGGACAAACCTATCGTTTCACTCGCAAGGACAAGCCTTCAGAGCACACCAATTGGTTCAGCCTCGTCTTCTACGGGGATTTGGCGATCCTTGCGACCGAACTTGAAAAAGGCGCCAATGTTTATGTGGAAGGAAGTTTCGACCAGCGGCCTTACGTCGGCCAGGACAAATACAAGCGCTATATTTACGAAGTCAGCGTGCACAAATTCTTTGTCATTGGCGGCGTGGCGCAAGATCAGCCCGCTCCGGCCCAACCGCACGCGGCACTCACGAACGAGGTCATGACCGATGACGCTCCGTCTCTCGAATCCCCTGAAACTCAAGACACGTGGCTCATATGAACTACGCAAACGAGTTCGCCGCGCCGTTTTGTGGGCCTGCCTGCTGGCGTCTCCCTTCTTCCTCGGACTCATTGCGGGCTGGGTTTTCGGCATCCGTCTTAATCTCACGCCCTCTCTCCCGCGCGGCTTTTACATCACCAGCCATTCGCCCAGCGCAAATCTTGTGGAGTTCTGTCCGCAAGGAGCAGCGGCCTCCATCTCCCTCAGCCGTCAATATCGCACTGCGGGGGCTTGCCCCGATGGCGGAGCGCCTCTTCTCAAACCCGCCGTCGCATTTCCCGGCGACCAGGTCGAGGTGAGCGCAGATGGAATTCGAGTCAATGGACAACTCCTTCCCAACAGCGCGGGACGATTCCGCGACCACTTGCAACGCCCCCTTGACCCGTGGCCGTATGGCAGCTACAGAGTCGAACCGGGAACCGTGTGGGTCATCTCCTCGTTCAACAGCTACAGCTTCGACAGCCGCTATTACGGCGCCATTCCAGAGGCCTCGATTCGGCATCATCTCCGCCCACTGTGGACATTCGCTACGGAAGTTCCTCAGCAGTAGCGTCACGCTTCCCGCCATTGCCGGCTACGACGGCGGCGGTTGCGTGGAGCGGCCACCTCGCGGCCATTCCTCTCTCCCTTGTCGCTCCGCTGCTCGTCTATCACGCGAAATCCAGAAAGCACGCCTATGCTTCGATGTTCTGCTACTACGCGGCGGCGAGTTGGCCGCTCATCCCCGGAGCGCGCGCTTTCTTTGGACTCCAGGGGACCCCGCTCATTGGATTGTTCCTGTGTCTAGCCGCCGCAGCTCTGCTGGCGTTGCCCTGGGGTTTGCTCTTCACGCGCGGACAGGGGAAGAGCTGCATTGTCTGTGCCACTGTGCATCCTGCTCACCGCGATCCCGCCGCTCGGGATCATCGGATGGGCTTCGCCCCTTCTGTCAGCAGGCGTTCTTTTCCCCGGCTCGAAATGGTTCGGCCTGGCACTCATCCTTGTTTTTCTGAGTCTCTTCCGCTTTCAAGCCAGCACAGAGCGTCGTCTGTTTGACGCTCTGCGCTCTTGTCTTTCAATTCCAGTACACGCAACCGCAGCTCCCCGCAGGATGGGAAGCGGTCAACACAAACTATGGGGGCTCAGGGCAGGGCGACACCGATTTCACGACTGAATACAACACTCACCAATCCATGCAGACCACCATCCTCGAGTCCCACGCGGCCGTGCTGCTCTTCCCGGAACACCTGGTCACGCACTGGAATGAATCCACGGAAGCTTTTTGGGGAGATACCTTAACCTCGGTCGCAACGCAGCACCGCACCGTCCTTATCGGAGCTGGCATAAACCAACCCGGCGATTCGAGAAATCCTTTTGACCAGAACCGCTACTTGAATGTGCTGCTCGCACGCGGGGAGGAAAATACCGCGCTCTATCAGGAGCGCATTCCCATTCCGATCGCAATGTGGAAGCCTTTTGGTGATGACGGCGTGCCATTGAATCTCTTTGCCCGCGGAACAATCCACGTCCACAATCAAAACGCCGCCGTGCTCATCTGCTACGAACAAATCCTCGTGTGGCCGTTTCTTTCTTCCGCTCTCGAACATCCCACCATTCTATTGACCACCGCAAACGACTATTGGGCTAAGAACACCCGTATTCCGGCGATTCAGCAATCCAGTGCCGCGAGCTGGGCGCGGCTTTTCCATCTTCCCGTGCTTTCGGCCACCAATTTCTAATGCGCCTTGCAAAAATCATTTTCGCAACGCTCTTCTCCGTCGCCGGAACCACTTGTTTTGCGCAGACACCCACCGCCAACCCCAACACCAAGATTTCGCTTACCTCCTTCCGAACGCTCGCGCAATCCTGCGCAGCGAACGTCCCCGTCAGTACCCTCGAAGCCATCGCACGCACCGAGTCTGCGCTCTACCCCTACGCCCTCAGCATTAACCGTCCCCACCAGTTCGCCCGCCGCCAGGGATGGAATCGCGGCACCATCACTCTTGAAAGACAACCCGCATCGCTCGAAGAAGCGATTGCGTGGACGAAATGGCTTCTCGCGCAAGGCATCACCGTCAGCATCGGGCTGCTCCAGGTGAACAGCGAGCACGCCGCCCTTTTGCATCTCACGGCCGAACAACTGTTTGACCCTTGCACCAATCTCCGTTCCGGCGCTGCTCTTCTTTCCACTACGTACGCAGAAACAGCTCGCATTCACGGTGAAGGCTTCGCCGCCCTCGATTCCGCTCTGTCCTACTACAACACCGGATCTCCCACAGCCGGATTGACCAACGGATACGTGCAGCAAGTCAAAACCCACGCAAAGCACTCAGAACACCAACCCTGATTCACTTCCACGATTAAAACAGTCCCGCCGCAAATTCCCTTCTCCGCAAGAGGCTGCGCCCGGTCCCGCGCTTGTTCCGTCAAGGGTTTCCGCTTCGCTCCAATAAACGGCCCATACCGCCGCCCTTGACGGCGCGCGCGCCCGTTCGCAATGAGCCCGCTATGAAGGGAATTTGCTTCTTTCTTTCGAGCACAAAACCGCTCGAAAAAAGGAAAAAGGAGAAACAACAATGACGAATACGCAAGAACATGCAACTTGGGGAGAATTGCTGCACAGCGCGGTCCACACGCCGGGAAAACTTCTCGCCGCTTACACCGCTTTTCACAACTACTCGTTTGGGAATGCACTACTCGCCCTCGAACAATGCATCAGCCGGAAGATTGAACCGGGACCGCTCAACAGCTATAAAGGCTGGCTGCAACTGAAACGCCAAGTGCGCAAGGGCGAAAAGGGCCTCTGTCTGTGTATGCCCGTGACCTACAAAAAGCGCGTGACGGGCAAAGCAGCATCGGAAACAATCGAAGGGAGCGAAGAGAGTCAGGACGAGGTGCGGCAACGGTTTGTTTTTCGCAACTATTGGTTTGTCCTGGCGCAGACAGAAGGCGAAGCACCCTACGAGCAGGCGATCCCCGGCTTTGACCTGGACGCCGCCTTGCAAACGCTCGGCATCACCCGCACGCCATTCGATGAAATCAACGGCAACGTGCAAGGCTTCGCGCATCAGCGCGAGATAGCGGTTAGCCCGATTGCAGAGCTTCCCCTCAAGACCACGCTACACGAAATAGCCCACGTCGTCCTCGGCCACACGGCTTCTCAAAAGTTTGTTGACCTAGAACACATGGACCGGAACATCCGGGAAGTAGAGGCCGAATCCGTCGCTCTCATCTGCTGCGAGTCGCTCGGGTTGCCCGGCGCAGAAGCCGCACGCGGCTACATTCAACATTGGCTGCAAGGCGAGAAGGAAATTCCCAATCAGTCCGCAGCGCGGATTTTCAGCGCCGCACAGACAATCCTGAAAGCCGGGAATTCGGAGGAGGAGAGCCAGTAAGCTCTGAACTTCGAGCCAACATCGGCAAGATCATGGATGGCGTATTTCAGACGATTACCGGAAAGACCTGCGCCGCAAAGGTTGGTTACTGGCGGATACTCTCGGCCAGCCGAACGGTCGTTCATCGCTCATAGCGGGGCGTCACGCCGATCCAACGGGAACAGCCGCATTCTTTCTTGCATTGCATGTTCTATGGGCGAGTTGACCGTTACCTTCGACGGTCTTGCCGCCCTTACTGTAGGGATGGATGTGATCGACCGTGCAATCGTCGAAGGAATGAATCTGGTTTCCGCATAACTTGCATACCGGCGACTGCTTAAAGAGCCTTTCTCGAAAACTCAAATCGAAAAATCTGGGTTCGAGTATTTGTCCATCAATTATTGGCTCGGCAACGTTCTTATAAGCCGTCCAACGGTACTTCGTCTGGATTGTTCCACCAGTTTGCTTTTCAATTGCGGCCCGCAGCATAGGATCAGTAAGAAGCAAATACAAATACTGTTCTCGCAATTGCTCCGCGCACGCTTGTACCTTTGCATTTTGTTTCCCGACAAGGGCCGACGCTTGGATATCGAACGCCGCTACTGAAAACTTTGTCTCCCAAGAACCTTTGTTAAGTCTCTCCTCCACCGTATAAAGGCGTGAGGAGTGAGCCCCAAACACAGAGTAAATGTTCTGGGCAGTCTGGCGGAAGATGTCTGCCTGCTCACGAATCTGGTCAGGACCTTGGAGGGCATACGATTTCATGTAGTCGTTCAGAAACCGTTTCAGATTTCCCGCGTAAAACTGAAGGCGATTGACAAATGCAAAGAATCTTAAAATGATCTCCCTTTCAACAAACCTGGGGTCCGGTATTGCGGTGCCCCTAATCTTTCTCCAGTTCGAATCCTTCTCCAACTCGGCAAGAAGATCGTTAAAGGGGCCGCGATAAACGCAGTTTCGAAGTTCCTGTTCATTAAGAGCCATAGAACCACGGTTCAATCGTTCAAAGATTTCGTATCGCAGATCGGTATTCGTTCCCGCATCTATGACGACGCTTCGAATGGCGACATCGAAAATCTTGGTCTGTTGCTCTTCCGACAAATCTCGAAAGAACTTGCCGTTCAGACTCCCCATTCTTTCAAGCCTTCTCAATTCAAACTTATTGTTTATGAAATCGATCATCGTCTGAAGTCGTTGTTGCCCATCTATGACTTCCAGCCGTCCACCTTCAATCCTGCCGAAATAAATTGGCGGGATGGGGATTTCCAATAACAGAGATTCGATAAGCCGTGATGGGAGTTCAGGACGGAGCTTCCAGACATACTCTCGTTGGTACTCAGGCTGAAGGTTTAACTGTCCCTTGTTCCATTTGTCTCTCAAAGTGGAAAGAGTCCAATCATGTGGTCGACTCGAAACGGGTCTGTCGTCAGCCGTTGTTGAGGCTGGCAACTCATCCACTTGGGGTTCGAGATGATCTGGCGAAGCTAGGTCGCTTGATTCGGCGGCGCTAGACGGTGAAACTGTTCCGGGGTTTTCACCAGCGGTAGCATTAGCCGCTTCATTTTGGATGGTCTTGCTTGGAGTCGAAGTCTCTTCCGTTGACGCCACTGCGGAACGAAGAACGAAACTAAGATGGTCATCGATACCAGCCTCGGAGAAAGGGGGTTCCGTCTCCAACCCGGCAACGGTAAGCGTTTCCTGAATCTCCTCGATAACCTTAGCTCCGCGCCTTGATGCGTCGAACCATTTGAGCACCTTTCGAACTCTGACTCTTTTCGGTTTCTCACCAGCTTTAAGTTGCTGAACAATCTCGAAAATTCGGCTGGGAATAGGGGACACTTCGCTCCTCCTGCAAGAAGCTAACTAACCTGAGTAACGCGAGCAAGTTTCACTACCGGAGACTTCCGCTGGCGATCTGCGAATGCGACCGCTTTCTTGTGGTCTGTATATGTCCTGGCAAAACGTTCGCCGTCACGATAGAAAATCGTCGCCAGCCAATGGCGGTGCTTCCTGCGTTTGTCTTTCCCGCATTTCGTTCGTTCGCGGCGTGCGTTCACGCGGGAATACTATCACGCTATAGAACGCTTCTCACATTCGGACCGTTGATAACCAAGTGTGTTGATTGAACTTCCGAAATCGTTCGCGCATTCAGATCGAAGTGACGCCCGGCGCTAATCGGGAACAAAACACCCGAATAGTTAGGACACAAAGCAACGTGGTAGGTCAAATGATTGAACAGCGACACTTGGCACACAATCCCTGTCATTCCCCGATTCCAGTCCAATATGATGCCATGACCATTTGTTTGGCGGTACAAGCGATCATCGCCAAGCAGAATGGGGATGTTCGTCACGATTACAGGAACCAATGGCGGTTTGGTTCCCAACCGGATGTAGTCGCGAATAGGATCGAAGTCGGCGCGTAGAGCAAAGTCCACGCCTTCTATATAAGCGAGGAAGTTAAACGCGATCTTTGCGACTGCGCGAAAGATAATATCGTCCAGTGTCCTATCCGCGTAAACTGGAACGTCACCGCCGTGCTTCTCGAACTCGCCCTTCTTTTTGAAGACGAGGCCACCTTGAGCCAGATTTTCAAATATCCGCTCAACTACAGCGTCAGGCTGACCAAAGATTTTCGTTTCCGCGTCGATTCGAAATCTTTGCCATCGTTCTACCTTCTCTAATTCATTTTCAAGAAACCATTCCCATTCGGTTTCACCATTTTTTCGAAATGCTACTTGTGGCAACGGCTCAGACTTCATCGATCCATCGGTCTCGTCACGCCAAACAGAGAGCCGCGCTCCGCACCAGTCTCCGGGCACTGTTACTCGAACGACGAGCGCCCCTCTACCGACCTTAAGACGACTCTTAGTCTTGAGGCCGTAACGAATTCGGAGAAGTGCCTCAACGCTGTCTCTCGTCAGAAACAGTTCGAGCGCTTTGCCAAAGTCGGTATTGCATTGTCCGCACACGCAACGCAACGTCAAATTGTTCTTGAAGCGACCAAACGCTTTAGGAATTACATGTTCTCTAGGAAAACGAGCGGTGCTTTCGCGTCGGCAATAGATACAGATTGGCATTGCGGATTCCGTGGCATTAAAGCTACTTAAAAGTACTAGATAAGGCAACTTCCCGAAAGTAACTCTCGCAAGCGCCTCAGTGTGCCGGAAAATGGATACGAGGTAGGGTAGATGGCACACGAGAAAAAGTACAGATGTCCTGTTTGCAAAAAGCCCCTAACGAAAGCTGAGTTTGAACGAGCGTTCAAAATACATGAGGGGCAGAAGCAGCACGTTGATGCGCTAGAACGGCAGCTAAATGAAGAGAAGCGCAAATCCAAGCTGAGAGAGAAACAGATTAGGGTGGATGCCCGTAACGAGGCACGACAAACTGAGAAAGCACGCACGCGCCGTGTCTTGGAAGGCAAAGACAAGGCCCTCGCCAAGTTGAAGAAGGCGTATACGTTGCTCAAGCGTGGAAAGACGCCGCAAGAAGGCGGACCTGAATTTGAGATGAAATTGGTAAAGCGCCTCCGCACTGAGTTCAGGGATGATGAAATTCAACCTACCAAAGGAGGAAGGGGCGGCGACGTTCTTCATACTGTCAAGGAAGGCGGCAAGGTAGCGGGCATAATCATTTACGAATGCAAATGGGAACCTAGAATCAGTGGAAGTCACGTCCGGCAGGCGGCACAGGCAAAAATGTCGCGTCGGGCCGAGTTCGCGGTTCTTGTTACCAGTGGAACAAAACCGGGATTTAGTGGGCTTACGGAAATGTCCGGGGTCTTAGTCGTCGCCCCGGCTGGTGCCGTACCATTAGCAGCACTGTTACGCAATCACTTAACTGCAATGCTGCGAGCCGGGATCGAGAAAAAGCGGCGCGCAAAAATTGCAAACCAGCTACTCAAATTCATCAAAAGTTCGGAATTCAAGAATCCCATCGAAGAAGTGGTACGCACTGCCGAGCAACTCAAGGATGGTGTCGAAGAAGAATATAAGTGGCATGTCAACGATTGGAAGAAACGTTTGTCCGCATATGAAAAAATTCGTTGGGATGGCTATGCAGTGCAGGAGAATTTGCGTCGAGTGTTTCATGGCGAAGCGCCCAAGCCGATGATCCAACCGAGGGAACGGCCTGCCCTTCCAATAGCGTCCACCGAGTAACGCCGAGCAAAATGCACAAAATTTGAGAGGGCAAAATGGCGGTGTTCGTCATCATCTTAGTTGTAATCGCACTGCTGTATGTTAGGCGTGCAATTCGCGGGAAACCCTCGTTTGCCGCTGGATACGTGGGAAAGATTGACGAGCGCCTCGAATTGCTGGTTACCCTGGTTGACGTGATTGCATTTGAAAAATGGGGTCGTACTAGACATCGTTTCCGTTTCCGCGACGACCAGGGACACTGTTTCGTTTGGTGGACGGACGTTGACGATGCCGGGATGTCTCCCGGTAGTTGTGCCACGGCAAGAATGATGGTGAAAGAACACTCGCGCTACCGTGGGACGGACGAGACCGTTGTTCACAATGTGCGCGTCCACGCCATGAACCCTGGGCAGGACGCTTAACTAAAAAGAGCGACGGACTCATTCACGCGTTCGCATCATAGACGGCCCTACGATTCAACCTGAAGGAGTGACTCGATGCGAAGTAAGAATTCTTACACCAAAAAATATGGGAAAGAAGCCGGGACGATAATTTTCAGGTTGCTACAAAAGGAAGCTGCTCATGCGAGATGGAAGGATGAATACCGCAAGAAACTCAAAGCACTCAAAGCGAAAGTTACTTAAGGATTCCACGAACACCCCGCACCCAGATTTCAGTTGAACAATTGACCTTGCTCGGCCCCACGATTGCGTTTGCCAATTTCCGTGCCCACTTGTCGTCGCCAGAGTTCCCTAAACTGCTCGATAGTCCCAGGGCCGTACCCGGCGTAATGGTTGTTGGCGAACGCCAAAATCTGAATCTTCCTTTTGTGAACCGTCTTCAAAACTTCAACCCACTCGGCCAACTCCGCACTCCGGTCCACGATGATCGAACCAACACGGCTGACCATGACTACTTCGTGGTTTCACAGCGCTTTCAGTTAGCTCAATATGTCTCGCGACATTGCCCGGCGATTCTTGTACGCAATCAAATTGTGAACAAGGGCGCGGTCGAACGGATGCTTGATACAGGCAGGTGAATCGAAGGAGATTTAGGACATTGCTTGGATATTGCCCGTTCTTGACACAGACAACCCCCTAATCAGTACTCCAAAGTTTCTCAAGGTCCTCCCGTTCATGCCCTTCCGCCGAAAACCGTGCGCCTGCTCCGTCCGCTTGTTCTGTCAAGGGTTTCCGCTTCGCTCCAAGTGAACGCCACATAAAACGTGGCGCCCTTGACAGCGCGGAGCGGCCAGGCGCGAAGCCTCGGCTATGAAGGGCATTTGTTTTTTGCGCAGCAAAGTGCCGCTGCCCAAGAAGCAAAACGCCAAATACAAAAAGGAGCGAACAATGCAGACTGAAAGAACTAGAACTATATTTCCAGCAGGGAAGTTCCGACAAGGTTTATCACCTCCAACTGGAGAGCGTTGGCGAAAAGTGGTCCGTCAAAGCTCAGTGGGGGCGACGTGGTTCCACTTTGCAGAGCGACGTTAAGGCAAATGATGTCTCTTATGAAGAAGCGAAGCGTGTTTACGACCGAGTCTTCCGGGAGAAAACGGGCAAGGGCTATAAGGTCGCCCAAAGTAGCGGCGGCGCGACAAGCGCACCTCTCTCCGTTGGAACTCCTCCCATCGAAAGAGTTTTCGGGCCACGCACCGGAATTGCTCACTCCCATTGACGAACCGGAGGCGCTCCAGCTCGTACCGAATTCTTCTTGGTGGTTCCAACAGAAATTCGATGGGCGACGCCTCGCCGTTGAGAAACTGAACGGCCAGTACTCGGGAATCAACAAACTCGGCCAGGTCATTTCCATCGACACCCAGCTCGCCGCGTCTTTGGACCAAGTACGGGCCGATGCCTTCCTTGTGGACGGCGAGATCACCGCGTCACGGTTCGATGTGTGGGACCTGTTGACCGTCGATCATACCAACCTACGCGACCAACCGTACGAATTGCGCTACGCGCATCTTTTCTGCCGCTTTCAAGGCGTGCATGATCTTTTGCGCGTTGCAGAAACTCCACGGACAACCCAAGAGAAACGGCGCTTCGTGGACACCATGCATCGAGTTCGCGCGGAGGGTTTCGTCTGCAAGAACCGCCACGCTGCCTACGCAGGTGGACGAGCAGGGCAACATTTCAAGTGCAAATTCGTCACCACAGCATCGTTTATCGTCGGCCCTAAGCCTGCAAAGAAAGTTAGCGACGGACACCGCTCAATCGCCGTGTATCTGTTCGAAGAGGAACGCCAGCGCTTCATGGGCACAGTGGGGGTACCGGAGCGTTACCCGCTGCCAACAGAAGGGCAAATCGTTGAAATCCGGTACCTCTATTGCCATCCCGGGCCGGACGGCAAGCTCATCCAAGCAAAGTATTTCGGCCAGATACGCGATGACATCGCGCGTGGTGAATGCTCCGTGAGTCAGTTGAAACTCAGGGCCGACGAAAGTGAGGGGGAACAGAAATGCGACTGACTCTTGAAGAAGCACTCGAACGCGATGGTCGTACACTCCATGAGATCGCTCAAGCGGCGCTCTTTGGAGATGAGAATGCACCAACTCTTTGTGACCACGGATGCGAAGTGGAACCAGACGGAACTTGCCCCCACGGTTGTCCCACGCTCCTCCGAGAAGCCGGTTTGATCTAAACTGTGAAGATTGAAAGAGGGATGCCGATATCGTTGGATCCCTCTTTCAATCCCCCTAAAATGCGATATAATTGAAGCAGTTATGCTTTCTGAAAAGCCGCTCCCGAGCGTTTCCGTTAAGCGTCTCTCTCTCGACGTGATCGACGTGGAGAACGACGCGGAACTTGACGCTCTCACCGCGCAAGTCCTCGCTGCGGGCAACAAGATAGCCGAGTCAGAACGCGCGGAGATGATTCGCAAGGGTATCATCGACGAGCATGGCAACCTCCTGAAGACCGAGCTTCCCGAAGATATGCGCAAGGACGCAGACAGAGACTTCGGGGGCTGACTTGGCGCGACCGCGAATGGTCATCGTTGCCGGTCCCCCTGGCAGTGGCAAAACAACCCGTCTCCCCGTAGCTGAATTCGAGGTCGATTCCTTCAATGCCGACAACCGCGCCGCGCAACTGAATGATGGTTCGTTTCGCGGTATCTCCAGAGAAATCCGTTCCCAGGTCAACGTCGAGTTTCAAAAATGGATTTTGGACCACATCTCCGCGCGAAAAAGCTTTGCCCTAGAAACAACGCTTCGCAGCCAGGTCACGTTTGAGCAGACGCATCTAGCCCGTGAGCACGGTTTCTGGACCTCGATGTATTACGTCACGCCTGGCAGCGTCGAAGAATGCATCAAACGCATCAAGGCCCGCTCTTACCGCGGAGGCCACTCAGCGTCCGAGACCATCGTTCGCGACATCTATCAAAAGAGTACGCACAATCTTGTGACCGCGCTCGATTTTGGTGAGGGTGGAATTAACCGCGTGGAGATCTACGACAATTCCGCCAACCTTGCCGATGAGAAAGACTTGCGACGGATCATGAGCATGCGCCAAGGTCGCGTGACCTCTCTTGCCAGCGACGTTCCTGGTTGGCTTGACCACTTGCTGAAAGGCACAAAATTCGAGATCGCCGCCGTCCGCGAATTTTTGCAGCTTCGGGCCAGCCGTCGCACACACGACCTCGGCCGCTAACGACTTCGTTGCCGTTTTTTGATAGCTCTTTCGTAACAGATCAGAATTCGCTACCCGAAAAGAGTTTTGAAGTTGTCACCCAAGAATTTCTGGAATAGCTGGGCCTTTGTGGGATTGGAATTGACAATGGCTCCGTAGAGGACCTTGGTAGGCGAGTGGGGAAGCACCCCACGGCCCTGATCAGTTACCTTTCTGTTGGATCGTGTTTCGGAAATTCAGATTGGCGAAAAAAGCCGAGGATTCGGTTACGAGAAGAACTTTTCTGTGGCTTCTGGACGAGAACCTACACTAAATCCGTGGTTTCTGCCGCGACAGGCAGGCGTTCTAACCGACTGAACTACGGCCCGGTATGTGGAATCAACAACTTGGCGGAAATCCTACAAAATAAGGCGATTGCAGGTTTCGCATAAAACGCGCGGTTCGCTGGCTGCACTTGCAATGGCATCTGTCCTTGCCAAAACCGCTCATAAACCGCCAATAACACTTGGTGTGCTCATGATGCGGGAAACGTCTTAACACAGAGGAAGCGAAAGACTGCAAGTCGAACGGAAAAGGTTAGGCGACAGGAATGCCGTAAGTCGGCGGAAACGGGAACGAATATACCGGGACCGTCAACTGACTTGCAGTAGTTGATGTGCCGAGGGACAATAGCCGCCTCCCAAAGGAAGGCATGGTATGCGCATTTCTCATGTGCAAATTCAAAACTTTCGTAATTTTCAGGTTCTGGATGTATCCGTCGCAGCTCACGCGGTAATTGTCGGGGAGAACAAGATCGGGAAATCCAACCTCCTGTATGCGCTCCGGCTCGTCATGGACCCGGCGCTTCCCGATTCAGCACGTCAACTCAAAGAGGAAGATTTCTGGGACGGGTTGCCACGGCCGCTGACGAAAGACGATGTGATAACAGTCTCCGTGGACTTTGCCGAATTCGAAGATGATGACAGGCTTCTGGCAGTCCTGGGCGAATTTCTAATCTCGACCGAACCAATGGTGTCGAGATTGACTTATGTTTTCGGACCGAGTGGCAACGAGGGCGATGAGGCCATTAAAGAATCCGACTACGAGTTTTTCGTATATGGTGGTGACAAACCCGAAAGCCGGATTGGGACTGAGTTTCGGCGTCGTCTGCCGCTCGATCTGTTGCCTGCGCTCCGCGACGCCGAAGGCGATCTGGCGAACTGGCGGCGGTCGCCTCTGCGGCCGTTGCTTGACGAAGTATCCAGTCGCATCGATCGGGACGCGCTTGAAACCATAGCTCAAAATATCTCGGAGGCCACCGAGGCGCTGACGGACACCAAAGCGGTAAGTGCGCTTGCCGATGAAATTACGAACCGGATGACGGCGATGGTCGGGAGCGCTCACGCCTTGGAAATGAGCCTTGGATTTTCGCCCACCGAAGCTGATCGCCTGATCCGCTCTCTCCGCTTGTTTATCGACGATGGCAAGCGTGGCGTCGGTGATGCCAGCCTTGGTTCCGCGAATCTCCTCTACCTGGCATTGAAAGCTCTCGAACTCGAACAGCTCGTCGAAAAAGGGAAACGCGACCACACTTTTCTGGCCATTGAAGAGCCTGAGGCTCATCTCCACCCCCATTTGCAGCGCTTGGTATACCGGGATTTCCTTAGACGACGGACCCATCAGGAGGCTGGCGACGCGGGGGACCCTCCGCGGCCGACCACGTCGGTCCTGATGACGACGCATTCGCCTCACATCGTCAGCGTATCGCCGTTAAAGTCGATCATTCTCCTTCGCAAAACAGCTGATAAAGGGAGCTCCGAAGGAAAATCGACGGCTGAAGTTGAATTCGAAGATAAGGAACTGGAGGATCTCGAACGATACATTGATGTGACCCGCGGCGAAATGCTGTTTGCGAAGGGCGTGCTTCTCGTCGAGGGTGAAGCTGAAATGTATGTCGTGCCGACGCTCGGAAAGCTTGCAGGTTACGACTTCGATGAAATTGGAATCACTGTGTGTTCCGTGGCTGGCACCAATTTTGCCCCTTATGTAAAGCTGCTGGGACCCAGCGGGCTGGACATACCGTTTGCTGTGCTCACGGATTATGATCCACAAGAGGGCGAAAAGAACTTGGGGGAAAAGCGCATCCTCGATCTCTTGCTGCATTTGGTTGCCGAGAAAAAGCTCAAGGGTAAGGATCGAGCCGAGCTTTTGGAGGTCGCGCCGAGTTGTGGACTGTTCGTGAATGAATACACGTTCGAAGTGGACCTTTTCACGTGTGGACGGCACAAGAGCATCTGCAAGACGCTGATTGAACTGACCGGGTCTCAATCCGCGAAGGATCGCGCCGAGAACTGGCGGAAGAATCCCGACGAATTGGACCCCGAGAAGATGCTCAGCGACATCGAGAAAATCGGGAAGGGACGGTTCGCGCAACGTCTGGCGGGAAACATGAAGTCAAAGGATTGCCCGACTTACATCGAGAAGGCCATTAAATATGTCGCCACGCGATGCCGCTAGTATGAAAAGGCCATATCTTACTGCGGCCGACGAGCTTCGCCACAACCCAGAACAATGGAGTGCGCACGAATCGAAGGGGCATTGTGTGGTCCTCGCTGGTCCAGGCAGCGGTAAAACCAAGACACTAACAATCAAGATGGCGCGGATGTTGAGCGAAGACGTCCAGCCGCCGCGAGGCATTGCCTGCATTACGTTCAACAGCGAATGTGCCGGCGAACTTAGAAGACGTTTGGAGAAGTTGGGGATCAGCGAGGGCAGGAGCGTATTCGTCGGCACTCTACATTCGTTTTGTCTAAAGAATGTCGTAATACCGTACGCCCGGCTTGCGGGCATCGATATTCCCGATACAGTCGCGGTGGCTCTTCCGTCCGAACAAGAGAAAATCTACGAAGAGGCTTTCGCAGAAGTGCACGGCGAAATGCCTCCAGGAGGGCGGACGATTTTTGACAAGTACCGACGAACGCATCTCGACCGACAATCCGCATTGTGGAGCGGCGATGACAAGGATATGGCGGAACTGATCGAACGGTACGAGGCGCGCCTGCGCGGCAGGGGGTTGGTCGACTTCGATGACATGATGCTGCTCGGCCTACGACTAATCGAGGAAAATGCCTGGGTGCGGCGTGCTCTTCACGCTCGGTTTCCAATTTTGGTGGTCGACGAATACCAGGACTTGGGCTTGCCGTTGCACCGGATTGTACTGGCGCTGTGTTTCGATGAAGGTATCCGCTTGTTTGCTGTTGGAGACCCGGATCAATCGATTTATGGATTCACAGGAGCTAATCCGGACCTGCTGCGAGAGCTGTCCGAGATGCCAAACGTGGAAAAGGTTCATCTGCGGTTCAATTATCGCAGCGGCCAGAAGATCATCGATGCCTCTGAAGTGGCACTTGGAGAGGTTCGCGGGTACAAGGCAAGTGAAGAGCGCGCAGGAATAATCAACTTTTATAAATGCCCGGATGGTTTGCAGGAGCAGGCAAAACGAATGTGCAAAGAGATAATCCCACGCGCGATTGGTAGGGGCGCGAAACGCAGAATCGGAGATGTCGCTGTGCTGTATCTCGACAGAAACGACGGAGATGTCATCGAGGAAGTTGTACGAGATGCAGGGATGAAGTTCATTCGCGTGGACAAGGGCGGACCGTACGCGAAGACCCCTTTAACTCGCTGGCTTGAGGAGTGCGCCGCATGGTGTGCTGGAGGATGGAAAACGGGTTCTCCTCGTCTGTCCGGTCTCATTCGGGTATGGGAAGGTTTCAATTCGAGTGTGCGAACTGAGTCCGAACTTTTTCGATTGAAGATCGCCCTTACGAGTTTCCTTTTTTCACACCGGACGCCGGACATTGCAGCAGCGGCATGGTTACAGGAAATGTATGAGAGGATTTTAGCGCCAGCCCTGAAACGAGAAGCAACGTTGCGGGATGAGACTGCGGCCGTCACCAATTTAATGCGCGTTTGCGGGAAAGATGGCAAGTTGAAAGAATTGACCGTAGCCGGTCTGGGCGGTCAGGCAGGTTCGCCGGACCATCTTAATCTCATCACGCTTCACAGTGCGAAAGGATTGGAATTCGATGTTGTCGTGATGATGGGAATGGAGCAGGGGCGAATGCCCTCTTGGGCGGCGAAGACCATCGAAAGCAAGCGAGAACCAAGACGTCTTTTCTACGTCGGCCTGACGCGATCGCGACACGAAGTACATATTACATTTTCGGGCTTTACGATTAATAAGTATGGGAGGCGATTCGACAACGGGCCGTCGGAGTTCGTGGTCGAAGTTGCGAAACGCCTTAAAGATAATGCGTAAGCGTTGCGGAAAAGCGCGCCGATATTGTCGGCGCGCCCCCTCGTGTCAATGCTCGCTTGGCAGATAAATCGTATTGTTCGCGAAGTAGAGAGTGATTTCATTAAGCGGGAAATCGGTGTACTCGATATGCTCTGTGTAGACGATGTGGTCGTTGCCGTCATCGCAGACGAGCGATGCTGAGTGGTCGTCACGCACGGTGAGCTTCCAGACTTGAAACTCTTCGCACCTAAGCCTTCGCTTTGGGTGGAAGATGGATTGCTGAGCATTCAACTTTTGCATACCATAAGCTTGCCGCGCCGCCAGAAGTTATCAATTCAGGTTATAAGGCTGACTGCGCTCAATGCAAAGGGAGACCGCGCGTAAAGAGGGGAGCTATGTTCAATCGAGGATCGGAATGGCGGCGCTGGGAGCCTCACATTCACGCGCCCGGAACGATCCTCAATAACCAGTTCGGTGGTGGCGATCCGTGGGGGAACTACCTCTCGACGCTGGAGGGACTCACGCCCAGGATCGAAGCAATTGCCGTTACAGACTATTACGTCACCGACACATACGAACAGGTGATTCGGCAAAAAACAGCCGGTCGGCTCCCAGATATCAAGCTTATTTTCCCTAACATCGAGGTTAGGCTTGATGTCGCCGCGAGATCAGGCTTTGTCAACCTTCATCTTCTTGTTAGCCCGGAAGATGCCAATCATCTCGCGGAGGTCCGACGCATCCTAACACGCCTTCAGTTTCATGCGCACGGCGACCGCTTTGACTGTAATCGTGACGACTTAATCCGACTCGGCAAGCGCGCCGATCCCGCGATAACGGATGATCGAGCCGCGCTCGCGCACGGCGCTACCCAGTTTAAAGTCAATTTCGACCAGCTGCGCAAGGTTTATGGCGAGAGCGATTGGGCGAAGAAGAATATCCTGATCGCCGTAGTGGGCAACGAGACCGATGGCACATCAGGTGTGCGTGAGGCCGCCGACGCGACAGTGCGACAAGAGATCGAGAAATTCTCCCACATCATCTTCGCGAGCAGTCCAGCGCAACGCGAGTTCTGGCTAGGCCAGCGCTCCGCTAGTGTCGACGAGCTTCGGGCGCGCTACAACGGTTGCAAGCCCTGTCTCCACGGCAGCGATGCGCATGATCAGATTTCAACCGGGCGACCAACTAATGACCGGTTCTCGTGGATCAAGGGTACGCCTACTTTCGATGCACTGCGTCAGGCCTGTATTGATCCAGCTGGTCGGGCTTTTGTCGGAGCGGAGCCGCCTTACCACGCTTTGCCTTCCCAAGTCATATCACAGGTCCAGATCACGGGCGCGTCCTGGGCAGCCACACCGATCATTCCCCTCAATCCCGGACTCGTGGCCATCATCGGGGCCCGCGGATCGGGAAAAACCGCCTTGGCAGACGTAGTTGCCTCTGGCTGCGACGCGATCATGTGGTCGGCTTGGAATGCCGACGAGAATATTAGCCCTTCGTTCTTAGTTCGCGCACGAACGCTAATCGGCAACGCTCACGTGACCCTGACATGGGGAGGCGGAAATACAGTCACGCGGGCGCTGGACGGAAGGGACGCAAACGATCCTATGGCCTATCCACGTGCGCGGTATCTCTCGCAACAGTTCGTTGAGGAGTTGTGTTCTTCAAAGGGAGCTTCGGAAGGGTTGATCCGGGAGGTCGAGCGCGTCATTTTTGAGGCTCACCCAGAAGATTCGCGAGAGGGCGCTATGAACTTCGTGGAACTTCTTGAAAGCCGGACCGTGCGCTTTCAGCAGGCGCGTCAGCGCGAGGATGAGGCAATAGCATCGACCTCAGAACGGATCGCAGAAGAATTAGAGAAGGAGGGTCTTGTTACTGCTTACGACCAACAAGTCGCACAGAAGCGCAACTTGATCGCAGGGTATAACGCGGATCTTGCCAAGTTGATCGTCAAGGGTACAGAGGCACAAGCGAAGCGTCATGCAGAATTGAGCCGCGCGGCACAAGCTCTCAACGGGAAGATACAGAGTTTCAGCAACCAACGGCGCACATTCCTCACAATGCAGGATGAGGTGAAAAACATGCGCGCAGCGAAGGCACCTGAGATGCTGCGGGAATTACAGACGCGCCACCCCGGAAGCGGACTTAGCGCTGCGCAATGGGACGACTTCATGCTTGTCTATAGGGGAAATGTCGACAAAGCGTTGGCAGATTACATTGTTTGGGCAGATCAAGAAATCGCGAAAATCAACGGTGCTGCTCCACCTCGGGGAGACCCGAACGTCCCGCTTATTGCTGATGGAGAAGACTTGGCGACGGTTAGGCTGGCAACGCTCAAGGCCGAGATGGAGCGGCTCGAGCAGTTTATCAGTGCGGACACGGTCGTACGCAATCAATATGGTGTCGTGTCCTCGCGCATCGCTCAAGAGAGCATCGCGCTGAAGGCGGTTGAGACGCGATTAGCCGATGCACAGGGCGCAACGGCACGTCGAAAGGCACTCCAGACTGAGCGTGAAGCATCTTACGGTCGAGTATTCGACGCAATCGTTAGCGAACAAAACGCACTTGTGGCTCTATATGCACCACTCATGGATCGACTAGCCGGTTCATTGGGAACATTACGGAAACTTAGCTTTTCGGTCACGCGCGTTGTCGATGCAGACTCTTGGGGCGGCTTCGCAGAGGAAGAGCTGATAGACTGTCGCAAATCCGGGCCGTTTTACGGTCGCGGCTCGCTGATCAAGCTTGCGAACTCTGAACTGAAACCGGCTTGGGAGACGGGAAGCTCGGCGGCAGTTCAGGCGGCGATGGCCCAGTTCATCACAAAGTATTGGAAGGACCTGCTTGCGCACGCGCCGTATGTTCCTACGCAAAAACAGGAATTCCGTGCCTGGTCAAGGCAGTTTGCACAGTGGTTGTTCAGCACCAATCACATCTCTGTTCGATATCAGATTTCTTACGACGGGGTTGACATTCGCAAGTTATCCCCTGGTACACGGGGGATCGTCTTGCTGCTCCTATATCTTGCACTAGACGAAGCTGACGACCGTCCGTTGATAATTGATCAGCCAGAAGAAAACTTGGACCCCAAGTCGGTGTTCGATGAACTGGTGTCACTGTTCACGAAGGCCAAGACCAAGCGTCAAGTGATTATGGTCACTCACAATGCGAATCTCGTAATCAACACGGACGCAGATCAGATCATCATCGCCGAGTCAGGCCCACATCCGGCGCAAGGTCTGCCTTCAATTACTTACGTCGCTGGTGGTCTGGAAGACGGCGATATTCGCAGAGCGGTGTGCGATATTCTTGAGGGCGGCGAAGACGCATTTCGCGAGCGAGCGCGCCGACTCCGAGTGCGGCTTGAGCGATAGCGAGTGAGACAGGGAGGCCCGTCAGTTGAACGCCGTTGAAATCGAAGAAGCCATCTCGCAACTGGCGGATCAGCCGTTTGACTCCCGAGAACTTTCCGTATGCCTTCCTCGAAGCTTTCGGCAACAAGGAGACGACGATCAAGAGGCTGCGCGCCGGTGCCTCGAACAAGTCCGACCTTGGCGGTGTTCTTCAGACCAACAACATTCACATCGCCACATGCGACACGGGACAGGTCACGAAGACGCTAACGGCGCTGAAGGAGAGCCCCGCGACCGCCAAAGCCAAAGCGAAGTTCATCCTGGCGACCGACGGCGTGGACTTTGAGGCCGAGGACTTGGCGAGCGGCGAAACCGTCGCCTGCGCTTACAAGGATTTTCCCGACCATTTCGGCTTCTTCCTGCCGCTCGCCGGCATCACCACCGTCAGGCAAATCGCTGAAAACGCCTTCGACATCAGAGCAACCAGCCGCCTGAACCGGCTCTATGTCGAGCTTCTGAAAGACAACCCCGAATGGGGCACGGCCGAGCGCCGCCACGACATGAATCACTTCATGGCGCGGCTGATCTTCTGCTTCTTCGCCGAGGACACCGACATCTTCAACGGAACCGGTCTGTTCACCGATACTATCGCGCAGATGAGCGCGAAGGACTCGTCCAACACCCATGAGGTGATCGGCGAACTGTTCCGTGCCATGAACACAAAGATCGAGGATCGGGCGAGCGCCGGAATACCGCGATGGGCCGACGCCTTTCCCTATGTCAACGGCGGCCTGTTCTCAGGCAGCATGGATGTGCCGCGGTTCAGTCGGATCGCGCGCTCCTATCTGCTCCATATCGGCAATCTGGACTGGACGAAGATCAACCCGGACATCTTCGGGTCGATGATCCAGGCGGTTGCGGAGGACGAGGAGCGCGGCGCGCTTGGCATGCACTACACGAGCGTGCCCAACATCCTGAAGGTGCTGAACCCGCTCTTCCTCGACGACCTGCGCGCGAAGCTTCAGGAGGCTGGCGACAATCACCGCATGCTCCTGAACCTGCGCAACCGTATGGCAAGAATTCGCGTCTTCGATCCGGCCTGCGGCTCGGGCAACTTTCTCGTCATTGCCTACAAGGAAATGCGGGCGATCGAGGCCGAGATCAACAAGCGGCGCGGCGAACCGGATCGGCGCTCCGAAATTCCGAAGACCAACTTTCGCGGCATCGAGCTGCGCGACTTCCCGGCGGAAATCGCGCGTCTCGCGCTCGTCATCGCCGAGTACCAGTGCGACGTGCTCTATCGCGGGCAGAAGTTAGCTCTGGCCGAGTTTTTGCCGCTTGACAAGCAGAACTGGATCACCTGCGGCAATGCGCTGCGGCTGGACTGGCTGAGCATCTGTCCGCCGACGGGGACGGGCGTGAAATTGCGAGCGGATGACCTGTTCAGCACACCACTGGATCAAGCACAGATCGACTTCGAGAACGAAGGTGGCGAGACCTACATCTGCGGGAATCCGCCATACAAGGGCAGCAAGTGGCAAACGTCAGAACAAAAGTCTGATTTGGCGAATGCGTGGGCGAAGCATCCAAGCTTGGCAAAGATCACTGATTTTGTATCGGGCTGGATCGCTCGCTATCTAGACTACGCCAAGCAAGTGCCGGACGCTGTTGCTGCATTCGTCACGACGAACAGCATTTGCCAAGGCCAGCAAGCTTCAGACATCTGGCCTATTGTTTTTGGCGAAGGTGTGGAAATTCCCTTCGCACATATCTCATTCAAGTGGAGCAATTTGGCCAGCCACAATGCTGGTGTCACGGTCATAATCGTCGGATTGGGAAGACAGTCCAATTCGCCGAAAAGACTTTTTGACGATGATCTTGTTCGTGAGTGCTCAATAATTGGCCCATATCTCGTTCCAAACCGATCTGAGGTAGTGGCCAAGACTAATGACCCTATCGGGCAGCAGGCAAAGATGCTGTTCGGGAATATGCCGCGTGACGGGGGGTATCTGTTCCTTGCCAACGACGAGGCGCAATCACTTCTTGCCAACGACCGAACGTCGAAGTACGTGAAGCGTTTCATCGGAGCCGATGAACTTATCAGTGGAAAAATACGTTATTGCTTGTGGATCGAAGATATTGACGCTGATGAGGCACGAACCAATACATTTATTGCTGACAGACTCACAAGGGTTTCGGAGAACCGTAGACTTTCGCAGGCTCAATCGACTCGCGACTTTGCATCTAGACCGCACAGGTTTGTGCAGATTGGCGGGGTCGCAAGAGAAAGTTCTATCTTTGTCGCTGGCGTAAGCTCAGAAAATCGCGAATATCTGCCATTCGACTTCGTTTCTTCAGACTGCATCGCCTCAAATAAGTGCTTTGCTCTTTACGATTCAGAGCTTTGGAATGCAGCCCTCATAGGATCACGCCTGCATTGGGTTTGGATTGCCACCGTTTGCGTGCGTCTGGAAATGCGATTCTCGTATTCCAACACGCTCGGCTGGAACACGTTTCCCGTCCCGATGTTAACCGAGAAGAACAAAGCCGATCTCACGCGCTGCGCCGAGGACATCCTGCTGGCGCGTGAGCACTATTTCCCGGCAACGATCGCCGATCTCTACGACCCCGACAACATGCCCGCCGACCTGCGCGCGGCGCATGAGCGTAATGACGAGGTGCTGGAGCGCATCTATATCGGTCGCCGCTTCAAGAACGACACCGAGCGGCTGGAAAAGCTGTTCGATCTCTACACCAAAATGACCGCGTCTGCGGGACCGGCCAGGAAACAAAAGGCGGAGGCAGGCGCATGACCATTGAGATGAAATCAGTTCCCTCCATTTCGGTTTCCTATGCCCGCAATGGCAGCTCGACCAAGTCCAACGCGCTCGGCATGCGGCCGATGCAGGAGCGCGCCTATGAAAAGCGCGGCGAGCAATACCTGCTTATCAAGTCGCCGCCCGCGTCGGGCAAGAGCCGTGCGCTCATGTTCATCGCGCTCGACAAGCTGCACAATCAGGGCTCAAGCAGGCGATCATCGTCGTGCCGGAAAAAGCCATCGGCGCGAGCTTCCACGACGAGCCGCTGACCAAGTTCGGCTTTTGGGCAGACTGGCGCGTGGAGCCGAAATGGAACCTCTGCAACGCGCCCGGCGAGGACAACGGCGGAAAGGTCAAGGCAGTTGGGGCGTTTCTTGAGAGCGGCGACAAGGTGCTGGTCTGCACCCACGCGACGTTCCGCTTCGCAGTCGATGAATTTGGCGTGGAGACGTTCGACGACCGGCTGATCGCCGTGGACGAGTTTCACCACGTTTCGGCCAACCCCGACAACAAGCTCGGCCTGCATCTTGGCCAGTTCATCGCCCGTAACCGCGTGCATATCGTGGCGATGACCGGCTCTTACTTCCGGGGCGACGCCGAGGCCGTGCTCGCCCCGCAGGACGAGGCGAAGTTCGACACCGTCACCTACACCTACTATGAACAGCTCAACGGCTACGAATACCTGAAGCAGCTCGACATCGGCTACTTCTTCTATAGCGGCTCTTATGTCGATGACATCCTCAAGGTGCTCGACCCGGCCGAGAAAACCATCATCCACATTCCGAACGTCAATTCGCGCGAGAGCACGAAGGACAAGATCAGGGAAGTGGAGCACATCATCGAGGCATTGGGCGAGTGGCAAGGGATTGACCCCGCGACCGGATTCCAGCTCGTCAAAACGCCGGAAGGGCGCGTGCTGCGCATCGCCGACCTGGTCGATGACGATCCCGCCAGACGCGACCGCGTTTCCGCCGCGCTGAAAGACCCGGCGCAGAAGAACAACCGCGACTATGTGGACATCATCATCGCGCTCGGCATGGCGAAGGAAGGCTTCGACTGGATCTGGTGCGAGCACGCGCTGACGGTCGGCTATCGGTCGAGCCTGACCGAAATCGTGCAGATCATCGGCCGTGCGACCCGCGACGCGCCGGGCAAGACCCGCGCGCGCTTCACGAACCTGATTGCCGAGCCGGACGCCTCCGAAGAAGCAGTCACCGAGGCGGTGAACGACACGCTGAAGGCCATCGCGGCGAGCCTGCTGATGGAGCAGGTGCTTGCGCCGCGCTTTGAGTTCAAGCCAAAGCACCAGGAGAGCGGACCTAGCCCCGGTTTCGATTACGGCGAAGGCGGCTATGACCCCAACAAATGCAATGTCGGCTTCAACGAGCAGACGGGGCATTTCCAGATCGAGATCAAAGGGCTCGCCGAACCCAAGAGCAAGGAAGCCACGCGCATCTGTCAGGAGGATCTGAACGAAGTTATTGCCGCCTTCGTTCAGGACAAGACCGCCCTTGAGCGCGGCCTGTTCGACGAGGAACTCGTGCCCGAGGAGCTGACGCAGGTGCGCATGGGCAAGATCATCAAGGACAAATACCCGGAGCTTGACGACGAAGACCAGGAGGCCGTGCGCCAGCACGCCATTGCCGCCCTCAATCTGACACAACAAGCCAAGCAGCTTGCGACCGGCGGCGGGGACGACGCCGAGCAGACTGCCAACACCGCCCTGATCGACGGCGTGCGCAGGTTTGCCATGGATGTGCGAGAACTCGACATCGACCTGATCGACCGTATCAACCCGTTCGGCGAAGCCTATGCGATCCTCGCAAAGACCATGAGCGAGGACAGCCTGAAACAGGTCGCGGCGGCGATTGCTGCCAAGCGCACGAGCTTGACGCCGGAGGAAGCGAAGGAGCTTGCCGTGCGCGCCTTCAGGTTCAAGAAGGAACGGGGACGGCTCCCCTCGCTCACCTCGCAGGATGCCTGGGAAAGGCGGATGGCCGAAGGTGCCGCCGCCTTTGTCCGCTACAAGGATGAGGGTCGCTATGAGTGACATCGACCTCGACGAACTGCGCTCGGAACTGGACGACTTCGCGGAGCCGCAGAAGAAAGGCGGACGCTCGCCCCGCGAGGAGCGCATCATCGCCGGATTCGAGGAGATACAGCGGTTTGTCGAGAAACACGGTCGCGCCCCGCAACATGGCGAAGATCGCGACATTTTTGAGCGGCTGTATGCCGTGCGCCTTGATCGCCTGCGTGCGCTTGAGGAGTGTCGTTCGCTGCTCGCGTCGCTGGATCATCAAGGGCTGCTCTCCGGCACGGAGATTGTCGCCACCGCGTCGGCGGGGACGATTGACGAAGACGAGCTGCTGGCCGAGCTGGAGGGAGCGGCGGGTACCGGCGGCATCACCGAACTGCGGCACGTCCGCAAGAGCGCTGACAAACGCGCGGCCGAGGAAATCGCCAATCGCACCGTCTGCGAGGACTTCGAGAAGTTCAAGCCGTTTTTCGAACGGGTGAAGAGAGAGTTGAAGTCCGGCGTCCGACATACGCTCCCGGTCCAGACCATGGACGAGATCAAGATGGCCGAGATTCAGAAGGGCGAGTACTTCATTGTCCAGGGTCAGATCGCCTACGTCGCCGAGGTGGGTGAGGATTTCAGGACGCAATATGACCGTCGTGACAGCCGCTTGCGTGTCATCTACGACAACGGAACCGAGAGCAATTTGCTGATGCGCTCCTTCCAGCGCGCGCTTCACCGCGACGCGGCGGGACGGCTCATCACCAATCCCGATACTGGGCCGCTGTTCGCCGAGGAGCCCGCTGACGACGATCTGGCAAGCGGCACGATCTATGTTCTGCGTAGCAAGTCGGACCATCCGGTTGTCGCGGCCAACCGCGATGTTCTACACAAGATCGGCGTCACAGGAGGCAAGGTCGAGACACGCATCGCGAACGCGAACCTGGACCCGACCTTCCTGATGGCCGACGTGGAAGTCATCGCCACTTATGAGCTCTACAACATCAACCGAATTAAGCTCGAAAACGTGATTCATCGTGTGTTCGATCCCGCGCAGTTGGATATTGAAATCAGGGATCGCTTCGGCAACCCGGTCAAACCGCGCGAATGGTTCCTCGTTCCTCTTTTTGTTGTGAACGAAGCTGGTCGAGCGCATAAAGGACGGGACAATTACGCAGTATATCTATGATCCGACGGTGGCACGTCTGGTGAAAATATCATCATAGCCATCCACTGGAGCTATCCGAAGTGGTGTAAAAAGGCGTTCTCGGAATTCGGTTTCCGCGCCTAAAAGCTGCATTGAAACTGGACAAATTACGTCTCTTCTTCAAAGAGAATTTGTGCATGATAAAGGACGTTATCATTCACAAATCGCCGCCGCGCTTGCCATGAATCCTGACCGTGCAGAAAAGTGTTTTCAGCGATTTGGGAGCGCTTTGTCGGCTTCCCATCCGTGCCGCGATATTTGGGCCCGAAGCAGGTACGTATCTATAGGGAAAGGGTTGAACAAGGGAAGAGCTGGGAACTGCGCTGACAAAGAAATACGAGGGAGCTTAGGGGAGCAGATTTTGCAAGGGGACCACTGATCTGGACGCCGAAGGGCCGTGGGTCGAAAGCCTACCGCCTCAGGTTCTATCGGTGCGTCCGCCTGGTAGAGAAATGCGCGCCAGAACCTCCCGTGTACCCCAAGGAGAACACCTGCTTCTCAGGCAGGTGCTCTCCCCCACCGTCACCGTGCCAAAACTGTGCCAAATACTACTGGATTCTAGCGCTTGGGTTTAGCTTTGAGCGAAAAGCAGATTCCCCAAGTTGTTGTAAATGTTGCTAATTCAAAGCACAGAATGGAAAGGTTGGAATGGCTCGGCGTGCTTGCAAAGCAGGTGCTCTCCCAGCTGAGCTACACGCCCCTCGTTTCCTTCATCCTGTTAACGATTATACCAGTTGCAGGAACTTTTCTGTTACTCCGACGCTGTCTTTTCTTTGGAACATTTGGAACAACTTCCGCTGGTGACACAAAACCGTAGCCGACTCGCTCCGCCTCCGCGAGCCTTGCGGGGAGTTCCTCTTTAAGCGCCGAATATAGTTCGCCCATGTCCTTCGGTTTATGCGCCATCCAATGCAAGCGATGATCTTCCTGCACTCGCTGCTTCCTCAGCCACGAATTTCGGAAGCGCCTAAAACCGTGCCAACCGAGTCCTTCCTCGTATAGTCCCAGTTTGGCTAGCTTAGGGTCGAGCCAATCTTCTGCGAGATTACCATAAAGGTAAGGAGTGTTGTTCTCCGTGTGCAGGATCAGTCCGGACTTTCCGATGACAAAGGGACGCAGGTAGGCAGCGACATCGGGATGCAGGTCGATCTCCCTGTAAGACGCGTCGGTCTTTACGTAGTCGAGAATTTGCGGGCAGTCTTTATCCACTTGCTGCTCGACTTTGATCGTGAGACCGCCGTTGATGAAGTGACGAGCCTCCAGTGCTAATGCCTCCGAGATTCGCAGTCCCGTCGCAGCGAGCAAAACGTACAGGAAACGTTCAACGTCGGATTCTGCGGCGGCGATCAGCGAATTGATTCCATCGGACTTCAGCGCCGGACGCTTTTGCTTGCGATAGACGACAACGGGCAAGTCCAGCACCTCAGCGTTCCACACACGCGGATATAGCGGCTCCCCGTTTGGAGCGAGCTTGGACTTCACGACCTGCTTGACATACCGCACATACTTGTTGACGGTCTCGGGATCAAGCCCGCCTTCAACCAGTTTTCGCACGAGAGGCTTGACGGTGAGGTTATCCACCATCGAAAGGGGCACATCACCGATAATGGGATTAATCCACTTACGAATGGCACCGCGTACTGATGTGGGGTCTTTGATGGGCCTGCGGTTCCGGCTGACCGCCTCCTGCAAGTAGATTTTGGCTTGCTCCCTGAAGGTCGCACCCTCACCGAGAACGATCCGGTCGAATCGCTCCTCAGAATTAGCGCCCTCACGGTTGACGATCTCCGCAGCGCGGCGCTCAAGGTCAGGGCGCGAGAGCTTGAGGCTGACGGGAGCGACTTTGACCGATACAAGCTTGCGTGCTTCTACGCCCGGCTGATCGAGTCGAAACCTGACTCTCCACCAGCCGGACTGCTTTACCAAATGACCTCGCTGACCAGAGCGTCGAGACATGGACTTTCTCGACTTTCTGTTGCAAGGCTGCGCTAATGCAGATTGAACCTTAATACTGCTTGAAGGAATTTGCAACGCGGCGGGCTGATCTCCAGCGCCCGCAGGCTTTTGTCCTTGCGCCGCCACGGATTCTGGGCGGGAGAACAGGATCACGCCCGCAATGGGCGCGGCTTCCTTCGCTGTGGCTCCAATGCGGTCGGTCATTCACACGTGGTAGACATTTATTGTGTCCTCCTATGGCTGGACGGCTTGTGCCCAGCATTGCGGCCCCTTGCGGGGCAAAATCATCGAGATGAATTTTCCCGTGAATCAGCATCGGGCTTGAGCCTACCTGGCAGGCATTCACACAGTGAAATACTGCGTTGGGAGGAATCAGACGAAAATCGGGGTGTTTGAGGGAAGATTGTCAGTCCAGCCATCAGCCCTGCGGTACGGCGTTGCGCTGCCCCCTAAGCGACGTCATGAAAATCCCAGTATTCTTGCGAATTTGAGCGGCACTCGATTTCTGTTTGAGACCGGAATCCCCTGTCGGTCTCGACCAGTGGATTTCAAACCAAAGATCATCTCAACGAGTAACTAGCGATTTTCCGACCTGCCGAAAATCCCAATAAACAAGAAGAAATCGGACACCCTCGCCCCAATTTGTAGCTCTTCATAGCGAAATTCCAACTACGGTTTGCCATTTGTAGAGAGGAAAACCGAAATGCCAATACAGACACTCAAGGAAGGCTTGCACGCCACAAAGGCAGAATTCTTGTCCCGGCTGGTAGCGGTGCTCGCGGACCGCACGGACCTCAGCCAAAAACAGATCGGCAGGGATTTCGGTGTGTCCGAGTCTTTCGTCAGAAAAGCCGCGAGACGATTCGCGGTCCCGCGCCGAAAACGCGGACCGAAGCCTAAGCGCTATACGGCGCTCGAACCGAAAGGGAGAACGCGATGACGGAACCAGAAACCAAGAAGGAACAACTGGCGCGTCTGAAAAAGTCAGTCGCGAAGAAAGAGAACTCTCTCGTCATTCAGGTGATGGAAAGTGATTGGTACGACCACAACCCCGGCAGGAGATTCGTCCTGCTTGCCATCACGTACAGCCTGAGAACCAACGAGGATGCCTACGTTCCGCCCGACTGCCCGTACAAGGACGATATGCTCGGCTGGTGCGATATGAGCCAGTGGAAGATCGGTCTGCGTGTTGGCAAGTCTGAGTCGCAAGTTCACAGAGACATCAAGAAGTTCCGCGAGGACGGCGTGGTTCAGTCGCGTTCGTGGGAGGACGACAACGGTGTGGAGCACGCCATGTACCGGATCGTGCCCGAGATGATCGCGAGCCACCAGCGTCCCTCGCAGACGAAGAATGTGGTACGCCCGCCGCGCTACAAGTCGCGTCCCAAGAAGGGGTGGTTCAGCGCGAAGAACCAGCCCAACAAAAAGGCTAAGTCCGTGGCGGCTGGGGACGAAGATGAGTTTTAACCCTACCAGCATCTCAACAGTCACCCAACTGCATCTGAACAGTGCCCCAACTGCATCTGAACAGTCAGCCTCACAGCATGTGAACAGTGAACCCTACCAGCATCTCAACAGTAGCCTCACAGCATCTCAACAGTCCCGCACTGTTCAGATGCAGTTGAAGGGGAGATATAAAGCAAGATTTATCAGTTTGGATATAAGTCTTTCAGGTGAGAGTTTGCAGCTTGCACTACTAGCCGAGACAGCAGCTTCTTGCGCCGCGCTGCGGCGCGAGGAAGAATGTGCTGGGCTTATTGTTGTAGAAGCAGAAGCAAAAACTGAAACCGAACAGTACGGAGATACCCATGAGAACTAGGGCTATGGGTAAAGTACTGTTTGATGACACGCTAACAACCAACCCTATCATTGAGGCTGCGAAGCGAGATCAACGGCAAAAACAAGAACTAATACGGTTGCGCCGCGAAGCCCGTCCCGAGCGCCCGCTCCTGAACAAGGATCGCTATCCCAACCTCTACGCCCAGTGGCTCGCCGGGAAGGAGCGGGGCTACACCAAGCTGCCCAACTGCCCGGTGTGCCGCGAAGCCGTCATCCACTGGAACGAGCCAGCGCACGAGTGCCCCGGCTTCAAGCCGATGTACGAGGAGCACGATCAGGAATGGCACGACCGCAAGGACGCCGAAAGGGAAGCCATCCGCGAGGCGAAGCGGGGCAACGGCATCTACTGCGACGGCTGCGGGGAACTGGTTGAGAACGAGGACGACGCCCGTTGGCACGACGAACACTGCGAGCGCGATCCCGAGTCCGACTCATGGCGCAGCCATCACATCGCCGTCAACGGCGACGAGGACGACCTGTCCGGTTATGAGGATGAGCCGGAAGAAGACGAAAGCTACGAGGATTGCGACGGAGACCCCATGTGGGAATAGGTGCGAGGGAGACGACGATGGCTACGACTGGAATGAGTTTCGCTTTGACGCAGAAATGGAGGAGCAGGCTGCTTCGCCCCCGGCTTGTCCGCGAGGACGTGTACATCCAAGCGCTGGAGCCGGACGAGGTGGAGATGATCCGCGAAGCCTTGGGAAAGGGCCTCAAGCCCGGTGGGTTCTCGGTCGAGGGGAACACCTTGGTTCTCAGGTTTGATCGGGACGAATCGCGGAAGCCTTCGCAGGAGGAGTGAGCGATGGACGAGGCGACAAGGAAATACAGCCGCAGGCTAGTGGAAGCTGCACACCGCCATACCCACCGACATGGAAGGTTAACCGATTGCCGTCGAAAAATCCCCCGGCACGTACCAAGCTCTTGATGATTCCTGAGTGGAAGACGTGAACCGTTCCGTCGGCCGCGAGATGACCAACTGGGTCGTGCTTGGGCCAAACTAGTTCTCAGGTTTCGGTGTTTTCTTGGGCGCTCTTCCAGTCACCTGTGTGAACAGTGCATTCTTGTGTTCTTCGCAGTAATAATGCAGATTCCCGGGAGAGCCGAAACTAGCGTTGGTTGGCGTGCCGCAGATTTCACATTTGGTTGTGGGTGGTGGAACCGCCATCTAATCCTCCTCCGAACTACAGATACCGTTTCTTCGTTCCGTCTGGTGCAATTTCGTACTTGCGAAAGAACGGCGGCTCGTAAGGGTACCACTCCATCTGATACTTGAACCCACCTCGAACCCGCACCATGACCTGCTTCTTGATTTCATCGTGAAGGTCGTCAAGTGAGAGGCCATGCTGCGGCTCATTTGGCAACAGAGTCGTAGCCCTGTTCTCAAACCTTTTCGTCGCCTCGTCCCAAACGCCATGCTCTTCGTGGATAACCCAACACTTCACCGGGTCAGTTGCGGTTGCAAGAACAGTGCCATTGATCTTGTATAGTTCGGACGGCTGCGAATGTGGGTCTGGCGTGTTGTAGAGGACTTGCGGGACGGTGTTGTTGTGGAGCGACATTGCGAAATTATACTACCGGAACCCATCAGTTCCGACCGAACTTAGCGTATCGCCCAAGAAATGAACCACTTCTCCGTAATATCAGTTCACCGTCAAGTTTAGGGAAACCGAATGGTTCACACCGCCGGAGGCACCAGTGATCGTCACTGTGCCCGAGGGTGTCCCAGGGTTTCCACCACTACTACCATTGCCACTGCCGCAACTGGCGATCCACAAGAGGCTCACGATTAGGAGCACAGAAATAGGGAGAAGGCGTCGGCCTGAATGCCGTGCAGCAACGATTAAACCGGCAAGAAGCAACGCCAATACGAACAAAATATGGAGATTCAGCATCGGCTGCAACGGCGGTCTCCACGTTCTTGGCGTTGAGAGCGGTCCCAATGCGGAACTCGCGGTCGTTGTCACGGTCACCGTGAACGCGGTAGCGGTCGTCCCATTCACGGTGGAGGAAGTTGGAGAAACTGTGCACGTGGATTTCGCCAGCGCGTCCGTGCAACCAAGTGTCACAGTCCCAGTGAAGCCGTTAACAGGTCCAACCTGAAGATTATAAGTCGCTGTTTGTCCCGCAGTAGCCGTCGCGGACAGAGAACAGTTCCCACCGCTCGGACAATTACTGCTTGTCGCAGCAGAAATTGAAAAGTCTGTCGCAACCCCGGTCAGCGACACATTCTGGGGACTGTTGGCTGCGTTATCAGTGACAGTAACCGAGGCGCTGCGGGTTCCCGTAGCAGTGGGTCGGAAAGTAACCGCGATAGCGCAGTTTGCTCCTGCGGCAAGCGTCGCGGGGCTTGCAGGACAGGTGCTCGATTCAGTGAAGTCGCCGCTGTTTGTCCCCGCTATGGCAATATTCGAAATCGCGAGGGAGGCACCTCCATTGTTGGTAAGAATCACGCTTTGCGAAACAGAGCTACTTCCGACAGGTTGGCTGCTGAAAGTAAGATTTGTTCCTGAAAGTGTCGCGCCTGGACCTGTCACGGTGGGAGCCTGCAAGAGTACGGAGAAGGAACTGTTAGGTAAGTCGTCGATGGCTAGGTCCAGCTTGCCGTCTCCGTTGAAGTCACCGATGGCCACGTCCTCAGAACCCCCCGCATTGAAGTCAAGGCGAGGTTGAAACGTGCCGTCTCCGTTACCAAGAAAGATGGAGACAGAACCGGAGGAGTTGAATGACCCGTTCTGGCCATTAGACGTGACTAAATCTAGCTTGCCGTCTCCATTTAGATCGGCGATAGCCACAGCCCCGGTTGTTCCGGCAGTCGCGTAGTCTACATGAGTCTGAAAGGTGCCATTTCCGTTGCCGAGCAGCACCGAGACTATGCTTGCATTGAAGCTGGCAACCGCCAAATCGAGCTTTCCATCGCCGTTTAGGTCAGCGGCAGTAACCCATTGAGCGAACGATGATACAGGGTAATCCACGTGAGCTTGAAAGGTTCCGTTGCCGTTACCTAGTAAAATGGAGACAGAGTTGTCTTCAAGGTTCCCAACGGCGAGGTCGAGTTTGCCATCAGCATTAAAGTCCGCGACGAACACGGCTTGCGGATCGCGACCTGTCGTGTAGTCAACGTGAGCCTGGAAGGTACCATCACCGTTGCCAAGAAGGATCGAGACAGTATTTGCTGACGCATCTGTCACAGCCAGATCGAGCTTGCCGTCTCCATTGAAGTCTCCCGTCGCAACTGCGATAGGGAATGTTCCAGTACTGTGGGCGGAGCGGGCTTGAAAAGTGCCATCGCCATTGCCCAATAGAACCGAAACAGTGTTGTCCGCTCCGTCAGTCGTCACTAAATCGAGTTTGCCGTCTCCGTTAAAATCGCCAGTTGCCAAATGTGTTGAATCGTTTCCGGTTGCGTAGCTGACCGGTGCCTGGAATGTTCCATCGCCGTTACCCAAAACCACGGAAAGTGTACTGCCGCCACCGTGGACAAACGCGAGGTCCAATTTGCCATCGCCGTTAAAATCGGCCGCAACCATATAAGTGACGGGACCACCTGCTGGAAAGTCCGACCTGCTTAGTAGGACAGTTGACGCCGAGTTCGTGACCTGGAAGAACTCCACGTTGGAAACACCCCCAGCGGGAGCGGGATTTGTCACCGTAATTGGGACCGTTCCAGCCAGCACGATGTCAGCGGCGGTGATCGCAGCCTTCAATTGTGAACTGTTCACAAAGGTTGTCACCCGTGTACTTCCATTCCACTTCACCACTGATCCCGAAACAAAACCTGTGCCATTCACTGTCAGCATAAATCCTAATCCGCCTGGCAATACAACCGTTGGCACCAGCGGCTGGTTTATCAGAGGAGCAGGATTCTGCGCCCTGAGGGACGGACTAAACACAATAAACAGTCCTAGTATGATTCCGAACCAGCTTCCCCATAACTTCATTCTCATATCAACCCGCCTCCGACTTGTGACTGTCGCTCACGGATGCTGAACAACCTTTGCGTATGAATGCTTAGTCTAATCTGCGGACAGCTACTCTGCTCGTGGTGTTATTGCTCGTGTGTCGTTAAACAAAAGGTGTGGCCAGCCATACTAGATTCTTCCGCGTCCTCGGGATGCGAGTTAAAAACCTCCGCCAAACGAAGGGCTGGACTCAGGAAGACATGATTTCGCGTGGATTTTCAGCGCGACACTGGCAACAAATTGAGGCTGGCCGCCCGATCACCATGACGACGCTGCTCCGAATTTGCGAAGTGTTCTCCGTTCGTCCAGATCGCTTGCTTCGGGGCCTCTAGGAGCCTGCCGGAAAGCGACCACAAGTAGCTTTTCCGCCAGTATAAGTTTCATCTACTTCGACTATGCCAGTGAGCTTCGATGACAAAGGCTGGAGCGCCGGAGCCTCGTTGCAACGACCGTTTGTGATACGTTCGAAAAATCGACCGTTCCCTCTTCATACAGACGGGAGCGGGTGCGAGATGCGCCGACTCTGCGAACTGCTGGATGAGCGGTGCGTGTCGGAAATCGTAGCTGTCCTTTGGTACAGCTAACCATTGAGGCAGCCTGCACCCGCAAATGGTTCACCGACGCGAGGGTGCCCGCCTTACCATTATGATGTGAGATTCGGGAGCGTATGCAGCGGGATAGAAGCCGCGTCCGTGGCGTGGGAGCCGCTCGGCTGGAAGGCTGCGTGGTTCAGCGAGATCGACCCCGAACACAACTACAAGAGCGGGCCGACTTCCCGTCCGCCGTGCTCGCGCACCACTACCCGGACGTGCCCAACCTCGGGAGACATGACGAGAATCCATGACAACGAGACCTTCAAGAAGGAAGAAATCGACATCCTCGTCGGCGGAACGCCCTGCCAGACCTTCTCGCTCGCGGGCTCAGGAAAGGGACTCGACGACGAGCGAGGGAAGGCTCGCGCTCACGTTCTGCGAAATCGCTAAGGAGAAGCGCCCGCGCTGGGTCGTCTGGGAAAACGTCGCCGGTGTCCTGTCGTCGAACAAAGGACGGGCATTTGGTGCCATCCTCGGGAAGCTGGCGGAATGCGGGTATAGTCTCGCCTACCGAGTGCTGGACGCTCAGTACTTCGGAGTTCCCCAGCGACGTAGAAGAGTCTTCGTTGTTGGACATCTCGGTGGTTCTGGAGACGATTGTGCCGAGCGAGGTACTTTTTGACGGCGAAGGCGGCGTCTGGAATACTCCGCCGCGACGGCCAGCGAAGTGTCTTCGCTCTTCGAATGCCGCCCTGACATTGAGTTGCGGAAGCGCAGCGACGGAGCAGCATCGTCTCCCTGCCTCCGAGCGGGACGCGCGGAAAAGGCGCGAAACGCTCCTGATCGACGGCGACTGAGTTCGACGACTTGGACGACCCTCTGCCTATGGTGATCGCTGGGCGAGCCGCGGTCCCGGCGGTCGACGACGATCCAGCCGCTCGTGCGCAGGCTCATGCCGTTGGAGTGGGAGCGGCTGATGGGCTTCCCCGACGGCTACACGCTCGTGCCGTACCGGGGCAAGCCAGCGGAACTTTGCGCCGATTCGCCGCGCTACAAGGCGCTCGGCAACTCAATCGTAGTTCCCGTGCTCAGATGGATAGGCGAGCGCATCGCGATGGTTGATGCGCTGCCCGCTGCGGAACTGGTTCACCCAGAAGACCTCGCGAAGACGCTCAGCGACTCCGAACTCGTTGAAAAGTGCGTGCAAGGATTCCGCGGCCTGCAGGGAGACCATCCCGTACCTGCGAGAGGCTCGCGACCGCTTCGCGCAGCCGGGACGCCGTGTCCCGGTTCCGGGCAACCCGACGTGGACGGAGTGGGTCGAGACCAACCTGCACGTCACCGTGCGCCGCGTGCAGCAGCTATTGAGCGAGGGGACGGAACCTCGCGAAACAATTTCGCCAAGTTCCAAGCAGCCGCGGAAGCTGCGCAGCGGAGACTGGCGCGGCCTGCTCAAGGCGACCGAGCGCAGAACGGCGCAGGTGTTCGGCTCCGTCGAAGACCCCAAGCGGCTTGCTGGCGACGATCCGCAATTTCGCACAGGGCATAGCGGATCAGTACGCACGAGCCGGGCGGCAAGCTGGTCGTGTCCGTGTCGGTAAAACCCCGGAAGTAAGTCCCAGCTAACCCCGAAGTGCTCGCCGCCGTTGCCGACGCCCCAGGATGGCCGACGCCGCGAGGTCATGCTGGCACGACTGATGTTGCTCGCGACTGACATCGTTCTTTCAGGCGAGCCGCTTGGGCTGAAAAGGAAGACCTCGATGACACCGGACGCTTTTCTCGACACCTTCACTGATAGCATCTACTGCGACCTTCAGGCCCGCTCAAAGATAGCGAAGGCGTTGATTAGGCTGTCTGAACGCATTCCCGATGACGTGGTAAACGGCTGGCCCCGAATCGTTGTCTTTGCCCCGAACCCGCAGGACCACGGATTGTGCATCCCGCTCATGGCGGGCGCTCCAAATGGTGCAGATGCATTCATCTATTTCGCTCCGTCTCTTGAGCGCCAGTCGCAGTCCGATGTCGATTTCACTGTTGCGCACGAGTTTGCCCACGCATCGCTGCGTCATCACGAGCCAGAGAGCCTGATGACCTTTTCGATGGACGAAGCTAGGAAAGGCTACCTGAATTGGGACTCAGAGGTCGCCGCAGACCAGCTAGTGGCAGAATGGGGATACGAGATACCTAAACGCCGGAACCGCAAAGCTAGGCAGCTTTCATGACTTCGGCTTCCGCCGCCGCTTGTCCCAGTGCTTGAACCGCAATACCATCTTGATGTGCGGAGATTCTCGATGAGAGAAACGAGGCTTTTCTCTTACGTTGTTGACCATGACACGGGTGACGCACCGAACCCCTACTTTGGGTTTTGTACGCTTTGTCTCTGCAAATATAGGGAATCTCCAGCGAAGCCCCGGAACATCGTGGAACTGGCTGAACCCGGTGACTGGATAGTCGGTACAGGTGGTGCAGACCTAACGAAAAGCGCAGGTCATCACAGGCTCGTCTACGCCATGAAAGTGGACGAGAAAATTACGCGTGGTGAATACTTCCGAAAGCCTGTCTTTTTCCGTAAGAAGCAGTCAAGGAACGGAGTTGGCGATCAATCCAGGGGAGACAATCTTCGTCCTGAGAATCAGTTTGAAGATGAGGAGCAGTACGTCCTGATCTCGAAAAAGCATTTCTATTATTTTGGCAATCGAGCGATTCGGATTCCGCTGGACAAGTTTCCTCATTTGGAAAAGAGGGGGCCGTGGTTTCGCTCTGATTTTGGCGGGGACTTCATCGAAGAGTTTCAACAGTGGATCACGACGTATAAGAGCGGGAAGAACGGCGACCCGTGTAAGCAGCCATCACTTGAGAATAGGAAGGCCGGCAGATGCAAGTCGTCCTGCTGAGAGTCGGTATTGACACTGGGTCTGGCGGAATCCATGGCCCGCTGTATAAAGACGGGACATTCGAGTTCGTGCCAATTTCCGACAAACGCAACCGATTCGGAGTGAATCTCGAAACCTACGGGAATACAAGGGGCGCAATCCACGGCAAGCTGCTGGTTGGGTACTTTCCAATTCGCCGACAAAACAAGGCTGGGGGCATTTGCATTCACGACGACCCTGAGTTTCAAACCTTTACTTACGGTGACCCAACTATCCCAAAAGCAGGGCTGAGAAGACTGAAAAAGGGCGACTTGCTCGTTTTCTATGCTGGGTTGGAAGGATGGGACTACCACTGCGATCCCGCGCTCTACATTGTCGGGTATTTTGAAGTTGAAAAGGCGATAACAGCGCGAGAGCACGGTTGGGAACACCTCCAGTCAGAATTTGGAAAGAACTTTCATGTTCGGCATCGTCCCGTGTTCAAAGACCAGAAAGACAGGCTGATTCTGATAAAAGGCGGACGCGGCAGCAGGCTTCTGAAGAAAGCAAAACGCATCAGCGTTCAAGCGAAGAACAAAGCCGGGAGGCTAATTCATGTGCTCTCACCTGAAATGCGCCGTGTTTTCGGCGATTTCGACGGTCACGTGAGCATTCATAGATCGCCACCCCGGTTTGTTTTTCCCGAACACGCAGAGAAGGCAGCACGATTTGTACGCTCGTTGGACTGAGGTCACTCCCACAACACCCTAAGCGAGGTCTCTTTATGACGACATCTGTGACCGCATCAGCAGTTGATCAGCACAGCGGTCGGACAAGGGTCACTCCGGTTTTTACATGGCTTCACGAACATGGTGGTTCTGGTTGGGTTACGGAACTGTTGCGGCTTGCTGACGGAATCCAAGTCGCTAGCAGCGTTGGCGAGGCAACATCGTTGTGGGTCGGTACGGAGCGAGAAGTCGAACCTAGTCCGGCGAGGCTCGCGTGGATGATACGAAACGCAGAGAGGCTGGCTCCTACGGATGGTCGCCTTTGGAGGGAATATCGACGGCGCGTCGTTGATAACCCCAACCGGGACGATGCCTTGCGAATACTGAATGCTGGCGATACGAAAGGTGTCTCGAAGGCTTTGAGGCTGGAAGGCTCTACTCACGCGGATTGCCTTATCGAATGCGAGAGGGCTTTCGTTTGGATCGAAGGGAAACGGAACGACTGGCTCTCGCCGAGCATCAAGTGGGATGTCACCCGCGACCAACTCGCTAGAAATCTGGAAGCAGTGTGGCAGTTGGCTGGACAAGCAAAAAAGGATTTTTGGCTCTTGATCTGTCACGAAGCTGATCTCAAACACCACGAACAAGAACTCGTTGACGGTTACAGAGCCGGAACGTGGAAGGCTGGGCTACCGCACTTGTCGGCGGACACAAGGCTATTATTTCGACAAAAGATTGGGACACTCAGGTGGCAGACTATTTCCAGCCGTTGGCCCGCTCTTCCCATGGCTTCTTAGCCAGACGCCGGGGTAAATTGTCTCTCCGCGACGACGTTCAGGAAACCCCACTCGCTGCGGCACCGCAACTACTTGATTTTGCAGGTCAGAAATTGCGGAAATCCGTGTTCGGCCATCATCTGTATCTCGAACGCTCTAAGGAAGACCTCCCACCCGTAGGATAGGCAACAAGCCTAAGGTCTCCTCAGTACGGCCCTCCAGTGCGATAATCAGTGAAACAGCGAGGGAGAAGTGATGGCAAATCCGATGCGTCCGGCGAAGAGGTGATGTGATGAGCAAAAATAAGAAGCCGAATTCATACTGTCCGGTCCCCGGTTGTCGGACGAATCAGCCCCACTTGGACAACAAGCACCATAAAGAACTGTACGATGTCTTTTCAAACCCGGAACTACTCGCACAGACGGTTAAGAGTTGCATCGTGGATATGATTCAGTCCTGTACAGACGACGTGAACAAAAACAGATTCTTCGCTTATCTAACTCGCTGGCGACAACCAGAGGAAATGTACACTCGCGCTCTGTATTTGCTGTTCGTCGCCACACCCGAAGAGATTGCTCACGTCGTTTCAGACGAATTACCGAACAGTTTCTCAGCGATGTGGCAGAAAGTGAACACCATCGTGCTCGACAGTAAAGGCACCCTTGACAAGAAGCTGACGGGGTTGAGTGGAGACGAATTCACGACGATGGACACGCTGAACCACAGCGCTCACGGTTCTCTTATAGCCGTTGTGACGACCATCGGATTCCAAAACAATCCCAAGCGAATCGAGATGAGCAAACAGCACTTAGACGTTTGGAAGAAGTATTGCGATTTTCTCGATTATGCGGAAAAGAAGTTTGGCGAGGGCAAGAGCAGAAACGAAGTCCTAGCCGGGTTCAAACTCCTACTCGCCACGCCTTCGTCTTGGCCGCCGCCTAAGCCGACTGAAAATGTCAGGGGATGACAGACGAACCCGTTTCCCCGTTCTACTTGATCGTCAGTGAGTTGAAAAATGCTTCGGAAGCTGCTTCGGAGAGTTCGTGGTCGCTCGGTGCAGTCGTTTCGAGAATCCAGATGCGCCGCCGATCCTTGGAGACTGCGATGCGCCAGCGGAGAACGTAAGAGAGACCGCTACCGCCGGAGACTTGGCCGCGAATTGTCTGCTCGTAACCGCGTAATCCGCTGACGGTTGCGGCGGTGATAGGGCTGACTGAAGCTCCCGGCGCGAAGTGCGATTGAAGCCTCGATTTTGAAAACTTAGCTTCAAAGTGATCTTTATCCTCGACGCAGCACTCGTTGAAGTCGTTGATGTAAATATTTGCAAAGCTATGTTGTGGAAGTTTCGCAATGTAGGTGTGAGTTGCGGAATCACTGTCACGATCAACTAGTACCGGACGCACTTCTGCACCAGCCGGAAAATGTACAGAAAAAAGTGGATTGTCGTAGAGTTGCGACTGTGCGAAGGTGCGTGCAAGAACGAACCCAACTGCCAAAACACCGAAGCTCAATTTGCAAATTAGCCGGGTATTCATGGTTTTCTACTAGTGTCCTTTCTTCGATTGTCCGGTGACGCTAGTCAAGGAACGGCTGAATCATTCATCGCATGGATATGGCTGGGCTAAGGGCTGGTGGCTCTGTATGACCAGAAGCCGATACCGACAACGAGCAGAAGTGCCACTATGGAGAACCGTTTCATCATTTGTCTCCTGATCGCGGATTTCTCAATTCCGGATGAGCTTCAAGATACTGGACTATTTTGCGAGCGTCATCACGTTCGGCTTCAGTCATACCGACGCTGCGCCCCACAACTTTATACGGAATATCCTCGCCTTGGAGCAAGCGGGTGAAGGACTCAATGTGGCCGTCACCGCAAACAAAAACTGCGCTTTGTTCACGGCAGCCGATCAGTCCACGCAGCCAGAACTGTTCTCGCTTACGAAAGTGTTGCGCCATTTCAATCGCGTGGGCTTTGAGGCGGCACTCTTCGAAGGGGAGGTTCTGGCCGAGCAGGATTTTGTGCCGTGACAGGATGTCCTGCCCCCCGAGATAGCCCATAGATTGCCTCTCTGCACGGTTAGGATCGCAAAACCTATGTTCAATTCCTTCGGAGCCTGAAACTTCTCTGGGGATCGAAAGTTTTCCTTGGCTGGCAAGATTCTCTTCACTCTGTTCTTCGGCAATGAAAGCGGGGTGAACGTCTTGAATGACTTGCCTGAGAAAACGAGAGAATGCCTTATGCGCTTCTGTTTCTTCAACGTCCGCCTTGCGTGCTTGTGCGAGGTGGGACACTCCGAGGATGTGTAACATTCATTTCCTCTTCAGAATCAAAGTGTCACCGTGCGGAAATCCAGTCCCTAACTCCCAGAGGGATTACGCGCCCCGTGCGAATCTCAGGAGCGGTGTGGGTATACCCCGTTTTAGTTAACGAGGTTACCGCGTCATTGAAACAAAGGCGTTCGACAGTGATGCTTTTTGATTGAATAGCTACTGCACGCCCGAAACTTGCTGGGATTTCTTGGCGGCCTTGGCATCTTTCTCAGCTTGCTTCTTGGCGGCCTTCGCCTCTTTCTCGGCGTCCTTCTTGGCATCCTTAGCGTCTTGGGCTGCGAACTTCGCTATCCGTGCGGCCTCAAGGGAAGCACTATAATCTGCTTCAGCCTTCTTTGCTTCCGCGTACTGTTCTTGCGTTAAGCAATGCCCCCTGTAGGGAGTTCCCCCACCGCCCACGCACGCGGCCTCCGCTTGCTGTGCGGCAGCCGCCGCTTGTTGCCGCGCTGCCGCTGCCGCTTGACGAGCGGCTCTGTCCTTGTTCCACTGATCGAACACATTTGGTGGAGGCGGAGTCGGGGTCGGTGGCGGAGTCGTAGTACAAGTCACGGTTATATCGGAGGTCTTGGTGCAGTCGGTTGTGGTTTGAGATCGGGCCGTTCCCACGGCGATCAAACCGAGAGCAATTGCCAGAATCACGTTTCGCTTCATTGGAGTTTCTCCATCGCGAGTGTACGGCTGGCATCAATTTTTCCGCATAGGACTTAAGTACCAGAGGTATCCAATCATTAACTTTTCACACTTCTGTACTGATTATCCAACCGGGTTCGTGTTGTGGAGTCTTTTTAGGCGCTCGCTCCAATTGGGCACCCTTGAATTGCGTCAAAGTTACTTCCGTGGATTCCTTAGCATCCGCAGTGGCATCTTCCGGCTTATCAACCCATTCAAATGTCTTGGGACCAGTGGCACGCAAATAGACTTTGGGCATGATATTGATTTCGTCTCCTTTTTAGGGAACCGCGTCTACTCGCACTACCTGATAGAAGTGCGTCAAGTTTTTGTCGGGTTCGGCAAGGGCAATTACGTGGCCGTCGCCGTGCAAAGACACGCTTGATTCACCGAATCCTTCTCCCACCTGAAGAGCGTGGACACAGTCAGCAGCGGCGGTTTGTAGGGTGCAAGTGTTGTCGTAGTTGATGGTATAGATTTGCTTTCCGTGAGTGAGCGTCCACACGGGCTTCCCATTTTCATCAAAGTGCTCCGTACTCACGATGTATGAGATTGCGCCCGCGTTGCTGGATTGACGCCCAACCGAAAAGACCCAAATGGCCACGCCCAACGTAAGCACTCCTGTGGCGATCAATGTTATTTTCGTGTTTAGCCGAGAGCGGGCAAACGCAAAACCCAAAACCGCGACAGCCGCCGCCGCATCAAGGGATGCCTTCGTAAGTTGGTATGTGGCCTCAGCGGGTAAACTGAGGGTCTCCGATAGCGCCCAATCAACGAGAAGGACGCCGCCAAACAAAATCACCAGATAAAGCAATAACTTGGAGATTGTAGGTTTGTTTGGTTGCGTCATTCGTTCCTCTCCACGCCGGGGATTTTACCACGTCGGGCATTAACTTTTGTGTTTGCGCCCACAGGCCACTGACGTTATCGTTACGGGCGAGCGGTGAGGCGGCCAAGGAATGAAGGCTACCTGCCTAAATCATTCGGTGGTTGAGGTCTTCATGTCTGCTTGGTCCGAGGTTGTCGTCAATAGGGGACATTTTAGATTTCCTGATCTATGCGCAGTGTGCCTAAGCAATGGACCATCAACTTCGCGAACTGTCACTTCAGGTCACGGAAAATTCAGTGGCTACTACGTTTTCTTTACGACAAGGAAGCACTTGGTTATGAATGTGCCATTTTGTGCTTCTTGTGCTGAGAAAGAGCAACGGCTTCAAAAGTTCAGTTCAGGATTGACGATCCTTGGTCTGTTCATAGGTGTTGCGGTTGCGATTCATTTTGACTGGGGGAATTGGGCTTGGGCGCTGGGTATCGCATTTTGTGCCCCTGGCATTCTTCTATCAGAGTTTATTGGCAAGCCTGTTCGGATCGGTCGGTACGACGACAATACGGTGGAATTCAGCTTCAAATCACCTGAATATGCCGACCAATTTAGAACTCTGAATCAGAGCCATTGAAGAACTGCTATCGCTTTGTAAAGCGTGGGAAAACGAAGCTCAGAACTGGCACACTCTTAGCCCGCAAATTTCTTCACCTGTAACGATTCAGTTTAAGCCGTGTTTCCGCTGAGTGACTTGGACGAACAGACGCCTAAGCTGTTGGTATCTTGCCCATCAGCCATTCAAACACAGCCCACGTCGCTTCGAGGTCTTCTTTGTTGTAGGCGACGATTTTGTCCATCAATTCCTTCCGCTTCCCCTCGTCGCTAGTTTCCGTCGCTTCGATGAATGTTGCCATCGCCCAAGCGCCGCCGTATTCGGCTTCCTTGCGCTCGAACCCAACATAGTCCTCAACGACTTTGAGGCTTAAACTCGGCAAAGGCAGGACGACTGATTTCCTCGTTACGGTCAGCAAATCCAGAAGGTTCGCCCCCACACGGGCAGCGATACCTTCGGGGTCTCCAAAACGTTCAACGTACCGACGCAAATAGGTTTGCTCGTAGGGTGCCCAATGGACGAAGGGGATGTCACCGTAGGTCTCGAAGATTCCCTTGGCGTTGGCTAGAAAGGTCAACCAGCATTCCCTGTCACCATCCGCCCCAAACCCTGACACCGAGTAAGTGAACTCGCTGGGTTTTTCGCCGTAGACCTGCATTCCCCAAAGGTAAATTTTGTCGAGTTCGTCTAGGTGCGGTGGCAGTCCCTCCAGATCAAATATCGCGTAGTTGTCAGATGGTGGGATGACGGGAACAGCGAAAACCCTCTCTTGCTTCTTTTCCATTGCGTCAGCGAATTGCAGGATTTTTTCGGCTGCTTTTCCAACGCGCTGCTCTCGTTTGCCATAGGGGCGCTTCAATTCGCTTAGGTTCGCTGCATCAAAGTTTCCAAGCAAATCTTTTCGAGAACGAACTCCCTGGCTGTGCAGAGTTAGGGCAAGGCTTTGATCCACGCAATAGACGAGAGCGACATCACAGTTTTCCTCGGCTTTCGCCCAACAACGGTTGGTGTACCCGCAGCCGAGGCATTTTGACCATCCGACAGGCTCATACGGCTCTGCCGTCAATTGCTTGAGGTTTAGGATGCGCTCCAACTCTTGTAACGCGGACTTGCCGCCGTCGTAGTGGACGGCCACGATCTCGCCTCTGCCGCTGAGGACTTGCAATTCCTTGGGAGCGCCCCCGCTACTCTTCTCGAACAGCCATCCGTAAAGTTGAAGTTGAAGCAGAATTTCGGGATGGTTTTCCTCGTCAACGCGACGTGACAACTTAGAGTCCCGAATCAAATACCCGCCACCGTCGAGGATGAGGAAATCGGGAACACCGACAATTTCGACATCAGTTTCGCCGAGCACGGCGTTTGCCAAGAAAGCGGCTTGATACAGGATGGGAACTTTCTTGGCGATAGCATCAGCCGTTTTCTTTACCTGCTCGTGCAGGGAGTCGTCGCTCACATCGGCGAACGCCCCGAGGGTCGCCAGATGGTTTTTCTCGTGCCGGAGTCCGAGGCGACGCAAGACCTCATCGTAGGGACCGGGAGAGACTTCCTCTTCTCTGTGGTGCCGCAGGAAAACCCGCAGGTCGCAGCGTGTGGGACGATGATATGAAACGAAATCAGAAGCGGTCATGCGCATGGTGGCGGTCACTCGATAACTCCTGAGACCCACAAGACTACTTCGATTTGCTGAGTTTGATGGTCACCGCCGCGCATCCTCTTTGATGACCTTTACAGTATCTTGGAACACGAGCCAAAAGACGCGCCACTGACCCTTCCCAATATACGCAAGTAGGCTGCGCGGGTTCACGCGTTCGCCTTCATGATCTTGCCTGCAAGCAAAACCTCGCGAAAGAGCATATATTGCTGGTTTGACGCCGGATCGGAATGCTCGCCGATGAATCCACGCTTCACGATCTTCTCGGTGTCGCTCAGTTCGGCAAGAGCGTCCCACCATAGCATCCCCACAGCCCGGTCGCTGTATTTCTCACGTTTCCGATCAAAGTACAGAAATGTCTTATGCGCTACGACGAACTGTTTGCACGCCTTGACGAAGTCCGTGTCGGCAGTCTGCACGTGAGGCTTGCCATTGAGCATCTGGACGCGAACTTCATTCACTTCATCAAACATGCTGGCGATCAATTCATCGTCCCGGTCTTCGTCGGTCATTTTTCCTCCTCACCAATGGACACGGAAGTCCCACTGCCTTGCTGGTCATGCACGCATTGGCTAAGTTCGCCGTGAAGCTCCGGCATTAGCCGCCTGCGTTTCCTCCGGCCTGCATCATCTCTTAGTCGCGGCACATTTTTCGCGCTCATCAGCTACACCATGCGAGGGCGAGCAGCACGGGCGCGTAGGTTGAAAGCGGAAAAAGACACATGGCGAGCCGGGAAGGGGGAAGAAGGAAGATGACGCCAAACTCGCAGGCATAGCTCGCGATCAAGCCGAAGAACATCCATGCGGTCGCCTTGAGACTCGTTGCGAGATAGCCTCCGTGCGCCGCTCGCCATGCGCGGACGTGGGCGGCTCCGAGCCAAAACCGAGAGCCGACAAGCTGCGAGACGAGCAAAACCCAAATCGCACACGTCCAAGGCCCAACCCAGAACACAATTTGGCCGCCGCTCTCCGACCGACACAGCCAAAACGAAGCGAACGGGAGGATTGCCGAAGCGGCGAGAAGCACAACCAAGATGAACAAGGTTTTCAGCAGCGATCTGATCACAGGGCCTCCTCTCTTACGGCACCAGCAGGATGGCGGGCAGCAGAGTGTGCTTGAGCAACCGAATCATCGCTGCACGCTCCTCGGTGTCGTCTCCCTTTCCAGCTTGCGCATGGAGCCGAGTCCGGTCGTTTCCCATCGCCAGTTCCGTTCGTTCCACACTACGTCCTTGACCTTTTTGTGAAAGATCACAGTCAGGCTGAACATTGAGTAAAATATGTCGTCGCCGACGATTTCCCGCACGACGCCGATGCCGCCGCCGTCCGCATCGCTGAACACCGCGATGCGGTCGCCGACCGCGAGGGTGTGGGCTGCCTTCTCGCCCGAGTACCACTTCAGCCGCTTCTCAACTAGATATGAAATGCCCTGCTGGCTGTATCCGTAGTCCCGAATCCACAGCGGGATTCTTTCCTGCCCGTCGCGAGCCTCGCGCTCCGGCTGGATGTAAATGTCCACGTCGAACTCGATCAGCGCCGCGAGGCGCTCCTGCGCTTCGTCAATCCTGAACGGAATCATGTTCGCCGGGACTACGAAAAATTTGGGGTACGCGAACTGCGCACGCCATCCGAGCGTGTGGCGGTAGAGCCGCCCCCACAGGGATACCTCGCCGTGAATGCCGCGCTGGATGTATCCGATGTCGATCATGTGCTGCATATTGATTCCGGCGTACATGCCGCAAGTGCAGCCGGGGTCTGGCACTTGGTGCGCTTTGGACTGCCAGAATTTCCTCGCGGACGGCGTGAGCGTCGCCGCCCGCATCGAGCACAGGTCGGCAGCATAGTGGCACTTCGCTTCGAACGCTTCCTTGGGCTTCCAGAGCGAGCCGTTCAGCGAAGTGATCCCCTCGGCATTCCAGTTCCACGCCCGGTAGGCGACGAACGGCTCAACATAGGTGTCCGGCACCTTCGCCAAGTCCACGCCGTAGTGCGCGTGGGGGAGGGAACCGCAACGAGCAATGCCCCGCCGCGCCAAGTTAGGACTTCTCGACAGTGACGCTGACTGGCTCAACAGTTGCCTCCGGCACAGGGATTTCAACAGTCACGGGGCGATCCGCTGGCTGTTTCTCCCGACGCAGAGGCGCAGGGAGAACCAGCGGTTGGCTGTCAATGACCTCAAGAGGCTTGCCGATCTCGCACATTTTCCTTTTCTCCTTCGGTGACACCATCAGGCGCACAGTGCCTTAGGGCTTCGCGCCTTAGCCGCAGCGTGAACCGTTCCGACCGACAGACCTCACATGCGTGCGATTGTGCGCCACGAATGCCCGACGCTCTCGGAGTGCGATCTGATCTTGCATCAACATCCACTCGCGGTCGCCCGAGGCCTTGCCCTTCGCCCTAGCATTTCTGAGTCCTGCCCGCACGCGTTCCGCGATCAGATTGCGTTCGCCCTCCGCGACCGCTCCCAATATCGTGAAAACGAGCTTGCCTGTCGGAGTGCTGGTGTCCACCTGCTCGCAGAGCGAGACGAACTGGATGTCGAGGGCATTGAATGTCTCCAGCGCCCGGCACAGGTGAGACACTGAGCGGCTGAACCGATCAAAGCGCCAGCAGATAACCACGTCGAAGCGCCGGGCATGGGCGTCGCGCCATGAGACGATTCAGTGCGGGTCTTGAATCACTCTTTCCCGAAACCCCATTGTCCACGTAGGTGTCAAATACCGTCCCAGCCACGGCGCTCGCAATACTGCGGTAAGTTCTCTTGTCTGCATCGTTGGGTCTTGCCCGGACATTGACGGTCGATACCCTTGCGTAGACCGCCGCAAGAACCTGCCGGGACTTGGGTTCGTTCCCTTGGACAATCTGCAATCCCATTCAGACCTCCTAGACGTGTCGAAATCCTTCGCAGAACCCGTTCAAAAAACGGCTGCGGGGCGATTCAAGAGCCTTGCCAATCTCCGCTAGACCCGAGTGCTTCTCCGCGCCAATGACAGCGGGCAGTGGACGCGGCGAACATGATCACGCATCGGCTTTCAGGCTCCTGCCGTGTAGCAGCGCTTCGCGGAACTTCAGGTAGAGCCTGCCCATGTTCTGGCAGCGCTCGCCCACAGTGAACAGCGTCCACAGGCGCTTCTCCGTCTGGTAACGGGCTTCGAGTGCGTCCCACCACTTGCTCGTATCGGCGTGCTCGTGGAGATGCACGGAAAGGTTGATCTTGCAGAACTGCTTATCCGCCTTGACGAACTCCTCGCACGCCTTGGACATGTCCGCCTCGGTGACCATGTCCACCGCGAGACGCGCGATTCCCGCAGTCCCGTCCTCGCTGATCGTCGTCGTGACCTGCGTGTCGAACATCTCCATCTGCGTCATCTCTCCGTCTCTCATTGCCTGCCTGCCTTCTGCTGCTCGTGCGCCTTTCGCAGCACCGCATCGAAGCACGGCTCGCACATGCCGCCAGTTTCGCCGCCCTCGCCTTGGGTGAACCGATGAGCGCACGCTGGGCACCTGAACTCGATTCCGGTCGGAGGGTGACTTTGAGCGTTGGAATCAACTGGGGCAGCTTCCGCCCCGCACTGTGCACATTTCTCGCCGAGGACGTCCTTGCACTGCACGCACACACGCCTCACGAGCGCCCCCGAATGGGGCGGAAGAATTGAGTGGGACTCGCTATTACTGCTGAGACTGCAAACGGAAACAGGAGTGCGAATGCGAGGGGATAGACGGCTGTTACAATTCGGGTAGCCATGCAGCCTCCACTTAGGTTGCGTCGGTCAGGGGCGTCTCGGCGTTAGTAGCGCCGGGGCGTCCCGTTTACTTTAATTCTTTGGCACGTTCCTTCAGGTACTTGTCAATCGCACGCCGGATGAGTTCCGCGACCGGAGCGCCTGTCTTGTTGGACAGCAACAGTAGCTTCTTGATTTGCTCTTCTCTCAAGAAGAGTGCCGTCCGCTTCATGACCACATAGTATCACACAGGCATACAAATGTCCATAGGACAGGAGTACTGGGAGAAGTCGCGATGGTTCCGTCTTGGGAATTCTATATCGCACAACGCAACAAGTCGTTTGGAACATCTTTGGAACAGGTAGGATGACAGGAAACGAGGAGGTGATTGCGGCTTAGCGCAGCCTTTGCAACGAGTTAGCTCGCTGACAGGCACCCCACATCACGAGGTTGCAAAGCAGGTGCTCTCCCAGCTGAGCTACACGCCCATCCTTGACACTGCATTAGTCTAATCGACTTTTATCCGCTGCGCATCTCTGTTCCTTCATTGCTGTGTCAGAATTGTGTCAAAACGCTCTTTTGATCTTGTTGCTCCGGCAGAATAAGTTCTTCGCTTTCGATCCTGATTCGCGAGGTGCTTTGGAATCTGAGATCTTACGCGCAATTGTGAGCTGCAATCTCTACTGCGCGAAGTGCATTCGCGATTGATTTCAATCAAGGTAGATCTAAAAAATACACCTGCTATTTAAACAGGTGCTTGAGCAGAGCCGGTTGCCTGTGACATGGGAGATTCGAGTGACATCGAATGGCAGGTGAAATCGGCGGAAGGGGATTGCGAGAGACTCCGAAAGGATAGCTTTCGTTTGCGCGCAATGTTTGGCATTTCTAAAATGCGAGTCAGTAACCGCGACTATCAATGCGTCATAGGCCCATGAGAAAGAGTTATCCGTGTTCTTCATGCGATCTTAACCAGAACAGAAAATTGCGTTGTTTTGGAGCCTTTTCCGCAGGAAAGAAAACGTTTATGCAATTCGTTGGGAGGGTAAGGGCGGAAAGTTGGCAGACTGTCGGCCGGAGCGGTACGGAAGCAGGGCCGGCAGCAGTGATCACTGGTGGACGTTCTCCCGGGGGAGTCTCCAGGACGCCTCAATCTGTTCCAGGGTGCGGCCCTTGGTCTCCGGCACGAAATAGTAAGAAAATATCCAAGCTGTGACAGTCAGCAATGCGTAAAGCCAAAATGTCCGCCGAGGGCCCAGCGCCTGCACCAGGCTTAGAAAAGTCAGCGAGACCACCAAATTTGCGCTCCAATTGAACGTCGCGGAAAGACCTTCAGCTGAACTGCGGACCCGCAGGGGGAAAATCTCCGCAATCAGGAGCCAAAAAATGGGCCCCAAGCTGATGGCGAATGAGGCCACGTACGCCATCATGCTGGCTACGCCAATCCAGATCGGTGCTTTGGAGGCGCCGGAGCCGTGGAACGTCAGTCCGAGCACACCCAGGGACACCGCCATTCCCGCAATTCCCCCGAGCAGCAGTGGCCTGCGTCCAATGCGATCGATCAACCGCATCGAGACGATGGTCATCAGCACGTTTATGGCGCCGATTCCAGCCGTCGCCAGAATTGCATTGGAAGCGGAAAGTGCTCCAGCCGATTGAATGATGATTGGCGCATAGTAAATAACTGTGTTGATGCCGGTGACCTGCTGAAACACGGCCAGACCAATGCCAACCGTCAGCGCCGGCCGAAGCGATGGGGCGAGCAGGTCCGACAGGCGGCCGCGCTCCTCGGATTGTTCCAAACCGCGCTCAATCTCGAGCATTTCCGCGGCTACTTCCGGCGTCCCTCGAATGCGTGCCAGCGTTTTTAGAGCAATATCGCGGCGTCCGCTCCGGGCCAGCCAGCGAGGGCTCTCGGGGAGGAATAGCATTCCAAGTCCAAAAACCGCTGCCGGCGCCACGGCCAGACCCAGCATCCACCTCCAGCCCTGTACCCGCGCAAAGAGGAAGTCCACAAGATAGGCGACGAGGATGCCTACGGTGATGGCAAGCTGAAAGAGCGAAACCTGCCAGCCGCGCGCTTCCGCTGGAGAGATCTCGGAAAGGTAAACCGGGACCGTGCCGGAGGCCAATCCGATCCCCAGGCCCACGACGATCCGGCCCGCGATGAGCATGTCCGGCGAAGTCGCAGCGGCGCAGAAGATTGCTCCGATAGCGAAGATCAACGCCGTCACAATCAGCATTCTTCGGCGCCCGTGCAAATCCGCCAACCGTCCGCCGACCGCCGCTCCGACCGCTGCGCCTACCAGCACGCCGCTGACGATCACCTCCAGTGCGAATGTGGAGAGGGTGAAGTCTTTGCTGAAGAAGAGCTCCGCTCCAGAGATTACCCCTGTGTCGTACCCGAAGAGCAAGCCGCCTAGCGCTGCAAAAATCGAAGTGACATAGGCGAATGACCGGCCAGTTGGCGCTTCGGCAACAGCACCTGTTTGCGGATGTGCAGGCATAGTTTGTCCTCTTGGCGATCGCCCCCTTGGACAGTCCACCGTCTCACGAGTCGATATCCAAATCCGAATTCATTTCGGCATTTTTTTGCCGCCGAGGCGTTAACCTTGCGGCGAGCCGCGCATGAAAACTTCCACTTACCGGAACTGGTACCCGGCCTTCAGCTCGCACCGGAGAACTTTCGTTTGGTTCATGCCGCTGCGCAGATCGCAATCGGCCCAGCTCAAGGTGGGTTGCGGACCCAGCGGAAATATGGTGTTCACTCCGTTGACCTCGGCTTCGATCGTGGTGCCCTCCGCCGTCGCTGGCAAGGTGAAGACCAGCCCCGTGCCAAGAATGACAGGATAAGCCGTCTGGACCACATTGTTGATCTCCGACCGAAACACCTCCGCCTGGAGAAGGAAGGTTGCCGTATCCGACCAATTGCGAACGGCGACCTTGATAATCCGGCCTCCCTTCGAGAAGTCATCGGATTCAATCGCGGTGAATGGACATGGTCCCGCAATACACAGGAATCTGGCATTTTCAAATACGTTTCCCGCCCCGGCGTCCAGTGTGGCGGTACCGATCGCCGCCTTCCACTTTCCATCGGGGGAACAGGGTGGTTGATGACCGCACGGAAGATCGCCGCGATTTACCACTTGGAATATTTTTGCCCCGGTACCCGCATTGACCCTCGTTGTGTTCAAGCTGGAATATCGCACGAGGACGTTGGTAATGATCGTTGCAGGCTGATTCGTTGGCGGCTGGATGTTTTTCTGAAGTGGCTCCATCCGAACGATATACAGCTTGTCGGCAACGGGTTCGGTTATGTCGAGCGGCTCGTAATTCGGGTGGCGGAACATCAGTGTGATCGGCTGACCGTCCCGAACACCGGGACGCAACGGAACCCGGAACAACCCGGAACGCTCGGATTTGCTGGTTTGCGCGGCCATGTCGTTGGCCACGCTGACCTCCACATCCGTGATAGGTAGCTCCCTGCTGGGGTCGATGTCTTGCTTCATGACCGCCCCGACCAGCAGAACCGACTGGCCCCCGCGCGATCTCCATAGGAATAGGACTGCGAGAGCAGCCAGACTGATCCCAATCGCAGCAATAAATACGGCCCGAAAGGCGAGCTTCCGTTCGCCCGTCATAATTCTCCTGAACGATTTTCACCGGGAAACGGCGGGAGGGGCTGGGGCCCCTTTTGTGTTCCCGGCAATTCTTTTGCCTTTGCCAGACTCCCTATCCAAGGCTTAGTTCAGGGCTTCCAATTCGCTGCAGAAGCAAGAACTTTCAAGCCCGGGGAAGTCTATAATAACCATGATGAGCGCAAACCGGGCGGGTTGCAACACGTCATCACGCCGGTCGCTGCTGAAGCACATTTTCGGCGCAACCGCCTGCGTTCCCTTCACACCGGGGAAGGTGTCGGCTCTAGTTCGCTGGCTGAGCGAACCCGTTACACGCCCCGAACCACCGGCGAAGGCCTTCTCGGAAAGCGACGACGCGCTGCTGCAAGAAGTGGAAAAGGCCAACTTCCTCTACTTCTGGGAACAGGCCCATCCGGAAACGGGCCTCGTGAGGGATCGCTGTAACGCCCAAACGCCCGACACGAGCGAATTAGCCAGCATCGCAGCGACAGGATTCGGGCTCACTGCGCTCTGCATCGGAGAGAGGCGCGGCTTCATCGGCCAAATTCAAGCTCGTGAGCGCGTCCTGAATACGCTACGGTATCTTTGGAAAAAGCTCCCGAACCATCGGGGCTTCTTCTACCACTGGGCCAACCTCACGACGGGCGAAAGATTATTTGACTCTGAAGTTTCCTCTATTGATACTGCCATTCTGCTTTGCGGCGTTCTCACCTGCCGCCAGCACTTCCAGCACTCTGAAATCTCCGAACTCGCGCTGGAAATCTTCAACCGGGTGGACTGGAAATGGCTCTCGGAGGACACTCCGGTTCTTCCTCACGGTTGGATGCCGGAAACCGGCTTCTTGCAATCCCGGTGGGATGACTACAGCGAGCTGATGATGATGTATCTGCTGGGGCTGGGATCTTCCACGCATCCACTGCCCGCGATCACCTGGGACTCTTGGAAAAGAACCATGTTCGAGTACGACGGCATTCGATACATTGGTTCCTTCGCTCCCTTGTTCGTTCATCAATACTCACAGGCCTGGTTCGATTTTCGCGGCAAGCGGGACAAGTACGCCGATTACTTTCGAAACTCCATGATTGCCACGGACGTTCATCGCCGTTTCTGCCTGGATTTGGCCGCGCAGTTCCCCGATTACAGCGACGACTTGTGGGGTATTACCGCTTCGGATTCTCCGAAAGGCTATGCGGTCTGGGGCGGGCCTCCCGCGACCGGGCCGATTGACGGTACGGTCGTGCCTTGCGCCGCCGCTGGTTCGCTGCCGTTCCAGCCGGACGCCACGATGCGAGTTCTACGCACGATTCGGTCCCTTTATGGGGAACGTGCCTGGAGCCGGTTCGGATTCGTGGACGCATTCAACCCGCTGACAAACTGGTACGACGCCGACGTGATAGGAATCGATACGGGAATCACCATGATCATGGCGGAAAATGCGCGCACGGGTTTTGTCTGGGATACGTTCATGAAGAATCCGGAAGCGCAGCGTGGAATGAAACGCGCGGGCTTCGAAGCGTACTGAACCGCACCTGCGCGATCATCCTCGCAAATTCAGACGTCCCCATCAGAGCCGGCGCGGCGCCTTCGATGGTCAATGCACTTCGAGCAGGGCGAGTCCTTGCGGAGGGACGATGATGGTGATTTCACCGCCCTCGAGCGGCTTGGATTCCGGCAGTTTCAGCTCCCCCGCCTTGCGAAGCGCTGCGATTTGATCGGCCGTCGGATACGCCGGCCTTCCCATCGCTTCGTAAGTGTTTCCCACCGATCCGTGCGTTGCATCCACGCGTGAGACGAGGGCATGATGAGGGCCACTCAGTCCCTTGAGAACAATCTTGACGGTCTTTTGTCGCCCCTGCTCCTCTGGCAACGCCAAGTTCCAGACCGCCATCACCAGAGTCCCATCGTCGCGCCGGGTCACAAGAGCCGATTGCTCCTCAGGCGCCAAGCGCTGCGTTCCGAGCTGATGCAACAGCTTGAAAGCATTGAAGGAAGGCTTCGGGATACCTCTCTCCGCCATCAAGCCGAATCCGCCATAGAAGGGTTGCTTCACAACTCCCTGCTCTTCGAAGACATCCGAGAACGTCCAGAAGGAAAGCATGTCGGCGAGACCATCGCACTGGCGGATGGTATCGGCGATCCATGGAGCCATGAACACGGAGTCCGTAACAGAGGGTTCATTCTTGTAGCTGGCGTTATATTCGCTCCAAATCAATGGCAAATCCGGGCGTGCGGACGCCTCGATCTGTTTGTGTACCTTCCCAACTGCGCGGCAGACCATTTGCGTGCGCGAGATCGGTTCGTCCATGCCGAACACGTCTTCGGCCTTGTCATTGGCGTAGACGTGGCTCGAAACGAAATCGAGCGGGACGCCGTGTTCCACGGAATAACGAATGAACCGGTCCACCCAGGCGGCTTGCGCAGTAGCCGGTCCTCCAACTCGGAGGCGGGAATCTACGCCCTTAAGGGTCCGAGCAGTTTCATCGTAAAGCCGATAATACGTCTCTTCCTTGGGGTCGCCCGCCCAGAAATCAAGATTTGGCTCGTTCCATACCTCAAAATACCATTGGGACACTTCAGCGATTCCATATCGATCGACCAAGTGGCGGGCAAAATGAGAAATGAGATCATCCCATTTCTCCCAGCTCTTGGGAGGAGAAACAATCGGCTTGTACCAAAACGATTGAAAAATGGGGTGCTCCGCAAGCGCCGCGGGCATAAAGCTCAATTCCACGAACGGACGTACATGATTCTCGAGAAGTCCGTCGTAGATCTGGTCAACGTAGGAAAAATTGTAGACGGGCCCTCCATCCCCGTTCTCGCTGTACACTCCGACTTCGTCGTCCAAAATTGCATGGAAGCGAACGTATTGAAATCCGGTTGCTTCCTGGACCTCTCGCAGGTCGCGCCGATAGCTTTCGCGGAGAGAGAGAATCGCCCGGCCGGACCCAAACATTCGCTCCCAGTAGTGCGGGAAAGGATGGCTCGCGGCGGAAGGATCAATCTCGATAACCTCGGCGCGGTCCTGTGCTCCGGCCCTCGGCGGGACACTGAGCAGGATCATAATTGATAAGACGGCGCTGACTGAACGGAGAAGCTTGCTGCGCGGGGCCGGAGCTCGCAACGTCAAGCCTTGGCGCTGAAGTTTCCGGCCAAATGTCCCTAAGTTCGAGATCAAGACACCCTTCTTTTCAAATCCCGGGCGGACCGGCGCGCTTTATTTTGCTTGGACCGAAGCAAACGGGCGCGCAATGCCGGATTCCAAAACCAGGCCCATTATCCACCTAATCTTGGAATAATTGTCGGCTCGGAAATCTCGGTTATTCGCGCGACTCAAGCGAAAGTTCCTCAACCCGGACCCAAAGTGTCCTCTTCCACAGTTTCTGAAACACCGGGCTGGCGTGGCTCGTCGATTCGAGCCGGATCTCCGGAGCCTCATTGACGAGCGCCGTTCTTGGCGCCCGCTCTTCGAGCAGGCGTTCGGCCGCGACGACTGCCGGCTCGGCGTGAAACCGCCGTTGCATCGAGAAGGCCCGCATCGAATTTGCAACCGCGACGAGAATCATCCCTTGGTGATGGGCCATCCAGCACCTCACCGGCTCGCAGTCTTGAGCGGCGGACAATCGGGAAGAGTCGAAATCCACTGCCTCGTAGTATCCGTAAGGTCCTAGCCAGCCGCGTTGTTTCATGTCGCGGAGATTTTCGACCGCGTTGGCGTCATCGAGCATCAAGCCGAGGCAGCCGGCATAAGGTGTGATAACCAAATCCGTGCAGCTCTCCGGGCTGAGGGCCAAGTCGCGCAGACCGAAAGCCCTGTACGAATACTGCCCGTCCGGCTCCAGGTGGTTGTATGCGGATTCGGAGATGCCCCAGGGAACGGATCGATTTCGGGCGAAGTCCTTCTGGGCGCGAATGGCTGCCCGCGCGCCACGCTCCAGCAGCGTGTGTTTGTAAGATCTCATCCACAGAGAGGGCATCAGGTACTCAAACAGAGTGCCCGTCCAGGACAATAGCAAACGTTCGTTACCGCGCAAGACAGTCGCTCTCCTCAACCGGCGCCAGCTTTCCGGAGGAATATCCCCTTTGGCGATGGCGATGAACACAGCCGCGCGCGCCTCCGACGCCAGCAGATCGTAGTGGCAATCGCAGACGCGCTGCTGCTCGGCGTCATAGCCGATCGAAAGCAAGCCTCGGTTCGCGTTATAGAGAAAAGAGAAGTCGCAATCTTGCGCGAGGCGATCCGCCGTGGCGGCCAGCCGGTCAAGCCGCTCCGTTGTCGTCCGTGAAGCGGAAAGCGATCTGTCCAGCGCATTTCGGAAGGACCTCACGAGGCGACGCGTTGCCTCATCGATTGTCCCCTCGTCGAATTTCGCGTTGAGAGCGCGATCGAGATTCGCCACGAGCGCCGGGATCGACTCCAGGCTGATCCTGTCCGCGGCCGGCAGCTTGAGACCATTGCCCAGCAAACCCTGACTGCCAAACTCGCTAAACTCCGGCAGGAGCCATGGCGCGAAGAGTTGCACCATTTCGCGCAGGCCCTGGACGCGCGCGGATAATTCCTGTATCCCCTCGGTGATTTCGCGCCGGAAGCGTTTTACGCGGAATCCCTGCTCGAGAGCCAAGACGTCTTCGACGAGTTCAGGAAGATCCTTCCACCAGGCGTACCGGCGGGTTGCCAGCATTTCGATCCGCTGCTTCAGTTCCTGAACCTTGCGTCTTGCGGGTTCCGCGCACGCGCCTTCTTCAAGCCTCTCGTCAATTGCTTCGATGCAGGCGAGCGCGCCTTCCCAATCGCTTCTGTCAAACAGCGGCCGCACCTTGAACTCGAGGCACGCTTGCTTCAACGTCCAAAGACAGCACACCAGGTTACCGCTGTCGACCGTGGACACAAATTTGGGAGGCAATGGTTCGAGTGTTCGTGTGTCATACCAGTTGTAGAAATGTCCGTTCATCTTCGGCATCCGCTCCGCCGTCCCCAGAGTTTTTTCGGCAGAGTCCACAAACTCGGGCAGGGTGAGCAGGCCCAGGTCGCGGGCCGCCAACTGCGAATTGAGAAGGAGTCCCAAGTTCGTCGGAGAGATCTTCGAGACGACCAGGGGAGGACTCTGCTGGAATCTGTCCGGGATCAATTCGTTTTCCTCGGCAGTGGAGAACTTCTGAAAGAATTGCCACGTGCGCAGAGCCACTTGGCGAAGCAGTGTCCGGTCCGATGGTGAACCGATCCGTGCAACCGTAACGCGACGCTCGCTGAGCCATTCACTGATGAATCTCGATAAAAACCACAGCAGGAGGAAGGGCGCGGCGACCAGCAGAGCGGAAGGGCGCAAATACCCGATCACGGCAGCCAGCGCGATCGCAGCCGCCGGAGTGATATCCAGATAGATTTCGACTGGGTCCCTTTTCCCGGTCCGCAACTCTGACATTGCCGCGCTCTCCCATTCCAACAGCCGCTTGCGCGTGAGCACCATTCGAACCATGGATCGAACCACAGCGTCCAGGGCTACCAGGCTCTGGTGGCACACAAGCGCCATCCGGAACAAGAAGATGGCATGCTGGCCGGCCAGATCTGAGGCGGTGTTTTTCCAAAATGTCCGCGAGAAGATCCTGGGTCCTGCTCGCACAATGGAAATCAGTAACTCCAGATAGCCTGGGAGAAATGGGAATAGGAGGAGGGCCAGAGCCGCCACGGTCCAGTAAACAGCGCCGCTGGGCAAAACGACCCAGGCATAGAGCAACTGCAGAAAGATTGCGCATTCGCTGATGCTGCGGCGCAAGTTATCGAGGATCTTCCATCGCGACATCGGGCGGAGGGGATTCCGAACGAAATGCCCCGAGGCATCCGGTACCCAGGGGAGTAGCCATAAAAGGATTTGCCAGTCGCCTCGAATCCAGCGGTGTTTTCGCCGGCTGTACGCAGAGACATGGGAGGGATAATCATCGACAACTTCCACGTCCGAGATCAAACCGGTGCGTGCATGCGCCCCCTCGATGAGGTCGTGGCTAAGGATCAAATTGCAGGGGAAGCGATGCTCCACCACTTGCTGAAATACGGCCACTTCGTAAATTCCTTTTCCTGTGTAGATAGCCTCGCCGAAAAGATCTTGGTAAACGTCTGAAATGGCGCCCGTATAGATGTCAAAGCCCGTGTCGCCGGAACAGATTGCTGCCAGCAGCGACTTGCTCCTGGCCATGAAGCTGATTCCAACGCGTGGCTGGAGAATGGCGTAGCCCTCGACGACGCAATTGGTGGACGGATCGACCACCGCAAGGTTCAGCGGATGGGCCAGAGCCCCGATTAGCTTGTGCGCTGCTTCCCCCGGCAACTGGGTGTCCTGATCGAGAGTGATCACGTACCGGACGCGATGGAGAACGGCGGGATCGCCGACCTTGACCGGGAAATGGTCCGCCTTGTTCAGGATCAGATTATTCAGGTCCAGCATTTTGCCGCGCTTTCGCTCCCATCCCATCCATACCCGCTCCCGGGTGTTGAACTGACGCCTGCGGTGCAGGTGAAAAAAGGAGCCGGTGTCTCGGCGCGCATATTTTTCGTTCAGGTCATGAATCAGCGACGAACAAAACTGGGCTAGGCCGTCATGTTCGTCCGATTCTTCCACCGAATCAGGCAGGTCCGTGACTAGTGCGAAGTGCAAATTGGGATCGCGGTTCGCGAGGTAACGGACCTCGAGATCTTTGACTGCCTGTCGAACTTGTTTTTCGCTGAACAGCAGAATGGGGACGGCAACGAGCGTCGCGCATTCAGCCGGTATTCCTTTCGAGAAATCCAGTCTTTGGAGCCGTTGCGGCCGGATCAGGTGCGTCACGAACAGATTTGTCGTGGCGACGGCGCACTCCAGCGCGGGAATCAGAAAGATCGCCAAGGTCAGCGCGGGATGCGCGGCAACACCAAAGTGCCCCAAAAAGAGCGCAACTCCGGCAAGGACCGCGGCGGTGGCAAGCGCCACGACACTGAAATAAAACGCATTCGGCCAGCGTTGGATGGTTTCCTGAATGCGTTCCGCAAACGGCGCTGTATATCGAATGCTTCGCTTCAGTTGTTTCCGGCCTTCTCCCACGAGGTAGAACCCCACGTGCGATCTGCGCTCGCAGGACCGCGGATAGAAACCGTAATGAGGACCTTGCGCCAGCCGGACCACCTCCCGGGCAATCTCGTTCTCTTGCCAGGCCGAACCGAGCGCCAGACCAGCGATCACGCTGCGGTATTCCTGGCGACCCTCCAGCGTCATTCGGGCGTACGCACCGGAGGGGTCCTGGCACAGGAAGCGGTCGGGTGCGCTCAATTCCTTGACTATTACGGACCATTCGTTTTCCGAGAGATCCTGCAAGGACTGGGCAATCGCGCCGGAAGTTTCTTCCTCGGTTTGCGTCGAATTGCCCTTGTTTTCATGCGTCCACGCCGCCAACTCGCCAACGGATTCCAGAAGTGCGAGCTGCATGTAGGAGCGCAATGCCCACAGTTCCGCGTCCGTGAAGGGTGAGCGTTCCTGGATCGCATTCATGAAGATCAACAAGCTGCGTTTGCTGAACGGGTATCGCGCGGAACGAAGAAAACTGTCCGCCGCAGCGTAAGCGCGAGTCACTCGCCGGCCTTGCCGGTCGACGACTTGAGGGAGGTTGTGGGCCGTGTGCTGCGCGGCGTTTGACTCTCGAAGAGTCTTCTTCAGGAGCGCGAAAGAATCATTTGACCACCATCCTGCCCGCCGCGCCTTTGACTTGCTCGCGCTTGCCTGTAGCCATATCCGCCAGAGTCTGCGAACCGAACGCTCCGCGGCGCTCCACTTGGCCTCGAGAACAGGCAATCGCTTTCGCGTCGAGCAAACCCTCCACGAAGCCGACTCCGACCTCGCAAGAATCCGCAGGCGTTCCGCATCCGCCGGACCTTCAGCGCCCTCCGGCACTCCCGCGGCTGGCGTTCCATCGTTCTCGATCGCAAAGGAAATTGCATTCGAGGCGCGGAGGCCGCTTTCGCTGCCGAACTGATTCGTCGTGGCCATTGTGAAATTCCCCCCGGGTCTCAGCGATAGTTCGCTGCTTGAAGATTAAACAGTTCTGCGTAAATGCCGCCGCGATCCATCAAGCGTTGATGCGGGCCTTCCTCCGCGATCCGCCCGCCGCGCAGAACCAAGATGCGGTCCGCCATTCGGACGGTGGAAAAGCGGTGTGAAATCAGCAGCGACATCTTGCCTTCGGTCAGCTCGGCAAACCGCTGAAAGACATCGTGCTCGGACCGCGCATCCAGAGCCGCCGTTGGCTCGTCCAAGACCAGCACCTGGGCATCGCGCAAGTAGGCCCGGGCGAGGGCGATCCTCTGCCACTCTCCCCCAGAAACCTCGACACCACCTTCGAAGCGGCAGCCTAGGATCTGATCGTAGAGATTGGGAAGCTTGCGGATGACCTCATCCGCCCGGCTCTTCGACGCGGCCGCGCGGATGAGGAATGGGTTTTTCTGTTCCTCGATGCGGCCAATCGCGATGTTTTCGGAAGCAGTCATCTCATAGTGCACAAAATCCTGGAAAATGACTCCTATCTGTTTCCATAGGCTTTCCAGGTCATATTCCCGCAGGTCCACGCCGTCGAGGAGAATTTGTCCGGAGGAAACATCGTAAAGCCGAGTCAGGAGCTTGACGATCGTGGTCTTTCCCTCTCCATTCTCACCGACCAGAGCCACTCGCTCTCCAGGCTGGAGACGGAAGTTAATGCCTTGAAGAACTGGTTGCGGATTTCCGGGGTAGGAGAACCAAACATCCCGGAATTCGAATCCTCGGCGAATTGGCAGCGGGGCGGGCCGTCCTCCTTCCTTGGAGACCACTTTGGGTACAACACGGAAGAACTCCAGCAGATCGGTCAAAAACAGAGCCTGGTCCGCAATGCCCGAGAATGTCGAGAAGACGGCTTGAATATTGTTGCTTGCGCCGGCGATCGCGCCCGCCAGGAAGGTCATCGTGCCCAAGGTGAGATGCCCAGCGACGGTTTCGTAGATGACGTACGCGTAAGTCCCGTAGTAACCGGTCGTCCCCAGGAGCGACAAGAGTGAACCGGCCGCCAGCTTGCGCCGGGCCAGTCCCACTGTCTGGTTCGCAAGACGGTCGGAAAGGTCCGTGTAGCGTCGCACGAAGAACGGTCCCAGGCCGAACAATTTCAATTCCTTCGCACTTTCCTTGCTTCCCGCCATCAGCCGCAGATACTCCATCTCACGGCGGACAGGCGTTTGCTGGAAGCTGAGCGAATAACCCAGCAGCGCGTATCGCGTCTCGCCCAGGAAAGCCGGGACAATGCAAATAACCAGGGCCAAAAGAAGCCACGGCGAAAACAGAAACACACTGGCCGCCAGGCTGACGGCCGTGATGGTTTCCTGCACCAGCCTTCCGCACGACTGAATCATGCCGATGCGGTCGGTGCCTTGCACGCGAGCGCGCTCCAACTTGTCGTAAAAGCCCGGATCCTCGTAGCAATTCAGATCCAGGCGCGAGGCGTGACGCATCACAAGGACACTGACGTGTTGGGCGTAGCGGACCGCAAGCGCCGTATCGCAGTAATCCATTAGTCGGGACAGGAGCGTAGCCGCACTGGCCAGGGCAAACTCGAGCGCAACGAGCCACCAAAAAAAGTGAGGAAGCGGATGCCTGTGGGCGGAGAAAGCTTCGATCGAGTCAATGATGACTCGCGTGACTCCCAGCATCGCCAGCGGAATTAGCGCGGCGATCACACGCAAACTTAGGCCCGCCACCACGACCCCTGGCGCGGAGTCCCACACGATCCGGAATAGAGGTGGAATGTTGGCGAGGGCTTTCAAACGCTTCTGGGCGCGAGAATGAATTGCCTGAGAAGTGTCGCCGCGATCGAGGGGTAGGGTTTTCATCTCCCGGGTCCTTCTGGCATAACGCCTGGGCCGTCTGCAGTGCCCCCTGAGTCAGAAGGGATCCGCTTTGGCCTGAATTCCTGCGTCGAGAAAGTCAATTCACTAGGCGTTGGAGGAACCCGAAGTGAGGCGTGGACTCAGCGGGTAATTCGGCGCTCCCACACCATCATTCATAGGTTGCCGAAGCATGCGGACTTCCAATCTCTAATAACCCCTAACTAATTCTAAAATAAGCAGTTGAAATCTTAGCGAAGAAACCATTCTCACGAATAATCTTCACTCTTCCGGAAATTTTTACGGAATCCTAACATCCGCCTTTGGCCGTCCCAAAATGGGGCAATTTACCCAGGTATTTCCTTTAGTCGTACGGAACGCCTCCTTGTGCGTGCAGGTGATATGTGCCTCGCTCGCCGCCCACGCAAGTTCGGTTCTTCCTTAGGGCAAACAAATTCTCTGATTGATGGAAGTAAGCTAAGATCAAAATGAGGTCGCAATCGGCAAAATGGGACGCCGCGGTGCATTTTCTGTGAGAGTTTGCGCCATGATCGTGGCGCTTGTCTTGTCTTTGGGCTGGCCGAGCGAGGCCGCGGCCTACGCCGTCCTGGCGCATGAAGCGATCATTGACAGCGCATGGGTCACCAACATACGCCCGCTGCTGTTAAAGCGCTTTCCCGATGCGACGGAAGAACAACTCAAAGAAGCGCATGGCTACGCATACGGCGGGGCCATCATCCAGGACATGGGTTATTACCCGCACGGAAGTTTTTTCTTTAGCGATTTGACGCACTATGTGCGGAGTGGTGACTTCGTCCTTGCTCTCCTCCGCGATTCCAAGGACCTTGACGGCTACGCGTTTGCTCTCGGAGCGCTCGCGCACTACGCCGCGGACAATAACGGCCACCTCATCGGCACGAATCGCGCCGTCCCGCTGCTGTATCCCAAGTTGAAAAAGAAATACGGCGAAACGGTCACGTATGAAGAAGACCGGCTGGCGCACGTAAAAACAGAATTTGGATTCGACGTTCTGGAAATAGCGCAGGGCCGTTACGCCCCGGATAATTACCATGACTTCATCGGCTTTGGAGTTTCGGTTCCGCTCCTGGAGCAAGCCTTTCAGGAAACCTACGGTTTGGATCTGAAAAATGTTCTCTCCGACGAAGACAAGGTGCTCGGTTCGTACCGTTATGATGTCAGCCGGCTCCTTCCCGAAGCGACGCACGTTGCCTGGAGCCTGAAGAAAAACGACATCAGGAAGGATCAGCCCGGCTTAACGAGAAAGAAATTTCTCTACAATCTTTCCCGCGCGAGTTACCAAAAAAATTGGGGAAAGCAATATCAGCCGCCCAGCTTTGGCGAAAGATTTCTGGCCTTTCTGATTCGGATTTTTCCAAAGGTCGGCCCCCTGAGAGTGCTGCAGCTCAAGATGCCTACGCCAGCGGCGGAGCAGCTATTCGAGGCCAGCTTCAACCAGAGTCTGGATCGCTACCGGAAACTGCTGAGCCAGGCAGGCGCCGGCCAGCCGGACTTGCCCAACGATAATTTTGACACCGGTGAAATCACGGGGCCGGGAAAATACCAGCTTAACGATGAGACGCAAGCAAAACTGCTCGATGCGCTGGCGAAGCAGAAATTTAATGGCGCTTCTCCGGAAATTCGGGCCGAACTTCTGGAATTCTTCGGGCATCTGGATGCTCCTTACACCATGAAGCGAAAGCCAAAAGACTGGGCGAAAGTTCAGGCCGAACTGGAACAATTGAAGAACGCAGCTCCCCCGGCGACGACGAGTGCTAATGATCCGTTCTTATCCGTACCCGCATCCGAGTGAGGCATTTCTTGTAGCGCTCGTCCGCCGAGGCGGACGAGCATTTTGATCGAATCCACGGTACCCGCCTGAAGGCGGGCGCCACCGAATTCGGCCCTGGGTTGTCACACAGACTTTGAAGCGCCAACTATCAGAAGGACGAATGAATGACGCGCTTTCTCTCCCGAGTATGGGACGATCCCGAATGTGGCGGCTTCAATAAAGATACGGACCGCCTCTTCGCCTATCATCAGGCCACGAAGCATACGTATCATTCCGTGCGCACAAATGCGCGCTATCTCGATTGGCACAATCAGCCCGATCCATTCCGCGGCTATGAGGGTGCTCCTAGTATCGATCTTCCACGCGAGCCCGGCTTCCCGAACATTGGAACATTCGCCGCCATGGCAGCGCTCGCGGAGAAAACAAAATTGCCCGCCGAAGATCCGCCTGAACTCCGCGAAACAATGCAACTTGACCTGGCCTGGCTCAGTCGTTTGCTGTGGCACTCGATGGCGGTCAGCGCCTGGAAGAAAGTTCCAGGCACAGGCGCTCGCTACAGTCTGCGCGTGAACCCCTCATCCGGCAATCTCCACCCGACGGAAACCTATATTGCCCTGCGCGCATTTACAGGATTGGATGATGGTTTGTATCACTACCGCGCGGACCGGCACGCCCTCGAGCTTCGGAGCCGAGGCGCCTGGACGCAGCATCTCGCCCGTGCTCTCGATATTCCGTGGGCGTCGGAGTCGCCACTGATCGTCGGACTGACTTCCATCTTTTGGCGAGAAGCTTGGAAGTACGGCGAACGCGCGTATCGTTACTGCTGTCACGATTTGGGCCACGCGATAATGAGCACACTCCTGGCTGCGCGCGCATTGGGACTGCCGGGCGGCGCCGTGGCCCACTTCAGCGACCTACGCCTCGCTCGCGCAATGGGCCTGGCTAAAGGCGACGAAGCTCCCATGGCATTTCTCGTCTTTCCTCCGCGGAACAGTTCCGTTGGATTTTCCGCCACGCCCGTACATCCGGTCGCTGGAATTCCGAGCGAGCTATCCGCGGAAGAAGTTCGCTATGAGCTGCTTCTCGGGATTCACGCCTCGACGGTCCTGCCCGAACCTGCGGGACTGCTGCCGCGCGTTTCCCTGGCGAATGCACCTATTGTCGGCGGCTACGCGGCTTTACCTGATCCGTCGCGCGATGCTCCCCTCGGATCAACTGTGCGGCGGCGGCGCTCGGCGCTTGATTTTGATGCTCGCACATCGCCCATGGCATTCGAGGAACTGGAACAGCTCCTGGATTTTGCGACGCGGGACTGGCGCGCGGACTGGCGCGGAAATTTTGACAGCGATTCGACGCCGGTCGAAAGAGGCGCCGATTTCGTGGCGCTTTATCTTTACGTTCATCGCGTGCGTGACTGCGAGCCCGGCGTGTATCGTTGGGATCGAGTAAACCGAAAGCTCGAACAATTACATCGCGGCAATGTGCAGCGCGTCGCGGCTTTTCTCAGCCTCGAACAAACCCTCGCGGGAAACTCATGTTTCACGGTTTCGATGATTGCGGATTTGGGCGAGGCGGCGCGAGCGTTCGGCAACCGCGGCTATCGCTACGTATATTTTGAAGCAGGCGCAATCGGTCAACGGCTCTACGTCGGAGCGGAAGCGCTGGGTTGGAACGCCACCGGCATTGGCGCGTTCTACGACGACGATGTTCACCGCTATTTAGGCTTCCTCGAAGAGGGAGCGGATTCCATTGGCGCATCGGTCCGCGAAGCGGAAAAGGCGGCGCTGGTCATGCTGGGTTCACCGGCTTCCCGTTCCCCCGCACAGGACCGGGACTTGCGCGAGTTCGTTCCCGTGATTTCCGAATCCGGCGAAGCGCATCCCGCAAATTCGGAACACCTTCAGGAGAAGAAGAACGATTCGATGCCTCGCAAGGATCCGCGCAAACTCCCGCGCCAAGTCATCTATCACTTTGCCGTCGGCCGCGCCGTTCCCGATCCGCGGATCGAGGCCTGAAACCGCATGATCGGCATTCTCGTGTGCGGGGACAATCACTTCATCGTGCGCGGACCGCTGCCTGATCGAGCGGCCGCACTGGCGCTGGCCCGGCATTGGACCATCATACAAATCGGGCAAATCGGGCAGACGACGCCTCCCTCCTTGCGGAGTTGGAGCATTGTCACGCGCGCGTTTCGGGAAGACCTCGCGTGGGCAGTGGTCGTGCCGGGCGATGGCGAGGTTACGCCCGCCGTGGCGCAGTTGCTTCAAGAATTGTCTGCGAGAGGAATCACGATTCGCAACGATTGAAACCCGGGAACGCCAATCTCCCGATTGGCGATTTGCACGACGCCCGCCGCGGCGGGGAGAATGGCGTTCCTGGGCGACATCTCTATTTGATCTTTACGTATTTCCTCAGTCTGTGCGGGCCGACGTCCGCCGCGTAGATAGTCCCTTTGTCATCGGCCACGATTCCTGAAGCTCCGGAAATACGGTTCACGTCCGCTTGCGCCAGGTCAGGGTCGGGGATGAAGGCCGCGAGCGAGCCGTCTTTGGCGCTCCCGACGGTAATGCCCCTCAAAAAGCCCGGGTTGACCGTCGAATTCGATTGCGAGTCGCTCACGTAAAGAGTGTCGTCTTTCGCAATATACACGGCGCTCGGCCGGCCAAATTGTTTCCACGCGACGATGAAGTTACCATCCTGATCGAAGACTTGGACCCGGCTGTTGCTGCGGTCAGCAACGTACACATAGCCCCGGGAACCGCCGATGGAGATGTCGTGGGGTTGGTCAAACTCGCCAGGTCCCGATCCGTGATGTCCCCAGGTTTTGATGAACCGGCCGTCCTTCGAAAACTTCACCACGCGGTCATTCTTGCCGTGGCCGTCGGTCACAAAAATATCGCCATTCGGAGCAATGGCAATGCCGGAAGGCATGTCGAAAGTATCCGGACCATTCCCCGCCACGCCTTCCTTGCCCAGGGTCATCAACACCTTGCCTGTAGAACTAAGCTTGAAGACCTGGTGGCCTCGCACTACGCCGTTCGCGTCCTTCGCCGACATGCCAAGCACCGTCTCGCTTGCATTTGCGTCGCTCGCCCAAATGTTCCCCTCGCGATCAATCGTAAACCCATGGGGAAACGCAAACATCCCGCTGCCAAAGCTCGTGAGAAGTTTTCCCGAAGGATCAAATTCCAGAATCGGCGGGTCCGTTCGCCCAACGCACGTGGCATAGCCGGCGGGTACGGTGTTGAAACATCGATGAAAGACCCAGATGTTTCCCTCGGGATCGATGTCCGCCCTGATCAACTCTCCCCACTGGCCACCGTTCATGCTCTTCGGAAGCGTCGGCCAGCCCTCCACCAAGCGATAAGGATTGGGGAGGTCGGATTGCTTGGGGTACTGAGTTTGTTGAGCGTGCGCCGCCGGTTCAAATGTGGCGGCCAGCGCTGCAAGCGCAAGGATCAGCGTGAATCTCATTCGGCCCCTCAGTGTCATCGCAACATTCCTCGACCATTCAAAAAATCGACGCGCAAAAGTCTGATGAACAGGATGGGCACACTTATACACCAAGGTCCCTTCCGAGTGAACCCGCAAATGGACGGCTGGCCGACTCTCAACATTTCGCTCGAACACCCATATCTCCCAGCCTTCCTGCCTTCCTGCCTTCCTTGACAGTTGTGAAGAGCGGGCCTACAATCACCCGTTTGTAATAGCGGCAATTGGGTGAACAGTGGGGCCCGACTATGGATAAAAAGCGTCTGGATTATTACAAGAAAAAGTTGCAGGCCCGGCGCGAGGAATTGATCAAGACCATTGCCCGGACCGAAGAAGAAGGCCGGACCGCGGATGACGATCCGACGGTGGATCTTGCGGACAAGGCTGCGAACTCCTACACCAAGGAATTTTTGTTCGGGCAGACCAATACCGACAGGTCCATGCTGGCGTTGATCGACGAAGCGCTGGGGCGCATCAAGGCCAATACGTACGGCACGTGCGTCGAATGCGAAGAGGAACTTCAGCAAAAGCGCCTGGAAGCCGTTCCCTGGGCGCGCCATTGCGTGACCTGCGCGGAAAAACACGAACAAGGCCTCCTCTAAAATAGAGATTCGCCTCTGCATGAGATGATTGTCCGGTCCGATTGGGGTGCTTGTCCGTTCCTTGCGTCTGGGGTGTTGTCACTAATCGTGCCAAATTAATTATTTTTCACTTCCCCTAAGACCGCGGCAGGGGTAGGCTTGGCGCACTGTGGCCCGAGTTGCTGATTCCGTTCGGTCCCATTTCCGCGGAATGTGCGAGGCGCTTGCCTCGATCGCACTTCCGGCGCCGTGCCGGATCTGCACCCGGATCCTCGACACCGGCAGCCCTATACCGCTCTGCCATGCCTGTATGGAGGCCCTCACGCAAATGCTCCCCGAGCCGCTTTGCGCCCAATGCGGCAGGCCCATCGTTTCAGCCGCCGCTGCCGAAGGGATATCGCTGCCTCAGTGCCACCTTTGCCGAAGTCAGGTGTACACTTTTGACTTTGCGCGCAGCTTCGGCGCGTACACACCCCGCATGTCTCGCGCAATTCTGCTGCTCAAGTACGGAAATGTGGCTCCGCTGGGGGCGTGGTTCGCCCGGCGCCTAGCTGGCCTGATCGAACGTCAACCACAGGGTTTTGCCGCAGATGCCGTTGTTCCGGTACCTCTCGACCGAGGCCGATTGCGAGAGCGGGGTTATAACCAGGCGGAGCTCATCGCCAAGCCACTCGCGCGCCTGCTCGGTATCCCTTTTCGATCCTGCCTGTTAGTGCGCACGCGGCCGCGGCCGAACCAGCTTCGCCTGACCCGCCGGGAGCGCTGGGAAACGGTTCGTGGCGCTTATGCTACGCATAAAACGGCTCAGGTTGACAAATTGCGGGTTTTACTGGTAGATGATGTATTCACCACTGGGGCTACTTTGGACGCCTGCTCCCGGGCCCTTAAAGGGGCTGGAGCTGCCCGGGTGGTTGGTCTGACCGTTGCAAGAGCGTTGCCGCATTCGCCGGCTCTGGAAGCCGGATTGCACGATCAGAACCTTGGGGAATGAAACCACCGGGCCAAATCGGTAGACCTCCCCGGCCGAAACCCTCGCCGGAAGTCCGCGGTGAAGCGCGCCCGCCGGGGGCCGTGCCCCCCGCGGTTCGAAAACCGGCGATTATGCAAGAGCCGGTCCTCGTCCTGAACGCAACCTTCGAACCAATTAATGTCACCGCCGTCCGCCGCGCTATGGTCTTGATGCTCAAGGGCGTGGCCCAGGCGGAAGAAATCAACCACACCAAGGTGCACTCGGCTTCTCGGGCGCTGGAGGTACCTTCGGTGATCCGGCTGTTGGCCTACCGGCACATCCCGCAACAGACTCGCGCACTCTCGAGGAAGAATATCCTCATGCGGGACCGCAATACGTGCCAGTTCTGCAAGAGCATACTTCCCGCCTCCGAACTGACCCTTGACCACGTGGTGCCCCGCTCCCGTGGCGGGAGGTCCTCTTGGGAGAATCTGGTGGCCTGCTGCTACCAGTGCAACAACAGGAAAGGTGACCGAACGCCCGAAGAAGCCGGGCTGGCCCTGGCGCGGCGGCCCCGGCCCTTTACCTTGCACACCTCCCGGCAGTTGATGCGCCTGATCGGCAACAAAGACGAAAAGTGGCGCAAGTATTTGTTTTACTAAGGTTTGAATCCCTACGGGGATTTCCCCGGTTATCGCACAAAAATAAGAAAATTGGTGCTCACTTAAAATTCTTCTAATGCGAGCAACCTTTTCATATTCTCAGCGTCTAAATAGACAAACCACTTCAAGGACACACCCCGGGAAGCAGCGTTGGCTCTGCCAAGGCTGCTTCTCTTTTTTTACGCGCTTTTTGCAGCGAATTCGGGGGATTTCTCTGTGCGCGCGCTTATTGCCGGAAGACGACGCGCAAGCCTTGGCGCCAATTTTCCGCAAGCGCGATCCGCGCAATTTCGATGTCCGGCGATAAATATCGTAATACGATATCTATGGAGGGATGGAACCGGAATCCGGGAGCCACCAGAAAAAGGAGAGGAGGTTTTGCGTTCAACGGGACCTCCGGGAAATATCCGTACCTGCGAAAGTCGTCCTGTTCGTGATGGAAACGCACGCGCAGCCAGTAGTCGACGGCCTGCATCGCCAGGTGAATGTCTTCGGAAGCTTTCAGTTCGAGAACGGCCAGGCGGCCGTCCCGCGTGACTCCGAGCAAATCGATAATTCCGCGGTCGCCGGAAGAAAACGCCGGAACCTGCGCGTAGATATGCCGTGGATCGAGCCGCGCATCGATTCGTGCCAGGTCGGCGGCAACCATGGTTTCCAGCCACCGTTCCGGCTGCGCTCGGTAGAGCCGGTGTTTCGTGTCCGGTGCCAGCGGGTGGCGGTGCGTTTCGAGCTGCCGGACCAGCGCTTCGAGAGCAGGCCATTTTTCGGGCGCCAAAACATCTTGGCGATCGCCAAGGCCATACCACATCGCGCCCAGGCGCCAGCGCGCGATCTCCAACCCGCGAAAGCGCAAGGTCACTTCCTGTGTTGCGGGAGCAACGCCCACCCGGATGGCCTCGGGTGCAAGGCGCCGGATACGCTCCGCCAGCGGCATCGCGGCGGCAATGGCTTGCTCGATTTCGCGGCGCGGCACAATCCAGGTGGCCAAATTGCCGGCGTTGGATCTGGCGATTCGCCGAACGCGCCAGTACAGCGGTTCATATTCGTACAACTCGACTTCCTGAGGAGAAGCGAGGGCGGCCATCCGATGCGCCGTCACGGAGGAACTACCGCTTGGCAAGAACAGGCGTAACCCGTGAACTGAATACCGCCGTGCGCGATCCCGTGTGTGCTGGAGCCAGATCAGGCCGAACGTCAGGATGCCGTCGATCGTTGCGCCAGCTTCATGGGGTGACGCCGCGAGCACGGCATAGGCTTCTGATCCGCGGCGGACGAGGCCTCGCGTGTACGAGCCCGAAATGGAGTGGTGCAGGTCCGCCGAGGTTGCCAGCGACTCAACGGTTTCGTCGGGGAAATGATCCGTCAAGATCCTGCGCAGGCGGCTGGAAAATTGTTCTCGCTCCACGCGGCGCGTTTCGCGAGGCGCGCCACCCGCGACGAACTCAAGCTGCGCGTGCCTCGAGTAGCCCAACCGGCTGACTTCGAGCACGACGCGATCGCGAGATTCTTCCGCGACGCGGAGCACGCGGCGAACCAGGGATTGCTGCGCGCTCCACAAGTGCAACAGGGCAGCGTCGCCCTGCGCGCGCACCTCGTATTGCACGCCTTCAAGCCCCGCCAGCCATTCCCCATTTTCCCGCACTTCGGGCGCTCCGATGGCGCACAGTCCATCGAGGGCCCGTCGCAATTCGGCGGCCAGTTCCATCGCCGCGAATTATCGAATAGGAGAGCGAAAAGAGGAAGTCATTTGTCGTGACACACCATTGTGCCGGTAATCAGGCAGAAGCTGTTTTATGAATGGTCTTTGTGGGTCGCGGTTTCAGCCGCGACGTTAAGGGGCCCGGAAAACAAGGGCTTTAGCCCCTGAAGGCTTATCGAATTCGGACCGCTGGCCATCCATGGGGTGGCTTTTATTTATTTGAACGCGAGGCCGCTCACGACGATCGACGGGAATACATTGTTCCACTGCGGGGGAATATGTTCGTACGGGATCTGAACGTCCCTTTGCTGGCCGGGAAGAAAAGGCGGGGCCGTCGGAAGAAACAGGCGCTGCTTGTCGCGCAGGATCACCTGATTGAAGGGGTCGTGGAATTCAATCGTGATTTCAATTTGGTGGATCTTGCGGTCGCCGCCGTTTTCGACCGTGCAAAAAATATACGTCACTTCCTGATTCAGGAAATTGGCCGCCCGGCTCATTTTGGGCTCGAGAAAATGAATTTGCGAAGCATAGGCCTGCTCGGCCGGCCCCACGGGCAACGGCTTGTCGTCTTCCGAAATGGCCGGCGTCGCATACCGGCTGTACAGCACGGCTGCACTGACGAGCAATGCGACGATAACTATTCCGACCAGAAATGCGATCGGCAGCCGGCTGCGTTCTTCCGTGGGGATCAAGTCGGAAATCCTCCTCTTTCGCTTCTGTGGCGCAGGCTTCACAGGCTGCGGGGTTTCGCCCATCCGATACTTTAACCCCGCAGGCTGAAGCCTGCGCCACTACACCCGAAATCTTTACCCCTTGCACCAAACACAATTCAACGTATTTTTAATTTCTAGCGCGAAATGCGAGCTAGCGGCCCGCTCCGAGCCGTTCGATCAACTGAAAGGGCAGGCCGGCCTTCTCCATGCGTATTTGAACCGCGGCAATATCATACGGCACGCGCCAAAATTCAATGATGTGGTGATCCAGATCTGCGATGGCAAACGCAGTTCGCGGATCCCCATCCCTCGGCTGGCCGATCGAGCCCGGGTTTAGCAGATACCGCGTCCCCGGTTCCATTCGCAGGGCCGCGAACTTCGGCCCATGATCCGGGCGGAGTTGAATCATGCCAATTTGCCCGGCGCGGTAGGAGAAACCGCCTTGATGATGCGTGTGCCCGAAAAATGTTACGTCCGTGGGCGATTCGAGAAGGCCGCCCATGGCCTGCCCCGGGACGAAGACGTATTCATCCTCATCCTCATACGCTCCATGAACCAGCGTAATGCCGTCCACGGAAATTGGCCCGGCAGGCAATTGCGCGATGTATTTCAGATTGCCAGGGTGCAATTGCTGGCGTGTCCACTCCGCCGCGAGTTGCGCCACGGGATTGAAATCCTCAAGGTCGGTCAGCCCCGCGACGGCTTTGTCGTGATTGCCGCGAATGATGACGGGTGAAAGTTCTCTCACTCGCTCGGCTACTTCGTTTGGATCGGGTCCGTAATCGACGATGTCGCCCAGGCAGAAGACGCGCTCCCAACGGCCCTTCACCGCGTCGAGGGCGGCATCGAGCGCAGTAACATTCGCATGAATATCGCTCAGCAGGAGAAATCGCATCGTTAATGAGGTACCTGAGCCACACCCTCGACCCGCCCCGATTATAGACGAAATCCGGGACGGCGCATGCGCGCCTTGGGAAATCCCTCATGGACTAGTTTCGGATAAGCCGATTTCTCAGGCAGGATGAACTCATCGGGCGTCCAGGAATGCGGCGCCTGCCTGTAACAGGGGCGCATTGCGCCGTACCTGCGGCGCGACGCCCTTTTCGATTACTGATAGAATCGCGTTCCGACTGAACCCGGATTGCATAAAACCAAGGGAGGGCACGATGTTAAACATGCGAACTCTGTTCCGCGGTGCGATTGTAGCGGCAGGAGCGCTCATGATCGCGTTCGCTGCGTCGTCATTGGCCGCCGATATCCTCGACGATTGGGACACAGTGAAACTGCCGCCGCGGCCCGAACTCAAAGCGGTCACGCTCGAGGGTTCGACGACGGCTCTGCTCATTATGGACATGATGAAGATGAATTGCGGGCCCCGGCCACGGTGCGTAGCCACGATTCCCAACGTTAAGCGCCTGCACGACGCGGCGCGGACAGCAGGAGCCTTAGTGTGGTACAGCCTCATTGGCAGTAACGGCCACGCCACGCCTGCGGACGTGGTCGATCCGGGATTTATGCCGCGTGCCGGCGAATGGGTGCAGCAAAACGGACCGGACAAATTTCTTGGCTCGAACCTGGACGAGAAGCTGAAAGCGCGCGGCATCAAGACAGTCATCGTGTGCGGCACTTCGTTTCAAAATGTCGGCATTAGCACCGGCTCGGAGTCCGCGCAGCGCGGCTACAAGGTGATCGTGCCGATCGATTGCCTGTCGTCGGATGACCCGTACACGGAGCAATATGCGGCCTGGCAGCTCTTCAAGGGCGGACCGGGCGTCATCACCAGCCTGGTCACGCTGACGCGCAGCACGATGGTGAAGTTCTAATACTCGACTGCATCCCATAACTTTCGCGCGGGAGAATGTGGCTTCGGCACGCGCGATATTAACGAGGCGGCGGCTTAGCTTTCCTGAGCCGCCGGGAACATGTTAGGATTCCGCGGGGGAAAATGTATGAGACATCATCGAAACTCCAACATTCCGCCAGCGAGCAACGGCGGAAACCTGAGCCGGCGCAGCCTTCTGCAACGCGCCGGGTGGACCGTTGCGGCAGCAGCGTTTCCCAGCGGAGTGTTTGCCGCCGACAGCGTTAGCCCCGTTATGGCCAAGCTCAGCACGTATATGAGCGAAGCCGGTGGCCGCGCTCTCCCGGATGAGGTGGTCGAGAAGGCGAAACACCATATCCTCGACACGTTTGCCGCGATGATCTCCGGGTCCGACCTGCCTCCGGCTCGCGCGGCGTTTCAGTACGCCCGCGACTTTACAGCCGACAAGACGGCGACCATTGTCGCCTCGAAAATGACCTCGAGCCCCCCGGAGGCGGCGTTCGTCAACGGCATGCTGGCGCATTCCGATGAAACCGACGACTCCAACGAGTTCTCGCAATCGCATCCCGGCTGCTCGGTCGTTCCCGCCACGTTGGCGGCCGGGGAAAAGTTTGGCATCGACGGAACGCGCTTTTTGCGCGCCGTGACCCTCGGCTACGACATTGGGCCGCGCATGACCATGAGCTTTGGAGCGATCGAGTTTCGAAACACAAGCCATAAGAGCACGCACGCCATTGCGGGCATTTTCGGCTCGGCGGCCGCGGCGGGCTGCGCAGCGGATTTGAACGCGCAGCAGATGCGCTGGCTGCTCGATTACACGGCCCAGCAGTCTTCGGGCATCGGAGCGTGGAATCGCGATACCGAGCACATCGAGAAAGCCTTCGTCTTCGCGGGCATGACGGCGCGCAGCGGAGTCACCTCCGCGCTGGTCGTTCACGCGGGATTTGACGGCATCGACGACATCTTTTCGGGCGTCGACAATTATTTCCTGGCCTATGCCCCCAATGCCCATCCGGAGGAATTAGTCTCGCAGCTCGGCGAGCGTTACGAGATTGCCCGGACCAACATCAAGAAATGGACCGTGGGATCGCCGATTCAGGCGCCGCTCGATTGCATGTACAACATTCTGAAAAAGCATCCCGTGAATCCCGACGACGTGAAGTCCATCGTCGTGCGTCTTGCCAACACCGAGGCGCGCGTCGTCGATAATCGCGAGATGCCGGATATCTGCCTCCAGCACATGGTCGCCGTGATGCTCATCGATAAAACCGCTTCGTTCCGTGCCGCGCACGACAAGGCCCGCATGAAGGATCCGGCCGTGCTTAAAGTTCGCGCCAAGGTGCAGCTCATTCCGAGCGAGGAGCTCGAGAAAATGGAACCGGCGCGGCAAGCCATCGTGGAGATCACCATGAACGACGGAACAGTCTTCTCCGACCACGTTACCGACGTGCGCGGCACGGTGGATAATCCGATGACCCGCGAAGAGGTGGTCCAGAAATGCCGCGACCTGGTGGAACCGGTCCTCGGTAAAGAGAACTGCACCAACCTGATTGATAAAGTGATTGGAATCGAAAAAGTAAAGGACATCCGCGAGCTGCGCAGCGTGCTGCAAAAGGCTTGATCAAGTAACGCCGCGTTTTTGAGTTCGCGAGTTGGCCGGAGTCGGCGCTAGGCTTTTGATCAGAGACGTGCGCTGAGTTTGATCCTGGCAATCTTCTCTTTGTCGAGGCCGGCAAGATCGGCTTCCGTCAACCATCCATCTTGCATTAGCCTCGAGAAAACCAGGAGCAAACGCGAATATCGGTAATCGTAGATTCCGTCCACTGTTTTTCGATGCTCTGAAAGATACTCTTGGACTCGCCAGATGTCAGATGGAGCGGTTACGTTTTCCAGCATCCGCCTGGCTTCTTTAGTGATCGTTGCGCAGTGCCGCTCGAATGCTTTATCAAAAGCCCTTCGTGCCGTCTTCTTCTCGGTCGCTGTCCACGTTTCGCTGTCTGCGTGCTGTTCAAAGGATTCCATCGACGATTTACCTCCTTCGCCGGACGCCCCCACGTTGAGGCGGGCCACGGCAAGCGTAATCCGCTGGAATTCCCGCTTCAAGCTGAGAAACGCGCTTCTCGGCGAGTGACAAGCCTCAAAAAGCCAGTTTCCGGTAAGAGGGAGTTGGCAGAATCAGAACCAAGATTGGTTGCGGTAATCGAGGTAGGCTTGTCCAAACTTTTCTTGTAAGACCTTGCCTTCCCGCCGCGCTCGAATCACATGCATGGTGACCAGAAGCGGGAAAAGTGCGAACAACCAGTACAAGTGAAGGGCCAGGATCAAACCGAAAATCATTACGTCAACGAAGATGTAGATGGGATTACGGATTCTCGAATACAGTCCGAGGGTGACGAGTTCCTTCGCTTGCGGCGTGACGGCGAATGACTTGCCCAATTGTAGGCGAGCCGTCACAAACGTGGAGTACGCGACCACCGCGAGGATCGCTCCGGCAATTCGCAATGCCGTCCAAGGCCGCTCTTTGAGGCCCGGCACAAAGAAATAGAGCAATAGAACGACCACCGGAACCACGATCGCGGGAATAGGGATTCGCATAGGCTTGGAGTCTATCAGATCGGACGCTTCCCATATTCCGATAAGAGTGGTCTTATCGGAAAGTGGGACTCTGGGGGATCTACCTAATCCACATGCAATCCCCATAACTGTAAAAGCGGTATCTGGCGCCGACAGCGTGGCGATACGCTCGCAGAATGAGTTCGCGCCCTGCGAACGCGCTGACCAGAATGAGCAGCGTGGATTGCGGCAAATGGAAATTCGTCAGCAGTTGATCGACCACGCGAAACGTGTGGCCCGGCTTGATGAAAATGCCGGCTTCCGCAGCGCCGGGCTCGACAAGAAATTTTGCTGGGTCCCACTTTTCGCCGTGCCGCGCGGCGGACTTCTCCGCGGCATCCTCGAGAGCGCGCACCACGGTTGTCCCCACGGCAAGGATTGGCCGGCCATCGCGGCGCGCCCTGCAAATCGCGGCTGCCGCGGCTTCGGGAATTTCGTAGCGCTCGGAATGAATTTGATGCTGCTCGATCTTCTCTTCGTGGATGGGCTGGAATGTGCCGAGGCCGACGTCCAGCGTGATGGCGGCCATTTCGATGCCTCGCTGCCGCAGCCTTTCGAGAATCGCGGGAGAAAAATGCAGGCCGGCCGTGGGCGCCGCCACGGCTCCCGGATGATCGGCAAAAATCGTCTGGTAACGCTCGCGGTCCGCTGGTTCGTCCTCGCGCGAAATGTAAGGTGGGAGCGGAACGTGGCCGAGGCGTTCGATCGCTTGCGTGACGTCTCCCTTCGCCGTCAGGCGGAGTCGGCGCAGCCCATACTCGCCGCGGCTGAGCACTTCGGCGGAAAGTTCTCCATCTCCGAATTCGACGCGCTCTCCCACGCGCATCTTTCGTCCAGGACGGACCAAAGCTTCCCACTCCTGTGGTGCAACCTGCCTCGTCAGAAGGACTTCAATTTGGGAGGACAAAAATTCACGCGCGGCGCGGCGATTGCGGCCCGGCTTTTCCGAGCGAATGCCTTCCCGGCGGCCAAATAGACGCGCCGGAATGACGCGCGCGTTGTTCACCACGATCAGTTCACCGCCGCGGAGCAGGTCAGGCAGCGAGCGAAATGCCGAATCCTCCCAGGTCAGCTTCTCGCGATCCAGGATCAACATTCGTGAGGCATCCCGCTGGGGAAGCGGCTGCTGGGCGATGAGGTCCTGGGGAAGCTCGAATTGGAAATCAGAAAGGTGCATGGATGAGTGCCGTGACTATAAAGCATTCAGCATCAGAAGCGCAAATACATGTTTGGGAGCAAAATATAAGTCATTATTTTACATAGAGATAATGAAATTTTAGAGCACGGTTTGGCCTCCAAGAAACTACTTGACAGTAATACACTAATATTTTATGCTTCGCATGCAGTAACATTAACAATATACACGGATGGAGGATGCACAATCATGGCTACAATTGCTCGTGGCGAACCCTTTCGCGGCCTTTCCACTTTGCAGGACCAATTCAATCGGCTTTTTAATGAGTCTTTCCGGAATCACGCCGAGGAGTCGGCTTTGACGACTTGGGCTCCAGCAGTCGACATCTACGAGACCCCAAACGAATTGGTGGTCAAGGCGGACTTGCCGGATGTGAATGAGAAGGACATCGACGTGCGCGTTGAGAACAACTTGCTCACCATCCGAGGGGAGCGTAACTTTGAAAAGTCGGTATCCGAGGAAAACTTCCTGCGCGTCGAGCGCACGTATGGCGCGTTCAGCCGCAGCTTCTCGCTGCCAAACACGCTGAACGCGGAAGCGATTAGCGCCGAATATAAGAACGGCGTGCTGACCGTCACCTTGCCCAAGCGCGAGGAAACCAAACCGCGCCAGGTGAAGGTGAACCGTCACCAGCGCGAGCAACGGAAAGTAAGTTTCCGGCGCCGCAAAGCGGTTTGTTGCGATGCCATAGGGGCCGGTTGGAAAACCGGTCCCATCGTTTTCCGAATGTGAGGTAAAAACAAATGGTCCGCTTCGACAAATTTACACTGAAGGCCCAGGAAGCCGTGCAATCGGCGCAAGAGATTGCCGGGCGCCACGATCATCAGCAGATCGAGCCGCTGCATCTTCTGGGCGCGCTCGTCGCGCAACAAGATGGCGTCGTCCCACCTCTGCTCGCGCGGCTCGGCGTGCGTCCGGAGACTCTCGCGGGCGACATTGAAGCTCGACTTGGCCGCATCCCGAAAGTGACGGGAGCGGTGCAGCAACAGATGAGCCCGGCATCGAACAAAGTCCTCGAAGGCGCATTCGTCGAAGCGGAACAATTCAAGGATGAATACGTTTCGACCGAGCACATCCTGCTGGCGATCGCGACCATTCGCAAGGATGAGGCCGCGGAACTTCTTGCCAAGTACGGAGCCTCGCGCGAAGCGATCCTGCAGGCCTTGACATCGGTGCGCGGCAGCCATCGCGTGACATCGCAAAATCCGGAATCGACATTCCGCGCGCTCGAACAATATGGGCGCGACCTGATCGAACTCGCGCGGCGGGGCAAACTCGATCCGGTGATTGGCCGCGACGATGAAATCCGCCGGGTCATGCAAATTCTCGCGCGGCGCACGAAAAATAATCCGGTGCTGATCGGCGAGCCGGGCGTTGGAAAGACCGCCGTGGTGGAAGGCCTCGCGCAGCGAATCGTGGCGGGTGATGTGCCCGAAGTGCTGCGACCGAAGCGCGTCGTGGCTTTGGATCTCGCCGCGCTGGTCGCCGGCGCGAAATATCGCGGCGAATTCGAGGACCGCTTGAAAGCGGTGCTGAAAGAAATCACGGAATCCGAAGGACAGATCATTCTGTTCATCGACGAATTGCACACGCTGGTGGGCGCCGGCGCGGCCGAAGGTGCGATGGACGCTTCCAACATGCTGAAACCCGCGCTCGCGCGCGGCGAATTGCGCGCGATCGGCGCGACCACGCTCAACGAATATCGCAAGTACATCGAGAAAGATCCGGCGCTCGAGCGGCGGTTCCAGCCCGTTTTGATCGCCGAGCCTTCCGTCGAAGACACCATCGCGATCCTGCGCGGCTTGAAAGAACGCTACGAACTGCACCACGGCGTACGCATCAAGGACGCAGCGATTCTGGCGGCGGCCACGCTGTCGCACCGTTACATCACCGATCGTTTTCTTCCTGACAAGGCGATTGACCTGATCGATGAATCCGGGGCGAGCCTGCGCATGCAGCTCGATTCCCTGCCCGTAGAAATCGACGAAATCGAGCGGCGTATCATGCAGCTCGAAATCGAGCGGCAAGCACTACTCCGCGAATCCGACGCGCATTCCAAGGAGCGTCTGAAACAATTGGAAGGTGAACTTGCCGGACTGCGCGAGGAGTCCAACGCGCGCAAGGCGCAGTGGCAAGTGGAAAAAACCGCCATCGCCAAAATTCGCGGCGTCAAAGAGCAGATCGAAGAGCTCAAGGCGGAAGAGCAGCGCCTCGAACGGAGCGGTGAGCTCGCGAAGGTCGCGGAAATCCGTTACGGCAAACTCGCGACAGCCGAGCGGGAAATCGCCGCCGCACAGAAAAATCTCGAAGACGTGCAAAAGAACGGCGGCATGCTGAAGGAAGAAGTCGATGAAGAGGACATCGCCAAGCTGGTGAGCAAGTGGACGGGGATTCCCGTCGGGCGTTTGCTCGAAGGCGAAGCGCAGAAACTTGTCACGATGGAAGCGCGCCTGCGCCACCGCGTCATCGGGCAGGACTCGGCGCTCGAACGCGTCGCCAATTCCATCCGGCGAAATCGCGCGGGGCTTTCCGATCCCAACCGGCCGATCGGGTCATTTATTTTTCTCGGGCCCACGGGCGTCGGGAAAACGGAACTTGCGCGCGCGCTCGCCGAGTTTTTATTCGACGACGAAAAATCCATGATCCGGCTCGACATGTCCGAATACATGGAAAAGCATTCGGTCTCGCGCATGATCGGCGCGCCTCCAGGCTACGTCGGCTATGAAGAGGGAGGGCAGCTCACGGAGCAAGCGCGCCGGCATCCGTATTCCGTGATCCTTTTCGACGAAATTGAAAAGGCGCACCCCGATGTGTTCAATATTTTGCTGCAGATTCTGGAGGACGGCCGCCTGACCGATGGCAAGGGCCGCACCGTCGATTTCCGCAACGCGGTGCTGGTGATGACGTCGAACGTCGGTTCGTCCGCCCTCTTCGATCTGGCAGGAAGCGATCCGGAACGCGCTCGCAAGGAAGCGATGGAAGCCTTGCGGCAATCGTTCCGTCCGGAGTTCATCAACCGAATCGACGACATTGTGCTGTTCAATCCTTTGGGGCAAGAGCAGCTCAACAAGATCATCGACTTGGAGCTGGCCAAGGTGATGCGCCTGCTCGCGGAACGCAAAGTTCGCATCGAGCTAACGCCCGCGGCGCGCGAGAGGCTCGTCCGCGACGGTTACGATCCGGCCTATGGAGCGCGCCCGCTTCGCCGCACGGTCCAGCGCCTTGTCCAGGATCCGCTCGCGATGCGCATCCTTGACGGCAGCGTCTTGCCGGGAAATCTGGTGCGGGTCGATATCGATCCGAACACGGACTCCATGCGGTTCGAGCGTGTGGAGCAGAAAGCGGTGCAAGAAGCCGCGGCAAAACCGGAGACAGCAGAACCCGCCGTCTCCGCGGCGAAATCCGGACGGCGGCGGTAAATTCCATTTTGCCGGGTGCGCCTCAAGTTGACGCGCCCGGCGGAAGCTTCTAGACTGAATTGACGGCTTTATTTAGGTGAAATCATGAGAGCGATAAAGACCCTATTCTTACTGACGGCCTTAACAATGCTATTGGTTCTGGGCGGCGATGCAATTGCCGGCCAGCAAGGGATGACCTTCGGCCTGATCATCGCCGTGGTGATGAACGGCGTGGCCTACTTTTTCTCCGACAAGATCGCGCTGAGATCGAGCGGAGCGCAGCCGGTAACGCGCGAGCAGCTTCCACGCTTGTACGAAGTGATGGAGAGGCTGGTGGGCAAGGCGAAGCTGCCGATGCCGAAACTGTACGTAATTCCGCAGCCTGCGCCGAACGCGTTCGCCACCGGCCGCAATCCCTCGCACGCTTCGGTCGCCGTCACCGCGGGTTTGATGGAATTGATGAACGACGACGAACTTGAAGGCGTCATCGCGCACGAGCTTTCCCACGTCCGCAACTACGACATTCTCATCACGTCGATTGCCGCCACGCTCGCCGGCGCAATCACGTGGATCGCAACAATGGGCCGCTGGGCCATGATCTTTGGCGGCTTCGGCGGCTCGCGCGACAACGAACGTGGTGGTGGAGGGCTGGCGGCGCTATTGATGCTGATCGTAGCGCCGATCGCCGCCTTGCTGATCCAACTCGGAATTTCCCGGCAGCGCGAGTTTGCCGCCGACGCGTCCGGGGCTCGCATGGTCGGGCATCCATATGGTCTGGTCAGCGCACTCGAGAAACTGGGCGCCTACAATAAGCGAATCCCCATGGATGTTTCCCCGGCGACAGCTTCTCTGTTCATTGTGGCGCCCTTGACCTCGGGTCAGGTGTTTTCGAGTTTGTTCAGTACGCATCCGCCGCTCTCGGAGCGGATCGCGGTCCTGCGCAACATGACGGTCACTCGATAACCCACCTTGCTGCATCGTGTTAAGAGGGTCTGGAGCCACCGCGCATCGGTAAGAATGATTCCAGGCAAGAAAAAATTCTCCATTTCGGCACTGTTCATATGATTAGCCCAATCTCCGAATTCTCGTTTAAACAACTCATTAAACTAGACTTGCAAATATTATGAGCTTGTAACCGTTTTGGCTCATGGCGTGCTCATTCAAAAGTTACCTGGCACTGGGGGAAACGGCATGAGCATGACCTGTAAGGCTACGATCCGTCTAATCTGCGAATACTTGGAAGGCCGGCTGGCACCCGAAGTTGCGGGCGAAGTGCAACGCCACCTAAGCTACTGCCAGAATTGCCGTACGGTTTTTGATGCCGCAGCTCTAACCCTCGAAGTTTATTTTGACCGCGAAATGGAACCCGTCTCCGCCGATCGCTCACGCGTCGCCTAATCTGCTGCACCATTGAGACTTAGCGACAGTTCATCGCCTCTGTATAATTTCCAGGACAAGTCTGTCATCCAAAGCCAATCAGTTCAAATCTTTATCAAGAATGCGCTCTGATTCGCAGGTAAAACTTACACGTTCAAACTCGCCTTCGCCCGACGAATGCCTGCCCTCAGAATTATAATAAGTCTATTGTTTAGTGGCGGATATCTAAGTACCCGCCGCCAAATTCGAATTTGGTTCCACGCATGCACTTCTTCCTGTCGCGAGGGAAATCGCAAAGGAGATTATTAAAATGGACGAACAGGCGAACTACCAAGAGACAACGGAAGGTTTACCGCGTTGGATAGGGATAGCCGTGGTTGCGTTGGCGATTCTCTCACTTGTGGGTGTGGGCCTGGCATGGAATGCCGGCAGCCACGCACGGAATGCGGAACAGGCGCTGGCGGCACAAACCAAGACCTTCCAGCAGACAGAGGATGGAATCAGCCAGCGGATGGCGCAAGCGGAGCGCACCAACGCTGAATTGCAGTCCGAAGTGAATCTGGAGGGCGACAAACTGAAACTCACCGAGGATCAACTGGCGACGGCCCGCAACCAGGTAAAGCAGAGCCGCGCCGATTACACGAAGAAGCTGAACGACGTGCAATCTACACTGGCTACAAAGGCCAGTGCGGATGACGTGAAGGCGCTCGGCACCGACGTCAACGGCGTGAAAACCGATCTCGACTCCACCAAGGGGAACCTCGAACAGTTGCGCGGCGAGCACGGCGAGTTGATCGCGCGCAACCACGAAGAACTCGAGCAGCTCAAGAGAATGGGTGAGCGCGACTACTATGAATTCACCCTGACTGCCAAGGGACAAAAGGAACACGTTGGCCAGACGCAGATCGAAATGCGCTCAGCAAGCGCCAAGAAGCATCAATACACGGTCGCGCTGTACGTCGACGACATGCGCCTCGAAAAGAAGAACAAGTCCATCAACGAACCCATCTACTTCTACGCGGGCGGATCTCGCCAGCCGATGGAGCTGGTGGTCAACCAGGTCACCGACAAGAAAATCTCCGGCTATTTGAGTGCACCGAAGGCCATTGCAGCCTCCGCGGCGAAACCCGCAGGAAACTAACCCATTCCGATTCTGAGTGCTGCATCCGACGAGAGGGCCGCTTCGGCGGCCCTTTCTTTTTCCGCGAGTGTGCGGCGCGCACAAGTAGGACAGGCCCCGACCGGGCCGGGATCTTCGACTTCAGCCTGTCGCCTTGGGGCCAGGGCTAGAAACCGAAAATCGACAGGCTGAAGCCTCTCTTACCAAGCAGCAAATTCAAGCTCTGCAGTTCCGAATTGTCGGGAAACACACGCAGGCCGAAGCGCACGGCTTTGGCGGCGGCGGACGGATCGCCCAGTGCCTGATCGGTATGGAACAGGAGTAGATAGATTCCCGAATCCTCGTCGGGGTAATAGCGCATCACGAATTCGAGGTGCTGGCGCGCTTCCGCCCACTTTTTTTGCCTGGCGAGCAATTCGCCCAGGTTGAGTTGCGTTTGATAGTTGTACGCGTCATGCGCAAGGCAATCCAGCATGGCCCGATAGGCTTCGTCCAGCTTGTCCTCGCGCAGCAGAATTTCCGCAAACTGAGCGCGCGCAGCTGCGCCCGAGTGTGGATCGGCCGCGATGAGGCGGCGCTGCAAGTCTTCCGCTTCCGCCCAGCGCGAAAAATCCACGTCGAGTTTCGCCAGCGATTCGAGCGCCCGCACATTCCTCGGATCGCGTTCGAGAATTTGCTGCAACGCCTCGCGCGCCTTTTGATTGTTGCCAAAACGCCGGTCGGTTTCGGCCAGGCCCCATGCGGCCTCCAGGGAATTGGGATCAATGGCCAGCGCGGCATCGAAGGCGCGGAAAGCTGACTGGAAATTGGAATGGGCGAGCGCGGCTCGCCCGCGGATCGTGGCGATGCTGGCTGTTATCGGACGATTGTCGAGGGCGCGCAAGAAACGCTCGGTTCCGTCGGCGTCCTCCTGATTGACCGATGTCTCGGCGGAGGCAGCGAGCGCTCGGTCGCGCGCGTCAGCCGGAAAATCCTCCGGCAAGGAATTTTTCTGCTCCCGTAGAATCGCATCGCGGTTCTTGTCCTCCAGGCCTTGGACGAGCAGGGATCGCGGGGCGTGATATTCAAGCAGCGTTCGATCGTCCGTATTGATTTGCGCGCCGGAAGAGAATTTTCGCAAACCCGCGTCGTCGAGCAGGTAGAAACCAAACAGCCCAGCCGCGTCTTCCATCCCGAGCTGCGCGAAATCCTCGTGCAGGCGCGGCAGTCCGTACAGAGCCTGCGCGCGCTGGAGAATTTCACCCGACGGCGGACTCGGCGCCATCAGGATCATGTCCGGCGCATCGCCGTGCCAGAGCGTGGCGCCATGAAATTCAGTGAGGAACGTCGCGAAGAGCATGCGCAAATCCTCGGGATACAGGGAATAGGCCTGCATCCATTGCACGAATACCCCATCCGGAGCGAGCCGGCCGCGGACGGCTGCATAAAACTCGCGCGTGAAAAGCGTGGCGACGCCGGCAATCCAGGGATTTGACGGCTCGGAAATAATCAGGTCGTACTTCTGGCGCGTGGTGAAGAGAAAATTGCGGGCATCATCGAATGTCACATACACGCGCGGGTCGAGGAGCACGTTGCGATTCAATTGCGCGAGCAGTGGCGCGGCGCCCACGACGGCCGGCTCGATTTCCACGACGTCCAGGCGTTCCAGTTCCGGATAGCCAACGAGCGCGGACACCGTCATGCCGCTGCCGAATCCGACAAGGAGCACGCGCCGCGGCGGATGCGCGAGCGCCGCGAGATGGCCGAGGAGAAGCTGCGTCGTGACGTCATGATTCGAGGCGTCCACTTTTCCGTTGGTGCGAAGGGCAATGTAATCGCCGGTTTTCGCGACGGAAATGTTGGCATTCAAGCCGTCGCGGAAATAGACGATGTCCAATGCGTGCGCGTTTTCCCGGAGCGTCAGCGGGCGGTCGTAAAGATTCCAATACATCACGGTATTGAACGAAGCCACCGCGGGATCGTAAAAATAATTCGAGAAGCCAACGAATGCGGCGGCAATCAGCAAGAGAAGATTTCCCGCGGCAGCAAGGATTTTCCACTGTCGCCGTTGCGCGGAGGCAAAAGAAATCGCGGCGGCGAGAGCGAGGTTCACGCCCGCTGTTGCCGCGAGCAAATGAAAACTTCCCAGGCGCGGCATCAGCCAGAAGCCGGCGGCAATCGCGCCCACGATCGCGCCGAGCGTATTCCACGCATAGGCGCGGCCAACCGCGGCGCCCGCACCGGTTCCATTGGCCGAACGCGGGCCGGCAATCAGCACCACAACGGCCGGAAAATTGAATCCGAAGACTACTGCCGTGGGCAGCATCGCCAGCGCGCTCGTGAGAAATTGGGCGAGCACGAGGCCGCGAAACGATTCGTGCGTCGCGCGCAGAATCGGCGGGAGTACTTCGATCAGGCGCGTGAAGAACACCAGGAATGCGAGCGCGGCGAGCGCCGTCAGCGTCTGCGTGACGGCGAAGGTCATCGATCCCGGCTCGCGGCGGCGGCTCCATCGTTCAAACAGCGCGCTCCCCAGAACGATTCCCGTGAGGAAGGTACCCAGCATCAACGTGAACGCGTACGTGGAGCTGCCCAGCTGCGTTGAGAGCAGGCGCGTCCAGCCGATTTCGTACGACATCGCCGTCGCGCCGACGATTGCAAAACAAATCAGGAAAAATCTCGATGGCACGGAAGAAGGCGGCGCTTCCACTTTTTCCGGCAAGCTCAAGCGATCCGATGAGGTTGGGGTGGGCTCTTCGCGCGCGAGAACCAGTGCTAGAGCTCCGGCGGCTAGATTCAGCCCCACAGCTATTCCAAGCGTCCGCCGCAGACCGAGCGAGGGCAGAAAGAGAAATCCTGCCGCGAATGTTCCGGCAACCGCGCCTGCCGTATTGATCCAGTAGAGGCGTGACAGGCGCGCTCCCAGCTCCGCCGCATTCCGCGTGAGTCCGCGCACGAGCACGGGCAGCGTGCCGCCCATCAGAAATGTCGGCAGGAACAAGACCAGCGCCGACCCCGCAAACCGCAGCGCCAGCAATGCGCCGGCGTTCCCCGCGGCGTAGGGATACGCGGCCACATAGGCCGCGCGGACGCCCGCGAGCCCCGCGAGAGAAATCGCGGCGGTTGCGGCAACGCCAAGTTCCAGCCACCCGTAGAACGCGATCGGCCGGTCCCAGCGCTCGCCTCGCCGCCCGATCCAAGCGCTCCCCGAAGCAAGCCCCGCCATAAATACGGCGAGCACTGTGGCGACCGCGTAGGCCGTGTGGCCGAAAATCAGTCCGAGCGCCTTGCTCCACACCACCTGATCGATCAATCCGGCTGCGCCCGAAAAGAAAAAGCAGACGAGCAAAGCGGGAAACAAATAACGACGCGATGATGGTCCAGGCATGGCGGGCCGCATGGTAGTCTGTGAGTACCACGGGGTCAATTCTTGAGGCGCTCGGAACATGTCCCAAAGTAAAGACAAGGTAAGTAATCATGTTTAGAGCTTACTTCGATGAGACTACCGATGATGCCACCGTGTTTCTCATGGCCGGATGGCTTGGAAATTTCGACGAGTGGGAACGGTTCTCCACGGCATGGGCATGTGAACTGAGCAATAGGCCGAGCGTCAAATACTTTAGGCACAATGAGGCTATAAGCCTCAAGGATGAGTTCGCGTCGTGGACAGGAAAAGAGCGAGACGCCAAATTGCTGTCTCTTGCGCGGGTGATCGCCCGACACAATCTGACCGGATTCATTGGTGGTGTGTCGCTTGCTAGATTTCGGTCCTTGTTCAATGGGAGTGCAATGTCCAAAAAGGTCCTTCGCAGTGTCGTAAAGTTTACGGAGCCTTATCATTTTTGCTGCAATTGCGTGATAGGGCGGACACTAGGGCATCAGATAGAAGAAGTCGGGAACCTTGTGGAAACTGTGGATTTCATCTTTGACGACGGCGTACCGTTTTTGGATGACTGCGTTTCAAATTACGCGTCCCTCAAAAAAGTCTTCCCACAAAAAGCGCAAATGATAGCTGGAAGCGTAACGCCTGGGAATGATAAGGAGATTGGGGCACTTCAAGCTGCAGATATGCTCGCGGGACAAGCCTTGTTAAATTTGCGTACTAACGAAAGACCTGCCTCTCTTGATGTGATGAGGGCTCGAAGAATATTCATGTTCCACTGCTTTCCGCATGATCTGCAAAGGTTCGCGAAGTCTATTACCATTACAAGTATCGTGTGGTCAACCAAGCAACTTGATAGAGCCAAAAAGAAAGGTGCGCCTCCTCGTGGAGGCAAAACAAAAGGGGGGAGATGAAGCTGTCTGATCACTGAAGCATATTGCTCGCTTTCCAAGCCCTGAAGCGTCAGGGGCTAAAGCCCTCGGTTACGCGAGCGCGAATGTCGGGGCTGAAGCCCCGACCTCCTGAAATGCAAGCATCAAACCGAGTTTATAGGATGCCCCCATTAGGAGGTAACCGGCGTTCGCGTGAACCAGCGGAGATTCTCTGTCCAGGGTTGACAGTCGCGGGGGCTGCCGACTATCGTGAGCCTACTGTGAAAATTCTGGTGGTCGGAAGCGGGGGGCGCGAGCACGCGATGGTGTGGCGGCTGCGTCAATCGCCGGAAGTCGAGAAGATCTGGTGCGCGCCGGGCAACGGCGGGATCGAAGACGACGCCGAATGTGTGCCCGTGGACGCCGCCGACGTGGGCGCACTTGTGTCACTGGCGGAGCGGCTCAAGCCGGACCTCACAATCGTGGGGCCGGAAGCGCCGCTGGTCGCGGGGATACGAAACAAATTTGAATGTCGCGGCATGCGGCTCGTGGGTCCTTCGCAGCGGGACGCGCGGCTCGAAGGAAGCAAGATTTACGCGAAGGAGTTCATGGACCGGTACGGCATCCCTACGCCGACGCTCTATGGCGATTTTGAATCCCCGCTCGAAGCCATTCGCGCGCTCGACGCCGTGGATTGGCCGGTGGTGATAAAGGCTGACGGGTTGTGCGCGGGCAAAGGCGTTCTCGTGGCGGAAACGCGCGCGGAGGCCGAGGCGTTCATTCGCCGCCTCATGCAGAACCATGAGCTCGGGCCCGGCGGGTCGCGCGTGCTGCTCGAACACGCGATCAAGGGCGAGGAGCTTTCGTTCATCGTCCTGACGGATGGGCGATCCTTCGTGCCAATGGCGCCCACGCGCGACCACAAGCGAGTCTTCGATGGAGACCGCGGCCCCAATACCGGCGGGATGGGTGCATACACGATGGACGGAATGATTACGCCGAGATACGAATCGCTAATCGTCAAGGACATCGTGTGCCCGACGATTGCGGGACTTTCCGAAGAGGGAATTCCCTACACCGGCTTTTTGTATTTCGGCCTGATGCTTACCTCGAGCGGGCCCATGGTTCTCGAATATAATTGCAGGCTGGGCGACCCGGAAACGCAGCCCATCATGATGCGGATGGATTTCGACCTCGCGGTGGCATTTGACGCGGTGGCTTCGCGGACGCTGGACAAGATCAAGCCCGCGTGGAAGCCCGGCGCGAGCGTTTGCGTCGTCATGGCGTCGGGCGGATACCCGGGTTCCTTTGAGACGGGGAAAAAGATCACGGGGCTTGACGGAGGCGGCGGCACTGCCGGATGTAGCCGTGTTTCATGCGGGAACGAAGCGCGATAGCAATTCCATCGTGACCAGCGGAGGGCGCGTGCTCGGCGTAACGGCCGCGGCCGATTCTCTCCCGCTGGCGATTCAAAAAGCATACGAAGCCGCGGGTAAAATTCATTTTGACGGCGCGCAGTGCCGCACCGATATCGGGGCCAAAGGGGATCTCCGAACGCGCGTCGCGGCGGAGGCGCCGCGTGGCTGAAGTTCTGCACTTATTTCAATGCCTGGCGCACGGCGAGCCCATGCGCGAATTCGATGAAGTGTTTGCGATTGAAAATAAGGGTTTCCAGGACTGCCTCCACGGACGGAGCGGGAGCACTCGTCAGGTTCTGGTGATGGATCACGAGACGCTCGAGGAATTCGGCATCGCGCCGGGGCGCGCCAGGGAAAATGTTACGACGCGCGGGATCGCGCTCGGGACATTGCCCCTCGGGCAGCGGCTGCGCGCCGGCGAGGTTCTGCTCGAAGTTACGAAGACGTGCACGCCGTGCCATCAGATGGACGAAATCCGCCAAGGTCTTCAGGAAGCGATTCGCGGGCGGCGCGGCCTGTTGTGCCGAGTCGTCGAGTCCGGCCGCATCCGCCGGGGCGACCGTGTTCAAATCGAGGAGAAGGCGCGCGCGCCGCATCATCGCGGCGACGATTCCATCTCCGGCGCGCATTGAACGGACCATCACACACACCAGAAAGGCAGGGAGCATTCATGGCCAGTGAATCGAAGAACAGCCGCAAGCCGCTCGTCGGAATCATCATGGGATCAGACACCGATTTGCCGGTGATGAGCGAAACGGCGAAGATGCTGGAAAAGTTTGAAGTGCCCTACGAAATTGAAGTGACTTCGGCACACCGTTCACCGGCGCGGACGCACGAGTATGCGTCCACGGCGGTTTCGCGGGGGCTCAAAGTGGTGATCGTCGCGGCGGGAGGCGCGGCGCATCTGGCGGGCGTGGTCGCGGCGGTCACGACGCTGCCCGTCGTCGCGGTGCCGATGGCAACCACGGTGCTCTCCGGCATTGATTCCCTGCTGTCGAGCGTCCAAATGCCCGCGGGCGTGCCCGTGGCGGCGATGGCTATCGACAAACCCGGCGCTGTCAACGCGGCAATTTTCGCGGCGGAAATTCTGGCCACGTCCGATCCGGAAATCGCCAAGCGGCTCACCACGTACAAGGAAGAACTCGCAAAATCGGTGGCCGAAAAAAGCGCGCGCGTGAAATTACAGTACGCCGGAAAAACCAGCTAGTCGCATTTTTTAACAACATAAAATTTAAATATGCATGAGAGCGGCGGGGAAGGGCTTTTTGTAGCACAGACTTCAGTCTGTGGATTTTCGCGGGTGAAACGTAAACCCCACAGGCTAAATAGGCTGCGGAAAAACTCAAACTTTTGTCATTCCGGGGCACGCTGCGTGCCGAGGAATCTCTCTTTTCCGGGGTTTAAACCAAAGAGAGATTCCTCGCTTCGCTCGGAATGACAACAGGGGGCACTTTTTCCGCAGCCTGTAAAGCCCGTCCTACTAAAACACACCGTCACAATTCCAGCGTGACTTCCTCAAAATCCTTGTGCAAATGCGAATTAGTGGTTATTGCCATTGGAATTCGCATCGCCGCCGCTGGCTTGCTTTGTGTTGCTTGCAAGAGCCTGTCTGGCTTGCTGGCTGATCGTGACTGTGTCTTGCGACCCGGTATTTTGCGTCGCGGCTTGCGTTTGCAGTGTCTTGGGTGCTTGAACGGCTTCTTCCGTCTGTGACTGCGAGTGCGCTTCCTGTAGAGAGTGCACTGAACTGGTCATGGCCCGATTACCTCATCGCTCTATACATCGGCAGGCGAGGAAATACCTTTAGCGTCCGCCAAGATACAGAAACGAGAATGTTTAAGGGACTAGTGGTTATCGCCGTCGTGGTTTACATCGCCACTGGCAGCCGGCTTCGTATTGCTCGCCAGCGCCTGCTGCGCTTGCGGGCTAATCGTGACTTTGTCTTGCGGGGCCGCGGTTTGCGCTGGTGCTTTGGGTGGTTGTGCTGCTGGCTGCGTCTGTGCGTTGATTGCCTGAACCGATTGAACGGAATTGCTCATGTGTATCACCTCAAAGAGAAGATCGGCAGGTGAGAGATTGACTTTAGCGCTCGGCGCAAAAATAGAAACGAATTGAGAACTGTTTCGAACTGAAATAGTGCGGGCTCGCCAACTCACATCGGCGAGCCCATTTTTTCTGCTGTACGGCGGTGCGATCCTGCCGGTCAATACGCCGTGTTATTTTTTCGCGGCGGATGCGGCGAATCGCTCCTGCATCCGGCGGGTGAGGTGAGGCACAATCCCCAGGATGCGCTCGATCAGCATCAACTGGCCCCGGTGATGCATTTCGTGCTCTTTCACGGAAAGAATCATGTCGAAGCGGGTTCTCGAGAGCGGCGTTCCTCCCGGCGGCATAAATATGACCTCACCCAGAAAATTATCGTCGAGCCCTTCCATCCATTTGGCCCACGCCTCGCCATCCGTAGTGAGCAACTCAATCACCTGGGCCTTCGTGCGCGGCCCTTTTTCTTCCGCGGAAAGGCGTTTCATCAACGATGGAAAATCGAATCCTGCCAGAGTTTTTAAGCGCTCTTCAGCATGGATCTTCTTTTGAAAGCCATTGCTCAGCGCGATGTGCGCCAGTAGCTCGCCAACGCTGCGCGTCTCCGGCATGGGCCGAAAGTCGTACTTATCTTCGGGAATGTCCTCGGCAATCGCCAGGGTGTTCTTGCGGACCGTGCGAAAACTTTCTGCTAACTCCTTGCCACCATAATAGTTCACAAAATTCTCCTTCATTCGAACTAAGTTTGTTTTTCCATGAAAAGGAAAGGGACACAAGTCTAACACGGCCCTGCGCGAAGAAGCGCCGCTATCCATGCCGCTATCCATTTTGAGCCCGGCTGGCCTCCTTCGAGGCCTCGACGCGGCGAGGTTTGCCAATTGCGGCCGACGGATCCCGGAAACCTTCACGAACTGTTATATATGTTCGTATGATCTGGCATAGGTGCTGTGCGGGATTTTTAGTCTTTATATCGTGCCTTGACAGGAAATGGCAGCCGGGGTGAAGCTTTGATTGATCCCCAATCATTGGGGTTGGAATGCGAAATTCCAGCGTAGAAATTCATTATAGAATTCATGCCGTGCGCCCCGGGCTTCTCTTTTCAGCCGGGATGGCGCGTGGATGGCGTCTCCAGACGAATTGGGGGCCGAGGTGAATATGCGGCGACGAGCAGCGCTACTGGGCACGAGTGCTTTCGTTGTGATTCTGTCTTTCGCGATATCCATGGCTCGGCCTGCGAATGCCGGACCTTCGCCCGACGGCGCCGCGGACACTCCAACTCCCGCCACGTATCGCGACGATCTTCAGCGCTCGTACAGAACCGACAAATACCTCGAAGTGGCGGAGAGCGGCGCGGATCGCGGAGAAAACATTTATTGGCATAAATGCTGGGCGTGCCATAACAAATATCAGCAGGCCGCTCCGCAGCTCGAAGGTCTTTTCAAGCAAGCATGCTCTGATCACGGGAGTTCCCGTCAACGAAGAGAATGTGGCCGCGCACATCAAGAAGGGCGGGCCGGGGATGCCGTCGTTTGGCACTACTCTCTCCAATTCGGATGTGGCGGACGTGGTCAGCTATTTGCACAGTGACAAGTGCTGCGTCGAGGGAGAATCCCTTCCGGCCAATCCGTGGTATCGATCGGAAACAAACAAATGGACGGTGCAGAGCGGCCTTTCCGGCGGGGCGACCGGGATCGTGCGAGTCGCCAGCGGCGATTCACCTGAAGGCGTGATGGTGCAGCTGATCGCGCCGAATGGCGTGCGAACCACGGTCTATACCAATGAAGACGGGAAGTACGAATTTCCAAAAATGCAGGCCGGGTGCTTACATCTTGCGAATCGCGAATCCGCTGGAATTCAAGCCGTACCGGCGCGATTCGGTCCAAATCGACGGCACCGACGAAATTGGACGACATCGTGCTGGAGCGAATTGCCAAGACGCGGGCGCTGCCGGCAACGCCGGAAGTGGAATCGCAGCTGAGCGGCGAGGAAATTTTGTGGAATCTTCCGGGCACCGTCGAGGAAAAAGAGGCTCTGCACGCGACCTGCGCGCTGGGGTGCCATTCCTTCCAGCAGATTTTCAAGAACCGCTATGACGAGCGAAGCTGGGGCGTGATGGTGGCGCGGATGCTTCATCGCGGGGGAGGCCCGCTCATCAACGATCCGCTCGAGCCGGTGAGCGAGTCAGCCCAGGCAACCGACAAGATGCTCATCAAGTGGCTTGCGCGGGTTCGAGGGCCCGAGGCCGTGGATGGGCCGATGTACGCATTCCCGCGGCTGACCGGGGAATCCAATCGCGTGGTGGTGACGGAATTCGAGCTGCCCCGCGCGCTGCTAAGCGCCCACGATGTTTACGGAGATGGTAACGACAATATTTGGTATACCAGCCATCTGAGCCGTTACTTCGGAAAGCTGAACACCCACACGGGCGTCGTGACGGAGTACCAGACACCCTTGACGCCGGGCGCCCAGCCGGGCACGCATCACGTGTACGTTGAAAAGAATGGCGAAGTGCTCATTTCCGAGCCGTGGTCGCACAAGCTGCTCAAACTCGATCCGCGGAACGGGGAGATGGTCGAAGTGCCAGTCGCAGCGCCCTTCCCGATCAACTCCGCGGGGATGGCGGATTTCGATGTCACGCCGGATGGATTTGTGTGGGCCAGCATGGGCGGCGGATACGCCGCCGAAAAAATCGATCCCAAGACCGGGAAATTGGTGCAGAAATATCCGATGAAGGTGCCCTTCAGCTACGACGGGATTATTTCCCAGGACGGAAATTTCTGGGCTGGCGGCGCGATTTCCGGGACGACTGGAAATTCAGCGGAACTTCTGGATATCCGAACGGGCCAAATGCTCAATTTGGATTCCGGAGATCGCCGTTCGGCCGGCCGCAGAGGCGGATTCGATCCCTTTGGCAATGCCTGGTTCGGCGGTGAGAACGGAACTTTGGTGGAGCTGGATGCCAAGGCCAAGCGCATCCGTGAGTTTTATCCTCCCGGGCCTGTGGAGCCTTACACGGATTTATACTCCGTGGAACCCGATAAGAACGGCGAAGTGTGGGGCGGAGAATTGCACGGAAGAGAATTCCTGAGATTCAATCCGCGAACAGGGCAATGGACTGAATACGCGATGCCGGAACCCTATTCGCATTCCCGCGCGGTATGGGTCGATAAGTCTACAACTCCGACCACCGTCTGGTATGCGGACTACAGTACGGGGCGCATCGTTCGCATTCAGCCTATGGAGTGAGCCGCCCGGAACAAGGCAAGTCGCGCCAATGTTTTGGGATCTTACTGTGACAATACGCAGCTTTCAGCCATCTAAAGTATCCGGAGGTCCAGGATGTCAACTCTGACGCATGTGCCGAATGTTCCCCAGATTACGGACGAGGCAGCCGATCCGGGATTACGCGATGTGATCGAACGGGCCAAGGTAACCAAGAGCCCGCCGCCTGCCTGGTACCGCACCATGGGCCAGAACCCGGAAGTGGCCAAAGCTTTTGCGGGTTACTGGGACATGCTCCACCGCGGCGGCACCGTGCCTCACGAGATCAAGGAACTCGCGCGCATCCAGATCGCGCAAATCGTCGGCTGCGAATTCTGCGCGCGGCAGACCTCTCCTCTTGCCTCCTCCATCACCGAAGAAGAAAAGATGAGCTGCGCGCTGCCGAACTGGGAGCATCCCGACCCGAAGACTCGCGCCGCGCTCCACTACGCCCGCACGCTCACGCTCGATGATGGCCGGGACAAGGAAGTCTACGCGGAGCTAAGGAAGTTTTACAGCAACGCGGAAATCATCGAGCTATCGGCGTTCTTCTGCCTCACCGCCGGCGGCAACCGCATGGCCAAAAGCTGGAGCATCGAAGCGCATGGCGAAGTGCCTGCGATCCCGAAGGGCGCGATGTCAATCCATGGCGATGAAGCGGCGCAGGTTTCCAGCCAGTCTTCGCACGCAAGGTAGTCTCAGCGCAGGGAGTTTCGCCCGGGAGCACCATTCTCCCCGTCACGTGAGGGGTGTAGCCAGTTTCCTAAATGGAATGGGAACAAATCGGGGACGAAATCCACGTTTGGCACGCGGCGCTCGACCGCGAAGAAAAAGTTCTTGGCCGATTGGAGTCGACGCTTTCGCTGGAAGAGAAAGCCCGGGCGGACCGGTTCCATTTTGTGAACGACAGAATCGATTCGTCGTGGCGCGCGGCCTGCTTCGTGAATTGCTCGGCAAGTATCTTCAGCAAGCTCCGCATGGCCTCGAGTTTTCCTACGGGAAACATGGAAAGCCTTCTCTCTCGGGAGGGAATGCTTCGAGTGGACTTTGTTTTAATCTGTCGCACTTGGCAGGCATTGCCGTGTACGCGATTGCAAGAGAACGAAATCTTGGGATTGACGTCGAGCACGTCCGGCCGGAATCCGCGGGCGAGGCTATTGCCAAGCGCTATTTTTCAGCCCGCGAGGTGAGCGATCTGCGAACTTTGCCGCCGGAAGCAAGAGCCGAGGGATTTTTCCATTGCTGGACGCGCAAGGAAGCATACTTGAAAGCCACCGGAATGGGATTGCAGATTCCTCTCGACAGTTTTGCCGTGAGTCTGTTACCAGAGAAGCCCGCGCAGTTCCTCGGCGGCGTGGCGCCGCGCTGGCATTTGGCTGCTTACCATCCAGCCGAAGGCTACGTGGCCGCGGTGGTCTACGACGGCGCGCCGTGTTCCATTAAATATTTTTCCGTTGATTCTCATTTAAAATAATTTGCAGCACAGCCACTCTTCGCTGTGCGTGCTACCCGACTTTTTCCGCAGCCTGCTTTAGCCAGCCGCAGACACAGAGCGTGTGCAGCGGTGGCCCGGCGTTTACAGGGATGGTATCCTGCCATTGCTTAGAGTTTAGAGCTATGTTGTATTGATTTCGTTCGCTTTAATTGCAGGTTTGGAGTTCCACTCGGGAGCAACGAATGGGCCGAATATCGAGGCGTGCCTTCCACGGAGCACTCGCTTCGGCCTTCGCGTGGTCAGCGGTTCCAAGAGCGTGGGCGGACCGGAATCGCCAGACCAGCGTGGCTTTGCTGCTCTCGGGAGTGATTACGGATGGCGGCTGGAGCCAGCTCGCCTACAACGGCCTGAAGGAACTCAAGGCGCGATACGGCTTCAAGATAGCCTACGCGGAGAACATCAGCATTGCGCAGATGGATCAAGTGGCGCGAGGCTACTCGGACGACGGTTTCGATCTGGTCATCGGACACGGCGTCGAATTCAGCAGCACCTTGCTCGAAGTAGCGCCCGATTATCCCGGCCAACATTTTTTCGTCACGACGTTCCTTCCGCAACCAGAAGTACCCCGCAACATCATGTTCGTGAACATGGGCTACTTCGGCGCCGCGTACGGCGCCGGCGTACTGGCCGCGCTCATCTCGGATAAGAAACGGGCCGTAGGCTTCATCGGAGGCGACGACGATCCGAACCAAAACCGGATGAAAAAGGCCTTCATCGCGGGAGCGCAGCAAACGGTTCCGGGAATTCGGGCGCTCGGGATCATTACAGGAGATTACGACAACGCCTCCAAGGGCAGAGAGGCCGCTTCGATCCTGATTGGCAACGGCGCGGACGTGATCTGGCACGCGGCCGATGTGACGGGCCTTGGAGCGATTCAGGGCGCTGTTGCTGGAAATATAAAAGTACTTGGCTGCTATTCGGACCAGACCGACCTTGCTCCGAACAACATGGCGACGAGCTTCGAGATGAACCTCGGGGGGATGGTGATCAGCGTTTCGCAGGAAGTGGCCGCCGGCACTTTCGCGGGCGGCACCGAGTGGCGGCCTCCCGTGAATCAGATGTGGCTGCAGAAATGCGGCAAGAATGGGGACTATAATCCCCGCCTCATATCAGCGGACGAGTGGAACACGTTTCAGAAAGTGTGGAGCGACATCGCATCGCGAAAGATCGATGTCGAGGCATTGGTGGCGTAAGTCCAGGAAGACTTTCCGCGTCATCTATCTCTATTTTATCTGGCATTTACATGGCAACTCGCGATTGGCAGCTTCTGGAAGGAGCGTGCGGTGAAGCATACCCTGGAAATGAAGAACATCGTAAAGCGCTTCCCGGGCGTGCTCGCGAACAACAACGTCAATTTGACCATTCTGGCAGGCGAAATTCACGCGCTCTTGGGCGAGAACGGCGCCGGCAAAAGCACCCTGATGCAAATTCTCTACGGCTTCCATGCGATGGACTCCGGAGAAATCTTGATCGATGGCGAACCGGTGCGCCTGGGCAGCCCCAAAGACGCCATCGCGCTCGGCATCGGCATGGTGCATCAGGAATTCATGTTGGTGCGGCGATTTTCAGTAGTCGAAAACACGGTGCTTGGTTTGCGGGAAGGCGCCGGACCGCTGCTCGATTTGCAGCGCGCCTCGAAAAAACTGAAAGACTTGAGCAATCGCCACGGGCTGGCGCTCGATCCGGCGGCCGAAGTGGGATCGTTGCCCATTGGCGTGCAGCAACGAGTCGAAATTCTGAAACTTTTGTATCGGGACGCGCGGCTTCTTATTCTCGACGAACCTACCGCCGTGTTGACCCCGCGGGAGAAGGACCAGTTATTTGCCGTCCTGCGCAAGCTCCGGGAGGATGGCCGCTCGGTCGTGCTCGTCACGCACAAGCTCGCCGAGATCATGGAAATTGCCGACCGCGTCACGGTGATGCGTGACGGACAGGTGGTGGCAACCCGAACGATTGGCTCGACGTCCGGGCAGGAGTTGACGCGGCTGATGGTGGGGCGTGAAGTAAATCTGCGCGCGGATAAATCCAACCAAAAACCTGGCGGCCCGATTCTGCAAATCGAAGAGTTGCGCGTTCGGGATGAAACCGGGCACGAGAAAGTTCGCGGCCTGAGTCTCGAAGTTCATGCCGGCGAAATTCTGGGCATCGCGGGGGTCGATGGAAATGGCCAATCCGAACTGGCCGAGGCGGTCATGCACCTGCGTGATATCGAGAGCGGCCGAGTACTTCTGAATGGCGCCGAGGTTACCAGGCTGAGCGTTGCCCAACATCGCTCGATGGGTATTTCCTACGTTCCGGCCGACCGCCGCCATGTTGGTTCGGTCACGGAGATGTCCGTTGCCGACAATGCGATCCTTGGTTTGCAAAGAAAGTACACGCGCGGTTTGTTTCGCGGGATTCGCGAGGCTCGGGAATCCGCGCTTGGACTCGTCAAGCGCTTCGGAATTCGCACTGCCGGAATCGATTTTACGGCCGGAAAACTTTCCGGCGGCAATCTTCAGAAGCTGATCCTGGGCCGGGAAATCATGCGCGGATCGGTGGCCCTGGTGGTGGAACACCCGACGCGCGGCCTGGATGTCGGCGCTGTCGAAGCGGTGTGGGGAGAATTGCTGCGCGCGCGGCAAGAAGGCAAAGCAATCCTGCTGATCTCCGCGGAACTCGAAGAGTTGTTGAACCTCGCCGACAGAATTGCCGTGATGTTCGAGGGCCGCATCATGGGCGTTGTTGATGCGGCGGGCGCCTCGGTGGAAGAGATTGGTTTGATGATGGCGGGAATCACGGCGGGAGGAGCATCGGCGGCAGCAGCGGCTGCCAAGGAGACGCGTCATGGCGAAACTCTTTGAACGCCGCCTGACGCCGAGAGACTCGCCGCTCGCGATAGTTGCGACGACGACGGCCGCTTTTCTCGCCGCGATGCTCGTTACCGCGTTTTTGTTTCTCTCGTATGGCGCAAGTCCATTCCAGGCGTACTTCGCGCTTTTTCACGAGCCCTTCGGAACGCTGCGTGGTTTCGGCTATTCGCTGGTGAGGACGTCGCCTTTAGCGCTGATTGCTCTTGGCACGATTGTGAGTTGGCGCTCCGGGTTCAGCTACCTCGGCTTTGAAGGATGCTTCGTCATTGGCGCTTCGGCTACCGCCTGGCTGGCTCTTTTGACGGCGCCGGGTGCGCGCATCGGTCCAGTTCCGTTCTTTCTTTTTTTGCCGCTCGCAATTTTATTCGGCTTCGTTGCGGCGGGCGTCTGGGCTGGCCTCGTCGGACTCGTCCGCGCGCGGCTGGGCGGAAATGAAGTTTTGATTTCCCTGATGTCGAATTACGTCGCGATTTTCATCCTGCAATATTTGGTCTCTGGCCCGATGAGGGCTCCCGGAAGTCTTCCGGAGACGCGGCTTCTTCCGCGCACGACGTGGCTGCCCTTCATTTTGCCTGGCACGCGAGCGCACGCGGGCATTCTGATTGCGATCGCCGCCGCGGTCCTGGTATGGATACTGCTGCAAAAAATGCCGCTGGGATACGAATTGATTGTGACGGGTTTCAACGCGGCGGCGGCGCGCTACGCCGGCATCGACGTGGGGCGGCGAATCATGCTGGCAGCATTTTTTGCGGGTGGATTGGGAGGAATGGCCGGAATGGTGGAAGTGCTTGGATCGCAGCACCGGCTGATGGATGGAATCAGCGGCGGAGTGGGGTTTGTCGGAATCGTCGTTGCCCTTCTCGCGCGGCTCAATCCGGTGGCGGTCATTCCCACCGCGCTCTTGTACGGAGGCATGTCGGTCGGAGCCGACGCGATGCAGCGGCGGGCGAGCATACCTTCTTCGATCACGTTCATCCTGCAAAGCCTCGCGGTGCTTCTGGTATTGGCGTTCGATGCGCTGCGCTATTACAGAATTAATTTTTCCGTTTTTTCGCGCCGTACGCCGCCGCCGGTTGCCGAAGAGGTGTCCAAATGAACGGCCCTCAATTCGCGATTTCGGCTTTCGTGGTCACTTGGCTTACGGCCAGTTTGCGTCTGGCGGGGCCCGTGCTGCTCGCGGCGCTCGGTGAAACTTTCGCCGAGCAAAGCGGGGTGCTGAACATCGGGATCGAAGGGACAATTCTATTGGGAGCCTTGACGAGCTTCCTCGTGTCCTTCTACACCGGAATGATCTGGCTCAGCCTGCTCGCCGCGGTTCTCGTCGGAATCGCGGCGAATATTATTTTGGCATGGATGTATGTGACGGTGCGCGCGAGCCAGGTCGTGGCTGGATTGGTGTTCAATGTTCTCGCGCTCGGCGTGGCCAGCGCGATTTACCGCAAAGCGCTGGGCAATTCCGCCGTGCCGGAGAGCATCGCGATGTTCCAGCCTTTGCACATCCCTTTCCTCGGCAATCTTCCTGTGATTGGACCGGTGCTCTTTGGCCAGACCATTCTCTTTTATTTGACGATCGCGCTGGCCTTCGTTGCCCACTTCGTTTTGTTTCGCACGAATTTTGGCCTTGCTCTGCGAGCCTCCGGAGAAAATCCCGCCGCGGCGGATTCCGCCGGAATTTCCGTTTACCGCATGCGCTATGCGGGAACGCTGATTTCGGGAGCGGCAGCGGGAATGGCGGGCGGTTATCTGGTGCTCGCGCAGGTGGGGCTTTTCCGCGAATCCATCGTTTCCGGACAAGGGTTCATCGCGCTCGGGATCGTCATCTTCGGTCGCTGGAACCCGCTGAAGGCCACTGTTGCCGCCATGGTCTTTGGCGCGTGCGACGCTCTCCAGTTGTCGCTACAGATTTTCGGGACACACGTCCCGCCGCAACTCTTGCTCGCATTGCCCTACATTGTGACGATTCTTGCTATTTCAGGATTGTTCGGAGGCAAAGCGGTTCAGCCGGCGGCGCTGATGGCGCCTTACGTCAAGGATTAGCCCAAATTTCTGACGCGTTCCCAGTAGGACAGGCTTCAGCCTGTCTGGTTTTGATTTTTGCGGCTCTGACAGAAATCAAAAGAAGACAGGCTGAAGCCTGTCCTACTAAATCGCCATTGAGCGCCACGGGCGCTTCTTAAATTTGTCGGAGCCTGAACGGCGCGCCAGATCATCGGCGCTGATTTGAGCCTGGCCCCTCACGGCCAGCTCGTTCACGCTATTCACTACGCCGTCGCGCATCACGAAGCGGCCATCGATCATGACCGTCGTGACTTCATTCCCCAGCGCGGAATATACGATCGCGGATACGGGATGATGGATCGGGGTCATGAAAGCATTGTTGAAATCGATGACAATCAGGTCCGCTTTTTTTCCGGCTTCGATCGAGCCGATTTCCTTTTCCAGACCGACGGCGCGAGCGCCGTCGATGGTCGCCAGCTCCAGAACTTTTTCCGCCGTGATGATCGTCGCATCCTGACGAAAACCTTTTTGCATGAGCGCCGCGAACTTCATCGCCTGAAACAGGCTGTGATTATTGCTGCTCGCCGGGCCGTCCGAAGCCAGGCCAACGGTGACGCCCGCCATCAGCATTTCAGGAATGGGGGGACATCCCGAAGCCAGATAAAGATTGCTGCAGGGATTGTGCGCCACTTTCGTGTTGTGATGCCGCAGGATTCGGATGTCGTGCGGTTTGCAATGCACGCAGTGCGCGGCGAGCACATCCGGGCCGAGAAATCCGATCTCGCTCAGAAATTCCGTGTCCGTCTGGCCGTAGCGTGATGCGGCCGTCTCGAGTTCAAAAGTTGTCTCCGCCAGGTGCGTGGTGATCAGGGCGTGTTCCTCGTCCGCAAGCTTCCGCGTCAACCGGTAGCCTTTTTCATCGACCGCCCAGATCATGTTGGGCGCGACTCCCACCTGCACTCGCGCGCCCGGCTTGTTGTAGCGGCGCATCTGCTCGCGCGCATCTCCGATGGCGTGTTCTGGCTCTTCGATGAGCTCGCGGGGAACGCCATATTCTTCGCCCAGGGAAATGAAGCCGCGGCAGACGAAGCCTCGCATTCCAGTCTCGTCAAACGCTTCCACAACCGCTTTGATCATGCCGGGCCGCGTGTGGACGTACATGAAATCGACGAGAGTCGTCACGCCCGAACGAATCGATTCGACGCATCCGTGGAGCGCGGCGGCATGCGCATCTTCGGGAGTAAGGTGAACGCCGCTTGGACCGGTCATGCATGTGAACCACTTCTTCAGCACCATGTCGTCGCCGAGGCCCTTCATCAGCGTCTGGAAGAGATGCGTGTGCGTGTTCACCATTCCCGGCATCACGATGCGTCCCTTGCAATCCACGACTTCGGCCGCCGGAAAGCGCCGTTCCAGGTCCTGGCGCGTGCTCACTGCGACGATCCGGTCTTTCTCCACGCACACGCTCGCGTCTTCGAGCACTTCGCGCTGCTCGTTCATCGTAATCAGCCACGCGTCGGCAAAAATGAAACTCATCGCAAATCTCCCAATCGTTCGGAAATAAATTTACTGTGGGACTCCAGCCAGGCCGTAGCGAGCGCTTAGCCTCAGGACTTTGCACCGCGCGGCGATTTTCCTTGGCCGAATAGTGCGCGATCCAGGGAAATGGAACCTGCTCCAAAGGTCGCCAGCGCGAACGCTCCCACGCCCAAAACCAACGCGAGTCCGTACTTGTCCAAGGCAAGCGGGTTCTGGAAAATCTTTTCGTCCCTCCACAAGGCCACCGCCATTTCGCCGGCAAGAAGCAATCCGAGAATTCTGGTAAAGAGCCCGGCGACAAGCAGTGCTCCTCCGCCCAACTCAAGAGTGCCGGCGATGTAGACGAAGTAGGCGGGAAGATGAGCGACATGGACGAATTCATCGATATGTTCGAGCCTGCGGCCAAAAAATTTGGGGTAGCCGTTATACATGAAAACCACGCCAAGTCCGATTCGCAAAAGCAACAGCGTCAACGGCCTCAACTTTTCCATAAACTGCATTCCCATCCTCCTCGAACAGCAGGAACTCGCGACAACTTTAGCACGGGAGCATATTCCTTTCGCGAAAATGCCCGGCTTCAAAATCGAAAGCTGGAGATAACCTTTTTGAATCGAAACTCGCGGATTCCCCATCTCTTGAATCTTCTCCGGAGCAGGTTGGGCCGATCCGCGCAGGAATTCGGTGGCTCTGGTGTCCCCCGGCTCCTTGGCAGGGGGATACGATGATCCTTTCCTATGCCACCCGGCGTTTCAAATTGACACTACTCGGAGCGGTTGTTAAATTGAATGATTGTGCTGGGGGAGCAGGAAACACTGAGGAAAAATCCGCGAATCTGGATTCTGCTGTTGGCATTTTTGGCCATGCAAGCGGCAGGTTGTATCACCATTAAGAGAAGGACGGAGGTCAAGAAGGAAGAAATCCGTCCTCAGCTGGAATCCAGCGAAGCGAATCTTCTGGCCAGCTACAACAGCCAGGTGCGGGCCGTGCAGAGCCTGCAGGCAACGGTGGATTTGATTCCCAGCACCGGGACAACCTACAGCGGCGTCATCGAGGAATACCATGACGTTCCCGGATTCATCCTGGCGCAGCGCCCCGCGACGGTGCGCATGATCGGGCAGGCACCGGTCGTCGCCAAAAACATTTTCGACATGGTCAGCGACGGCAAGGAATTCAGGATTTATATTCCCTCGAAAAACGCATTTTTGGTCGGGCCAACGGCGCTCATCCGTCCATCGAAAAAGCCCCTTGAAAATCTGCGGCCTCAACATATCGTCGAAGCGTTGTTCTGGCCGGAATTTCCATCCAGCGCGAATGTGCTCTTCGAGCAGTTTGATTTCAACGTGAGCCGCTATTACATCCTGACCCTGCTACGGCAAGCGGAAGGCGGAAAATTCGAAATCGCCAGGAAGGTCTGGTACAGCCGCACTGACCTGCGGGTCTCCCGCGTCCAACTGTTTGGGGCCGGAGGAAAACTCGATTCCGACATCGGGTATTCGGACTGGGAGCCTGTGCCCGAGGCCGCAGCGGGAGGCGCTCCCGCAACGGAACAGGTGAGTTTCGCGCGCGACATCCATATCTGGCGCCCCCAGGACGATTACAAACTGGAGATCAAGATTCTGAAGCTCACGCTGAACGAACCGATTTCGCCTGACCGGTTTGATCTGGCGCAGCCCTCGGGCACCGACCTCGTGCGCGTGGGTGACGAACCTGCGGGAGCGCAACCATGATCCGCCAGTTGGTTGTGAACAATGTTTTGCACCGCCCGATCCGAACGATCGTGAGCGTCATCGCCGTGGGAGTGGAAGTGGCGCTCGTGATCCTGATCGTCGGGCTCACCAGCGGCCTGCTGCAGGAGACCGCGAAGCGCATCGAAGGCATCGGCGCGGACATCATGCTGCAACCTCCATCCGCTTCCGTCTTTCTCGCGTTCAGCGGGGCGCCCATGCCGATCAAAATCGCCGACAGATTGCGCGAACTCAGGTACGTGCAGGCGGTTGCTCCGGTCCTTCTGCAAATCAGTTCCTCGGGCGGCGTGGATATAATTTACGGGATCGATCCGAAGTCGTTTCGCGACGTCTCGGGCGGATTCGTTTTCCTCGAAGGCCACGACATGCAAGGGCCGGACGATATCCTGCTGGATGACTGGGCGGCAAAGGCCAAGCACGCCACGGTGGACAGCACCTTCCGCCTGCTGGATCACGATTTTCACGTAGCTGGAATCGTGGAACACGGCAAGGGCGCGCGCATGTTCGTGCCCCTCTCGACCTTGCAGGAGCTTTCCGGCTCGCGCGACAAAGCATCGATTTTCTTCATCAAATGCACCCGCTCGGACCACACGCAAGCCGTGATGGACGAGATGCGGCCCGTTTTTCCGGGATACGAGATTCGGCCCCTGAAGGATTTCTTGTCCTTGATGACCGCCACGAGTCTGCCGGGTCTCGACGCCTTCATCGAAAGCATGATCGCGCTCGCGGTGTCGATCGGTTTCCTCGTGATCCTGCTCTCGATGTATACCACCGTGATCGAGCGGACGCGGGATATCGGCATTCTGAAAGCCATCGGTGCGTCCAAGGGATACATCATTCGGGCGCTGCTCGGCGAATCGGCATTTATCTGCGTGATTGGCATTGGGGTGGGGATTGCGATGAGCTATGCCGCGCGGGCCATGTTTCTGTCTTCGTTTCCGACCCTATCGATCCTGATTACGCCCGAATGGATCGTGCGGTCCGCGCTGATTGCGCTGGCGGGCGGGCTGCTGGGAGCGAGTTACCCCGCCTGGCTGGCCAGCCGCAAGGACGCCATCGAGGCCCTTTCCTACGATTGACCCCGGGCCAGCCACAGCGGGAGGCCGGACCCGGGCCCTACCTCGCTTGGGACGTGCTCGGGCCTAGTCAGAAATGCCAATCGCGACTACAATACGTCGGCCTGCCGAAGCGCTGCTTTCCACAAGGGATCTGAGAGTGGAGCCAATAGTCGTTACCGAAAATCTCTGGAAGCTTTATCACGCGGGAAAAGTGGAAGTTCCGGCGTTGCGCGGAGTTAATTTCAAGGTGCTGCCCGGAGAGTTTGTCAGCGTGATGGGCCCGTCCGGCTGCGGCAAGTCATCCCTGCTCTACGTGTTGGGGGGGCTGGCGAAGGCTTCGCGGGGGCGCGTCCTGGTGGACGGCAATGATTTGGTCGCCATGAGCGACGCGGAACGGACCAAGCTGCGGCGGTACAAGATCGGCTTTGTATTTCAAAGGTTCAACCTTTTGCCGACGCTCGACGCCCGGGGCAATATCGCCATCGCGCAACACATTCACGGCGATGGCTTCGATCCGCACCGTTTTGAGGTTATCACCAAAATGCTCGGCCTCACGGACCGCCTGAAGCATCGGCCATCGGAAATGTCTGGCGGAGAGCAGCAGCGCGTGGCCATCGCGCGCGCCATTATCAACGAACCGAAAATTATCCTGGCGGACGAGCCGACCGGGAACCTGGACACTCAAAATTCGGAAATTGTGCTATCCATGTTGACCCAGTTGAATAAAGAGCTGGGCCAGACCATCGTCATGATCACGCACAACCCCGAAGCGGCGGCTTATTCCAACCGCGTGGTTCACATGCGCGACGGCGTGATTGTCGATGCAGCGCCAGCCGACTGACATGCGAACGCTCTGGCGAGCCATCGTGCGCGTACTGTTCTGGTCCTACGAACGGGGAACCTGGCAGTACGATCTCGCGGTCGTTGGGATCGTGCTGTTTGTCCTCTTCTCGCCGCTTTATATCCACTACAGCGATCAGCCTTCGGTCGGCCCGCCGCCCGCGCAGGCCCTGGTCGAGTTGCGCGCCGTGGCGACCGGCCAAATCGCCACCTACCGCGTTGATGCGCGCCTCCTGGCCACTCCGGTTCGAACGCCGGAGCTCGAAAACGATCTTCATGAGACGGTGCAAAAAAATGTGCCGGACTTGAACCACGGGCATTTTGAAATCCTGCGCATCGAGCCCATCCGCGGCGAGGGCGGCACCATCGCGTATTACGACGTTTCCGTGAAGCCCTGACCACTGCACGGACCTGGCATTCTCCCGAAGGACTTTGCCATGTGGCTGCTGTAGCTCGCCTCTTTAGAGGCGAGGCTCTTCGCATGGATCGGCAGAAAACCCCCGCCCGCCGCGGCGGCCGGGCTACAACAATCTCTTTTTGATTTCGCGTTCATATTCCGGAAAATAGCGGCTTATGACGGACAAATCGAAACGGCTGAGGATCGATTCCTTGGGTTCGCGTTCCAGCAGAAATTGAAACGATTTCCGGATGAGTTCCTCGGGTTCTATGGTTGCGCCCGCGAGTCTCGCATAATCCTTTGGATCGAGCGTGACGTGGTGAGTGGATTCGCTTCCGCCTTCGATCACGCGGACGCGGAAATGGGCTGCATCCAATTTTTCGACTTCTATTTTCGCTGGCATGACCCCCTCCACCATCATAGCCCGTGTGACAAATCGCCATAACGCCAGCGGCTAAAGCCGCATGGAGCACAGCTAGTCTACGTCACGGCTGAAGCCGTGACCCACAAACAACTTCGCACTGCGAAGCTGGCTCTTCACACTGCTCGGTACGCAAAAACGCACGTTACAAAAGGCGCGTCGTTGCAGCGCGCCGAAAAAGCATGCGCTTTGTGGGTCATGCCTTTAGGCATGACATGAAGGCCGCACCTCCCTCAGGGGTTTCAACCCCTGAGGATCGGAAATTGTATTTTACTGAAACGCGGAAACGTAATACGAACCGCGGTACGTCAGCTTTGAGCCGGGCGGAACATTTGCGCCTGCTGCCAGCTCGACGCGCAGCGAGCGCCAGCCGGGGTGCGCGGTTCCCGCCGATGGATAAAAGCCGAGCGTGTATTGCGCGCCGATCGCCAGCGCGATGCGGCGGTAAATCTCGCTCAAATTTCCAATCTCGCGCAGGAAATAAAGCTGGCCGCCGGCACGGCGCGCCAGCTCCGCCAGATACAGCGTATAGTTCGGCATGTTTTGCTTGCGGGCTTCCGCGCTGACGAGCATTTCGCTCCGATGCGCCTCTAGCCACTCCGGCGTCATCACGCGCGGGCGATTCTCGGTGGAGACGATGAAGAGCGCGATGCCGTCCGCGCCAAGTTCGCGCGCCACGTCGTCAAACGCGAGACGCGACGCCGCTGCGCCCATGCTGGGCAACGCGCTGCGGGGATCCCAGGTGAGGCCCAGGCCGCTGTCCTGCCCATCCGTGAGCAGGACAATCGCTTTGCGCCCGGTGCGCCCCGAAAACAATTCGCGCGCCGTGAGGAAAACGGATTCATAAATCCGCGACTCGGAAGAATTCTCCACCTTGGCGAGATACTGCGACTCGATGGCGCGGTCCAGCAGCGCGCGATTTTTCGAGAACGGCAAGAGCAGGTGCGCCTCGGAAGAAAACGACACGACGGCGATTTCGTCCGCGGGAGAAAGGTTTTCAGCGAGAGCGCGCGCCGCGCCGCGCATTTCCGCCAGCTCGTGAAAAATGCTGGGGCTCGCATCGATCACCAAGGCGATGCTGGCCGGTGTGGCCGAAGCATCAAACGAAGCGATCTCCTGCGTGGCGCCGTCTTCAAACAAACGAAAATCGTTTTGGTCGAGGCCGCGCACCTGCGTTCCGTCTGGAGCCGCGACCGTGCAGGGCACTTGCACCAGGGTGACGCGCGAACGGATCGCGCCGTCCGGCGGTGCGGGAGATGAATCCTTCGTGGTTGCGCGCAATTCGCCTGACGCGGGATCGCGCTCGAGCGTAATGTCGCGCCCTAGGGGAATCGGGCGCGGCAGCTTTTGAGATTTTGCGGGCGGAGTTCCCTGGGGCGGCGCGCCGCTTGGACGCGCGTCCATTGCGTTCAGCAGGATCAACGCTGCAAGCGGGAAAAGAGCGGCGCGTTGAAGAATTCGAAACACGCCCTCAGTATGCCAGATAAGTTTGGTAGCACAGGCTTCAGCCTGTGGGTTTTGGCCCTTGCAAGGTCGAACCCCCCACAAGCTGGAGCATGTGCTGCTAACCGCCTATAGGTCGAAGTCACGCAACGGTTTTTCGACGGGCTGGTCCTTGGCTTTCTTGAGGGCTTCCTCGAACTTGCGGTTCAGGACGTCTTCCTTCTTGCTCTCGGCTTCCCAGGAATCGCGGAACTTATCTTCGCGCTTCTGGGCCTGATTGGCGAGGATGCGCGCCGCGTCGCTGATGTCGACGTCGGGTGCGGTCTTGAGTGGCGCCGTGTGCGCGAGCACCACGGCGAGGTCGGTATCCACCATGAGCTTCGCCTCACAGCAGGGGCAGGTCACTTCGATCGTCGGCGAGGGCTTCTTTGGCATAAGGGTATTTTACGCCTAAAATGGGTTCGCGGCGCATGCTTCAGCCTGCGGGGGTTAGTCCTTGTAAGTACCAAAACCCGCAGCCTGGAAGCCTGCGCCGCTCGTCCTGCCGACGCAATGTACTTCATCGCTTGATTTTCCGGTGGCGACGGCTGCAAAATCCGTGCATGGCTCTGGAATTCACCACATCTTGTTTGAAAGATTCGGTCGACCTTCTCCGCTATTACAAGCGCCTCGGAGATCGCGCGATGGCGCAGGTTTCCGATGAAGCCCTTTTCGCCACCATTGACGACGAGTCCAATTCCATTGCCATCATCGTGAAGCATCTCGCGGGCAACATGCGCTCGCGCTGGACCGATTTCCTCACGAGCGACGGCGAAAAACCCGATCGCAATCGCGACTCGGAATTTGAAGCGCCGCCGAAAACGCGCGCCGAGCTTCTGGCTCTCTGGGAATCGGGCTGGCGGCTCGTGTTTGACGCGCTGGCCCCGTTGACGGACGCCGATCTTTCCCGCACCGTTTATATTCGCACCGAGGCGCATTCCGTCATGCAAACCATCCACCGCCAGGTGGCGCACTATTCCTACCACATTGGACAAATCGTGTTTCTCGCCAAACATTTTGCCGGACCGGATTGGAATGCTTTGACGATCCCGCGCCGCAAATCCGCGGAATTCAACGTCAAGGTTGCTTCGGGCAAGGCCTCTCAGCGCTAACCGCTGGTAAGCGGAAGGGGCGCTTCCAAGTAGCACAGGCTTCAGCCTGTGGATTTTAAATTTGGGACGCACAAAACCCCACAGGCTGAAGCCTGTGCTACCAAAACGATTCGTCGTACAATATTCGTTGAACGGGTGTTTCGCGGATCGATCGGGCGATCCTGTCCTAGCGCAATCGTCGCGAGGCGAATGGCACTGAATCGCAAGGCCGGCAGGGAGGCAAATCAACCATGGGATGTGGATGCGGTTTCACGCGGCGGGATGTGCTGCGGGCGGGATCTCTCGCGGCAGCGGGGCTGCTGGCGGGCGTAAGGCTGGGAGCTCAGGCCAAGAGAGGCATGCGGATTGACATCCACGCGCATCTTTGGACCGACGACTATCTCGATCTGTGCCAGAGCTACGGAAACACGGACACCGGCACGCAGCGCAACAAAGGCGCGGGGATGGGCCAGGCGGAAATGGACAAGCGCTTCGCCCTGATGGAGGCGAACGGCGTCGAGATGCAGATTCTCGACATTTGCCCGCAGGCGCCGCACTTTGACAACAAAGAACACGCCGTGAATGCCGCGCGAAAAGCGAACGACATGTACGCGGAAGCCGTGAGCCGCTGGCCGAAGAAATTCAGGGCCTTCGCGGCCGTGCCGTTGCCTCATGTCGACGAAGCGCTCAAGGAACTAGAACGCGCGCTCGATCAATTGAAATTTGTCGGCGCCACGATCACGACGTTTATCGGAAATCGTTCCGTCGCCGATCCCGCCTTCGCTCCGTTTTATGAGGAACTCAACCGGCGCGCCACGGTGCTGTACATTCATCCGTCCGGAAACGGCCTTGATTCTCCGTTCGTGAATCCCTACAACCTCCGCTGGATAATTGGAGCGCCCATGGAAGACACCGTTTCGATCATGCACTTGATCGAAGCGGGAATTCCGCAGCGCTATCCAAAACTGAAAATCGTCAATTCCCATCTGGGCGGGATGATCCCGATGGTGTTTCAGCGGCTGGACAACATCTCCAAATGGGAGCATCCGTTGCCGGAGCTGCCGACGATCACCGCCAAGCGCATGTGGTATTGCAGCGTGGGCCACGGGTATCCGCCGGCGCTCCGAGCGGCCGTGGATTCGATGGGCGCTGACCGCATTTGTCTCGGCTCGGATTTTCCGTACGAAGGCGGAGAACTTTACAATCGCGCCATTCAATATATCAGCGAGTCCGGACTGAAGCCCGGGGACGCGGAAAAGATTTTGGACCGGAACGCCGCCTACGTGCTCGGACTCGCGTGACCGCGACCCAAACTCCGATAACGGCAAAAACCAAACCCAAGCTCACGCGCAACCAGGTCCGCAGCTTCTGGGCCGCCTGGGGCGGCTGGAGCATGGACGGAATGGATTCGTTCATCTATTCCCTCGTGCTGGTTCCGGCTCTGACCGAATTGCTGCCGCGCTCCGGAATTCCCGCCACCACCGCGAACGTCGGCTACTACGGCGGCATCTTCTTCACGCTGTTCTTGATCGGCTACGGCACCGCGCTCATCTGGGGTCCGATTGCCGACCGGTTCGGCCGCGTGCGCACCATGATGTTCAGCATTTTGTGTTTTTCGTTGTTCACGCTGCTGGCCGCGTTTGCCACGGGCATCTGGAGCCTTGCGGTGTTTCGCTTCATGGCGGGAGTCGGCATCGGCGGCGAATGGTCGATTGGCGCTTCGCTCGTTTCCGAAGATTGGCCCGAGGAGCGGCGCACGATGGGCGCGGCTCTGATGCACACGGGCTACTACATCGGATTTTTCCTTGCAGGCATCGCGAATATTTTCATCGGCAGCCATTACGGATGGAGAGCCATGTTCGCGCTGGGCGGCGTTCCGGCGCTGCTGATCGGCTTGATTCGCAATAACGTGCAAGAGCCCGCGCGCTGGGAAAACAAAGTGCAGGAACTCGGCGGGAAGTGGGCGATGCATCGCGCGTTCCTGAAACTTTTTTCTCCGCAATACCGCCGCAGAACGATTGTCAATTCTCTTTACTTGATCGTATCGCTTGCCGGCTTGTGGGCCGGATCGGTGTACGCGCCGACGGCGATGACGTACATCGCGGAACGGGCCGGGCGAACCGCCGCGGAGAGCGCGCGTCTCGCGTCCTATTCCACGGCGTTGCTCGGAATCACGACGGTCCTCGGCGCTCTGATCGTGCCGTTCCTGGCGGACTGGCTGGGCCGCCGCGCCACGCTCGCGATTTTCTATGTGGTGATGATGTTCGCGATCTGGCTGGCGTTCGCCCGCGTCTTTTACATGCAGCAGAACGCCATCGCGTGGTTTCTGGTGTGCTCCGTGCTGCTCGGCCTGGGAGGAGCGAATTTCATCGTGTATTCGTTCTGGCTGCCGGAACAGTACGGAACGGAATGCCGCGCGAGCGCTTTTGCATTCATCACCAATCTCGGTCGCTTCGCCGCCGCCGGATTCACGTTTCTGGTGGGCGCGGGAATCCGCCACTTCCAGACGTTCGGAATTCCCGTGGCGATGATGGCGCTAGCTTTCGTCGTCGGCCTCGCGCTCGTCCCGTTCGGCGAGGAAACCAAAGGCAAGCAGTTGCCCGCCTGATGATTTAGTAGGACAGGCTTCAGCCTGTCGGGTTTCAGTATTCAGATTTATTTACAGTGCGACAGGCTGAAGCCTGTCCTACTCGACGTTGACCCAGGAGCTTGAATGACATATGTTGTGGCGCAAGATACCACTCTAAAATTTGTTTTCGCGCGACAGGAAGTGATCGGATGAATGCAGCCGGTTCACAAGAGCGCACCGAGTCCAGCGCGTCCGAACGCGGGACTCGAATCGAGCGATTCGCAGGCCGGTCGGGAGATCACTCTCTTGGCCGAGCGTTGGGGTACTTCATCCTGCGCCTGTCGCTTGGCGTCGATATGCTCATGCACTACGTCGTGAGAACCTGGGGCATCAGCCAGGATTTCGTTCCCGTCACTGAGAAAATGTTCGTCGGCAACCTCTTGCCGATGTCGTGGGTGCATGTCTTCTTGACGGTCCTTCCTTACTTTGAGGGCCTGCTCGGCATTCTACTGCTATTGGGATTCCTATCGCGCTGGGCTCTCACAGCGGAGGGCCTGCTGGTCACCGTGCTAATGTTCGGCACAGCCCTACGATCGGATTGGACCGTCGTCTCTCACCAGATGATTTATATTCTCTTTGTTTTCATCCTGCTTGCCGTGGAACAGTACGACTACTTTTCACTCGATGCATTTCTCGCAAGACGCCGTCGGAATTGATCGCGGCCATTTCGCCTTACTGAGCCGCATTGGCACCCGTTTCAGGCATTGTGTCTCCCTATTCACAGCGCTACTGCATGCTATCGCTATGCCCGTAGTGCCCGCTTCATCACCCCAATCTGAAATTCTCGCAGCTGAAACATGAACTCTGCTGGCGGCCGTGTCTCGTGGTCCGCAGCTTGCGGAGATTTCTGAGTTCGCTCTGTGACACGAATCACAGCAATGCATTGTCGCTAGTGCCCATTATCAGCACTGGGAGGCTAGCGTTTATCGCCGAACACGCCGCGTAAGAGAAGTCGAGGGGAGGACGCTGGCGGCGGGACATTTGACAAGTTGGAGCGAAGGAGGACGCAATGAAGGTCAAGGACGCAATGTCAAAAACACCGGCTTTCTGCAACCTGGAGACGAATCTGGGCGCGGCAGTGGAGATGTTGTGGAACCACAACTGCGGGATTCTTCCGGTCGTAGACGCCGAGCGACAAGTGGTGGGAGTTATAACGGACCGCGATATTGCAATCGCGCTCGGCACTCGGAATCAACTGCCAGTAGAAATCACAGTCGCAAAGGCCGCTACGCGCAAGGTCCAAACGTGCAAACCAACGGACGATATCCATTTGGCGCTCGACACAATGGCGGAAAATAAGGTGCGCCGTCTGGTCGTGGTCAACGAACAGAATCAACTCGAAGGTATTCTGTCCATGGATGACGTTGTCCTTTCGTCCGGAAGCAAGATTGGAATGAAACCCGATCTTTCGTCCGATGATGTCTTGAGAACCCTGAAGACGCTCTACTCGCCACAGTTGATGGCGCGCGCGGCAGGCGGCTGATTTGGCGGATGGCAGGGCTTTCGCGCGCAAGAATTTGCCGGTGGCCCATCCTTTCGTCCGAAAAGGTAAGTAAATCGAGCTACGCCGCTAGCGAGGAAGCGAAAAAGGCAGGGCAACAACATCTAACCGCCGGTTTATATTTGAGAATCTTTTTCTGGCTCGGCGGGCAGCATCCAGAGGCCTGCTATTTTTCCAGAAGGGTCGAAGGCGATTCGAACGATCATGGGTCCGTTTTCGAACGCGCAGCGGACATCCACACGGTCAAACTCAGGATCCTTCCGCGCCAGCTTGATGCTCTTGAATGGGCCGAGGTGCATCATGACGTGCGTCCACGACGCTTCCAAACGGTCGGCGGGCATCGCCTCTTTCATCTGATCGTTGAATCTCGTGCTCACCTCTTTGAACTGTTGCTGCCGCAAGAGGTCCGTGATCGCCCTGGCCGATGCTTCCATGCTCTCCGGGCTGACGTCGGAAACGGGCGCGATCCGAAAATAGGTGATCTGGTTTGTGTCGTCAAACATCAGCTTCAATTCGACTTTGAAATGTTCGAATTGGCTCTTCGAAACATAAATCGGCGCGCCCTGCACTGTCCTTGTGGTTTGTGAAATTTGCGCCTGGAATGCGCCGGCCACGCCGGCCAATTCGTCCCGCGCGCTTTTCAGGTCGCTTTCGCTCACGGAATCCTTTGAGGTCAGCGCTGAACCGCTCGCGAACGGACGCGAGCCCGCCATGGGCGAAGTCATCCATGACGTCCTTGGTGATGGACAGGCGTTTCTCGTCGGACGTTTGCGCATGCCCAAGGCCCTGGATCCCCAGAATGATCATGAGCAGCAGCAGGAAATTTCTAAGCGGGCGCATGGTGACCTCCAGCGTTGCAAACAGAGGCTCTGTACTCGGACGTATGAGCGAATAGTACCACCGTGGCACAGGCTTCAGCCTGTGGGTTTTCGTTGCAGGGAGAACGACCATGCCCCGACTAACCCCCACAGGCTGAAGCCTGCGCCACTCGTTTTGCGCAGCCAACTGGTGAGAAATGCGCGCTACAGTGTGAACAAAGGCCGAAGGTCGCGCACATCGCGCACATTCTTCGAGGGCGTTCACGCGCTGGATGAGGTTTGCAGTCCGCTCTGCGCCGAGGACGGGGCCATCAGATCGCGCACCTTGGCGTTCAGGCCCTCGGTGTTCAGCGGGTTCTCCTTTGTTCCGGGGGGGAACGCGTAAAGTGGCTCACGGTGCGGCCATCCTTGAGCGTCAGCTTCCACCAAGGCGCTGCGGGGCGCTGCCGGGTCCACCAGTTTTCGATCGGCCACCAGTTGGACGCGCTCTTTCACGGCTCGGATTTGCGGGTCTGCCATGCGCTCATAGGAGTGGCTGTTCGCGAATGAGACAGCGCCATCGACCAAAGCCACTGCAATGATGTACTGGCAGTTGACGTCCGGCATGGAACTGTTGTCGACGATACCTGCGCCGTCAGCAGGCAGCCGAACGACGATGCGGTCCACGTTGTCCACGCGCAGCGCGTATTCCCGGCGCAGGCTGAGGAATGCGTCCACGGCGGACTGGATGGGGTAGCCGACGGAATAGGTTTTGATGGACGTTTCGGCAACCCAAAAGCGGCTGCCCAGGCCGGCCACCATCTCGGCAGGATGCGGCTGTGAGGAAAGCGCCTCGAGAACGTTGTGCTCGCAATCGAACACGTCGCGGACGCCGGTAAAACCTGCCTGGACCATGGTGGCGGCTGTCACGCCGTTGCGCGCACCCATTCCGGAGAAGTCGAACGCTTTTTCGACGTGCTCGTTATCCTGCGTCCAGCTCCATAGGCCGGACACTTGCTGCGCCGCGTACGAAAGCGCGTAGCGCATACCTGTTTCGTCCAAACGAGCGAGAGACGCCGCAGCCCCCACGGCCGAGAACGTGGAGCCGAAACCCTCCGCGCTGCGGTGCGTGCCGCGCACGAGGTCCGGCCCGAGCGCCATGAGAAAACGGCAGCACACGTCGTAACCCAGCACGACGGCACGCAGAAGCTCCATGCCCGAGCGGCCTTCGCGTTCCGCCATGGCCAGCGCGGCGGCTACGGACGAGCAACCAGGATGCGTTTTGGTGATCAGCTCGACATCATCCGTTTCGTCGGCATGGCCGCACATTCCATTCGCCAGAGCGGCGTTGACCGCGGAGGTCTTGATGTTCGTGCCAATGACAGAAGACTCCGGGACGCCGCCTTGTGTCCGCACGTAAGCGATCGCCATTTCTCCGGGCTTGAGGCGGCTGCCGGAAACCATCGCGCCGAGCGTGTCCAGGATATGGTGTTTGCCTTCGAGCGCGACGTTTGGCGGAAGAGTTCGGTCGCGCGCCTCGACCATATAGCGCGCTAGCTGTCCGGTGAGATCAGCGGCAGCCATCGCGGACGGCTTCGGAGATTCTTGGCGGAGCGGCAACGCTCGGATCGTCAGTCGCTCGGTTGGAAGCGCTGCGGCCGCGATCACTCCGCCCGCGCCTTGCAACATGCGGCGCCGCGTCAAGCCCGCTGGAATCAAGCCGTCCCTTTTAGCAGCCTCGCCGCCGCGATTATCTTTCACGTCGTCCTCCTCGGCAAAATCGAAATTTCCTTTTTCGCTACCGGTATGCAGCACACTTTACAACCATCGCAGGATTCCATCACGATGTTTTGTTTGAAGTAGCACAGGCTTCAGCCTGTGGGGTTTAGGCCCCGCGTATGAAAACCCACAGGCGGAAGCCGTGCTAGGAAACCCCGCGTCCCAAAAATCAATTTTCTTTGGTATAAAGGGATGAGCTGTCTGGGTGCGATTGAGGCAGCAGGAATCGGCGTCTTGGGAAACAACAAGAAATCATCTGAATCATCGGAGACGGCAATGATAAAAAGGCCTGTATATGTTCTCGGTGTGATGCTCGCTCTTCTATTCACTTGCGGACAGGTCTCCGCGCATCACGGCTCATCGAACTACGACATGTCGAACACCCTATCGGTGAAGGGAACGATAACGCAGTTTGAATTCATCAATCCGCACTCGGCAATTCATCTCGAAGCGAAAGACGACAAAGGCAACATCGAACAATGGCTCATCGAGGCAGATAGCCCGAACAACCTTTCCAGGACCGGCTGGAGCAAAGATTCACTCAAACCCGGAGACAAAGTCACGATTGTCGGGAATCGTTTGAAAGACGGCTCGAAAGTTATGCGTCTGCGAAAAATAATTTTCTCCGACGGCAGAGAGCTGAAGCCGCGCGAGGGTGACGAGTATTGATTCGGGCCTGCGAGAAAGCCGTGACTCCGTATCACAATTTAGAAGGAGTTTGCTGATGCGAAATTGCTCAACCGTTATGGGCTTTGTGCTCCTCGCGGCGCTCTCGCTCCCAGCTTGTGCGCGGGCGCAGAACGCTGACCACCCGGGAGCGGCAAAAGCCCCGGCGGCGGTCGCTCCGGGCGCGGATCTGATCGGGGTTTGGACGCAGTTCCCGCGCATTGGAGGCCGCAGCGCGGGTGAAGGCGGCTTTGTCTTCAGCAAAGAGGAACCACCGATGACGCCCTGGGCGGAAGCAAAATTAAAATCCACAAAGGCTCCTCACACGGGCGGTTACACTGGACCGTCGGACGACACAACTTTGCTGTGCTATCCCCCTGGCCTGCCGCGGATTTATCTTTTCAATTTTCCCATGGAAATTCTCACGGTTCCCGGGCGCGTGCTCATCGTCTACGAATTTGGCCATTACATTCGGCAAATCTGGACCGATGGCCGGCCGCATCCCAAGGATCCGCTTCCCAGTTGGATGGGCGACTCGATCGGAAAATGGGAGGGAAATACTCTGGTCGTCGATACGATCGGATTCAACGACAAGACCTGGCTCGATCAAGTGGGCCATCCGCATTCCGACCAGCTACACCTCATCGAACGCTTCCACCGCATCGCGCCGGATATGCTGCAAATCGACTTTACATTCGACGATCCGAAAGCTTTCACGAAACAATGGAACGGAATGAAGCAGTTCAAGCTGCGTCCGGACTGGCAAATTTCGGAATATGTCTGTGAGGAAAATTTCAACAATCAGGATATAAAGGAAATCAGCAAATAAACCCATGCCGGACCGCCGCAAACGGTGACGGCCGGCATGGAAGTCTCATCCCTTCGCGATTCCCAAGCCCGGCGTTACTTCATGTTGCTGACGGAAGGTTTCGGAAGTTCGTACTTGACGAGCGTACCGCCTTGCGACTCGTAGACTTGAGCGCCGATCGCGCCCGCGATTTTGAATCCTTTGCTTTCCAGCAAGTCTGCCGCGAGTCCGGCCCGGTGCGCGTGATTGGAGACCATTACGAGCGGTTTGTCTGTCGGGATCTCGGCGAGATGCTTTTCGAGATCCGCAGCCTGGATGTTGAGGTAAACAGGGAAACCGCCATTCATCGCAATTTCAGTGGGACGCCGGACATCGATCAACAACACGCGCCCGGGCGTTGCGAGCAGCGTGTCAAATTCCGCGCGGGTGAGTATCTTCGCTTTGGAAGCCTGGGCGGCGCCTGGTTGCTGCGCAAAACTCACGGCGGAAGCGAGCAGGATTAGCAATACTAGTTTTCTCATTGTGGCGTGCTCTCCCTTTTTTGTCCGATAGATGCAAACTGCGTTCCGACATTCTCCCACGGCATAGCCGCTCTGCAAAGAGAGTTCGCGGACCTTGGGAATGTGAACGATTGTCGCGGACAGGCGAATCCTATTTCCTTAACGCAGGACGATCATTTCGCGCAAATTAGATCCGGGCGCGCCGGGCGAGTTCGTGCTGTAGATGTAGCCGTCGTTGCTCAGGTATTGATAATCGCCAAAGCCCCTGACCTTGCACTGAGTTCCGGTTTCCGGGTCGACGACGCCGAGCCTGCCGACAATGCCAACCGCCCAATCAGCAAACCCAGTCGCGCGAACTCAAGTGCGCGTAATAGTAAGATCGGCTTTTTGCGGAAATTTCTTAATCGGTCACCGAGTATTCATGCCTTGCGCGCCGTTCCCTCAGCCAAGGCGTTGATGTTCGCGCTGGCTAGGTATAGTCTTGGGCCTATGCGATGGCCGGTCAGCGCCTCCGGGCGAAAATGCTTCATCGGTGTGGGGATTTGTGCCGTGCTGCTTGGCATTGGTGTGCGCGCCTTTGTGCCAAGCGTATTGGCGCAGGGATGGGAGCCGGCGATTCGTGATTTTGAAGAGCAAGATAAAGTGCATCCGCCCAAACCCGGCTGCATTGTCTTTGCCGGAAGTTCCAGCTTTCGGTTTTGGGACACTCTCGTTTCGGACATGAAGCCGCTCGATGTGATCAATCGAGGCTTTGGCGGCTCGGAGTTTTCCGACCTCGATCAATATGCGAATCGCATTGTGATCGCGTACCGCCCGCGCGCGGTGGTCGTCTACGAAGGAGACAACGACCTCGCGGAAGGCTCTTCCAAGACGCCCGAAATGGTCGCGAACGATTTCCGGACATTCGTTCAGACCGTGCATGCCGCCTTGCCAGACACCTGGATTTACATCCTGGCCATCAAGCCGTCAAAGCTGCGCTGGAACCAATGGCCCCAGATGAAAGCAGCAAACAAGCTGATGCAAGACTACGCGGCGACGCAAGAGCGCGTGCTATACATCGACATCGCCACGCCCATGTTCGATGCGAAGGGAAATTTGCCCGGCGACCTGTTCAAGCCCGACGGCCTGCACCCGACTCCGAAGCTCTACGCCATGTGGACATCGATCATCAAACCAATCCTGATCCAACACTTTGGTCCGCCAATAAACGCTTCTCGCCCGGTTTTCTCTGTGCCCTCTGTGTTGCACGATAGTGCAGGTGCAGCCGCAAGCTAAATACAAGGGCATGAGGGTAGGCGCAATATCCATTATCAATCTGGCAAGCTGGCATGATGCGCGGGGAGAGTGGCGCAGGCTTCAGCCTGCGGGGGTTCGTCCTTGGAAGTACCAAAACTCGCAGGCTGAAGCCTGCGCCACTCAAGCCCGTACAACGCAGCAAGTATTCGTTCATCCTGCTAGAATAAAGATTCGTTGGAAAGCAATCGCGAATCCGATCGTAGGAATAGAGCCCGATGTTTGAGAACCTGACAGACAAGCTGCAACGAGTTTTCAAGAACCTGCGCGGCCAGGGAAAACTCACGCAGGAGCACGTGGACGAAGCGCTCGCGGGAATCCGCGAAGCGCTGCTCGAAGGCGACGTCAACGTCGGCGTGATCGACGAACTGCTGGCGCACATTCGCGAGAAGGCGCTCGGCTCCGAAGTGTTGCTGCAACTTTCGCCCGACCAGCAAGTCATCAAGATTGTGCGCGATGAGCTGGCGCTGCTGCTCGGCAAGCACGCCAAGCCGCTTTTCTCCTCGCGCCCGCCGTCGGTGTGGATGATCGTCGGCCTGCAAGGCTCGGGCAAGACGACCACCACCGGCAAGCTGGCGAAGTGGCTCGCCGCGCACGGCCACCGGCCCATCGTGGTTTCGACCGACGTCTACCGTCCCGCGGCGCGCGAACAGCTTGCGCAGGTGGCCAAGGCGGTCAACGTGCCGTGCTGGCCCGGCGCGGGCACCGACAAGCCGCTCGAAATCGTGCGCGGCGCGATTCGCGAAGCAAAGCTTTCCGCGCACGACGTGATTCTGGTGGACACCGCCGGCCGCCTGCACATCGACGACACGCTGATGGAAGAGCTAGGCATGCTGAAACGCGAGCTGACGCCGGCGGAAATCCTGTTCGTGGCGGACGCCATGATCGGGCAGGACGCGGTCCGCTCCGCGGGCGAATTTCACAAGAGGCTCGGCCTGACCGGCGTCGTCCTGACGAAGCTCGACGGCGACGCGCGCGGCGGCGCGGCGCTTTCCATCGGCAAGGTGACGGGCGCGCCGGTGAAGTTCGTGGGCACGGGCGAAAAATACGACGCGCTCGACGCGTTTTATCCGGAGCGCATCGTCTCGCGCATCCTGGGCATGGGCGACGTGCTTTCGCTGATCGAGCGCGTCGAGCAGATCCGTGGACGCCAAGCAAGTGGCCGAACTCGAGCGCAAACTGCGCCGCAGCGAATTCACGCTCGAGGATTTTCGCGACCAGTTGCGGCAGATCCGCAAGATGGGCCCGCTCGAACAGGTGCTGGGCATGCTCCCGAAGATGGGCCCGCTGGCGAATATTCCCAAGGACGTGCAGGTCGACGAATCGCACCTGAAGCGCATCGAGGCCATCATCAATTCGATGACCAACTCCGAGCGCAACGATCACAACGTGATCGACGGCAAGCGGCGCAAGCGCATCGCCCGCGGCAGCGGCACCTCGGTGCAGGAAGTCAATCAGGTGCTGAAGCAATACCTGCAAATGCGCCAGATGATGAAGCAGTACGGCTCGCTCGCCGCCAAGGGCCGCCTCAAGGGCCTCGGCAAACTCAGCGGCGTGTCGTAAGTCCTTCCGGCGCATCTGTGTGGCAGGGCCGCATCCTTGCTCAATATCCCAGACAAACCTAATCCCTCCACTGCGCATCTCTAGAAGTGGGCTATTCAGGGGATTTGAAGGTCTGCGGGGTATCGCAAACAGGTGGAACCAGCTATAATCTTCGGCCAGGAGGAAGTGAATCGTGCTGGCAATCCGCTTGGCTAGATTTGGCAAGAAGAAGCAACCGTTTTATCGCGTTGTGGTGCTCGACAAGCGCAAACCCCGTAATGGCAGGACTGTCGAGGTCGTCGGGACCTACGACCCGCTCAAGAAGCCGGCGGTCAATCAAGTTGGACGCCGAGCGCAGTGAAGTACTGGCTGTCATGCGGTGCGCAACCCAGCGACACTGTTCGCAGCTTTCTGACGGCCCAAAAGATCGCCTGAATCCGCCCCGCGGCGGCTCAAGGAAGGTTCCGTTGGCCCTCGGAACCTGCACAAGTGAGAACTCGAATCTGAACCCGCGAATGTGACTGGTGGAGGGCCCCATGAAGGAACTTGTGGAAGCGATTGCGAAGGCGTTAGTCGATCATCCCGAACAAGTCCAGGTGCGAGCAGTGGAAGGGGAGCAAGTAACCGTGCTTGAATTGCGCGTGCATCCCGAAGATCTGGGCAAAGTGATCGGACGGCAGGGGCGCACGGCAAAATCCATGCGCACGATCCTGGGCGCCGCCGGGATGAAAATTCGGAAGCGCCTCACGCTTGAAATCCTCGAATAGAGTGCCCGCGGAAAAATTCACCGGCGTTACGCTTGCGAGAATTCTGCGCCCTCGCGGCCTGCGCGGTGAAGTGGCCGCCGAAATCCTGACTGATTTCCCCGAGCGTTTACCGAAGTTGCGCGAAGTATGGCTCGCCGACGGGCGAAGCGCGCCACGACGCGTCCGCGTGCAGCGCTGCTGGCTATCGCCTAGCCGAGGCGGCCAGGCCATTTTTCATTTTGCGGATGTTGACAGCATGGAAGCCGCGGAAAGCCTGCGCGGATTCGAAGTTCAGGTGCCGATCGAGCAGCGCGCGAAGCTCGATGCCGGAAGTTACTTTGTCGGCGATCTCGTCGGATGCGAAGTGTGGGAAGCGGGCGCTTCGTCGGCGCTCGGTTCCGTGCGCGATGTCGAATTCCCGGGTGGTGCGCCATTGCTTGCCGATCGATACGAAAGAGGGCGAAGTCCTGGTCCCGCTCGCAGCGGAATTTTGCGTTCGCATCGACGTGAAAGCGAAACGTATTGATGTGACCCTCCCGGAAGGCTTGCGCGATTTGAATCGCGGCTGACGTCTTGCTGCGGTACACTGTCCCTGCCATGCAGTTCGAGATCATCACGATTTTCCCTGAATTTTTTGCCGGTCCGCTGGATTACGGGATCGTGCGCCGGGCGCGCGAAGCGCGTCTCGTGGATGTGCGCGTGCACGACCTTCGCGCCTTCACGCATGACCGCCATCGCACCGTCGATGACCGCCCGTTCGGCGGCGGCGAAGGCATGGTGCTGAAACCCGAACCGCTGTTCGAGGCCGTGGAATCGCTCACGGGCGCGGATTCCGCCGCGAGCCCTCGCACCGCCGTCGTATTGCTGTCGGCATCCGGGAAATTATTTCGCCAGGATACGGCGCGGCGATTTGCGCAACTCGATCGGATCATCCTGCTGTGCGGCCGCTATGAAGGAGTGGACGAGCGCGTGGCCGAACATCTCGCCACCGACGAACTCTCGATCGGCGATTTTGTGCTTTCCGGCGGCGAACTGGGCGCCGCGCTCATCGTGGATGCCGTCACGCGCCTTCTCCCCGGCGCCCTCGGCAACGAAGATTCAGCAGTGAATGAATCTTTCAGCGCACCGGAAGATCTAGGCAAGAGCGCTGGTCCGATCACGAGTCACGAATCACCCTTCGCTTTCGCTCAGGGCGAGCCAGTCACCAGTCACCTCCTCCTCGACTACCCTCACTACACGCGCCCCGCGGAATTTCGCGGCTGGAACGTGCCGGAAGTTTTGCTCGGTGGAAATCACGAAGAGATTCGCCGCTGGCGTCTGCAAAAAGCCCTGGAAAAGACGCGGCGCAACCGCCCGGATTTGCTGGGCAATGCTGGCCCGATGATTGAAAACGCAGACGCAACGCGCAACGCCTAGCCAACTTCACAAAACATTACTTGGATCGTCTCATGGTGGCGCAGCCTGTCCAGCCTGCGGGGGTTGGTTCGAGGGGCACTGACGCCTGGGCACAACCAAAACCCGCAGGCTGAAGAGCCTGCGCCACTGATTCTGCCGATGCGCATTCAGTCTGCTTTCAGCGTCTACAAGGAAGCGTAGCCGAAAAGACTCTGAAGCCCGTCCCACTTTTCTTTGTCCGTCAAAGTTTAGAAATGTTCGCGCAGGGCGCGGAAGCTCGTCAGGATGAGAATGCGGCCGACCCCGCTGCGCACTTCGTCGTGCTCGAGCGCCCAAGTGGCGTGATGAGGAATGAACACGGCGTTCAGCCCCGCTTCAAGCGCGGGATTGATATCGCTTCGGGGACTGTTGCCGACCATCCATCCGCGCGATTTCACGACGTGGTGCCGGTTCACCAGCGCGCGGTAGGTGGCCACGTTTTTTTCGGGGACGATCTCGATCGCGTCGAAATGAATCTGCAGCCCCGACCGCTCGACTTTGGCCGCTTGCTCGGCCGCCTCGCCCTTCGTGAAGAGAATCAGCCGGTGCCGCCCGGCAAGATAGTCAAGCGTTTCGATGACGCCGTCCAGAACATTCGGGGGCGTGCGCTCGAGCTCTTGGACGCGGTGATGGATATTTTCCACCGTCGACCGCTCGGCCTGGTGCCCCGCGAGCTTCATGTAGGTTTCCTCGAGCGACCGGCCGAAGCTGCGAACACCGTAGCCGTGCTGCCGAATGTTGCGGCGCTCGGTTTCGTTCAGGATGTGTCGGGCATATTCGCGCGGATAGCCGAAGGGTTCGAGCAGGGTCAGAAATTCCTCGATGGTCTGCTCGAAGTAAACATTATTCTCCCAGAGCGTGTCATCGGCATCGATCAGAATGGTTTCTCGGGACATGATTTCAAGCGAGCCTGAACGGCTCCGCGTTCGCACTGGTGCGGTTTCGCCGCCTACGCTTTCTTGGCCTCGCTTGCCGCAAGCCTTTCCAGGATTTCGAGCGCAACTTTTTGCGTCTCGCCGTAATGAGTAAGATAGCTTTGAAATTCCCGGTTCATTTCGATCGCTTCGCCGGCATCATGCTGCTTTCTCAGGATCATGTCGCGCAGGCGCACGGGGTGAGGCAGCACCGCATCTTCCTTGAGTTCATCGAGCGCCGATTTCACGTCATAGGGTTCCATCGTTCCTCCTGGTCGCATTCTTCACGAACAATTCTACTGCGAAACCAGCGCCAAACGAAAAAAAGCAGTAGGACAGACTTTTTACCCTGAGGCCCACGAAGGGCAGTCTGTCGCTTTTGCAGTTGAATGAAGAAACGGTGCAGCCTGTCTTACCTGCGGGATTTCCGGAAAATCAAGCGGCCGAGGGCAAAAACTCGTAGCGGTCGATGCGTGCGGCAACGCCGCGCCTGCCGTTGTGGGGTTCGACGCGGACAATTTCCGCAAAGCATCGAATGTGCACGTCGCCGGCCATGGTGATTTCACGGGGCAAGGTGAGAATGAATTCGATGGGCGATCCTGGCGCGAAGTCCGCTTCAATCAAAAAATAGAGGCCGCGGAAACTGACGTCCCGCGTTTGTCCTTGCTGCTCGTTCCCGCCCGGCTCGGTAGAACGAACCGTTAACGGTAGCGTCATCGTAAATCGCCGCGATGCACGGCGTTCTGCCGAATGTTCCATTACTCCCCCGGAAGAAGACGTTCCAGGTTCAATCAGCACACCGTAGCATCGCGGAATAAAAATCGCAACGGGAAACGCAGGGAACGACTGTAAATGTTTTTTCTCCGCCAGGCGCCAGGCGCGATTTGTTCTGCAGCGCCGCTCTGTGGTTACATGGTTTCCCTTATGCCCATGCAACTTCATCGAACATTCATGCTTTCCGGCCCCGCGGGCCGCATCGAAACGATCCTGTGGTCCACTTCGGAGAAGGGAGAAGGCGCGCGGCCGCCGCTCGCCGCTGTCGTCTGCCACCCGCATCCGCTGTTTGGCGGGACGATGCACAACAAAGTGGTTTACCAGACCGCGAAAACGATTCATCGATTTGGGCTGCCCGTCGTGCGGTTCAACTTTCGCGGAGTGGGCTTGAGCGAAGGAACGCACGACAAAGGGCTCGGCGAGAAGGACGATGTTCTGGCCGTGATTGATTTCCTCGCGGAGGAATTTCCCGGCGTGCCGCTGCTCGTCGCGGGCTTCAGTTTTGGTTCCTGGGTCGGTTTGCGCGCCGGGTGCGGCGATGCGCGCGTGGCGGAGCTCATCGGTCTCGGCCTCCCGGTCGGCGATCTGGACAGCCGCAGCTTTTCTTATCTCGACCGCTGTGATAAGCCGAAGCTTTTGGTGTCCGGCGAATTCGATCGGTTCGGTCCTCCGAAAAAGCTCCGCGCCATGGTCGAGCAGTTCCCTCCGCGCGCCCAAGAAAACACAAGGGTGGCGATCGTTGCTGGCGGGGATCACTTCTTCGCGGGACATCTTCCCGAGCTGGACCACACGATAGCGGAATGGTTGCTGGAACGGCACGCGGAGCTTGCCGCTCGGGAATCGCACGAGTAGCACAGGCTTCAGCCTGTCTGGTTTTAAGTTTGCAAATTCAAAGGCAGACAGGCTTGAAGCCCGTCCTACTCAAACCTCTCAGAAAAAAATGAAGCGCTTGCGCTTGCGGTATTGGGACTGCTTGGCATTGGGGTCGGGCTGTTCCGGCTCGTAGGGCAGGCTGCGGCCCTCGAACGCGGCGAGGGGATTGTCACGGAAGAGCGCCTGCGCGACCTGTTCGCCGCGGCGTTCGGCGACGGCGTCGAATGCGGCGCGAAGCTGCAGCGGGCGGCCTTTCAAGTTGTGCGCGTCGCTGGCGATGAAGTGGACGCGATCCTCGTCCAGCCATTGTACGGCGCGTTCCTGCGCGGCGGCTCCGAAACGCCCGAGGATGGATTGCGCGGTAATCTGCACGTAGCTGCCCTGGTGCAGCCAGCGATACATACGGTCGGGTTTCGTGCGCAACGTCGCGTTCCGCTCGGGATGCGTGATGATGGGCGACAATCCGATGAGATGCAGGTGGTGCATGGCGTCGTCCATGGACGGCGGAATGGAATAGTCCGCGAATTCCACGAGCAGGTAGTTCTTCTGATTGATTGTGTACTTCTGCGGGTTTTTCTCGAGATCCCACAGGTTCTCGAAATTTAAATGAAAATCGCATCCCGTCGCCAGTTTCAGGCGGTCGCCGACGGCTGCCTGGAGATCGTCACGGCGCTGGCGGATGATTTCAGGATCGAATTTGTAGTGCGAATTCGCGTGCGGCGTCCCGACCACATGCGTGATTCCTTCCGCAATGGCCATTTCCGCCATCTGAATCGACGTTTCGAGCGTGTCCGCGCCATCGTCCAGGCCCGGGAGAATGTGACAATGAATGTCGACCATATGTAGTCTTCTTCCTGTGAAGATACCTGAACGAGGAAGCATGAACAACCCCTGGGGTGGTGACCGGTAGATAGTGACTGGTGACTCGTGACTAGTGACTGGTGGAACGCCGCCTGCGGCGAAGGGTTGGGACCACCTGCGAAATCTTCACCTGCTATAATCCTTGCTGCATTGTCGTGGGCTGTCGCGGGGTGCTTAAGTAGCACAGGCTTCAGCCTGTGGATTTTGATTCTTGCTCATCAAATAAACCCACAGGCTGAAGCCTGTGCTACTTCATAGGTCTCCACTTATAGTGAGAAAGACGGGCTAGAGAACGGAACCAGGGCGCGAAATGGCAACTTTTTTCATCGAACAATTCGGGTGCCGGGCGACGCAGGCCGATGCGGCGGCGATCGAACGGCAACTGCTCGAGCGCGGCTACGCGGCTTCCGCGGATGCGAATTCCGCCGACGTCATCGTGGTCAATACGTGCACCGTGACGGCCGCGGCGGACCTGCAGGCGCGCCAGTCCATTCGCACGATTCACCGGGAAAATCCGGCGGCGCGCATCATCGTGACGGGCTGCTACGCACAACGCGCTCCCGAAGAACTTGCCGCGCTCGAAGGAGTTTCCTGGGTCGTTGGAAATTCGCACAAGCCGGAAATTCCGCGCCTCATTCAGGAGATGGGGCAAGAAATGGGGCAGGAATTGGCGCCCGTTTCATCTACCGCCCCGCGCCAGGGATTCGTGCCCCTTTCGATGATTGCAAGCGAAACGCTTTCGATCGAGCGCGGCGCGGCTAAAATTCTGATTGGCGACATTCTGGAGCAGCGTGAATTGCTCGTCGCGCCCATCGAAGGCGGCGAGGCGGGTCACACGCGCCCGGTGCTGAAAATTCAGGACGGATGCGATAAGCGCTGCTCCTACTGCGTGATCCCGCAGGTGCGCGGGCGCAGCCGGAGCCTTGCGCCACGCAGCGTGATCGAGGAAATCCGCAAGCTGTGCGAGGGCGGCGCGCGCGAAGTGGTGCTCAGCGGAATCGATCTCGGCAACTACGGGCGCGATCTTGCGCCGCACGCCGAACTCGGAGAATTGTTGCGGCGCATCCTGGACGAAACGGCCGTCGAGCGTCTGCGGGTCAGTTCCGTCGAGCCGATGGACATCACGGAGGATCTGATCGCGATTTTCGCGGCGAGCGAGCGGATGGCGCGGCACTTCCACATGCCGTTGCAATCCGGCTCTGACCGCATTCTTGCAGCGATGCATCGCTGGTATCGCGCCGAGCACTACGCGCGCCGCGCGGAACTTGTGCGCGAGTGGCTCCCCGACGCGGCCATCGGCGCGGACGTGATCGCCGGATTCCCCGGCGAGACCGAGGAGGATCATCGAGCAACGCTCTCGCTCATCGAGCGGCTACCGCTCACTTACCTGCACGTATTTTCGTTTTCTTCGCGCCCGGGAACAGCGGCGGCGGATCACCGAAATCAAGTTCCAGAGCAGGTGATCGCGCGCCGCGCACGCAAACTGCGAGCGCTCGGCGAGAAGAAGAAGGCCGCATTTCAAACGGCGCAAACGGGACGCCCGATGCGTGTCCTCACGCTGAACCGCAGCGGAAAAGACGCTAACGGCCCGTGGACTCGCGCTCTATCGAGCAATTATCTCGACGTGAGAGTATCCGGCGTGTGGCCAGCCAAACAATTTGTGGACGTGCGAATTACCGGCGTCACCGATGGCCACTTGACCTGCGTCGCCACTTAGCAGGCTGCGGAGCAACTCAAAAACTGTCATTCCGAAGCACGCTGTGTGCTGAGGAATCTCTCTTTCTTGAGTTTAAATCGAAGAGAGATTCCTCGCTTCACTCGGAATGACAACGCGACAAACTGTTTCAGCAAATTGTTAGACTTGCGCGCGGATAAGGCCAAGACCTTTTCAACACAGAGAACACAGAGAAAACCCTGAGGCGAAAGCAACTTGCCGGACTTGCTCTGGGGCAAATCCGCGTCTCAATTCTTACGATTCAAAGATGACTTGCGCGAGGGCGGTGTTCCCGTCATGCGTGATGGTGAGGGCGATATTTGTTACGCCGAGGCTGTCGGCGATCGCGCGCGTCGCGCCTGACAATTTCAGCGTGGGCTTGCCGCTCGGCTCGCGGACGACTTCGATATCCAGCCAGCGCACGCCGCGCGCCCAGCCGGTTCCGAGGGCTTTCATCGTGGCTTCCTTGGCGGCGAAACGCCCGGCGAACCGCTCGGCGCGGTTGCGATGCTTTTCGCAATAGCTGATCTCCGACGGGGTGAACACGCGCTCGAGGAATGCGCGGCCGCGGCGGGCGATGGCCGCTTCGAAGCGATCGATTTCGGTGATGTCCACGCCCAAGCCAACGATCATTTTTTGTACTCCCTGATGCACTCCCCGCGCGGCGGGGCCGGCGCGCAGAGCTCTTTTTAAATTATACCGTGTTCGTAGAAGGCAGACAGAAGCTGACGCGTTACGCTAAAGTGGTGAGTAGGACACACGGCACGAATGGCGCGAGCGATTAAAACTCGATCTTCAGGACGCGGTCCCGTGGCGCGCGGAGACCGCGCGACACCGCGCAACGGCAACCCCGCCTGGGCAATTCGCCGGACACGCGGTCTGCAGGTGGTGGAATCATGCGCGCTCGGAAAGCTCGGCTGGCTCGCGCACGGCTTCAGCACGCGGCCCGGCGGCGCGAGCGCCCTTGAAGGACAACCTGCCCTGAATCTGGGCTTCACGGAGTGGGACGAGCGCGAGCGCGTCACGGCGAATCGCGAAAAATTCATGGCTGCACTTGGCGCTCGTGAAATGCCGCTGATCACGCTACGCCAATTCCACTCCGACGTAATTCACGTTGCCGCCCCGCCCATCGCTGAGGCCCCAAAAGCGGATGCGCTGATCACAAGCACGCCAGGTTTGCTGCTGGGCGTGCAGACTGCCGACTGCGTGCCAATCCTTCTTGCGGACACGCGGCGGCACGTGGTGGCGGCAATTCATGCAGGCTGGCGCGGCACGCTCGCGCGCATCGCCGTGAAAACCCTTGGCCAGATGCGCATGGAATTTGGGACGCGCCCGCGCGATGTGGTCGCCGCGCTCGGGCCGGCGATTGGCCGCTGCTGCTATGAAGTCGGCCCCGAAGTCGCGCAGGCGTTCGCGGCGCAATTTCCTCCCGCCGCGGACTGGTTTGACGGCCCATTCGAGCAATTGGCTCACGGCGAAGAGCCGCTCTGGCTGCCCTGGCTCACGATGATGCCGCCGGGGCACGTGCCACCGCCGCCGCGCGTGCAGCTCGATCTGCGCGCGTCGAATCGCTGGCAATTGATCGATGCGGGCGTGCCGGAAAAACAAATCAGCGTGAGCGATCTATGTACCGCGTGCCGCACGGATCTGTTGTTCAGCTATCGCCGCGAAGGCGCGAAAACAGGACGGCTGATGGCGGTAATCGGAATTAAGTAGAACAGGCTTCAGCCTGTTGGTTTTAGGTTTGGGTTTCCTTCCAAGAAAATCAAATCAAAACCAACAGGCTGAAGCCTGTTCTACTGCAGCGCGACAAAAGGGCTCGGCGATTCCATCAGCGCGAGCTGGCCGCAGGCGGCGAAGACATCCTGCCCGCGCGAGTAACGCACGAACGTTGGCACGCCCTTGTCGACGAGGATGCGCTGAAACTCCTCGATGCTCTCCGGAGTCGGCGCGCGATACGGCAAGTTTCCGGGATTCCAGGGAATCAGGTTTACTTTGGTTCGGATGTGCGCGACAAGGCGCACAACGCGGCGCGCATCCGCGGGCGTATCGTTTACGCCGCCGAGCAGTACATATTCAAACGTGAAGTATTCTCGCGGGCGCAGCGGATACCGCCGGCAAGCGTCGAGCAGGACATCCAGCGGATATTTGCGGTTGATGGGCATGAGCGCGTCGCGCTGCTCGTCGCTCGAAGCGTTGAGCGAAATAGCCAGGCTGGGGCGAATCTTTTCTTTCCCGAGCCGCTCGATGCCGGGAACGATGCCGCTGGTCGAGAGCGTGACGTGCCGCGGCGCGAGCGCGACTCCCTTCGGATCGAGCAGGATGCGCACGGCGGCCATCGTCGCGTCATAGTTGAGCAGCGGCTCGCCCTGGCCCATCAGAACGACGTTCGTCTGCGGCGCGAGTTGCTCGCGATTTTCCTCGAGCGCGACGAGAACCTGCCCCACGATTTCTCCCGCCGTGAGATTGCGGATCAACCCCAACTGCGCGGTGAGGCAGAAATGGCAATCGACCGCGCACCCGGCCTGCGTCGAAATACAAATCGTCTGGCGTCCTTCGCGCGGCATGAAGACGGCTTCGATCTGCGCGGGCTTCGCGCCTTCGTCACCGATCGGGCCGCCGATCGAGAAGAGATACCGGATCGATCCATCCACGGAAGGAAACCGCCGCGCGATGCGCGGGGGCGTGATGCGCGCTTCGTGTGAGAGGCGCTCGCGGAGGGCGGCGGGCATGTTCGTCATCGCGGAAAATTCAAAACGCCGCTCGGCATAGAGCGCATGATAGAGCTGCGCGCCGCGAAATGGCCGCTCGCCGAGCGACGCGACGAACTCGCGCAATTCCTCCGCTGATTTTCCGAGCAATTCGACAGGCACGCGCCGTCTCCCTGAAGAGCCTGTGTGGCATCTCGATTTCGAGCAGGCCAGCGGCTAAAGCCGCATTGATACTATCCAGCTTAAGTCACGGCTGAAGCCGTGACCGACAAACAATCACATATCGCCACATGAACTCTGAGGCCGTCCTTTCATACTAACATGCGCGCCCGCTGACGATCGAAATCCGCCGCGTCGGTAGTGACTCAGTTGACCCTGAATATGCCCGATCCGTCCCAGAAATTACGGAACGGATCGGCCGTTACAAAGCCGTCCTGCCTTGGTAGTTTTTGTAGAGGCCGCCCGTTTTTAGGGCGGGCAGCCGTTTGTTCTATCCAGAATCAAATTAAGTTTCTACTACCGCTTAAGCCGGGTCGCGTTCGCAGCCGCACGTGTGCCACAATAGAAGCATGAATCAGCCAGTGCGAGATATCCAACGAGCGGAACTGCCGAACGGCGTGATGATTGTCACGGAGAAGATGCCGCATGTCCGATCGGTTTCCGTGGGGATTTGGCTCGGCACAGGATCGCGCGCCGAATCCTCCGAGCGCAACGGGATCGCCCATTTCATCGAGCACATGGTGTTCAAGGGCACGCGCAAGCGCACGGCCGAACAAATCGCGCAGTCCGTGGACTCCGTTGGCGGAATGCTCGACGCGTTCACGGGCAAGGAGATGACTTGCTTCAACGCGAAAGTGCTCGACGAGCACCTCCCTGTCGCCGTCGACGTGCTTTCCGACCTCGTCCTGCACCCGCGCTTTGACGCGGAAGACATCGCAAAGGAAAAGCAGGTGGTCCTCGAAGAAATCAAGATGGAAGAGGACAACCCCGAATATTTGATCCACGAACTGTTCACGCAGAATTTCTGGCGCGGACATCCGCTGGGGATGCCGATCCTGGGCTCTCCGGAAACGGTGTCGCAATTTTCACAGGGCGCGGTGTCCGAATGTTTCGAGGAGTGGTATGCCCCGAACCGCGTCGTGATCACCGCGGCGGGAAATCTGGAGCATGCGCGCCTCGTGGATCTCGTCGCGCGCGAATTCGACGGCGCGGCGCGCTCGGCAGCCGCGGCGAAGCCGACGCCGCCCGATACGCACGCTTGCGTCGAGCAACGCGAGAAAAAGGAGCTCGAGCAGGTTCACATCGTGCTGGGCGTGCCGTCGTATCCGCTGGCCCACGAACGGCGCTACGCGGCGTCGCTGTTGAACGTGATTCTCGGCGGCGGAATGTCCTCGCGGCTGTTTCAGAACATTCGCGAGCGGCAGGGGCTGGCCTACGCGATCGAGAGCGACCTCTCGCCTTACACCGATTCGGGCGTGCTTTCCGTGTACGCCGGAACTTCGCGGGAATCCGCGGCGAAACTGATTCGTTCGGTGAGCGAGGAATTCCGCAGCGTACGGGGAGACGGAGTCAGTAGCGAAGAATTGCGCCGCGCGAAAGATCATCTCAAGGGCTCGATGATGCTTTCGCTCGAATCGACAAGCTCGCGCATGTCAAACCTCGCGCGGCAGGCCATGTACCTCCACCGGTTCATTTCCCTCGACGAAATGCTTGCGTCGATTGAAGCGGTGACGCGCGAGGAAGTGCACGCCATCGCCCGCGATTTCTTCGAGCCGGGCCGCATCACGCTCACCGTGCTTGGCAGCTTGAATGGTTTTCGGGCCACGCGCGATCTGCTGGCGTGACGGTTTATGTAGGACAGGGTTCAGCCTGTCTTCCGTTTGGGACGTAAGAAAATCAAAACCAGACAGGCTGAACCTGTCCTACATGCGTCATTGACGCGGGCGCTCCGCTTTGTCATTATTCCGTGGGCTTGCGCGCACATGCGCTTGTCCGCCGGGGGAATTTATCAGTCTGCGCGTAACGATTCTGGGGTCAGGCAGTTCGGGCAACTGCACCTTGCTCGAAACGGACCAGACCCGGCTGCTGGTCGACGCGGGGCTCGGCAAAAAAGAAACGCTGCGGCGCCTTGCCGCGGTCGGGCGCGACGTCGATCGCCTCGACGGCATCGTCATCTCCCACGAACATAGCGATCATATCGGCTCGCTCGCGCAGGTGCTGGGCCAGTGGCGCACGACGGTCTATCTGAACGAAGCCACGCACACCGAAGTGATGCGCATTCTGCCGGAAACTTCGCACAAGCGCCTGGACCGCGTGGAGCACATTCGCGCCGGCCAGCGATTCATCGTGGGCGACATCGAAGTCTCCCCGTTTTCGATTCCGCACGATGCAATCGACCCCTTGGGATTCACGTTTCGCGCGAATGGAACGAAAGTCGCGATCGTCACCGACCTCGGCTACCTGCCCGAACTCGTGAAAGTTCACTTGCGCGATTCCGACTGCCTGATGCTCGAATCCAATCACGATCTCGAAATGCTCAAGGTGGGGCCGTATCCGTGGCACATCAAGCAGCGCGTGATGAGCCGCACGGGACACCTGTCGAATCACACGGTCAGCGAATTTCTTGCCGATGCGGAAGCGTTTGACGCGCACGCGCGCTACGTCGTCCTCGCGCATCTCTCCGAGAACAACAACAATCCCGACGTCGCGCGTATCTCCGCCGAAGAAGCCCTTGGCCGGCGCACCGGCGCCGCGGCGTTTTCCGGCGAACTCATCGTTGCTTCACAAGCCTCGCCGCTCCCCACGCTAAATTTGTAGATCGCTCTGCCAGCCAAGATCCCCGGCGTGCTCAGTGCGGCACGGACGCCTGATAGACGCGGTACCAATCCTCCGAAATCTCGCGCTGCGCCTGGTCGAGCGTCAGGCTTCCCGAACACACCTCCGCGTGGAGGTAATTTTCCACTTTGTCCTTGGCATGCGCGCCGCCGTCCGGGATGGATGTCTCGAACGGTTCGGGCCAGAGATTTTTCGGATCGGTGGGATTGCCGCCAAGTTCGAGCGGAATGAAATGGTCCTCTTCGTAATCTCGCAAGCGGGAATCGGAGTAGCCATACTCGCCGATTTGTTCGATTTTCAGGCGATTCGTGTAGCCGGCTTCCGGCCGGATCGATTTCGTGCTCCACCGCGGATTGCAGATCGTCTCGCGGATATTTTCCTGGGTGATGTCCGGATTGATCGCGCCCGGAGTCCGCGCCGGATCGGGATAAATATCCGGCGGGCCGACACGAGCCTGGACCGATTCGCCGCCGTCCGGCGATTTCGTGCCGCGGCGAAGGAAATTGTGTGCGGATGAACCACGCGACGGCAAGAAGCACCAAAATGGCGATTAGAAAAGGAAAAGTGCTTTTGCGGTTCCGCATCCGCTCCAGTTTAACTCAGGTGGGAAGCGTGTTTCGTGGCGCAGGCTTCAGCCTGTGGGGTTTCGGCCTTGCATGAACAAAACTCCGCAGGCTGAAGTCCGCGCCACTGGCCTGCCGCGACATGGAAGCGAGAATTCGGGTATCATCTTCGAGGGAGTTTTCCCAGCCAATTTTCTTGATCTGCCGCGCCCCATTTCGATGGCGTGTGCGCCGAGGGAGTTCCGATTGATTTCACGATACACGCGCGAAGAGATGGGCCGAGTCTGGAGCGAGGAGGGCAAATTCCGCCGCTGGCTGGAAGTGGAGCTGGCCGCCACGGAAACGCTGGCCGAAAGCGGGAGTCGTGCCGGCCGCCGCTGCCGCGAAAATTCGCGAGAAGGCGCGCGTCGACGCGGGCGTGGTGCGGCGGATCGCGGAACTCGAAGCCAAGGTAAAGCACGACGTGATCGCGTTCACCATGGCGGTGGGCGAAACGATCGGCGATCCCGACGCCGCGCGCTGGCTGCACTACGGCCTGACCTCGAACGACGTGGTGGACACGGCGCAGGCCCTGCAGATTCGCGAAGCGTCGCGCCTGATCGAGCATGGACTCGTCCGCTTCGGCGAAGTGCTCGAGCGCCGCGCGCGCGAATTTCAGCACACGCCGCAAATCGGACGCACGCACGGCGTTCATGCCGAGCCGATCACGTTCGGCCTGAAAGTCGCCAACTGGTTCGCCGAAAACCGCCGCAACCTCGAACGCTTCGGCCAGGCCGCGCGGCAAATGGCCGTGGGGAAAATTTCCGGCGCCGTCGGCAACGCGTCGCACCTGGGGCCGGACGTGGAAGCGGCCATCTGCAAACGGCTTGGCCTGGACGTGGCTCCGGTGGCGTCGCAGGTGATTCAGCGCGACCGCCACGCGCAGTATCTTTCGGCGCTGGCGATCCTCACGGCCACGCTCGAAAAAATCGCCCTCGAAATCCGCCACCTGCAGCGCACCGAAGTGCGCGAGGCCGAGGAGCCGTTTGGCGGCGAGCAGCGCGGAAGTTCGGCCATGCCGCACAAGCGCAATCCGGTGTCGAGCGAACAGGTGTGCGGCCTCGCGCGCGTCGTGCGCGCCAACGCCGGCGCGGCGTTTGAAAACATCGCGCTCTGGCACGAGCGCGACATTTCGCACAGCTCGGTCGAGCGCGTCATCCTGCCCGATTCGACGATCCTTGCCGACTACTTGCTCGCGCGCATGACCGACATCGTTTCCGGAATGCGCGTCTTCCCGGAACGCATGCGCCGCAACCTGGACGCCACCGGCGGCCTCGTATTCTCCGGCCAGCTCCTGCAGGACCTGATCGAAGCGGGCGCCGCCTCGCGAAGACGCCTACAAATGGGTGCAGGAACACGCCATGGCGGCGTGGGAAACGGAAACAAACTTTCGGCAGCGCGTCGTTACCGACCCGCGCATCAAGATTTTTCTGGACCGCGCCGCTCTCGAAAATGCATTTGACCTGAACCGGCACCTGCGCTATGTGGACGCCATTTTTGCCCGCGTTTTCAAATAAATCATGTGGTGGACGAAGCTCTGCATAAAATCAAGCGCGGCTGTTTCAATGCGGTGCAGAAAACTGTTTCATATTGAACAGCTTCTGCGACAGGCACGCCATCTCGTCTTGACACCCTTACAGCATGCGCCGAAGATATGTTTCCCTTCAATCGCAAGCAGCAGAATGATCGCAGGCGGGATTCTTCCTCTCTGATCCGCATCGCGCGGCCATCCACAGGGGGAAACGTGTCTTCGATTACATCTCTCAAGGGAGTCATTCTTGTAGCGGATGACAATGAAAGCATCCGCGAGCCGCTGACCGAACTGCTGCGTTTGAACTGCTACCGCGTGATTGCGGTCGAGAATGGCGAGCAGGCGTTCAACGAAGCTTGTTCCCAGCCTGTGGATCTCGTGCTGCTCGACGTCATGATGCCGGGACCTACAGGATTCTCGGTGTGCCGCGCGATCAAGGCCCGGCCGGAGACGCGGTTTCTCCCCGTGGTGCTCATCACCGGGCTCGCCTGCGCGGAAGATCGCATCAGGGGTATCGAAGCGGGCGCGGACGATTTTCTGCACAAGCCCGTGAAGAAGGAAGAGCTGCTGGCGCGCGTGCGTTCGCTCGTGCGGCTGAAGCGCTATACGGACGAACTGGAAAACGCGGAGACCGTGCTGTGCACGCTGGCGCGCAGCATCGAAGCGAAAGACCCCTACACCGAGGGCCACTGCGACCGGCTGTCGCGCTCCACCGTTTCGCTCGCCGAAAAAATTGGATTGTCACGAGAGGTTTGCAACGACCTGCGGCGCAGCGGAATCGTGCACGACATCGGCAAGGTCGCCGTGCCCGAGTACATCCTGCTGAAGCCGAGTCCACTGGACGCCGCCGAGCGGAAGATCATGCAAGAACACACCATCGTCGGCGAGCGCATTTGCGCGCCACTGAAATCCTTCCGCAACGTCCTGCCCATCATCCGGTGGCATCACGAAAAGCAGGATGGAAGCGGCTACCCCGACCATTTGAAGGGTGAAGAAATCCCGCTTACCGCGCGCATCCTGCAAACCGTGGACATCTACGATTCGCTCACCACCGATCGCCCCTACCGCAAGGCGCTCACACAGGAAAAGGCGCTGGAAATCATGTGGGAAGAAACGCGCCGCGGCTGGTGGGATGCGAATCTGGTGTCCGCTCTCGAAGGATTGCTGGCGCAATCTCCGCTGGCATTGTCCGCAATGAGCGCCTGAACCGTCCGTACAAATTATGCGCTGCGTTACACGCGCTGGACGTAACGCGCTTCCGAGGTATCCACCCTGACTTTGTCGCCGGTGTTGACGAACGGCGGTACCTGGATCGTAAGACCCGTCTCGAGTTTTGCCGCTTTCATCACCGCGCTGGCCGTGGCTTTCTGCACGGTCGGCTCGGTGTCCACCACCGTTAAGTCCATCGTGTCCGGTATAACCACGCCGATCGCCTTGCCTTCGTAAAACTCGAGCTTCACCGTGGTATTCGGAATCAGGTAGTACACCGCTTCCCCAAGCACGTCCGCGCCGAGATGAAACTGCTCGTATGACTCCGTGTTCATGAAGTGGTAGCCCTCGCCATCCGAGTAGAGATACTCGTGCTCGATCTCATCAAAGATGGCGCGCTCGATGTCCACTTCAGCACGGAACCTGTAGTCGATGATCGAGCCGGTGCGCAAGTTGCGCATCTTCGTGGCCATCGCGGCGCGCTTGTTGCCGGGCGTGCGGTGCTCGACGCTATGTACCGTGTAGAGTTCGCCCTCGTGACGGATGGTCATTCCGGGGCGCAGTTGTGTTGCTCGCATTCTGTTTGCTCCTGATGCCTACGGGGTCTTGCGGCAGGCGGTTCCAATCGGCTGCGATTTCGATTCGTGCAGTCTGGGCGGTTTAGGGATGCCGGACCAAAAACGCGCCGCCCACCAAAATAAGATTATAGACGCCGGGCGGAGGGCCGGTCAATGTAAGGCGGCCATGGGCGTGGGCTATTTTGGATTCGGACTCCCCGCCGGATCACGCTGAATGCCTAAAACATACTGAGCATACTCTTCAGTACCGCGATGGCTGTAGATAACCGTGCCTGAGAAGTTGTCCCCGTGCCCCTGAATAATCAGCTTTGATCCCACGCGGATTGACTCCCGGACTCGAACACTCGCCCCTCTGCTTGACTTGTCTTCGAGCCTCCCAGGAGTAATATGCGCCGTTCCAGTTTCGTCTTCCCATAACACTTCAACCTGCGCCATGACGGCTATCCTGTATTCTGATCTCTTATCCCGCATGGCTCCTCCCTGCTACTTTTATCGGCGAAAAATAAAAGTAGTCCATTGCCGCGGCTGGGCCGAGCGGAAATCCGGTGTGGATCGCGCTTCTGGTGAAGTACAATCTGTCCGAGCTTAGAAGTGGCGGAAGGAGAAAAAATGGCGGAACCGACGTACGACGAACTCAAGGCGCGCTTGGAGGAACTGGAAAAGAAGGCGGTGCGGCGCACCGGGGAACTGGACTTCAAGGTCGGCGAGAAAGGCGGCGTGAGCGTCTACGGCCTGGGCCGATTCCCAGTCACATTGTATTACGAGCAATGGAACCGACTTCTCGAGGCAGCGCCAAAACTGCGTGAGTTCCTTGAAGAAAACAAGAGCAAGCTAAAGCTGAAGGAAAAATAAGCACCCCCGGGCGCGTTCTGGGAACGCCTGAGGAAGATGCGGCCGGCTCCGCGCAGGAGCAGCCAATTCTCCGTGGCCCTCTGCGATTCTCTGTGTCCTCTGTATTAAGCCTTAAGAATTCACCGCAGAGGGCACAGAGAACACACAGAAAACCAAGAAAGCCCCTCGAAGAACGTCCATGCAATAATCCCCTTACGGGCGCTGCTTCTCGCGTTCGGCTTTCCCATCCGCCATGATCTTTTCGATCTCGTCGACCGAGCGCGGCAGGCGCGCCGTGAGCAATTTGTAGCCGGTCGGCGTGATGAGCACGTCATCCTCGATGCGCACGCCGAGATTTTCCTCGGGAATGTAAATCCCCGGCTCGATCGTGATGACCATTCCCGGCTCGAGCGGGCGCGGCAAGCCGCTGGAATCGTGCACGTCGAGACCCACGTGATGGCTCAGGCCGTGAATGAAGTACCGGCCCAGAGAGCGGCCCTCCTTGTCCTTGCCGTGCGAATCGATGTAGTCCATCGCGATTTTCTGGAGACTCGTGGCCGGCGGACCGTAGAGTGTCATCCCCGGCTTGAGCGCTTCCAGGGCGGCATTTTGCGCTCCGAGGACAATTTCGTAAATTTCACGCTGGCGCGGTGTGAATTTTCCGTTGGCGGGAATCGTGCGCGTAATGTCGGACGCGTAGCCGGAATACTGCCCTCCCACGTCCATCAGCACGATGTCGCCATCTTCAATTCTGCGGTCGAGCTTGTTGTAATGGAGCACCGTTGAGTCGATGCTCGTCCCGACAATCGGCGCGTACGCTTCGGTTTCGCAGCCTGCATACGCGTGAATCTCGACCATCTTGGCCGCCACCTGATATTCATACAGGCCCGGCCGCATCATCTTCATGGCTTCGAGGTGCGCGTCGATGGAGGGATCGACGGCCTTCTGAATCAGCGCCAGCTCGCCCGGCGACTTGATCGCGCGCAGAGTTCCCTCCGCCGAGGAAATATCCTTGAGCGAAGCTTGCGGCACTGCGTCTTTCACCCATTGCGACCAATTCGCGGCGTGCGGATAGCCCTCGTCGTGCGGGCCCGGCAATTCGGTGTAGATTTCCGGATAATTTTTCGCAAGCGCGGCGAGCGTTTCGCGCAGCTTCGCAAATGTCTCGACGCGCGCAAAGCCCGTCTTTTCCTGGATGCCCGGATCGTCCGGTCCCATGCGCGGGCCATTCCATTTTTCCTCGGCCAGATCGCGCGGCGGAAGATACAGAATCTCGCGCGGACCGGTCCAGCCTTTCTCGTCCGCCGATTCGGGAACGAGCAGCAGCGCCGCGCCTTCTTCGTTGTGGCCCGTGAGGTAATAGAAATTTTCTTCCTGCATGAAGACGTAGGATGGATTCGCTTCTTCGTGGCCCGTGTAGCCAAACAGCACGATGGGGGCATTGACCGCGGCGACTCAGCTTCGCGCGCCGCTCGGCAAACACGCTCAGCGGCTCGCGCTCCCACGCCCTCAAGATCGGCGCGAGACACGCCACGAGCAAAAGGGCAAACACACCGCGCAAGATCGAGCTTCGTCTCTTCATCGGTTCCCTCGCGCGCACACTCCAGCAAAAACATTTCACCATACAATTTTGATGCGTTCGAATCTTATATTGCTTCCTTGTGCTTCTTTTTTCCAATTCCGAGCAATGCAATTAAGGCGAGAACTCCCGGATAGCACGACACGACGTAACGAGGTTCGGGGGCTTCTATAGTGGTCAGAAATGCCGTTCGAACCAGAAAGTACACGAGCAGCAGGGCAATCCCCCAGAGATTCGCCCCAGCAGGTGCTCCTGTGGCGCCGCTTTCCCGGCGTGTGCGCCAAGCCAGCCAGATTCCGCCGATCGCTAACGCCACGTACAGGTACCCCAACACCGCAAACCCTCCCGTGACGAGTACGTCGGCGTGGGAATCTTCCCATTGTTCGCGGAGAGGCCAGAATTTGCCGTCGATGGGCAACAACTCGGTCCGCGGCGTGAACCAGATCGTCAAGGCGCGTTCGAACGGCACGCGGACGTACGTTCGCAGCGGGTGGCGCCGCGTCCGCTCGCGGGCGATTTCGGCATATTGGCGATCCATTTCTGGGAGAAATGTCGAGGTCGGGGCTGTCGTTGTATTGCGCGATCAAATCCGCGACTCGCGCCTTTTCCTCGGGAGAATCGAATGCGGAAGCAGGGAGGTCGTTTACGTCCGTGCGATCCTCTCCGATCTCCCAGACTGTAAGATATGCATCGCGAAAGCGTTCGAGCCACGTTCCCGTCCAGGCGTAATAACCAACCGGCGCGTACTCGTCGGGGAACGTGGCGTAGCGCGGCGCGAGGAATTGCAGCTTGTTCAAGGAAATGGCATTCCGCGCGGCCCAGGGCAAAAGCGGCAGCAGGAACGCGCCAACCATGGCCGCAGCAAACAGGACTGCCTTTTGTGCGCCAAGAGCCCTCCAAGCGCGAAGTCCGTACACGAGAACCGCAACTCCCAGAAGCAAGGGCATTTCGGGGCGCACCAGGGTCGCCGCTCCGGTGAGGACGGCGCCAAGCAGAGCAAAAGCGAAGGGCAAGTTCCATTGACGCGCGACGCGAAGACCCAGCTGCGTGGGCTCCTGCCTGAGGCCCAGTGCGAAACAGGCGAGCGCCGCGGTAGCGAGGAACGTCACCACGACTTCGGTCAGTACGACGGCCGAGTAGTTCGCCACGAAGGGGCATGTCGCGGCGAGCCAGAGCGCTACAATCCACACGTGCCGGCGCGCGCCAGCGGGTGCTAACGCTCTGGCCAGCGCCGCCGTCAAAACGCAGGTGATGACGTCGAGAACGGCCTGAGACAACATAATGGCCTGTATCGAGCGTCTAATGAGTAGAGTCACTCCGGCCAGAAAGGCCGGGTAACCCGGCGTTCGGAGGTCCGTCGGAACCAGCTGGCCGTTCTGCGACAATCCATAGACATGATGGTCGACCCAATTGCTGGCCAATTGAAGATAGGTTGTGCTGTCGTCGGTCGTGGTTGGAAACCAGTGGACGAACACCATGCGCAGAGCCAGCCCCGCGAGTATGGCTAGGAACGTATGAACGCAAAGAGCCGTGACGCTTTCGCGCCGTCCGGGTATGATCATCCCTTCCTGGCCGTGCGGTTGTGTGGCAGGTTGATTGGTCATCGACGCCGTTCCGACGGACGGCTCGTTTGAGATAAATGAATGAAGCCGCGCAAGCCCATATTCTACGATGAGCAGCGCCGCCGGTGGCGGCGCACCAGCCGCATTCTGGAAATCAGCGGCGCGCTTTTTACTTTGCTGGCCATCACGTTTTTAATCAATGTCCTTGTCAGTCCCCGATTGCCTGTGCCTCTGCTTCCCACCAACCGGACGGCGCTCCATCCCGTCCGTGAAAAAACTCGAACGCGGATCACGTTGCGGCGAACCGGGCGGCAGCGCCGCGTCGAATCCCTCGGCCAGATGCCCGCCGCTTACGATCCCGTGCGCGCGGCATTTTACGTCAGTTGGGACCCGACGTCGCTCGCGGCCCTCCAGCAGCATTTCCGCGACATCGACCTGCTCATCCCCGAGCGCCTGCACTCGATCACCGCAACCGGCCGCTTGGATGTGGAGGCCGATCCCAAACTCGCGGCGTGGGAGCAAACGTTGCAGCAGCAAAATCCGCCGATCAAAATTCCCACGATGCCGCTGTTGAACAATTCCGACGGCACCAACTGGCTCACCGACGAAATGGCCGCCATGCTCAAGAACCCTGCGGCGCGAGGGAATCTGGCGCAACAATCGGTTCAATATCTCACACAAAACCACTTCGCCGGACTGGTTGTCGATTTTGAAGAAATTCCCGATAAAAGCCAGAAGGATTTCAGCCAATTCATCTCCGAACTTGCGACGGACCTGCACAACTCAAATCTGAAACTCATGGTTGCGCTTCCCGCGGCGGACTGGGTGTACGACTACGCCGGCATCGGAAAATCCGCCGACGCCGTGATCTTGATGAATTACGATCAGCACTGGCGCACCTCAGCGCCCGGCCCCATCGCCGCGCAGGATTGGTTTGTAAAAAACATCGAGGCGATTACGAAGCTGGTGCCGCCGGGAAAGCTGGTGATGGGAATCGCGAACTACGCATACGACTGGCCCAGCAAGGCGGGAATGAAGGCGCACGAGCAGGCGAAGGTCGAGAGCTTCCAGGAGTCCATCGTTACCTCGACGGAATCCGAAGCCCAGGTCCAATTTGATTCGGATTCTCTCAACCCCTACTACTCGTATTCGGACGAGCATAATTTCATTCACCGCGTATGGATGCTCGACGGCGTCACCGCGTACAACGAACTGCGCGCCGCGGAACGCGTCGGCGTGCAAGGCACGGCGATCTGGCGGCTCGGCTCGGAAGATCCTTCCGTCTGGTCGATCTGGGATATCACGCGCCCCGACGATGCCGACCGCGCGAAACTCGAGGACATGCCTCCGGGATACGACCTGATCCTCGAAGGTGACGGCGATATCTGGAGGTTCGCGGACACGCCTCAAAAGGGCAAGCGCTCGATTCGCTTTGATCCTACGACCGGCAACATTGTCGAAGACAATTATGAAAAGGTTCCCTCCTCCTATCGCATCTTCCAGATGGGCGCTGCACCCTACAAGGTCGCGCTGAGTTTCGATGACGGGCCGGACACGACATTCACACCAAAAATTTTGGATATTTTGAAGGAGAAAAAAGCGCCGGCGACGTTCTTTGTGATTGGGAGCAGCGCCAATGACGCGCTGGGGTTGATCCGGCGCGAATATGCCGAGGGCCACGAAATCGGCAACCACACGTATACGCACCCCCGCTGGAACGAAATCTCGCGCACGCAGATTGACGTCGAGCTGAACGTTACCGAGCGCCTTCTGAACAGCACGCTGGGCGTAAAGACGCTTCTGTTCCGTCCGCCGTACGGCATCGACCACCAGCCTGAAACGGCGGATGAAGTCGCTGAACTGCCGATCGCGCAATCCATGGGCTACTTGATTGTGGGCGCGCGAATCGATCCGCACGATTGGGGCGAGCCTGGCGGAATCCCGCCGGCGCCCGCTCCGGTGATCGTACAGCGCGTCCTCGAACAGGCGCGTTCGAACGGCGGCAACATCGTGCTGTTGCATGACGGCGGCGGGGATCGCACGCAAACCGTGCTGGCATTGCCGCAAATTATTGACGGCTTGCGCGCAGCGGGATTCCAAATCGTCCCCGTCTCGGACCTTGTGGGGCAGACGCGCGCGCAGCTCATGCCGCCGCTCACCTTCCGTGAACGGCTGGTCGCCCGCGCCGATGGGCTGATCTTCACGCTGTATGAGTGGTCACGGCTGAGCGTGGCATTTATTTTCGTGCTGGGGATTGGCCTGGTGAGCTGCCGCGCGATCATCGTGGGATTTCTCGCCATTATCGAGAAATTCCGGCCTTCGCTTCCCGATCAACCGGATTTTCAACCGATCGTCAGCGTGCTCATTCCCGCCTACAACGAGGAAGACGTCATCGTCTACACGGTCAATTCCGTGTTGGAGTCCGATTATTCCAGGCTGGAAGTGATTGTCGTGGACGACGGATCGACCGATGGGACCGGCGAATTGCTCGACGCGCAATTCGGGCGAAATCCCGCCGTGCGGATCATGCACCAGCCCAACAGCGGAAAGCCGGCTGCGCTTTCACATGCCCTGGCGGAAGCTTCGAGCAGCATTATCGTGACCATTGACGCCGACACCGCGATCGAGCCAGACGCCATCAGTAAACTCGTCCGGCATTTCGTCAACCCCAGAGTCGGCGCCGTCGCCGGAAACATCAAAGTGGGCAATCGGATCAGCTGGCTGACGCGCTGGCAGGCGCTTGAATACGTCACCAGCCAGAACCTCGAGAAGCGCGCGTTCGACTTGCTGAATTGCATTCCAGTTGTCCCCGGAGCGCTTAGCGCCTGGCGGGCGGAAGCGATCAACGATTCCGGCGGATTCAGCGCGGACACCGTGGCGGAAGATACCGATCTGACGATCACGATACGGCGGTCGGGCTGGAAGATCGATTACGAGGAAGAAGCGATTGGCTGGACGAATGCTCCCGAAACGGCGTCCACGCTAATCCGCCAGCGATTCCGGTGGACGTTCGGAACGCTGCAAGCTTTCTGGAAGCATCGCGACACTCTGGGACGCACGAAATATGGGACGCTCGGATGGATCGCGCTGCCCAACATGTTTCTGTTTCAGCTTCTGTTGCCGCTGTTCTCTCCGGTGATTGACCTTCTGTTTCTGGGCTCGCTGGTGTTGTATGGCGCTTCCCAATTCCATTTCTCGCATCTGCCGCAGTTTTATACGGCCGCGGACGTGCAACGCTCGCTCGTATTCTTTATCGGATTCATGCTGATCGATTTTCTGACCTGCATTGTCGCGTTCACGCTGGAACGGCATGAAGACTGGTCCCTGCTGTGGCCGTTGCTGCTGCAACGTTTCTACTACCGTCAGATGATGTACTTCGTCTTGTTCAGCTCGGTAATGGGCGCCGTGCAAGGCAAGTCGGTCGGATGGCGCGGCGTCGAACCCGAAGTTCCGGCGCCGCCAGTGGCGCAGTTAAAGGCCTGAGCTCGCTGCAAGCTTTCCAGCGCATAAATTTTTAAGCGCAATATTGGACAAACGCGCTTGTGGAGGCATCCTCCGCGAATGCCGCTCCGCCTGACGGCCCCCAGCTTCCGGATGGCCCTTGCCAGCTCGATATCTCATTCCTGAGGGATATGTTGGCTGGGTCGAAATCAGGTACAGTCGAACGAATGCCACCCCGCTTCCTATGGACAAAGGAACCTTGGTCTATCGAATTCCCGATAGCGGCCTGCTTAAAACCGCAACACCGCTGGAATATGGGATCGCAAAGGACGAATTTCTAAGTTACTCCAAGCAGGGTTCGATACGAACGCTGAAATCGCTTCCATGGGAACCCGGAAACATGATTTGGGGAATGACTAACTCCGAAACTGAAGAATTCTTCTTTGTCGGTAGCGAGGAGCGGACTAGAAGCCCGGTGTCCACGGGCCGAAAAGGCCCATATGGTGAAAACTGATACCAGCCCCAAGATATCCGGGCGTAGCTCTCGATAAACGGCGCGCTCGGAAGTAATCTGGGCAAGGGCGCAAAGAGTTCTCGTAGAATCTGGCCCAGCAAACTTGGGGATAATCGAAGCGGCCCGTTCGCCATTTTTGAACCCTACGTTGGTCGCAGCCGCCGGTCGCGGTATAATCCTCTGATGCCAATGAGTAAGAATTTTCCGCCGATACACGGCACCACGGTATTGTGCGTGCGCCGCGACAACAAAGTGGTGATTGCTGCGGACGGCCAGGTCACCATGGGCGAGCACGTCATGAAGCACACGGCGCGAAAAACGCGGCGGCTGTTCAACGAAAAAATCCTGGCGGGATTTGCCGGGTCGACGGCGGACGCGCTTTCCCTGTTCGAGCGGTTCGAGGGGAAGCTGCAGGAACATCAGGGAAATCTGGCGAAATCCGCGGTCGAACTGGCTAAGGAATGGCGCAAGGACCGCGCGCTGCGGCATCTCGAAGCGCTTCTGATCGTGGCGGACGGCAAGTCCACATTTCTAGTGTCCGGAAATGGCGACGTGATCGAACCCGACGACGGCATCTGCGCCATCGGCTCCGGCGGCCCCTACGCGCTGGCGGCGGCCCGGGCCCTGGCCAAGCATACGAAGCTATCGGCAAAAGAGATCGCGCAGGAGGCCATGAAGATTGCCAGCGAAATCTGTATTTTCACGAATGCGAATTTCACGTTTGAGGAGCTGTAGCACCGGAATGCGCGATCGGGCTTCAGGGGCTAAAGCCCAGGATTTAAAGGCCCTTCATGTCGCGGCTAAAGCCGCGACCCACAAAGATCGCTTTCGCCTGCATCCTCGACGATTTGTGGGTCACGGCTTCGCCGTGACTGACCTGGATGGAATGAAATCGGCTTTAGCCGCTGCCGCACGCTTTAAGTGAAGGCGGAACAGTAAATCTATGGTGATCTATCTTCCCGGCGAGCAGCACGAACCAGAAGCCGCGGCTGAGCCTTCGTTCGACGAGCTCACTCCGCGCGAAATTGTCATCGAGCTGGATAAATACATCGTCGGACAAGCCGCCGCGAAGCGCGCGGTCGCCGTCGCGCTGCGCAACCGCGTGCGCCGGCAGAAACTCACGCCCGAAATGGCGGAAGATGTTCTGCCCAAGAATATTTTGATGATCGGCCCCACCGGAGTGGGAAAGACGGAAATCGCGCGGCGCCTCGCGCGCCTCGCCGGCTGTCCATTCATCAAGGTGGAAGCCTCCAAGTACACCGAGGTCGGCTACGTCGGCCGCGACGTGGAATCCATGGTGCGCGATCTGGTCGAGACTTCTATCGACATGGTGCGTGAAGAAAAACTGGACGAGGTGGCCGAGCGCGCCGAACACGCCGCGGAAGAGCGCGTGCTCGATCTGCTCCTTCCCGCTTCTCCTCCTCCGCCGCCCGAGTCGCCCAACTCTTCCGCCCCTCAGATCGAAGCGCCCCGGCACGACCAGATGGACCGCACGCGCGAGAAGCTGCGCGCGCAGTTGCGGGACGGCAAGCTCGACCAGCGCCTGGTGGAAGTCGAAGTCCGGGAGCGTTCGACGCCCGCGTTTGAAATCGTCTCGAGCCAGGGCGTCGAGGAAATGGACATCAACGTCAAGGACATGCTCTCGGGAATATTTGGCCAGCAGAAGAGGCGCCGCAGGATGACCGTCGCCGAGGCATTCGATTATCTGATCCAGGAAGAAGAAAACAAACTGATCGACATGGATCAAGTGACGCGCCTGGCCGTCGAGCGCGCCGAGCAGATGGGCATCATCTTCATCGATGAAATCGACAAGATCGCCGGGCGCGAGTCCGGCCACGGCCCGGACGTCTCGCGCGAAGGCGTGCAGCGCGACATTCTGCCGATTGTCGAAGGCACCACGGTTAACACCCGCTACGGCATGATCCGCACCGATCACATTTTGTTCATCGCCGCGGGAGCCTTTCACATCAGCAAGCCTTCCGACCTGATCCCGGAGCTGCAAGGCAGGCTGCCGATCCGCGTTGAACTCACCGCGCTCACCGAGGGCGATTTCGTGCGCATTCTCACGGAACCCAAAAACGCCCTCATCAAGCAATACATCGCGCTCCTGGACACGGAAGGCCTGAAGCTGAATTTCACCGAGGATGCGATCGCCACCCTCGCGCGCTACGCCGTCATGGTCAACGAGCAAACGGAAAACATCGGCGCGCGCCGCCTCCACACCATCCTCGAAAAAGTGCTGGACGAAATTTCCTTCGAGGCGCCGGACCTGAAGAAAAAAAATGTGAAGGTGGACGGTCCGTACGTCACCAAGCAGCTTGCCGACATCGTGAAGAATCAGGACCTCAGCCGGTACATCCTCTGACGCGATGGTGAAGCCGATGGTGAAGAGATGATCCGCGCCGCCGCGCTTCTCGCCCTCGCGTTTTGCCTCTTCGCGTGCGTACTGGTTACGGGGTGCGCGGCGCCCGGCGTACCAACAGCACGGCATCCGGTTGTTCCCGTTGCGGTCACCGACCTAGGCGTGCGGCAATACGGCAACGCGTTCGCCCTCACGTTCACCCTGCCCGCGCGCTCGATGGATCGCGAAGCCCTTGCCGAACACCCCACGATTGAAATCTATCGCGCCCTGCTTCCCCCAGGCGCCGCCACGGACAAGAAGACGGCGTGGCGGCTGGCGGACACGATTCCTTCAGAGCAGGTGGATCACTATCTGAAGGGAGAACACATCGAGTTTCGCGATCCCCTCACGACGGACGATTTCGCTCGCGCGGCCGGGTCATCGATAGCTTACAAGGTTCGTACCAGGGCGGTGAAAGCGCGAGCCTCGGCGGATTCAAACGTCGTCATTGCGCGGATTTATCCCGGCGCCGGTAGCTCCGCGTGACGTCCACGTGGACGTCACGGAGTCCGCGCTGATCGTGAACTGGGCGGAGGCTGCTTTGCCGCCCGGAGCTTCTTCGCGCGCGTACCGCGTCTACCGCGGAGTAATCGAATCCGGTCAGGAGAATCTTCCGCAGGACCTTTCGCAGGCCAAGCTAAAAACACCGTTGGAGCTTGCGGGTCCTTCCCCTTCGACCGATTTTCGCGATTCACACTTCGATTTCGGAACGCCGTATATTTACACCGTGCGCAGTGTGGCGCAATTCGGCACGGATTTTGTCGAATCCGCCGACTCCGCGCCGGCCATCGTCACGCCGCGCGACGTCTTTCCACCCGCCGCGCCCACGAACCTTGAAATTACGATTATCCCCGCAACCAACCAGGCCCCTGCCTACATCGAACTATCATGGGCGATTAGTCCCGAGGGGGACTTGGCGGGGTATTCCGTTTACCGGAGTGATGGGGAAGACACACCCGGCGAACGCGCCAGCGCGGAAATATTGCCGAGCCCGACGTTTCGTGATATCTCCGTACTGCCTGGAAGGCGTTATTATTATCGCGTTTCCGCGCTGGACCGCGCAGGCAACGAAAGCCCCAAGAGTTCGGCAGTACAGGTGGACGTTCCATAGATTGAAGTCCGAGGAAGGAAGGCATGTCAGCCCGACACCAGCTCCCGGGCATGCGGTGGTTTTTGTGGCTCCGCATCGCGTCGTTGCGCACCGGCGTCTTAACGGGAATCTATCTATCCTGTGTTTTCGTCGCTTGGTTGGACGTTGCCAATCGCGTCGCCGAACTGGAGCGTTTTGCCGAACTACGCAACGTCGTGGCGGGCGCGATCTTGATCCTGGTCATGGGGATTCCCGTGCTACGCTTCCGTCAGCAGCCCGGGAAGCTTTTCGTTGCGGGCCTGACGGCTTGGACGATCCTGACCATGACGTATCTTGTGGCGGAAATGCATTTCACGCTGCTCGAAAGCCGCATGGGGGCCCTGCACGTTTTCGTGCTTGGCGCGGTTTCCTACGGCTTCGTTGCCGTGCTCGATTGGGTGTTCCTGATGTGCGCGGGAGTTCGCCACCAGCACATTGTTCAATCCCGGGAAACTTCGGCCTCCGCCGGCAGGCACCGTACGCATTAATTTCTCAAATCCAACAAGAAGGAAAAAGGACTCGATGAAACTCTGCCGTTTTCAACTAAAAGAAAAAACCGGCGCCACCGCGCAACCGGAAGTTTTGCAGGGAGTTATTTCGGGCGAGACCGTTCGCCAGGTTTCCGGCGATATTTTGGGAAAGTGGGAGGTGACGAGCCGGTCCTGGCCGCTTGCGGATGTGAAACTCGTGCCGCCGGTCGCGCCCAGCAAGATCGTTTGCCTCGGCAGAAACTATCTCGACCACGCCGCTGAATTCAATAACGCTCCTCCGAAGGAACCCTTGATCTTTCTCAAGCCGCCGTCGTCGCTTCTCGCGCCCGACGATCCAATCGTCCTGCTGCCGGAGGTGCAGCGCATTGATTTTGAAGGCGAACTCGCGGTAATTATTTCGCGCCAATGCCACCAGTTGCCCGACGGCGCTGACCTCCGCCCCTACATTGCCGGCTACACGCTTCTCAATGACGTCAGCGCGCGCGATTACCAGGCCCTCGATAAACAATGGACACGCTCCAAGAGCTTTGACACGTTTTGTCCGCTGGGCCCCGTCATGGAGACGGAGTTTGACGTTACCCACGGAACAATTGAAACGCTGTTGAATGGCGTCAGGAAACAGTACGCCCCGTTGACCGATATGCTCTTCTCCATTGATGTTATAATTCCCTGGGTTTCGCGGGTAATGACGCTGTTGCCGGGCGACGTGATTGCGACGGGCACGCCAGCGGGCGTCGGCCCCATGAAGGCCGGCGACGTGGTGGAAGTCGTGATTCCCGGAATCGGCACATTGCGAAATCCTTGTGTGAATCGCGCGGTCTGACCCTTGCGGTGTCCTCCCCGCCGCGCGGATGGGCGCGCCTATGAGCGCCACGCCGTACAGGTTATTTGAGCGGATCTTCAAGCGCTCGCTCGCAACTGGGGACTGGTAGGATTCCTGAAAGAGCGGGGGAAAGCGCGCGAGACGCCGGCCGATGTGTTCAAGCCGGTCGCCGCGCGCAATTCGGGACGTTGAAGCACTTAGCAATCGATTGGCGGATCGTTGTGGGAGCCGCGGCGCTCGTGGCCGCAGCAGCCGCTGTGGTTTTGCGCCAATTCTTCCAAAAGCCGGGAGACCCGCAGGACGAAGAGCGCCGCCGGCGTTCTCAACTCAATCAAGTCGGGCGCATCGTGGAAGGGCTTGTGGTCGAGCTGGTCGAATCGCAAGGGTCGGCCGCGCCGGAGTCCGGTTCGGCGATGTTTTCGCGCCGCAAGGCCGCCGCATCTGAACTTGGCGGAAACGGCTTGCGCCGCCTGGTCCGGTACAGCTATTCCATTGCGGGCGTCACGTACGAAACCGCGCAAGACGTTACGGGGCTCGAAGAGCGCCTGTGCCTCGAGCGCATCGCTTCCGGCCAGCCTGCCAGCGTGAAGTACGATCCGTCAAATCCCAGCAATTCGATTCTTGTGGCTGACGACTGGTCCGGTCTCCACTAACTTTTTGTGCGAAGTTACATTTCATCCATTGCGGCGCTTCGAACGACATTCGCCGTGGGAGTTCCCGCGTGGGCGTGAGAATTCTTTCGTCCGTGACGGCGGTGCTCGGCGCAGCCGCATTGACGCTTGCCTGCATGATCGCCCTGGTGCAAGGCACGATCCGAGCTGTCTCCATCGATCAAATCCCGCTGCGTATTCTCGCCGTCGCCGCGGACCTCGTCTTAGGGACTGTCCTTCTTCTCGGTTGCATCTATCTGGCAACGCATCTGGCGGTCCGCATTGTGGGCGTGGGGAAGGCCGAATTTCCTCCGCTGCCGGTAGACGAGTATTCCAGCGACGTGCGTTCCGGCGATTCCGCCAAAATTTAGTGGCATACTGCTTCGAGCTTGTGCGAAAGTCTCGAAGGCCGGTGCGGCACAATGCTGCGCACCGGCATCGTCCTATGAACCGTTCTATGAACAACGATCCGATAGGAAATGATCCGCTCGCGGAACTGCGCCGCCGCAACACCGAAGCGGAAGCCGGAGGCGGCGCGGAACGGCGCGAGCGCGAGCACAAGTCCGGAAAGCTCACGGCGCGCGAGCGCGTGGCGCTGCTCCTCGACGAAGGCACGTTTGAAGAGCTTGACAAATTCGTCGCGCACCGCTCGGATGATTTTGGGATGCAGGAGCAGCGGCCGCCCGGCGACGGATTCATCACCGGCTTCGGACGCATCGCGGGCCGTTTGGTCTACGTGTTCGCGCAGGATTTTACGGTGTTTGGCGGCTCACTCTCGGAAACCAATGCCCTGAAAATCTGCAAGATCATGGACCTGGCGATGCGCAACGGCGCGCCCGTGATTGGCCTGAATGATTCGGGCGGCGCGCGAATCCAGGAGGGCGTGCGCTCGCTCGCGGGTTACGCCGATATTTTTCTGCGCAACACGCTGGCGAGCGGCGTCGTTCCGCAGATCAGCGCGATCATGGGGCCGTGCGCCGGCGGCGCCGTGTATTCTCCCGCGATCACCGATTTTATTTTCATGACGCGCGACACGTCGTACATGTTCATCACCGGGCCGGACGTCATCAAAACGGTGACGCACGAAGACGTTTCCAAAGAGGATCTCGGCGGCGCGATGACGCACAATGCGACGAGCGGCGTCGCCCATTTTATCGCCCGCGATGACGCCGAATGCCTCGCCATGATTCGCGAGCTCTTGAGTTTTCTTCCGCTCAACAATCTGGATGACGCGCCGCGCCGCCCTACCGCCGATCCCGCCGGCCGCGCGGACGCAGCGCTCGATTCGATGGTTCCCGCCGATCCGATGCAGCCGTACGACATCAAGGACGTGATCCACTCCATCGCCGACGACAAGTATTTCTTCGAGGTCCACGAGCATTTCGCAAAAAATATCGTCGTCGGTTTCGCGCGGCTCGGCGGGCAGCCCGTCGGCGTGGTCGCGAATCAGCCCGCGGTGCTCGCGGGTGTGCTGGACATCAACGCTTCCGTAAAGGGCGCGCGATTCGTGCGCTTTTGCGACGCGTTTAATATCCCGCTCATTACGCTTGAAGATGTGCCCGGGTTTCTACCCGGCACGCAGCAGGAATGGAACGGCATCATCAAGCACGGCGCGAAGCTGCTCTATGCGTTCGCCGAAGCAACGGTTCCCAAACTAACTGTGATTACGCGGAAAGCATACGGCGGGGCGTACTGCGTCATGTCGAGCAAGCACATCCGCACCGACGCGAATTTCGCCTGGCCTACGGCCGAAATTGCGGTGATGGGCCCCGAAGGCGCGGTCAACATCGTCTACAAACGCGAACTCGAACGCGCGCCCGAAGCCGGCCGCGAGCACCTGCGCCGCGAAAAAGTCGCCGAGTTCCGTGAGCGCTTCGCCAATCCCTACGTCGCCGCCGAGCGCGGTTACATCGACGCCGTGATCGAGCCATCGCAAACGCGCGCGAAGCTCATTACCGCCCTCCGCTCCCTAGAAACCAAGCGCGATACCAATCCCAAGAAGAAACACGGAAATATCCCGCTTTAGAAGAGTGGTTCGATGGTGGATGAGAACCTGGTAGTTCTCGACATCACTGTCTATGCTAGATTCTCTCACCACTGACCGGGAATCGAACCTGGAGTGCCGATATTCGTAATCGTATTCCTCTCCCATTTTGGTTGGTGGCGGGAAACTGGTCATCATGTCCGTACACGAGCGCACGCTTGACGTAATCCAGGGATTCTACGACGCGGCCATGGATGAAAGTCTATGGCACGCGGCGCTCGAGAGCCTCTGCGACATCACTGGAAGCAAAGCTGCTAGTTTCTGGGTGCGCGACGGTTCCGATGAGCCCCGCCTTCCTACTTTCATCTGCATTAACTTTGACATGCGTAGCATCAAGGAATATCTGGAGCACATGGCTTCCATCGATCCCACGGTCCAGTATCTGGTCAGCCATCCGCACGAGCCCATCGTTCACAATGGACTGGTGATTTCCGAGCGGGAAAAAACAAACACGGTTGTATCGTGATTACAGATCCTGATTGCAAAAAACCATTGCTTAATCACCGGCTAAAGATCGCCTTCGGATTGACTGAGGCTGAGGCACGACTGGCGTTTCAGTTGGCCTCAGGCGAGGACCCAAACCCTCGTCCACGCAACTCTCTTCACTGGCGCAGATGTGATGGGAAACTTTTGCGGAGGGCGATCCGGTTAACCACGGCTCGCGTTGCGAGAAAATTAAACCGGCTATTTCTTTCTTGCCCTTAAGCGCTGAACGGCCAGACCCATGGGCGCAAGCGAGAAGATGGTAAACAAAATCGCCGTCAGCACCAGGTCCTTGAACGCCGGCGCGAAATCGCCCCCATGCCGGTTCGCAAGGACGCCGATGTAGTAGGCCGTTGGCGCGGCCAAAACAATTTCCGCGATCAAGTAGGGCTTCAAGAATCTTCCACGGAAGAAAATCATCGCCGCCGCGATGACGAGCCACGTTGCTGTGATCCACTCCACCGGGTAAATCACTTTGTTATCGAAAGAAAAGTGATTGATCAGCAGTACTGGAATTCCGGCGCGTGGATCGAGGATAAATGGCGGTCCACTCGGCCAGCAGTAGATTCCAATTTGGTAGACGCAAAGGGCGAAAAGATACGCGCCGAGCAGACGCTCTCGTTGGGGTTCGGTTTTCTCGTTTGTGGGCATGGTTTCGGGAAGGGAATTATCGTCTGCCTCTAGCTCTGTGTCCATGCCAGTGTTCCAGTTCTTGAAAATTGCGACAAAGCCGTCGCCCTAATCCGAGGTTTGCTGGCGGCGTGCTAGAATGCGCTCCGAGTTAGGCTTTGTTGCATGTTCAAGAAAATCCTCATCGCTAATCGCGGGGAAATCGCTGTGCGGATCGCGCGAGCTTGCCGCGAGATGGGCATCACTTCCGCCGCAGTTTTTAGCGACGCGGACCGCGCTGCGTTGCATGTCCGCCTGTCCGATGAAGCGTACCGGGCCGGCGCCGCTCCCTCGCGCGAAAGCTATCTTCGTATCGATAAGCTGATGGAGGTCGCGCGCCGCGCGGGCTGTGACGCGTTGCATCCGGGGTATGGATTCCTCGCCGAAAATCCCGAACTCGCGCGAGCTTGTACGGCAAACAACATCACATTCATCGGCCCTTCCCCTGAAGCGATGGAGCGCCTGGGATCGAAAACCGCCGCCCGCCAACTCGCCGCCCGGGCTGGCGTGCCGATGGTTCCCGGAACTAAGGATTCGATCGAAAACCTCAACGATGCGGAAACAATCGCGCGAGGGCTTGGCTATCCTGTGCTGCTGAAAGCGGTGGCGGGCGGAGGCGGGAAAGGCATGCGCCTGGTCTCGGCGGATTCGGAGATGGCTGCCGCCTGGCGCGACGCCGCTTCGGAAGCGCAGAACGCGTTTGGCGACGCGCGCCTCTATCTGGAAAAGTACGTTGACCGGCCGCGCCACATTGAAATCCAAATTTTTGGCGATGCGCACGGCCATATCGTGCATCTTGGCGAGCGCGAATGTTCCGTCCAGCGGCGGCACCAAAAAGTAATCGAGGAATCTCCGTCTCCTATCATGACGCCGGAACTGCGGCGCGCCATGGGCGAAGCCGCCGTGCGGCTCGCACAGGACGCGGGCTACACGAATGCAGGCACGGTGGAATTTCTTGTGGACGCCCAGCGCAATTTTTATTTTCTCGAAGTGAATACGCGCCTGCAGGTGGAACATCCGGTCACGGAAATGGTCACGGGACTCGATCTGGTAAAGCTGCAGATCCGCGCCGCCGCGGGCGAGCCGCTTCCCTTTTCGCAGGAGGACGTCAAGCTTTCGGGCAATGCCGTCGAATGCCGCCTGTACGCGGAAGATCCGAGCAACCAATTTTTCCCGTCGCCCGGAACGATTCTTTCGCGGCGCGCGCCTTCCGGCCCCGGAATTCGGTTCGATGACGGCGTGTACGAAGGCTTCACGGTCTCGACCGAATACGATCCGATGCTCGGCAAGCTGATTTCCTGGGGACGGGACCGCGCGGAGGCGATTGCGCGCCTCCGGCGGGCCCTCGAAGAACACTCGGTCACTGGAATAGAAACGAACTCGGGCCTTCTTCTCGGCATTCTCCGCGATCCGGAATTTCTCCGCGGAGAAATCTCCACTCGCTGGCTCGATGAACGGCTCCCTGATCTCCTGGCCGGGAAACAAATGCAAGAACGCGACGCGGTTGCCGAAGATGCGGCGATTCTCGCGGCGTTGCTGCATTCCCTCGGCGCAAAGGGCGCGGCGCCCGCGAACGGCGCGGGAAGCGGAGTCGCGCTGGAAGCGCGAAACGCGGTTCGAGCAGGTCGATCGGACCGAATGACGGCCAGACAAAATATGGCGATGAAATATGGGTGCGAAATATTACGATGAAATATGAAGTTGCAATCAACGGTGCGCGGCGAAGCGTTGAGTTCACTCCGCCGATGAATGCAGCGTCGCGTGTGACGTTCACCGTCGACGGCCGGCTGGTGGAAGCCGACGCCATCCGAATTTCGCGAGGCGCGTATTCCATTCTTCTCGGCGGAAGGTCTCTCGAAGTCACCGCCGAGGAAACCTCCAACGGCTTGCTATTGCGCGCGAATGGGCGCGAATTTCAGGTGGAAATCTTCGATCCGCGCTCGTGGCGGCGCGGGCGTGGCGCAGGAATCGAACTCGAAGGGCGTCAGCAGCTGATCGCGCCCATGCCCGGGAAAATCGTGCGGGTATTGGTTGCGGCGGGCCAGCAAGTGAGTGCCGGCCAGGGCCTGCTGGTCATCGAGGCGATGAAAATGCAGAACGAAATCCGCTCGCCCAAGTCAGGTACCGTCGAAAAGCTGGCCCGGGAAGGCCAAACAGTCAATGCGGGCGAGATTCTCGCGATTGTGACGTAGGCTGATAAATTTAATGCAGGCGCACAGTAGCACAGGCTTCAGTCTGTGGGGGTTCTGAGCAAGAGCAAAATCCACAGGCTGAAGCCTGTGCTACTAAGTTCACGAAACGAATCAGAAAGATTATTTTGCCGGAAAGGGTGGAGCATCGTCTGCTGCTTTGGGGGTAACGACGACGGGCAGTTTTCCCGCCGATTCCACTACTTGCTGGGCAAGGTAGTTCGTGATTTTTGCATTGTTCCGGGCGATAGCGAGGTACGCCGCGCGCAGTAACTGTTCCTTGCGGTTGTGGATGTTGTCGCGAATCGACTGCTGCACGGCCGGATCGTTGAGATCCCTCTGCCCTGGCGCTTCCTTGGCCACGAGCTTCAAAATGCGGTAAGAATCCCGCAGGACGATGACGCCGCTAATCTGTCCGGCCTTGAGAGACATCACGGCCTTTTTCAACGCGGGATCGCTCTGAGAAAGCGAGGATTCCGGCACATAGCCCAGGTCGCCCCCGGAACCCGCAGACGCGGGATCTTCCGAGTAATCCATGGCGATTTGCGAGAAGTCCGCGCCGGTGCTGAGTTGCTGCTCGAGCGCCGCAGCCTTGCGCCTCGCCTCGGCATCCGTGGTGGCGTCGTCGTTCTTGCGATTGCGCAGCCCCGGATCCTTGTGCGGAGTAATCACGATCTGCGCGATGCGGTATTGCGGCTCCGTCACGTTGAATTGCGCGCGGTTCTGGTTGTAAAAGTCCTGCACATCCTGATCCGTGACAGTGATCTTGGCCACCACTTCGTGATTGATGACCTTCTGAATGGAAAGCTGCTGCCGGATGTCGTTTCTCAAATCGTCGACCGTGTAGCCGCGTGCTTTGAGCTGGCGCTGAAATTCTTCCTCGGTGTACGGGCTCTTGAATTCGGTGAACTTGTCCTCGACTTCGCCATCGGCGGCCTGGAGGCCCAGCGTTTTCGCCTTCTCCAGCAGGATGCGATTGTTGATCAGCTCATCCAGAACATTCAGCTTGAGCGACAGCGCTTCGTCCTGGGAAGGCTCGGGCGCGTCCGGGTTCAATTGCGTGCGGTAGTATTTGTCGACCTCAGCGCGCGTGATGGGCGTGCCATCCACCACTCCCCACACGCCTTCGTCCGGCTGCGACGCCTTCTTGCATCCGGACACAACCGCCAGGGCCGCGGCCAGCACAAACCATCCCCGCCCACGTATCCTCACGCTTTCTCCTTAGGTGTTCCGATGCGGAAATGCGCCAGCTAGGCTGCTTTCGTGACGCGGCCGGACCGAATGCAGGAGGTGCAGACACGAATGTGCATGCGCACGCCTTCGACCACGGCGCGGACGCGTTGAAGATTTGGATTCCAGCGGCGGCGGCGGGTATTGTTCGCGTGACTGATCACGTTGCCAAACGACGGCCCCTTGCCGCAAATCTTGCATTTCATAGCCATGACAACTCCTCACCCATTCTTACAAAGTTAAACAAAGAAAACAGTTTAGCAGAGTTTTGGCCGATCCGCACTCGATTTGATTACTTGGGGATGGGCCAGTTAATGGGATGCCTCCTTGCCACCGCACTCTACAACTTCTAGAGATCTGCGGCGGACCATCCCATTAGCTGGCCCACCACCAACTTCTTGGCGGGGAATTCTGCCTCTCCTAGGAAGAAACTGGTCGGCCGCCTTTGCGGGACATCCAATTCCGGCGCAACTCGCCCACGAGATAGAGCGATCCAGTGATGAAAATAACGTCTTCGGGAGAGGCGAGTTCGAGGGCGCGCGCCAATGCTTGCGCAGGGTCAGGCACGACTTCCGCACGCCGCGCATGATGGGATGTCATTTCCGCCAGCAGGGGAGCGGAGATGGCGCGAGGCTGTGCCGGCGTCGTGAGAATCACGGCGGAAGCGCGAGGGAAAAGAAGGCCGGCGATTTCATCGACGGCCTTGTCGCGCATGGCTCCATAGATCAGATAAATGTTCCGGCCGGCCAGGAATTGCTCCCAGAAGACGGCGATTTCGCGCGCGCCGGCGGGATTGTGCGTGCCGTCGACGTAAATTTCCGGGCGCTCGCTGATGCGTTCGAGGCGGCCGGGCCACACCGCCGCAGCGAAGCCGCGCGTGATGGCTTCATCGTCGATGGGCGCGCCGCGCTCGGCCAGCATTCGCGCCGCGGCGAGCGCCGTGAGCGCGTTGCGAACTTGAAACCGGCCGGGCAGACGCAGCGCGATGGGAATGCGAACGCCGGAGTCGTAGGAAATCGCGGTGAACGAAAAACAGCCGTCGTGAGCGGTCACGTCTTCCAGGAAATAGGCATTCTCGATTTCCACGAGGAATGCGGATTGCTCCGCGCAGCGGCGCCGGATCACGACGCGCGCGATCAGGTGCTCGGCGGCGCTGACCACGCGAGCGCCGGGCTTGATGATTCCCGCCTTCTCTCGCGCGATTTCCTCGATCGAGTGGCCGAGATAATTTTCGTGGTCAAAATCAATCTGCGTGATGACCGCGACTTCCGGCAACAGAATGTTTGTCGCGTCCAGGCGTCCGCCCATGCCGGTTTCGCACACGGCAAACTCCGCGTGCGCGGCGGCGAAATACACGAAGGCAATCGCCGTCACGCACTCGAAAAAAGTGGGATGCGCGGCGAGGCGTCCGGCGGCGAGCAATTCCTCGATTGCTTCGTGGACGCGCGTGAACGCAGCGGCGAATTCCTCGTCGGAAATGTCCTTGCCGTCCAGACGAATGCGTTCGTTGATCCGCTCCAGGTGCGGCGACGTGTACAGGCCCGTGCGCAAGCCCGCCGCGCGCAAAATCGAATCGAGCATCGCCGATGTAGAGCCTTTGCCATTTGTGCCGGCGACGTGCACCGACTGAAACTCTCGCTGCGGCTGCCCGAGGTGCTCGCAGACTACGGTGATGTTTTTCAGATCGAATTTTGTGGCGCTCGCCTGCCGAGGAGAAGCGAGTTCCCGTCCCAGGCTGAAGAGGTACTGGACCGATTCTTCGTAGGTCATGCGGTTACGCCAAGAAAAAGTCGAGAGCGGAGGAGATGTAGGTCTTCAGGTCTTTGCGATGAACAACGGCATCGAGAAAGCCGTGTTCCAGCAGAAACTCCGACGTTTGAAATCCCTTGGGAAGTTTCTGCCGGATTGTCTGCTCGATCACGCGCGGCCCGGCGAAGCCGATCAGCGCGCCGGGCTCGGCAATGTTGATGTCGCCCAGCATGGCGTAGCTCGCGGTGACGCCGCCGGTGGTTGGGTCGGTCAAAACCGAAATGAACGGCAGGCGGGCTTCGTCCAGGCGCGCGAGAGCGGCGGAAACTTTTGCGAGCTGCATCAAGCTGATCGTGCCCTCCATCATGCGCGCGCCGCCGGAACAGGAAATGATCACGAGGGGCAACTTCTTGGCGATGGACATTTCCACCGCGCGGGTCACTTTCTCGCCCACCACGGCGCCCATCGAGCCGCCGATAAATGCGAACTCCATCGAACAACAAATGACCGGACGCCCGCCGAGCAAGCCTTCCGCCGTGATGACGGCGTCGGCTTTGCCCAGTTTGCGGCGCGCTTCTTTCAGGCGCGCGGCATAGGGCCGCGTGTCCGTGAAGTGCAGAGGGTCATTCGACGCGAGCGCGGCGTCGTGCTCCACCCAGCGCGAATCGAGCAAAAGTTCCAGCCGCTGCGTCGCGCTCAACCGGAAATGGTGCTGGCACTTCGGGCAGATGCGCCAGTTGGCATCCAGATCTTTCTTCCACACAATGGCCCGGCAGTTTTCGCACTTGGTCCACAGCCCTTCCGTCTTCACGCGGCGCGCGTCAGGCGGCGTGGGCTGGTCGATTCGCTTTTTTTCCCGCTTAAACCATGCCATCGTGGTTGAGTCCTAATCCGTTGCTTCAGTGCGGCCAAGTAGCACAGGCTTCAGCCTGTGGAAGTTGATTTCCGGAAAAATGATATGCACACAGACTGAAGTCTGTGCCACGAAAAGCTCGTTCGCGCCGCCAAATATTTACTTCACTTCAGCGGGAGTGGACGTCCCCGGTCCCTCGCCCACGATTTCCAGAACCGTGTCCTCGTCCTTTGCGCCGTCGTAGTGAACCTGCTTTCCGAAATGCTTGACGAAGCTGCCCGGCGGCACCGGCACAGTGCTGTCGGGATCGAATTTGGTGCCCGTTCCCACCCACCAGGTTCCCGAAATTACGGTGATAAACCGGTCGTTGGGATGGAAGTGCGGATGGCTCATGTGATGAGCGTGCCATTTCACGAGTTCGACGTACAGACCCGGCATCTCGGGATCGCCCGCCAAAACCGCTGAGCTTACGCCTCTCTTCAGATCATCCACCCATTTGATCTGATCTGGCAGCTGCAACTTGAGCGCTGCCGGATTGAGGTCGGTGGCTTTGGCCGACCCGAGCGACGCCAGCGCCGCGATCCCCGCCACCGCAAAAAGCAAGTAGCTACGAGATTTTTGATAGATGGACATCACTGCCTCCTCATGACTGAGTGGGGGGCTCTGTTTTTGCGCTAAACGCCTGGGCCTAACCGGGGCGTGGAGCCCGCAAGAATTATGGATCACGGATTTCGACTTGGATCGGAATAAAGCGGAGCGTCAGTTCCCGCTCGGCCCAACATGTTCGATCCAAATCTAACCACGGTACTTTACGCCCGAGCGCCATCACATGCAAACCCGATGGCTGCGGGAACGCAATCTAGCATGGCGATTCCAGCCCACACATCTCACGGGATTCGATCACGGACGCGAAGCGAAAGGAGAAGACGCCTCCACTGCGAGCCTACCGATCAGGGTGGGCGAAGAATCTCGTGGTGATGTGGCCCGGGAACGCCATTCTCCTGAATGGCACCAGGCGCATCGCCAATCGGGAGATTGGCGTTCCCAGGTTTCAACCAAATCTCAGGAAACAGGGCTGGCGGAAGACACCTGCGCCTGCATCACTTTTTTTGCTTCGGCAATGCCACGCTCGATGGTCGCATGCCAGTCCGCGTGCGGGATCGAGGAAGTCTGAGCGGCTTCGTACAGACGTAACGCATCCGCGGGGCGATTCAGGCGCTTCAGATAAATGCGTCCCGCGGCCATTTGCGCAAGCAGCCCCTGCTTTTCTGCGGGATACGCTTGCGCGAGCTCCAAGTATTCGTCCGCGGCGCGCGAGACGTCCGGCTGGGTTTCCAACTGGCGGCAGAACTCGAGCCATAGAGACGCAGGGAGCTTTTCTCCGCCGGCATTTCTGAAATCCTGGCAGGTCTGCAGCGCGCCTTCGTGGTCGTTCGCCTTGATTTCCAACTCCAAAAGTTTTGCGAGAGCGTCGCGATGCGAGGGGAGATCGTTCTTCTGCCAGTAAATACGCTGGAGCATGCGGTACGCATCGATCGAGTCGGGTTTTTCCAGCAGCAATTTTTGCAAGCTCGCGGCGGCCGGATCCAGTTCCCCTTTTTCCATCTGTTCGCTGGCTTCCGCGAGCAAGGGGTGGCTGACCCAGGAAATTTTTTCCTGAATCCCTTTTTCGGCGATCTGCTCGAGGCCCGTTTTCCGAACGGCGACAGCGATCAACGCCCCAAACGCGAAGCCGCCGACGTGTGCCCAGTGCGCGACGCCGGACGACTGGCCAAACACCGAGCCATAGAGGATTTCCGTCAGCAGCCACACAGGCAGCAGCCAATACGCGGCCATCTTGAAGCGGTAGAAGCGATAAATAAACAAATAGCCCATCTCGATTTTTGTCGTGGGGAATCGAACCAGGAACGCGCCCATCAGCCCGGCGATGGCTCCCGAAGCGCCGATCGTCGGCGCGAAGCTTCCTACATTGACCATGGCATGCACCTGGAAAGCGAGCACGCCCGCGATTAAATAAAACGCCGGATAGATCAGCCTGCCCCAGGTGTCCTCAAGAATCCCTCCTGCGAGCCACAAGAACCACATGTTGCCAATGAGGTGCAGCCAGCCGCTGTGCAGAAAATTCGCCGTGATCAGGCTCAGCAGCGTGGGGTGCGCCGGAATGAATCCGTATTTGCTCAGGAGCGAGGCGGAGTTCAGCTCTGCATAGCTGCCGCCGAGAGAGTCCATTTCCTGCTGTAATGCGCCCGTGTCATCCTGCAGGCGAATTTTGGTCTCCCAGGCATCCACCACGTCCCGGTTCGGGTTTTGTGCTTCCTTCCACAAACGCGCATTACTGGTTTGGACGTAGGTGACGAACTCCTGCGCTTTTTCCGGGACTTTTAGCTCAGGATGCATGGCCGCGAGCAACACAAGATGGATCTTGACTCGGCCCATTTCCGGTTCCTGCCTGTCGATTGTCCAATGGGTCCCGAGAAAAACGATGACATTGAGCGCGATGATTCCGAACGTGATGACGGGCCATCGGCGCCCTTGCATGTTTTCATGGCGAAGCGGGATCAACATCTAAGGGTCTCCATCCAGGGAGCGAGAAAGGTCAATTTTCGATGGGTTTCCTTCTTTCAGTTTAAGAGACCTTGAGGGTGCCCTGGCCGATATTTGGGGGCAGGTTCGGGAATCAGTTACAGCTTACGGTTTGGACACGCGTAGGAGCGGAATGTGGGTGTGGAGAAACGCTTTGGCGTGGCCGTATATCTAAGTAAATAAAGACCTTGGATCACTCTCGGCCTTATCTATGCCCTCTGTGTCTTCTGTGTTAAAGTTTTGACCCACGAGCGAAAGGCTTTAACACAGAGGGCACAGAGAACCACAGAGAAAACCGAGTCCAAAATTGGAGGTTTCCGCGCAGGTGCAGCGCGGCAAGCGCCACAATACGACAGAACTCGCAAGGCCCAGCGCTTAAACGGCTTAACGCGCTGCTACCTGCTTGGAAGCCGCAGGGGGAGGAGTAACCACAGCGGCGAGGATTCGGATCATGCCGTCGCTTTTGCTCATGATGTAGATTTCGCCGTCGCCGCCCATCGAGAGGCGCACATCCGCCCGGCCTCCGCCATAGGGGACGCCGTAGGGATCCAGCTTGCCGGCGGAGGAAAGTCTTGCCTCGCCAGCCGCCGACGGCGTTCGCCGCTCCGGGCAGGACGCCTTGATGAGTGATCGGGTCGACGACACCGTCCTTGTGCGCGAAGGCGTCGGCAACGATGTCATACATCCGGCGCTTGGCTGGCGCTTTTTCGGAGGCATCATACGGGCTCTTGTACATGACCTGGATTTCGTGAATCGCGGCATGCTTGCCGCGTTCACTGTGGGCGGCAATCATCTCCCCAAGATCGGTGTAAAAGAGACGCCCCGTGGTCATGTCCGTAAAAATATATTTGCCGACCATCTGCGGCATCTTCCTGCCGCGGTACACAAAGCCGCTGCCAATTGCATCGCCTTCCTGGTGGCTGTAAACGGCAACGGGATAAATTGGCGCGACCGGTTTCTCCAGCCCTTCCACTGTGAGAAGATCCGATGCGGGGAACGGAACCTGCGGGTTCAATTGCGTGCCAGTCTTGCCTCCGCCTGGAACAATCAGCACCTCGTTGCCTTCGCGCTGGGAATATCCGTAATTGCCGCCCTTGGTGACAATATCCACCTCTTCCCAGGAATGCAGGCCAATATCATTCACAAGCAGCGTGTTGGTGACAGGGTCCCAATCCATGCGGTGCGGATTGCGCAGTCCGTACGCAAAGATTTCGGGCCGGGCACCGGCAACGGAAATAAGTGGATTCGGGTCGGGCCCGGTGCTGGGGATGCGATACCGGCCGTTCTCGCTGAGCTTGTCGTTCTGGCGCAGCGTGAGGTCAGGAGTGATCCGCAGGATCTTGCCTTGCAAGGCGCTAAGCGATTGCGGAATCGTTTGAATGGGCCCGGGAGTCTCTCCCGATCCGCCATCGCCCAACGAGACGTAGAGATTTCCGTAATTCGCGCTGCCCGGCTTGGCAAGAGGATCGAACAAGACATCGTCCATTGGGTGAATCACAGTGCTGAACCCAACGCGCAGGATTTCTCGCGCCGTCCCCTCGAACGTGGAATCCTTAATGTTTGTATCCGTCCATTCGACGAGGACCGACTCGTTCTGGAAGTCGCCCACCGGAGGCTTCACTACCGGAGTCGTCGTGTACCCATCGAGGTCCAGACTCGGCAGCTGGGCGTTCGTCGGCTGGACGGAACCCGGATTGGAGGGATCTTCCGTGTGCACGGTATAGAATTTGCCGTTTTTCGCGTAATTCGGATCGAAGGCGATGGCGGCTACCCCAGTGGTCAAGCGATTCGTGCTGTACCTGGGGAAAATTTCGGCAAAGTTGATGTACGAAGTGAACTTCTTGGTCGCCTTATCCAAAATATAGAGATTGCCATTCATATCGGCAACGAAAAACCGCTTGGATGACTAGCGGCGCGTTGGCCGGCTCCGAGCGCATCGAGACGACGCGTCCCAACTGCCCGTGATAATCGATGGGCGGCGGGTACGCGTGATCTCCCATTGCGCTGGAAAGCGGGGGATTCGCGTAGTCCTCGACTAAGATGGCTGTGCCGTCCTTGGTGACCTGCGAACTGGAAGGATACTGCAGGGGATATTGCGCCCACACAACGGGCAGGCCTAGCAGCAGGACCGTGAGAAGTGCGACGCCGCAATAAACTTGCAGTGGCTGCTTGAGGATGTTTTGTGTATTTATCATTGCGAGAGCCTCCATGTTTCATCCGTAAAATTTGCACCGTCCCGCGCCAGGTCGTCGCCACTCAAAATCGGCGCGCAGAGTCCGTCACAGAAAATGCGGACTCAATGTCAGAGCTTTGTAATCTGGGGGAAAGTATACACAACCAAGGTCGGCAAAATCAGCTTCGCGTCAGCCTGGCTGGTTGCAGCCAGCTTCGCAGTGCAATCGTCAGGCCCTGCGCCGGCGCGCACGGCTTTCCATCGCCGCCCGCAGCAACTGATTAATCCGTGTCTGATAGCCGCGGCCCTGCGCCTTCAGCCAGGCAAGAACATCGGCATCGAGACGTATCGTGAGCGATTTCTTGAGAGGCCGGTAATATTTGCCGACGACGGCCCCGCTCCAGTCGAGAACTTCAGGCAAATCCGTCAGATCAATTTCCTCGTCGCGCAGAGCAGCGAGCGCCGCCAGTTCCTTCGCTTGTTTCCTAGATACCTTCTTCATAAATCTTCCTTTCGTGCGGAGTTGCCTTTCGAGCGGAGACAATCCGAATCACTTCCTCACCGTTTTCCTCGAAATCGGAATGAGCGACCAGGAGCACAGCAACGCCGACCGCCACCCCCAACGTTTGCCATCGCTCCTCTCCATCTTTGATCCTGTCGAAACGGCTGATGGAATGAGGATCTTCAAATACACGCGCCGCAATCTCAAAGCTGACCTTGTGCTTGGCGAGATTCAGGCGGCTCTTTTTTCATCCCAAACAACACGCATATGCGTAGCCACCAGAACGTACATACAGAATAGTACATTCGTCGGAGGAAGGCAAATAAGCAACGGAGGGTTCGCGTCAAATCCATTCGCCCAAATTGAAATACGGGCCGTTAGGTTCCACGGACCACTTCTGGTAAAATCACTGCTGCAATGGGCTGTATCCCGAATTCAGGGAGCGGCACCGGAGGCGGTCATGAGCGTTGTTCCTTCTGCAGGCAGCGGTAAGATTACCGTGCCGAGCATCCTCGAACGCAAGTCTGGGGTTCCCTCACAAAATTCTTCACCGGCCAAGATTACGTGCCTGACGGCGTACGACTATCCGACGGCGCGGCTTCTCGACGAAGCTGGCGTGGACGTTTTACTCGTTGGCGATTCGCTGGGGATGGTGGCGCTCGGATACGAGAGCACGTTGCCGGTCACCATGGAAGAAATGCTGCACTGCACGCGATCGGTGCGGCGCGGCACGCGGCACGCCTTGCTGGTGGCGGACATGCCGTACGGCAGCTACCACGACGATCCGGCGGAAGCCGTTCGCAACGCCGTGCGCTTCGTGAAGGAAGCGGGCGCTGAGGCCGTAAAGATCGAGGGCGGCGAACGCCGCTTGGACCTGATCGCGCGCATCGTGGACGCCGAGATTCCCGTGATGGGGCATATCGGCCTGACGCCGCAATCGGTGAACGCGTTCGGCGGATTCCGCGTGCAGGGCAAGACCGCGGAGGCGGGCGAGCAGCTCTTGCGTGACGCGCGCGCCGTGGAAGCCGCGGGCGCATTTTCCATCGTGCTCGAATCGATTCCGCGGGAGCTTGCGGCGCGCATCACCGCCGAGCTTCGCATTCCCACGATTGGGATCGGCGCGGGACCGGATTGCGACGGCCAGGTCCTGGTGATCCACGATCTGCTCGGAATGAGCTTCGGCCACAAACCGAAATTCGCGCGGCGCTATGCCGATGTGGGAGAAATCATCTCGCGCTCGGCCAAGGAATATTGCCGAGACGTGCAGCAGGGATCTTTCCCTTCCGACGAAGAGTCGTATCATGCGCGCGCGGAGCAGTCCGGCGCGCTTTTTGCACAGCGCAAGTAAACACGCATCCCAAAATCATGTATTAGAATCCACCCCGGAGGATTTTCGATGGTTACGCCTGAACTGCTACGTTTCCTGTTCCAGTACAACGCCTGGGCCGATCGCCGATTGCTCGATGCCTGCGCCTCGCTCACGAACGAACAATTCACGCGCAATCTCGGCTCGAGTTTCAGTTCCGTGCGCGACACAGTCACGCATCTGTACGGCGCCGAATGGGTGTGGAATGAGCGCTTCCAAGGGCGCTCTCCTTCGGCGCTTGTTTCCGGGGCCGGGTATCCCGATCTTGTGTCCATTCGCGCCAAGCTGGAGGAAATGGATCAGTACTACATCGACTACGTCTCGAAGCTCACGCAGCAGGATTTGGACCGAGTCATCCGCTACAAGGGTTTCACCGGCGATGAATTCTCGAATCCGCTGTGGCAAAGCCTGCACCAACTCACGAACCACGCCAGCTATCATCGCGGGCAAGTGGTCACGCTGTTGCGGCAGCTCGGCGTGAAGCCGGTCTCCACGGATTTGATCATGTTCTATCGCGAGCAAGCGGCGGCGGCGCGCGCCTGACTTAAGTAGCGCAGGCTTCAGCCTGTGGGGTTTGAATTTGCTCTGCAGAAAAATCCACAGGCTGAAGCCTGTGCTACTCCACCCTCTTGGAAACCATCCACACCATCGAATGGATGAAACAGGTGGCGCGCCAGGCGCGCGCCGAAGGGCGCTCCGCCGGCTTCGTGCCGACCATGGGCGCGCTGCACGCGGGACATCTGTCGCTCGTTCGCGCGGCCCTTGCCGAATGCTCAGCCGGTAATCGCTTCCATCTTCGTGAATCCCACGCAGTTTGGCCCCAGCGAAGATTTCCAGAAATATCCGCGCACGATCGAGGCGGACGGCAAGAAGCTGGAAGACGCGGGCGTCGACTATTTGTTTGCGCCCGAGGCCTCGGAAATTTATCCGCCGGGATTTCGCACCTGGGTGAATGTCGAGGGCCTTTCGGAGCGCCTCGAAGGGCGAGCGCGGCCCGGGCATTTTCGCGGCGTCACGACCGTGGTGCTGAAGCTGCTCGAAATCGTTCAACCGCAGAAGGCATTTTTCGGCCGCAAGGACGCGCAGCAGGCGCGAATCATCCGGCAGATGGCGCGCGATTTGCACCTGGATTCGGAAATTGTCGTGTGCCCGATAGTGCGCGAGCCGGACGGACTCGCGATGTCGTCGCGCAACGCCTATCTGAATCCCGAGGAGCGCCGCGCCGCCACCGTTCTTTATCGTGCGCTCGACGGCGCGCGCATTTCCATTTCACGCGGACGAGCGCGATGCGCTGCGGCTTACAGCGGCGATGCGCGAAGCTCTCAGAACCGAGCCGCTCGCCGAGCTGGATTACGCGGAACTGGTCGACGCGGAAACGCTCGAGCCGATGACGCGGCTGCGCGGCGTGTGCCTCGCCCTGCTGGCCGTGCGGATCGGCGCCATTCGCTTGATCGACAATCTTCTGATCGAAGAACGCGAGGGCGCATTTCACACGACGTCGTGACTTGGATTTCCAGGCGAGAGGGGAGACTTTGATGCGGCTTTTTTGTGGCGCAGGCTTCAGGCTGCGGGTTTTGGATCTTGCAAGGGCGAAACCCCGCAGGCTGAATGGCATGCGGAAAAAGCGGTTTATATTGTCATTCCGAGCGAAGCGAGGAATCTCTCTTTGATTGAAACCCAGGAAAGAGAGATTCCTCGCTTCGCTCGGAATGACAAAATTGTGAGTTTTTCCGCATTCTGTGAAGCTTGTGCCACTTTTACTGAAGCGACTTCAACGCTTCCACCACCTCGGCGGCGTGGCCCTTGGATTTGGCCGTCGCCCAGATTTTCTCCACCTTGCCGTCGGGGCCGATCAGGACCGTGCTGCGCACAATGCCCAGGAAAGATTTTCCCAGAAAACTTTTCATGCGGCGCGCGTCGTACGCTTCGATCACGGTGAAGTCCGGATCGCTGAGCAGCGGGAAATTCAGCTTCTGCTTGGCCTTGAATTTTGCCTGCGATTCCACCGAATCCGCGCTGCAACCAAGAATGACGGTGTTGAGTTTGTCGAATTCCGTTCTTCAATTCGCGAAACTCGATGGCTTCGGTGGTGCAGCCGGGCGTGCTGGCCTTGGGATAAAAATACAGCACGACATGTTTGCCGCGCAAATCCGTCAGAGAAATCTCGCGGCCATCGTCGGCGGGAAGCTGGAACGCCGGCGCTGGATCGCCTTCCTTTAACATGGAGATGCTCCTTTTGGTTCGAGGTCAGGAAAGCAAGCGCTTGAGCGTGTCATTCACGGTTTGCGGATTGGCCTGTCCGCGCGAGGCGCGCATGACCTGGCCGACGAAAAACTTGAACACGCCCTCGTTGCCCGCGCGATACTTCGCCACGATTGTCGGGATTCTTCTCGATCACTTCGCGGCACCAGCGCTCGATTTCGCCCGTGTCGCTGACTTGCGCGAAGCCTTCCGCCGCGATGATTTCCGCCGCGGGCTTGCCCGTCTCAAACATCCGCGCGAACACTTTCTTGCCCGTCGCCGCGTTGATTTCGCCGCTTTCGACCTTGGCAATCAGCGCCGCGAGTTCCGCGGGCGGCACGGGGCTTTCCGTGATTTCTTTTCCCGCATCTTTCAACTGGCGCAGCAATTCGACCTGAATCCAGTTGGCCGCGGACTTGGCCGGCGCGCCCGCGCGGACCACGCCTTCAAAATAATCCGCGAGCTCGCGCGTCGATGCCAGCACCTCGGCGTCGTAGGGAGTGATGCCGTGCTCGCGCACGAAGCGCTTGCGTTTCGCATCCGGCAGCTCCGGCATCGCACTCGCGATTTCGTCGCGCCACGCGGCGCTGACGCGCAGGGGAAGCAGATCCGGCTCGGGAAAATAACGGTAGTCGTGCGCGAATTCCTTCGAGCGCATGGGGTCGGTGCGTCCCGCCGCCACGTTCCACAGGCGCGTTTCCTGCGCGATCTTTCCGCCGGATTCGAGCACGCCGATTTGCCGCTCGATTTCGTATTCGAGCGCGCGCTGCAGGTAGCGGAAGGAATTCAGATTTTTCACTTCCGCCTTGGTGCCGAATTTTTCCGCGCCGCGCCGCCGCACGCTGATGTTGGCGTCGCAGCGCAGCGAGCCTTCTTCCATGTTGCAGTCGCTCACCTCGGTGTAGAGCATCACCTGCTTGAGCGCGGTCAGATACGCATGGGCCTCGGTCGGCGAGCGCAGGTCCGGCTCGGAAACAATTTCAGCCAGCGGCGTGCCGCCGCGGTTGTAGTCCACGTAGCTTTTTTCCGCAGAGTCCGGAAATCCTTCGTGCAGATTTTTCGCGGCGTCGTCCTCGAGATGCAGTCGCGTGATGCCGATGCGCTTGATCTGGCCGTCGTGCTCGATTTCGAGCCAGCCGGCCGTGGCCAGCGGCAATTCGTACATTGAAATCTGGTAGCCCTTGGGCAGGTCGGGATAAAAATAATTTTTTCGGGCGAAGCGCGAGAATTCCTGCACGTTTAGATGCAACGCCAGCGCCGCGCGGATGCCCAGCTCGACGGCGCGCTTGTTCAGCACCGGCAGCGCGCCCGGCAAGCCGAGGCAGACGGGGCAGGTGTTCGAATTCGGCGGATCGCCGAAGCGCGTCGAGCAGGCGCAGAACGCCTTGGTCGCGGTCTTCAGTTGCACGTGGACTTCGAGACCGATGACCGGCTCGTAGCCCGCCATGACTTCGGGCGAGATGCTCGTGAGGCCCTCCTGTGTCTGCTTCGCCATAAGAGTGGGCTAGTATACCATTCGTCGCGGCCAGTGGGTCTGCCACCCGAGCCTCCGGCGGCGACCCGGTTTGCTTGCGATCAGTGTTCTAGTAGGATAGCCACCCGCCGCAGCGGGGCTGTCCGCTTTTGGCCTGCTTACATTTTCCAAGACAACCAGTCCCTCGCATGGGCTCGGGATAAAGAGTGGCTGTCCTACTAACCAATCCCGATTGCTGCGACTTGCCTTGCGAACCGAGCGTCCGCGGGGCCAGTTGCCCGTCAAGACACCTCGGGAAGGCACCTGAGAGACATTTTGCCGCGACCCGTGTTGAACTAGATGGATAACGCCCGACCTCGGTTCCGACGAGCTGGCCAGGCAAGATTGCTGCCGGACAGGGTGCGCGATGTATTTACTTGCCCAGAGGTATGAAGGGCAGCCCGCCAAGGTCAGGATTGCACGATGTTTCACAGATCAGGAAATATCACGGAGGGTCTACTTATGCGAGCGTTCCTAAAACCCCGAAGTTTCTTGCTTTTGTTGCTTCTGTTGGTCATTCCCCTGGCATCGTATGCGCAGATTGCCGTCTCGGTCAGGATTGGCCCGCCGGCTTTGCCGGTGTACGCCCAGCCGCCTTGCCCCGGAGACGGGTATCTCTGGACGCCCGGCTATTGGGGCTATGGGGTCGCCGGCTATTACTGGGTTCCGGGCGTGTGGGTTATGCCTCCCCGAGTGGGCGTGCTCTGGACGCCGGGCTATTGGGGCTTTGCTGGCGGACTTTACGGCTGGCATGCTGGCTACTGGGGTCCACGCGTGGGCTTCTACGGCGGCATTAACTACGGCTTTGGATACGGAGGCGTCGGCTTCGTGGGCGGCCATTGGGGCGGTGGAGGCTTCGTCTACAACACAGCCGTCATGAACGTGGGCGGGGGTGTTCACAACACCTACGTCGATCGGACCGTCATCAACAACACGACCGTCGTGAACAACCGTGCCAGCTTCAACGGCGAGGGCGGAGTAATGGCCCGGCCGACGGCGGCGGAACAAGCGGTCGAGCACGAAAATCATTTCCAACCGACGTCCAACCAACTGTCACACGAACATGCCGCAGGGCTAGACCACAATCAGCTTGCGTCGGTAAACAACGGCCGCCCGGGCACGATGGCGATGGATTCGGTGAATGGACGCCGCTACAACCAGCAGGGGCGCATCGCCAACGGCATCTCTTCCGGACAAATGACGCCCGGCGAAACCAAGAACATCGAGGGCCGCGAAGCGAACCTGAATGGCGAGATTCACAACGATCGCGCGGCAAACGGCGGCACGCTCACGCCGCAGGAACGCCAGCAAGTTAATCAGCAGCAGAACAACCTGAGCCGCTCCATCTACAACGACAAGCACAATGCCAATACGGCGAACTACGGCAACAATGAGGTGGGTGCGCGGCGCAACCTTCAGCAGCAGCGTATTGCGAACGGTGTCGCCAGCGGACAAATGTCACCATCAGAAGCCGCGAAGGCCGAAAATCACCAACAAAACATTAACCGGCATATCGCCGCTGATCGCGCGGCAAACGGCGGAAAACTTACTCCAGGGGAAAAGAAGAACATCAACGGGCGTCAGAACAGCGCCAGCCGCCAGATCTACAACGAAAAGCACAACGGAAAGACCGCGCCCCGCTAAACGCGGACACGGTTTGTGATGCTTCCATCGCGCGGCGACCCATCAATCGATGAGCCGCCGCACGCTTTTTTCCTGCGAGAGTCACTCGCAACTTCCAAACTGTCTCGTGAGAGATCTCGCTGCTTGATGGGGGGACGCATGAGTACGATAGTCCGGCGCTGGCGGGACTGTCGGGTTTCCATGTGAAGTTACATAATAAGGCGACAGGCTGAAGCCTGTCCTACTGGATTCGAAGAATTAAGCGTTAGCCCTTGCTGAAGCCGGGGGCGGGACGCAGCTCCGGGCGTGGCGCTTGCTTGGGCTCGGCGCCGGGGAGAGGCTGCGGCGGCGATGGCGGCGCGGGGCGCACCTTCTCCGGCAGCGGCTTGTTCTCCATAAGGAGCTTTAATTCCGTCGCGTCGAGGACTTCCCGGTCGAGCAGCGCGAGGGCAATCCGCTCGAGCGTGTCGCGGTTGTTCTCGAGAACGCCGCGCGCGTTGTTATAGGCGGTGGTCACGATGCGATGAACTTCCTGATCGATCCGAATCGCGGTGTCTTCCGAGTAGTCGCGGTGCTGCGCGATTTCGCGGCCAAGGAAAATCGCTTCTTCCTTCTTGCCATAGGCCAGCGGCCCGAGCGAGCTCATGCCCCAGTCGCAAACCATCTTGCGCGAGATATCCGTGGCGCGCTCGATATCGTTGCCCGCTCCGGTGGTGATGTGGCCAAGGAAAATTTCCTCGGCGCAGCGGCCGCCCATCAGCACGGTGAGCGTCCCTTCAAGATAGGTCTTCGTGTAGGTGTGCTTATCGTCGATGGGAAGCTGCATGGTCAGGCCAAGCGCCATGCCGCGAGGAATAATCGTGACCTTGTGCAGCGGATCGGTGCCGGGAGTGATCGCCGCGACGAGCGCGTGCCCCGCTTCGTGATACGCGGTGTTGCGCTTCTCTTCCTCGGACAGAATCATGGACTTGCGCTCGACGCCCATCAGGACTTTGTCCTTGGACATCTCGAAATCAATCATGAAAACGGTCTTTCGTCCCTGCCGGGCGGCCCACAGAGCGGCTTCGTTCACGAGGTTCGCGAGATCCGCGCCGGAGAAACCGGGCGTGCCGCGAGCAATCACGGACAGGTCCACATCGTCGTTCAGCGGAACTTTGCGCGTGTGCACGCGGAGAATTTCCTCGCGGCCCTTGACGTCCGGACGAGCGACGACCACGCGGCGGTCAAAGCGGCCGGGGCGGAGCAGTGCGGGATCGAGCACGTCGGGGCGGTTGGTCGCGGCGATCAAAATGACGCCTTCGTTGGACTCAAAGCCGTCCATTTCGACCAGCAGGGCGTTGAGTGTTTGCTCGCGTTCGTCGTGGCCGCCGCCGAGGCCGGCGCCGCGATGGCGCCCCACCGCGTCAATTTCATCGATGAAAATGATGCAGGGCGCGTTCTTCTTGCCCTGTTCAAACAGGTCGCGCACGCGGCTTGCGCCGACGCCGACAAACATTTCGACGAAGTCGGAGCCGGAAATCGAAAAGAATGGAACGTTCGCTTCGCCGGCAATCGCCCGCGCCAGCAAGGTTTTTCCCGTGCCTGGAGGGCCAACGAGCAATACACCTTTGGGGATGCGTCCGCCGAGCTTCTGGAATTTCTGCGGGTCCTTCAAAAATTCGATAATTTCCTGGAGTTCTTCCTTGGCTTCATCGGTTCCGGCCACGTCCTTGAACGTCGCTTTTTTCTGCTGCGCCGTGAGAAGGCGCGCCCGCGATTTGCCGAAGCTCAACGCCTTGTTTCCGCCCGCCTGCATCTGCCGCATCATGAAGATCCAGAAGGCCACGAGCAAAAAGAGCGGCGCCGCATTCAACAGGAACGTAACCCAGTCCGCGCGATTCACTTCCTTGACGTTGATCAGGACCTGCTTGTCGCGCAGGGTCTTGGCCAAATCCGGCGCGGCTTCCTTGAAAATGGTGGTGCGGAACTTCTTGGAGGGCTCGCGCCATTCGCCTTCGATTTCGTAGCTTGTTGGCGAAAGATACAGCGTAACTTCTTTCACATTCCCGCGGTCCACCTGCGCCATGAACTCGCTGTAGCTGGGTTCTTCCTCGCGGGCCGACTGGCCGCTCTTGGAGACGAGCGTCCACAACAACACGGCCAGCATGATGATGAACAACCAGAACATTACGGTCTTTAACGTCGAACTCGGGTTCACGGCTTTACCTCACCTGCCGGATCTTCCGGCGCGCGGCATCCTGGAATCGCCTGCGCATCAAAATACAAATGCTGACACTTCGACGGGCACGTTTCTCCGAATCCTTTTTGCCCTTACCAATTAGATGCATGCCGAGGGCCAAAGTAATCCGCTCATTCTTCAATGGCCATTCAGAATCGCGGAGCCGCCCCTGGCCGCATCCCCTGCTGCCGGCCCTTAAAGTTCTTCCTCGCCAATCACCAAGCCAATTTGGGTTCCCGGATGCGGCGCAAGTTCCTCGGCGACCGGATAACCGGATGCCCAAATCACTTTTCCCTCGCTGGTCAAAACAGGCCAGCTACCCCGGGCGCTTCGGGGAACACGGGACTCCAGGAGCAAGCGTTTTAGCTTTCGAACGCGCCGACTCCCATGAGGGCGGTAGGAGTCGCCAGGATGCCAATTCCGGAGGACCAATGGCCATTGGACACGGTCGAAATCAAGGGCACCCCAACCCATTACAGTGTCGCTCTGAGCCGGAGGCCAGTCAACCATTTTCAGATTGAAGCGGCGGTGAATTTCCGTAACAACAATGGAAGAGGATTCCAGGCGCCCTGGCCGCGAAACGCTGTAAGCAAAATCGCAATTTCGGCGCGCCGTTTCACCGTCTTGCGCGGTATCCAGCGCAGAGAGAACACTCGTGAAACAAAGCCGGTCAAAAATTCGTTCGACACGAACCCCCGGGAGGTCAATCCTCGCGCCGCTTTGAGATTTCGTGGCCAGATCAATCACGGAGTCGACGTGCCGCGATGTCAATTGCTCTCGGCTGCCCCGGAGTTCGGCAAAAATCCGCCGCACCAGGCGGCGAGTTAGAGCCATGGTTGGGGCCGGGAACGATGCTGGGTTGCCCCTCGCGCCACGGTCTGCGGGAATCGGCGGAGGCAGAGGCGACAAAAGATCCTCGACGCGCAGTGAAATCGCAGCCGAAGATTCGCGTGAGGCCAATGCATCGAATCGTTCGTTTTCGAGCGACCGCCAGAATGTTTCGTCTTCGCGGGCGTGCTTCGCAAGACGCGATAAGCGCACCACCGCAGCGGCGTCGAAATCGCGGAGAAGAAGCGGAATCAGTTGGTGGCGAATCCGCGCGCGCATGCGGGAAGTGTCTTGATTGGTGGCATCTTCCCGCCAGCGTTGTCCTAAATCGGAAAGAAACCCGCGCAATTCCTCGCGTCCCAATTCCAGCAGCGGACGAATGATCAGGCCGGCGGCCGGATAGATCCCCGCCAAGCCCGTCAGGCCAGTGCCGCGCAACAGATGCGATAAAACGGTTTCGGCCTGGTCGTTCGCCGTATGAGCCACAGCGACCCGTTTCAGGCCGCGCGCTTCGGCCACGGAGGCAAAAAATCGATATCGCAACCGCCGCGCCGCGTCTTCCACATTCCAGCCGTGAAGGCGCGCTTCGCCGGCAACATCGGCTCGGCCGGATTCAAATTCCAAATTGAATTCCTCCGCCAGCGCATTCACGAAGCGTTCGTCTTCGTCCGCTTCCGTTCCGCGAAGCTGATGGTGGAAATGTAAAACAAGAACGGCGATCCCAAGTTGTGTCCGCAACTCGGCGAAAATTCGGAGCATCGCCACCGAATCCGCACCGCCCGAAACGCCGATGCCAATCCGATCACCCGGCCGAATCATGGCGTGCCGGCCGATGGTTTCGAGGACTCGTCTGTAGAGGTCTTTGTTCATCCGAAAAAACCGTAGCGGCGGATTGCTTCGCCGGGTGCGGGCTCTGCTTGGAGCCCGCCAGAAGTAACGATGGTAACAACTAAGGCTGGAATCTCACAATCAGCAGAAGACTTTCCGGAGAGCAGATCGAAATGAATGCGGCGCGGCTGGACCAGATTTAGTGGTTCGCTTGTTGCGACATCATCATTCGGTTGTACGCAATGCGGCGGTCCAGAACCACGGCGGCGGCGTAGGCGCACCCGCCACGTTCCGCCTCGATCCATGGCGCGGCGGAAGGAATCGCCCAGCTCAGCAAGATACGCGCCAAGCCAACCAAGCGGAAATACAAGGCGATCGCTCGAACTTCAATGCCGTCCCCACCGGGTTCGGGACATAGAGCGATCAGTTGCTGGAGACGCCGGAATTGGTCAACCGTCACTGCCTCGGCCGTGAGGCCGCAGATTTCGCGCGCTTGCTCGGACAGTTCATGGCCCTGCGATTCAGCGATCAGGGAACGGCTATAGGAGACGAAGAATTGCAGCAGCGTCATAATAGAAATAGCGAAGATCAATCCGGCGATCATCGATTGGGAGCGAGCACCCTCGCTGTGGCGATTCGTGCGTCCTCAGGAACTTTCAGAAAAGTGTAAGTCCAGGAAACCGGCAGCCACATGTTAATGAGAGGATAAAGATAACGCCATACCGGAAGGTCCGGGTAAAGATTCCCTAACGCATAGCTGCCCGCGAATAAGCTGAGATACACACCCATCGACAGGACAATCTGCATCAAACGCGTCCTGTTTTCCCGCAGCTTTACCATGGCGCCCCAGAGCAAATACGTCAGCAGGACCCCGACAAAATAAAGGTTCTGACCCAGTTCGACAACAAAGTGCGTAACCAGCCGGTCGCTGGACGCCGCAACCATGTGATAGGAAATCCCGGCGGTTCCAGCCAGAAGCAGCATCGCCCCCCCGCGTACGTGCTTGTTCACGCCCATTTCAGAAAACACATGCGCATAGAGAGTCATCAAAACAAAATACAGGCAGATCGTGGTTAAGGCGTCGGAATAAAAATAAAAATACAGATAAGCGTTTGAAGTGAATCCAGCCGTTTTTAGAATACTGCAGCGGCCTATTCCAACAGCAATGGAAAAACACAGGTAAAGGATGAGGGTAAAATGCTGGGCAATGATTCGTTTCTTGAGGAGGCAAACCAAAGCAAAAACGTGCGCGGCAAAACCCGCGAACAGAAGCGCGTAGTCGACTGGGCCCAGCACGGTTAGATTACCTCCGCGTGGACCCAGTCGCCTACAGGGTGTCACGCTCTAACTAGTTGCCACCACCTCGCGGAATCGGCGGGGCAGGGCCGATGGCGGTTGCCCGCACATTGCCACCACCTCGCGGAATCGGCGGGGCAGGGCCGATGGCGGTTGCCACCACATTGCCACCACCTCGCGGAATCGGCGGGGCAGGGCCGATAGCGGTTGCCACCACATTGCCACCACCTCGCGGAATCGGCGGGGCAGGGCCAATCGCAGTTGCCCAAAATGCAGGAGCCGAGAGACTTGAAGCTGAGAACGTCGCGGCATTTGCGGCCGAGATATTGCGCAGCCCCATTGCTCCCGTCAGCACAAGCAATACAAGAGCGACTACCGTCAGACACTTAGACATAGGCCCTCCGGAAGGGAAACTAACCCGGAGGGAGTATATGTAGTTCTGTTCCTTAACGGAACAGAATTGTTACCATGTGTCTAAACGGTCAATACCCTCGGACAATGTCCCGATGCGCGACTCTTGCCGTGCAATACGGGGCAGCTCTATTCGCATTGTCCACGATTAGAGTAGAATGCAGAAAGGGCGAGGTCAACGGTACGTCAGTACTAATAGGGCTTGCCGCTAAAATCTGTTTTTTCAATGACATCGCCAAAGACGGTGGTAAAGCGGTTCGAGAGACTTCGCTTCTTGTTCCAGATTGGACTGGCTTGGACAAACACTGTTCGTTTCAGCTACCCTTTCCCTGCTTGACAGTCCTTGGAAGGCATCCGTAACATGGAGAGCTTTATTTTTGCCGGCGTAGCTCAGGGGTAGAGCGAGGGTCTCATAATCCCTAGGTCGTGAGTTCGAGTCTCACCGCCGGCACCATTCATTCTGCGCGTGCTTCCAACTCCTCTATTTCCTCAATAGACCCCGAGGGCTTCCAATCCCTGGCCAGACAACCAATGTAAGCGGTCAGGCAAAAGGGAATAATCCATGCCACTCGGCCTTGGTAACGATCGTACACTCCGGCGAACGTGGCGCAAATCGATGCGTTAATCACGAGATATGCGATCGCCGAATAGAAGAACATGTTCATCCGTCCGAAACGGCCAGTCCCCGCAAGCAGCAGGCAAGTCGCAAGACTTAGCCAGAATACGGTCGTGTCAACTACGGCAGCTCCGTTCGCCAAAGTGATCAGTCGGTCGCGATATTGCCTGGAGTTCAAAAATGCCTGCCAATCGCCGGGAAACACTCGCGGGATGACGCCGCTATTCCATTCTCTGGCCCCGTAAGAGCGAATTTCGTCCCCCGTGCGCAGGGCGGCAAGTTGGAGCAAGGTCTCCTTGGCGCTGCTTGTCACGAACCTGACGGGGTAGGCGAGAATTGTTCCACGCACAATTTTTTCCATCTCATCCTGGTGCCCTTTGAGGAGTTCAGGGAATAAAGGGTCCCAGAACAGGAAGTGTTCCTGCGTTGTGGGAAGATGAGAAAGATATCGGCAGGAAACAAAGTCCCGCTGCGGACAGTTTGCACGGAGGAAATCCGCCGCCAGGCCATCGCCAAAAAGCCTGGCCAGCAAGAATGCATTTCTCGACGGTGAAAGTCTAAAGCCGAGGCCCATCTGGCGATTCAGGCCCGCGGTGAAGAATCCTGCCGCAATGATCGGAACGAGCAGCCAAACCAGCACGGACTTTGTCGAAGGCAACACGCGCGGCGGGCAGCTAACATGCCTCAGGATGACTACAGCCACGACAAACAGCGCCGCGATTGGAAATAGCGAAGTGTGTGCGGCGACCGAGATCGCGAAAATCGCAGCCAGGACGATTCGTTGAATGGGGCGTAATTCATCGGCGAACGCCAGCAAGAACGCCGACAGAAATAGCACGCCCGCGAAAACGTCAGGCATGAGCAGCGAAACCAGCCAGGGCAGGCTCGTCAGCGCTGCCATGGCGCAGACGCTGGCAAGGAAGCAGAGGCCGGCAAACTTACGGTCGCCTTCGATCAGGTAATCGCAGGTTTCGTGCAAGACGTAAACGACCATGACTGCCTGCGTCGCGATCGTGAACCAGGCGCTAATACCCAAGCTCGTGAGTTTTGTGAAGATGGCGTAGCCGGGCGCGCGAAACGGAGGAAGCGCGACAAAAAACTTGCCTGTTAAGAGGTAACCGCCGGTATCCGAGAAGAGCGTGGGATAACCATTGTACAGCGCGATCGATACCAGCGCGCAAATCGCCAGGGCTCCGATAAAGAGCCGCCGAGCCCGGTCTTCTTGCTTTTCTTTCGCTGGCTGTGAATTGCAGTTTGCGTCATCCAAAACCACTTCTCCCCAGGATGGGTTTCGATTTCTCGTACGCCCCGAATGCGGACATTCATTTCTACATGGCCGGACAATTTCCATTGGCCGGTCGTCCAGAATAGCAGACTACACTGAAATAGAAGGCGCGCCTCATGTGATTGCGAAGCTCGAACGCTTCGATCGACGCCGGCTACCCATTACAATGCACGTTTTCATCGGTTTTGGCGGTTTAACTTTTTTATGCTATCAATAACTTGCGCGTTTCAGGATTGGCGGCGGGGTCGAGTCTCAATGCCGGCGCCACTTGTTGCGCAAATCCATTTTACTTATTTCATGTTTCAGAGGGAGCAGACTTTGGCAAAAATCACCGGCGGCCGATTTATCGCGGAATTTCTGAATGCCCAGGGCGTGACGGCTTTCTTTTTCGTCCCCACGATGCTTAGCCGCGCCCTCGCCGAAATGGATGACATGCCCATCAAGCGCGTCTTGACTCACGGCGAAAAGGCGGCCGCCTACATGGCGGACGGCTACGCGCGCGCTTCGGGGCGTCCCGGCATCTGCGCCGCACAGGCCGTGGGCGCGGCGAATCTGGCGGCGGGTTTGCGCGACGCGTACATGGGGCACAGCCCTGTGATCGCTCTTACGGGCGGCCGATGTGGCCACCAGAAACACAAAATCAATTATCAGGAAATGGACGACTTTCCGATTTTCTCTCAGGTGACGAAAGCGAATTTTCAGGTGGACAGCGTGGGCCGTTTGCCCGACCTGTTGCGGCAGGCGTTTCGCGAGGCCACGTCCGGCACGCCCGCGCCGGTGAATCTGCTGTTCGCGGGAAAAGAAGGCGACATCGAACACGATGTGGCCGACCTGACAATGATTGCGGAAGAAACGTCCACGCACGTTCCTGCCTACCGGCCCGCGCCAGAGGCGGCGAGCGTTGCCGAGGCCGCGCGAATTCTGAAGGCTGCGAAGCGGCCTGTGATCGTCGTGGGCGGCGGCGCGCGATTGTCCGGCGCCGGGCCGGAAGTTTTGAAACTTGCCGAAACTCTTTCGATTCCCGTGGCGACTTCGCTGAACGCTATGTCCCTGGTCCCGGACAACAATCCGCTTTATATCGGCGTCCCGGGAACGTATTCGCGCTCCTGCACGAATAAAATTCTGATGCGCGCCGATCTCGTTCTCTACATCGGGAGCCAGACCGCCGGGCAAGTCACGCACTTCTGGAAAATTCCGGCGGAGGGCACGCCCGTCATTCAGATTGGAATCGATCCCGCCGATTTGGGGAGGAATTATCCGAATGCCGTCTCGATACTGGGCGACGCGAAAGTCGCGTTGCAATTGTTGAACCAGGCGGTTGCCGGGGATTCAGGCAAGGGCGCGCGCAATGCCAAGTGGGTCGAGGAAACGAGCGCGGCGGTGAAAAAATGGCGCGAGGAAGTAAAGCCGCTGAGAGATTCCGACGCCGTGCCGATGCGCCCGGAACGAATTCTGAAGGAAGTAGGCGACTGGCTGCCGCAGGACACCATCGTCGTTTGCGACACGGGCCACGCGGGCATGTGGTCGGCGCAGCAGTTCTGGGTTACGAAGCCGTGGGATTTCATTCGCGCGGCCGGATCGCTGGGCTGGGCTTTTCCCGCGTCCCTGGGCGCGAAAGTCGCGATGCCAAAAAAACCGGTGGTCTGCTTCACGGGCGACGGCGGCTTTTGGTATCACTTGCAGGAACTGGAAACCGCGGTGCGCTGCGGAATTCCCACCGTGACAGTCGTCAACAACAACAACGCCCTGAATCAGGAAACCCTGATTTTCCAGCAGGCCTACGGCGGAAAACCGTCGAAGAAGCAGAGCGAGATGTGGCATTTTTCCCAGGTCAACTTTGCCGCGATTGCCGAAAGCATGGGCGCGCTGGGAATTCGCGTCACAAAACCCGCCGAGTTGCGCTCCGCCCTGGATCAAGCCATTTCGAGCGGCCGCCCAGCGGTGGTCGAAGTGATGAGCGACATCGAGGCGCTGGCGCCCAACCCGTGGGAAGGGTAAGGGGCCGGTCTCCGGCCCCCCGGTCGAAAAGTCGCGAGCGGTGAGGCCCGCGCAAGCTCACAATTGCTCAGACCCTGGCTCGCCCGCCAAACTGAATATGTCGTTGACTCAGCAGGCCCTGGTCACGTAACGTGCCGACCTCCGAGGGCAGATGCTTTCGACTAAGCCGGGGACAATTTCGGCCATCAAGCCAAGCGTGCAAATGATTGCCAAAGGACTAGGCGTTCCAATGGAAGATTTAATCAAATAACTATGTTGAAAGACGATTTTAATTTTGATTTAAACGCAAAGAAAGTAAGAATCCCTGACAAGGATTTACTTGAGTCGTTGGAAGTTTACGCAAAATTAAAGAATAAAGAATATTTTTCCACGAAGGAATACGATAAATGGAATGGAAAAATTGCATGTTCGGGAACGGTCGTTAGCAGATTCGGTTCTTGGAATAAAGCGCTTCGAATTATCGGTATTGGGGGCGGACGTGAAAGACAGTATACCCCCGAGGATCTGATTGAAAATTTAGAAAATATTTGGAAAGAGATAAAGTTTCCTCCTAGCAGAAGACAGTTAGCGAAATACGGAAGGAAAATATCAGAGCACCCATATAAAAAGAACTGGGGCAGCGTTAGATCCGCCTGTGAACAAATTGCATTGTTTCACGATGGGAAAATAACCAGAGAACAGTTGTTATTAAAATCTAAAACTAAGAGTGAACGAAAAACCATTCCATTAAATGTTCGATGGACGGTTTTAAAAAGGGATAATTACACATGTAAAAGCTGCGGTAGAAGCCCGGGGAAAGATAAAACCACAGAACTTGAAATTGACCACATAACCCCCCTGGCAAAAAACGGCACTAATGATGTTCGTAATTTGCAAACTTTGTGTCGGGAATGCAATCAAGGGAAAAAAGATAGGGTGTGAAAAGAAACCTGGTGGGTTGGCCAGACTTTCGCCTTTTTCTGTTCACCGCGCTCCGCCCTTCCCGCGCCGACGCAACTCCTTAAACTCGGACACTAAGAGTTTGTCCCTCAGAACGAAGAATCGTTTTTTACATCTTGGCCAGTCCCGTCAGGGACGAAATAACGTAGCCCACCGCGCGAGCGGTGGGTACGTGTGAGGGCAGAGAGCTAAGCCCCGTAGGGGCGGCACAAGGTTGACCCTGTGCCGCCCCTACGGGGCTGTAAAATAACGCGCTCCGTGCCCCCACTCCGTGACCCCACCGTTTCCACGGTGGGCTACGTTGTAGCGTCCCTCCGGGACTTTGGGCAAAACAAAAGCAGGTCGCCGCGTGAGAATAGTGGTCGAAATTTTCCGTGGGACGGATTCCTAATCCGCATCGGTCCGATTCTCAAGACACGATAAATCGATCAAGAACCAAAACTCCCAAACCGAAACTCCCACCCTTGCAAAAGGCGCAAGGATGGGGCACCCAAGCACAACCCAGAACAACCCTGAAAAACTTAGGAATAGCCCAAGAATGCGGGTGCGCCTCGGAGGGACGGTCACTCGCCTGGGGTATACTTCCTAGTCGCACACGGCAATTTCAATCGCAGAACATTGTTTCCGGGGAGAACAGGCTGCGGAAAAAGCAATTATATTTTGTCATTCCGAACGAAGTGAGGAATCTCTCTTTGGTTTAAACGCAGGAAAAGAGAGATTCCTCGGCGCGCAGCGCGCCTCGGAATGACAAAAAGTTGAGTTTTTCCGCAAGCGGAGAAGCATGGCGGAGAACTACGACGTAATCGTGGTGGGAGGCGGGAACGCTGCGCTTTGCGCGGCGCTCGCGGCGCGTGAAGCGGGGCGCCGCGTGCTTGTGCTTGAGCGCTCGCCGGAGCATGTGCGCGGGGGGAACACGCGGCACACGCGCAATATCCGCTGCTCGCACGCCGCCGCCGACCAATTTTTTTCCGGGCCGTACTCCGAAGAGGAACATCTGCAGGATTTGATTGGCGTGACGGGCGGCCCCGCGAATCTCGATCTTGCCAAGCTGGCGATACGCGAATCGAGCACGCTTCCCGCGATGGATGAGCGCGCACGGGGTGCACTGGCAACAGCCGCTGGCGGGGACGCTGCATTTGGGGCGAACGAATCGCTGGTTTCTCGGCGGCGGCAAGGCGCTGCTGAACACGTACTACCAAACGGCGGCGCGCATGGGAATTGACGTGCGCTACAACGCGCTGGTGGAAGATCTGGTCGATCGAGAACAATCGCTTCGAGGCCGTGCGGCTCAAAAACGAAAATGGGGAAGAACTGATTCGCGCGCGCGCCGTGGTCGTTGCCGCCGGCGGTTACGAAGCGAATATCGAATGGCTGAAGCGGCATTGGGGCGACGCGGCCGAAAATTTTATTATTCGCGGCTCGCCTTACAATGACGGCACGTTGCTGGCTGCGCTGATGAAACATGGAGCAAAGTCGATCGGCGATCCGAAAGGTTTTCATGCGATTGGCGTCGATGCGCGCGCGCCGAAATTTGACGGCGGCATCGTGACGCGGCTCGATGCGACTCCTTTCGGAATCGTCGTGAACCGGGACGCGCGCCGCTTTTACGACGAAGGCGAGGACATCTGGCCCAAGCGGTACGCGATCTGGGGGACGCTGATTGCCGCGCAGCCCGGACAGATCGCGTTTTGCATCGTCGACGCAAAGACGATTGACCGGTTTCTCCCGCCGATGTTCAAACCGTATCAGGCCGAGACGCTCGAAGCGCTCGCACCTTTGCTTGGCCTCGATCCCGGCACATTCGTCAACACCGTCACGGAATACAATCGCGCGGCGGCCGGAAATACGGAGCTGCGCATGGACCGCCTGGACGGAAACTGCACGCGAGGCATCACGCCGCCAAAAAGCAACTGGGCGCTTCCAATCGATCGTCCTCCGTTTTATGGCCTGCCGCTGCGGCCGGGGATCACGTTCACGTATATGGGAGTCGCGGTGGACGAATGCGCGCGCGTCGTCGATCAGAATGGGCGGACCTTCCAGAATGTTTTTGCGGCGGGAGAAATCATGTCCGGAAATATTCTCACGAAGGGTTATCTTGGAGGTTTCGGCCTGACGATCGGTTCCGTGTTCGGCAGACTCGCGGGCAGGGAGGCGGCGGCAAATGCCAGGGCTTGACGTCATTCAGGAAGCCGGCCGCCAGCTGGTCATTTGTAACGCGTGCCGTTACTGCGAGGGTTACTGTCCCGTATTTCGCGCGATTGAAACGCGCCGCGATTTCAAGCAGGGCGACGTTTTTTATCTTTCCAACCTTTGCCACGACTGCCGCGCCTGCTATTACGCGTGCATGTACACGCCGCCGCACGAATTCGCGATCAACATTCCACAGATTTTGGCGGAGTCGCGGATCGAGACCTACCGCCGCTGGAGCTGGCCCGCATTCCTCGGGCGCGCGTTCAAAAATCGCAGCGTGACCGTTTTCCTGGCCGCCGGTATGGCGGCGCTCGTCGCCGTTCTCGCGTTGCTTTTCATTCCATCGGGAAATTTGTTCGTGGCGCATCTTGGCCCCGGCGCGTTCTACGAAGTCGTGCCGTATCTCGCGATGGTGGCAGGCGCGCTGATTTTATTTTTCTACGGAATCGCCGTGTGGCTGCGCGGCGGCGCGCGTTTCTGGTCGGAAACCAGCAGCGCGCTGAACGAAAATGGAAATTTGAAAACTCTGGCTGCGGCCGTGGGAGCGGCGCTCGGATTGCGATACCTGAAAGGCGGCGGACCCGGATGCTTTTATCCGGACGAGCGGCCATCTTCCGTTCGGCGCGCCTATCACTCGCTCACGTTCTGGGGACTCACGAGCGATTTTGTTTCCACGACGCTGGCCTTCGTTTACCAGGATTTTTTCCATCGGCTTCCTCCGTACGCGCTGACGAGCGCACCCGTGATTTTTGGCTGCATAGGCGGCGTGGCGCTCATCATCGGAACGGGCGGCTTGATCTATTACAAATTGCAAAGCGATCGCGAGCCCGCGGCGGCAGCCGCTTCCGGCATGGACTACGTTTTTCTGGTGACGCTCGGCCTCACGGCGCTGACGGGCATGCTGACGCTCATCCTTCGCGCCACGGCGGCGATGGGGAGCATTCTGGTGCTGCACCTTGCGTGCATCGCGGCCTTGTTCGTTTCCGCGCCATACGGAAAATTCGTGCACGCCGTTTATCGAACTCTCGCCGTGATTCGCTACGAAATCGAGCAGAGCCAGCCGCACGAGCACGTTGGGCACTAATCCGGAACGAAGGGTTGAGTAGCACAGGCTTCAGCCTGTGGGGTTTCTTGGGTGAGCAAAAATCAAAATCCACAGGCTAAAGCCTGTGCTACTCGTGCAAAACGCGAAACCAAAGAATTGGCAGTTTCGTCCACTTCAGTATATATATCCCGGTGCAGCTATATCGGGCTGACCCAAAACAAGAACCCCTGGCGGATTGCAAGAGGAGGACTAACATGCGAGCAATGACACGCGCAATGATGTGGTCTCTCGTGGCGCTGATTTGTTTCACGTCACGACCGGTTGCCGGCGGCCCGCAAAGCGCTTTCGGGGTTCAAGTCGATAAGAGCAGCATTGGCGGCGTCGTGGTGAACAGCAACGGCGCAAAGCCGGAGGCCGGCGTCTGGGTGATCGCGGAAACAAAGTTGCAAGTGCCGTTCCGCAAGATTGTGGTCACCGACGATCAAGGACGATTCCTCGTGCCCGATTTGCCGGAGGGGGCGTATGAGCTGTGGGTGCGCGGCTACGGACTGAAGGACTCGGAGCGCGTTGCGGCTGCGCGCGGTTCAAAGGTGAAGATTCAAGTGGCGAACGCCGCAACGCCGCAAGAGGCGGCGAAGATCTATCCTGCCAGCTATTGGACGTCAATGATTCATCCTCCAGCGAAGGAAGATCTCCCCGCGGGGTATGCCACACAGGAACAGTGGCTTGCAGCCTTCCGGGGTGGATGCAACCAGTGCCATCAAATCGGAATGGTGGCGACGCGCCGCCATACCGACATGGATGATTGGGACAGCATCTTTCAGCGCAATCAAGGGATGAATCGTGCTGCCAACCAGCTTGGCAGAGGATTGCTCGAGAAGACTCTTGTCGATTGGACGACACGCATCAAGGCAGGGGAAGTGCCTCCATCTCCGCCGCGGCCAACCGGGATCGAGCGCAACTTTGTGGTGACGCAATGGGATTGGGGAACGCGTGAATCTTTTTTCCACGATGTAACTTCCACCGACAAGCGCAATCCCACCCTGTACGCGAATGGAAAAGTCTACGGAGCAGATCGGACAGGCGGCGGCGTATTGTGGGTTCTGGACCCGGTAAAGAACACTGTCGAAGCGCTCCAGGTGCAGCCCCGAAACGCGAATGGGTACAACGCGAAAGTGGACTACTACCACGATCGTGAAACGCCTGACTCCTGGATGGCCAGCCCGCACAATCCAATGCTCGACGAGCAAGGCAGGGTATGGATGACGGAACCGGTTCGCCCCCCTGGCGTGGAAAATAATCCAAAATGGTCCGCGAGCACCATCGCCTCGGACACGAGTGACCCGGCGGCGATTGAAGTGGCGGCCAAGGCCCTGCTGTCGCGCAGTCACGGAATGCAACTCGGATACTACGATACGAAAACGAATAAGTTTGTTGGAGTCGACACTTCCTACAACACGCATCACTTGCAATTCGACTGGCAAGGGCGGATCTGGACCGACGGCGATGTGCTGGGGGAACTTGACACGACCAAGATAGATCCGGCAAATCCAGAAGGGACCGAGGCGTCCGCGCAAAATGCCTGGATGCGGGTCGACATGGATACCAAGAAGGTCGTTCCGACTTCCGGGTACGCGACGGCTGTAAGCCCCGTCGACGGCACCGTGTGGCTGTCCGTTCCAGAAGTGAATGGACCGCAGAACAAGCTGTTTATGCTCGATCCAAAGACGCGGCAGTTCAAAGATTACCCGCTGCCTCTTCCGGGACGTCTCTCGCACGGCGTTGACTTCAGCACGGACGGAACTTTGTGGTTTTCGGCCGGCAGCGGTCACCTGGGACGCTTGGATCCTAAGACCGGGAAATTCAAGTATTGGGACTTGCCGGGACCAAAATTTACGGGCACAGGTATGGAAACCGGCAGCACCGAATATCCCTATTTCTTGTGGGTCGATCAATTCGATACGCTCGGGCTTGGCAAGGACACGGTGATCATTACCGGAACAACTTCGGATTCGATGCTGATTTTCGATCCGAAGAAGGAAACGTTCTCGGTGTTCCGCATGGCGTATCCAATACCTTTCTACACGCGCGGACTCGATGGCCGAATTGATGACGCCAAGGCGGGTTGGAAGGGCCGCGGGATTTGGGCGACGTATAGCTCGTACTTGCCCAAATTCACGGAAACCAGAATCGGCTCGGTCGATCACATTCAAGTGCGTCCAAATCCGTTGGCGAATTAATGGGCAAATTCGGCGGATCGATTCGGCGGATCAGTAGAGGGCGTAATCCTTCCGCTGCAGTGCATGGTGGAGTTGTGCGAATTTAAATCTGAAATCTCAAATTTGAGATTTCAGATTCATTGGCCTTCCTGGGTGAGGCAAACGATGGCAATGCGGCGGGGGCGACCGGCGGCAATAGCGGCATTCCTGGCGGCAGCGTTTTTGTCGCTCGTGTCTGGCGGCGCCGCTCAAAACGGGCAGAACGCGGAATTATTCAAAGCGCGCCTGTCGCCAGTGCCCATCAACCTGTCGATGATGTCCACCATCGCGGGAACCGGCTCGCTCGCCGCGACTCTGCAGGGCAAGCAGCTTACAGTTCAGGGAACGTTTGAGGGATTGCGCTCGCCCGCCACCACGGTGCAGATTCACCGCGGGCCGAAAGGCATTCGCGGGCCGGCGATCCTCGATTTGACGGTCACGAAGGCGGAGAAGGGCACGGTCAGCGGCACGCTCGAACTGACGCCGGAGCAGATTGCCGACCTTCGGAACGGCCGCTTGTACGTGCAAATTCAATCCGAGCGCGCGCCGGATGGAAATTTGTGGGGCTGGCTTTTGAAGTGAAGTGCGATAGCACAATTCCGACGCTTTGTGGGTCGTGCCTTTAGGCACGATAAAATGATCTGCCCTCATCAGGGGTTTTAACCCCTGAGGTTTTGAATTTGTTTTTTCCGCAAGCCGCAATTGAGTGGAGCGAACGATGCCGGAACGGAAAGTTGGGAGATTTGTGATTTGCGGAGCGATAGCGGCTCTTGGCATCTCCATTGCAATTGCGGCCGCGCAGCAACCCGCACGGACCGGCCCCTTCACCACCGAGCAAGCAAGCGCCGGGCGCGCCACTTACCAAGCTACCTGCTCGACGTGCCACTTGCCCGACCTGAAAGGCACCTTCGAAGCGCCTCCGCTGTCGGGCGCCAATTTCATGAACATGTGGCGCAACCGCCCGACGAGCGACCTCTTCACTCGCATCCGGAATACGATGCCGATCAGCAATCCCGGTTCGCTCAGCGACCAGGACGCCGTCAATCTGGTCGCGTATATTCTGCAGGCGAACGGCGCTACGGCAGGCACGCAGCCGCTGACGCCGGAGACGATCGTCCCGATTGGGGCCGTCGCGACGGGCGATGCGCCACCGTCCGTGCCGCAAATGGCGGGGGAGACGGCCGCGCCACGCGCTTCCGCTCCGCCGCGAGCCGCCGGCGTGCCTCTCGGACTCACCGTCACGGGCGAAGTAAAGAATTACGTGCCGGTGACCGACGAGATGCTCCTCAAGGCCGACCCGAGCGACTGGCTCATCGTCCGCGGCAATTACCAGGGGTGGAATCACAGCGCGCTCGCGCAAATTAATCGCGAGAACGTGAAAGACCTCCGGCTCGTTTGGGAATGGAATATGAACGACAGCGCCGGGGCAAGCGAGCCCACGCCCTTGGTGCACAACGGCATCATCTATCTGACAAATACCGACAACATCTTGCAGGCGCTCGACGGCCGCACGGGCGACCTCATCTGGGAAAATCGCCTGCGGCCCCCGGGCCTGGGCGGCGGCACCGGCGCGATGCGCAATCTCGCCATTTATCAGGACAAAGTTTTTGCGGCGACCACGGACGCGCACTTGTTCGCACTCGACGCGCGCACCGGCAAAACCGTCTGGGACGTCATGGTCGGCGACCATGCCAAGGGCTACGGAAGTTCGAGCGGCCCGATCGTCATTCACGGCCAGGTGATTCAAGGCGAGAACGGATGCGACCGTTACAAGGCGCAGGAAAAAGATCAGGGCTGCTTCATCAGCGCGTTCGATCCCGCGACCGGAAAACTGCTGTGGCGCTTCAACACGATTGCGCGCGCGGGCGAGCCCGGCGGCGACACCTGGGGCGATCTGCCGAACATGCTGCGCGTCGGCGCGGAAACCTGGATCACCGGCAGCTACGATCCCGAACTGAACCTGACGTACTGGGGCGTAGCGCAGGCCAAGCCGTGGATGCAAGTGAGCCGCGGCACGAAGGGCGCGGCGCTGTACTCGAGTTCGACGCTCGCGCTGCAGCCCGACGATGGAAAGCTCGCGTGGTATTTCCAGCATGTGCAAGGCGAAACGCTCGACATGGACGAAGTGTACGAGCGCGTGCTGGTCGATATCGGCGACCGCAAAACTCTCTTCACCATCGGCAAGGCCGGCATCCTCTGGAAACTCGATCGCAAGACCGGGGAATTTCTCGGCGCCAAGGAAACTTTATTTCAGAATATTTTTAATGTCGACGCGAAAACCGGCAAGCTTGCCTACCGGCCCGACATCCTCGAACAGGAAATCGGCAAGTGGACTCCGGTTTGCCCCAGCACCGAAGGCGGCCACAACTGGCAGGCCATGAGCTACGATCCCGCCACCGAGCGGCTCATCATTCCGCTCAGCCAGAGCTGCATGGAAATGTCCGGACGAAAAGTTGAGTTCACCGACGGCTCGGGCGGCACGATGGGCGACCGCCTGTTTTACGAAATGCCCGGCACGGACGGCAACGTCGGCAGGCTCGCCGCCTTCGATGTCAAGACGATGAAGGAAGTTTGGAACGTGCAGCAGCGGCCGTCGTTCCTCACCGCCGTGCTATCGACTGCCGGCGGCATCGCGTTCGTCGGCGACCTCAACCGCGTCTTCCGCGCCGTCGACGTCAACACCGGCAAAACGCTGTGGCAAATTCGCCTCGGCACATCGGTGCAAGGTTTTCCCGTAACGTTCAGCATCGGCGGCAAACAATACGTCGCCGTCACCACAGGCCTCGGCGGCGGCAGCCCGCGCAACGTGCCGCGCACGATCCTGCCCGATGTCCACTACCCGACGAGCGGCAACGCGCTCTACGTTTTCGCCCTCCCGGAGAAGTAGCCTTATTTTTATGGGGAATTCTTCTTCGCGCGCATTGGTAGCACAGACTTCAGCGTGTGGGTTTTGGGCTTTGCAGGGACGAAACCCAACAGGCTGAAGCCTGTGCTACATGTTTGCGGAAATTCACTTCAGTGAGTCGGCGGCAAAAACGGCAGGCACCTTGTGCGCGATTCCAGTACAATGACTGGCTGCGAGAATCAGTGCGAACTATCCTGCAACAGTGGACCAGGACTTGGGAGGACGGATGGCGGAAACGGGAGCATCTGCGCGCAAGTTGACGATGGCCGACATACACGCGGCGGCGGAGCGGCTGAAAAATTGGGGACGCTGGGGGGCGGACGACGAGATTGGCACGCTCAACTACACGCGGCCGGAAGACATCGTCGCGGCGACGCGGCTCGTGCAAAAGGGCAAAGTCATTTCGCTCGCGCTGCCGTTCGACCATCGCGGGCCGCAGGGCGGGAAGACGAAATATCCCGCGATGGGACGGTTTAATCCCGTCCACCTGATGTTGCGCACCGGGACGGACGCCTACTCGGGCGTGCTGGACAGCCGCAAAATTCGCGCCTCGGACGACGTGATCATGATGCCCACGCAATGCGGCACGCAGTGGGACGGGCTCGGCCACATTTTTTACGGCAATCACATGTGGAACGGGTACGACTGCCGCACGGTGACTTCGGCGGGCGCGCAGAAATGCGGCATCGAGAAAACCAAGGATCGCATGGTGGGGCGCGGCGTGCTGCTCGACATTCCGCGCATGCTTGGAATGGAATGCTCTCCCGGACGCCTTCGCGATCACCAACGAAATGCTCGACCAGGCGGAGCGGCATTTTGGCGTCGAAGTGCGGCGCGGCGATTATCTTGCTGGTGCGCACGGGGCAGATGGAAGCGATGCTTTCCGCGAAAACGTGGGACGGCTATTCGGGCGGCGACGCTCCGGGCCTCGCGTTTGAGACGCTCGACTGGCTGCACACGAAGCAAGTCTCGGCCATTGCCACCGACACCTGGGGCGCAGAGGTGCGTCCGAACGAATCGGACGAAGCCAATCAGCCCTGGCACTGGATTTCCATTCCGATCATGGGCCTCACGGTGGGCGAAATTTTCGATCTCGGGGAACTGGCGAGGGAGTGCGCGGAGGACAAGCGTTACGAGTTTCTGTTCGTGGCGCCGGCGCTGCCGGTGACAGGCGCGGTGGCGTCGCCGGTGAATCCGCTGGCGATTAAGTAAGAGACGCGATTTGACACAGAGGACACAGAGGGCCACAGAGAAGAAATCAGAGGAAAACTTTGCTCGGGGAGTTGCTACCGTGTTTCTCTTGCTTGTCTCTGTCCCCTCTTGTGGCGAAATCTTTTTTATGCGTCGAAATGAGGACAAAACTGTGACGAGCACACCTGCGGGAGATTCGGCAAACACACTGACGGTATCGCAGGCGCTGGCGAAACTCTTGCGCGCGTACGGTGCCGAGTACGTCTTCACTCTGACGGGCGCGCCGCAGGATGCGCTGATCGAAATGCAGAATCGTGAAGGCGTGCGCGTGGTCCTGGGGCGCAGCGAACGCTCGGCCCTGGCCATGGCGGACGCTTACGCGCGCGTGACCGGCAAGCCGACGTTCGGCATCGTGCAGTTCGGCCCCGGCGCGACGTATCTGCCCGCGTCGATCATCGACGCGTACTGGGCGTCGAGCCCGCTCATCGCCATCAGCGGCACGACCACGACGAAGACGCGCTACCGCTACGAGTATCAGGAACTCGAGCAGACGTCGATGTTCCCTTCGATGACGAAGTGGGCGGGCGACCTGCCGCAGCCCGAGCGCATCGCCGACGTGTTGCGCACAGCCGTGCGCGCGTCCGTGAGCGGCGTGCCGGGACCATCGTATCTCGGCATCCCCGCGGATTGGTTCGGCAAGAAGCTCACGATTCCGCCCGAGATTTATGCCGAGCCCGCGTTTCTTCGCACTCCCGCGTTGAGAGTGGCACCCGTCGCGCCGGATGTGGAGCGCGCGATCGCTCTGCTCGCGAGCGCCGAAAAACCCGTGCTGATTGCCGGCGGCGGCGTGATTCTCTCCGAAGCGTGGCAAGAGCTGACCGCGCTCGCCGAGGCGCTGAACATTCCCGTCGTGACCACGATGGCCGGCAAAGGCAGCATTGCCGACACGCATCCGCTGGCTGTCGGCGTGTGCGGCCGCTATTCACGCAAGGTCGCCAATGACACGCTCGCCGCCGCGGATTTCTGCCTCGCGATCGGCACGAAATTGAGCTCGATGGGGACCAACGTATTTCAGTACCCGGGCAAGGGCACGCGCATCGTGCACATCGATCTCGATCCGAATTCGCTCGGGCGCACGTACCGCGAGGAGTTGTCGATCGTCGGCGGATTCGCGCGAAGCGCTCGAAAATGTTGCGCGAAGCGGCGCTCGCGGCACGCGTGAATGGCAGCAAATGGGCCGGCTGGACGAAGCAGGTGCAAGGATCGGTCGCCGCGTGGCTGGAAGATCTCGAACGCGTGTCGCGCGAACCCATGCACGAAGGAAAACTCAATCCCTATCACATCATGCGTCTGATCGATCAGCATGTTGGAGGAGACGACATGCTCGTGGCGGACACCGGCTACATGGCGGCGTGGGCCGTCACGGTGCTGCAGCAAAAGAAAATGGGGCGCAACACTCTGCGCGCGGCGGGTTCTCTCGGCTGGGCGTTCCCCGCGGCGTTTGGCGCGAAGCTCGCAGTCGGCCCAAAGCGGCGCGTGTTCGGCCTCACCGGCGATGGCGGCCTCGGCTATCACCTTCCAGATCTGGAGACCGCGCTGCGGCTGAAACTTCCAGTCGTGCAAATTGTGATGAACAATTGCTCGCTCGCCTTTGAGTATCACGTGCAGAAATACGTGTACGAAGAAATGTGCCCGGAAGCGAGCGAGTTTCTCGACGTGCAGTTCGCCGACGTGGCCCGCGCGTTTGGCGCGCACGGCGAACGCGTCACGTCCGCCGATCAATTCATCCCGGCTTTGCGGCGTGCGGAGGAATCCGGCAAGCCCGCAATCGTCGATGTGGTTGTGAGCCGCGAACTCCCGCCGCCCGTGACGCGCTACGAAGCGGCCGGCCTCCGCAAAATCTGACGACGATGCATACAGAGCAAGCCGCCGCCATTGGCGCACGGCTCGACCGGCTTCCCGCGACGCGCTCGATTTGGAAGCTCGTCCTGATGCTCTCCCTCGGCGGATGCTTTGAGTATTACGATCTTTTTTTTACCGCCTACATTGGCCCCGGCCTGGTCCGCAGCGGAATATTTTCCAGCACATCGGCATCGTTCTTCGGGTTCACAGGACTCGCCAGCTTCGTTGCCGCCACGTTCGCGGGGCTCTTCATCGGCACATTTCTGTTCAGCTTCACGGCAGACCGGTCGGGACGCCGCGTAATTTTCACCGGCTCGCTGTTGTGGTATTCCGTCGCAAGCGTGGTGATGGCATTCCAGAATTCCGCGCCGCACATTCTCATTTGGCGGATCGTGGCGGGGATTGGCATCGGCGTGGAACTCGTGACGATCGACGCGTACATAGCCGAACTCGTGCCGAGAGAACTGCGCGGGCGCGCCTTTGCTTTCAACGCCATCGTGCAATTTTCCGTGTTGCCGATCGTTGCGCTGGCCGCGTGGCTGCTCGTGCCTCGCCATCCTTTGGGGCTCGACGGCTGGCGGTGGGTCGTGCTGATCGGCGCCGCGGGCGCGGTTTTTGTGTGGTTCATCCGGCAAAGCGTTCCGGAAAGTCCGCGATGGCTGATCGCGCACGGAAAACTGGAAGAGGCTGAGCGCGTTGTCGCGGCACTGGAAGCGCAAGTCGAGTCCGAATTGGGTGCTGCGCTCCCCGTTGCCGCTCCTGTCGCGATCGAAGAAGCGAAAGGAAATTTCGCTGATATTTTGCGCGCGCCGTATCTCGGGCGCACCTTGATGCTGGTCGTCTTTCAATTTTTTCAGACAGTCGGATATTACGGGTTTTCATCCTGGGTGCCTACGCTCATGATCGCCGCGGGCATCACCACGACGCTCAGCCTGCGCTATTCATTTCTGATTGCCCTCTCGGCTCCGCTCGGGCCGCTGCTGGCAATGGGCATCGCGGACCGCACCGAACGGAAGTGGCAAATCGTGATGAGCGCGATTTGCATCGCCGTGTTCGGCTTGCTGTTTGCCGAGCTGCGGAATCCCGCCTGGCTGGTCGCCTGCGGCGTGATGCTGACGTGCTCGAACAATTGCATGTCCTTCGCGTTTCACGCGTATCAGTCGGAGCTTTTTCCCACGCGAGTCCGGGCGCAAGCGGTCGGCTTCGTTTATTCCTGGAGCCGGTTGAGCGCGATCTTCAGCAGTTTTCTAATCGGCTTTTTTCTGCGCGATTTCGGCGTAACAGGAGTCTTCGCGTTTATCGCCGTTTCCATGCTGGCCGTCGTGCTCTCGATCGGGATATTCGGCCCGCGCACTCGCGGCTTGGCGCTGGAAGTCATTTCCCGCTGAATCGTTTGCGGTAGGATTCGAGTAGCACAGCCACTCTTGGCTGTGCGGTTTTGTAAGGGTCACGTTCTGATTGCGGACTTACGACGATGGCAAACCCCGCACAGCCAAGAGTGGCTGTGCTACTTCCGCGGCCCGGTTCTGCCGTAGAACTGCCACTAGGAGCCGGACCGCGATCGCAGTAACCTAGTAGAGGCGCCCGGCCGCGGCCCGATTTGCTTTGAAGCGGGGACATCATGAGAAATCGCAGCGGAATTTCCTACTTCTTCTTATTCGGATCGGTTTTGTTATTCGCGGGAATCCTATTGGCGCAGAACGTTCCCGACCGGGCATTGATTGTGAACGGAAAGTCCGCGGGAATGGTCGTGCAGATGGGCGGCCACGCCTATGTTGACGTGGAAACCGTCGCTCAGTTCACGAATGGCTCCCTCACCATCGAGCCCAATCGAATCGTGCTTACCTTCCCGGCGCCGGGATCGAGCGCGGTTCCGGGCACTGGACTCGCGCCACTACCGCCGGCGCCACCGCCAGGTCTGTCCAGGAATTTTGCGAGTCTGGCCATCGCTGCACTGGCTGAGATGCGCGAGTGGAGGGGAGCCATCGGCACCATCCTCACCTATGGCGCGCCGGTCGTAGGAACCTGGCCACAGGACTACCACGATCATGTGGAGGCAAACCTCATGCAGGTCGGGGTAGCCGCGTCAACCGCCGCAGACGACGACGCGATGCAACTCCTCCAGAACGAGTTTTCAAATCTCACACGGTGGGCCAATGACATCGTAGCGACGCGCCAGTCCCTGAATGCTACAAACACTGTGCGTCCCGATACCTTGCAGAGCGATCGAACCCTTGCAAAGATTTCCGATTGCAGCCAGTTCCTGAGTTCGATGCTCGTCAGCGGGGTGTTTGCTGACAATCAAAGCTGCCACTAAGCGTCTCCCCGGCGCGGGAAATCCGCCGCACCCCCTAGTGAAACATCCCGGCAATGGAGTATATTCTGTGCCTGCTACTTTTTCCGGGTGGTTCCCGAATTTCGGAATCCATTCGAACGGATACGCCATTTTTTCCCGGCGAGGGCCCCATTCGTCTTCCGAGCCGGCTGGATAGAAGATCGGATTGGAAAGGAAAACACGATATGACGGCAACATCGCCAAGCGCCGGTGAGGGTGCGGCTGGAGCGAAAGCCACACCAGTTTCCGACGCGGCTTGGAAGTGCCTTCAGGGCGCGTATGACTTGCAAGTACACGTCGCGCCTGACGTCATCGAGCGGCGCATCGACGACCTGGACCTGGCGAAGGAATTTCTGGGGCGCGGGCTGCGTGGGTTTGTCCTCAAGTCGCATTACTTTCCAACGGCCGAACGCGCCAAAGTCGTCACGAAAGCCGTGCCGGGCATTGCCGCTTACGGGGCCATCACGCTGAATCATTCCGTCGGCGGCCTGAATCCAGTGGCGCTGGAGCTTGCCGGGCGCTCGGGTTGCAAGATTGTATGGTTTCCCACCGTGGACGCCAAGAATGAAACTGCTGGACGTCTGGACGGGCCGAACGTGAAACTCCCCTTTTGGGCGAAAATTCAGCGGGAACTCGCGGCAACGGGAATCGCGCCGCCACCGCTCACGGTGCTCGATTCGAATGGCAAGATTTCCGAAGCCGCGCGCCGTTGCATTGAGTTGATCGCCAAGCACAACATGATTCTGGCGACGGGACACCTCGGGCGCGTCGAAATTTTCGAGCTGGTGAAAACGGCGCGGGAAATGGGGACGCAAAGAGTCCTGGTCACGCACGCAGAATTTCCTTCGCAAAATTTGACGGCGGACGAACAGAAACAGCTCGCGGGAATGGGCGCCTTCATCGAGCACTGTTTCACCACCATGCACACGGGGAAAGCTCCGTGGGACGCCGTTCTCGAAGCCATTCGCGTGGTTGGCCCGGAACGCTGCGTGCTTTCCACGGACCTGGGCCAAACGATCAATCCGCCGGTCGCGGAGGGCTTTGCCATGTTCACGCAGAAGATGCTGGATGGCGGATTCAGCGTCGACGAGATTCGACGAATGACGGTCACGAATCCGGCCGCACTCGTTCAGTAATCGTATTCAGTAAACTACGGAGAATTTTCCTATGAAGCCAAGAATCGTCCGCAACATCGAACGGCCGGACGCGGAAGTGGTCCGGAAACTTGGGGAGTTCGGCACGGCCACTGTGCACGAAGCGCAGGGCCGCACGGGATTGATGCTGCCCTATATGCGGCCGATTTATCCGGCCGCGCGCATCGCGAGCCCGGCCGTGACCGTGCTTTGCCACCCCGGCGATAACCTGATGTTTCATGCCGCCATCGAGGTGTGCCGTCCGGGAGACGCACTGGTCGTGGCGACCCATTCCGATTCCACCGACGGATTTTTCGGCGAATTGCTGGCGACTTCGTGCCAGGCGCACGGAATTAAGGGGCTGGTGATTCACGCGGGCGTCCGCGACGTCGCGGACCTGACCGCCATGCAGTTCCCGGCCTTTTCGCGTGCGATATCCGCTCAGGGAACAGTTAAGGAAACGGCCGGTTACGTGAACATCGACATCGTCTGCGCGGGAGCGCTGGTTCACCCCGGCGACGTCATCGTGGGCGACGTCGACGGCATCGTCGTAGTCCCGCGCCAGCAAGCGGCGGAGGTCGTCAGCCTGTGCGAAGCGCGACTCGCGAAGGAAGCGAAAAACCGCGAGCGCTTGCGGGCAGGGGAATTGGGTCTGGACATGTATGGGCTTCGCGAAAAGCTGAAGAATTTGGGCGTGGAGTGGGTGTAGTAGAACAGGCTTCAGAGCCTGTCAATTTTCTTTAATTCCGATAAATTATTGACGGTACAAAAATTAAAACCCGACAGGCTGAAGCCTGTCCTACTAATGCCTTGCTGTTCGCCACGTGATTTGCCACGATAGGAGCCTTGACGACCGCCCGGACTCAAATGCCGCTATTCGCATCTCGGAGACTGTGAGTTGCCATGGCTATCGCTTCTTCCTCAGTTGCAAAATCCAACCGGTTCCCGCTTTGGGCGAAAATCCTCCTGGGTCTTTTTGTCGTTTTGCTGCTGGTCGTGCTGGCCGTGCCTTATTTCCTGAATGTCGATCGCTATCGCGGCACGATTGCCGACGCCATTGCGAAACAGACCGGGCGGAAAGTTACTGTCGGCGCGATTCACGCGCGGCTTTTCCCCGGAGTCGGCGTGAACGTAGCGGAACTTCATATCGGCAACCCTTCCGGCTTTCCCGCCGGAGATCTGGTGGGAGCCGACGAAATCCGCGTGAACGTGGCGCTCGCTCCGCTCCTGCATGGAACCATCCACGTCAACTCGGTGGACCTGGTGCGCCCGAAGCTGACGCTTCTCACGGACAGCAGCGGAAAAGATAATTACACCTTCACGGCCCCTGATTCAGGGGACAAAACGGCGGCAAAATCCGGCGATTCGTCCTCCGGCGTGTCGCTGGACCAAATCGACAGCATCAATCTGACCGGCGCCGAAGTGATTGTGGGCAGCGTCATACGGGGCGCCGTCGCTCCGCTCGCCGATACAAAGGGCATTAACATCACGCTGCATAATTTTGCGGTGAGCCCGATGCGCATGCATGACTGGCAGGCGGAATCGAACCTGTCCAATGTGACGCTCGCGTTGAGCGGCTGGAAGGACCCCATCGCGTTTCGCACCGGCCAATTCACCTTGTCCGGCGGAAAGCTCGACGCTCAATTTGTCGCGGACCTCGCGACCGCCGCCGACATCAAAGGGACCGTGGACGTGCCCGACTTCGAGCATCCGCAGGTGAATTTTGAAATGAGCTCCTCGCAGCTCGACATCGACAAGTTGATCGACGTTGCAGGCAGTGGACCGAGCGGCCCCGCCTCCGCGCCGCAGAAGCCGGCAGCGAACCCGCCCGCGGCGAAGAGCGAGCTTGTCGCGCGGGGACACATCAACATCGAAAAGATCACGACAAAGCCCTACACCGTGGGCCCCGCGAACGTGGAGATTCGCGTGTACACCGATCGCGCGGAGTTGTGGCCGATTTCCATCGGCATGTACGGCGGCACGCTGCAACTTTCCTCGCGCGTGGATCGCGTGACCGATCCGGCGCGGTTCACCGCGAACGTGCAGATGCGCAATCTGGATGTCGCCAAGGTGCTCGACGTTTCCTCCTCGGCGCGCGGAAAGATGAGCGGCACTGGCGAACTCGACCTGCAACTTCTCGGCAGCCTGAGTGATGCCTGGAAAAAGACGCTCTCGGGCACGGGCAAGTTTGCCGTGCGCAATGGCCATTTGCCGGGTGTGAATCTGGCGGGCGCCGCGGAATCCGTCATGAAAATGGCGGGCGTCGGCGGAGACACGCCATTTACGGTGCTCGAAGGCGACATCACCATCGCCGACCAGCGAGTCGCCAGCAAACAGATTCATCTGGATTCCTCCGTCGGCATCGTGGACCTGCGCGGCAGCTTGGGCCTCGACAGCACGCTCGATTATCAAGGCTTGGTGACGGTGAATCCGGCGGCGGCCCTGGGCTCGGGCAAAGTGGGAAGCATCGTGGGCGGGCTGATCGGCAGCCGCGTTGGGAAAATTACGGTGCCGTTCGCGCTCGGAGGAACGATCGAGAGCCCGAAAGTGCGTCCGGGCAAGGGCGTTCCAAGTTTTGGCGCGCCGTCCACCGCATCGGGTTCAGCGCCCTCCGCCGCGCCTTCCGCCCAGCCGACTACGCTGCAAGACGACGTGAACACGCTGAAAAATTTGTTCAAGAAAAAGTACTGACAGGTTTTAGTGGTGCAGGATTCAGCCTGTGGGGCTTGGTCCTTGCAAAGACGAACCCCCGCAGGCCGAAGCCTGCGCCACTTGTGGCGTAACATCGAGTCCACTTGGACTCTGAAGGCGTTCTACGCGGCGAGCGCAAGCCTGTAAAAACTAAGCGCCGCATCCCCTTGTTCGACAACGCGCGTAAGCTCCAGCTCCCCCGCTCGTTCCGGGAGTTCGCGCTTCTTCAAATGCTCCACGATCACGCGCCCCTCCGGCGCGACCAGAGGCGATTCTCCCAGCGCCTCCAGCGCGCTTTCGTATTCGATATCGGAGGCGTACGGCGGATCGAGAAAAATGAATTGCGCATGAACGTGGCGCGCCTCCAGGCGTTCGATCGCGCGCGCGACATTCATGCTGAGAATTTCCGCTTCCGCGCCGATCCCCAGCGATCCCAGATTGCGGCGGATCAAGGCAACCGCGGGCGCATGCTGCTCAACAAAAATCGCGTGGTGCGCGCCCCGGCTAAGCGCTTCAATGCCCACCGCTCCCGTGCCCGCATAGAGATCCACAAACGTGGCGCCGGCCACCGTGGCGCCCAAAATGTTGAACAGCGTCTCCCGCAGGCGGTCGCTCGTCGGCCGCAGCATCTGCCCTTTCAAGCTGCGCAGCGTCCTGCTCCGGTATTTTCCCGCGATCACTCGCATGAAGAAAACCCTTGGAACCACGGATGCACACAGATGAACACGGATGAGGAAAAAGTAAGAAAGGTTGAAATTACGCGGCAATGGCTGTTCGCAATTGTATCCCATCGTCCCAGCGGTTCACGGGCAATCCCTGCGTTTTTCAGTATCTTTTCGCTTTCTCTATCCGTGTTCATCTGTGTGCATCCGTGGTTTCAATGTATTTATCCGACTGACGCGAGCTGATAGCGGCGCTGCCATTCCACCGGGAGCTTGGCCAAGAGGCGCTGGCGCGCGGGCTCGGCTTCGGGAGGTTCGACGAGCGAGAGCGCTTCGCGGCGGGCGAGCTCCAGCAAATCAAAATCGCGAATCGGGTTGGCGATGTGGAAGCCGAGTTCGCCGTGCTGCCGCGTGCCGAAAAATTCGCCCGGGCCGCGCAATTTCAAATCCGTTTCCGCGATCTCGAAACCGTTGGTTGTGCGCACCATCGTTTCGAGGCGCACGCGCGCATCGTCTCCCGGATTCTTCGGAGCAATCAGGATGCACGTGCCCTTTTCTCCGCCGCGCCCGATCCGTCCCCGTAGCTGATGCAATTGCGACAGGCCGAACCGGTTGGCGTGCTCGATGACCATCACGGTCGCGTTCGGAACGTCGACGCCGACTTCGATCACCGTCGTCGCGACCAATATGTCGATTTCGTGACGGCGGAATCGATCCATCACGTCTTCCTTTTCGCCGCTTTTCATGCGGCCGTGCAGCAGGCCCACATGCCGGTTCGGGAAGATCTGGCTCCGCAGCTTCTCGAATTCCACGATGGCCGCTTTCAGCGAGCGCTCCGATTCGGCGGACTTCGATTGCTCGATCACCGGATACACGACGTAAGCTTGCCGCCCGGCCGCCATTTCGCGCCGCAGAAAATCCCACACGCCCGGCAAATTCCCCTCGGAAGAAACTCGCGTCGCGATGGGCACGCGCCCCGGCGGCATCTGGTCGATCACCGAGATGTCGAGATCGCCGTAAAGCGTGAGCGAAAGCGTGCGCGGGATCGGCGTCGCCGTCATCACGAGCACATCCGGCGCCGTCCCTTTTTCCATCAGCTCTTTGCGTTGCAACACCCCGAAGCGGTGCTGTTCATCCACGATCACAAGGCCCAGCCGCTTGAATTCCACGTGCGGCTCGAGCAGCGCGTGCGTCCCCACAACGAGCTGCGCTTCGCCGGATCGCACGCGTTCGAGCGCGGCTTTTTTTTCCGATGCTTTCATTCCGCTGATCAGCAATTCCACGCGATAGCCGGCACGCGCGAATATTTTCCCCGCGGCCAGAAAATGCTGCACGGCGAGAATTTCGGTTGGAGCCATCAGCGCGGCCTGGTACCCGTTCTCGATGACGATGGTCGCGGCTTCGAGCGCAACAATGGTTTTGCCGCTGCCAACGTCGCCCTGCAGCAGGCGATTCATCGGCACGCCGCGCTCCAGGTCCGCCGCGATTTCCGCAAGCGCCCTCTTCTGCGCGTCGGTGGGCTTGAAGGGCAGCACGCGTTTGATCGCTTCGCGGATGGCCGGCTCGCGCACGCGAAACGCAATCCCCGCCTGCTGCTGCGCCGACTTCTTCCGCATGGCCACGCTCAACTGGTAAAAGAAAAATTCCTCGAAAATCAGCCGCAGGTGGGCCTGCGAACGAAACGAATTCAGCGCCTCCACCGATTCCGTCGCGGGCGGAAAATGCACGAACTGGATCGCTTCGCGCCGCGAAGGGAATTTGTATCGCGCGAGAATTTCCGCGGGCAGCGGGTCGGGCAGCGCGCCGGCAAATTGTTCGAGCGCCAGATAAACGATGCGCCGCATCGTGCGCGAGCCGATGCCGCCAATGGCTTCGTAAATGGGAACGATGCGGCCGACCTCGGTCGAGTCCGCGTCTTCCTCGCCGAGCAATTCGTATTCCGGATTGATCATCTCGATCCGGCCGGGCCGCATCGCATCCAGCTCCGCCTTCCCGTGAAGAACGAGACCCTGACCGGCCTTGAATCTTTTCTCGAGATATTGCCCGTGGAAAAATTTGCAGGGGAGCGAGCCCGTCTCGTCGCGTACGAGCAAGTGATACATGCCGCCGCTTGCTCGCGTGTACCGGACGAGGCTGCCGCTCAGAACCTGCGCGCGAACGGTGTAAACCTGTCCTGGCGCGATCTCGCGAATTTTGGCGAACCGGATGCGGTCTTCGTACCGGAAGGGCAAATACCCAAGAAGATCTTCAAACGTCCGGAGTCCGCGTTTCGCGAGGATTTCCGCGCGGCGCGGTCCTACGCCCTTCAGGTACATCAGCTCGGTTGTGGGCGTCACGGCCATTTCTTGTTTATATCATCGCACGCGCATGAGTAGGACAGACTTCAGTCTGTCTCCTTTGCGGGCGGATGAAAACCTACCCTCATAGTCTCAACAGGGCGCGGAAAGAGTTCCTCGCGTTGTCATTCCGAGGTCGCTGCGGCGACTGAGGAGTCCCTTTTCGATCGAGGGCCAGGGAAAGAGAGGTTCCTCGGCAAAAAAACGTGCCTCGGAATGACAACCATCCGGCCCGTCTCCGGATGCAGTGAAACTTGTGCTTCTGCATGCTACCGAATGGCTTGCAATCGCCCGCGGCATGAGAAAAGATGGATTGTTTGTGCCTGCGCCACAGGAGGCGTGCTTGCCGCTCGAACGGCTCGACAGGAAAGACGCAAGAGTTCTCCTGATCTGGATTCTTGCGGGTATTCTCGGCGCGGGCGTGGCGTACACCTATTTCTTTCGGGCCTTCCCCGAGGCCTCCGTCGAGTTTAAGGTCCCGCGCGCGGACGCCCTTGCCATCGCAAAACAATTCGCGGCCGCGCAAGGCGCGCAGCTCGGCGGCTACGATTCGAGCATCGTTTTTGATGTCGACGATACGGCGAAGACTTACCTCGAGCGCGAGGTAGGTCTCCAGCAAGCCAACCAGATGATGGCGAGCGCAATCCACATCTGGTATTGGCGGACGCGGTTCTTCCGCCCCCTGCAAAAAGAAGAATTCGATGTGCGCGTCGATCCCAGCGGCGGCATCGTCGGCTACGCTCACGAACTCGAAGAGGCTGCGCCGGGCGCCCGCCTCGAACGGGCCGTGGCGCAGGCCACGGCGGAATCCTTCCTGCGCGATACGCTGCACATGGACCTCTCCCTCTACGATTTTCGCGAGGAGGAAGCGAATTTCACGGAGCGTCCCGCGCGCCGCGATTGGAGCTTTTCCTGGGAGCGGCGCGGATTCCGCGCGAAAGACGCTCCGTACCGCCTGACCGTCACGCTGGCCGGCGACCGCGTCAGCGGCTACAACGAATTCCTGAAAGTTCCCGAAGCATGGATGCTCGATTACGAGCGCTTGCGGTCGTCGAACAATCTCTTCGAGTACATCGCGCTCCTTCCTTACGCGTTCCTGATCGGCGGGTGCCTCTACGTGATCGTTTCGCTGGGACGCCGCGGCTTGCTCGAATGGCGCACCGGCCTCGCGCTCGGCATTTTCCTGACGGCTCTGTACTTCATCATGACGATGAATCAGTGGCCGCTGGACCGCGCGGAATACGATACGAACACGCCGTACTCCAGCTTTTTCCTCGGCCAGGTGGGCCAGGCAGTGCTGACGAGCGTCGTAAGCGCGTTGCTGGTCGTGCTCGCGGTTGTTCCGGGAGAGCCGCTGTACCGCATTTTTCAGCCCGATAAACTCAGACTGGACGTTGGATTCCGCCTGCCCGGGATTCGCACCAAGGAATTTTTCCGCGCCAACGTCATCGGCATTTGCCTCGCCGCCGCGCACATCGGCTACATCACCGTCTTCTACATCATCAGCCGCAAACTGGGCGCGTGGGCGCCGCAAGACCTCAATTACGAAAACGTGGTCAGCACCTACGTGCCCTGGGTCTATCCGCTGACGATCGGCATCTACGCCGCGACGAGCGAGGAATTTCTCTTCCGCCTGTTCGCGATTCCTTTTTTGTTGCGCACGACGAGGTCGCGCTTCTTGGCCGTCGTCCTGCCGGCATTCTTCTGGGGATTTCTGCACAGCAATTATCCTCAGGAACCCGCGTACATTCGCGGCCTCGAAGTCGGCCTGATCGGCATCGTCGCCGGACTCGTCCTGCTGCGCTGGGGAATTTGGGCGACGCTGATCTGGCACTACACCGTGGACGCATTCCTTATCAGCACGTCCTTGCTGCGCTCGCACGGCGCGTATCTGCGCGTCTCGGGAGCGGTCGTGGGCGGCGCCGCGCTGATTCCTCTGGCCATCGCCGCCGTCTCTTATATTTCGCGCGGCGGATTCGTAACCGATGCCTCGCTCTTAAACAGCGCCCGTCCCATTGGCGGGCCGCCGATGGAAGCGGCGCGTTCGGAAACAGAGCAAGCAGCGCCTGAAATCAGTCCGCCCGCCGCCGCTCCCGACATTCCAGTGAGCCACGCTGCCATGTCTTCTCGCGCGCTGGCTGTCTTAATTGGGTGCGGCGTGCTGGGCCTGGCGTTGCTCGTCGGCGTGAAGCGGGAGGCGATCGGCGATTTTGTCCGCTTCCAAATCAACGCGCAGGAAGCCACCGACCGCGGCAACGAGGATTTGCGCCAGATCAACGTCGATCCGGCTACCTATCACCACGCCACGACGGTCACCTACACGTTCGACGACTATACAAATGAATATTTGCGCCGCACCATTGGCATCGCCGCTGCCAACCGCATTTATCGAGACCAGGTTCCCTCTGCCTTCTGGACGATCCGCTATTTCCGCGATTCGCAAAATGAAGAATACATGGTCGTATTGAAGCCGGACGGCTCGCTCCATTCCATACATCACACGGTCGATGAAAAAGCCCCCGGCGCGAATCTCTCGAAAGAAGAGGCTCAGGCGCGCGCGGAAGCGTTCTTGCGCGATCGGAAAGGAGTAAATCTCGCGGATTGGAATCTGGCCGAAACGCACAGCGATAAGAAGCCCGCGAGGACCGACCATTTTTTTGAGTGGGAACAAAAAACCGCGCTCGATGCCGCGCCAGGAGAGCAGGGCGCGCACATTCGCATGCAATTGCAAGTGCAAGGGGACGAAGTTTCCGGCTATCGCATCTTCATCAAGATTCCCGAAACCTGGCGCGACGCGGAAAGCCGCACTACTCCGGCGCAACTCGCGCAGTCTTTCGGCAGGGCCGCAGGCCTCGGCATTGCGCTCATCGCCGTGCTGGTGATTTTTTTGCGCAGCCTGAAAAATCCGGACGTGGCACGAGTTCCCTGGCGCCCGATCGGGACATTGTCGATTCTGATGCTGGCTGCTGCAATTATAATATACGTAAATCGTACGCCGCAGCTTCTCCTGAATTACACGACGGCCTGGCCGCTCTCAACCTTCTACATCATTCTCTTTATCTCCATGATTTTCATTACGGCAATGTATATGGCAGGCGCCGTCCTGCTGCTGGGGCTCGCCTGGTTTTTTCTGGAGCGGGCGTTTGGTCCCGGCCGCATCGCGGCGTGGCGCGAAACGAATGCCGCCTACTTCCGCGACGCGTTCTGCGTGGCGCTTTTCGGTTCCGCTGCGGTGATGGGCCTCAATCGCCTGCCCGCGCTGTTCGCTCGCTGGCCGCTGTTGCGCCACTCGCTGGGCACGAGCGTGCCGGAGAATCTGGACCTGCTCAACCCCGCGGTAGGTAGCCTCGCATCTGCAATCGCAGCCGCTTTTATTGCCGTGGGGCTCTTGGGCCTCGCGGCGGGCCTCGTCGCCGCATACGTCCGCCCGGCGTGGATGCGCGCCGCCCTCATGATCCTCTACGCCGCGCTGATGGCCACGAATGTGGCGACGCCCGGCGCCTTTTTCCGCGAAGCCGCGTTCCAACTGGTTGTTGTCGCCGCGCTTTGGTTCGGAGTCACGCACATCGCGCGGTTCAACGTGCTGGGTTACTTTCTGCTCGCCGCCATGATTGCGCTCGTTCCCACCGCGATCGAGTTGCTCGAGCAGCCCAATCCCTACCTGCATGCCAATGGCTATGCCGTCCTCGCGTTTGCGCTCGCCATACTTGCGTGGCCGCTGATGCGTTGGCAGCGCAGCGCCGGTTAGCACCAGTGGCGCAGGCTTCAGTGAAGCCTGCGGGGTTTCGTCTGGTCAAAAATCAAAACCCGCAGACTGAACAGGCTGCGGAAAAACTCAACTTTTTGTCATTCCGAGGCGCGCTGCGCGCCGAGGAATCTCTCTTTTCCTACATTTAAACCACAGAGAGAGATTCCTCACTTCGTTCGGAATGACAAAATAAATCACTTTTTCCGCAGTCTGTGAAGCCCGCGCCACTCAAAGCCTCAAAACGACGGGCCTCGCGAACGAAACGGGATGTGCACGACGGCTTCGAGATCGACGGGCTCGCCGTGTTTCTCCGCGGGGCGGAATTTCCACTGCGCGAGCGCTTCCATCGCGTTCGCATCCAGGTGCGGATCGACGCTGTGAACCAACTGGATGCTGTCCACGCTGCCGTCCTTGCGGATGATGGCGTAGAGCACAACCTCTCCGTCCACGTGCAATGTACGAAGCTCCGGCGGATATTTGGGATCCACTTTTTTCAGGGGCACTGGTCCCGCGAGATCCGGCGCATCGGGTTTCTCGTAGCCGCCAGGCGCCGCCTCATTCAGTTCGGCAAAGTTTAAGATCCAGCTTCCGGACGCGCTCGTCAAATTCGGCATATTCACTTGCAACGTGTAAACGCGCTTTGAGCCCAACACTTGTTGCGGAGACATCCCCAATTTCGGAACTGTCTCAGCGGCCCCTTCCGCATCCGCGGATAGCGATTTCGAGCTCTCGGGCGCGATGCGGGCCCGCGGAATCGGCCGCGAGGGCAGCGCATTGCCAGTTCCCCGCGACGCTGGGCCTATGCCCAGTCCTGAAATCGGACTGGTGTTTGCGCCGCTTCCGCCACGGATGAAGATGCCTTCCGGACCATGGCCTCCTACCCCGCCTGCACTGCCTTCGCCCGCGCCGATGCCGGAAGCAGTCCCACCGGGAGTCCCGGGCTTGTGTCCGTCCGGTGAAATCGAAACGCGCGCCGAAAGGTTTCCTGCAGGGATTGCGGGAGGAGGAGCCACGGGTGCAGGCGTCGCCGAAAGCGCGATGAGCGTTTCGTTTTCCCCGGCCCGTCCGTGGATGTCTGGAGCGGCTACGTTCGCATCCACTTTTCGCGGAGTCGCCCGCGGCGCGGACATTGGATTCACCGGCAGCAGCGGCTTTGGCGGGGCCTGCGAGGACGAAGCAATGTTGATCGCGCCGGGCTGTTTTTCCACCGCCGAAATTTCAGGCGCGGCGACATTCGAGGCATGGAGAGATGCGGGAGTCTCCGGCCGCAGGGACGCAAGCTCCTTTAAGGTGAGCTGCAACTTCGGGCGTTCCGGCTGGAGAACCGCGAGTTGCACGATGTTGGGAAGCGCCGGCAAAATTTTGGGCGGCTCCCGCGGCGCTTTTGGCTGGACGAGCGTCTGCCGGGGATGCGTCGGATGCAACGGCTCGGAAAGAATGGTTTGCCGCGGATGGAACGAGTCGGCGCCGCGATGGAGCAGCGGTTTCGATCCATCCCTTCGAGCAGCGGCTCTGGGCGCGCGCATGGCCGGAAGGATCGCCGGAAAATCCTTCGCCGGATCATACCAAGTGATTTCCGTCCGGGGCGCTGCGGAAACTGTGCGCGCCGAGTGGATATTCCAGATGGGAGGAGGAAACAGGATCAGAAGCGCCTGCAAGACAATCGCAGCCGCGAAAGCGTACTTCGGGAATCTCTGGTCAATCCAGCAATCACGAAAGTATGCGTCGCCGGCGAATTCCCTCGGCGGTGCCGGCCCCCGAACCAGTGCTATCAGGCTGGAGGAGAACTCCTCGAGCGTTCCCGTCCTCCCCACCGCAAGCTGCGGAGCAGGCAGCTCCGGCGAAGAGTCGAACGAAATAGCTAGACCCGTTCTCTCATGCAAATGAGCGATCTCGAGCAACCGGAATGGCCCCCACGGAATTATACGCCTTCGGGCCAAAGTGGCGCAGGCCTTCAGCCTGCGGGGGTTGCTTGTGCCGGGGCGCGAGGCCTTCGTAACCAAACCCCATAGGCTGAAGCCTGCGCCACAAGACACGTCAGATACAACACGGTTAAACAAAGCAGCCTTTATAGATGGACTTTGGCAATTTCAGTATTTCTCATGAGAAATGCAGGTTAGTTAGCGGCCATCGAAAAATGCGACAGGCTGTCCTACTGAAACACATTTGAGCTAGATAGCTTCCAATTGGGCGGCGAGTTCAGCCGAATCCGCTGAATCCTGAAATAATCGTATCGCCGCGACACCCGCGGCGCCCGCCGTAATGCACGCGCGCGCATTTTCCAAATTCACGCCGCCAATGGCGAGCACCGGAATTTCAACCGACGCGCAGACTTCGCGCAGGCGTTCGATTCCTTGCGGCGCGCCGAATGCCGCCTTGGACGGCGTCGCGAACACCGGCCCGAAAAAAATGTAGTCCGCGCCGCCGCGCTCGGCCGCGCGCGCGGACTTCCAGCGAATGGCAGGAAACACCGATCTAGAAAATCCAATCGGCCGGCGGAACGGCGCCACTCGGTTACGACTTCCAGCGGCAAGGAATTTTCTCCCGAGGTGAACTCCCGCCGCATTCGCGGCCAGTGCGACATCCAGCCGGTCATTCACCAAAATACGCGCGGCGGCCGCGCGCGTTTCGGCAACCGCGAACCGCACGAGCTCCACAAGAGAGCGCGCATCGAGATCCTTTTCGCGAATTTGAATCCAGTCGACTCCGGCCGCGGCCGCGCGCCGGATGGAATCGTGAAGCGAGTGCCCGCGAAGCGGACCGGGAGCGCTCGGCGGAGAATCGGATGGAACAGGCGCAGCTTCAAACGCGCGCCGGTCGGTCACGTAGCAGAGAATTGGTTTACGTCCGGGTGGCAACGGAGTCCGTCCGTCCCCGCAGCATGCTCGCGGCGAGCAATATATCCAGGGCGCCCAGACCGGTCACGGCGCCGCGCACGGAAGGATGCAGCAGAAAGGGAATCAGTCCAGGATACTTGTCGAGAAAAAAATTGTGATCCCAATACCCCAGCCAGGGAACGAGAATCAACAACACTCCGAGCAGGAAAATATCGAGGCTAAGCAATACGTGCAGGAAAGATTTCATTCGGGCTGCGTCTACCGCGCCTTCCCGAGAAGGGCAATCCGCTCGGACACATCACGGTAATCGATGTTCATCGCGTAGACCTGGGAAAAACTGTTGAAGGCGGCATGCGTGTCGCCGGCCAATTCCTGCGCGACTCCCAAATCATACCGCAACGCAAGAATGGATTCCTGATCCAGTCCCGGCGTCTTGAGAGCCCGTTCGTACCAGATTGCAGCGATGGCCGGCTGCCCCTTCTCCATGAATGCCAGACCCAGCAGCGTACTACATTGCATGGCGTAACGGAAAGCGGGCCCCTTGTCGGCCGAGCTGGCGACTTTCTGGAATTCGCTGATGGCTTCTTCCAGCAAGCCCATTTCGCGGTAGGCGATTCCCAGATTGTAGTGGGTCTCGAGATCTTCGTCTTCCTTGCGTTTCGCCAAGTTCGGAACGAAATTCTTCAAACAGGTCGCCCAGAGGACCGCTGAGCGCTCCGCCAATTTCCAGGCGCGGGAGCGCCGTTTCCGGATGTGGAGCGAGCCGAAGGTGCGCTTGCAGCTTCGGAAGGCGGAGCGGCATTTTGCATTGCGGCGTGCACGGGCTCGGCGGAATTCCCAGGGACGCGGTAATGGAGTCCAAATCCCCGGCGAGGTCCGCGAGGAGCGAGTCCGCCGCAGGGTTTCGCTCTCGGCAACTCCAGCAGGCGCCGCGGGCTGGAGTTCGAGATCGAAGGCTGGCGCCTCAGCGGCGGCTTCGGCCTGCATTTGTGCGGGCTCCGCCGGAGTCAAAACTGGCGCGACAATCTGGGCGCCCTGTGGCGGCAGCGCAGCTTCCGGGATGGCAGAAGATGTCTCCTCGCGCATCGCGGTTTCGAACTGCTGGGAGAGTGCCGCCCACTCATCCGACAAATCAACTTCGTGCACCGCCGATTCGACCGGCATGGGAATGCCCATCGGTTCCGGTGGCAATCGTTCCGGCTGTCGCTTCCGCGACCGGTTCGTCGAGTTCCGCTTCAATGGTCGGGAACGGCAAATTCCGGCGGTGCGGCGGACGGCAGGTTGAGCGGATGGTGGCTGACCTTCCGCCGGGACGAGTCCCGGCCGCGCGCTGGAAACGGCGGCGGAATTCGGCGTATCGCTCGGTGCGCCGCGCGGTCGTTGCGCTCGATTGCAATTTGCTCGAGCAGTCGCGGCGAGTTCCGCCGTGCGGCGATCGTTGCCGGCGCCGACGGAAAGATCGAGCAGGCGTTCCAGGATGGGCGTGTGTCGCGGGGCGCGCTCCAGCACGGATTCCAGCAGATCGATCGCTTTTTGCGTCAGACCGTAACTGGAAAACAAATCGACATCGGTCAAAGCCTGCGTGACGTAACGCTGCGTTTCTTCGTCGAGCGCCGGTTCGGAAGACGCGGGAGCCGCACGGTTTGGCTTCCGCTTCCGAGGGAGCCAGTTTCACCGGCTGGCGAAATTTCTCCGGACGATCGGTTCAAGACCCGTCTTCGCGCGCAAGCGCATATATTTGCGCCGCGTGGTTTCGTCTTCCGGAGTTCGTTCCAGCAGTTGTTCGTAGGTGGCGAGCGCCTTGCGCGTCATCCCCCGAAGCTTCGTACGCGTGCGCGAGCTGAGCCAGCGCATCCGGCAGCCGGAACGAATCGCTGGCCCTGCCGTAGAGATCGACCAGCCATTCGAGTGGTTCGAGTTGGCCTGGGCTGCGCTCCGCGAGCCGTGAGATCGTCTGCGCCAGAGATTCGTGGTCGCCCGAGTCGATCATCGTGTCGCGAATCAGAGCGCCAGCATGGCCTGCGCGCGATCCAGATCGCCGGCTTCGAGCAACGCGCTGGCGACGCGATGTGTCACCGCATAATGTTTTCGGATCCCGCGCAAATACTTTTTCCGCCAGCGTCGGCCGCTTTTTCCGCCTGGCCGCTTTCCAGATACAGGTCCAGCAACATCGTCGTCGTTTCGCCGCCGGCGTCCTGGTCCGGCAAGGATTCGAGAAGTCTTCGCGGCCTCGGCGCTCTTGCCCGCGGCGGACAAGGCGCGCACCTTCAATAGAAAAGTCGGCTGGTGCGCCGGATCCAATCTGCAAGATGCGGTCGGCCAGGCGAATCGCTTCGGCGTGGTCGCCTTGATCCAGAACCCGCTGCATGGCGCTGTGAGAACGTTTCGATGGCTTCTTTCTGCTGTCCCATCGAGAGATGCAGTTCCGCCAGCCGTATTTGGACGCGCAGGTTATCGGGTTCGGCTTCCAGCAGCTTCCGCAACAGGACCGCGGCTTGCGGCTGGCGCCCCGCCTTCAGTTGCACTTCGGCGAGCTGCAAATAGATGGGCCGCGCCTCGCTCAGCACTCCCTGCTGGACGTAAAGTTCCGCCAGCCGTTCCAGCGGACGGCTTTCCTCGGGAGCAAGCTTGGCGACCTTCTTGTAGATGGCGATGGCTTTGGTCGTGAAGCCGTCGTTCAGAAAAATCTTCGCCAGCCGCTCGAAATATTCCAGGGCCTGGAAAGTTTCGCCTTGCCGGACGAACAGATCACCCAAAGTCATCAGGGTGACCTGATCCTTCGGCTCATTCTTCAGGATTTGCTGGTATTCGGCGATGGCCTGCGGCAATCTTCCCCTGCTGGAGATACTTCTGCGCCGCATCGAGGTGCTTGGTCTTGTTATAGGCCATCTTCAGATGCTCTTTGCACTGTCCCGGCTGGAAAGGACGAAGTCGGACAATGGTTGATTCGCAGCCGCTCTCGTTCCGGCCGCTCCGAGACCGGAACAGCCGCGGCGTAGTAAGCAGACCGGCCCGGCCGGATCGCCGAAGAACAATCCCGGCAGGCGCAGATTTCACGCTAGCACGCGGCAAAAACCGAAGTCAACGCAACGCATTGAAAAGCGTTCGAGGCAGTAATCAGGGTTGGGATAATTTGCCCTAGCGAGACTCGGTTTTGGATTGTAGCGACCTTCAGGTTGGCATTCAGGATCAAGCAGATGCCAGTCCCGCATGCGAGACGAGGCGATCACCAGGAATTGTCTGAAATCAGGAAGTTTCCAAGGAGGAAGCGGCAAGGCTACTTGCGTCGCGCCTGCGGCCCAGCAAGCGGCTTCTCGCACCGGGGCGAAGGAAAATCGATGATGCGGCGTCGGTCCGTGCGCAGCGCAAGGCGGCGAGATGTTCGGGTGTGGCGTAGCCTTTGTGCTGCGCCAGACCGTACTGCGGATAAATCAGGTCCCATTCGATCATCTGCCGGTCGCGTTCCACCTTGGCGATGATCGAGGCAGCCGCAATCGAAATGGAAAGCGCATCGCCGTGAATCAGCGATTTCTGCTCGATCAGCACATCCAGCTGCATCGCGTCGAGAAGCAGATAATCGGGAGAGATTTTCAACTGCCGCGAGGGCTTCGGTCATGGCCTGGCGGCTGGCCTGATAGATATTCCAGGCATCGATGCGGCGCGCATCGACTTCCGCGATCGCCCACGCCAGAGCGTGTTCGCGGATGCGCATCGCCAGAACTTCGCGGCGCTCGGCGGGCAATTTCTTGGAATCGTCGAGGCCGACAATCCGCCGCTTGGGGTCCAGAATGACGGCTGCGGCAACAACCGGGCCGAAAAGAGAGCCGCGCCCCACTTCGTCAAGACCGGCAATCCTTTGCCAGCCGCACTTGCGCGCTTCGCGTTCGAATCGGGAGGAACATCGCTTCCGCATCGCCGCGGATTTTAGCACGGCGGAATTTAGAATGAGTCGCAGATTGATTGCGCGTACGGCGGAAGGAAGACAGGCGGGCGCCGCCCGCCGTAAGAAGCAAAAAGCCCAGGGAAATTTCCCCTGGGCTTTCAAAAATTAAAGGCTCGATTTGGAATCCTACGATTCTTTTTCCGCAGCCGCGGTTTCCGGCGTCTCCACACGCTCGACGCGCTGCAGGCGCGCCGCCTTGCCCTTGAGCCCGCGCAGATAATACAGCTTTGCGCGGCGGACGCGGCCCTGGCGCAACACCTCGATCGAACTGATCGACGGCGAGTTCGCCGGGAAAATGCGCTCGATCCCGACTCCAAAGCTCACGCGCCGCACGGTGAAGCTTGCGCCCGTCGATTTCCCGCGCTTCTTGATGATCACGCCCTCGAACGGCTGGATGCGTTCCTTCTCGCCTTCGCCTTCCTTCAACCGAACGTGGACGCGCACGGTGTCACCCGGCCGCAGCGCAGGGAAGTCTTTCCGCACTTGTGCTTCCTGAAACTTTTCAATTACGCGATTCATGGCTCAGATTCCCGGCAGACCCACTCAGGTGGGGTCAGCACTGCAAACACAATCGTTGAGTATAGCGGAAATCTCGCATTTCCACCACAACAAACTCGTCGTCCATTCCATTGAGGAAATGCTCTTTTCCCTTCGCTCATTTCATCCAGGCTCGAAGGACCGCCAGTGCCCGGCTGCGTGGATCTCTCGATCAAGGGTGATCAGAAGCGATCATTGATTGCCTACCCGATTGCCTTCCATTTTGCGTTCCCAAACAACCGCAGCCCAATCCGAGGAAGTCCCGTCATTCGCGATCAAGGGGCCTACGGGACGATAGTGGGATTTCAGGTATTCGCCGATTTCAGGGTTAAAATCCTTGCCAAATTCTTTAGCGCCATATTCCGAAAATGTGCGGTTGGACCAGAGAAGGTAGTCGACGGGCTTTCGTTCGATCTCTCCGATCGTTTCCTCCGTCATTTTTCCAGGCGCCACAGCACCGGGAATAAATAAATAGACGCGAGTCGGGCAATCCGTGCCGGAAAGAAAGTACAGACTGGTATCTTCAGGGACGGAAAGAACGGATTGTCCGAGGGCCGCTTTCTCCTTCATGAACTGGATCGCAGCTTTGTAATTCTCGGCCATATGTTTTGGTACTCGGATAGTCCCGCGGTCTGTGGAAAAAGGCACAAAATCTTTTGCTTCAACTTCATTCAACCGAGCATGCACGAAGGCCGGCGTCAAACAGGCCAGACACAGGACAAACTCCCCTAAGAACACGAACCGGCGCGAGCGATTGGCTCGGGGAATGACCATGCAAAGGAGCAGGAGATACGATAGGACGACGGGGCCGTTGTAGAAAATGGGGTAGCCTCCCGCATTCATCTTCATCAAGATTCGAAACGCGAGCAAGCCCGAGAAGGTAAAAATAAGGGCGATTGCGAGATTGCGTGCGGGGGCAGGCCTCCACCAGAGATAACACCAGGCGGCGACGGCGGCGACGATGATGTACAGCACCATATCTCGCGGGAAAAAGATAGTGGACATCAAAAGTGTCAGAGAGTGCTTCATGGCTAAAACAAAAAAATCTTTTTTGACGAGATACCACACTAAGGCGAGGACAATCAGCGCCTTCATAAGCAACGAGCGCTTGTCGGAACCCCTCCACCTCAGGAGGACGTACAATGCGAGGAGGACCGCCGCTACCGGGAGTCCGCGATGAAAAGCCTCCAAGAATGCGGAACCGGAAATTGTAAACCCGGTTCTTTCAAGCCACGCTTTTCCATAAGTCTTCAGGAAATAAGACGTGGGCCAACTCTGAACATTTTCTTGAGTAATGAACTCGGCACCGGCGATGGATACCATCCAGCGAAGGGCGAGACCGCAGATCACGATGCCTGGCAAGATCGCCAAAACGTCTCTCGCAAAATATCCCCAGGATCTTTGAAAAAACGAGCGGATCACGATCAAGAGAGCCAAACAACCGTAGGAGGCAAGCCCGAACTCCGGCTTGAGCAGTAACGCGACTGCTGCCGCTGTTCCAGCCGAGAACACCCAGAACCAGCTTTTGGAAAATGAAGCGTTAACGACGAGCCAGAGGAACAGACAGCCTGTGAAACATCCATACACGGCGGCGGAAGAGTATGGCAACGGAAAACAGAAGAGCGAAGGCTGAAAAGCTTCCATCAAGACCACGGCGCCGGCGGTCCAGCCCGCAAGCCAGGAGGATAGCCGCATCCCAGTGAGATAAAGGAATATCGCGGAGCCCAACGCCGATAGCGACCCGGCCCAGTAAAGGACATTCAATCGCATGCCGAACAAACGAAACAGATAACTAGTGAAATACGGCGCCGCAGGACCAAACGGGAACCACAGGTCGCGATAGAGTTGCTTTCCTTCGGCGAGCATCGCAGGCACGTACATCTCATGGCCCGAATCGATCGTCAGATTTCCCCAAGCTCCCCAAGTCGTGTACAGTTTCACAGCCCACAAGACAAATAGCAGCAAGAGGGCAACAATCGTACTGAAATTCCAGGGACTCCCTGAATCTGCTGAATGTGGGAAAGAATCCGCTTCTTCGATACTCGGCGAATCAGGTTCTCGAGATTCAGGGGCGACGATTAATTCTTCTGCTGGCATCAGATTTGCCATAATTTTTATAATAGCAACTGGGCCTGTCGGTCGTGTTTTGAAATGAGCTAAGGGGGCATTAAGAGATAACCCTTTGCTGTTTGGGGCGGACGGATTCTGGTGTCTAAATTAGATTGGATTGTTCTTGCGGTTTGCTTGGCTCTCGTCTGGCCTAAGCCAGGATTGGGTGAGCCAATTCTTGCCTGGATCGAGCGCAAGTTTTCTCATTTCGCACGAAACAAGCGGCTCGCCGTTGTGACGATTGGCGCAGTCACGATTCTCGCGCGTGTGGCGCTCTTGCCGTGGCTGCCTGTGCCGCAGCCCAAAATTCACGATGAGTTCAGCTACTTGCTTGCCGGGGATACGTTCGCTCATGGGCGGCTTGCGAATACGCCGCACCCGCTCTGGATTTTTTTCGACACATTTCACGTCATCCAGCATCCGACGTACGCGTCGATGTATCCGCCGGCGCAAGGAATGGTACTGGCCATTGGGAAATTACTTGGCCAGCCGTGGATCGGCGTGCTGCTGAGCGTTGCCGCCATGTGCATGGCGTTCACCTGGATGCTGCAGGGGTGGGTGCCGCCGGAATGGGCACTTCTCGGTGGCGTTCTGGTTTGGACGCGTTTTGGCGTGTTCAGCTACTGGATGAACAGCTATTGGGGCGGGGCGGTGGCGGCGACCGGGGCTGCCCTGGTCTTGGGAGCGTTGCCTCGAATCTGGGATCAGCAGCGCCCGCGCGATGCGATTGTTTTCGGCTTGGGAGCGGGCATTCTTGCCGTCAGCCGGCCCGTCGAAGGGGCTGTTTTTTTCATTCCTTTTGGCCTGGCGCTTCTCTGGTGGGCGCTGCGGCTGGACGTTCCTACGCGAGGCGCTGCGATGAGGCGCATTGTTTTGCCCATCGTCGCAATTCTCGCTTGCGCCGCCGGATTCATTGCCTTTTACAATTGGCGCGTGACGGGAAGCCCCATTGTATTCCCTCACTTCATCGAGCAGAGGGAAATCACTACGGCCATTTTCTTGTGGCAGCATGACAAGCCGCCTATCCCCTACGCCAATCCGCAATTTGACGATTTCTACCACAATTTTCTGCCGAGCCTGTATCAGACAAGCTGGGCCGCGGCCGAAGGACAGTGGTGGTACAAGTCTACGGATTTTTGGGAGTTTTTCCTGGGCCCTGCGCTTTCGATACCTTTCCTCGCCCTGCCGTGGCTGTTAAAGGAGCCTCGGAATCGCTTGCTGCTCGTTCAGGCCGCCCTTTCGGCCGTCGTGCTCTGGGTCATCGTGTATTACCACGCGCACTACGCCGCGCCGCTCATGGCGACTGTCTTTGTACTGATGTTGCAGTGCCTGCGCGTCTTGCGGCGGTTGCGCTTCCTCGGCAGGGCTGTCGGCGTGGGATTGACGCGGCTCATTGTTCTGTTCAGTTTGCTCGTCGGGCCGATCTATTTCGCGCGTGCTGTAATTTCCCAGCCGAGCGCCTTGTTCGAATGGTTGCACCGGCACGCCGTGTTGCCGCTTGCGGCCTTGCTGCTTGCGTTGGTGCTACTGAGTGTAGGATCGGGGCGCGCCGTGCGAGCTGCGGCGCGGCCAGCCTGGCTGTTGGCGTCGTTGGAATTCCTGTTGGTCATCGCGATCGTGTTGCAAGTTTGCGAGATACAAAGGAATCTCTACGCGGATGCTTTTCCCTACGTGGACGACCTGAACGAGCCCTTTCGAAAGCCGGTCGAAACGCAGCTCGCGGCGCTCCCCGGCGAACACCTCGTCCTCGTGCGCTATTCGAAAAATCACAATTCCGGCGAGGAGTACGTTTACAACGACGCCGACATCGATCATGCAAAAACCATTTGGGCGCGCGAGATCCCGGGATTGGACCTCGGACCCCTTCTCAATTATTTTCGAAACCGGGATGTTTGGCTGTATGAGCCGGATGAGGACGATTCGATAGTTCGGCCGTACGCTGAGCCCGGTGCAGCGGCACTCGGCCCGCCGCAATGAAGTGGCGCAGGCTGAAGGTCTGCGCCACTTGGCGGTTCCCCGTTACGTACCCTTTTTATCGCTGAATAACCGGCTTAAGAAATACAGCGCCGCGCCCGCTACGATCACAGCGATCCCGATCACCAGTTCATTCGTGGATCCCACCAACTCTGTGCGATTGCGCGCGAAGGCCGCAATCATCAGCGCCAGCGGCGGCACGCCGACGGCCACCGCTCCGGCCGTTCCTCCGGGAACGCGGAACGGGCGCGCGAGTTCCGGTTCGCGAACGCGCAGCGCCACGAGCGCCCAAAACTCCAGCAAAATACTCAAGCCCGTCAACATCACGTCCAGAATGAGACTCTTCTCGAATCCGAGCGGAAAGCAAACGGCCCACAAGATCGCGCACGCCAGAATGGCGACCCACGGCGCGCCTGTGCGCGCATCGCGACGCGCGAAAACGCGCGGCAGGTAGCCGTCCTCCGCCATCACCAGCGGCAACCGCGTGAAGGAAAGCATTAGCGCGCCGAACGATCCGATGGCGCCGATCACGCCCGCGAGCGCAATGGCGATCGCCAGTGTTTCGCCGCCGACGATTTGCCCGATATCGACCCAGCCGCCCGTCGTCCAGCGATTTGGATCGATCCCGGTGCGGGCAATCGCGCCCACAGGAATTAAATAACTCACGACGACCAGCAGCACCGCGCCAAACATCGCGCGCGAATACGTGCGCTGCGGCGTCTCGACCTCGCCGGCAATCGTCGAAAGATTGTCCCATCCCATGTAATTCCACATCGCGATGAGCATGCCGCCAAGCAGGTCGGCGTGGTGCAGCGGGACCGGAGCCGCGCCCGCGGCCGCAAACTTTCCGTTTCCGAGCGCCAGAACTGTGAGCGCGACGAATGGCACAAGCAGCGCAACGTTCAGCCATACGGAGCCTTCACCGACCGAGCGCACTCCCAAAATGTTCCACGCCGTGCAGAGCGCGATCATCGCAAACCCGAGGATCAGCCCGCGATGCCCTGCGACGAGGCCCGGCATAAATTGGCCGATGTAGTCGATGCAGAGATTGGGGTACAGCGCCATTTCAAACACGCTGCCCGCAAGGGTCAGCCACGTTTCCTGAAATCCCCAGAACCGGCCCATCCCTCGCCGCACCCAGATGTAAAAGCCGCCCTCTTCGGGGATCGCCGTCGCCAGCTCGCTCACCATCAGGGCGGTGGGCAAGCTCCAAAGCAGCGGCGTAATTACCAGGATCAACAGCGTCGCACCGTAGCCCGTCTTTTGGACGATGTCCTCGAGGCCATAGGGACCGCCCGCAACCATGAAGTAGGTTGCCGCGATCATGGGCACCACGGAAATTTTCGCGGCACTTTTCAGGCCGCCGTTGTTGTTGCTGGATTTCACTATGCTCATCTGCGAAAAGTAGGACAGCCACTCCTGGCTGTCCTCTTTTTTTGTGTCCTTCTAAGACTCTCTGGACAGGCAACGAGTGGCTGTCCTAGTCCATTCTCTTGGAGACGTCAGTGCAGAGGACAGCCAGGAGTGCCTGTCCTACTCAACCGTTGCCGAAACGGCGGTAGTCTAATATATTGGGAATGAATAAGTTAGGGCATTTTTCGGCGTGCTGCATGACACACTGCGGGGGCCGCTCACCTTTTTGCCCCTTACAGCGTCTAATTTGGGTGTGGTAGCCCGAGTATTTTAAGCGAGTACGTCACGATGGCTGCTGACGAAATGACGATCGCCTGGTCTGGTAACGTCTCCGGAGATCCCGCGGCAGGTTCGACCTCCATCGGAGTCACGGGGCGAAATCTGCCTCCGTCCGAAGAACGCGCCTTGATCGAACGCGCGCAGGGCGGCGACCGCGAAGCGTTTGAAGAGCTGGTGCACCGTTACGACCGCGATGTCCTGCGAATTGCCCTGAACATTCTGCACAAGACCGAAGATGCCCGCGACGTCTATCAGGAAGCTTTCCTGAAAATTTACAAAAATCTGCCGCGCTTCCGCTTCGAGTGCAGCTTTTATACCTGGACGTACCGCATCGTCACCAACGTCTGCCTCGATCACCTGCGCCGCCGAAGCAGCAGGCCGGAAGACCAAGCGCCGGAACTTGCGTCTAACCGGAATGGCGATCCGATGCCGGGTGATTTCTTCGACCGGCAACCGGATACGGGAGCGTCGTCCGATCCGGAGCGCCGCATGAGGGGACTCGAAATCAGCCGTCGAATTTCCAGTGCTCTCGATCTGCTGACGCCCCGCGAGCGCATGGTCTTTGAGATGAAGCATTATCAGGGCCTGAAACTTCGCGCCATCGGCGACGCCCTCGGCACGACGGAAGAAACCGTGAAGAATTCACTTTTCCGCGCGACGCGCAAGCTGCGAGCGCAATTGGAAGGACTGCTGTGAGCGATTCGCAACAAAATTCGCGACAAGCTGCGCCACAAGATACGCCACAAAGCATGACGCAGAGCGACCGGCGCGTTCGCTGCGAAGACATCGAGTCTCTCGCTGTTCTCCACGCTTGCGACGAACTGGACGCAGACGCGCGCGCGGAACTCGATGCGCATCTCGCGAAATGTCCTGAATGCGCCGCGGTCGTCTCGCGTGAGGGACGCCTCCAACAGGCGATTGCATCGCTCGACCAGCCTGCCGATTCGCTGGACCGCTCCGGCCTGCTCCTGGCGAAATGCCGCAGCGGGCTGGCGGAGTCGCTCGACGATCACGCGGCAAATGCGGAGCGCTCTGCGTGGCGCTCGATTTTTTCTCCCGTTGCGTGGTGGGGCGGACTGCGCCACACGCTGATCTATCATCCGGCGATGAGCATGACGGTGCTGGTGGTGGCCGGATTCCTCGCGGGCGTCGGCGGACAAAGGCTGCACGTCGTTCCGCCGCAGACGCGCCCGGCGGCGGTGCTGTCGGCTTCCGCTACGCCTCACTCATCCAACCCGCCCAAAATTACCGACGAGCAATTGCGGAGCGCGGGAAGCGCCCATGTCGCGTGGGTGACGCCGTCGGGCTCGCGCACGCCTTCCGTCGATGTCGAGCTGATGTCGCCCACGCCGATGAGCATCGTCGGCGCGCCCGATGACGCCGACGTGCAGCGCGCACTCACTTTTTTGCTCGAGAACGGCCAGCAGTTTGATCCAGACGTGCGGCTCGATTCGCTCGACGTGCTGCGCATGAACGCCGCGGACCCCGACGTGCGCCGCACGCTCTGCGCCGCGGCCCGGCTGGACCGCAATCCCGGCGTGCGCATCAAGGCGCTTGACGCCTTGCAGGGATTCGAGCAGGACCCCGCGGTCCGCGACGCGCTTCTGGACGCGCTCGAGAGCGACGCCAATTCCGGAGTGCGCGTCGAGGCCATCCATCTTCTCCTCGCGGCGCTGCAGTCCGAGGGCGCGTCTGGAACATCGGGCGCGCGCGACTCGCAAACCGCGGACGTGCTGCGCGACCGCCTGCACAATGACCCCAGCCCCATCGTTCGTCAGCAAAGCGCCGCAGCCCTGCGCGAACTTGGCGCCCAGTAGGCTTAGGTAGCACAGACTTCAGTCTGTGGATTGTGCGGCTTGCATTAAAATCAAAACCCACAGGCTGAAGCCTGTGCTACTCGTCTTGCGGGGACGTATGCGTTTCCATCCATCCAACGAACATAAGTATGTAGCGCCGGCATCTTGGTTGTCCCGATGCAAGAGGGGCGGCGATTTTGTTTTTGGCGGCGGCGGTTCTTACGGAAATTATTCCCGTTCGATGGAGACGTTCGACGAAGGGACTTCGAGGCGCATCATACGGTGGTTTTCGTCCAGGTAAATCATAATTTCAAGGTCCGGGGAACTGACGCGCACGGCTTCGTATTTCGCGTTTCCTGCCTCCTGTGGACCGAGTGATTCCACTGAAATGCTTCCCGGAACCATGTCTTGCGGGATGAGGACGGGAAACGTCTGCTTGCCGCCGGCCTTCCAGTCATACAGCCGCGCGAGCACGCCGAATTGGTAATAAAGATTATTGTCGAGCACAGCGACGCGCGGCGATGTGAACGTAAAATCTTTCCGGAGCGGCGAAGCCCCGCCCAGGTCGGCCGAGCATTTTGCCGTCCCGCTGGAAAAATCGACGGACCCGGTGGCTTTTTTCTGGGCCTCCGCGGACCAATCGTAACGGATTGGCGCGCCGTCGGCGGAGAGCTTGAGTTGACCTGTCGCCTTGACCTCGCCGCCGGGGACGTGCGCGCTCATCGAGCTGCGCTCGATCCATGCATCCCCGGATGGGGAAATCTCAAAATCCTCGGTGCCGACCGGTTGGCCATTGATCGTGATGCGGAGTTTTCCTTTGTCGGGGGAAAACACGGATGGCGCGCCGGCAGGGTTTGGGGCGGTCGCTGGATGGGGCGAAGCGGAAGTGGCGTGGACGCTAGGAAATACAGCTGCCAGGAACGCTACGAACGCGAACACTAAAATACTTGTGGAAAAAGCGGTTCGCGTTGTCATTCCGAAAGAAGCGAGGAATCTCTTCGTGGCCGAAACCCAGGAACGGAGAGATTCATCGGCGCGCAGCCCGCTTCGGAATGACAACGCTTTGAGATTTGCCTCACGCTGAAAATTCCGTGCGCGAATATTTCTGTCACGATTCATGCTTGCGGCGCTCCAGGAAGATTTCCGCCCGCGTGGGTTTGGGCGGAACGTCCAAAAATTCCAAGGGCCAGAATTTGTTCGACGACGCGCATGGGTTCTCCCCCGCTCTCCACACGATAATCGGCCTGCCGGTAGTACGGCAAGCGTTCCTCGTAGAGTTTACGAAAACTCGCTTCATCGCGGAAGAGCGGCCGGTCACCCATGAGTACACACCGCTGCAGAAGGTCTTCCGCCGAGCAGTCCAGCCAGATGACAACGGACCCGGCGCCCCGCGGCGTGGCGCCAAATTCACGGATGAGCGCGGCGTTGCGCGGCTGCGCGAACGTGCCGCCGCCGAGCGCCAAAATCAATCGCGTATTCCGCGCCGACGCCGATCTCAGAACGCGCGCAAGACACTCGTGTTCGATCTCGCGGAACACCGTCTCGCCTTTTTGCGCAAAGATTTGTGAAATGGACAGGCCGGATTCACGCTCGATTTCCGCGTCCAGATCGGCGAAGTGCCAAGCGAGCTGAGCGGCTAGCATGCGGCCGACCGTGCTCTTGCCCGAGCCCATGAATCCGGTCAGGCAGACCACGCGGCATTCCGGCACAGGCCCTGGTGCGGGCATGTTTGATGGGGATGAATCCTGCAAGCGATTCCGCGAGCGTTAGTCACGCTTCAGAATCTTGATTGTACCACTAAAGGAAGAGAGCTCGACCTTCGCGTGCCCCTCGTTCATCGTGCCAAACAAGCTGTGTCCCCACTTGGAAGCGGGATGAGAACCGCCGTGCGTATCGGGCTTGAAGGTAGCCTGGTTGATCACGTCGCCCTTCAGGGAGGTCGCGTTCACATCAAACGAATCGCTGGAAGCAAAATGCACTTCAATCGTGCCGCTGAAATTCTTCATGATGTAAATGCCGCGGCTCAAAAAGCTTCCATCAAAGAATATATTTCCGGAGGAGGTTTGCACGCGCACGCTGTCGAGCGTTGGCTGAATCATCTGCACGTTGCCGCTGATCGAGTTGGCTTCCAGCTTGCCCGAGCAGCGGTTGCAGACCAGCGAGCCGTCGATCGTCTTGACGACCATGTAGCCGTCCACGTCGGAGAGTTGGAGATTCGCGCCGACGGTGTCGAATGTCATGTCCCCGTGCACGCTGTCGACCGTCACGTTCCCGGAGTCGGTTCTCACATTAAGTTCGCTCTCGACGGGAACGGTGATCTCGAAATCCGTCTTGCTGTCGTTCGCCGAAACGCCGTTCTCGCTCACCCGCGTTGACACTTCGACTCGATTTCCGGCCTGTTCCGTTTCCACAATCGATTTTCCGCTCGCATTCGTCCAGGCGACCAGCACTTCATTCTTGGTCCAGGCCTTCACCTGGATCCGCCCGTTCGAGTTTCGCACGGTGATCTTCGGCTTGTTCTGCACCGGAAAATGTTTTTCGATGCGGTCCGCATGCGCGGGAGAAGCGGCGAGAATAAATCCCGCCATGACCGCGCCCAAAGCCCCTACTCGTACGGAGTTACGGGTGCGGGCTGTACTTGCAGCCCGCAGATGTGAAGATGAGTTCACTGCAGTCCTCCCGTCAAGCTGAGGTTCGTGGCCGTGGCCAATAGCTCCGCCTTCTGCTGATAGGCTCCGTACAGGTATTCCCGCGCCAGCTGATTGTCAGGTTGTTCGCGTACGCTCTTTTCACATATCGCGATAAAGTTGTCAACAATTTGGAGGTTGCGCCGGATGGAATCGGTTACGGCAGTGTCCTGTCTTTGCAGCCCCGGAATCGAGTCACTCCCCACGGTCAGCACTTCTTCCTTGAAAACGCTGTCCGCGGAGGGAACGGAAGAAGTTTCTTGCTGAGGCGTCAATTGCGAGTAGCGGGCCGCCGTCTGCGGGAAATTCGACCAGTAGCCGACCGTCGAAGCCGCGGCAAGCACGAGCCCCAGAAAAGCGCCGGCAACAGCGGGGCGCTGAAAAACGGCCCACCAGCCATGGCTTGCGTGACTTGCGCTCGGCAGGGCCGCCCGCGGGCCGCGAATCAGCCCCTCGGCTTCGAGCTGATTGCGCAACGAAACCCACACGCGCTCGGGAGGAGCAATCGCCTCGGCGTCCAGGTCCAAAGCTAGATCGTGGATGGCGCCGAAATCCGCCGAAAGGGCGCGACACGCCTCGCAGGCTTCCAGGTGAGCGAGCGCCGGCTTCGGCAACGCGCTATCGTCCTGCTGTTCTAAAATCTGTTCGAATTGTTCACACTGCATGTTGATTGTCCTTAAGCTAACCTTTAGTCCCAAATTTTCGCAGGAACTTCAATATCGCTGCGTGAGCGCTGCCTGGCCCTCCCGGTAGCACAGGCTTCAGCCTGTGGGGTTAAGTCCTAGCAAGCGCCAAGGCTCACAAGCTGTAGCCTGTGCTACTGGGATACGTCCTAGTCCGATCCGCCGGACTTTGCCGCCTGGCGTTCCTGCCGCGCCAGGTCCCTCAACGTTTCCTGCAAGAGTTCCCGCAACCTCATCCGCGCTTTGTGCAACTGCGATTTGGAATTTCCGATCGAGCAACCCATCAGCCCGGCAATCTCATTGTGTTCAAATCCCTGCACGTCGTGGAGCACGAACACCTGCCTGTAACCCGGCGGCAACTGTTCAATCGCCCGCTCCAGATGGACTCGGTCGATGGAACCGGAAAGCAACAGGTCGGGTGCGCCAATTTCTCTTCGCGGCCCGTTTGACTCGTCCTCCGGATCGGTCGGCTCCTCGAGCGGCGTTTCCGCCAGGGTTTTCTTGCGCAGCTTCATCAAAACTACATTCACTGCCAGGCGATGCAGCCAGGTAGAAAACGCCGACTCTCCCCGAAACGTCCCAATCTTGCGAAATAGCTGCAAGAAGGCGTCCTGGGTCAAGTCCTCCGCTTCGGCCGTATTTCCGACCATGCGCAGACACAATGCGTATACCCGCCGGCTGTGAAGCCGATAGATTCGCTCAAAGGCGCCAGCGTCGCCCTGTTGGGCGAGGCGTATGGCCTCGGCCTCGTTCATTTCGCTGGTTTCAGTTCGTCTCGTGCGGGTCACCGTACCCGTCCGGGACGCATCCACAATTTGGGATGCGACCCTTTCTCCTTAAGTTGCACGCGTCCATTATCGACTGTGCTGGATTAATTTCGGTTTCATGTTTCGGAAGACTGTCAGGCCTAAATGACGAGCTGACTCGCAAGGTTCTATTCCCTACCGAAAGACGGCATCTGTTCGGGATCAGCCAGAGGACGATCCGGAACCAGGTTGACGAGCTTCTCCCGGAATGTTTCCAGTTCCTCGGGGGGCAAGGCGCAGAAAAATGACTTCAGAATGACGGTCGTTTCCCCCATACACGTATTTAGATCATAACCAAGGATTTCCAGTTGCTGCCAGGCTCGATCCGGGAACTGGGAGGCTCCCTCGGAAATGCCGCTAATGATCGCGCGCACTTCTCTTTGCGAATCTTCGATGATTTCGCCGAGGGAATATAGCTTATGAAAGAAACGCGTCCTTTCCCGGAATACGACCTTGGCGAGCAAGTTGTTCATGAGAGAAACCCTCTGGGCGGTTGCCCCCCGAAAATTGGCGGGGGACAGGGGTTTCACGTTCGGTAGAGTCCCAAAATGGGAGCCATGGTCCTTGATCGCGCGAATCACATGGCCCACGCGGACAGCCAGGCGGTCAAACAGACCGCCAATTATATTTGCCCTTTCCTTTGCGGAGTCAAATTGCCCCCCTTTGCAAAGGGATAGCGCCTCGTCCAAGCTAATGCTCAAAATGAAGTCTGAAGATTCCAACTCATTGCGGGTGGCGTCGAAAAGCTGGTCCATTTCGTTGGGAATCCAGGCAGACCAATCCTCGTGCACGGAACGTGAACGTTGGCCTGCGCGTTTGGCGCGCGTCACTCCCAAGGCCCCCCACTAAGGCGATTATCATACCATACGATGCAAGTTTCAGGCTTCCTTGCCAGTGGCATAAACAGCCGTTATACTGCCCATCGCCTTTCGAGGGGAGCGCCCACTGTTACCTTTTGACCCAGTCGACCAGTTTCTTCAGCGCCAGAAAAAGCTTGCCGAAATCGAGGCGCTCGGGCACGAAGCCTACCCGCACAAGTTCGATTGGACGGCAACGCCTGAGGAACTATTCGAGAAATACGGGACGGCTGACGCAGCCACGCTCGAAACCGCCAAGCCGGCGGTCCGCGTAGCCGGCCGCATTCTCACCCTCCGCCTCCATGGTAAAGCGGGTTTCGCCCACATTTTTGCATCGGGACAGCGGCTGCAAGTTTATGTCAAGTTGGATAACGTGGGTCCCAAGTCATACGAACTATTCCAATTGCTCGATCTTGGGGATTTGATCGGCGTCGCGGGACACTTGTTCAGGACGAAGACGGGCGAACTCACCGTCTGGGTCACCGAAGTGACCCTCCTCAGCAAAGCCCTCCTGCCCTTGCCGGAAAAATGGCACGGACTCTCGGACGTTGAAATACGCTACCGCCAGCGGTATCTCGATCTGATTTCCAATGAACGGGCCCGTGGAATCTTCATCCGGCGCGCGCACATCGTTCGCGAACTGAGGCGGTTTTTCAACGCACGCGGCTACATCGAAGTCGAAACGCCGATGATGCAGCCCATTGCGGGCGGGGCGGCGGCCCGGCCCTTCATCACCCACCACAACGCCCTTGATCTGAACCTCTACCTGCGCATCGCGCCCGAACTCTATCTGAAGCGCCTGGTTGTCGGTGGCCTGGACCGCGTTTATGAAATCAACCGCAATTTCCGGAACGAGGGCATCTCCACTTCGCACAATCCCGAATTCACGATGCTCGAATTTTACGAGGCCTACAGCGATTATCACGACCTGATGAAATTGACCGAGGAACTCTTCGCCACTCTCGCAACGGAAGTGACCGGTTCCACGTTTGTGAAATATGGCGAGCACGAAATCGATTTCTCGAAGTTTCAGCGGCTCTCCATGCGCGAGGCCGTTTGCCGGTATTGGCCGGCCGGCGCCGCGCCGCCGCCAACCATCGCGGAACTCGCCGCGCCCGGAGGGCCGCAAGCGGCCGCGCAGCGCTACAACTTCTGGGTGCCGTCCGCGGGCCGCGAGCCTTTGCTGGGCCTCGGGAGCATGAAGGACGGCGAAATTACAGGGTTGCTGTTTGAAACAGTCGCCGAGCATCAATTGATTCAGCCCACGATTCTGTACGATTTCCCGACGGAAATTTCGCCGCTGTCAAAATGCCGCAGGGATGATCCTTCGCTCGTCGAGCGCTTCGAGATCTATGTCGCAGGGATGGAACTTGGCAACGCTTTCTCCGAGCTGAATGATCCCATCGAGCAGGAACGCCGTTTCCGCGAGCAGGTCGAATCCGGAGGCGAGGAAGCGCCGCGCGAAGTGGATATGGATTACATTCGCGCGCTGGCGCACGGCATGCCCCCTGCCGCGGGCGAAGGCATCGGGATCGATCGCCTCACGATGCTGTTCACCGATTCTCATTCCATCCGCGAAGTCATCCTGTTTCCGTTGCTGCGTCCCGAAGCCCCCAAATCCACGGAGCAGGATTCAGGCGAAAAGAAATGAGATTTGCGTGGCTGGTCGCGCGGCGCTACTTGCGGTCGCCTTATAAGCCAGCGGTGCTGCGGCTCGTCACGCTTTTCTCCGTGATTGGAATCGGGGCGGGCGTTGCGACGCTTGTGATTGCGCTGTCGATGAATACGGGCTTTCGCCGCACGATTCAAGACCGGCTGCTCGGCGTCTCCGCGCACGTGAACCTGACGCGGCCCGGCGCGGAAGGCATCGAGGACTATGAAGCGCTCGCCGAACGCCTGAGCCACGTCGATGGAGTGCGCAGCGTCGCGCCCGCGATTTATCTGACCGTGCTGCTTTCCGGCGGCGGCCACGCGCGCGGCGTGGTGATCAAGGGAATCGATCCCGAACGCGAGCGCCGCTTCGATGACGCCCTCCGCCGCATCGTTTCCGGCGCGGCCGATTTTACGCCGGACGCCGACGGCTTCGATTCCATCGTCGTGGGGCACCTCATGGCGGACGAACTCAACATCCGCACGGGGGATTACGTCACGCTGACGAGCCCCGAAGGGCGGCTCACGCCTTACGGAATGGTGCCGCGCTCGCGCCGCTTTCGCGTCGCCGGCGTGTTCAATTCCGGCTTCTACGATTACGACGCCAACTGGGTCTTCGCCAAGCTGGCCGCGGCGCAAAACCTGGCCGGCGTCGGCGATGTGGTGAGCGTCCTCGAATTCCGCGTGCAGGATGTGGACCGCGCCGCAGAGGCGGCCCGCGCGATCGGCGCGGCTGCCGGCGCTGGATTCATGACCACCACGTGGGAAGATGAAAATCGCGCGCTGTTCCGCGCGCTGCATCTCGAGAAACTCGTCACCGCGCTGTTTATCGGCCTGATCACGTTCGTCGCCGGGCTGAACATTCTGGTCGTGCTGTCGATGAGCGTCACCGACCGCGCGCGCGACATTGCCGTGCTCATGTCGCTCGGCGCGTATCGCCCGCAAATTCGCAATATTTTCATGTTGCAAGGCCTCACGGTCGGAGTGATCGGCACGGTCTCCGGACTCGATCGCCGGCTACACCATCTCCTGGGCCGCCGGCGCCTATCACCTCATCCCGCTCGATCCTCAAGTGTACTCCGTGCCCTACGTGCCCTTTCAATCCAGCGCGCTCGACGGCATGTGGATCGCCGCCGCCGCGCTCGCCATCAGCGTCGCCGCCACGCTGATCCCCGCGCGCGCCGCCTCGCGCATCTTGCCGGTCGATATTCTGCGCTACGAGTAGTGCGGCAACTTGTTTGGTAGGACAGCCACTCTTGGCTGTCCCTGGCGGCTTCAGCAAGGCAAAAGCGGACAGCCAAGAGTGGCTGTCCTACAGCATCCGGGCTGCAACCAAACTGAGTCACCACGTACGATTACTTACATGTGATGAATTTCCTGGATGGACGTATAATTCCTCTCAACATTCACGAGCTGTTTGCGACAACAGTGACCTAACAAGAGAAGCTGAGAATTCGCTAAAGCCGCAGCACGGAAGGAGAGCCACATGAGCGAGATCACCAGGCGCGGGTTTGTGAAGGGTGCGGCACTGGCGCCGCTGGCGCTGACGCCGTTTCGTTCCATGGCGCAGCAAGCCGCGCCAAGCGAGCGTTTCGATTTCGTCTTTGCGGGCGCGGGGCATAACAGCCTGATCTGCGCGGCTTACCTGGCCAAGGGCGGGTACAAGGTGCTTGTGCTGGAAGGTCGTCCCACGATTGGGGGCGGGACGAAGACGGCCGAAGTTTGCCTGCCGGGATTCAAAGAGGATTTGTGCTCCAGCGTGCACTCGGGAATCTCCAACAATCCGCTGATCCGGAACAATGAACTCCCACTCCGCGATTATGGCTATGGCGAGTACATCGATCCTGATCCGGTCATGCACATTCCTTTTCTGGACGGCGCGTCCATCACGGTATGGCGCGACTTGGATCGCACGTGTGAGACGATCGCGCGCTTCTCCAAAAAAGATGCGGAAACATTTCGGCGGATGGTGGCCGAATACAAGGCGTACACCGCGGCCACGAGGGCAAGCCGGGGCGGGTCCGCCGCCGGCAGCGCGCCCAAGATTCCCAAGGCGGGAGTGTGGCAGCGCCGCTTCGCGATGTCCGGCTATGACCTCGTCTGCGAATTGTACGAAAGCGATTACATGCGCAGGGCCAATCTGGTGTGCGGCCACTTTGGCTCGGTCCCCGGCGGAGATCCGGGCACGGGCGGCCAGGCGTTTGCGCTCGTGGTGCAGCACCTCAGCGGGCGCCCGATTCCCAAGGGCGGCTCGGGCACGCTGAGCGTCGCGCTCGGGCGGTTTATCGAGGATCACAACGGCGTGGTTCTCACCAACAAGCCTGTTACGCAACTGGTGATTGAGAATAACAAGTGCGTGGGCGTGAACTGCATGGACGGCAGCACGTATCGCGCCGAAAAATCCGTGGTCTCGACCATTCATATCAAGAACCTGGTGAACATGGCCCCGCGCGAACTGTGGGGCGAGGATTTCCTCGAAGGCGTGGAATTGTACCAGCCTGAACACGCGATGCTCAGTCTGCATTACGCCACGACGGAACCGCCGAAATATCCTCTCGCAACCGGCGGCACGATTTCGACGTGCGAGGCCGCTATCCCTCCCCCACTCGATTACTACCTCGAAATGAATTATCTGGAGGCTCGCGGAGAGGTGAACCTGGACGAGCCGCCGGGACTTCAGATAGTGAGTCCCAGCGTGGCCGATCCGAGCCGCGCCCCGGCTGGCCATCACACCATGAAAATTGAAAGCAACCTGCCGTACGCGCTGAAAGAAGGCCCCAAGCACTGGGACAACATCAAGGATCAGGTCGCGGACGCCCTCCTCAATCACTTGCGGCGATTTGCGCCGAATCTCACACCAGACAAGTTTCTAGGAAAATTCATCGAGAGCCCGCTCGATATCGAGCGCATGAACCCGTCGATGTGGCGGGGAAGCACGCATGGCGGCGCAATGAATCTCGCGCAATCTGGGAATATGCGCCCGGTCCCCGGATGGGCCAATTACCGCATGCCCATTGCCGGACTCTATCAGACGGGAGCCTGCACCGCTCCGGGTGGCGCCGTCACAGGGATGCCGGGACGGAATGCCGCAACGGTGATCCTCAAGGATTTGGGCACGAGCCTCGAGGAAGTGGTGGCGAAGAAATCAAGCAAGTCGTCGTAGAAATTTAGATACGCAGGCTCGCCAATGCGTCGTGATGCCGCGCCGCAAGCTCGCCGCCCGGACTATCTGCCCCAGAGGCGGTGAGGTAGCAAATAGGTGAGGCCGGTAAACGCTTCCCAGTGCGTGGACGTGCCGGTTAAACCTTTCTCGAAGCCGGCGTCGAAGACCAGATTTTTCCGCGCGGTGTAGCTGGCGGCCCAGAGATTTCCGATGGCGTTGCCGCGCAGGAAGGGTTGGGAGAAGCGCCAGATCTCGCCGGAAAGGCCGAAACCTTTCCCGAGCGGATGGGAAATCGAGAGCGTCTGGCCGAACTGGAGCCTGCGCACCGAGCCTTCGAGTACTTCGTTGAATACGGCGTTGGCATCGTAGTGAAAACCCTTCACGTCGGCGCTGGCGTACAACACCGAGGAATTTAGCGGGCTGCCAACATCGAGCTCGGGCGCGGGGCCGTCGTAGACGCGGCGGGAATAGCTGGCCGAAAGCGTGGGCTTCGCGCCTTCGCCGGGCATAAGCACGACTTGCGCGCCGAGAAAAACTTCCGCGATGCCATTGGCTGAAACTCCGTTCACTGTGTAGTGGACGGCAGGTTCGGAAGCCTCGATGAATTCGATGCGCCGCGACACGGCGAGTTTTATGACTTCGTTGAATTCGACGCGAGTGGAAAATTCAGGCGAGTCCGCGGCGCCCAGCGTGCCGGTTTCAAATTGCAGATAGCCGACGGGCGTAAGCGTGGCGGGATTGCTCACGGTGGGGCGGGCAGGATTTGCTTCGGGCACGTCCGGTTGCGCGTCTTGCTGCGCGGCGGGCTGCTGAGATTGACCGGCCGCCGGCCCTGCGGCGATCGCCGCAAGAAACGCTAAGATCAGGGCAAAGCGCGTGTAACGGGGCGTTCTCCGAAAATTACTTCGTTGGCGGAATGAATTTTCGATGCGCACCGCACGCATGATATCGCAAATCCATAGTCGATCCATGGAACCTGCGCCGAATGGCCGCATCCCGTTCTAGCATCGATCGAGCGACGGCTTTCCCTCCCGCGTCAACCCTGTCTATCGAAATACATAGAAACGAAAGTTTCGATGTGGCTTCGGGCAATTTGGCGTCCTGTTTGCACTTATAATCGGTGTAGGCTTTGCCGGCGTGAAAACTGTGTCTGGAGGCCGCAGGGGGCATTCGGCTCATGCTACAATCGCCGCCCTATCAACGAGTTAGGAAGCCGGGCGGCAAGTGCCAAAAAGGGCCACTATTTCCACAGGCACTCACAGGGCAGAAATGTGAAATCGTTTGCTCCCGTGAGCGAGTGACCTCATTATGGCAGGCCGGCAATCGAACGGCGCAACGAAAAAAGGCATCTAACTGATAAGAGGGGAATTTGGTTTTGATATGTTGCGGGACCGAATTAGGATGGTCCTACCTGGAATTCAGAGCGAACATGTCGGCAGAGACAACAACTTCGGCGAGCACTTCAGCAAGCGACGCAAAGCACGCGGGCGCGCTGATCGAGACGCGAGATTTGCGCAAAACTTATGGCGCGGGCGCGACCGAAATCACCGTGCTCTCCGGCGTCACTGTAAGTGTCGAACCAGGCAAATTAATTGCAGTGGTGGGCCCTTCGGGAGCAGGAAAAAGTACTTTTCTGCATTTGCTGGCTGCGCTAGACACGCCAACAAGCGGTACAGTATACTTCGAGGGGAAAGCGATAGATTCGTTTCGGGAAAGCGAGCTTGCGAATTATCGCAACCGATCGATTGGTTTTGTGTGGCAGAGGCACCACCTATTGGCTGACTTTACGGCAGCCGAAAACGTGGCGATGCCGCTGCTGATGCGCGGCGCAGGGTACGATGAGGCGCTCGAAACCTCCGAACGCTGGCTCAGGGAAGTCGGCCTGGGAGCGCGAGTAAGACAGCGTGCGGGGGAGTTGTCCGGAGGGGAGCAACAGCGCGTGGCGATCGCTCGCGCGCTTGTGCAACAACCAGCCCTGTTGCTGGCCGATGAACCCACCGGAGACCTGGACGAGCGAAACGCAATGGCTGTTTTTGAGCTGATGCAGCGGTTGCATCGCGAGCACCGGCTCACCTCTATCCTGGCGACGCACAACACGGTTCTGGCGGGGCGCGCAGATTGCGTGCTGCAATTAGAGCACGGAAAGCTCCAGCCGGTTTAGGCGTAAACCAAAAGCCCTGGTTCTTGTACTGAGGGAGAAGCGAGTTGACCCGTGTTTGAACGCTACACAGAGAAGGCACGACGCGTCATATTTTTTGCGCGCTACGAAGCCAGCCAGTACGGCTCCCCGTACATCGAGACCGAGCATTTGTTGCTCGGCCTGATGCGCGAGGACAAGGCATTGGCCAATCGTTTTCTGCGTTCCCACGGTTCGATCGAGTCGATCCGCAAAGAGATCGAACAGCGCATCACGATTCGCGAACGCATCTCCACGTCGGTGGAGGTGCCGCTCAGCCAGGAATCCAAGCGCATCCTGAATTTCGCCACGGAAGAAGCCGAGCGCCTCGGGCACCGGCACGTCGGCACCGAGCATCTGCTCCTCGGAATCCTGCGCGAAGAGAAATGCTTTGGCGCGGAAATCCTTCAGGAACGCGGACTGCGGCTTTCCACGCTGCGCGAAGAACTGGCCCGCAGCGCCGGTGAAAAAGCGCCCGCGGCGCGTCCGAAAGAAACTTCGCTGCTCGCGGAGTTCAGCCGAGACCTGACGCAAGCCGCGCTCGAAGGCCAGCTCGATCCGCTCGTGGGCCGCGAACGCGAACTCGAACGCGTCGTCCAAATTCTGTGCCGCCGCACGAAAAATAATCCCGTGCTGATCGGCGAGCCGGGAGTCGGCAAAACGGCCATCGTCGAAGGCCTGGCGCAGCGCATTTCCGATAGCGACGTGCCGCCATTTCTAGCCGACAAGCGTATTCTGTCGCTGGATCTTTCTTTGATCGTCGCCGGCACAAAATACCGCGGCCAATTCGAGGAGCGCCTCAAAACCATCATGAAGGAATTGATGGAGAGCCAGAACTCCATCGTCTTCATCGATGAATTGCATACGCTGGTTGGCGCCGGATCGGCGGAAGGCTCGCTCGATGCCGCCAATATTCTGAAACCCGCTCTTTCGCGCGGCGAAATCCAGTGCATCGGCGCGACCACGCCGGGCGAATACCGCAAATCCGTTGAAAAAGACCGCTCCCTGGAACGCCGTTTCCAGGCCGTGAAAGTGGGCGCGCCGTCCGAGGACGAAGCGATCCAGGTTCTCGAGGGCGTGCGCGAACGCTACGAAAAATTTCACGCGGTCAGCTACACCGACGAAGCCGTCCGCTACGCCGTCTATCTCTCGAGCCGTTACATTCCGGACCGCTTCCTGCCGGACAAGGCCATCGACCTGATCGACGAAGCGGGCGCGCGTGTCAAGCTGCGCCAGGCCACCCTGCCCGATGAAGTGGCCGAAGTGCAGAAGCGTGTGAAGTTCATCACGCACCGGATGGAAACCGCGATCGCCAATCACGAATTCGAGAAGGCGCGCTTTTACTCCGAGGAAGAGCGGAAGGAAAAAGAAAACCTCCGCGCCGTGCGCGAGCGGCTGAAGCTCGATGACACCAATACCGGCATCGTCACGCGCGAAGACATTGAAGACGTCGTGGCGCGCTGGACCGGAATTGCCGTCACGTCCATCAAAGAAGACGAACAGCAAAAACTGCTGCGCATTGAAATTGAATTGCACAAGCGCGTCATCAGCCAGGACAAGTCGATTACCGCCCTGGCGCGCGCGATTCGCCGCAGCCGCGCCGGACTGAAAGCGCCGGGACGCCCCGTCGGATGCTTCCTGTTCCTTGGCCCGACCGGCGTCGGCAAGACAGAAGTCGCGCGGCGCCTGGCGGAATTCCTGTTCGGCAGCGAGAAATCGCTGATCCGCTTCGACATGTCCGAATACATGGAGAAGCATTCCGTCTCCAAACTGATCGGCGCGCCTCCAGGATATGTGGGATACGAAGAGGGCGGGCAACTGACCGAACGAGTGCGGCGCACGCCTTATTCGGTGATCTTGCTGGATGAAATCGAAAAGGCGCACCCGGATGTGTACAACATCCTGCTCCAGGTTTTTGAGGATGGGCAATTAACGGACGGTCTGGGAAATACGGTCGATTTCCGCAACACGATTCTGATCATGACGTCGAACCTCGGCGCGCGGCACCTTCAGAAGCGGTCCACGATGGGATTCCAATCGGCCGCGGAAGAGGGCACGGCGAAGAGCCTGGACGACCTCGTGCTCAGTGAAGTGAAGCGCGTGTTCAATCCGGAGTTCCTGAACCGTCTGGATGAAATTATTCTCTTCAATCCGCTGGGCGATGAAGACCTGCTTCGCATCATCGATTTGCTGGTCGGCCAGATCAACGACACTTTGATCCACCGCCAGGTCCAGATTGTGCTGACGCCGGAAGCACGCCAATGGGTCCTCGAGAAAACGTGCGGGGATCGCAGTTATGGCGCGCGGCCGCTGCGGCGGGCATTGCAAAAGTACGTCGAAGATCCGTTGTCGGAAGCGCTGATTCAGGGGGGCCTGCAGCGCCCAGCAACGCTGGAAGTCTACGTCACAAGCGACGGGCTCGGTTTCCGACCGGTGGTCGAAGCAACCCCGGTATCCCACTAGCGAATCCTACGCGCGCAGGCCGGGCTCACGCTCTTGAGCCGGTTGGGGGGAGCGTACAATATTGTTTCGGGGGAAGCGGCCTTGAGTATTTCCCTGGCCGCAAGAAACTATTCGTGTTTTGTCATGGGTCTGCGCGCAAGCATGCTATGCCTGCTTGCCGCCGTTGCCGTGTGTTTAGTGCCCGCCGCCTCCGCTCAATCCCTTTCCGGCCCGGCAGCGCAGCAAGCGCCTGCCGCAACAGCGGAGGGAACGCCCACCATCGAGCGCATCGAATTCCAGGGCAACCGAAGGATACGCAGCGAGACGCTTCGAGCGCGTATTTTTTCCCGGCCCGGCGACCCGGTGAACGACGATGCCCTGCGGCGCGATTTTCACGCCCTTTGGAACACGCAGTATTTCGAGGACATCCGGCTCGAAATCGAGGACAGCGCGGACAAGCCAAACCAGAAAATCATCATTTTCTATCTGACCGAGCGCCCGATCATCCGCCGCATCGAATACAAGGGCAACAAATCGGTATCCGAATCCGACATCCTGGACCGATTCAAGGACCGCAAGGTCGGCCTATCGATTGAGAGCCAATTCGATCCCACGAAAATCAAGAAAGCGGAAGTCGTAATTAAAGAGTTGCTCGCAGAGCACGGCCGCCAATTCGCCACGGTCAAGCCTACCTATGAACGGCTCCCCGGCACGAACGCCGTAAAGCTCACCTTCAACATCGATGAGGGCCCCAAGGTGAAGGTCGGCAAAATCCTCATCACGGGAAACACCGCATTCTCCGCCCGCAAAATCATCCGGACCATGCGCAACTCCCGGCCCATCGCCGTTCCGCTCGGTCCTTTTGGTTACTTCCCGATTATGTCCAAGACATTCGACCGCCCCAAACTGGATGAGGACATGGAAATCGGAATCCGCGGGATCTATCAGGACAACGGCTATTTCAAGGTGCTGGTGAAAGACCCGATCATTCAGAACGTAACCGTGAATGAAGGTTACCTTCCGAAAGGCGTTCCCCTGGTTGGCGTTCACCAGGGCCGGGCCACGAACATCACGATTCCCATCGAAGAAGGCGAGCGGTACCGCATGGGCACGCTCCATGTGCGCAACGCGAACCCCGATGAGGGTCTCTTTTTCAAGACTGCGTATCTTGAATCCGTTTTCCCCATCAAGAAGGGCGAGATCTTCAGCGTGGCCAAAGTCCGCAAGGCCATCGAGGACTACACGAAGTTGTACGGAAATTTCGGGTTCATCGATTTTACCGCCGTGCCGGATACGGAAGTGCACGACGACACGAAAACGATCGATTTGACGTTCGCCTTCGACCAGCAAAAGCAATTCTTCGTGCGGCGCATCGACTTCACTGGCAACACCGGCACACGCGACAAAGTCATCCGGCGCGAACTGATGCTCAATGAAGGCGACATGTTCCGCAATAATTTATGGGAGATGAGCCTTTTGCGCCTGAATCAACTGGATTATTTCGAGACGGTGAAGCCGGAGAACGCCGAGATCAAGCGCAACGTCAAGCAAGGCACCGTGGACATCCTTCTTAAGCTCAAAGAGAAGGGGAAACAGTCCATCAGTTTGACCGGCGGCGTCAGCGGCTTCGCCGGCAGCTACATCGGCTTGACCTATCAGACGAACAATTTCCTTGGGCTCGGTGAAACACTCACCCTCAGCGGGAACGTCGGTACCCTGCAAACCAATGTTTCCTTCGGCTTCACGGAGCCGTATCTATTTGACCGGCCGATCAGCACCGGATTCACCGTGTTCGCGAGCCGCTACAACTTCAATCAGGCGCAGCAATATTCATTGGCGCTGGGCTATCAGGTGCAGCTCAACCCGAACACCGAGCAAAACTACATTCAGAACAGCGACGGCTTTACTCTTTTTGCCAGCTATCCAATGAAAAGGCTCGGTTTCACCCGTTTGGGCTTGACGTACGGATACACCGACACAAGCATTACTGGATTAAGCACTGCATCCACGGCGTTGTTCAATATATTGCAATTTCAACAGCTCGCGGGACCGTCATCGCTTACCGGCATCCATGAGAGCAAGGTTACTCCGAGCTTGACGTATAACACCGTTGACAATCCGATGAACCCCACGCATGGGAAGAGCCTCTTTCTTTCCACTTCCTTCGAAGGTGGCCCTCTGGGCGGAAACGTGAATACGGTTTCGGAAGTCATCGAGGCCAAATACTTTCGCCCCAATTATCACCGCCGCAACGTCATTGCCATGCATTTCCTAGGGTCCTTCGAAACGGGATACGGCGGCAAAGTGATCCCTCCCTTCAACAGGTTCTATCTGGGAGGCGAACAGGACTTGCGCGGATTTGATATCCGCACGGTCTCGCCGGTCGTGTTTGTGCCTACGCTCACTACGACGTCTGTTCCGTATTTGAATCCGAGAGTACTCGATGGCGGTGGGAATCCCACTGCAGGCGTCGTCAATATCCCGACGCTGAGTTATCAAACTTCGTTTCCCGGCGGGGATACCGAGTTAGTCGCGAATTTCGAGTACCGCATCCCTATTGCACCGCATGTGTCCCTGTCGATTTTTGGCGATGCGGGCGCGGTCGGAGATTTGATGAACAGCCAACTGCAGCTCAACACCTTGGATTACTCAACACTCGCCCAGCAGTTCCCGGGCACGACCGTGTCCCACTCGCTCCAGTATCAGCCCGGCACGAATTTCATGCCTCGGACATCGGCGGGGCTTGAAGTGGTTGTGCAACTCCCCATCGTGCAGGCGCCATTCCGAATTTATTGGGCGTACAACTTTAACCGGATGGCAGAGGTGATCACGGCGCCCCCGACGCAGTTCCCTGGACCGGTCAGCGAACTAACGACCCCGTGTCCCAGCGCGAGCACACCGGGCGGCCAGCCCCCTCCATGCCCGTGGGCAATCTACAAGGCCCAGGTGCCGCTGGCGCAGATCTGGAATTCCCAGGTAGCGCCGCAGATCTTGAGCCAATACAACAACCCGCAGCGGACGAATTTCTTTGATCCGGTGCGTACGCTCCGGTTCACGGTGAGCCGGACATTTTGATCGTGGATTTTGCAGCGCGGAATCAAGCATGTGCGATTTGAAGCTCGAAGGGCCTGACGAGCGCCGCAGGCCAAAGAGCCTGTATGGCAACTGCAAATCTTTGTAGGGCACGGCTTCAGCCGTGGCGTAAAGTATGCAGAATCAGCGCGGCTTTAGCCGCTGGCCAGCTCGAAATCGAGTTGCCACACAGGCTCCAAAGCCTGTGCTACGAGGGCGAATGTTGAGAAATTTTGGGAGGACTGGGATGAGGTGGTGGAAGTTTTCTACAATACTCACTCTCGCGGCTGCGCTGGGAGCGTTGGGCTGCGGGGGAAGCAGTTCCTCCGCCGTTACCATTACGGTTACGCCGACCACCGCCAGCGTGATAACCAATAGGACTCAGCTCTTCAGCGGATTGGTGACCGGGTCCAGCAATACGGCGATCACCTGGACCCTGACTTGCGCGACCGGAGTGACTGCAAACACCTGCGGCACCATCGACGCGACCGGACTCTACACCGCCCCGGCCTCGATCCCCACGATCACGACCAACGGCACGGCAACGATTGCCCCCACCGTCACGATCACCGCCACCGCGCAAGCCGACACGACCAAAACTGCCGTAGCCACTCTGACGATTGTCACCGGAATCAGCATCACGATTACGCCGAACAACGCTACCGTGGGCACGGGAGAGTTTTTCCTCTTCACTGCAACCGTCAATAATCCGGGGTGCAATGTCACCTCCAATCCCACCTGTGACAATGTCACCTGGTCGCTTTCCACCACGCTTACGGGTATTGGCACAATCGGTGCTACTAGCGGCGTTTACACAGCTCCCACCACGGTTCCTTCGCCAAGCATCGTCATCATCACGGCCACGTCGGTGACGGACACAACGGTCACGGCAACTGCGACGGTCACCGTGGTGACCGCGACGACTCCCACCGTGACATCGGTGAGCCCTAACACAACGGCGTTGGGCGGCCTCTTCCAGGATATCTACGTCACTGGGACCAATTTCATTTCGACGGAAAATGTTTATGTCAACGGCTTGCAGTTGGCCTCCAAATTCGTCACGGATGTATCCAGCTCGGTGATTCGAGCGCGCATTCCGGACTACATCCTGGCCGTACCGCCTCCTTCGGGCATCCTTCAGATCAGTGTTTCCGATCAGACCGGGGCGGCTCAGACGTGCACCATTGATGCGTCACTCTGCCAGGTTGCAGTGGCGGGAGTGCGCCCCGGGGTTGTCGGGCCCACACCCGACAGCATCCCGCAAGGTACGGCGGGGGTCCTGTCTTTCAACGTGGATGGGGGATTTTTTGGGACGGGAAGCAATCCCGCATCGCCGGCCGTGAGTGCAACCTTCAACGGCCAGCTCCGGGGGATACAACTCCCGGCCAGCCAAACCATCGGCAGCACGCGTCAATTGTCGGTAACCATCGGAGGCGGGTCGAACTCGAGCGATTTCACCGTGCCCGGCCTGTATCCCGTGGCCGTGAAAAGCACTACGGACTCCACAAAATTCGCGGTCGCCAATCTCGCAGTCCAGCCGACTTACGCACCTCCTTCCGCGACGCGAATCGCGGTCGGTTCGATGCCTGTATCGGGGTCCGCCTCGGCGCCGGGCGATGTCGCCATTAACCCCGCGACTGGTATGGCCGTTGTGGCGAATAAAGGGACGAACGACATTAGTTTGATCAATCTCACGGGTTCGACCGATGTCGCGACCTCCCCTCCCACTCCCACCTTTATCACTAACATTTGCACGGCTGCCGTTGGCGCGGTTCCCCCGTGCCCGTCTTCCGGGCCCACGAGCGTTTCTGTCGACTACGTTCGAAATATCGCTTTGGTTGTGAACTCAACGTCGAAAACAATTGCTGTTGTGGACCTCAATGCGCACGCGGTTACCTACGTGCTTCCGGCGCTGCAGGACACTCCACAAGCTGTGGGGATCAACCCGGTCACGGGCCGCGCCCTGGTGGCCATGCAACAGGCAAATTATGGCGTTTTGGTGGATGTCACGACGAATCCGCCTGCTTATGTGGGCATCGTTTCCATCAGTACGGGGCCGAATACACGCGTTGCCGTTGAGCCACATCTCAACTGGGCTTTGGCGACGCCCGGGGGGCTTGGCTCTTTGGGAATCGTGGACTTGAACCAGCAATCGTCCAACTCGATTACCGCCATCTCCCGAACTACCAACGTGGTCACGGTCACGGTGGAATCCACATCGTCGTCCCCGCCCCTCTCGGTGCAGGTCGGAGACGCTGTCCAAATTCAGAATATACAATTTCCCGCCGGCACAACCCCCTCGGTCGCTGCGCTCGCTCCCTCATTTAATGGATTCTACGCCGTGTCGTCCGCCGGGCCAGGGCCTAACCAGTTCAGCTATACGCAGACAGGCGCGACCCTTACGGATGTGGCGAGCCAGTCGACTCCGCAGTCCGCTGCGGGAGCCGTAAACTATTCCCAGCCGGTAGCGACCGTCGGCTTGCCGATTTCGGTCCAGGGGATTGGCATCAACCCGGAGACGCAGCAAGCGGTTTTAGTTGATCCCACTACAGGTGGGGTCGTTTCCTTTTTCAGTTTGATCGATCAATCCATCTCATCGCTGGCTCTGGAAACAAACAATGCCGCGGACGTGGGGACGATCGCCGCGGCATACAATCCGCTGACCAACACCGTCGTCGCGGTCAATTCCTTCGCTAACACTCTTTCGGTGATCGATCCGACGAAGCCTCGGCGTTTGAATGACGGCAGTCCATACAATACCCTGCCTGGCCCGGTCGCCGTCGCCATCGATCCCGGGACGAACATCGCTGTGGTTGCCAATCAAGCGGACAACAGCGTCAGCGTCTTGAACCTGGGCACGATTCAGCCGTTCTCGATCACGGAGACATCCCCGAAAACAATTTTAACGACTTCGTCGCTGCTCGGCAGCAGCCCGAGCCCGTCCCCACAATTGCTGACCGTCATCGGCAAGGGCCTCATTTGCTCGGGAGGCACGACGAATTTGAATGTTCGCCTGGACGGCATTTCTCTGCCCACCTCCTGCGCCGGCAATGGCGATCGCGAACTGACGGCAACCGTGCCGGCCAATATGCTTATTTCGGCGCGGCGGTTCGCGCTTGACGTCGCGGGTCCAAGCGGCAACGTCACGAATGCCGAGGACCTCACCGTCGAACAAAGCGTGGATGTCAGCAGCACCGCTTGCCCCACCCCGGAGCCCTCGGGCGTGTCCGTTGATCCGCAGCAAAACATCGCCGCGGTCACCTTGTTTGGCTGCAATGATCTGGCGCTCATCAACATGGCCACGGGTACCGGCGCCGTCGTGGGTGTGGGTTCAAACCCGATCGGTGTTGCTGTGATCCCGAGGCTGCACCTCGCCGTAGTTGCCAATAACGGCGGCGCGGGAACCGCTTCAATCGTCGACGAAGAGCAGCTATCCGTGAAGCAGACCGTTGCGACGGGTTCGGGGCCCATAGGCGCGGCCGCCGATCAGGATACGGGAGAGGTCGCGATCGCCAACAGCGTGGCCAACACCGTTACTGTGGTGAATGCTGTCACCGGCGGGACTAACAGCATTTCAACGGGCCAGCAGCCCGTCGCCGTGGCTTTCAACTACGTCAATCATCAAATAGCCGTTGCGGATTCCGCCGGTAACATCGTGGGCGCCTCCGATGGCGGCGCGGGCAGCCAGACGCAAAACTTCAGCGTCAACGGCCCGACTTCCGTGGTTTACGATCCTGTGCCGACCGATTGCGGATCGAACACCAACGGCACCACGACCAACACGACCGGATGCTTTATCGCCAATTCCAGCACGGGCAACTCGGTCAATATCATCGACCCGGTCAGTTCCGTTCAAATTGCATTCCGCATTGGCATCAACCCGACCGCGATTGCCTACAATTATTTGACGAGCACGCTGGTCAGCACCAATACCGCCAGCCACACGGTGACGGTAGCCGACTTCCTTGGCCAAAAGATCCGGGCGGTGCTGACCTTGCCGCCAACGTCTTCGGCTAATTCCAATCTTGCGCTCAGTTTGGCCTTTTCGGGAGCGTTGCAGTACGCGTTGGATATTCACCCGCTTACGAATATCGCCGTCATCGCGGATACGGCGAATGGGCGTGTCTTGTTTGTGCCCTTGCCTCGCTAGAACGAGCGCGGCCAACTCGGGGAGCGTTCGGGTGCATCGGAACGATTATTGGAATAGAATTTGCATTGCCGCGGGCTCAACCAGAACGGTGAGAGCATTTCCGATTGACGCCCATGAATTCGGCCCGCTATAATCCGCGATTTGTGATTTTCTAGAGGAAAGAGAAGGTGTGAGGATGATCGTCAATTCACGTTCCATAGGCACTTTGGCCGCGCTGGCCATGTTCTGTTTGGCTCCGGTTCGCGGCATCCATGCGCAGGGCGCCTCAAGCGCCGCAGCGGCGCCGACGAAGATCGCAGTCATCAACATTCGGAATGCCATCGTTGCCACGGCGGAGGGGAAGCTGGCGCAAGCGCAATTGCAATCGCAATTCGCGCCGAAACAAAACGAATTGCAGACCCTTCAAAAACAGATCGAAGATCTTCAGCGCCGCATGACCGATGGGGCGCGCACGCTGAGCGATGACGAGAAGACAAAGATGCAACGCGAGGGCGAGTTGCTGTCGCGCCGCCTGCAGCGCGGCAATGATGACTTGAACGAGGAGTTGAACGCCGCACAAGGCGAAATCGTCGACGGCATCGGCCGCAAGATGCTCGAGGTGCTGGATCGGTATTCCCGGGAGAACGGCTTTACCGCCGTTCTGGACACGTCCGCGCAGGGCAGCCCCGTCGTGTACGGATCGTCGCAGTCCGACATCACGCCAGACATCGTGCGGCTGTACGACCAGGCCTATCCGGTAAAGCCCGCGTCCGCGGCGGCTCCGGCAGCGCCGAAACCGGCAACTCCGGCTCCTGCTCCCGCGCCGGCGAAGAAGCCGACTCCGTAACGCAGCGCTGTGCGCGCCTCTGCGCGTACGGTCGGCACGGGCATTCAATGATGTTGAAGAGATAGGGCCCCGTCCTCGCTGCGGCGAGGGCGGGGATTTTGTCTCGATTCTCACGGACGGGATCAACCCGTCGGATCGATTCGCACCCATCCGTTTTCCTTCCTAGCGTAAAACGAAAAACTGCATCAGGACCAATTTCTTGGATGATCCGTAGTGTCCTAATTTGAAAATCGTCGCGATAGTTCTCGCATTCAGGAGGTCGGGGCTTCAGCCCCGACGTTCAGACGTGCACATTCGTGGGCTTTGGCCCCTGAAGCTTCAGATGGCCGCGCCCGTTGTGGCGGATGGGTTTGCTGGCTATGCAGCACCAAAACCCCGACCCTTTTGAAACCGAAAACCCAGACAAGTAAGTATATAGTGACTTATAAGAAGGGTATCAACCAGTTGTGCACGCTCGTCAACGGGAAAAGCGCGAAAGGGTCGGCCACTCGCCCTCACAATTCGCACCCAATCAGTCCGGCTCTGTTGTCCAGTCGGAAACCAATACTTCTCCCGTTAACTTCGGTCGTGCGAGGGGATATAGAATCGTACGAGTTGTGAAATTCCGGCTGACCTTAGGGCTTGCGGGTGACGAGAAGGCAAGGCGGTGTACTTGAGCTTGAAAAACAAAACGAATATTGCTTTCTTCGTGGCTCTAATTACTCTCGGAACGATTGGTTGGATTTCCATTCAAGGAAACCGCGGCACGAAAGAGAAGGACCATTTAGTTTCTCGCGACCGGGACATCCTCGAAGCTAGTGAGTCACTCCGTTCTCATATTTCCGATGCCTCTGTTGCTCGCCGAGCATACACTCTTTGGGGAGACGCAACGCAAATCGACGCGTTTAGTCTCGCGAGCAAATCGGCGCTCGATGATTTCGCGACACTCCGCAAATTAACGGCAGACAACGCCCGGCAGCAGATCAATCTCGCACAAATGGAACCGCTGATTAAGGCGCGGCTGTCACTCTTGCAAGCGTCCGTGGAATTGCATCGGAAAACTCGCGATGACCTCAAACAGCAGGATGCTTTTAACGATCAAAACACCAAGTTAACTGGGCAACTCACAGAGCTTTTAGATGGATTCGACCGCGCGGAACGAGGGCTTCTGCGGGAGCGAACCGCCGCGGCACAAGCGAGCTACCAGCGAGGAATAACGATCAATGCAATTCTAGGTATTTCTGTGTTTTTATTCTTGATTCTCACGCTCGGGCTTCTCAGCCGTGAACTCTCTCGCCGTGAGCAAGCAGAACGTTCCGCCGTCGAAGAGAGGGAACTTCTGCAGTCGATTCTGGATAGCTGCAGCGACGCGGTGATCGTCGCCGACACTTCCGGTAAGATTATTCTACGGAATCCGGTCGGGGTTCGTTACAACGCGTGTGCCCATGCGGAAGAACTGAGCGAGGAATATCCTAAATTGCTTGGCCTGTATAAGAGCGATCGCGAAACATTGTTCAAGGCCGAGGAACTACCGCTAAGTCGCGCATTAGCAGGAGAATCTGCAAATGGATTGGAAATGTGTATTCGCTCCCCTAACGGGGGAGAGCCTCGATGGATGCTCGCTGCCGGTGGGCCTCTGCTAAATGACAAGGGTGAAAAACGAGGGGGCGTGGTCTTTTTACGCGACATCACTGACCGCAAGAATGCCGACGAGCAGCTAACGGTTGCATTGCAAGAATCAGAGACGCTCGCGAGAGAAAGCAGGGAATTGAGCGAATTGGGTGATTCGCTGCAGTCCTGTCAGACAGTCGACGAAGCGTATAGGATGAGCGAAAAAGTTCTATCCGGCATTCTTGGCCTCCGTCCCGGCGCTCTTTGCATCATCAATTCATCACGTGATCTCGTGGAATCCGCCGCCACTTGGAACAACTGCTCGACGACTGAGCCTGTGTTTCATCCTGATGATTGCTGGGGTCTGCGGCGTGGGAAGCCTTACGGAGGTCCCGGATCGCCATTGCCATGTTCTCACGTGCGTGCATCCGGCGCCACGAACTACCTCTGCGTACCTTTGGTAGCCCAGGGAGAAACTTTGGGCGTCCTGTACGTCGAAGGCAAGACGAGCCTCCTAGCCTCCTCGCCACAAGCGGTGCGGTTTGAACAAGCCACTCTTAACCGCCGGGCCAATGCAGCAGCCGAGCGCGTCTCTTTAGCCCTGGCGAACCTTAAACTCAGGGAATTACTTCGCAATCAATCGATTCGTGACCCACTTACGGGCCTCTACAACCGTCGTTATTTGGAGGAGTCATTAAACCGGGAATTCCAGCGCGCAAAGCGAGCAGGTCGCAACCTTTCCGTGGTGATGCTTGATTTGGATCACTTCAAACAATTTAACGATACCTTCGGCCACCAGGTTGGAGATATTTTGCTTAAAGAAGTTGCCGGAGTGATTAAAAGCCGGGTGCGAGCAGGAGACCTAGCTTGCCGTTATGGCGGAGAAGAATTTTCCCTCATCCTCGCTGAAGTAGATCCCGAGGGAGCTCATAAGTGCGCGGAGAGCATTCGCGAAGCAATTAAGCACCTTTCCCTTCACGATCGCGGCCAGACGCTTGGCACTATCACGGTTTCAGCGGGTATTGCCAGCTATCCCGCGGGCGCTGACAACTCAGAAGATTTAATGCGCGCTGCTGACGAAGCATTGTACCAGGCAAAGAAGGCCGGTCGCGATTGCATCTCCGTTTATGAATCGTTGGAATCCGGCTCGACATTAGGCGACAAGACTATTTAGATCGAATCCCTTCTGAGTTTCGACGGGTTAATTTGGTATTAATCTGTGCCAGTTTGCCATCGCTACGGATCTGACATTCACTGCGGAATGGCGAGTTCACCGATCCAATCGCGGCTGGCGCACCCTTTAATGCGGGATTGACCTTGCGGGTGGCCGATCCCTCGCGGTTTGTCGAGGGGTGGGAGGGTCTGGTTTTTTCTTCTGCGTGTCCTCAACTCAGTTGACGAGGTCAATACGGATCAAGCCGTGTTTGAGTGACGAGTAGAAGGTAAAACTGTTCCAGGAGCAATCTTTAGGATGTGACACGAGATGCCGCTTCACCGGATTCATGTGCACGTACAGCAGCTGATGCCCTGTCTTCTGTAGCTTGCTTTTGAGGGAACGGCTGACTATACTGGAAATGCCTAAGCCGGACGCGATTCTCAGTGGGCGAGAGCCCACTTTTTTGTTGGGCGGAGACCGGAACGCAAATTGCCGGCTCTGGTGGGCCATCGCGCCGGATTCGGGGGCGACGGAAAGCGGGAAATGGATCTGGAGCGCATCCGCGATGCGGCCGAGCGCGTGGCGCGCTCGCTGGGCATGGAAGTGGTGGACGTGGAATGGAAGGTCGGCAAGCAACGCTTCCTGCGCGTCTACATCGATAAGCCGGAAGGCATCAGCCACAGGGATTGCGAGGCCGTCAGCAACCAGTTGAGCGTAATCCTCGACGTGGAGGATTTGGTTCCCGGGCCGCACTATATTCTGGAGGTCAGTTCGCCGGGGCTGGACCGCAAGCTCACGAAGCCGGCTGAATTCGAGCGATTCGCCGGGCGGCTGGCAAGAATCTCGACGCATCGAACCGGTGGAGAATCAGAAGTTTTTCGAGGGCCGTCTGGCGGGATTCGCCGACGGCAAGGTACAGATCGAAGTGAAGGGCCGGGTGATTGCTTTGCCGATGGAAGGAATTCGCAAAGCGAACCTGGTTGTCGAATTTTGAGATGAGGGACAGATGGCCAATCTGCTGTACCAGACAATTGAGCAGATCAGCCGGGAAAAGCACATTGAACCGGAAGTGATCGTCGCGGCGATTGAAGACGCGATGATCGTTGCCGCGCGGAAGTTTTACAAGACCGAAGAAGATCTCCGCGCAAAGTTCAATCCAGACTCCGGGCAGGTCGACGTGTTTGCAGTGCGCCCGGTGGTCGAGGAAGTGACCGACCCGAAAAAAGAATTCACGCTGGCGGAAGCGAAGAGAGTCGACCCCAACGCGGAAATGGGCAGCGAGGTCCTCATCCCGAAGCCGACCGACGTGCTCGGGCCGCATCGCCGCGCAAACCGCCAAGCAAGTGATCATGCAGAAGGTGCGCGAGGCCGAACGCGACACCATCTACAACGAATACAACGGCCGCGTCGGCGAACTCGTGAATTGCGTCGTCAAGCGCACCGAAGGCCCGGACGTGATCGTCGATCTCGGACGCGCCGAAGCGCGCATGCCCAAGCGCGAGCAGTCGCGCCTGGAAACGTACAATATCGGCGACCGCCTGCGCGTCGTCATTCGCGCCGTGGACCGCTCCGCGAAGGGACCGCAGGTGATCGTTTCCCGCGCCGATCCCATTTTAGTGCAGCGCCTTTTCGAGATGGAAGTGCCGGAAATTTACGACGGCACCGTGCAGATTCGCGCCGCCGCGCGCGAAGCCGGCGAGCGCACCAAGATCGCCGTGCAGAGCCGCGACAAGGACGTGGACCCGGTGGGCGCGTGCGTGGGCATGAAGGGCATGCGCGTGCAATCCATCATCCGCGAATTGCGCGGCGAAAAAATCGACATCATCCCCTATTCCGAAGACACGGTCACGTTTGCGCAGAAGGCGCTTTCTCCCGCCAAGGTGACGCGCGTTCAGATCATCGATCCCGAAACGCGCCATCTGGAAATCATCGTCGAAGACACGCAGCTTTCGCTCGCCATCGGCAAGAAGGGCCAGAACGTGCGCCTGGCCAGCAAGCTGATCGGCTGGAACGTGGACATCAAGAGCGAGGAAGAAAAGCGCCAGGAGATCGAAGCGCAAATGACCGCGCTGACGGCTCCGGGAACGCCGCTTTCCGAGCTCAAGGGCGTCGGGCCGAAAACCATCGAACGAATTGAAACGCATGGCGTCAGCTACCATCGAAAAACTCGCCGACATGACGCCGGAACAGCTCACGGAAATTCCGGGCATCGGCGAAAAAATGGTCGAAAAAATTCAGTTGTCGGTCGCCGCTTATTTCCAGTCGCTTGAAAATCCGCAGCCGGAAAGCGAATCGCTCGAGGCCCTGGCCGAGCAGGAAACCGCGGAGGACGCCGCGGAACAGGCGGACGCCGCCGAGGAAACGGCCGAAGCCGCGGATGTTGCCGCGGAAAACATCGAGGCGCCGACGGAAGCCGAAGAAATCGCGGCCGCTGCGGAAGCGCAGGGCCAAGCCGGCAACGCGGAGCCGGATGCGTCAACCGAAGTTTCGGACGAGCACGGAAACAAGTAGCCGCCCCGGAGGGCAATGACCGATTCGAATCAAATCCGAATCAACGAACTGGCTCGCGAGCTCGAGGTTAAGGCAAAGGCCATCATCGACTATTTGCCCGAAGCCGGCGTCACCGAGAAAAAAACGCATTCCAGCTCGATTGATGTCGAAGCCGCAGTAAAGGTGCGCGAGCATTTTCGCGACCGTCGCCGAAGCGGAAGCAGAGGCCGAACAGAAGGCAGTTGCGGATAAGGCAGCGAAAGAAGCAGCCGCCAGAGCGGCTCGCATGAAGCCCGCTGTGGTAGTTCCTCCGCCGCCTCCTCCCGCGATTCCGCCGCCCCCCGCTCCGGTTGTTGCCGAGCCGAGCCGCCCTGCCGCGCCTCCGGTGAGCGCCGTCGAAGCAAAGCCCGCGGCGCCTCCGCCGCCTCCAGTTATTCCAAAGCCGGTGGTCGTTCCGCCTGCGGAGCCCGCAAAGATTTCTCCTGCGCCCAGCCCAGTCGTTGCCAAGCCGCCGGCGCGTCCGCCTGTTCCTCCGGCGCCACCGCAAGCTCCTGCTGCCGCGAAGCCGCCCGCAGCCGCGCCTGTGGCTGCACGCCATGCAACTTCTCCAGCAGCGAGACTTGGTGCGATCGCGCGGCCGCCCGCTGCTGCGCGTCCGTCCGCTGGCGCTAAGCCGGCGCCGGCGCCTCCCAAACCGAATTGGAATCCGCTGCCTCCCGGTGCGCGCGTAAATCCACCGGCAGCGCCAGACCTTCGGCCAGTGCGAGGCCTGGCGCCCAGCCATCAAGATTTCCGGCGCGTCCGGGCACCAGGCCGTCCGGGACAGCCTGTGCCTGGACGGCCTGGTCAGCCATTGCATGAACGCCCGGGAGCGCCGCGGCCCGGCGGCCGCTCTGGAACGCTTCTGCCGCCCGGACAAGGCTCCGCCAAAGGCAGAGCCCGGCAAGCCGATTTACGAACGCAAGCCCGCCGCCCGCGCGCGTCCCACGATGGAGAAGCGCTTTGAGGAAGGCGAGCGCAAGCTGCATCCGGTCCGCGCCCGCGTGGGCCCCGGCGAGCAGCGCCGCAGTGCGCAGATTGAGCGCGCGCCCGCGCCGCCGCCGCGCGAACCGCGCGAAATTACGATCACCGAGGGAGTGACGGTCCGCGATCTGGCGGAAAAACTCGATGTGCGCGCCAAGGAAGTCCTGAAAATTTTGCTGGATCGCGGCATCTTTGCCAGCATCAACCAGGCGCTCGACACGGCGACGGCCACGAGCCTTGCGGAAGCATTCAACGGCATCGTCAAGGTGCTTACGTTCGAGGAAGACGTCGTCCAGGAAGTCGCCAAGGAAGAAAAGCCCGAAAACCTGGAGCCGCGTCCGCCCGTGGTGACCGTGATGGGCCACGTCGATCACGGCAAAACCAGCTTGCTCGACGCGATCCGCGAAACCGAAGTTGCCGCGGGAGAGGCCGGAGGAATCACGCAGCATATCGGCGCGTCCGTGGTTCACATCGATGGCCGCAAGGTCGTGTTCATCGACACGCCGGGCCACGAAGCCTTCACGCGCATGCGCGCGCGCGGCGCGAAAGTCACCGACATCGTCGTGCTGGTCGTTGCGGCCGACGACGGCGTGATGCCGCAGACGCAGGAAGCCATCGACCACGCCAAAGCCGCGGGCGTGCCGATTGTTGTGGCCATCAACAAGATCGACAAACCGGAAGCGCAACCCGAACGCGTCAAGCGCCAGCTTTCCGAGCGCGGCCTGATGCCCGAGGAATGGGGCGGCGACACCGTCATGGTGGAAGTCTCCGCGAAGCAGAAGAAGAATCTGAACAAGCTGCTCGAAATGCTTTTGCTCGTCGCCGACCTGCGCGAATTGAAAGCCAATCCGAAATCTCCCGGCGCGGGCACCGTGCTGGAATCCCGCGTGGATAAGGGGCCGCGGGCGCGGTGGCGACGGTTCTGGTGCAGACGGGAACGCTGCATACCGGAGACGTCTTCATCTGCGGCGCGGTGTACGGCAAGGTTCGCGCCATGTTCGACGATCACGGCCGCCCGGTGAAAAGCGCGGGGCCTTCGACGCCCGTCGAAGTTCTCGGTCTGCAAGGCGCTCCCGAAGCCGGCGACCAGTTTCAAGTGACCGACGAAGCGCGCGCGCGGCACATCGTCGAATTCCGCCAGGGCAAACTTCGCGAAGCAACGCCTGGCGCGGTCCGCGGGCGCGCGCATCACGCTCGACCAGTTGCACGAACAGCTCAAGGCGGGAGACGTCAAGGAACTTCCGCTGATCATCAAGGCGGACGTGCAGGGCTCGGTCGAAGTGCTGAGCGAAATGCTGCCGAAACTTTCCGACGACCGCGTGAAGCTGAAAATCATTCATGCCAGCATCGGCGCGGTCACGGAAAACGACGTTCTGCTGGCGTCCGCTTCCGGCGCGATCATCGTGGCGTTCAATGTTCGCCCGGACCGCAAGGCTTCCGATCTGGCGCAGCGCGAAGGCGTCGAGATTCGGCCGCACTCGGTCATTTACGAAGTGTCCGACGAAATCAAGAAGGCCATGACCGGGCTGCTCGAACCGGTCTTCAAGGAAACGCATCTGGGCCGCGCCGAAGTGCGCAACACGTTCCGCGTCAAGGGCGTGGGCATGATCGCGGGCTGCTACGTGCTGGATGGCATCCTCAAGCGCGACGCCGAAGTCCGCGTGTTGCGCGAAGGCGTCGTGGTCTACACCGGGCGGATCAGTTCGCTGCGCCGCTTCAAGGAAGACGTCAACGAAGTGCGCTCCGGATTTGAGTGCGGCGCCAGCGTCTCCAACTTCAATGACATCAAGGTTGGGGACGTTCTCGAGTGCTTCCATATGCAGAAGCTCGTGCTCGCGGAAGCGACTGCCTGATTTCCGCCCGGCCCCCCAAGCGGGGCCTGTCTTGCAAGTGTTCGCAGGGATGACGATGCCAATCGGTCTGCTCACCCTGGAAATTTATATCCCCGAGGCGCACTCGCTCAAAGACAAGCGGCAGGTGCTCCGCAGCCTGAAGGACAGGCTGCGGGGGAAATTCAATGTGGCCGTGGCGGAACTGGAAGGGCAGGACTCCTGGCAGCGCTCGGTGGTGGGCGTCGTGAGCCTCGTCCAACAACGCCGGACATCTCGAACAATCGCTGCGCACGGTGCTGGAGGAGTCCGAACGGCACCTGGGCCGCGATCTGGTCGGCCACGAACTGGAAGTCCTGTAGCGAAGTTTTGGATTCGAAGGCATTGGAACTTTGAATTTTAATATCCGGTGAGACGACAATGACGATTCCGGGACATCGGCACGAACGCGTTGCCGAGGAAATTCTACACGAGTTGGGCATCATGGTTGCCGGTGAGTTGAAAGACCCGCGGATCGAGGGGCTGGTCACGATCACCGAGGTCCGCGTGACGCCCGATCTCAAGCACGCGCGCGTATTCGTCAGCGTGATGGGCAGCGAAGCCGAACAGAAGAGCACGATCCGGGGCCTCTTTGCGGCGGTCGGCTACATTCGCCACGAACTGACCGAGCGGATTCAGCTGCGCCGCGCGCCCGAAATTCATTTCACCCTCGATCACTCCGAGGAATACGGCCAGCGAATCGAAGAGCTTCTGCGGCAGACAAAAAACCCGCCCCGTGAGTAGGACGGGCTTCAGCCTGTCTGGTTTTGATTTCCTTTAGCTCAGAACGGCAGACAGGCTGAAGCCCGTCCTACACGATCCATGCCACGAAAACCGCAACCCGCGCCGCTGGACGGCGCCCTGGTCATCGACAAGCCGCGCGGCAGGACGTCGCACGACGTCGTCGAAGCCGTGCGCCGCATCGTCGGGTTTCGGCAGATCGGCCATCTCGGCACGCTCGATCCGCTGGCGACGGGCGTTCTGGTGCTGCTGCTCGGGCGCGCCACGCGCCTCGCGCAATTTTATGTGGGACGCCGCAAGCGCTACGACTCCACGTTCCGCTTCGGCTTTGCCACGGACACCTACGACGCCGATGGCGCGCCGCTCGGTCCGGACACGGCTCCGCAGCTCGATCGCGCTGAAATCGAGCGACTCGCCGCTGCGCGCGTCGGCCGCTTTCCGCAAATGCCTCCGCCGTATTCGGCGAAAAAAATTCATGGCCGGCCCGGCGCACGAACTGGCGCGAAAGAAAAAACCGGTGGAACTGAAAGCGGTGGAGATCGAAGTCTACGATTTTCGCGTCAATGAAGTTTCCGGCTCGCTGGCGAAAGTTTCGATCGAATGCGCCGCCGGCACCTACATCCGTTCGCTGGCGCATGACATGGGCGCGGCCCTGGGCTGCGGCGCGCACCTCGCGGAAATTGTGCGCACCGCGGTCGGGCGAATTCACTCTTGACCAGGCCGTGAAACTGGAAGACCTCGAGCGCGCCGCGAAGGAAGGAGATCTGGCGCGTTACATCATTCCGCTCGAACGCCTGCTGCCCGAATTGCCGAGCGTGACCGATCCTCCCCCTCCTCGAAAAGCGCGTGCGCCACGGCTCGAAATTCAACGTGCAGATCGCGCAGATTCAGCCCGGCCGCGTGAGCGCCGCGCAAGGCGCCACCGCGGAACTCAATTCCGGCGAATGGAAGCCCGCGCGCCTGCGCGTCTTCAGCCAGCAGGAACGCCTGATCGCCATCGCCGAAGCTGTCGTGCCGCGCACCTACCAGCCCGTCGTCGTCCTCGAAGCGGAAGCGTGAAGCGACACGCGGCGCGGCGAATGTGCTATACTTGTATAGCGAGGTACACTATGCTGGCCATCCGGCTTCCTCAGGCGATCGAAAATCGGCTTGAGAAACTTGCGCGGCGGACGGGGCGCACCAAGAGCTTCTACGTTCGCGAAGCGATCCTGCAACACTCTGGAAGATCTGGAAGATCTTGTATCTCGCCGAGCGCACTCTGCGAACGCATTCAGCGATGGTGAAGAACGGACCATCCCCCTGGAGGATGTCGTTGAAGCGCCATGGCGTGGAAGATTGAACTTTCCGCGCAGGCAGACCGCGAACTGATCAAGCTTGATCCCCAACATTCCAAACGCATTCTGAAATTTCTCCTTGAGCGAGTTGCATAGCTTGATGATCCTCGCAGCATCGGGAAAGCCCTTCAAGGCTCCCGGATTGGAGAATTCTGGCGATATCGTGTGGGCGATTTCCGGATCATCTGCAAGGTGGAAGACGATAAGCTGGTTGTCCTGGTCATCCGGATTGGACACCGCAAAGACGTTTATCGCTAGGGCGATACGTCCGACCGGTCATCCGTCAAAGAATTTCCGCAGACGCTGCACGCCTTCCTGAAATTGTTGCTCCGGAGTAATCAGGCTGAGCACCAGAAAACCTTCCCGCGAAAAATTGAAGAAGTGGCCGGGGTGGACCAGCACGGAAAAGCGTTCGAGGAGCGCAACGGTGAGGTCATCATCGGTTCCCGTGACTGGGACGCGCAGAATTGCGTACCAGCCGCCTTCGCGATCGAGGCGCGCGAGGGACTTCGATTCGCGCAACATGCTGTCCAGGACGGAGAGATTCGCGGAAACTCTCTGCTGCAATTGCGCCTGCAACTCATGACGAAGCGACAGAAACTTTGGCAGGGCGAGTTGAACCGGCGTGCTCGGAGAAAGATAAGTATCCGCGATGATTTCGAGGCGGTCGACGGCCGTTTGCACGACGGCTTCCGGCCCACTCACAACCGTCCAGGCAAGTTTCATTTGCGGCAGCAGGGAAATTTTTGAAAGCCCGCTCAGTGTGAAGGTGAGCGCCGCATCGGAAAGCGCAAAAGTTTGCGCCGGCGTCTGCCCGCTCGTGTAATCGAGGAACACTTCATCGGCCACGATGGCCATTTCCCGCGCAGCGCAAATTTCCGCGAGTTCGGCCGCCTCGCGAGGCTTGACGAACGAGCCGGTGGGATTATTGGGATGCACGACCAGCACGGCTCGAGAACGCGGCGTGAGCGCCGCGCGCAGCGAAGCGAAATCAATTTGCCAGCCGTGATCGTAGAACAGCGGGTACGGAACGAGACGAATGTCGGCGAGGTCCGCCAGAAATTCAAAGAGGGGATAGCTGGGCGCGGGAACCAGAATTTCGTCTCCCGCTTCGCAGAGCAACCGGAAAATGTGGGTGTAGGCCTCGCTGGTTCCCGAGGCGAGCAGGATGCGTTCGGGATCGATCCGCGCGGACGAGCCGGAAAATCCCGCGCGCCCTGCGTAATATTCGGCAACCGCTTCCCGCGCATCGCGCAAGCCTTTGCTTTCAGGGCGATAGACAAGCCCGCGCGGATCGGTAAGCGCCGTGAGAATTTCCCTCTCCGGATAAGCAAATCCGCACGTTGTGGGATTCGACGCGGTCAAATCGAAGAGTTCCTTCCCGCTTCGCCGATGCTCTTCGAGAGCCCGCGTCAAGCGGTTCGTTTCCAGCCGCCAATTCGTGCGCGATGCAAACATGGGTGCGAAAAATGACCATTGAATTTATACCACGCCCGCAGATTTCCTACGGTTGTGCAAAGATGGAGCGGGCCACGAATTTTGGGAGATGGATTTTCTTGCGCCAGGGCAGGAGGCGTGCTATCGGAAATCCGGGGTCCCATCAGGCAAAGACAAAAATGAAGTGGGAGGGCGCATGTTGTGTCGCCCTGACGGCGCTTGGTTGAGATGGCGTTGCGCCATCCCACCGCTACCGCGGGTGGACTACAGTCTGTAGCCTATTCTCGAGCCTTGGGAACCGCCGCCGTTCGCCTTTGTGCTCGCGGTCGTGTTGCGTTCGCGGCCGCATTCGCGGCGTTTTGCTGCGTCGCCTGCTGTGCCAGCGCTTCAAACTGATTGACGAGGTTGGTATATGCGGCGGGATTGAAATTCTGAATCAGCGAGGCGAGGCTATCGATCTCTTGGATCTCTACCTTGCTCAGTCCGAGTGCTGGGAGCGCTGCGTTAAGGGCCTGAATTTGTTCCTGCACATTCGTCGCGGGTGCAGCCTTGGCGGCCGGTGCTTGCCCCGCAGGCGGAGCCACGAATAGTTGCCCCGGGTTTACTGGTGTGTTTGAGTTCGTCGCCGCGGCCGGTTGCGCATCGCCTGCGTTCGTAGTTGCAGCGGACGCGCTCTGTGCGGGAGCTCCAATCTGGGTCGCGTTGGGATTCGTCTGCGCAAACAGGATATTCGCCGTAACAGCGGTTAGGGCTCCCTGGCTAACCTGGAATATCCCCGCGTCCTGCGCGGTCGCCTGCGCAGAATTGCTTTGCGTCGACGGCGTAAAGGTGTCTTCGGTTACCGCCGCGTTGCCTGCATTTACTGTTCCCGGTGTGTTTGCTCCCATCTGTGAATATAGAGTTGGTCCAGACAATTGATCCGCAAGGCTTTGCACGAGATTTCCAATACTTTTAACCGCCATCATCCACCTCCGCGGCGGGAAGGTCTTCCTGAGGGCCTAGCGAGCCGCTAGTTTTAGGATGCTTCGTATACCATGATCGGCTGGCGTCGTCAGAACTTTAGGCGGTTTGAGCGAACGTCGAGAGGTTTTGTGTGCCGGGGCGAAACACCACTCCGCAAGACTTATTCTGAGCTTCAAATGCCTGCGCGCAGGATTCAAACCTTGCCAGTCCGTCGCGTGCGCCGCACAGTTTTATTCGAATTGGATCAGGACAATTTCGGGGTTTGACCCTAGGCGCATGGGCGGGCCCCAAGTGCCCGCGCCACAGGAAGTGTAGACCGCAAGATCGCCGAAGCGATTCAATCCGTAAGCATATTTTCCATAAATGCGGGAAACGATTGTAGTGAACGGGAAAAACTGTCCGCGATGGGTGTGACCGGAGAGTTGCAAGGAAACACCTGCGTCTGCCGCGACCGGCAAGCGGTTCGGATTGTGAACGAGCAGGATGCTGGCCACGTTCCGGTCCAGGTCCACTTGCCGCAGGATCGATCGAAATCTCTCCACGTTCGTCGAATCGTGATAGTGGACGCCCACGATTTGCAATCCGTCGAGAACGATCTTTTCGTTCTCGAGCACGCGGATTCCGGACTGCCTGACGGCATCGAGATATTTCGAGGGGCTGGTGTATTGCTCATGGTTGCCCGTGATGAAGTAAGCGCCCAGGGGAGCGGAAAATTCAGCCCAGGGTTTTGACAGCCGCGCGAGGTCCACGGCTGTCCCGTCATACATGTCGCCCGGGATAAACAGAACGTCCGGATGCAATTGCGAAAGTTTCCGGACGATGCGGCGGAGAAAACCGCTGTTTCGCACGTGGCCAAGATGCAGGTCGCTGACCAGGGCGGCCGTGCGGCCGCGCCAGGCGGCTGGAAGGTTGGGCAACTTGACGGTGACGCGCACGACGCGGGTCCACGCTGCATTCACGATGGCGCAAATGCCCGCGAGAAGGCCGAGACCAAAGCAAATGGCTGCGAGGGCGCGCTTTTCCAGGTGCACGCCAAACAGGAGCGGCACGCCATAGACAATCCAGCATGCGCACGCGGCAAGAAAAAAGAAATTCACGAGGCCGAGCCAAACCGAGGCGATGGTATAAGCGGCCCGGACCAGCAGGTTGAAATACTGGTGCGCAAGCAGCGACGCCGCGACGAAGCTGACGGACAAAATGGCCAGCGCGATTCGCAGCTCCACCGCGCGCGAAAAATCCGGCGCGCCCCAGAAGAACGTCCAGGTCGCGTACAAGGCGATGTGCACGAGAAAAAGGAACGCCTGGATGATGGAGACCGCGATCGGAAGTCTGGCGCGAACGCCGGGGGACGAACGCGCAGGCGATTGCGAGGCGGCACTGAGTTCGGGTGTACCGGATTCCATCACAAGTATTAGATGCCCTTCAGTGGGCTGCAAGGCACATGGAGATTATTAATTCATTGTGGCACAGGCTTCAGCCTGTTGCGGGTTAGTTGCGTGGACCTCGCGTCCGTGGCCAAGCAAACTCCACAGGCTGAAGCCTGTGCCACTAGTGAACGACCGGCTCGTCGGTTTCGACTTTGCCGTCGCGGACGTGGATGATGCGGTTGGCCCGCCGCGCAATTTCGTTTTCGTGTGTGACCAGGATGATAGTGTTGCCCTCGCCATGCAGCCGCGCGAACAAGGCCATGATTTCATCGCCGGTTTTTGTGTCCAGATTTCCGGTCGGCTCGTCGGCGAGCACAATGGAAGGCGAATTCACCAGGGCGCGCGCAACCGCCACGCGCTGCCGCTGTCCGCCGGAGAGTTCATTGGGCTTGTGGAACATTCTCTCGCCCGAGATCGACCGCTTCGAGCGCGCGTTTAGCCCGGGCGAGGCGTTCTTCCGAGGGTGTGCCGTTGTAAATCATGGGGAGCTCGACGTTGTGCAACGCGGTGGCGCGGGGCAACAAATTAAACGTTTGAAACACAAATCCGATTTCCTTGTTCCGGATGGCGGCAAGTTCATCATCGTCCAACTCGCTCACGAGCCGCCCGGCCAGCCAATATTTCCCCGAAGTCGGCGTATCCAGGCAACCGATCAGGTTCATGAGCGTGGATTTGCCCGATCCTGACGGCCCCATGATGGCGACGTACTCGCCACGTCGAATGGTGAGATCGATTCCGCGCAGGGCATGCAGCTTTTCCCCGCCCATTTCGTACGTTTTCCAAAGCCCTTCCGTCTGGATGGCTACACCTTGATCGAGAAGGTCCTGGCGGAATGCATCGGGTGAGACGACTCGTTCGGGCATTCCTTCAGTTCCTCAATCCTGCGCGGATCTTCATTTAGTTGTCATCCGCCGCTTTCGGCGTGGAATTGTCCACTTTCACGCGCGCGTCAGGTTTGAGCGTGCGCAGGGTTTTGTAGCTTCCAGTGATGATTTGATCGCCTTCCTGCAAACCGTTTAGAACCTCAATATCGGTGACGCCGATGATTCCGGTTGTGACAGGCACAAATTGAGCGCGTTTGTTCCGAACCACAAAGACGCCCTGAATCTCCGGATTCTTTTCCAGGACCGAGGAGGAAGCAGGTCCCTCGGTCGCGGCGCCAGGAGCTGGGCGGCCGGCCGCCAGTGTGACGGAAGTTTGCCCGTTTTCCTTTGCCGCCTCGTCCAGATCTTTTCTCGTTCGTTCCGCGAGCGCCTGAATCGGAATCGTCATTACGTTTTTCTTTTGCGCCGTGGTGATCTTGGCCGTCGAGGAGAGCCCGGGACGCAGGCCATCCGGCGGATTCTGCAGCGTCACGACGACCTTGAAATCCTTGGCTTCCTGGTTGCCCGTTGTGGATTGCGTCGAAGCCAGGCCCGAACTGCGGAGTACCGCCTGGGTCCCGACTTCGGTCACTTTTCCTTTGAAGAATTTTCCCGGAATCGCGTCGATGGTCACTTCCGCGTCCTCGCCCAGCTTCACGCTCACGATGTCGGTTTCATCCACCATGACTTCCGAAGTCACCACGGACATATCGGAAATCGTCATGAGGTAACTCCCGGTGGCATTTTGGATGCCGGGAACGACGTTTTCGCCGACGCGAACTGCGATATACGTCACGACTCCGTTAATTGGCGCGGTGTATGTGGTCTTGTTCAGGATGTCGCTCAAGCCGGTCCAGCATGGCTTGATTCTGCGTCAATGCGGAACGCGCCTGGCTGAGTTGCGCGCGGGCCTGCTCGGCGCGCGCTTGCGCGGACGCCAGGGCCGCCACGGCGCCATCGTACGTGGCCTTTAAGAGTATCGTAATCCTGCTTGGGAATCAGGCCTTCCTTGAACAGGAGTTGGCCGCGGTCCCAGTCGAGTTTCGCATGCTCCAAGTCTGCCGCGCGCGACTTGATGTCCGCTTGCGCCGATACATCGTTGGCATCGGCGGATTTCACTCCCGCTTCGGCAGCTGCAATGCCGGCGCGCTGCGCATTCACGTCGGCCGCGGGCTGCACGCTTTCCAGGCGCAGCAGGACGTCGCCTTTCTTGACGTGGTCGCCTTCCTTCACCACGATGTCGGTGATCTTGCCGATCCCTTCGCCGAGCACATTTGTGTAAGTGAGCGGTTTGACTTCGCCCGAGGCCGTGACGACGGAAGTCAGATCCTGGCGTACCGCGGGGGCGGTCTGAACGGTGACGACGCCCTTATTGATCTGCCAGATGGCAAGCCACGTACCACCGGCCAAAGCGGCAGCGACACCCGCACCAATCCCGATTTTTTGCCACGTGTTCATGGGTTTGCAGCTCTGGCCCTCTGTTCCGAGTAACTTCCTCCGGCCGTCATCCCTAATTCTTACGCAGAGAAAACTTCAAAAGTTTCCCGATGGCACACACAAAATTGGGCCAGTCAAACGGCGTGCCCAGCAAGCGAGCATGTTTCGAAGTGTTTGCGTGTGAGGCCGGAATTCTCTTGGCCCGGGCAGGCACGCGAACCGGGCCCCACTCGACATGGAATTTTACAGGCATTTCGTTGTGGAAGAAAGTAATTTGCCTTTCATCCCTTATCGGTTCAGGAACCCTTCACGTCCACTTGATTCTCGGCGGGGTAGGAACTCTGGATGCACGCCTCTGTCCTTACTATTTTGGACCTGCCGAATTGGGGGAATATAGGCAACGGGAAACTGAAAAAATGTCGGGCAACCCGGCAGCGCCCGCGTAGTTCATAGTAATCATCGGTTCAGCCCAGGCGTTCCATCCGAGGGGGAATGGAGAGCGCTTATAGGGCGGGGACGAGATGTGGAGATTCCTTGATTGACGCTTGCAAAGGCTGGGGATAGAATCGAACTTCCGAATCAGGGGCGAGGTACGTTTATGAATCGCTTGGGTCGCATTTCAATTATGTTACTGGTGAGCGGAGCATTCCTGCTACCTTTTTGCGCGCATTCCTATGCTCAGGACCAGGGTAAAGATCAGAAGGACACTCACCACCGACAATCAGCAGGACACCGGAAAGAAAAAAGCGGCTGACAACGGCAAAGGCAAAAAAAACCTGAGGAAGCTCGAAAAAGAGCTCGCCACCCCATATAAAAAGTGGCTGGAAGAGGAAGTCCCTTACATCATTAGCGACGAAGAGCGCTCCGCGTTCCTGCAATTGCAGACCAATGAAGAGCGCGAGCAGTTCATCGAGGCATTCTGGCAGAGGCGCGATCCCACGCCGGACACCGTTGAGAACGAATTCAAGGAAGAGCACTACCGCCGCATCGCCTACGCCAATGAGCGGTTCTCCTCGGGCATTCCCGGGTGGAGGACGGATCGAGGCCGGATTTATATCATGTGGGGTCCGCCCGATGAGATTGATTCCCACTCCGCAGGCAGCACCTATAACCGTCCAATGTCGGAAGGTGGCGGACAAACCACCGTTTATGGATTCGACGATTGGACTTACCATTACATGGAAGGAATCGGGGAAAACATCACCATCGAGTTTGTGGATCCCACCGGCACGGGCGAATATCACATCACCATGGACCCCGGTGAAAAGGATGCCATGTCCCACGTTCCAGGGGGCGGGCCAAGCATGCTGGAACAGATGGGCTTGTCCACGCAGGCCGCACGCTTCACCCAAGGAGGCCTTTCGACCGCGCCAATTGGGGTGGGCGGAATGGCGGGCGATGGCGGGGTCGATGGCACGGACGAGTTCACCCGGCTCGAACAATACACGAAAGTGATGGCCCCGCCACCGGTCAAATTCAAGGATCTCGAAGAGGTGGTCAGCTCTCGCATCCTTCGCAACCAGATTTCGTTCGATTACCGATTCGACTTCATGCGGATTACCGGCGATACGATTCTTGTCCCGGTGACGGTGCAGATTCAGAACAAGCAAATGACCTTCCGCGATCACGACGGCGTGCAATCCGCGTCGCTCAATTTGTTCGGGCGAATCAGCTCGATGACGGGGCGAGTGATCCAAACGTTCGAAGACGTGATCCAGCGCGATTTCCCGGATTCCCTGCTCGAGCCTTCGCTAAAGGCCTTTTCCATTTACCAAAAGGCCGTTCCTCTCCGCCCAGGTTTGTACAAGCTCGACTTGGTGATTAAAGACGTGAACAGTGGGAACGTAGGCGTTGTGAATACACGGCTGGCGGTTTCTCCCATACCCGACGACAAACTGGAAGCCAGTTCGCTGATCCTTGCCGACCAGATGGAACCTGTCTCGTCCAAGGACGTGGGCGTGGGGCAATTCGTACTGGGCTCAACCAAGGTTCGCCCCAAGCTCGACGCGGAATTTCATGTCGACCAGCCGCTCGACATCTACCTGCAGTTTTACAATTTGAAGGTCGATGACAAAACGCACAAGAACAACGTCTCCCTGGATTTCAAGGTGACTCAGGGAGACCAAACCGTTTCCCATGACGTCAAGACGGGCAACGAGCTCAAGCAGAATGGCGAGCAGATTACAGTCCAACAGGTGATCCAACCGAAGACACTTCCGCCCGGCAAATACAAACTGGAAATTCAAGCCACCGATCTAGTGGATAACCAGACGGTTTCGCGTTCGGCGGATTTTACCGTCACTCCGCCAGTCGTGAATCAGAAAGTGGCGCTGAACGGAGCCACAGGAAGGTAACCAGTCCCTATGAAGTCGATTTGCCGAACTCTGGGCTGGGTTACGGCTGTTCTGCTGGTCTTGGCCGCTTCGGCGGCAGCGAAGCAAGGCTATGGCACAATCTCGGGCGTTGTTCTAGACCCATCTGGAACGCCGCAGATGGGCGCCAGCGTCTGGCTGATCTCTGAAGACGCCGGCGGCCGAACGGTCGCGCAAATCCTTTCCAATCAGCATGGCGCTTTTTTCACGGATCACCTCAAACCAGGTAAATATGCAGTGCGCGTTTCCGTGGCGGGATTTTTGCCGGCCATGGAGCGCCACGTCGCCGTGATGTCGAATCTGACGACCCTCCTGCGCGTGCAAGTGGAAACCGTGTTTTCTTCGCTGGATACGCTGCGCCGGAAGTCGGATGCTCCCGCCGAACAGGACGACTGGAAATGGGTGCTGCGTGCTTCGACGGCGACTCGCACTATCCTGCAGTGGGATGATACCGGCAACGAGATCGCTTCAAATACGCTGGGCGCGGACCTCCCCAACGCACAGGGCCCTCGCGCCCTGGTCCAGGTAACCAATGGCGCGCTGCGGCCCGGATCCGCTTCGAATCTTCCGAACGCTCCCGCGACCGCTGTTTCGTACGATCAGCAGCTTGGCAGTCTGGGACGCATGTTGGTTGCCGGCCAGATGAGTTATGACAAAGGAACGTCAGGCTCGTTTGCCAGCGTTTGGCTCCCTTCCGGCATTGCGGGAACCGGCCCGGAAACCGTATTTGTTTGGCGCCAATCCAAATTTGGCGCCGAGGGTATGGAATTTAGGGGCATGCGGATCGATCACACGGAGCAGTTCGCGCTGGGCGACCGATTCCTATTGCGAGCAGGCGCGGAATATCTTCGTGCTGGCATCATTTCCTCGGTTTCTTCGCTGCGTCCCCACGCGCAGTTGAATGCCAGACTTGCCCCAAGCCTGACAGCTTCGTTGATCTTTGCGGCGAACCCTCCCTCCGAACAGTGGGGGCGGACGGGTGCGCTTGAATCGGTGATCGACGAACTCGATAGCCTCCCGCCGGTCCTATTTCACAATGGCAATCCGGTCTTGGAGGGCGGCTGGCATCAGGAACTTTCGGTCAAGCGAAAGATGGGCAGCCAATCCACCTTTGAGGTTGCCGCGTTCCATGACTCGGCACGAGATCAGGCCATTTTTGGGACCGGCGCCACAGCAAGTCCAGAATTCGTACAGGACGCATTCTCACCCGCGTTCCTATATGACGGCGGCAATTCCAGTTCCTGGGGCACTCGGGCGGCGTACCGCCAGAGGCTCTCCGACGACCTGGAGGTGGCCGCAATCTATGCCTGGGCGGGCGCTCTTTCCCCCGGAGGCGAGTTGAATACGACGTCGCCCGATCTACGCGACAGTTTTACAACCAGCAACCATCACAGCGTAGCGGCCCGGATTTCCGGTAAGATTCCGCAATCTGGCACGCAGTTTTCAGCAAGCTACAAATGGATTTCCGGCACAACGCTGTCACGCATGGACCAATTCGGCGAGGCGGCCTACGAGATGGATCCAAACCTACATCTTTCGATTCGCCAGCCGCTGCCCGGATTCAATGGGCGCTGGGAAGCGTTGGCCGATTTTAGCAATCTTTTGGCGCAAGGATACGTGACGGTGAACGGGCAGGATTCACGAATGATGCTTGTTCCGATTTTGCGGTCGTTCCGGGGTGGGGTGAGCTTCCAGTTTTAATTAGGCAGGACTTATTAAAAACAGGAAAGCACCTTCCATAAAATGGAGGGTGGGAATTTCTGTCCCCCTTCCCTCGCTCGATCTGCATTTATTCGATTGATTGTCATATGGTTATCGATTTGAGATAACTTATATAATTTGGAAGCAGGGTTGCATAAAATCGGTTCGGTCGGGGTTTTGTAGGGATAACTGGTGAACGCTCCAATCAACGACAATCTTCGGGTTCGGTTGGGAGCAGCCGTCCTTGCTCTGGCAACTCTTGCGGCCATTGTCTTTGGCATCATCAATTTCCAGCAACGGTCCATGTTCACGGCGCCCGATGACGGGGTGTCGTGGATCGAAGGGCAGTCTGGAGTCGTTGCCTGGCATGTCTCGCCAAGCTCTCCCGCCGCAAACGCCGGCCTGCGGACCGACGACCGAGTTCTGGCAATTAATGAAGTGCCGATCCACAGCCCGATCGATGTCACGAAGCGTCTGTGGCGAATCGGACTGTGGTCAATCGCCCATTACCAGATCGAGCGGGGCGGCAAAAAGTTTGAAGCTCAGCTCGTCATCCAACCTGCCGAGCGGCCCGCCTCGATAGAAAATTATCTGAGCGTTGTGGGCATACTCTACCTCTTCATCGGCCTTTTCATTTTTGCCCGCCGGTGGAACGCGACGCGCGCCGTGCATTTCTACATTTTTTGCCTGGTGTCTTTCGTCCTGTACTCCTTCCAGTACACCGGAAAGCTGACCCCTTTCGACTGGGAAATATATTGGGCTGCGATCGTGGCGAGGCTTTTGCAACCGGCCTTGCTGTTGCATTTTGCGCTGGTATTTCCGGAGCGGCGCCCTGTTTCTAAAGGGCATGGCGCGATCCTGGGCGCGATTTACGGCGTGCCTGGAATTCTGTTGCTGGTACGTGTTCTAGTCGGACTTCGCGAATTGGGTTTCATGCCGTCGATTGATGCGCGAAATACTCTCGACCGGCTCGACCTGGCGTGTCTGGGGATTTACTTCCTGCTCGCTGCCCTAGTTTTTGTGATCAGCTATCGCCGTGCATCATCCGGAATCCTGCGGCAGCAGTTGAAGTGGGTAACCGGGGGAGCGCTTGCGGGCATTGTTCCATTTCTGCTGCTTTATATCGTGCCCTTTTTCCTGGGAGTCGTGCCCCGGCCGTGGATGAATTTCTCCACGATTTCCCTGGTACTCATCCCGCTGAGTTTCGGGTACGCGATCATTCGCTACCGCCTGATGGACGTGGACATCATATTCAAGCGAGGTCTGGCCTATACGGCCGCGAGCGGCGGCGTGGTGGCCGTATATATTGCGATTGTGGCGCTAATCGGAGCGCTATTCCACACCGCCTGGCCTTCCGGAATGATGGGCGGAGTGATCGCGATTGTGGTTGCCGCATTTTTGTTCCAGCCGTTTCGCGACTGGATTCAAGCGCGACTGGACCGTTTTTTTTACAGGGACCGCCTGGACTATCGCCGCACGCTGATTGAGTTTGGCCGCACGCTCACCTCGGAGGTGCGCCTCGACCCAATGCTCGCGTCGGTGATGGATCGAATCTCGCAGGCGTTGCTCGTGGACCGCCTGGCGATTTTCATCGAGGACCAGAGCCATCCCGGCACGTATCGAATCGCGCGGTCGGTCGGGGTGCGTTACAAGGGCGCGCTCGATCTGAGTTTTCTGGACGGCGAGATAAAACCGTTTGCGCAGGGCGTTCTCTTTTACGAATCGGCGCGTGCCGCGCGGGAATCTTCTCCCTCCGTGCGGCATACGCTCGAGCAGCTGGATTTGAACTATTTTATTCCGTGCCAGGTTCGCGATCACGCGATCGCCGTACTGGGCCTGGGGAAAACGGTCGATGGGGATTTTTTGTCGAGCGAGGACGTCGAGCTGCTGCTTACCATCGCCGGGTATCTGGCCATCGCGCTCGACAATGCCCAGCTCTACAGCTCACTCGAACAAAAAGCGGCGCAAATCGAGCGGCTCAAGGACTTCTCGGAAAATATCGTCGAATCGCTGAATGTCGGCGTGCTGGCGGTGGATTTCGGCGGCGCGGTGGAATCCTGGAACACACAACTCGAGGGACTGATCGGCGTGCCGCGCGAGGAAGCCGTGGGCCGCATGATCGAGGACGTGCTTCCTTCCGATCTGCTGGCGGAAATTACGGCGCGATCCGGCGATGAGCGTGTTTCCAGCCTCTACAAATTTCATATGCAGAACCGGGACGGACGGAACCTGGTGGTCAACGTTTCGATTGCCCCCCTGGTTGGGAAATCGGGCGACCGAATCGGCCGACTCATCCTTTTCGATGACGTCACGCAGCGAATGCGCCTCGAGGAGCAGGTGTTCCAGAACGAGAAACTCACCTCTCTCGGTTTGCTTGCTGCAGGCGTCGCGCACGAGGTCAATACGCCGCTCGCCGTGATTTCGAATTACATTCAAATGCTGGCAAAGCAGCTTCCCAGCGGCGACCCGCGCCACCTGTTGATCGAGAAAGTCATTAAGCAGACTTTTCGCGCTAGCGAAATTGTCAACAACCTGCTGAATTTTTCGCGGACGGGCGCGACGGAATTTACGGAAGTAAATTTGAATGCCGTGGTGGAAGAAGTGCTGACCCTGGTCGCGCACCCGTTCCGGACGGCGCAGGTGCAGGTGACGAGGAACCTCCAGCAGGAATTGCCCGCGGTGCTGGGCTCGACCAACAAGCTGCAGCAGGTTTTCCTGAATCTCTTTCTGAACGCTCGCGATGCCATGCCCTCCGGCGGGGTTGTCGAGATCCGGACGGCGGCGCACAACGGATCAGTGGAAGTGGAAATCATCGATACCGGGGCCGGCATCCCCCGCGAAAATCTGCACCGGATCTTCGATCCCTTTTTCACCACGAAATCCTCAGGACGCGGCACCGGCTTGGGACTCTCCGTGAGCTACGGCATCGTCAAGGAGCACGCCGGGAAAGTGGACGTGCGCTCCACGCCAGGCAAGGGCACGTCGTTCCGGCTGGAATTCCCGGTGGCGCGGAAAGCCGTTCATGTCTAAGGGCTCCATTCTAGTTGTCGACGACGAATCCGAAATTCGAGAAGGCCTGGAACTTCTGCTGAATACGGAAGGCTACTCGACATCGAGCGCCGAATCGGGCGAAGCGGGCCTCACCATGCTCGAGGAAACGCCGTTCGACCTCGTCCTCCTCGACGTCAGCCTTCCCGGCCGCAACGGACTCGACTTGCTGCGCGAAATTCGCCGCCGCGATCCGAATCTTTCCGTCGTCTTGATTACCGCCTACGGCTCGATCGATATGGCGCGGGCCGCGTTCAAGAGCGGCGCGCAGGATTACATCACCAAGCCGTGGTCCAACGACGAATTGCTCGTCCAGGTAGCTCAGGCCGTCGAGGGCCGGCGCCTGCGCGAAGAGAATCGTCCAGCTCAAGCGCGCCCTGAAGCAGCGGTACAACTTTCCTAACATCATCGGGAAAAGCGAGAAGATGCTCGCCGTGCTCGATTTGGTCGGGCAGGTGGCGCCTTCTCGTTCGACGGTTCTGATTCACGGCGAGAGTGGAACGGGCAAGGAACTGATCGCCAAGGCGATTCATTCGGCATCGGCGCGTGCGGACAAGCCGTTCGTACCGATCAATACGGGCTCCATTCCCGTGGACCTGCTCGAGTCGCAACTGTTCGGCCACGTCAGGGGTGCGTTTACAAGCGCCGTGGCGTCGAAGAAGGGTCTCTTCGAAGTCGCCGATCAGGGGACGATTTTTTTCGATGAAATTTCCACGATCGGGCTGGAGACGCAGGCAAAGCTCCTGCGTGTTATTCAGGAGCGCGAATTTATGCGCCTCGGCGGCACGGAAACGATCAAGGTTGACGTTCGCATCATCGCCGCCTGCAACGTGCAGTTGCTCAATCTCGTTCGCGAGGGCCGTTTCCGCGAAGACCTGTATCATCGCTTAAACGTGATTGCGGTGCCGCTGCCGCCGCTTCGCGAGAGGAAGGAAGATGTTCACCTCCTGCTCGACCATTTCCTTCGCATATTTTCCACGGAGAATAACCGTCCCTTAGGACGCTTTACTCCGGCAGCGCTCCGGCTGCTGGTGGATTACGATTGGCCGGGGAATGTGCGTGAACTCGAAAACGTCGTCGAGCGGGCGGTGGTTCTGTCTTCGCAGGAACTGCTGGACGTCGATCTCTTGCCCGAAAGCGTGCGCACGAAGGAACTCCTGGGCGGCGTCCGTCTGCAACTCTCCGAATTCATGCCGCCGCTGCCGGGCGAACACGGCTCGCGCGCTGGTGCCGACAGTTCGAAGGCTTCCTTGTTTCAAATCATGGATGAGATCGAGCGGCGCGTGATCTGCGATATGCTCGAACGCACGGAATGGAATCAAACCGAAGCAGCGGAAAACTTTCAGGTTCCGCTTTCCACCCTAAATCAGAAGATCAAGCGGCTCGGCATTGACGTGCGCCGCCGCGGAATTGCCCGCGCCGGAGCGTCCGAATCCTCCGCGTCCGCCACAGGGAAATAGTACGGCTCTTCAGTGGTGCAGCTTCAGCCTGTGGGGTTTCGTCCTCGCACGGACTAAAACCCACAGGCTGAAGCCTGTGCTACTCAACGCTCGTCGCACTCAGCTTTTTCGATTGTCCCTGACCACGGCGTCCTTGAGGTCGGCGCCGTCCAGCTTGACGTCGGTCAGATCGATTTCACGGAAGCTGGCGAGCGCCAGGTCCGACCCGGAAAAATCCGCGCCGCGAAGGTTTGCCTGCCTCAAAACCGTCCCCCGTAGAATCGTTTTGTGGAGTTTCGCGGAGCGCAAATCTCCGCGAAACAGTTCCGTGCCGCTCAAATCGGCCTCGCTCAAATCCGCGCCTTCGAGTCTGGTTTCCGTAAAATCGCAATTTCGCAAATCCGCCTGCCGCATGTCCGCCCGGCTCAAATCCGCGTGGCTAAGTTTCGCTCCGCGCAGGTCGGCTTTCCGCAGGTTGCTGCCTGCCAGGTTGGCGCCAGTCAAATCGCGTTTCTTCAAATCCGCGCCGGAAAGGTCGGCGCCCGAAAGATCGGCGCGTTCCCCGCCCGGATACCCCTTATGGAATTTCTCGTGCGCATCCAGAATGTCTTTGAGCTTCTTGCCTTTGTGTCGAATGGTCTCCGCCTTCCTCGCCCGCAGGTGCCGCCGGGCAATAATGCCAGTGGCTCCATTGCCTTGCGCCAAATAGATTCGAGTGAGCATCCATTCTACAGAAATCGGCAAGACGCGCAAACTGCGTACGGCGCCGAGTTCTTGCGGCCTGAGGGGTTAACCACAACGGTGCAACTATCCGTCTTGGCAATCGCTGCTACATTAGCGCATTAGTACAATTGTAGGTGATATGCCTTCTCAATCGCGCGTCACTCCCGACCGAGCCGTCCTAGTGGGTGCTTTGCTGGCTGCGCTTGTCTATATCCAGGACATTCGGTACGACTTCATTCTGGATGACTATCCGCTGATCCTGATGAATGAAAGCATCGCATCATGGCGGAATTGGAAGATGGCATTCGTGACCCATATATTCGGGGAGAAGAACCCCCTGGTGCCAGTTCAATTCGCGGCACTGCACTATCGCCCGATTTACAAGCTGTGGCAAATGCTGAACGCGCAGTTGTTCGGATTTGTGCTGCCCTGGTGGCATCTCACCTCCTTGCTGCTGCACTTCGGCGTGACCTTATTAGTTTACCAACTAGGCATCAAGTTGGTGAAAGCGCGCTGGACCGCCGCGCTAGCTGCGCTGCTGTTTGCCTTCCATCCGATTCACGTGGAATCGGTGGCTTACGTCTCCGCTTCGACGGATCTCCTGGTTACGCTCTTCGCGCTGATTTCCTTTCTCGCATATTTCCGATTCCGCGAGGAAGGCGCCTCGCCCCTCTATTTCATCGCTTCCGTAGTTGCGGCGGCGCTCGCGATGATGTCGAAGGAAACGGCCGTAATGTTTCCATGGTTGCTGGTGGCGTATGAAGCGATGCGTGAAACTCCGCCCGGCACGCAGCAAAGCTGGAAACGATTTGCCTGGACGCTGCCATTTTTCGCCGTCGTGGGGGCTTATGTCGCGGTACGGACCCTGCTATTCGGCCTCAACACCGGGCAGGGACCTGGCGGCAGCCGCATAGCCGCTCTGCTGGACATTCCTCTGGTGCTGATCGTGTATCTCCGCAATATTTTCTGGCCTTTCCGATTGAGTTTTTTTTATCCCGCCGAGTGGGGTTCGCAATGGACCCTTTGGAAGGGTGCCGCAGCCGTCTTGGCGGTGGTGGCGGTGATTTTCCTGTGGAATCGATGTCGAGATCGGTCCGGCATACGATTGCAGCTCTTGTGGGCGGCGATTCTGTTTGTGCCGGCCGGCCTGGGAGTGTATACGTTCGTGCGCGAAGACTGGGTCCACGACCGGCACATGTATCTGGTCTCGGTTCCCATCTGTCTGATTGCCGCCGCGTTCCTGACGGATCCGAGGTTGCCGGCAAAAGCCTCCGTCATCGTGAGCTCAATGGTGCTGGCGATCCTGCTGATCGACATGGCTATTCAAATCCCCAGATTCAGCGATGACGTCACGATCTACGCTAGCGCGCTGAAAGTGGCTCCGCGCAGTTTGCTTGTCCATGGTTTCTACGGCGAGGGGCTGTGGATGTATGGACGGCATGAAGAGGGCCTTCGCGAGTATAAGATTTGCACCGACCTGTCGCCAAAATCGTCCTTTGCCTACGAACGTTATGGGGAGGCGCTGGCTGAGATCGGCCGCTATGACGAAGCCGAGGCGGAATATGCGAAAGCTTTACGATGGTCAACGCGCCCGACACCGTATCGCGCATATCTATTGTCCGCGATCGCGGGAATCGAACTAAAGCGCTCAGAATTTCCGGAAGCCGCGGACCATTTGCGCGAGGCGCTGCAGATCGCCCCGCAAACTCTGAACAGTCATGCCATGCTTGCCCAAGCGCTGAAACAGCAGGGCCGCACCAAAGAGGCGGACGAAGAAATGCGGATCGAGGCCAGTATCCGACAACGATTCGTTCAGGAACAGCGCGCTTCCAGGGATTAGCCCGCATTTCTCGCGAGGATTGCGATCGTTGAAATGTAATTCATCTGATTCGCGAAGGAATGCAGATTTTTCGTAGCGCCGGCTTCTCTCGGCGTGTGATTAGAAAAATCAGGCGGCCAGACGACGGTGCTACTACACAGCTTCTTCATCCGGTTAAGTGACTCCAAGAATCCGAATCCTTGGTTACACATCCGCGTGAGCGATTTATCTCAGGTGTGCCCGGAAACGAATATACTTTCTGGCTGCCCATGAAGTACCTCGCCGCGCAAACCTGTGATAACTTGGGGATGTGATGACACTGATCGAGAAACTCAGAGCCCGCGCGCGTGCGCGCCTTCAGCGCATCGTATTGCCGGAGGGCGAAGACCCGCGCATCGTTTCCGCCGCGGCCGCGATCGCAAGCGAAGGCTTCGCGAAAATCACTCTGCTCGGCCGGAAACAAATCATCGACTCGGTCGCCGCGGAATTGCATGTGGCGCTGAGGGACGTCGCGATCGAGGATCCCGCTGCGAACTCGCGCGCAGAGGCGTACGCCCAGATTTATTACGATCGCCGCCGCGCGCACGGTATCTCGCTCGACGAAGCGAGAGACATCGCTCGGCGCCCTCTGTACTTCGCGGCGTTGAGCGTGGCCGCCGGTGACGCTGACGGGACCGTGGGAGGCGCGGCCAACACCACGGGCGAAACCGTGCGTGCGGCTCTGCACGCGATCGGCCTTGCGCCGGAGGCGAAACTGGTTTCCAGTTTCTTCGTCATGATTATTCCGGAGCGCCCGGGACTGGACCTGGGAACTGCCGGAGTGCTGCTCTTCGCCGATTGCGCGGTCGTGCCGAACCCGAGCCCCGAGGAACTTGCCGAAATCGCGCGCGCCACGGCGGAAAATGCGCGCGCGATGCTCGACGTGGAGCCGCGCGTCGCATTGCTTTCCTTTTCCACCAAAGGCTCGGCGGGCCACGGGCGCGTCGAAAGAGTCAAGGAGGCGCTGCGCATCCTGAAAGCCCGCGCACCGGAACTTGCCGCGGATGGCGAACTCCAGGCCGACGCGGCGCTGGTGCCGCGCGTGGCAAATTCAAAGGCCCCGGGCTCGCCCGTCGCCGGACATGCGAATGTGCTGATCTTCCCGGACCTCGATTCGGGCAACATCGCGTACAAACTTGTCGAGAGGTTGGGGGGCGCGCAGGCGCTTGGCCCGATTCTGCAAGGGCTGGACCGGCCGGCGAACGATCTTTCGCGCGGCTGTTCGGCGGAGGATGTCGCAAACGTCGTGGCATTCACGGCGCTGCAGGCCATTGCGCGGAAAGAAAAAACTTTGGAACCACAGATGAACACAGATAAACACTGATAAAGAAAAGAGAAGAAGATTTCTGTTCAGGGAATTAGTCCAATGGCATCCCGAAATTACGATCGCAGGTTTTCTTTCCTTTCATTATTTTTGCCTCTATCCGTGTGCATCTGTGTGCATCTGTGGTTTCTCCCTCCGTCCGCATTCGCACAGGAGTCGAGCGATCAGGAAGTCGCGGTGAATCTGGCCGAGGGACGGGTTGTGATTTGCGCGGCGAGGGACGGAATTATTTTGGCGGCGATGGACGCGCGCGGCGAGGCTGGTTCGCGGCCTCCAGCCATCTCCATACTTTCCGCGGAACGCATGGGCGTGATGCTCGGTGCGGTCGAATGGGTGCAGCCTGATTCCAAGGACAAGCCGGTCCGGCTCGATAACGAATTCCACAGCCTCATCGCCGCAGCTCTGAATACCGCCGGCCAGCCGGACACTGGCTTTCGCGCGAGCGACATCGAGTCCATCGGCATTGCTGTGCTCGAACGCCTTCGCGTGCTGGCAGGACTGTTGCACCACAAAATTAATCTGGGCGAGGACGAACCGTTGATCCGCATCGTTCTCGCCGGATACGTGCGGGATTACGGTCCGGAGGCCTGGACGATCGACTACCACATCCGGCAGGACACCCTCGGGAACGACATTTGGCGGACGCGCGTCCTGCGCCCGAGCTACAACCAGCTATATCCTCCGGAGAAGGGCCAGCCTAAAACGTTCATCGAGGTTCGCTATCCGCCGGAGAACCGCGCAACCGGTGAGGCCGAACTTCTCGACCTGCTCCAGCAGAATGATTCGCGCCTGGCGAAAATCCGCGCGGCGAATGAAATTGAGGCGAAGTCCGTGACGCTCGCCGTGCAAGGGCAGAGCCAGAAAACCGACGCCGCAAGCCTTGTTAATTTCTTGAAGGCGGCGCTTCCGGCTATCGCTCCGCCGGAGACAAAACTCACCATGGCGAAGGTTGATTATGATGGAGGATTCCACTGGATCCTGGAGCCGCCGAAAGCTCCCGCTCCGCCGCCCGGCGCGACGCCAAGTGATAAGACTCCGGAGGAACCCGAAAGGCCAACGCTCCGGCACAAGTCGGAAAATTGATTGGCTGTAGTTTCACGGCCTTGGAACTAAGGCGTTCCTTTGTTGTCAGAAGGCTTCGCCATCGCCGGTGAAGCCGCCGCGGGCGCGCTCGCCTGCGGAGTGAAATCGGTCCACTTGACGATGACGCGGATCGGCACGCGCACGTCGCCGGCCTGGATGGTGTCGTCCGAGCGAGAGTATGCGGGGAACCACAAATTCTTGCCGACTTGCTGGCGGTACGTCTCGAAGACTGTGAACGGGAGATTGGAAGCGGTGATGTCGCCGAGTTCAGTGACCCACTTGCCCATAGTCTTCACAATCACCAGATCCTGCACATCCACCCACACCACTCCGGAAAAATACGCGTGGGCGCGTTCCACGGCGCGGGGTTTCACAGTGAAAAAGTAGGTGCTCAATTCGTCCAGAGGCTGCTTCCCGCCATACGTAATTTCGTATTTCGGAAGCATCGCAGTCGTGAGCGGAAACATCGGCGTCGGGGCGAGAAGGTCGGAATCTCCCCTCTGTAGGTCCAGATTGTGGAGCGTCGATGGCTGCCGGCTCACCGGCTTCTCATACAACTTGCCCTCCGGAGTAATCCACAGCTGCGTGACGATTTCGATCTGGCCGGTGGGCTTGTTATCGGGGCCGATCTCCTGGACGCGCACGTCTTTCTGAAAGGCGTAGCCCTTGATTGCGCTAAGCATTTCGTCTTCCTTTGCCGCGAATCGGCGGACGATTTCGTCGGGCGGCAGCGTGGGCGGCTCGGGCTTGCTGGGTGGCGGAGGCGCGGGGAACTTCGTTGACTCAGGCGGCTGCATCGGCCCGGCAGCCTGTGCGCGCAGCGAAGCAGGCGCGGCTGCAAAAATTATGGCGAGCGCGCAACACGCGGCCAGGAGGTTTGATCTTTGAATCATGGAATCTGCTTCCATCCGTTAGATGCAATCCGCGGGTATGGTGCAGCACGGATTCGTGAGAAATCCAGCGCTCTACTTTCCGTACCCGGCAACAGTGTATCGCGGCGGGTTCTTGTAGCACAGGCTTCAGCCTGTGGGTGTTTTGAAATTCTCAAAAAAATCAAAATCCACAGGCTGAAGCCTGTGCTACTACTCCGGCGGGGCGATTTCTGTGCGGATGCCTCCGCTAACGGACGATGCACAATAAACTCACATGGCGCGCAGTTTCCATCCCGCGAGCGCTGGACCTTTGCTACAATCGCGCGGCTGCAAAAACAAGTCTGTGCGTGAAGTGTTGCCGTGGAAACGCAGGCCAAGCGATTTTTCGTGTCCGGCAGGGTGCAGGGGGTGGGGTTCCGCTTTTTCGCCGAGCGAACAGCAGTAAGCCTGGGTGTCGGCGGATATGTGAGAAATCTGTTCGACGGGCGCGTGGAAGTCTATGTCATTGGCAGCGCGGAACAGATGGATGCGCTGAGAGGCGCATTGCGGCGCGGCCCGCGCATGGCTGCTGTGGACCGGGTGGACGAACTCGACGCGGATATCCTGCAGGAATATGCGAACGTGTTCTCCATCGAGCCGGACGAATGAAATCGGACTGAAGTGCAGGCTGCAAGCCAATGCGATCCACTTAAAAATAGCGATTCATTTGGAAAGGCGGAGCAAGCGGAATGAACCATTTGAAGGAATTCATTCGAGAGGTTCCTGATTATCCGAAGCCGGGAATCCTCTTCTACGATCTCACGACATTGCTGAAGAATGCACCCGCATTCCACAGCCTTGTCGATGAGCTGTGCGGCCATTACGCGGGCCAAAAAGTGGATGCGGTCGTTGGCATCGAAGCGCGCGGATTTATTTTGGCGCCGGCGCTGGCGTACCGGCTTGAAGCGGGATTTATTCCCGTCCGGAAACCCAAAAAGCTGCCATCGAAAACCGCCTCTGTCACCTATCAGCTCGAATACGGCACGGACACGCTCGAAATCCACGCAGGACGCGATCAAGCCCGGCCAGAGCGTGCTCATCAGCGATGACTTGCTCGCCACCGGCGGCACCGCCGCGGCTACCGTGGAACTGGTGCGCAAGCTGGGCGGAAAAGTGCTCGGCGCATCCTTTGCCGTCGAACTTACGTTCCTGAACGGCCGCGCAAAACTGCCGGGAATCGACGTCTTTACGATGATCCAGTACGACAAGTGAGAGGAAAATCTTTGGAACCACGGATGAATACAGATAAACACGGATAAGAACTGAAAAAGATTTCTTTTTCCGTAATTAGAGGAGTGGCGGCACGACATCGCAATCGGTCGTTCGCTTTTCCTTCATTTCCCTTGTTTTGTTTTTACCCGTGTTCATCTGTGTGCATCCGTGGTTGCGTTCCGCGCCTGGTTGCGCTGGCGGACTACCTCGAAGAGGACCACTCCGGCGGCGACGGATACGTTGAGAGCGCGCACGGGCCCGGTGGTCGGAATTGAAACCAGAAAATCGCAGCGCTCGCGCACCAAAGCGTGCAATCCCTTGCCTTCGCCGCCCAGGACAATTCCCACCGGAACTCTGAAATCCACTTCGGTATGGAGTTGTTCGGCGCGCTCATCGAGTCCGACAAGCCAATAGCCCGCCTCCTTCATTTCCTCCATGGCGCGAGAAAGATTCGTGACACGCGCCACCGGCAAGTGCGCAAGCGCTCCGGCGGATGCGCGCGCCACGGTTTCCGTAAGCCCGGCGGCGCGCCGCTCGGGAATCACAACGCCTTGCGCGCCGGCCGCGAGCGAGGTGCGAACGATGGCGCCAAGGTTTTGCGGGTCTTCGACGCCGTCCAGTAAGACCAGCAATCCGGGAGTGCTCGCCGCCGGGCGCGGTTTCAACAGGTCGTAAAAACTCGCGGCTGGCGAGGAAGAAACGAACGCGACTACGCCCTGATGTTCGCGAGTACCAGCGGCGCGATCGACCTGGGTGCGTTCCTCAAAGCGCACGGGCACATCCAGCTTTCGCGCGAGCCGCACCAGTTCTTCAATTCGGTTGCCATGTGTGCCTTTGGCAACCATCAGGGAATCGAGCGGCCGGTTTGCTTCCAGCGCTTCACGAACCGCGTGGATTCCGGTGAGGCGGTCCATATCGAACGGTATCTCCTTCTTGTCGACGGTGATCTCTATGTGTCGCCCCTTCCGGGGCTTGCCCGTTATGGTCTGCGCGTCTTCCCACCGCTCCCGCGGTGGGCTACGCTTTTCCGTCCCTCCGGGACTCGCTGCCAACATGCAAACAGGACACTGCCGAAACGAGTCCCGGTTTCCGATTCGGAAATCAGGAATAGAGAGTGTGCCGCAGGCTCAGCGATCGAGCGTGGCGATGGCCTGCGCGGCAATCGCTTCGCCCCGGCCAATCGCGTCGACGGATTCGTTAGTCTTCGCTTTCAAATTGATCATGGATGGAGCGATGCCCAGCGACTTCGCCAGCGCCTCGCGCATGGCCGGAAAGTGCGGACCCAGTTTCGGCTTTTCCGTAATGACGGTTGCGTCGATGTGCACGATGCGAAACCCGTGTTCGGCGAGCAGATCGCGGATGTACTCGAGGAATCGCAGGCTTGACGCGTCCTTCCACTTCGGATCGGTGTCGGGAAAATGCGTGCCGATGTCGCCCAGTCCCGCAGCGCCCAGCAGAGCGTCGCAAAGGGCGTGCGCCAGCGCGTCTCCATCGGAGTGGCCCACCGGCCCCTTCGGAAATGGGAGTTCAACGCCGCCGAGGATCAGCTTCCGCCCTTCGGCGAGGCGATGGAGGTCGTATCCGATCCCCGCACGGGTCATTGGCCCGCGCGCTCCTGGCGGAGATAGAATTCGGCAAGCTCCATATCGCCCGGGCGAGTGATTTTCAGGTTGCGCTCGGATCCGACGACGACGTGGACATCGCGTCCCATGCGTTCGACAAGGCCCGCTTCATCAGAAGCCGTCACTCCGTCCTGGCGCGCGCGCCCAAAGGCTTCGAGGAGCAAGGAGGCGCGGAACACTTGCGGAGTCTGTGCCAGGACCACTCGTTCGCGCGGGATCGTGGCCGTGATCAGAGCGACGTCGTTTGGCAGGCTCGCGCGCTTCACTTCCTTCACCGTGTCCATCGCCGGAATTCCAAGGATGGCTGCGTCACAGGCTTCCGCCTCCGCGATCACGCGTTCGATCTGGCTGAGAGTCACCAGCGGCCGGACCGCGTCGTGCACTAGAATCAAATCGGCCTCGGCCGGGACTTCCGTGAGCGCGTTGGCGACGGAGTCCTGGCGCGTATCGCCGCCGCGAACCACGCGAACCGACCGTCCGAGATTTTCCGATGCGACGCTGGCCGCCACGGAATCCACTTCCTCGGCTCGCGTCGCGATGATGAAATCCGTGATCGCAGGGCAGGTCGCAAGGCGCCGCAGCGTGAAGAGAAGCACGGGTACGCCATCAAGCGAGAGAAACTGCTTCGGCGTGTCGGCGCCCATTCGGGTCCCTAGCCCTGCCGCAGGCAGGATGGCTGTTACGCGGTTCATGATGGCCTCGGTAGTTGAACCAAAAAGCTTACACTAATTGCCAGCACATATAAACAGCGCGTATAGACTCACAAGTGCTTTGGGAAGAGGAGGCTGCGTCAGGCAGGCTCCTCGCATCACAAAAAGAGAACCAACCGAAAGATTTCTTCGATTTGACGAAGGCGATGCTACAAGATACTCTGCCTGTTTACCGATGCGCTGTTCTACCGGCTCTAGGCTGTTCCAGGCATTTTATCTTTAGATTTCATTAAGGAGACCCACCCAAAACTATGAAGAAATACAAACTCGAATACATCTGGCTTGACGGCAGAAAGCCCGTTCCTGAACTGCGCGGCAAAACTACAATCAAGTCATTTGAAAAGCCGCCCACACTTGCCGATCTACCCAAGTGGGGTTTTGACGGCAGTTCCACCATGCAGGCCGAGGGCAAAAGCTCCGACTGCATACTGAAACCTGTGGCTCTGTATCCTGATGCAAGCCGCAAGGACGCCTATATCGTTCTGAGCGAAGTTATGCACCCGGATGGCACCCCGCATCCCACCAACGCTCGCGCCACGATCGAGAACGACCCTGACTTATGGATTGGTTTTGAGCAGGAATACTTCCTCTATAAAGATGGGCGTCCTCTCGGCTTTCCTCGAAGAAGGCTACCCCGGTCCCCAAGGCCCGTACTACTGCGGTGTTGGCTACAAATACATGGGCAACGTGGCCCGTCAAATCGTCGAAGAACACTTGGAACTCTGCCTTGCCGCCGGTATCAATCATGAAGGCATCAACGCCGAAGTCGCTAAAGGTCAGTGGGAATTCCAGATCTTCGCCAAAGGCTCGGCCAAAGCCGCGGACGACACCTGGACCGCTCGCTACTTGATGATGCGCCTCTGCGAGAAATACGAAGTGGATTTTGTATTGTATTGCAAGCCCATCAAGGGTGACTGGAATGGATCCGGCATGCACACCAACTTCTCGACGAAATTCATGCGCGAAGTGGGTGGCAAGGAATATTTCGAATCCCTCATGAAGGCGTTCTACGACAACATCGCCGCGCACATCGACGTTTACGGCCCGGATAACCATCTGCGTTTGACAGGTCTGCACGAAACGCAAGCCATCGACAAGTTCAGCTATGGTCTCTCCGATCGCGGCGCTTCGATCCGCATGCCTGTTAACTTCATCAAGGACGGTTACAAGGGCTATCTGGAAGATCGCCGTCCGAACTCCGAAGGCGATCCCTATCAGATCGTTTCCCGCATTCTGAAGACGATCAATAGCGTCCCGAAGCCGGCCGTAGCCATGGCATAGTTTTAGGATAAGTGCGCAGGACGCAGGATAGGGCACCGTGGCTGTGCGAAGTGCGGCGCCTCATCCACATCGGATTCAATGAGGGCGAGGCGAGAAACGCCCCGCAAGTTCTAACCGAAACGCATCGCGCATCGGACAAAACGCCCCGGCTTGCCGGGGCGTTTTGTTCTTGCGGCATTGAATTAGCGCCCTTGTGAAGGCGGCGAATTTGCCGTGATAGACTGCTCGGGTCTTGGACACCTCGACCTTATCGCACGCCAACGTGGCGCGGCGCACGGTCCGCCACGTCAACCGGCGCTTGATGCCGTATCTCGTTCTCCTCTATGTCGTGGCTTATCTGGACCGCGTGAATATCGGGTCCGCGGGACTCCAGATGACGCGCGAGCTGGGCTTTTCAAACGCCGTGTTCGGCTTGGGCGGCGGCATTTTTTATCTCGGCTACATGCTGCTGGAAATTCCCGGCGGCGTGCTGGCCGAGGTGTGGAGCGCGCGCAAGTGGATTGCGCGAATCCTGCTGACCTGGGGATTTCTAGCCTCCGCCACGGGCCTGATCCATTCCACGCAGCAATTTTACTGGCTCCGCTTCTTCCTTGGGCTCGCGGAGGCTGGATTCCTCCCCGCGATTCTGGTTTACATCAGCCACTGGTATCGACCGGAGGATCGCGGCAAGGCCATTGCGATTTTCATGGCGTCCAATCCCGCGGCGCAGGTGATCGGCGGGCCGCTGTCGGCCATATTCCTGAGGATCCACTGGCTCGGGTACAACGGGTGGCGCTGGCTGCTGCTCGTCGAAGGAGTTCCGGCGATCGTTCTCGGAATTATGACTTTGTCTTATCTCACCGAGCGTCCGGAAGAGGCGCGGTGGCTGCGCGCGGACGAGCGCGAGTGGCTCGTGGGCGAGCTCGAACGCGAGCGCGAAGCCCGAACCTCGCACGTTCCGGCCTGGCACGCTCTCGGCAATCCGCGCGTGCTCCTGCTGAGCGTCACGCTCTTCTTGGGGCTTACGGCGACGTACGGAGTCAGCCTGTGGATGCCGAAGATTGTCGAGAAACTTTCCTCATTCGGCGTGTCAAAGGTAAGCCTGATCGCGGCCATTCCGTACCTCGTAGCGCTGCCGGTGATGTGGCTCGCGGGCTGGAGCTCCGACCGCACCGGCGAGAGGCGATGGCACGCCGCAATTCCGCGCATCGTTGCGGGCGCGGCTCTGGCAGTCTGCATTTATTCCGCCGACCATGTTTGGATCAGCGTTCTGGCGCTGTCGGTCGCGGCGGCCGGATTTTATAGCTCGCACGCCGGCTTTTGGCCGATTCCCAACATGCTGCTCGGCCGCGCCGCCGCTGCAACCAGCATCGGCCTCATCAACACCTTCGGCAGTCTGGGCGGTTTTGTCGGCCCCTACGTCGATCGGATATTTGAGAGACAAAACCGGAGGCTTCGGCGCGAGCTTGCTGTTTCTTTCGGTGTGCTCAATCGCCTCGGGTTTGCTGGTTCTGTGCGTGCGGCTCACGGATGATAAATCAGCGGCCAAGGACGCGGTGCCCCAAGGCCTCGGCCTGCAGGGCCGCGCCAGCAGAGCACAAGGAGAAGGGCACTAATTGAGATAGGTACGATTTTCGATTATAGTTGCAACCGATGGCCAACCAAGTCCCTGAAATTAGCGGTTCAATGATCGTTCTCGTGGGTTCATTCAACCCGAAGATCTTTCAGCCGGAGTGGTTCGCTCGACACGAACTTCTACCGCAAGGGGAGTCCGACGAAGCAGAAATCAAGCTTATAGTTCCCCAAGTTTGCCATTTTGAAACTGAACGATTCATTGTCCAGGTCACAGAGCAGCAATTCATCGCCGGCACCAAGCCGAATGCTAACTCGGCGCCGCTCCGAGATCTTGTACAGGGGGCCTTTTTTATTTTAGAGCACACCCCGGTAAGTGCCATGGGCCTAAATTATTTTATGCACGTTGCGACTGGCTCTGAAGAGAACTGGCATCGCATCGGTGACAGGCTTGCGCCGAAAGACGGCTGGAATGAGGTTCTGGAAGGTCGACCTGGTTTATCATCAATGACGATCTTAACAAACAAGGACACGCCTCCAGGCGCTCAATTTAGAATTAAGGTTGAGCCGTCGATTGCGGTTCCATTTGGGGTCTACTTTGAAACAAATGAGCATTACCCAGGCCCTGAGAGGGACTCACTGAAGGGGCTGATGGGAATACTAAACGATCGTTGGGAGGGAGCACAAATCTATGCCTCAAAAGTCGTCGAGCACATTCTCACCTGGGCAGACAAAGGTAAGTAGCAGTGTCCCGGTCACTACTCCACCGGTGGGCTTTGAAGGTCCAATCTACCAATTTCTTGCTACCCCTTTGGGTGCCAGTCAGGTCCCGGCCTCGCCTGGAACTGCCGCGTCCACTTCTCCGGTATCCTTAGCGCCCCCAACCTCCACCGAGAGAGCCGATCCGGTCATCCCGAGTGGCGTGACCTTCCCCCCACTTCTGAAGTTCGGGGTCCCTGGGCGTGCACCGAGACTTAAAACTCGGCAGCTTTGGGAAGGAACCGTAACTGAACTGGGTGACAATGGATTTGTTGCTGTCTTGACTGATAAGACAAACCCAAACAATTCTGATGAACAAGCAACTTTTGACTTCGACAACACTGAGATCTCCCCTGAAGACCAAAAGTTGATTTGCCCTGGGTCATCTTTCTACTGGATCATTGGGAACGAGCAAACACTGGCCGGACAAGTGAGGAACGTCTCAATGGTGCAATTTAGGCGGGTGCCTGCCTGGACAGAGCGCAGACTAGCTAGGGCAGCTGACCGAGCCCGCCGGGTCAGGGATTCGTTTATGGAACAAGCGTGAATCGATCCACACCTCCGAAGGCCGACGAATTTGAAATCTCTATCATCGGCCCGGGTCGTGGAGAATGCGTGCTGCTCCATCTGGGTAACGACGACTGGTGTATCGTCGACTCGTGTTTGTCGCGCGGGCTATCAGAACCAGTAGGGATTGAATACCTAAACAGTTTTCGGAGTGGTGCGTTAAAGAATGTTAGGCTGGTTGTCGCCACTCACTGGCACGACGATCATATCCGTGGTCTTACCTCCATATTGAAGGAAGTCCCCGATGCTTCCTTCTTCTGTTCTGCCGCTTTGAATACTGACAATTTTTTCACGCTCGTCGGGACAGCAGCAAGCGGAATTCAGGGCCGGTCGGGTGTCGACGAGTTCGCTTCGATACTTGGATTGATCGAGTCAAAGGCACTCACGGCACGAGGCAAAAAACTTGCCTCTCCGGGGTGGGCCACAGCGAATCGTACGTTGTTGAATTTAGACGACGGCGGTCGTCATTTCCGGGCAACGGTCACCGCGTTAAGCCCATCCGACGGTACGATCAAGCTCGCCATCACAGACATAGGACAATTGCTGCCAAAGACGGGGGATAGACAGCGCCGCATTACGAACCTTCCTGCCAACCATACGTCGGTTGTGCTGTGGGGTTGAGGCCGGTCCAATTAGAGCGTTGCTGGGAGCTGATCTGGAGCAAACTGGCGAAGTGGGCGAAGGTTGGACGGCCGTAGTCGCGTCTCACAAAGACCCGCAATCGGCTGCGTTTATCAAGGTCCCTCACCACGGGTCGGCAAATGCCGATTGTCCTGATGTATGGGAGCGAATGCTGCTCGACAACCCGATCGCGGTAGTGACACCATTTACCGGTGGCAGTACACGTTTGCCGCGAGCAATCGGACCTTCACCGTCTATCGGCACGTACATCAAACTTATATTGCACGGCAGAGGGCGCAGGGAAGGAGCCTCCCCGCGACTCCGTGGTCGAAAAGATGATGAGGCAGCAATTGACCGAACGCCGAGTCATTGAGGGTCAGGCCGGACACGTTCGGGTGCGATGGTCTCTCAACAACCAGCGGTCCATCCCCGTCGTTGAGACATTTCACGGCGCGTACCGTGTAAATAAACCATAGGAATGTCAAAGATCGCCCTTCTGGCCTGCAGCTATGCCTGCTAAGTGTCCGCGAGTGCTGCCTTCACCATCGCCGGCGTAAGCGGCGCTTGGCGGACGCGCGCGCCCGTTGCATCGAAAATCGCGTTGGCAATGGCTGCGGCGCGGCTGGATGGTTCTCCCGCGCCGCTTGATGGAAGTTCTGGATGGTTGATCAGAATGACCTCGACGCGATCGGACACGTCGGACGCTCGCGCGACGGGATACGTGATCCAATCCACGCTGGTCACATTGCTGCGGTCGAACGTCACTTCTTCTTTCAGTCCGCGGCCGAGCGATTGGATCAGGTTGGCCTCGATGGTGGTCCGAAGCGCTTCGGGATTGATGATCAGCCCGCAGTCGTGAGCGCAGACGAAGCGCGTCACGCGAACCGCTCCGGTCTTGCGATTGACTTCCACTTCGGCCACGGTCCCAACGTAAGTGCCGTTGTGCGTGCTGAGGCTGACCCCGCGGCCTGTGGCAACGTCATCGCCATTCGCACTCTTCTTCGGAGATGGGCGAGCGTCCCAACCGGCTTTTGGGGCCGGCGCGGCCAACCAGAATGCGCGCCGGCGTGCGTTCCCGAATCTTGCGCTAGACCTCGGGGAAATCGGCGGCGAGGAAAGAATCGGCGTCTCTCGGCATTTAGACAATTTCTCCCAGGGAAGATTCGAGTCCTTGCATCAGCTCTCGCCGCGCGGACGCATCGAGCAGCGCGGGCTCCGCGTTTCGCGGCCACGCGTTCGCGCTCCGAACGCGCGGCGAGGCCTGCCAGTTGATCGCCGGATTTTTCCTCATTGGCCTTGGCCAGCAAGTCGCGCAGGTCGCGAAAGACAAATTGCTCGGGCATGGATTTCCCACGGGCGAATCTGTTGCCGCGTAGAAAGTAGCATCAATCGCAAGATCAAGGAAGGTCGAGAGGTTTACCCCATCGCATTCGATCCCCGGCGGATTTGAACGATTCACCAGTCACTGGTCACCAATCACCAGTCACTGGATTTATGGTGCCCGAAAGAGGACTCGAACCTCCACTCCCTTGCGGGAACTAGCTCCTGAAGCTAGCGCGTCTGCCAATTCCGCCATTCGGGCGTACATGCGGGTGCTGCGAGGCAAATTGATTGTGCCCGCGCATGGCGGCGTTTGTCAACGCATGGGCTCGCGCAGCAAATGTCACCAACCAACAATTACACTCGGAGGGTGCGGAGCCCTGTCGAAGTGGTGGAGTTTGATGATTGATTTACTGTAAAGTTATTTCAAGGTTGACAGCGCAGGCTCGCCTGTCATAGTCTATGACTCATTTTGTTCAGGGCGGATTTGGTAGATTAGATTGATCGACACACCTCAGTTTGAAAAACGACGGGAGGGCGCGCGGGTTGTAATGCGGGTTCCCGTGGAAGTGCGTGGCACGGCGGTGGATGGGATTCTACTGGAGGAATCGACGCACACCGGCGTTGTCGGGGTGCTGGGGGCGATGATCTGGACGTCCCGGATGTTGCAAATCGGGACGGAAGTGGAACTCACCAACCGCTTTTCGCAGCAGACCGCCAAGTTTCGCGTCGCGTGGGTAAAGGACCACCGAGACGGCGAAGAACTCTGGGAAACCGGCGTCGAATCGCTGCGACCGCTGGATGACTTCTGGGGAGTGCGATTCCCGCCAAAGCCTAGTCACCATTAGATAAGACTTGCCGTTGACACGTCAGAATTGATGCTATAATCCGCTCAAGTTTTTGCCATTGCAGGACGGCGCAATTGCTCGCTCCCTTTCCACCTAGCGCAGTTCTCGCAAGGAGGAAGCCTTGGAAGAATCCCGGTCACTTATTCTCGATCTGCTCATGATTTCCTGGGGCGTCATCACGGCTTTCCTGGTGGTGCTCGTCATTTACCGGGGAACGCTGTCGTCGAAAGAAGATGATCAGATTTTCATTGATGCCGCCGAGCAGCATCATTACCAGGAGCAGCAGGCAATCATCGCCCGCATCTCACGTCTGACCAAGCCGATCATAGCTCTCGCAGTCGTGTCGGGAGCGCTGTTGCTGGCTAGCGCTGGGATTTGGATTTATCAGGGCCTCAAGAGCTTCTAGGGCTTGCCGGGCCGGGCTGAATCCGTCGGGGTGGCGGGCTCGGGAAGCGAGGAGTCCACGACCGAAGAGTGGTTCAGTGTAATCACCCATCGGTTTGCCTGCTTCACCAAGAAGAGGGTTGTGTGCCCGCGGAATTCAACCGTTTTACCCTCCATCTGCGCCACGTACACGAATTGATAGGTGGCCCAGGCGGAGTTGCCATTCACCTTAATGAGAGTATTTGACCGGTCCATGCGCGCGCCGCTGACTTGAGCGCGCTGCGCCTGATAGGCCTTCAAGAAATTGTCCCAGCCGATGATGGGCGGTTCCCACGCGCCGCTCACCAAGACGATATCCTCCGCATAGTATTTATGCATGGATTCCGTGTCGCCGATTTGCCAGTACCCCAAGGCTTCGCCGATGACCTGATCGATGGCCTGCGAATCCGGAGTGTGCATCGCGGATTGAAGGTCCTCTCCGAGATCGGGGGGTGGCGTGCTTTTATTCTTTTTTTGCGCGCCCGCTGGAATAGCGACGGCCATCAAGGCCAGCGCCAGGATGATCCAGATCCGAAAGCTTCTTGCACATTTCACCGCGACTTGTTTCATGTCTACTCCCCGCTGGTGAAGATAGCACGAACCCATTTGCGCCGGCCGGGAATCGGCGGGCGAAGTGTCGTGCCAGTGCACGCATTCCAGGAGCGGACATCCGTCATTTCAAGCGCGTCTTCCGCACGACGTCGAGGCCGAATGTCCCGTTTTCATCGCGCAAGGCAACCACGGAGAATTCGCGGTTAATCGTGTATTCGATTTGAATCACTTGATATTGCGTGGTCGTGACGTCCGTGATGTAGGTAACCACGAGGCCTCGGGTGACTTGCTGCTCGATGGTGACGCTGGCGATCGAGTATTGCTGCGTGTTCAATGCCGAGACCGATGGCCCGACGCTGAAGTGGCTGACCCCGAACAGGCGCTGAATACGTCCGCCCAACTGGCTGGAAATCGCTTCGGAGAGAAGCGCCGAGGCGCCCAATCCTGTGTTTTGTCCGGTGGCGGTTCGGGCCGCGCTTTCTTCGCCGGTTTGGCCCAGGGCGAGCAGCTCGATGATGTCGCTGGAGGGCAACGGCGGGTCGGACCGGTACGCCAGCGTGAGCCGGCTCGCGGGACCTGTGAAATCGAGAGTGACTTCATACTGGCGGATCGTAGTCGTGGCCTCGACGTTCAACACCGGGTCCAGGCGGAACGGATTGGCGAAATTGATGTCCCCGCGCGCGACGGTGAACTGGTTGCCGCGAAAACTCATTTCTCCGCTCAACAAGTGAATGTGGCCCAGGAGAATGGGATGCTCCCAGGTTCCGCGCAAGCGCAGGCTCGCATCCGTCTGCAGGCGCGCGCCGGTCCATTCCATCCGCGAATCGGGGCTGGATTCCGCCTGAATGTCGAACTCCAAATTTTGGAGAAACGAGGAAGTCGTGCTCGGCCCGGTCGCCGGCTCTTTGGCTGAAACCATGATGGCCCCAAGATCAAACCCTTCGGCCATCAGCAGGCGATCCACGACGATACGCCCGGAAAGCGTCGCCGATTGCGCGTTTCCAGAGAGGCGCAATGCCCCGCCCACCAGCCAGCTCATCCCGACCGGATAGCGAATGCGAACCTGATCGGTACGCGCGTTGAGCACGTAGTTCAACGGCCCTTCCCCATACGCCACCGCGCCGCCGATGGTGAGCCGTCCGCCGCCGGTTTCCGCGGCCACGTTATCAAACACCATGCGATTCGCGTCAAAATTGAAATCTCCGGCAACGTTGCTCAGTCCCGCCGGAAAATCGCCGTACCGCAGCGAGGCACCCTCAATGTGAACCTTGCCGTTGAAGCGCGGCGTGGAGATGGTCCCGGCGACCAGGGCATTGATCTGTGCCCGGCCAGTCGCTTCCAGTTGCGGCATGAACCCGGAGAGCAACTGGAGGCTGACCGCTCCATCCAGACGCAAATCGAGAGCTTGATCCCCGGCGAAACGGGCCGTACCGCTCACGTGAAAATCCGTGTCGGTGCCGCGTAGACTTGCCTGCTCGACGCGCACCTCGTCTCGACGGTAAGTCAGCCGCACGGGGCCGACATTCTCCAGCTTCACGTTTTCAAAATCGAATGTGAGGCGAGAGAGATGTGCTTCCACGGCGAGAGTTTCCGGGCGCGCACCAAAGCCCGCGATGTCAAATTGGCCGTCCACCAAACTGTGGCCGTTCAACCGGGAAAGATGGAGGGCAGAAACTAGAAAAGGATTGAAATCAATTCGTTCGGCTGTGACTTGCGCAGTCACCGGATAATCGCCCTCGAGCCCAACGTCCATCTTCCCCGCCAGCCGCCCCGACGTCATCGCCGAATCGATCGACGCACTCAGGTGGCGCCCATCCGAGTCGACTTTCCCGTCAAAGCTTCCCACCACGTCATTTCCGAATTTTAAGTCAACCAATCGCAGCGTTGCGTGCAATTCGGGGGCGCGTAGCGGTCCCTGGCCGTGGGCTTGCAGATTAAGGCGGCCTCCAACAGGCAAGCGCGCCATTTGGATTTTTTCGATCGCCTCAAGCGGAATCGCCGCTCCCGTGAAGTCAAAAGACACTTCGCCCGTGCCGGTGTGATAGTCCAGATTGCCCGTCACGAGACCAGTTGGCGCGCCCGGCGCGTGCGCCGCCAGGCGCACCTCGGCGTTGGCAATTCGCACTTCGCCCGGCTGGATGGACAATTCTCCACGCGCTCGCTCGAAGCGCCATGATCCTGTCGTTGCATCCGACACGTCAAACAAACCCGAAAATTCGGGCTGCGCGCGCGTGCCCTTTCCATGAAATTGCCCGGTCAGCAGCCCGTGTGCCGCATAGGACGTCCCCAGCATTTTTTGCAGATCGTCCGTATCGGCCCCCACCAGGTCGAGGTCAAACGTCCATTCGCTTTCGGGAGAAAAACCCCAGTTGTCGAGGCCAAGCGCCAGTTCCAGATCCGCGGATGACCGGCCCCTGCGCGCGCGGGTTCGGGCAAGATGCAACTCGTCGGGAGAGTAGGTGAGCTCCCCCTCGAGATCGTCCCAGTACAGCGAGCCATATTGCGCTTCGGTTCCTTTGAAGTGTCCCGCGAAGGTGGGACCATCAAGAGGCCCTGTCAACCGTCCGTCCCAATGGAAATGGCCGCCGATTACTTGCGGCTCCGCGCCGGGTCCGCGCAGCCGGTTGATGAAGTCGTCCCACAACGTGAGGTCTTCAGTGTCAACAGTCACGTCCACCGAAGTGTCGACCATGCTGAGAGCGCCGCGAAACTGGATGCGGCTGGAGGGAGTTGTAATCTCGCCCGGTGAGAGTTCGAACTGCTTGTGGTCCATATCGTAGTGAAACTCGAAGTGCGCCGCCGTGGGAATCTGCCCCGGCGCGGGCGTGGCCGGTGGCGTCCACACCGAAGACCCGCGCGAATCGACGTGCTTGAAATCGGCGACCCATGTTGTTGTCGCGTCCGCATCCATGCGGCTGCCCCAATGCAGGGGATTGATAGGCAGATTCGGGTTGTCTTCGGCGGCAAGCGCCTGCCGCAGGTCCAGACCGCGCACTTTCGATTCGGCGCGGAATTCCAGCTTCGGGAGACTTAAGCGCACGTGGCTGCTCACGCTTCCGCCGATCATCATGGCTTCCAAATCGGGCAATTCCACCGAGTGATTATCGGCGTGGAAGCTGCCGTGCGCGGAAATATTGCCGGGGTGAAACCATTGGTATTTTATTGTGATCCGGTCAGCCGTATAGCGTCCGCTGAAATTCACCTGTTCGGCGGAGTAGCCTCCCTCGCCGGCAAATTCAATATGCCCGCCCGGCACATCTCGCTTGCGCAGAATCGTCCATAGGTCCTCCAGGCGCAGTTGGCCTCGGTACCGGAAAGTCCAAGCGGGCTGCGCGAAACTGGCAAGATTTGCCTGCGCATCGATTTCGCTGCCGGCCGTCTTCCATTGCAGTTGCGTCACGGAAAGCGAATCCTGGCGGAGATTGAATCGCGCGGAGAAATTCGACGTGAAAGGCATGTTACGCAGAGCCGCGACTTCAAATTTTTGCCAGCTGACCTGGCCCATGTACACGGGGTGTCCGCCTTCGTCCGTGTAGTTCATTCCAAACTCAAAATTTCCGCCCTTGGCCTCGAGTGGAATTCGCGCGTCATTCCATAAGATCTCGCCATCTTCGAGACGCAACTGCGCAACTTTCAAATCGAACAGGCTCTTCAAGTCCGGTGCGCCCGTGCTCACGGGAATTCTAGGTCCCGGAATGTTCGTCGAGCCGTCTTTTTCGACTTGAACGTGCGCCGAGAAGTGTGACATCTCCACATTTCCCAGCGAAATCTTCCTGCCCCAGAACGATTCGATGTGGATGTCGAACTGCAATGCGTTCGCGTGAAATAGCGGCGGACTTCCAACCGGCTCGCGGCCATGCAAGGTCAATCCGTCGAAACGAGCGATGAGCAACCGCCAACTAAAATGAAAATTTCCCAGCTCGACGCGCGCGCCGGTGGTTTTCTCAAGCTGCTCCACGATCGTCTTGCGGGCCCAGCGATCCGCGAGCCCGCTAGCAACCACATAGGCGATGGCCAATCCTGCGACGATCGCCAAGGCGACGACGAGGCCCAGCCCGTGTTTCAGCCCGAATTTTCGTTTCGTTCCGTTCATCGTTTCGGGTTCCGGTTGCGCGTCACGGCTTGCCGCCGGCAGTTTCGATTTCGATCCTCAATCTCGCTTTTGTATCGTCCAGCCACTTCACCGTCATTTCGCTGATCCCACGCTGGATGAGCAGTTCGCGGATCTGCTCTTCGACCGCGGCACGGTCCGGAGAAGGCTGATTCTTTTTCGCAAGCTCCGGCAGCAACTCCTTCTGGTAATACGCGTCAATATCCGAGGGTTCGATCTGCACAGACGGCCGGAATTTATAATCGATATAGCGCTCGACGTAAATCTGGCGGGTCAACAATTGCCGGACTTGGGTGCCGGAGAGGCCGAGCTCATTCAGACGCGCCGCATACAATTCCGGAGTCGCAAATTGCTGGCTGATCCGCAAGAGTTCACGGTCAACCTCCGATTTCGCTGCCAGCGGAAAGTGCGACGCCGTAGCCTCCGTCTCGACCATCCACTGTTCGATCAATTCTTCGAGCAGCTTATCGTCGCTTTCCGCACGGCCATCGATTAACTGCTGGAAAGCGCCAAGTTCGCGCACCTGGCTCTGCAGGATGATGTCGCCTTCGATGCGCGCCACGATGCGGTCCACCACGCGCGCCGACTGAAGCGTCGCGGAACCGCTGAACGCCTGCGGCGCGCCTGCCGTGGCCAAGAGCAAGACGAAAATGATAATCGCGCGGCGCATCAGAACGATGTCCCCAAGTTGAAGAAAAATTGGAAGCCGGACAGCCGCGAGACCGTTACGCCAGGATTGCCGTTCACCGTCACCGGGCTGATAAAACTTGCCGGATTGAGCTGATAACCCAAATCCAGGGCGACGGGCCCTATTGGCGTACCATAACGAAATTCAAATCCCACGGTATGTGAGAAATACTTCAGTTCGTTTGTGCAGTTCGTCAGGCACACCGTGGTTGGCAGGCCATTCGGACCAGTCGCGTTTCCGATGGTAGGGACCGGCGACGAAGTGCGCAGGGAGATTTCCCTGATGCTCGGGAATACGTTGCCGGCATCATAAAACACGGCGCCGCCCAGACGGTCACCGATCAGCGGCAAATGCATCGGAAAGCGCAAGTCCTGGTTAAAGACTAGCATTGCTTGTCCGCCGATGGGGAATCCAGTGACGGGGTCGCGCGGCCCCGCTTGGTTGAGGCCAAATCCGCGCAAGGACGTGCCGCCGCCAGCGAAGAACCGCTCGGGGAGCGGAATATCAGCCGAGAGCGAATTGCCGTAGGGAGTCTGCATGCCGAAGCGGGTCGATCGCGCAAAGACCAGTCGCCGGCCGATCGGATGGTAAGTCGAATTCTGCAAGTACACGTGGATGAAGTTCGCGGACGAGCCAATCGCTCTCATGGCCATGTCCACATCCACATTTTCGAAATCTCCCCGGCTGGGATCGGAGACGCTGTTGCGGCGGTCCCGGACCCAGCTCACGCCGAATTCGGAGACCTCCGTGTTTTGGCTGAACAGCGGAATTTCCTCGACTGCGATTTGTAGATTGCTGGCGACCACATGCCGGTATGCGTACTGATAGAGGATCGAACTGCTGGAAGAGAGCTTCTGGGCGAGCCGGATGGTTCCCTCGGCCCGCCGTGAATCGAATGTTTGCACGTCGCGACTCGTTATGTAATCGGCCAACAGCTGCAAGCTAAAATTGGGAGATGCGAAATAATTGGGCGCCGTGTACGTAAGGAGCGCGCGGCCTTGAATCGTGCTCACCCGCGTCTTGAGGGAGAGAGAGTCCGCGCGTCCCGTGAGATTTGCCTTCGTAATTTCAAAAGTGCCGCGCGGCGCGAAGCTGAGGGACTGGGAAGTCGCGCTGGTGGAGCTGCCCAGACGTTGCGCCTCAAATCCCAGGCCGTACGCGATGGTGTAACGCCTGGCCTCGTCCACCATCACGACAATGGTCTTGTCCTCGTCCTCGCCGTCGGGATTTTGCGGCGCGACCGAAACGCGGCTGAAAATCCCCAGGTTGTAGAGCTTCCGCTGCGTCTCGACGACGGTGCTTTCACTCAGCGGCTCGCCCGCTTTAATTCCCACCTGGCGCGAGATCACGCCGGGGCGCGTGTGCTCATAGCCGCTCAGCAGGACGCGCGCGACCAGGACCTGGCGTCCTTCGGTGATGTGATACGTCAGCCGAACCGTTGGACCGGCATTCGGCCCTGCGGCAGGCAATTTCTCCTGGTCGGCGGTAAATCGGGCTTCCGAGAATCCCTGGTCATAGTAGATAGCAAGAATATTGTCACGGTCGGATGACACATTGAATTCGGAATAGGGCTGTCCTTTCGAGGAGCCGACCACGCCAAGGATTTCATCACTGCTCAGTTGCTGGTTGCCTTCAATGGCCAGGCTCGCCACCCGTGTTTGCTGTCCCTCATGGATAATAAACCTCACCGACAAGTCACCGTGGTGGCCGTTGTAATTATCGACGAGCTGGCTCTCCACGTCACTTTCCTGAAAGCCGTTGGCATCGTAGAGGGTGCGAATCGAGGTGACGTCATCTTGCAGCATTTCGCTCGAATACCGTCCCGGCGACGCATACGCGGCGGGCTGAATCTTTACGCGCCCACGGAGAAGATCCGAGTCGAAGTATTTATTGCCAGTGAATTCCACATTTACCAATCGGTGGTGGTCCCCGCGATTCACTTGATAAGTGACCACACTCGCAGCCCGATGGACTGCACTGCCCGACTCCATCGCGGGGGCTTCCGACACGGTGTAACTCACTTGCGCTTCAAAGTACCCGGCGCGTTCAAACCAATCGCGCAATGAACGGCGCCCTTCCTGGAGCAGGTCTTCGTCCACCGCGCCTTCCTGGTAGATGGGAACCAGCTTGCGCAAAGTTCCCGCCGGAACTTTCGCGCCTACTACAACCACGCGCACTTGCAGCCCCGCATACATTGTGAAATTGACGGGCACGCGATTCGACTTCGCGTCATACGCGCCGCGATGTATCGTGACCCGCGCTCCGAGATAGTCCTTACCCGCCAGCCATTTTCGAGTCCGGTCGGCCGCGCGATTCAGGCGGTCCGACGTCACTTCGGCTCCTTCCTTGAGCTTTACCTGGCTTCGAAGCTCTGCGTTCGCAAATTGCGTCTGATTTTGAATGGTAATGGCGCCGATCCGCGCTCGAGGACCGGCGGTCACGCGCACCAGAATGTCCAACTGGAGCGTGTCGGGATGGGGCGTCGTCGCATAATCGAGTTTGGCCTGATATTGTCCATCGTCCTCAAGGATTTGGCGAAGACGATCGAGCGCCTCCTTCATGTCGCTTTCGCGGAATGGTTCTCCGACGTTGAGCCGAAGCGCCGAAAGCGCCAGCGCCTCTCCCGGCGGCTCGCGCAATCCTTCGATCTCTACCCGGTTGATGTAGAAGTTTTGACGGACAACGAAATCCAGGCGGACTCCTCCGGGGACATCGGCCAGTTCGGCGCGCAAATCCGCGTAGCGGCCTGAGCGGAACAGCTCCCGCAGGCTCGCGCTCTCCGCTTCCATGGAAAAGGGTTGGCCAGGCTGGAGCGTCAGCTTAGGTGGATTTTGTTCCAGCACCGCGCCGGATTCCGCGACCACGCGCACTGCGACGACGCGCGGCGGCTCACCGGGGAAACCGTTCTGCGCGGCGAGAGGGCCTGCGCAGAGTAACCAGAACGCCGACAGCCATGCGGCGAACCGTACGAAGGGGCGATGAACGATTGACATCACTCTTCACAACAGAGCTAGGGTAGCATAGCCGGGGTTGTCTGCCCGGCGCGAATTCTGCCCGGCACGCGGAAAACGCCACTCGATTTCCCCGCACAGCTCCGGCGGCGCTATGATGGAAAGTAGGACAGTCCCGCCGCGGCGGGACTGTCCTACTTAAACGACCGGGAGATCGGCTCGGCCCCATGGACTCAAAATCCTACGAACGGTACTCGCGGCAGATTCTTTTCGGCGAAATCGGCGAGGCGGGCCAGCAGCGCCTGCTCGAATCCTCGGCCGTAATTGTGGGCTGCGGAGCGCTGGGGACCGCGCTGGCAAATCTGCTCGTGCGCGCGGGCGTCGGCAAGCTGCGCATCGTGGACCGCGATTTCGTCGAGCCTTCCAACCTGCAGCGCCAGACACTGTTCGAGGAATCCGATGCCCAAGAAGCTCTGCCCAAGGCTGTGGCCGCGGAACGCCGCCTGCGCGCCATTAATTCGGGAGTATCGGTCGAGGGCATCGTCGCGGACGTGAGCCCCAAAAATGCCGAGGAATTATTGCGCGGGTTCCCGCTCATTCTCGACGGGACGGATAACTTCGAGACGCGCTTCCTTCTGAACGATGTTGCGATTCATTTGAACGTTCCCTGGATTTACGCCGCCGTGGTCGCAAGCTATGGCGTAACACTTACCGTGCGGCCCGGCCAAACGGCGTGCCTTGCGTGTGCGCTAGAATCCGAAAACGGAAACGGTTCGCAGACAACGGGCACGGAAGATACTTGCGACACCGTCGGTGTTCTCGGCGCCGCTGCCGGGGTGATTGCTTCGATCGAAGCCGCGGAAGCCATTAAGCTGCTCGCCGGCAAATCCGAATCGGCGGGAGGGCGGCTCATTTCCTTTGACGTCTGGTCCGGGAAATTTCAATCCGTGCGCGTGGCGCGCAATCCGGAATGCCGTGCGTGCGTACGCCACGACTTCCGCTACCTCGAAGGCGAAGCGCAACCCCACTTGACGATGTGCGGCCGCGACTCCGTGCAGATCCACGAACGCCGCCGGCAACTAGATCTCTCCGCGCTGGGCAAACGCATCGCGCCAACAGTCGCCGAAGTGCGCGAGAACGGTTTCCTCCTGCGCTTCCGCGTGCCGCCCTACGAAATGACCGTGTTCGCCGATGGCCGCGCCATTATCAAAGGCACGCGCGACACGAGCGTTGCGCGGTCACTCTACGCGCGCTACATCGGCGTTTAGTAGGACAGGCTTCAGCCTGTCTGGTTTTGGTTATGCAAATTCAAAAAGAGACAGGCTGAACAGGCTGCGGAAAAAGTGATTTATTTTGTCATTCCGAACGAAGTGAGGAATCTCTCTTTGCTTTAAACCCAGGAAAAGAGAGATTCCTCGGCGCGCAGCGCGCCTCGGAATGACAAAATTTGAGTTTTTCCGCAGCCTGTGAAGCCTGTCCTACTCGACGCGTTTCAAATCTCGCAAACATCATTCTTTGAATGCAGGCGCGTCAGTCCGCGCCCCATTTTGTTCAGCTGAACCTCGCCGAGCGCTTTTTCGATGCGCGGAAACACTTCGTTTTCTTCCAAGCGCACGTGATCGTGAAGAAGTTTTCCCAGGCGGGCCAATTCTTCCGCTTCAATCGGAGTCTTCGATGCAAGCCGCTGCTCGAAATCTAGCACGGCGGCGCGAATCTCAGCGTGATCGGCGAGGATTCGCATGACTTCAGCGTCCCGGTCGAGCCGCGTGTGCCGCGCATACGCGGGCAGCAACACTTCCTCCTCTTCGCGAAAATGCACGTGCCCCGATCTTATGCCAGAAGCGGACAAACTTCTCCGCCTGATGCTCGACCGCCGCCGCGCGCTTTTCCGCCGGCGCTTCGGCCGCGCGCCGCATCTCCAGCGCCTGAATCAGCGCGAAATGGTGGTGCTGGCTAAGTGGGTGCAAACTCGGATGGCGTTTCACTGTTCGGCCGTTTTTTTCGTAAAACCGATGGCAAGCGATATGCCCGTGAAATCCAGTTTAACACGGCGGCTTATCCCCAATTACCGGGGAGATATATTTGTGGCGCTTTACCCGCTCCGGCCGATGGGTTGCCGGAGAGCGGCGCGGTCGAGGTTTTCGCGCAGGTTCATCAAGGTGAGGAAGGTGTTCAGGATGCGCGCTTTCATTTCGTCGGCCAGGTGCAGGCCGCTGGTGGAAGCGCGCGCCAGCATTTCGCCATGGTCGGCGATGAAGCGAATGATTTCGACCTGGCGCGCGTGGGGAGTCTTTCCGTAGACAGTTTCCCGGCGCATCTGGGCGCAATCGTTTTCGACTTTCAGCGTGAAATGGAGCACGCACAAGTGAACCGGTTCGAGCGCCGCCGGCACCTGTCCCTTGCAACCGTTTTCGCTGCACGCCGTGTGTGTAGGCATGGCTGGGGCATACCCCGAGTCTATAATTGTAAGCACCTCGCCAGCCGAAAATCCAGTTTGTCCGTAAAGCGTGCGGCGAATCAGCCATCTGTCCGTCTGGCCAATGCCGTATTCATATACAAAGCCTTACAAACGTGCCGAGGAGGCCGGGGTACAATATCTGGGGTATCTTGCGCACTAGCATCCGTACCGCACGGCGTGGCTGGATGAGCCGGCGTGCGTTCCAAAACCGAACGAAATCTGGAGACCTGGTTTCATCATGGAAAACACAATCGAAAGCACGGACCTGATCCGCTGGGACCTCAGCATTCTGTATGCGGATATCACCGATCCACGGCTGGATTCTGACTTGAGAGACCTCACGGCCATGGCGAAGCATTTCTCCGTTACGTACAAGGGCAAGCTGGCGGAATTGCTGGGCGCGGCCATCAGGGACTACTCGGAAATCGAGATGCTGAGCGGCAAAATCACCTCGTACCTTTTTTTGCGAGAGAGCACGGACCTGACCAACGCGGCGATCAAGGCCAAACATGCCGCCTTTCAGCGTGAATTGAGCGCGATCCGAGGGGAACATCTTACCTTCTTTGAATTGGAACTCGTCCAGCTCAGCGACGACACCCTCAAAATATTTTATGAGCGCGATCCCGTCGTTTCCAAGCATCGCCCGTGGATCGAGCATATACGAACATTCAAGCCGCACTTTTTGACCGAGCCCGTAGAGTCCGCCCTGGTGAAGCGTTCGCCGTTTGACTCCAGCGCGTGGGCCGATTTTTTTGACGAAGTGGAAGCCGACCTCAATTTTGAATTCCGCGGCAGCACGAAGAATCTCACCGAGATGATGCACCTGATCGCCGAATCCAAGGATTCCGCCGAGCGCGCGGAAGCCTTGCAATGCGTGAACGGCGGCCTGGCCGGCCCGTTCGCGAAATATGCCGCTCAGACGCTCTACATGGTCGCCGGCTTGAAAGCGGTGGAGGACAAGGAACGCGGATACGCGCACCCGATGGACCTTCGCAACAAGGCCAATCGAATTCCAGACTCCGTCGTCGATGTTCTCCACAATGCCGTCACGACGCTGGGCGGTTCTTTGACACGGCGCTATTACAAGTTGAAGGCGCGCCATTTGGGACTATCCGTGCTCCGCTGGAGTGACCGCAACGCTCCGATGCCGTTTGCCGATACGACCATGATTCCTTTCGACGAGGCTGCGGAGATCGTCACGAGTTCGTATGAAAGTTTCAGCCCGACGCTTACGTCGGTCGTGAAGACGTTCTTTGCCGACCGGCGCATCGACGTGCCAGTGATGAAGGAAAAACGCAGCGGCGCCTTCAACTCCTCCCACGTTCTGCCCGGCGGAAAGCCCGTCTCCTACACGCTCATGAATTATCTTGGATCCAATAGAGACGTGATGACGCTCGCGCACGAACTCGGCCACGGCGTGCACGGCATCCTCGCCGGAGAAGCGCAGGGCCCGCTGATGTTCCATGCTCCGATCGCCTACTGCGAAACGGCATCCGTGTTCGGGGAAATGACGACGTTTACCTTCCTGAAGGACCGGCTAATTCGTTCGGGAGACAAGAACTCGCTTCTGGCGCTGATCATGGCGAAGATCGACAGCACGATCAACACCGTGGTCCGCCAGATCGGCTTCTCAAACTTCGAGCGCCGCCTCCACGGCATGGATGAGTCCTACACGGCCTGGACGGAGCCGAAGAAACGTTCGGTCGAAGAGTTGGACGCTATCTGGCTAAAGACGGCGCAGGAACTCTACGGCAAGGAAGGCGAAATCTTCACCTACGAAAACTCCGAGCACCTGTGGGCATACATCCCGCACTTCCACAGCCCCTTTTACGTCTACGGCTACGCCTTCGGCGAACTCCTGACGCAAAGCCTCTTCGCGCAGCGCCAGCGCCTCGGAGCGAAGTTCGAGCCGCTGTACCTGGACCTGCTGCGTTCCGGCGCCACCAAGGACGTCGTGGAACTGCTCGCGCCATTCGGCCTGGATGCTAGGAACGAGGCCTTCTGGAAGGACGGGATTACAGTCAGCCTCGGAGCCTTGATCGAAGAAGCGGAGCAACTGTCTCAAGCTGTGGGAGTGGTCTAGGAAAGGGTTGGTCGCGGGCACTGCTGAACTCTTCTCCCGTTGTTCCGATTCGATAAAGCCTATGCTAAACTATCGTGGCAATAAGCAGGGATTAGTCCCCCAACTTGTTTCCCAAGAGGCGATTAACATGTCCGGGCACTCTAAGTGGGCCACAATTAAGCATAAAAAAGCGGCTACAGACGCCAAGCGCGGCCGCATTTTCACCAAACTGATTCGCGAAATCACCATTGCCGCGCGGGTGGGCGGCGGCGATCCGGATTCCAACCCGCGCCTGCGCACCGCGATCCTGGCCGCCAAAAATGAAAACATGCCCAATGACAACATCGAGCGCGCCCTGGCACGCGGCACCGGGACGCTTGAAGGCGAACAATATGAAGAGGTGAATTTCGAGGGCTACGGCCCGGGCGGCGTGGGCATGATCATTGAAGTGGTCACCACCAACCGCAACCGCGTCGTCAGCGAGATCCGCCACATGATGAACAAGAACGGCGGCAACATGGCCGAAAACGGCGCCGTGGGCTGGATGTTTCAGTCGCAAGGGCGACATCGTCGTTTCCAAAGAAAAAGCCAACGAAGACAAGATGCTCTCCATCGTTCTCGATGCCGGCGCAGAGGATTTGCGCGATGAGGGCGATTCCTGGGAAGTGCTGACGCCGCCGGAAAGTTTCGAGGCGGTTCGAGAAGCGCTGGTCAAGGACGGCATCACTCCGGATTCCGCCGAAGTCGGCTGGGTGCCGCAGAATTACGTGAAGCTTTCCGGCAACCAGGCGGCGCAGATGCTGCGGCTCATCGAAGCGCTCGAAGAGCACGACGACGTTCAAAAAGTTTCCGCCAACTTCGACATCGACGAAAAAGAAATGCAAGCGGTCATGGCCGCGCAGTAATTCTGAGTAGCACAGGCTTCAGCCTGTGGGTTTTGATGTGCCCGAGCACGCAAAACCCACAGGCTGAAGCCTGTGCTACAAAATGCGTCGCGCGCAGCGATTGCACCGTTCCCAACACACATCCCGCCGAAAAAATTGTGGCCGGGCGCAGCGCGCCGCCGTACACTCATTGCCGTGCCGCTCTCCTCTCGAACGAATGACAATTTGATCCGCGTGCTCGGCGTCGATCCCGCCGCGGCCGGAGCCACCGGATACGGCGTGATTGAAAGCGACGGCCGCCGCTGCCGCATGCTGCGCTTCGGCGCCCTGCGCGCCACGCGCAAAGGCCCCGAACATTTTCCCGAACGCCTTCGCGAAATTCACGCCATGCTTGCCGCATTGATCGAGGAATTCCAGCCGCACGGCGTCGCAGTCGAATCGGTATTCACCGCTCTCAATATGAAAACAGCGCTGAGGCTCGCCGAGGTTCGCGGCGTGGTTTTGCTGGCCGCGGCGCAGCGCGGCATCCCCGTGTGCAGCTATTCGCCGCGCGAAATAAAGGCTTCCGTGGCAGGCTACGGGAACGCGGCCAAGGAGCAAATGCAGTTGATGGTGCGCGCGCTGCTCGGCATGAGCGAAACGCCCGAGCCTGCCGACGCCGCCGACGCGCTGGCCGTTGCGCTCTGCCACGTGCAGGCCGAACGGTTTCGCGCCCGGCTGGGCGCCGGGACTATGCGCCCCGCCGCGGCGCCGGAGTGCGCACCTTCCTTGCGCGGCCCGCGCAGCCGCGGCGCCGCTTCGCGCATCTCATAGTCACGATGACTCGAAACCATTTTCTTTTACAATTCTTGTGCCTTCTTGCGGGCGCATGGCTTCTAGTCCCGGCGGCCCGCGCGAATCCCGGAGGCGCGACCATTATTTATCGCCGCGTTTTCAAGAGCAGCACTCCCGAATTCATTGAGATCAAAATCAGCGACCAGGGGAAATCCACTTACGACATCCGCCAGCTTGACGAAGATGCGGATCCCGAGCCGTTTGAAGTGGGGCCCGCCGTGCAGAAAAGAATTTTCGACCTGGCCGCCGAGCTGAAATATTTCGCGATCGCCAATCTCGACATCCAAAAGAAAATTGCCAACCTCGGCCAGAAAACATTCCGCTACGAGAACGGCGCGGAAATGCACGAGACCTCGTTCAATTACACGCTCAATCCCTCGGCCACTCAGCTCATGCAAATCTTCGAGGGATTGGCCAGGCAGCAGCAAGACCTTGTTTTGCTTCAGCGCCAGGCCAAGTTTGACCGCCTCGGTGTCAACGACGCCCTTATGCAATTTGAATCGGACATGGACCACCGTCTCCTGCCCGAACCCGAGCGCCTCTTGCCGGTGCTCGACCAAATTGCCGCGGATTCCCATTTCATGGAAATCGCCCGTACGCGCGCCCGCGCGCTCGCGGAGCGCATCCGGACCTCCCGCGACCACTGAAAATGTCAACTGCTTGCAGTGCGGGTGCGTTTTAGTAGCACAGGCTTCAGCCTGTCGGGTTTGATTTTGCGCGGAAACAAAACCCAGCAGGCTGAAGCCTGTCCTACTAAATCGCACTTGCAAATTGAATTTCACTGGCGAGAAACGGCGTCACCTGATGACCATGCCTGCGTACCCCACAACTTCCTGCATATCGCCGTTCACCTCTCCCGAAGTCGCATAGCGGACCAGCTCGGCCTCGCGTGGCGCCCAATTCGCGCGCGGCAATCAGCACGGCAACCGCGGCGGCGTATCCGCACATGGAAATCTTTTCGTCGCGCACCGTGTCGAAGAGTTTGCGTGGATCGAGAGCGAGGATTCGATCGATAGCCTTGCGGTCCTTCACGCGCGTTACGGCATCGCTTTCGTAGTGGTTCATGTCCGAGCTTGCGACGAGGAGAACCGGCTCGCGCTCCGCGGCAATCACGCTGGCGAGCGCGTGGCCCAGCGCTTCGACCAGCTCCCATTGCGCGGGGCCGATCACGATCGGCACAAACGCGAACGAGGGAGCGAGCCGCTGCAGGAAAGGAAGCTGGACTTCGAGAGAGTGCTCCGCGCTGTGCGCCACCGCATCCTCGCGCAGCAGCGGAAAAGCGCGAACAATTGTTTCCGCCAGAAGACGATCGATGGGCGCCATCCCGAGCGGCGTCTGCCAGGCGCCGTCGGAAAGAATCGCAAGAGGAGCGCCACGCGGAAAATGGCGCGGGCCAAGCAGAATCACGCGCGCGGGAATTTCAATGCGCCGGTAAACTTCTCCGGCAACGTTGCCCGAATACATGTATCCGGCGTGCGGAACGAGGCATGCGCGTGCGCGAATTTTCTTTTCCTCGCCGCCGCTGGCAAGAAAAGAATCGACGGCAGCGCACAGGCGCCCCGGATCGTCTGGATAAAACCGGCCGGCGACAGCAGGAAGACGAATCATGGCGAGCCCTTGAGGCTCAGTGCTTTTTGGATGGTTTGCCCTTGATCTTCAAAGCGACATCGGTGCCCTGCTGGTACCAAATGACCACTTCGTCTCCGTACTTGTAGCCGCCCGCATTAAATACTTTTTGCATTTTGTCGCGGATCCCGGGGGAATAAGTGAAGGTATGAAAGTTCGCGCATGTCGGCGAGGCTGCGCACCTGAATCGACTGGTACAACATGCGTTGAACCACAAATTGCGTCTTGATGATTCTTTGCGTTTGAGGAGCAGTCGACGGGGCGCTCTGCGCCGCTGGCTACCGGCGCGGAACTCGCCAGTACGGCGACGCAAAAGACTAGCGCCGGAGCGAGCCAGAACGCGTGAGTTTTATTGCGCGTCATCGAGCGTAATTTTCAGCGACTTCAGAAAGCGCAGGTCTTGCGGCGTCATTTCAAACTTCGGCGTCTCGCGATCCTCATGCAGAATTTCCTGGTCGACCTGAATGTGCAGTGACTCGAGGAAGCGGCGGTCGTTCGTCGTAATTTTGGTGTCGTCGGCATCGCGGCGCGCCAGGCCGATCGTCGCGTCCAGCTTCAGCACGATATCGAATCCGGCGGAGCGCACGTCGGAAATGGCCTCCGAGATGCGCCCGGATTCCGACACGGTATCGTTGATGGCATGTCCCAACTCGCGCAGCAGTTGTTTCAGATGATCATCCAGTTGCACGATGCCTCCTTCTGGAAAACTTCCCTTGTTTTATTGTAGGGCGCAGTTCCGCTGGAAACAAGTCCCCGGGCACAGATGTGCGTGTTCAATCCGCCTACGCCCGCGGTCTCCGCTGTGAACGGACCCATTTTGTACTAGAATTCAATCGTGGCGACGCAACCCATGGGACTCTTTGCAACGGTGCGGCATTCTCTCCGCGTGCTCTGGCGCGCCGCGCGCGAGCTGTTTCATGAAGTCACCGGCGCCGTGTTTTTTATACTTGCTTTGGCTGCGGTTCAGGCCTCGTGGCGCGCCTGGCACAATGGAGCGGGCCGGTGGCTCGTCGGCATGAGCGCGGGCTACGCGCTCCTCATGATTTGTTTCGGCGTGCTGTCGTTCCGCGACTCGCGGCGTGTGCGATGAATCCGCCTCCCGATCAGACTGCCGAAAAGGCGGCCGCAACGAGCGAACGCAAGGAGCGCTTCACGACGCTCGGCGGCATTCCGCTGAAAACGGTCTATACGCAGGAAGACCTTGCCGGCCAAAACGCCGAGGCCACGATCGGCGTCCCCGGAGAATTTCCCTACACGCGCGGCATTTACCCCACGATGTATCGCGGGCGCCTGTGGACCATGCGGCAATACGCCGGATTTGGCACAGCGGCTCAATCAAACGAACGCTTCCGCTATTTGCTTGGCGAAAGGGCAAACGGGATTGTCCGTAGCGTTTGATCTGCCGACGCAGATCGGCCTCGATTCGGATCACGCGCGCGCTGCCGGCGAAGTTGGAAAAGTCGGCGTGGCCATTGATTCGCTCGAAGACATGGAGGCGCTGTTCGACGGCATTCCGCTCGACCGCGTTTCGACGTCCATGACCATCAATGCCACCGCGGCGATTCTGCTCGTGCTGTACGCCGCCGTCGCGAAAAAACAGGGCGCGGATCTGCGGAAGCTTTCCGGAACGGTTCAAAACGACATCTTGAAGGAGTTCATCGCGCGCGGCACGTACATCTATCCGCCGCGCCCGGCGATGCGCATCGTGACGGATCTCTTCGCGTGGTGCCGCACCGAGCTTCCCGCCTGGAACACGATCTCCATTTCCGGGTATCACATTCGGGAGGCGGGCTCGACGGCGGCGCAGGAAATCGCCTTCGCGCTGGCCGACGCGATTGCCTATGTCGATGCCGCGGTCGCCGCTGGATTGGCCGTGGATGAATTCGCGCCGCGGCTTTCGTTTTTCTTCAACGCGCACAACGATCTGCTCGAGGAGATTGCCAAATACCGCGCCGCGCGCAGGCTCTGGGCGCATTTGATGCGGGACCGCTTTGGCGCAAGGAATCCCGATTCGATGAAGCTTCGCTTTCACGTGCAGACGGCCGGAAGCTCGCTCACCGCGCAGCAGCCTGAAAACAATATCGTGCGCGTCGCTGTTCAGGCGCTCGCCGCCGTGCTCGGCGGCTGCCAGTCCCTGCACACGAACGCGATGGACGAAGCGCTCGCGCTCCCTACCGAAGATGCGGCGCTTCTCGCCTTGCGCACGCAGCAGATCATCGCGCACGAAACCGGTGTTGCGAACACGGCAGACCCGGTTGGCGGTTCCTACGCCATCGAAAAATTGACCGACGAAATCGAATCGCGCGCAAAGGCGTACATAGCGAGGATTGACGCGCTCGGCGGCGTGCTGCGCGGCATCGAAACCGGATACGTGCAGGGCGAAATCCAGAAAGCCGCGTACGATTATCAGCGCGCCATCGAGCGCGGCGAGCAGATCGTCGTCGGCGTGAATCAGTTCGTCGCGGAAAAGGAAACGCCCATTCCGACGATGCGCGTCGATCCGGCACTCGAACGCGCGCAAATCGAGCGCGTCCGCGCGTTGCGCGCCCGGCGCGATTCCTCGCGCGCCAACGCGGCCGTCGCGGAGGTCGAGCGACGTGCGCGCTCCGGAGAAAATCTGATGCCCGCGATCGCGGCCGCCGTTGAGGCGCATGCCACCGTCGGCGAAATCTCCGATGCATTGCGGCGCGTTTTCGGCGAGTACACGGAATCGGTGGTCCTATGATTTGGTAGCACAGGCTTCAGCCTGTGGGTTTTAGTTGCAGCAAGGGCGACCCTGCTCCGACCAACCCCCACAGGCTGAAGCCTGTGCTACTTAAAACGAACATGAAGATCATTCTGGCGTCCACATCACCAAGGCGCGCGGAAATCTTGCGCGAAGCGGGAATTGCGTATGAAATTCGCGCCACTGAAATTGACGAGACGGCCCTTCCCGGCGAGACCGCGCACGCAATGGTTGCGAGGCTCGCGGAAGCAAAAGCGCGCGCGGCTGCTGCGCAGATGGACGCCGGCATGCACGAGTGCATTGTCGTGGGCGCGGACACGACCGTCGAACTGGACGGTGAAATTCTCGGAAAGCCGCGCGATTCCGCGCACGCACGCGAAATGCTCGCCAGGCTCAGCGGGCGCACTCATCATGTCCTTACGGGGCTCTTCCTTCTGCGATTATCCGGCAAGGCTACGCGCGCGGCAGTCGAAAATTCAGCCGTGACGTTTGCTCCGCTTAGTGAAAAGGAAATCGATGCCTACGTGGCGAGCGGAGAGCCAATGGGCAAAGCAGGGGCATACGCGATTCAAGGATTCGCCGGACGATATATTCCCAGAATCGAGGGCTGTTATTTCAACGTCGTGGGGCTGCCGCTGGCAAGGCTATATGCGCTGCTGCGCGAACTGGGCTGGCGAAACGAAGAGTAGTCGGCAAACAAAAAGGGCGGTCTGCGTGGACCGCCCTTTCACACGAATCCTGAATCGATCAAACGCTCGAGGAACTACTTCTTTTCCTCGATTGCCGGAGTCGCAGGTGGCGCAGCAGGAGGCGACACTTGCGTCGACTGCGCGGGCCCTTGCCCTGCGCCGTGCATGCCTTCCTTAAAACTCCGGATCCCTTCGCCCAAGCCCTTCATCACTTCCGGAATCTTTTTGCCGCCGAACAAAAGCACAACGACGGCTAGCACAACGAGCCAATGAAATATGCTGAATTCCCCCATGATGTACCTACCTTTTGAGTTATGTCCGCCTAACTGGCGAATTCTCCTCAAGCCAACCTTAAGATTAGCAAATTATAACACCTGACATCTCAAAGGCAACGCAAATAAGCTTTGATCACCGTGAGGCATGCGTGGCGTTGTACGACGGGCTGAGCTCGAACACTTGGGATCTCTTAAGTCATGCCGTACTTTTTCGCAAACGCCTGATCGCTCATAGATAGGTAAACAAGCCCTTCGATGAAGCCAATAATTGCGGGGATGAAAGTCCAAAAGAATAATAAATAGAGGACCCCTTGGCCAGTTCGGCCTAGGTAAAATTTGTGGACACCGATGCCCCCAAGGAAAATTGCGAACAACCCGGCCGCCAATTTGGTCCTGCCGTTTGGAGTGGTGGACAAACCACCCGATCCTCCAAACTGGCGCACGCCACACTTGGGACAAATCTCTGCCTTTAAACGAATAATAGCACCACATTCCTGGCAGTATTTTTCGTCTGGTCCCTTTTGCACGCCTGAGATGCTTGAAGGAGTTGACATAACAGTTCACCTTGTCCGGACGGAGCGATCCCCGGTTCCGCCGCCATTGATTCGAAACCTTATCAGCGACTTCTTAGCTCTACTATTCCCAATAGATGATCAGTTGCGTATAGGTAACTATCGCGCCACGCGGAGTCTGCGCTTGACCTTGGTTAGTGGAAACCGGAGCCTTAGGCCGACGGCCGAACGCATGATAGACGACTCTGAGAGGCCTCATCAGTGAAGCGCTGAACTCGATTTCTTCGAGAATTGCGCGTGCTGCCGCTTCCGGGTCGGGAGCACCCGTAATCGGCCTGCCGATCACCAGGTAATCCGCCCCGGCACGAATCGCTTCCGCTGGGGTAGCAACGCGCGCCTGATCGTCAGTCTTGCCCTTCCGCCTGCCTGCCGGACCGCCTCCGACTACGGGGCGGATGCCGGGAACCACAATCAGGAAATCCTTTCCGCAGGCGCGCCGAATCGCCCGGACTTCATGGGGAGACGCCACAACGCCGTCCATGCCTGCTTTCTGCGCGAGGCGAGCCAACTGAACCACGCGTCTGGAAGCAGGGCCTGCGATCCCCACGCCCCGCAGTGCGGTGTTATCCATGCTCGTCAGGATCGTTATTGCCAGGAGCTTGGGTACAGGCGATTTGGAGCCTTTGGCCTCATCCCTGGCCTTTGCAGCCGCGCGCATCATTTCCAGGCCCCCCAGGGCGTGGACGTCCAAGAGTTGAACTCCAGGCAAGGCAACGGCGCTAGAAACGGCACCCTTCACTGTATTTGGGATGTCATGGAATTTCAGGTCCAGGAAGATGCCCGGTCCGAGCTGGTTCAATTTCTCCACTGCGGAAGGACCTTCGGCAGTGAATAACTGTATATTTATCTTGAATATGCCGACTACCGAGGAAATGGACTGGGCTAGCTCTAGGGCTGAGTCAAGGGATGGGAAATCAAGCGCGAGGATTAGTTTCTGACGGGCTCGCTCGTTCACGGGCGTTTTGGCACCTCCAGAAGTTCGATTCGTAAGCGCGAAATGCCGCTGTCTAAGAGCCCTAACCGGCATGCAACCAAGTAGGATACATCCAGCTCACGATCGTCAATAAAAGGACCTCGGTCATTAATCCGGACGAGCTGAGAGATATGGGTCCTGGGATTGGAAACACGGACCAAGGAGCCAAAGGGAAGGTCTGGACTGGCCCCAGTTGACGCATACATGTCGTATTTTTCGCCGCTTGCAGTCTTGCGGCCCTGAAACTTGCCGCCGTACCAGCTCGTCTTCGCAGTCCAAACTCGAATGGGTTTAAGGGGTTGGCTGACGTGGGCCACTAAGGGGGCTTCCAAGCCCTGCGCTACCAGGAACATCAATGGCAACCATCGGAGGGCGGCCCAAATCATGAAAAGTCGCCTACGCATTATTTCCCCCCATTCATAGGCACGAGGAAATGCTAACACGCACCGCCTGACGATTCAAGGACAATCGGCCTGAAAGGATCCAATTAAACTATTGATACTATTGATGTTATTGTTCCTACAGCATTTTTCCAGTTGATTTAGGATATCCACGACACGCCCTCGGTTGAGAAAAGTTCGCCGTTCCAACCTGTACGGCTGAGGCGCCAGCGATGACGTATTCCAAGACATCATCGGCTTTCTCGATTCCTCCTAAGCCAATGACGGGAATCTTCACGGCACGCCTTGCTTCATAGACCAGCCGGAGGGTGATGGGCTTGATCGCCGGGCCGGATAATCCTCCGGTGGCCCGGCCCAATCTCGATTTCCGGGTCTGGACGTCTATGCTCATGGCCTGGTAAGTGTTCGCTACCGTAAGGGCATCCGCTCCGGCTTCCTCGGCCGCCCTGGCGATTACTCCGATGTCAGTGACGTTTGGCGAAAGCTTGACCCATAGGGGGCGGTGGGCGACCTGGCGGGCGGCGGTTACTACTTCGGAGACCATCTGGGGATCGCTCCCAAACTGGATGCCACCGTGCGCCGTGTTGGGGCAGGAGATATTGAGTTCGTAGGCCGCGAGACCTTCCGCCTCATCGAGGATCCGAATCACGCCCACGTACTCATCGACTGTGTAGCCGAACACGTTTGCTATGACAGCAGTGCGGTACTGGCGCAGCGCGGGGAGCTTTTCCGCAACAAAGGCGCGTACCCCCACATTTTGCAGCCCAACAGCATTGAGCATTCCTGAAGGCGTTTCGCACAGACGGGGCGCCGGGGCCCCAGCAATTGGTTCGAGGGAAAGCCCCTTTACGACGATTCCGCCCAGACGGTTCAAATCCACGAGGTGGGCAAATTCGACGCCGTAGCCAAAGGTGCCGCTTGCGGCCAAAATGGGATTGGAAAGGCGCAACGCGCCGACGTTCACAGAGAGGTCTACCGCGGCTGGCACAGTCACTCGCGAAATTCTAGCATGAGGACTCGCGCGCCTGTGCGGAAGGCTTGTGGAAAAACCACGGAAATCTGGGGTCGTTCCATAACACACGCTTCGAGACCGGCTGGCTCTATGCTAGGATGTTCGCCCAATGCGCATCGTTGAAAAGACTCAGTTGATGACGCCCACGGAAATCGATCGCACCGTCCAGCGCCTGGCCCACGAAATCGTGGAAAAAAGCGGCGGCACTTCCAATTTGGCATTGATCGGGATTCGCCGGCGCGGCGTTCCCCTGGCCAAGCGGATCGCGCAGGCCATGCGCGGCATCGATGGAGTGGATGTGCCGGTGGGAATTCTGGACATCACGCTGTACCGCGATGACCTTTCCAAAGTCGCAGCACAGCCGGTCCTGCAATCGAGCGACATCCCGTTTCCGGTGGACGACAAGGACCTGGTCGTCGTGGACGATGTGCTGTTCACGGGACGCACGATTCGTGCGGCCATGAATGGGCTCTTCGATCTGGGGCGTCCGAAGCGCGTTCGCTTGTGCGTGCTGATCGAACGCGGGCATCGCGAATTGCCCATCGAGGCGTCCTTCGTCGGGCGCAGCGTGCAAACCAGCGACGCCGAGATCATCGAAGTCCGTTTGAATGAGACTGATCAGGAAGAGCGCGTAGTGCTCGTCGAGCGCGTTCCCTGACGCCGGCCGCCGCTGTGGCGTACCCGGCCTAGATTTCGAGGATTGTTGTGCCATTTCGCTTCGGCCACATGCTAGGGATTGAACCGCTCAGCGCCGAAGAAATTTTATTTCTGCTGGACCAATCCAAACCCTTCCAGGAAATCCAGCGCCACCCGCTCAAGAAATTGGCGACGCTGCGCGGGAAAACCGTGGCGCTGGCGTTTTTCGAGCCCTCCACGCGGACGCGCATCAGTTTCGCCACGGCGGCGGCCCGGCTCGGCGCGGACCAGATGAACCTGCAGGCGGAATCGTCGAGCCTGAAAAAAGGGGAGTCGCTTCTCGATACCGTCCGCACGCTCGACGCGATGAAGCCGGATTGTATCGTGATGCGACATAGTTCCTCGGGCGCGCCGGATTTTGTGGCGAGGAATCTGCCCCTGCCGGTGATCAATGCGGGCGACGGCACGCACGAGCATCCCACGCAGGCGCTGCTCGATGCGCTGACGATCCGCGACCGGCGCGGCACGCTCGAAGGGCTGAACGTCACGATTCTCGGCGACATCCTGCACAGCCGCGTGGCGCGGTCGAACATTCATCTGCTCTCGAAATTCGGCTGCCGCATCACGCTTTGCGGGCCGGCCATGTGGCTGCCGCGCGAACTCGAGTGCCTCGTTCCCGCGGGCATCGCGATCCGGCGCGTCACGCGCATTGACGAAGCCCTCGAAGGCGCCGACGTCGTCTTGACGCTACGCGTTCAGCAGGAGCGTCTGCACGAGCCCGCGCTGGCCATCGACGAATACATTCTCCAGTTCCAGCTTACGCCGGAGCGTCTGCGGCGCGCGAAGCCGGATGCGCTCGTGCTGCACCCGGGGCCGATGATTCGCGGCCTGGAAATCGATCCCGCCGTTGCCGACGGGCCGCAATCCTGCGTGCTCGAGCAAGTCACCAACGGGCTTGCCGTGCGCATGGCGCTGCTATTTCTGATGATCGGCGCGGACACCTCTTCGGAAAGGGATTCTTCTCATGCTGCTGATTAGCAATGGACGCGTTCTCGATCCCGCAAGCGGGACCGATGCGCCCCGCGACATTCTGCTCGATGGAGATCGCATTGCCGCCATCGCGCCGCACGGGCAGCTTGCGGCGCGCGCCCAGGGCGCGGAAATGTTCGATGCCAAAAATCTAATCGTCGCGCCTGGCTTTATCGATTTGCATTGCCATTTGCGCGAGCCGGGCGGCGAATCTTCGGAGACGATCGAAACAGGCACTCGGGCCGCGGCGCGAGGCGGCTTCACGGCCGTATGTCCGATGCCGAATACGCGTCCCGTGAACGACAACGCGTCCGTGACGCGCTCGATCATGGAACGCGCGGCTGCGATCGCCAGCGTGCGCGTGTGGCCGATTGGCGCGGCTTCGATCGGCAGCAAGGGTGAAGCGCTTGCGGAAATCGCAGCGATGAAGCAGGCCGGAATCGTCGCGGTTTCCGACGATGGCCGGCCCATCGCCACGGCAAAACTTTTGCGGCAGGTGATGGAGTATTGCCGCGCGCTCGATTTGCCGGTGATCGATCATTGCGAGGATAGCTCGCTGTTTGCCGGCGCCGTGATGCGCGAGGGAATACAATCCGTCAGGCTGGGCCTGCGCGGAATGCCCGCCGCCACGGAGTCGCTCGCCGTTGCGCGAGACGTGCAAGTGGGCGAGCTGACCAGTTGCCGCCTGCACATCGCGCATCTTTCGGCGCGCTCCTCTCTTGAACTCGTGCGCGCCGCTAAGGCGAAAGGCCTGCCCGTCACCTGCGAAGTGACGCCGCACCATTTCACGCTTACCGATGAAGACGTCCAGTACGACACGCGCTACAAAATGAATCCGCCGCTCGCTTCGCGAGAGGACCGCGACGCGCTCATCGCCGGTCTCGCCGATGGCAGCGTGGACGCCATTGCCACGGACCACGCGCCGCACGAGCCTGCGCTCAAGGACGTGGAATTTGACCGCGCGCCATTTGGCGTGACAGGTTTTGAGACGGCGATCGGCCTCGGGCTTGAGCTGGTGCACGCGGGAAAACTTTCGCTGATGCGCCTGGTGGAATTGTTCACGTCAGGGCCGGCACGCGTCCTCGGAATGCGGCGCCGCATCGCGGAAAATGAGCCGGGCGATCTGACAATTTTTTCCACCGAGCACAAATGGACCTTCCGCGCGGAAGAATCCGCCAGCAAGTCGCGCAATTCACCGTTCGACGGCCGTGAATTTCGCGGCGCTCCCATGGCGACGATTGTTGCAGGCCGCATCGCCTACCAACGATAGGGAACCGCGAAGACACAGGGAACAAAAAGGAAATGGAACCACGGATTCACACAGATGCGCACGGATAAAAGCGAAAAAACGGAAAACCGACGGGCAAGCGCGTACGGCCTATCTCTTTCGTTTTAATTTTCCATCATTCTTTCTTTTTTAATCCGTGTTTATCTGTGTGAATCCGTGGTTCCGCTCTCTTTGATTTTCTAGTGGGCGCCGGGTTCGGCGGCGGGGTGCATGCCGTGTTGTGGAACTTCGTGGACGCCGCGCGTGGGCGGTTCCTGGTGTATGCGATAGAAATGATCGAGCGGGCCGGGGCCCTTTCCGATGGGATAACCTTTTTCGATGGCTTTCGTCACATACGCTTTGGCGAGCAGCACGGCTTCTCGCAGCGGGCGACCGCAGGCAAGCTGCGCCGCAATAGCCGACGCGAACGTGCATCCAGATCCGTGCGTATTTTCACTCTTAATGTGATCGCCGCCGAACCGGAGAACTTCCATCCCGTCAAAGAGAACGTCGATGGCCTTTTCCATGTGGCCGCCCTTGACGACCACGGCGCGCGCGCCGCGCTCGACGATCTTGCGCGCCGCGGCTTCCATCGCGGCGTGATCCTTGATCACAATGCCGGACAGAACCTCGGCTTCGGCGATATTCGGAGTTACAACCGTTGCGCGCTTCAGTAATTCTTCGCAGATATATTTGATTCCGCCCGCATCGATCAAATCGACTTCGCCGGAAGTGGATTTCATCACCGGATCCAGAACGACATTGGCGACGCCGGCGCGATCCAAAAACTCGGCAACGACAACGGCATTCCCGCGATGGCCCAACATTCCAATTTTGATCGCGGATATCTTGAGGTCTTCGAGGAGCGTATCCAATTGAGCGCGCAGTTCCGAGGCGGGAGTGTCATGCACGGATTTCACGCCCTGCGTGGACTGCACGGTCAGCGCCGTAATGGCCGCGACGCCATAGCAGTTATGCGCGGCGATGGTCTTGAGGTCCGCCGCGATGCCCGCGCCGGCGGATGGATCGAAACCCGCGATCGTCAGCACGATTGGCGGAGCCACATTCACGTGATTGGACAATTCTTCGAGTCCCTCCGCGACGAAAGCCGCCCACAGACAAGTGGACCGGCTGCGCAAAAACGTCGCGCGAGCCGGCAAATCGAAATGTACGCGCGTGTTCGCCCACGCGCAACAGAAATTTTCAGGAATGCGTTGCTTGAGAAGAACAATTCAGCGAGACGCGAGAAAAAAGAACAGCTCGTCTCAGGGAAATAGCCCGCGCACCAACGTGGCGTCGGCGACGCGGCCCACTGCCAGGATGTACGCGGCTGCGCGCGGGTAGACATGAAACTTGCGCATCGTTTCGTGCACGTCGTTAAACGCGCGCCGCATCACGAATTCCAGCTTGGAATTTACTTCCTGTACCTGCCAGAAAAATCCCTGCAAATCCTGCGCCCACTCGAAATAGCTGACCGTGACGCCCCCGGCATTCGCGAGAATGTCCGGCACGACAAACACACCCTTGCGGGAAAGAATTTCATCCGCGTGCGGAGTGGTGGGCCCGTTTCCGGCTTCGGCGACGATTTTCGCTTTGATCTGGTCGGCGTTGTGCAAGGTGATGACATTTTCGAGCGCCGCGGGAACCAGGATGTCGCACTTCAGCGCCAGAAGTTCGTCGTTGGAGATGCGGGACGCGCCCGGCATGCCGACGACCGTGCCCGAACGCTCCTTATACCGCAAGGCGCGCAGCGGATCGATGCCGCGCGGATTGTGCACACCACCGCGGGAATCGCTGATCGCAATAATTTTCGCTTTTTTCTCCGCAAAGAGCCGCGCCACGGCCGAGCCGACATTGCCAAAGCCTTGAATGGCCACGGTCGCGCCGCGCAAATTAATCTTCTTCACCTTGCAGGCTTCCTCGACCACGAACAGGACGCCGCGCCCCGTCGCGTCCATGCGTCCTTCGGACCCGCCAATGGAAACCGGTTTGCCGGTCACGACGCCGGGAGCCGCGTGTCCGACCGTCATGGCGTAAGTGTCCATAATCCACGCCATCGTCTGCGAGTCGGTATATACGTCGGGCGCGGGGATATCGACTTCCGGTCCGATGATCGGCTGAATTTCCGCGGCGTAGCGGCGCGTCATGCGCTCGAGTTCGCCCTTGGACATGCGCTTGGGATCGCAAATGATGCCGCCCTTGGCGCCGCCGTATGGGAGATTTACCGTCGCGGTCTTCCAAGTCATCCAGGCGGCCAGTGCCTTCACTTCATCGAGCGTGACGTTGGGGTGATAGCGCAGGCCGCCCTTGGCCGGGCCGCGTGACACATTGTGCTGCACGCGGAATCCGGTGAAGACCTTCGTCTGGCCATTGTCCATTTTCACCGGGATAGAAACTTCCATGATGCGCTTCGGCGTGCGCAGGATCTGGCGCAAGCCGGGATCGAGCTTCAAGTATTCCGCCGCCATGTCAAACTGCATTTGCGCGATGCGAAATGGGTTCAGGTCTTCGCGCGGAGCCATCCGCGGAAGTATGGGTTGAGGGACCGCTTTCACCACCGTGGCCATGGACGTTTCTCTCCTTGAGTATTGCGACTACGCACTTGCCGCGCGCTGCGAAGATCCCTGATACCGCGCGCGACACTCGGCAGAACAGAAGTGCAAAATCTGGCCCGCTTGCTCCAAGGGAAAAGAAATCTCAGGTGAGACGTACGTGCCGCACCAGGGATCGCGATGCAAGGGAATCGCGGAGTTCGAATCCTCCGGGCGACGAGGCGCGGATGCCGGTCCTGCGTTTCCCAGGGCCCGCGCGAGCAGCTTACGCATCAGCCACGCCAGCCCTTGACTCATCCACCGATCGATTCGCTCTTGTAAACTCACCCGCTCGACGCTTCCCAGCGGCTCGTCGTGGCCCAGCCTGCCGCGCGTGTTCTCCGGTCACCCACTCCGATTGCATTCCGAAGAACCAGGCGGGCCGAAGCCCCTTGAAAGATTAACTGCTCATGCTTAATGCACAGTTGTTGACCGCGCAATAACCCGAGTGTAGTCAACCCGTAAAAGCGGTGTCAACCAAAGAACCGGGATATTTTGGGCGCAGATGCTCTGGAAACACGTCTCATAACACAATTGCTAAGGGGAATTCAAGTAACTTATTAATAATAAAGAACTTAATATGGGCATTGCGCATCGCAACTAGGGGAGGGAAAGACCGAAAGGCTGCCCGCCCAAAAACGGGCGGCCTCTACGAAACCCATTTCAAACAAGGCAGGACGGTTTCGTAGTGGCCGTTCTGTCCCGTGTTTTCCGGGACGGAACGGGCATATTCATGATCAAGCTGGGTTACCACCAGGGTCCGCTACTGGAAGCAAATAATGAACAAATTCAAGGTTTTGCAGGGATACGATCCGTTCCCAAATAGGGCCGCAGTGCTTCCGGGATCAGTACGGAACCGTCCGCTTGCTGATAATTTTCCATGATAGCAAGCCAGGTGCGTCCCACAGCGAGGCCCGAGCCGTTCAGTGTGTGCACGAATTCGCTTTTGCCGCTCTTGGGCTTGAAGCGGATGCCGGAGCGGCGCGCCTGAAACGATTCGGTGTTCGAGCAGGAGGAAATTTCCATGAACTCATTCGTGGAGGGGAGCCATACTTCGATGTCGTACGTTTTTGAAGAAGCGAAACCCATGTCGCCCGTGCAGAGCCCCACGACGCGGTAGTGCAGTCCGAGTTTTTGAAGAATCTGTTCGGCATTGGCGACGAGCGATTCGAGTTCTTCGTAACTCTGGTCCGGGCGCGTGAATTTAAACATTTCAACTTTTTGGAATTGGTGCTGGCGCTTCAGGCCGCGCGTGTCCTTTCCGGCCGCGCCGGCTTCGGAGCGAAAGCACGCCGTCCACGCGCAAAGCTTGATGGGCAGCAGTTCGGCATCGAGCGTTTCATCGCGATAGATGCTGGTGAGCTCGACTTCGGACGTCGGCGTCAGCCACAGATCGGTGCCTTCGAGGTGAAACATGTCGGCTGCGAATTTCGGCAACTGGCCCACGCCGGTGAGAGCCGCCGTGTTCACGAGGAACGGCGGGAGAATTTCGGTGTATCCGTTTGCCGCGTGCGTGTCGAGAAAGAAGGCAGCCAGGGCGCGTTCGAGACGCGCGCCGAGGCCGCGATAAATCGCAAAACGCGTGCCGGCTATTTTTGCCGCGCGCTGGAAATCGAGGATCCCGGCGCTTTCGGCGATTTCCCAATGCGGACGCGGCGTGAAATCAAATTTTGGCGGCGCGCCCCAGCGGCGCGCCTCGACATTCGCAGCGGCGTCATGTCCGACCGGGACTGAACTGTGCGGGCGATTCGGCACGGTCAGCATGAAATCCAAGAGCTTCGCGTCAAGTTCAGCGATGCGCTCGTCGGCCAGCTTGATTTCTTCCGACACCTGTTTCATCTCCGCCAGCAAAGCGGAGACGTCTTCCCCGGCTTTTTTTCGGCGCGGGATTTCCTCGCTGGCCTTGTTGCGCCGGGCCTTCAATTGCTCCGCGGCGGTAATTCGTTCGCGGCGTTCTTGATCGATCGTGCGAAAGCTGTCGAAATCGATAACGACGCCGCGGTTGGCCGCCATCTGTTCAAATTCTCCGAGGTGTTCGCGAAAATATCCAAGATCATGCATGCGGGATAGGATACATGAAGAGAGGTGATTCATGACTCGTGATTCGTAAATCGTGCGGAGAGTCGACAGTTGAGAGTTATGAGTTGGGAGTTGAAGTTCCGAATCCGAATGGTGCGGCTGGGCTGTCCGGGAACTTTCAACTCTCGACTCTGAGCTGTTAACTCTTAACTTCGAGTCGCGCACGCCTCCCTTTTGACAAACGCCAGCCGTGCTAGCATAAATCGGAGCTGAAAATGGCAGACCAAATCCAGACCGAGGAAGCATTCGCTAAGCCCGCACGACGCGCGCCGGGGAGCTTTGAATTCATCCGCTATCACGTCGAGGGCCCGGTTGCGCGCCTCACGCTGCAACGTCCCGAACACAATTTATTGAATGAGCAAATGCTCCGCGAACTCGCGGACGGCATTGGGATGGTTGCTGAAAATGGCGCGGTAAAACTGATCGTTCTGGACGCCGCTGGAAAAGTGTTTTCCGCGGGTGTGGATATCGGCGAATACACCGGCGAGCGCGCGTTTTCGATGCTGGACGCGTTTCACGCCGCGTGCATCGCCATGGTGGAAGCCCCGCAGCCGGTGCTCGTGATCGTGGACGGCGCGGCCATTGGCGGCGGCGCGGAATTAGTCGCCTACGGGGATTTGGTGGTGGCCACGCCGCGCGCGCGGTTTGCCCTGCCGGAAATCACAATCGGAATGTTCCCTCCGCTGGCTTCGACCATGTTTCCGCACATCGTCGGCCCGAAGCGTGCGCTCGAACTCGTGCTGACGGGTGAAGCCATCTCCGCCGAACGGGCGCGCGACCTGGGCCTCGTGAACCGCCTAGTTCCGGAAGCGCAACTGCAGGCCGCGGTGAACGAACTCATTGGAAAAATCACAGCGCAATCCGGCGCCGTGCTGGGCATGGCCAAGAAAGCGGTCCTAGCCGGAATGGGAATGTCCCTGCGCGACTCCCTGCGCAATTCGATGAACATTTTCCTGAACGAACTGTATCGCCTCGAGGATTCCCAGGAGGGATTGCGCGCGCTGCTTGAAAAACGCAAGCCACAGTGGAAGAATCGCTAGGTACGCTGAACGCGTCTCCCCGCCGCGCGGGAGATCCGTATGGACGATCCTCTAAACACTCCTGATCCAAATCCCCCCGAAGAGTCAGTCGATCCCGGCGCCGGGCATGAACCGATACCGCCCGCTGAGCCCGCTATTGAGCTGATAGCGGCGGGTGTGCCGCAGCATGTCCCGCAGCACGAGCCGGCAGAGGATGGGCGTGCAGCCGTTGTGGCGTATGAAGATGCGGCGTCGCGCAGGCGCAGTTTCCGCCACAACTTGTTTTTGCTACTTTCGCTCGCGCTGGCTGCATTCATTTTGACGGCGTGGATTCTGGTTCGCGTCGACTCGCCATTCGGCATATTCTCCACCGGCCCTCAGGAAATCGTTCGCGCGCAACTTCGTGCACTCGATCGCGGCGAACTGCGCCCGGCTTACGACATGTTTTCGGCGCGCTACCGCGGGCAAGTTTCCTTTGACACCTGGCACGAGCTGTTCGTCACGCATTGGCGGATGTTTCACGCGGACGTGGTGCGCGCGGAAACGCCGGCGATCAGCGGTCCGGGCGTCACCCTGGAAATCTATCTCCATGGCGCCGATGACAAAGATTACCGCGCGCGCTTCACGCTGATCCGCACGGATGGCCGCTGGTGGATCGACGATGTCCACTGGACGGAAGAGGCGGACAGGCGCGACTTCTCCCGCACCTGACGCACCGTGAAAAATTTCAATTTCGCAGCGCGGCCACGCGTGGCGGGCCATCCGGGTAAATCGGATGTGTCGCCATTGCCGTGGCTTGTTGTGCACGGTTTGGACGAGTTCCCACCCCGACCGGGTCGGGGTGGGCTACGATATGTCGTCCCTTCGGGACTTCAGCAATAAATATTCAACTTCGATGATGTCTTGCTCCGAGTTGACACCGGTCATCGCGCAACATAAACTGCGTTTCGACATTTAGCAGGTTTGGGAAGCGGGGAAGGCCGTGAGAATCGGCCACGGTCCCGCCACTGTGATCGGCGAAACGCCGTAAGTCAGGACACCCTCCCAGGCCGCCGCAGCCGGCACTCTTCGCGAGAAAGAGTGCGGGTCTATGTGCCTCGTTTTTCTCGCGAGGCTTTTTTATTTTTATGGCCGCAAATCGAAAACGATGACGTTTGAATCCATATTGCGTGCGCCGAACGAAGTGAACGCTGACTTCCGGAAACACCGGCTCGCCCCGTTTTGCGCGGAGATCGTGGTGTTAATCCTGCTTCTGTGCGACGGGGCCATCGCGGGGCAAACTAGCGCCGCGCACGCTGCGCTTCCGGCGGGACGCGAGTTCACGGACGAAGTGGGCCGGCGAGTCCGAATTCCCCAGGAAGTGGATCGCGTCGTCTCGCTCGCGCCGAACCTTACGGAAATTGTTTTTGCGCTGGGCGACGGAAATCATTTGGCCGGGGACACCGACTTTTGCGATTACCCGCCGGAGGCCGCTGCAGAAGCCGCACGTGGGCGGGCCCGTGAATCCGAATCTCGAAGAGATCGTGGCGCTCATGCCGGACCTGGTGCTGGCCACGAAGTCCATCAACCGGCGCGAAACGGTGAACGCGCTGGATCGTATCGGCTTGCCGGTATACGTCACCGATCCCCATTCCGTGGAGGAGATGATCGCGTCCGTGGAACATCTCGGCAGCGCCCTGGGCGCGGAAAAATCGGCCGCCACGCTGGTCGAAGATCTTCGCGCGCCGCCTTGCCGATCTCGACCGCCGGCTCGCGGGCGCCGCGCCGCGCCGCGTCCTTTTTGTTGTGTGGACCGATCCGTTGATTTCGGTTGGACGCGACACGTTTATCGCGGATGCGTTGCGCCGCGCGGGAGGCGCGCTCCGTCGTGGAAACGAAGACCGAGTGGCCGCACGTCAGCCTGGAAGAAATTGTTCGGCTTCAGCCGGAAGTTCTGGTCTTCGCAAGCGCGCACGCCGGAGACACGCAGCGCGACATCGACGCGCTGCGCACGCGTCCCGGCTGGAGAGATCTTGGACGCGATGCGCGCGGAAACATCGTCGTCGTCAGCGACGCCATCAATCGTCCCGCGCCGCGCATGGTGGACGCCATCGAACAGCTTGCGCGCGCGCTTCACCCGGAAGCGTTCGCGTCGCGCGAGCGCGCATTCGCAGGTTCCGCGCGATCTCCAATCGACCCTCGAGGAGGCCTGCGCATGCGCCCGCTGACCATCAGGCGATTGCTATGGACCTGCGGCGGCCTTGCCGTGGTGCTGCTGGCGTGCGTGGTGCTCGCGCTGAAGCTGGGCGCCGTGCCCATCTCGGTCACCGACCTGGTCCTGGACCTTGGCCGGATTGCCATCGGCCGGGCGAGCGAACTTGCCAACCGAATACCGCCTGATCGTTTTTGATTTGCGCCTGCCGCGCATTTTGCTCGGCATTCTGGTGGGCGCGGCGCTTTCGGTTTCGGGCGCGAGTTTCCAGGCGCTTGCTGCGCAATCCGCTGGCCGATCCTTATGTTCTGGGTGTTTCCAGCGGCGCGGCGCTGGGCTCGATCCTCGCGCTGATCATCGCGCCGCGGTTTGCGCTTGATCACGCCGCTCGGCGCTTTTCTTGGGGCCATCGCAACGATTGCCGCGAGTTTATTTTCTGGGCCGTCGCGAGGGACAGCTCGACAGCACGACGCTGCTGCTTGGCGGCATCATCTCCGCGTCGTTTCTTTCCGCGATCATCATGTTCCTGATGACGACGCTCGCCGGGCGCGACCTGCGCGGCATGGTCTTCTGGCTGATGGGCGATCTTTCGACGCCCGTGTCCGCCGGGCTGCAGTGGATTTTCACGGTCGGGCCTCGTCGCTGGGATTGGCGCGATTTACACGCACGTCCGCGGATTTGAATTTGCTGCTCACGGGCGAGCGCGAAGCCATGCATCTGGGCGTGGACGTGACGCGCGTGAAACTCGTCGTGTACGTGTCCGCGTCGCTGCTTGACGGCGCTGGCCGTTTCCGCCAGCGGAGCGATCGGCTACGTCGGCTTGCTCGTGCCGCACGCGGTGCGACTGATGTTCGGATCGGATTACCGGCTGCTGATTCCGGCGTCGGCGCTGTGCGGCGCGATTGCCATCGTTCTGGCCGATACGCTTGCGCGCACCGTTGTGCGCGCCGACGGAATTGCCGGTTGGCGCCATGACGGCCATGGCCGGAGCGCCTGTGTTCATCTATTTGCTTCGGCGAGGGCTGCGATGAGCGCGCCTGATACTTTCGCGCAAGCGGCTGGCGCGCGCGAAGGGCGGCCAAACCGCGAACAAGCTGTGCGGCTCAACGTCGAGCAGGCGAGCTATGCCTACTCGGCGAGCGAGCAATCCGTTCCGACGTTCACTTTGGGCGCGACCAGCTTTCAGGCGCACGAACGCGAAATCGTCGCCATTCTCGGCCCGAATGCCAGCGGTAAATCGACGCTGCTGCGGCTGATTTCGGGAACGATTGCGCCACTTTCCGGGCGCGTCGAACTCGATGGCGAGGAAACCAGCAGGCTCGACGTGAGAACGCGCGCGCAACGCATCGCGGTCGTGCACCAGGAAAGCCCGATCGTCTATCCCGCGCTGGCGGGAGATTTTGTGCTGCAAGGCCGCTTTCCCGTACGGACGGGCGCTGCGATTTGCGAATCCAGGAAGACATCGAGATCGCGCGCAACGCCCTCGCGCAGGTGGGCGCGGAACACCTGTCGAAGCGCACGATTGGCGAACTTTCCGGCGGCGAAAAACAGCGCGTGATTCTGGCGCGGGCGCTGGCGCAGCAGCCGCGGCTGATCCTGCTGGACGAGCCCACGCTGCATCTGGACATCGGCGCGCAGGTGGAATTGCTCGAACGCTTGCGCCAACTGGCGCAGGAGAACCGCTACACGGTCGTGGTCGTGACGCACGAACTCGCGCTTGCCGCGGAATTCGCCGACCAGGTGGTGTTGCTGCAGCATGGGCGCTGCCTGCGCGTCGGCACGCCCGCCGCCGTGTATCAGAAGGAATTACTGGAGCAAGTGTTTGAAGCGCCGCTCGATGTTGAACTCGGTCCCGCGGGAAGGCCGCGCGTGAATTTGCGCGCGCGCCGCGGCGAGGACACTACGTAGAGCCGCAACGCCGGACTGCAAGACTTTTTGCAATGCGGCGTTGCATAAACGGGTAGCACGGCTTCAGCCTGTGGATTTTCGTCATAGCGCCTGGCGGAAACCTCACAGGCTGAAGCCTGTGCTCGTTCACCCGGAGCATTGCAGCGTCCCGGCCAAGCCGGAACGCGCAACGCTCCGCCACATCGACCGCAGACTCCGTGCCGGGAAGACGGTGCAAAACCGTCGCCGCCGCGCGACTGTAAGGCGGAAGAAATTCCGCGCGAGCCACTGTCCTGAATTCCGGGGCGGGAAGGCCGCGCGGCGCAGTTCCGCCGAGCCAGGAGACCGACGGAGTCCGCAACCGCGAAAGCCGGAAACGATCCCGGACACGCGGACAACCTTTACCTCCCGCGCGAGACGGGAGAGGAGGCTCCACATGCGTTTCTCCGTTCGTGTTTTGCTTTTCTTTTGCTTTGCCGTTTTTTTGATTGTCCTGTCCGTTGCTCCTAGCTGCCATCGCACAAACGCAAACCGCTAAACTTTCCGGCATGGTCACCGACCCGCAAGGATGCGGTGATTGCGGGTGCGCAAGTCAGCGCCGAATCGATTCCTCCGGCGGGTCCACCGGCGCACGGTGTTTCCGCCGAGCGATGGCCGATTTACATTTGACGCTCCCGCCGGGCCGCTATCGCGTCACGATTGCGCGCGATTCGTTCGCGACGGTCGAGCAGGAAATTACGATCGCCGCGGGAGAAACGCGCGAACTGCAAGTTCGCATGGCGCTCGAGCCGCTCTCCTCGAAAGTGGTCGTCACCGCGCAGACGCTGCCGCTCGAAGCGGACTCCTCGCCTGCGCCGCTCACGATCCTCACGCGCGAAGCAGATCGACCAGCGCGTCGCGACTTCGCTTCCCGATTTGCTCGCCACGCAGCCGGGCTTCAGCCTGGGGCGCACGGGCCCGGAAGGCGGCGACGGCGTCGCTGTTCCTCGACGGCGGCAACTCGAATTACACCAAGGTGCTGGTGGACGGCGTGCCCGCGAATCAGCTCCGGGCGGCCTCATCGATTTCTCCAACTTCACGCTCGACAACATCGACAAAATTGAAGTGGTCCACGGCGCCGAAAGCGCGCTCTACGGATCGGACGCGATGGATGGAGTGATTCAAATTTTCACGCATCGCGGGACGACGCGCATTCCGGAATTCACGGCGTTCGCGGACGGCGGCAATTTCGCCACGGGCCGCGGCGGCGCGGACCTTTCCGGCCTGCTTGGACGATTCGATTATTCCGCCGGAGTTTCCGATCTCGAAACGCAGGGCCAGGGCCCGAACGACGCATTTCGCAATCGAACGCTCTCCGGAAATTTCGGCTGGCGCTTTTCCGATACGGCGCGCATAAGCCTCGCCCTGCGCGACAACGTCAGCGAAGCCGGCACGCCCGGCCAGACGCTGCTCCAGCCGGCAAACCTCACCGACAGCATCTGCCTTGCACAATTTCGACGCGAGTCTGCACGCGGACTTCACCACCGGCTCGCACTGGCATCATCAGTTGAACGGCACTGAAATCGTATTTTCGCGAATTCAATTTCGATCCCTTTTCTCCAACGTTCTATCAATACAACCGCGCCGACTTCGCGGGACAGTCCACGTATCTGCATCAAAGGATTCGGCATTCACGGCCGGGTACGAGTACGAAGTCGAAAACGGATTTCTCAGCTTCATCGGCATGCACGCGCGGCGCAACAATCAGGCGGGTTTCCTCGATGCGCGCTGGCAGCCGGTTGCGAGGCTGACGCTGAGCGCCGGCGCGCGCGCCGAAGATAACGCCAATTTCGGCACGCGCGTGGTGCCTCGCGCGGGCGCATCCTACGCCCTGCGGATCGCACAAGGCGCATTCGGCGACACGCGCCTGCGCGCCTCCTATGGACAGGGCATCGTGGAACCGCGGTTCGATCAATCGTTCGGCACCGATCCCTGCTTTCCCGGCAATCCCAATCTGTCTCCTGAACAGAGCCGGACGATGCACGCCGGAGTTCGAGCAAAAGCTGGCTTCGGACCGCGTGCGCGTCACCGTCGATTATTTTGACAACAGCTTCCACAACATCGTCAGCTTCCTGACTATTGCGCCGTCAGCTGCGTGTCTCGCGGACGGCGCTCCCTTCGGCGCGGGCACTTTTTTCAACACCGACCTGGCCCGCGCGCGCGGCGTCAACTTTTCCAGCGAAGCGCGCATCACGCGCTGGCTCAGCGGCAGCGCGAATTACACGTACGATTCCACGCGCACGCTCTCCGCGCCCACCGAGGCCCTTAATATCGATCCCAACTACCTGGTTGGCAGCCGCCTGCTGCGCCGGCCGGTCAATTCCGGGAATCTCATGCTGAACGCAAACTATTCGGCGGATGAACTGGAACCTCATCGGATATTTCACCGGCCAGCGCTTCGACTACAATTATCCCGGGCAGATCATCGATCCGGGCTACGCGCTCTTCAATCTCGCGGCGACTTACAATCTCGCCCGCGGCTTCAGTCTTTATGGCCGCATCGACAATCTTGCCAACAAGCAATACCAGGAAGCGTACGGCTATCCCGCGCTCGGGCGCGAATTTCGCATCGGCGTGAAATACACGACGCGCCATGAGTGAGGCTCGCATGCCGGAAGACGTGCTTTTCTGCTGGAGCGGCGGAAAAGACAGCGCGATGGCGTTGCACGCGTTGCGGTCGGCGCAGCGACTGCCGCATCACCGCGCTGCTCACGACCGTTACCGAGGAGTACGACCGCATCAGCATGCACGGCGTGCGCCGCGCGCTGCTCGAGCGGCAGGCCGAATCGCTCGGCCTGCCGCTTCACCCGGTCCTGATTCCTCCGCAATGCATCAACGCAACCTATGAAGAGCGCATGAAGGAAGCGCTCGCACGAACACCTCGCGCGGGGCGTGCGCCGCGTGGCGTTCGGCGATATTTTCCTAGAAGACCTGCGCGTTTATCGCGAGAAAAATCTTGCGCAGATTGGCATGCAGGCGCTGTTTCCCATCTGGAAGCGCGACACGCGCGAACTTGCGCGGGATTTTATGCGGCTGGGTTTCCGCGCGATCGCCGTCTGCGTCGATCCTCGCGTTCTCGATGCGTCCTTCGCGGGGCGCGAGCTGGACGCATCCTTCTTCGCCGATTTGCCGCCCGGCGTGGACCCCTGCGGCGAGAACGGCGAATTCCACACGTTCGTTTTCGATGGCCCCATATTTAAGACGCCAATCGCGTTCCGCGTTGGCGAGAAAGTAATGCGCGACGGATTTTGTTTCTGCGATCTGTTGCCGGAATGAGGGGATACAACCTTGCAATCGAAAAAAGAAAATGAAAACTGGATCCATCCCCGTGCGGCGTTGATCACGGGCATCGTGCTTGCCGCGGCCGCGCTTCGCCTAATTCCACATCCGATGAATTTCGCGCCGATCGGCGCTCTGGCGCTGTTTGGCGGCGCCTATTTCTCGAGCAAGCGCGCCGCGGTTGCCGTCCCGCTGCTCTCGCTTGTCGCGGGCGACATTTTCATCGGCTTCCACCGGCTCATTCCCTACGTGTACGCAAGTTTTCTTGCGAGCGTCGTCATTGGATTTTGGCTGAGACGGAAGAAGTCCGGATCCCGCATTGGCGGCGCCACGGTGGCAGGCGCAATACAATTTTTCCTGGTTACCACCTTCGGGGTGTGGGCGTCATCGATCGGCAGCTACCCGAAGAATTTGGGCGGCCTGGCCGAGTGCTATGTCGCGGGCCTGCCATTTTTCTGGAACACGTTGGCGGGAGACGCGTTCTACGTTGCGTTATTGTTCGGCGCCATGGCGTTGGCAGAAAGACGGTTCCCGTCATTGCGGGAACCGCTCGCCGCTGAGCATGGCCGGAAATTGGCATTCCGTTATTTTGGGTAGGAGCCGCTCTACTTCAGTTTGTCGGCAACTTTCGCGATGCCCGCATCCGCGCAGACTTCGTCCTTCTCGCCGCCGGGAGCGCCGCTGACGCCGATCGCGCCAATGGTCTCTGTCCCCACTTTGATTGGAACTCCGCCGGCCAACATGACGGTGCCTGCAACGTTCGGCGGAGGCGTCATGGCCCCAAAGGCCTTGGCGGTTTCAGCCGACGTTCTCCGGAATACCAGCGCCGTGTAAGCCTTGCTCCGGCTGAGATCGCCCGTGCCCGCGCCGGAGCCGTCGTCACGGAGAAAGGCCTTAAGCAGGCCGCCATTGTCGATAATCGACACACTGACGCGGTAACCATTGGCGCGACATTGCGCAACGGTTGCCTGCGCCATGGTTTGCGCCATGTCCACCGAAATCACTTTTTGTGTGAGCAGGTCCTGAGAGAGCGCGGTCATCGAGAACGCGCCCACGAGCACGAAAGTAGCAACAGCCAATACCCGAAAACGAATGTGGGACATTGAAATTTCCTCCAAGCATCGACGATGCGATGAGAACCGCATCCTACAAGCATCGCCGAAGCCAAGTCAACGAGGGTTCGTCATTTCAACTCGATCCGATATTCGAGGGCGATGCATTTTCCAACGCGCCGCACGCAGGAAAAATGCGCGTCATGAATCTCGCACCGGGCAACGCAACGCACCGCCGAGTCTTGGATTAGCTGCTATCCTTTCAGGTTCTCTTCAGGTTGTGTCAATATAGTCCCTCACGAGAGGCGAGGCTGCTCGAGGGTGAAACCCATGAAGCTCACGAAGCTTCTGATTCCGGTCGTCTTTGTCGCCGGGCTCTGCTGCTTGCTGTTTGCTCAGGCTCAGGAGCAGCCGCAGCCCCTGAAGCTCGTCCAGAAAATCCCTTTACCACGCAGCTTTCAAGGGCGTATCGACCACCAGTCCGTGGACGTAAAAGGCAATCGATACTTTTTGTCCGGCTTGGGCAACGGGACGGTGGAAGTCATCGATTTAGCTGCGGGAAAAGTGGTGCGCACGATTCCCGGATTCACGATGGCACAGGCCGCGCTCTATGTGCCGGAGACCAATCTGATTTTTGTCGCCGACGGTGAATCGAACTTCTTAAACATCTACGACGGGACTTCGTATGAACTCATCCGCAGCATGACTTCTCTCGAGAATGCCGACAACCTCCGGTACGTTCCCGCAAACCCGCGTTATGGTGGCGACGGTGGAACTGTCATGCTGGGCTATGGAGAGGGACCGACGTCTGCGCTTCGCATCATGAATGCCGGCGGCAAGCCGCTGTCCGAAATCCTTTTGGAGGCTCACCCCGAATCGTTCCAGGTGGACACGACTCCTGGTTCGTTTCGAGTGTTCGTCAATATCAACGAATTGGGCTACATTGCAGTGGCGGATACAAACCATCGCCGCGTAATGGAGAAATGGCCAGTGCCGGGGTTCAAAGCCCTCTTCCCAATGGCTTTCGATGAAAAAGACCAGCGCCTTTTCATCGCCAGTCGGAATCCCCCCGCGCTCGTGGTTCTTGACACGAAGACTGGCAAAGTTGTGACAAGCGTGGAAGCGCCTGACGGCAGCGATGACCTCTGGTATGACGCCGCTCGCAAGCGCCTTTACATGTCCGCCGTGGAAGGCGTGGTCGGCGTTTTCGAGCAGCGCGATCCCGACCACTATGCACTCATCGCGAAGGTTGACAGCGTACCTGGTTCCGCAACCTCATACTTCGCGCCGGCGCTCAATCGTTTGTTCGTTCCCGCTCCACCCTTCGGAGGACAGCCCGCTCAGGTGCTTGTGTACGAAGTGCAGCCTTGAACTGTCTGAGGCAAGACATCATCGGTGTGGTAGTTGACGGCACTGTTTCTGGTTGAATTCACATCTCTATGGGAGGCCTTATGAAAAAGTATAGCAGTATCGGCTTTTTGCTGACCATTCTTACTGCACTCATCGCATGCAATGGCACCCAACCGACAGCACCCGCGAGCGCGCCGCCTGCGGCCGAGATCGCACCCCCGCTGGTCTTGACGGCTACCGTTCCACTAGAGGGCGTGAAGGGGCGTTTCGACCATTTTGCTGCCGGCAAAGGCAAGGTATTTGTTTCGGCACTGGGCAATAATACGGTAGAGGTGATCGATCTTTTCCAGGGAACCCTCGTCCACACGATCACCGGGATACCGAATCCCCAGGGCGTGGCCTTTTCTCCCGAGGCCAACAAACTGTTTGTGGCCAGCGAAAAGGGCAAGGTCTACATCTACGACGGCGACTCGTTCAAGCTCATCACCACCCTGGATTTTGAGGGAGGCGCGGATAACATGCGCTACGACGCAGCGACCAAGCGTATCTACGTCGGCTGCGGCGATGACGAGAAGAATTCCGCGATCGCGGCTGTGGACGCGATGACCAACAAGCGTCTGGATGAAGTATATAAACTCGGGGGCGAGCCGGAATCGTTCCAACTGGAAAAGAACGGCCCCAACATCTATGTGAATGTTCCGGATTTGAAGCAAATTGTGGCCATCAACCGCACCACGAAGGAACTTACGCGTTGGCCTACAACCTCGGGCCAGAACTTTCCCATGGCTCTCGATGAAGCCAATCACCGGGTAATCGTTGGCACGCGAGAACCGGCAACGATCTCCGTGTTTGACACAAGCACAGGTAAGATGGTCGCCTCCGTCCCGACCGTTCAGGACACGGACGATCTGTATTATAGTGCGGAGCACAAACGCGTATACGTGCCGGGCCGGGAGGGTTCATCTGGGTGTATCAGCAGACCGATCCAGATCACTACAGCGTAATCTCCAAGATTCCCACCGTTGTGGGTGCAGGTACGGCTGGATACTTTGGAAGGCAGGGGAAGGGCTTCGACCGCTTTTACCTGGCGGTTTCGGCGAGCAGCAGCGCGAGCGCCGAGGTCAGAATCTATACCGTGCAGGATTGAAGAACGCAGGCCAATCTTGCAAGTTTGCGGAAAAAGTCGGTTCAGAAAAAACGGGCGCAGGAAAAAGTTTCGATTGACGTCACATTGGCAAGGGAGGATTGATCACCATGCGTCACAGAAATATGGCAGTCATCACAGCTTCTACTCTGGGCTTTGCGGTTTCTCTTCTGCTGGCCGGATTTGCGCGGGCCGTTCCGCCAGCTCCGGACGCTTCCGGCTATCATATCGTGAAAAAGATAGTCACGGGCGGCACGGAAGGCTGGGACTACATAACGATGGACAGCGATGCGCGGCTTGCCTACATCGGGCGAGAGAATCACGTCGATGTGGTAAACGTCGATTCAGGCAAAGTCGTTGGCAAAGTGACTGGCCTGGAGGGGACTTCCGGCCTGCTTCCTCTCCCCGAATTCGGGCGGGGCTACGCGATGAATGGCGACGCGGGCTCGGTCGTTATCGTCGACCTGAAGACTTTGGCAAAAATCGGGACCGTCAAGGCGGGCAAGGATCCTGATTCCTTTACCTACGAACCCGTCACCAAGCGCGTCTTTGTCATGAACAGCAGCAGCGCCAATGCGACCGTTATCAACGCCAAGGACGGGACCCTCGCCGGCACGGTGGTGCTCGGAGGGCAGCCGGAGGCCGCCGTGTCCGACGGCAAGGGCAAGGTCTACGTCAACATCACGGACAAGGACGAAATCGTCGAAGTCGACGGACAGACGATGAAGGTGACCCATCGATGGCCGCTTGTGCAGGGCACTGGGCCTTCGGGGCTGGCGATAGACCGCAAGAACCGCCGCCTGTTTTCCGCATGCGATAACCAGAGAATGGTGATCATGGACGCGGACACCGGCAAAGTGATTGCCGCGCTGCGCACGGGCGCAGGCACGGATGGCGCCGGCTTCGACCCGGAGACAGGGAATGCCTTTGCCTCGGCGGGCGGGTCGGGAACCCTTACCATCATTCACGAGGATTCCCCCGACAGCTTCAAAGTGCTGGAAGAACTTGATACGCAATCGGGCGCCCGGACCATGACCGTGGATATGAAAACGCACAACGTCCTCCTCGTCACGGCAAGGCACGGCCACGGCGCGACACATAACATGGTGTTGCCGGATACGTTTGTCGTACTCGTCGTTGGGAAGTAACTAGGGGCGGGGCGCTCCTTCGTTAGGAAAACGCACATGGCTCAGCTCAGAAGACTGTCGTTTCGGGCAAGCCTTGAAAATGCGCGTCTGCTGTGAACGAGGTGCGCCCCGGCTACTAATGCGGTTGCGTAGATCATCGCATCGGGCATGGCCAGGCGGCGGTCTAGGCTGATCCGCGCCGCGAGCAGGGCCAGCCGTTCATCGATCGGCACGACGCGGGCCCGTAAAGCAGCGGATAGAAACCTGTCGGCAGCGGTGGAACCTCGCACGGAAAGCAACTTCTTGTAAACCTTGTAGAGCACGATCGCAGGAACGACTAAGCGCTCCTCCCACTCGAAATAGGGCGCGAACCGATCCGCTAGCGGCCCGTCTCCCAGGAACTCGATCCAGCCGGAGGAATCCACCAGGAAAAGTTCAGAGCCTTTCGGCATGATCGCGGTCGCTTTCTTTCCATCGGAGGCCGCGCGCCAGCCCGCGAAGACTCTTTGGCTTGTGCGAAACCTCGAGGCGAATCTGTCCCTCGATTTCGTAGATCGCCAGGTCCTGCCCCGGGCGGAGTTTGAGCCGCTCGCGCAGCTCTTTCGGAATGACCACTTGAAATTTTGGGGAAACCTTTACAGTTTACATGTGCCTGTCCTGCAAGCATTTTATCGGTATGTCAATATTAGCATCGATTGATATATCGTATTACAGCACTGTGTCCGTCTGAAATGGAGGATGCCCGGATCGGCTGGTACTACATCAGGTTCTGAAGGAAGGGAAGCGGATCCCGCGGGTTAGTGCGTCATCGCGTAAATCACATAATTCACGCCGATACGCATTCCCAGGTCGGAGTATTTTTGCGGATAGCCCGGCTCGTTCGACCACTCCCACGAATCACCGATATCGGAATTGAATGAAATCGCGACCATCACGCGGCCGTGGTCGTCGTAAATCCCCATCCAGTGCGCGTCGATGCCGCCATTCTTGTAGCCCACGCGCAGGTGCTCGGCGCCCGGAATCCGGTAGCGGTCATCCAGGTCGAACATCGTATGGAAAATCGGGTCGTTGTTTGGAATTTCCACGATGGGACGGTCAGGGAACACTTTTTTTATGCGTTCTTCAAACACCTGCCACTCGGTTGTCCCGTGGAAATCGTCGGCCATGAAAAATCCGCCGCGCAACAGATAATCGCGCAGCTTCAGCATCTGGCGATCGGTCGGGCCCCATTCGCCAACCTGCACTGCATAGAGGAACGGCCAGTTGTAAACCTCGTCGCCATCGTCAAGATTCACACACTCTTCGACGGACCGCGTGTGGATGCGCGTCAAGCGGCGAACTGCCTGCGAAAATGCCCGGTCCGCAGGCGGATAGTCCTGCGTCCAAAGGGAGAGTCCCAGGCGCCAGTCTCCGTCGAAGCGTCCGCGATAGCCGTCATTCCATCCCGGCGGATACATCAGCCGCGCAAACGCAAATTCCGTCTTTTCCTGATAGTCGCGAGGAAGCGGTTGGACGCCATACTCGACCGAGGGATATTCGCGGAACGGCGCCTGGTAGGCATAGGCCACTCCCACCAAAACAAATGCGCAGCCGAGCAACCACCAAGCCTTCACAATTCGCATCGCTGGTTCCCTGAGGCGAGGATAACACGGGTCGCGCGCCGCGGCATCTGCGGGTAGTCTGGTGTCGGTAGCACATGAAATGTCCGCTTTCTAAAGGTTTCCTCTTGGCTTAGGATCGCTCGACCAGGTTGCGCGCTGACGCGCTCTATTCACTCTCAGCTCACTCATGAAGGAGCGGCAGATGGTTCTGATTACCGGAGGCATGGGCTTTATCGGTCTTCATACGGCCAGGAAATTTCTGGACGCAGGGGAGAACGTCATCGTCACGCGGTTTCGGACGTGGCGCGAGCCGAGCTTCTTGAAGGATGAATTTGGCAAGCGGGTGATCGTGGAAAGCCTGGACACGACGAGCCCGTTTGATTGCCTGTCGCTCGTCCGGAAACACAACGTGGACAGCATCGTTCATCTGGCGATGCCGGGGCTTTCCGCGCTCTCGCCCGCCGAGGATTTTCGGGTGAACATGCTCGGCCTCGTCAATCTGCTCGAGGCCGCGCGAGTTGCAGGTGTGCGGAGGTTCAGCATCGGGAGTTCGGTGACCGTCTACGGCGGCCTTGCCGGGCCATTCCAGGAAGATCAGCCCCTCAATGTCGAATCGGCAAGCGCGACGGGAGCGTTCAAGAAGGCGTTTGAAATTCTCGCGCTGCACTACGGCGACCGGACGAAACTGGATGTGATCGCTCTGCGGATCGGCGTGATCTGGGGACCGCTCTATCACTCGATGTTCAACATGCCGAGCCGCATGGTTCACGGGGCGCTGAAGGGCGGCACGGTCGACTTGTCGCAAGCCGCCGGAGTTCCGGGAGGCCCTTCTTGTGAAGAAGATGAAACCGATTTGTGTTACGTGAAGGATTGCGCGAAAGCCATCCAGATGGTCCACATGGCTGCAAAACTCAATCATCGCATCTACAACGTGGGCTCGGGAAAGGCGGCTTCGAATGCCCAGTTGCGGGAGGCTGTTTTGAAGGCGGTGCCCGGCGTTCGAATCGTTTTGCAGGCGGGAAAAAGCGCGGGATATCGTTCGAACGCGTATCTCGATCTTGGCCGCATTGCCGCGGATACTGGCTACAAGCCTGAATTTACGATGGAGACCGGTGTGGCGGATTATGTGGAGTGGCTCAGGACCGGCAATTCTTTGTGAATTTATGCACTCACGCCAATCCCTGCGGAAGGTTTTGGTAGCACAGGCTTCAGCCTGTGGATCTTGATTTGGATGGCAACGAAACCCCACAGGCTGAAGCTTGTGCTACTAAAATGCTCACGCCTGACGGCGGTGCAGTCTCCGGTCGACAGCCAAGAGAGCGGAATTGGATAGCACGGCGAAAACGACGAGGATCAGAATGAGCGACATGATCGTGGGTATGTTGCGCAAGTCGATCGCGTTCATCAGGAGAAAGCCGACGCCCTTTTGAGAAGCGAAAAATTCTCCGAAGATCGTACCCAACAGAGTCAGCGAAAACCCAAGCCGCAGGCCGGAGAATATTTCCGGAACGCACGCGGGAACCCAGACGCGGCGAACCATTTGCCAGCGCGTCAGATGCATCGTTCGGCCACACCGCACATAGATTGGATTGACGTTCCTGACGGCGCCAATCGATGAAATCATAATGGGGATGACGCCATGCAACACGCCGAACACTACCTTGGACCAAATGCCCAATCCAAAAATAAGCAAAATCACCGGATAGAGCGCGACCTTCGGAACGGTATTTATATTTACGAGCAATGGTTCGAGAACCTCTGAGCACGCCCGCCAGGCGCCAATGAGAATGCCTCCAATTGTTCCCAGCCCGAAAGCAATCAGCAGTGCAATTAGAAATGCGCGAATCGATTCGCCGATGTCCGGCCAATAATCCGGCATTTTGAGCATGTTCCACGCGTTGACGAACGTGGTCCACGGAGGGGTAAGCACTCTCGGCCCGAACGCCACATAAAGCGCCTGCCACAAAATCAAAAGCGCGGCGATGAAACCCGCCGTGTACAAAGCCTGGCGCGCCCTCATCGGGTCCACCTCTGCAACATGCGTTGCGAGTAGTAGCGCAGCGTCGAGTTCAGCAGCGTTGCGATGACCAGCAACAGGACAACCAGGCCGTACATCGTGCGATTGTCGTAGTTGTCGTACGCGAAAGAGATTTGATGGCCGATTCCCGACGCGGACAAAATGAATTCGGTGCTGATCACTCCAATGATGCTGTAAGAAACCGCCAGCGTGACGCCGACAAAAAGATAAGGCGCCGCCGCCGGAAGCTTGATGCGAAAAACGGAAGCGAGAGCCGAAACGCGATGCGCGCGTCCCACCTTCAAAAAGACCGGGCGAATCCGGTAGAGGCCGTTGATCGTATTCATGGCCATCGGCACGAGGCCGAACATCACCGCGATGATGATTTGCGGGACCCGGTTCAATCCAAAAATCACAATCAGCATGGGATAGAAAACAATCGGCGGCACGGCGGAATAAGAGGTGAGAAACGGTTCAAGCGTGGCTCGCAACAGCGGCACGCTATAAATGGCGAGGCCCGTCAGAAATCCGCCGACAACGGATAATCCAATCGCGAACGCAATATTGACGAGCGAGAAATAAAGATCGCCCTTGATTTCCCCGGACACGAGAATTTGCCACGCCGAGGCCAGCATCTCGGTTGGAGGAATCATGATCAGTCGGGGAATGACGTTCGTACGGCAAAGAATTTCCAGGACGAGTCCCGCGCCGGCGACAATCCCGAGCCGCACCCAGGCGTAGCGCGTCATGCCGATCCCTTCAATTCCGTTCGGCCAATGGCCTTCATGGATTCGTCCCGCAAGATCGTCCAAAGGCGCGCAGTGATCGCCCCGAACCGCGCGTCCTCGACAATGCGTGAATCGCGTTCGGCCGGCCAGCCCGTCGGAATAATTTCGAGCAATCGGCCGGGCCGGGCCGACATTGTCGCGACGCGATCGGATAGCATGGCCGCTTCATCGAGTGCGTGCGTGATCAGCAGAATGGTGGCGCCCGTTTCGCGCCACAAACGAAGCAATTCGTCGCCCATCAATAGCCGCGTCTGTTGATCGAGCGCAGCAAACGGTTCATCGAGCAAAATCAGGCGCGGTTGCAGAACGAGCGTGCGCGCAATGCACACGCGCTGGCGCATGCCGCCCGATAGCTGCGCGGGATAGGACTTCGCAAAATCCGCGAGGCCCATGAAGCCAACCGCAAAATCCGCGCGCCGCTTGATTTCGGCGGGATCGACGCCTTCATTTTCAAGGCCGAAGGCCACGTTGTCCCAAACCGTCAGCCAGGGAAAACTGGAGTCCTCCTGAAAGACGACGCCGACGCCTTCCGGAACCTGGCCGCGAACCGCGCGCCCTTCAAACTCAATCGTTCCCGCGGTCGGCAGGGTCAGACCGGCAAGCAATTCGAGAAATGTGGATTTTCCGCAACCGGAAGGTCCGACGATGCTGAGGAATTCGCCTTTGTACAAATCGAGATCGATCGGGCCGAGAGCGTTCACGGGCTGCTGGCCGCCGTGGCCGGGATAGACGCGTGTCACGCCTTCGACGTGCGCATGCACGGTTCTCGTTGCGTCGGGCAAGTGTTGGGTCTCGCGTTATGGAATTTTGCGGTGCAAATCGGCCGGCAAGAAATCCTGGCTGATCATGGAATTCCAGTCCACCGAACCGGCGAGCTCTCCGGTCATGTTCATGGCGTGCAGGACTTCGTTCATGCCGGACATGTCGAAATTGCCGGCGCTCCACCATTTGCCGAATTTTTGCAGATTGGTTTCGAGCGCGTCCTTGGCAACCGCAGGCGGCAAATGGTAAACGCTCGAAAGAATCGCCGCGGCCTCGTCCGGATGAGCGTAGATGAACTCGACGCCCTTCCGGCGCGCCTCGATGATGGCCCGCAATTCCTTGCCGTGCGATTTTGCGAATTCGCCTGTCGTAATGCCCACGGTTTGGGTCATGGGCGGCAGGACGTCCTTGGCGTAGAAAACTATTTTGTACTTGCCGCCCTGATGGATCTGCATCGAATAGAACGGTTCCGTGACCACGGTGAGGTCCGCGGCGCCGGTCTCCACCGCCGTGATTCCCGCGCTGTCAGCTCCCACATCCAGCATCTTGATGTCGGACTTTTTCATGCCCAGTTTTTCGAGCAGCAGCAAAATGAACATTTCGCTGACCGATCTCGGCCGCGAGTACGCGATTCGCTTGCCACGAAGATCCTGCGCCGAGTTGAGCGGAGCGTCCGGCCGCGTCACCCAGATTTGGTCCCAGCCTTCGCCGCACGAATTGATGATCTTGATATCAAGCCCTTGCCGCGCCGCGGTGATCGCGGCCGGAAGCGCGACTTCCGCGTACAGCGAACCACCCGCCAAAAGGCTGCGCACGCCGCTGCCCCCGCCCGCTCCGCCGATGATGCCTGTGATATTTACGCCCGCGTCTTTGAAGTAGCCTTTTTCGAGCGCGATCGTATAAGGCAATCCATTCAGCGCACCGGCATAGTGCGTCACGACGAGCTTGTCCGCCTGAGCGCGAATCCCCGTAGCGGACAGCAGCGCAAGGACCGCGCTAAACAATAATAGATTGAGCCGTCGAAGAACCATTACCGAACGCTCCCTGCTTTCGCTTCCGTGCGCCTCTACTGGTCCATCGCGCTTGCGGCAAACACTTCTTCGAGCTTCACGAGCCGCGGCGTCAGTCCTTGCTCGAAGGAATATTGCGCGGCCGTCTCGAGCACGTGTCGATTTGCCTTGATCCCATGCGTGACGATCGATTTCGCAAGCGCGTCTTTGGCCTCTTTGGGGATCAACCCTGCCGCGAGATGATAGCTGACGTGCTCGAGCCGCTGCTGATTTGCAATTTCGTTCGCGCACTCAAACGCCTTGAAGAGATTCAGCACCGTCCACGGATGCTCTTCCGCAATTTCCCGCTTGATCACCATTCCATGATTGATGGGATAAATGCCGGTCTTGCGGTAAAAGCGGACTCCCTCGGCCAGCGTGTCGGGGAAAAGTGGCTTGATGTCAGGGTGATGCCAGAGATCGGCCGTGCTGCGGTCTATCAAATTGGGATTCAGAAGGTAGAGCAGCGTCGCTTCGAGTTCGCCCGAGAGCATCATCGTCCCGATATTTTTTTCCGGCGGAATCTGATGAATCGTCACGCCCGGCGGCGAAGTGAATCCCATGGCGCCGCGGTGGCTGTGGGAAGGCGTGCGCTCCATCCAGAATTCCATGTCCTTCGGCGCGACGCCAAATTCGTGCTGAAGAATTCCCCTGGTCCACAGTGCGGCCGTCTGCTGGTATTCGGGTACGCCCACGCGCCGGCCCTTCAGGTCCGCGGGGGTTTCAATGCCCGAGTCGCGCCGCACCAGAATTTCCGTGTGAAAAAATTTCCGGGTCGTAAAAACGGGAAGGCCCACCCAGCGCTCATCGCCATTGGCCCTGGCCATGATCAGAGAGGAAAACGACATCTCGGAAACGTCAAAATCCGCGAAGCGCAACTGCCTCCAGAAAAGTTCGGACGGGTGGACAACGCTGGGGATCAAATCGATTCCGTCGGCGGTCACCTGGCCGTCCAGAACGGGCCACGTTCGCGGATTCGATGCCACTCCAAGGCTGAGTCGAAGCTTCATGAGCGAATGTCTCTTTTCAGCCCGCGGAAAAAGTCGAGTAGCACAGCCACTCCTGGCTGTGCGGTTTTCTCTGCTTTCACGGATTCATACACTTTCGTCGACCTACAAAACCGCACAGGCAAGAGTGCCTGTGCTGCTAAAACCTGCTCTGAATCAGCGCTTTTATTCTTTTCGCTCATTGTCAAACCGCGTCGCCGATGACGGCCCACGCTTCGCACTGCACAACCATCGTGCCCGCAAAGTGGTCATAAAACATGGTGTGCCGCGCCGGGCGCGAATGTGGGTCGGGAAACATCACGACCCATTCTTTGTTGACCTCCGCGCGGATCTCGGGGCGTTTGATCCAGACGGTCACGCGGATCACGTCCTCGGGCGCCGCTCCCGCGGCGGCCAAGATCGTGCGCAAATTCGCGAACATGTGGGCGCACTGCGCTGCAACGTCCTCCGGAATTTTCCCGTTGCTCGTGTCCGTCCCGGATACGCCGCCCGTCGCGACAATATTTCCGATGCGCGAAACCGCCGGAATCGGATTGGCGTGGCCCAGTCCCTCGATGTCGAACGATTTTCTTTTGCTCATGGCGGCGGAATTCCCCCATTCCGCGGATTCGGCCGTCGGCCGAACCTGTCCGCGGAAGAAAGCGCATTCAAAATTCGGATCGATGGAGACGAGCGCGCTATTATGATGTCAAACATTGCGCCGTTGCAACTGCGCTCGTTCTTAAATCGTTTCTTAAACTCTCCTCTTTCCGGTTGACGATTTGCCTTGCGGCGTTATATAGCCAATGGTATTCATTTCACCACCGTCGTTTAGGAGAAGCAATGGCTTCCATCGTGGCAGGGATCGGCGCGTCGCACTCGATTATGTTGATGACCAAGCTCGAGGACTGGCCGCACTTCGCTCAAGTCGACAAAGAGCGCGCGAAATATTATTTTGACAAAGCCGGCAACCCCACGAATTACGAGGCGCTGTTGGCGATGGCGCCCAAGGGACTCGACGAAATCCTGCTCCCGGAGGCGACTCGCGCGCGATATGAACGATGCCAGACCGGCCTCTCGAAATTGCGCGATGCGGTTGCGCGCATCGCGCCGGACATTGTCGTCATCATCGGCGACGACCAGAAGGAAATGCTCCTCGAAGACAATCTCCCTGCCTTTTTGGTCTATTGGGGCAAGGAAATCTTCAATCGGCCCACGACGAAAGTCGAGCCGTGGGAATGGTACACCGCCGCGCGACGCCGCTACTACGACTCCAAGCCTACAGCGTACCCTGTGGCGTCGGATCTCGGTGAATATTTGGTCAGCGCTTTGATGGACGCGAATTTCGACGTCGCCCAATCCACGCGCCAGCCCGAAAACGTCGGCGAAGGGGAAGGCCACGCATTTGCCTTCCCGCGCGCCATGCTCATGCCGAACAAATCCGTTCCAGTCGTTCCGGTTTTCATTAACGCCTACTATCCGCCGAACCAGCCTACGGCCCATCGCTGCTACGATTTCGGCAAGGCATTGGCTCGCGCGATCAAGTCCTGGCCGAAAAGCGCGCGCGTCGCCATCATTGGCACCGGCGGCCTCAGCCATTTTTGTCTCGACGAAGAGTTCGACCGCAACCTGATTGCCGCCATGCAGCACAAAGACCAGAAAGTGATTGCCTCGGTGCCTCCGGCAAAGCTGAAATCCGGCAGCGGCGAAATCCGCAATTGGATCGCCCTCGCCGGCGCGATGGAATCCTTGAATTTGAATTGGTCCGACTACATCCCCTGCTATCGCTCGCCCGCGGGCACCGGCACGGGCATCGCGTTCGCCATCTGGGAGTGAATGCCGTAGTCGCGCGAGCCGCCGAGAGAGAAACTGAATAAGGGAGTAAGTAATCAATAAGCATATTAAATAAGTAAATAGACCGCCTGGGAGGGACGTGTTGCTATTCATTCACAATGACGTGGTCGAGAAAGTTCTGACGATGAAGGACTGCATTGCGGTTCAGGAGGAGGCCTTCAAAGGCCTCGAAACCGGACTTTCGATCCATCGTCCGCGCATCGACATGTATGCGCCGTGCGCCCGCGAAGACGGCTATTACCGCTGGGGCACGATGGAGGGCTGGCATGACGAAATTTTTGCGATACGGATGAAGTCCGACGTCATCACCTGGCCAATGGCGCGCGGGGGCGGCCGGACGGAAGAAAAATACTGCATCGAGCCCGGCACCTTTTGCGGACTAATTATGCTGTTCAGCTCGATGAACGGAGAGCCCCTGGCGTTGATCAATGACGGCGTGCTTCAGCACATGCGTGTGGGCGCCGGCGCCGGCATCGGCGTCAAGTACTTGAGCCGCAAAAATGCGCAAAAGGTTGGCATGCTGGGGGCCGGGGGCATGGCGCGCACCTTTCTCAGAGCCTTCTGCGCGGTACGCGACATCCGGCAGGTCAAAGTCTATAGCCCCACGAAGGCCAACCGTGAAGCCTTCGCCAAGGAGATGAGCGAAAATCTCGGCATTGAAGTGGTGCCGGTCGACTCAGCGCGAGAGGCGGTCCGCGGCGTCGATATCCTGTCCACCAACACCGACAGCATGGCGCCAACTTTCGAGGCCGATTGGCTCGAGCCGGGAATGCATGTGACGATGCTGGGTCCGTTCGAGATCAGCCCCGAAGTCGAGCGGCGCTTCGACGTATCGATCCGTCAGGGCGTCGGCGGTCTTAAGTTGCCGGAAACCGAGCGTATCCGTATGGAGGCCGGCATGAGCCCGCTTGCCTATGTCGCCGGGACCAAGGAGCAGATGAAGCGAATTCCGTCGAAGATTGCCGCCATCGGCTTTGGGGGCGATTATCCCGATTTCTGCGATCTGGTGTTTGGCCGGGCGCAGGGCCGAGTCAACGACGGGCAAATCTCCTTCTATCACAATATGGGCAATCAAGGCCTTCAGTTCGCGGCAGTCGGTGCTTTGACATATCGCATGGCCAGGAAGCAGGGACTCGGACGCGATCTTCCGACGGAATGGTTCGTTCAGAACATTCGCGATTAGGCGAATAGCACATTAATAAGAGCGAACGCGCGGGTTGCCGCGTGCCTGTCCGTCTGGGC
>CAWHYM010000005.1:0-157500 GCA_963833595.1 uncultured Acidobacteriota bacterium | reverse complement strand
TTGTGGTAAACAGTCGCTTGGGCCTCTTTTTTGCAACCCTCTCTCGCTTCTGCCGTTTCTGAGCTTACACAAATGAGGGCTCCCCTTTTCCCGAAGTTACGGGGACATTTTGCCGAGTTCCTTAACAAGGGTTTTCCCGCGCACCTTAGAATTCTCTTCCCGCCTACCTGTGTCGGTTTGCGGTACGGGCACCAGTTGTCTCGCTAGAAGCTTTTCTTGACAGTGTGGGGTCAGCTCATTCGCCGTAATCGCTTACAGCTATCCGTCACTTCTCAGGCTTCACGTTACCGGGATTTCCCTCGCTAACACCCTACAAGCTTAGACGCGAATTTCCATCCTCGCGCGTAACCTACCCTCCTGTGTCACTCCTTCACTCAAACGACTTCTGGTGGTACAGGAATATCAACCTGTTGTCCATCGCCTACGCATATAAGCCTCGGCTTAGGTCCCGACTTACCCTGAGCGGACGAGCCTTCCTCAGGAATCCTTAGGCTTTCGGTGGACAAGATTCTCACTTGTCTTTTCGCTACTCATACCGGCATTCTCACTTCTTACCAGTCCACAGCTCCTTACGGTACTGCTTCGACCCGATAAGAACGCTCCCCTACCCCTTGTATCTAACGATACAAAGCCATAGCTTCGGTTCCGTACTTGAGCCCCGGAAATCTTCGGCGCAGAGCCTCTCGACCAGTGAGCTATTACGCACTCTTTAAATGGTGGCTGCTTCTGAGCCAACATCCTGGTTGTTTATGAAGTTCTACATCCTTTGCCACTTAGTACGGCATTGGGGACCTTAGCTGATGGTCTGGGCTGTTTCCCTTTTGACAACGGGTCTTATCACTCGTAGTCTGACTCCCAAGCTCTAAAGTATAGCCATTCGCAGTTTGACAGGGTTCAGTAACCTATATGGCCCTTAGCCCAACCAGAGCTCTACCGTCTATACTTAACACTTGAGGCTAGCCCTAAAGCTATTTCGGGGAGAACCAGCTATCTCCGCGTTCGATTGGCATTTCACCCCTATCCACAACTCATCTCAAAGCTTTTCAACGCTCACGAGTTCGGTCCTCCACGCAATTTTACCTGCGCTTCAACCTGGCCATGGATAGATCACTGCGGTTTCGGGTCTACAACATCTAACTAGTCGCCCTATTCAGACTCGCTTTCGCTACGGCTCCGTGTTTTCCACTTAACCTCGCTAGATACTGTAACTCGCCGGTTCATTCTTCAATAGGCACGCCGTCGAGCTTGTAAACATACGCTCTTCGACTGCTTGTAGACATACGGTTTCAGGTTCTATTTCACTCCCCTCCCGGGGTGCTTTTCACCTTTCCCTCACGGTACTATACGCTATCGGTCGCTAAGAAGTATTTTGCCTTGGAGGGTGGTCCCCCCTGCTTCCCACAAGGTTTCTCGTGTCTCGTGGTACTCTGGATCCCAGCCGTTAAGCTCAGTCTTTCGCCTACAGGACTTTTACCTTCTGTGGTGTGTCTTTCCAGACACTTCGACTAAACCGCTCTTAATTTATGCTGGTCCTCAACCCCAGCAGAGCAAGCTCTCGCTGGTTTGGGCTCTTCCCTGTTCGCTCGCCGCTACTTTGGGAATCTCGTTTGATTACTTTTCCTCTGGGTACTTAGATGTTTCAGTTCCCCAGGTGCCCTCCTAACATCAAGTGTTAGGTGACGGCCCATTACGACCGCCGGGTTCCCCCATTCGGAAATCTACGGGTCAATGCTTACTTGCAGCTTACCGTAGCTTATCGGAGCTTATCCCGTCCTTCTTCGGCTCTTAGCGCCTAGGCATCCGCCGTATGCCCTTTGTAGCTTGACTTGTGTTCGACTGTCCTATTTGCCGCCATCTGCGTCGTCAGCCTCTCGCTCGATCACGCACGTACGAAAAGTACGCTCCGCTTCTCTCGTTCGAGTCTTCCTAGCATCTGTCAACAACTAGTCAGTCTCACGTGCCAAATCGCTGCCTTAGTGCAAAACTTTGGCCATAAATGGCCGGGTTCTACAATGTTAGCTGCGCTACATTGGTTGTGCAACACGTTTTGATCGCCTAATTCATAAGTCTTCTAAAGTACTTATTAAGTGAACATCATTTTTTTATTGCTAAAAAAAGAGGTTCTTTCTTCTTCTGTGTAGTTTTCAAAGAGCAGTAATATGAGAGATTACTCTCTCAAAACCAAACAATGGTAATTTCATCTTGCCAGATGTGAACGACCTTAGTTGCTTATAAGCTTAGGTTATCCCTAACTCGAAGCTCCTTAGAAAGGAGGTGATCCAGCCGCACCTTCCGATACGGCTACCTTGTTACGACTTCACCCCAATCATCGGCCCCACCTTCGACGGCTGGCTCCTTACGGTTACCTCACCGGCTTCGGGTGTTGCAGACTTTCGTGGTGTGACGGGCGGTGTGTACAAGGCCCGGGAACGTATTCACCGCAGTATGCTGACCTGCGATTACTAGCGATTCCGACTTCATGCAGGCGAGTTGCAGCCTGCAATCCGAACTGAGAGCTTATTTATGGGATTGGCTCCACCTCGCGGTCTTGCTTCCCTTTGTTTAAGCCCATTGTAGTACGTGTGTAGCCCAGGACATAAGGGGCATGATGACTTGACGTCATCCCCACCTTCCTCCGTCTTGTCGACGGCAGTCTCCTATGAGTTCCCACCTTTACGTGCTGGCAACATAGAATAGGGGTTGCGCTCGTTGCGGGACTTAACCCAACATCTCACGACACGAGCTGACGACAGCCATGCACCACCTGTTTTCTTGTCTCCGAAGAGAGGCACCTATCTCTAGGTGTTTCAATCAATGTCAAGCCCTGGTAAGGTTCTTCGCGTTGCGTCGAATTAAACCACATACTCCACCGCTTGTGCGGGCCCCCGTCAATTCCTTTGAGTTTCAACCTTGCGATCGTACTCCCCAGGCGGGGTACTTATTGCGTTAACTCCGGCACAGAAGGGGTCGATACCTCCTACACCTAGTACCCATCGTTTACAGCCAGGATTACCGGGGTATCTAATCCCGTTCACTCCCCTGGCTTTCGCGCCTCAGCGTCAGACACAGTCCAGAAAGTCGCCTTCGCCACTGGTGTTCCTCCCAATCTCTACGCATTTCACCGCTACACTGGGAATTCCACTTTCCTCTCCTGCACTCAAGAAACACAGTTTCTACCCCATCACGGAGTTGAGCTCCGCACTTTTAAGATAGACTAATGTTCCCGCCTGCGCGCGCTTTACGCCCAATAATTCCGGACAACGCTTGCCACCTACGTATTACCGCGGCTGCTGGCACGTAGTTAGCCGTGGCTTCCTCCTCAGGTACCGTCATTGCGACTCATTATTCACAAATCGCACATTCGTCCCTGAAGACAGAGTTTTACGACCCGAAAGCCTTCTTCACTCACGCGGCGTTGCTCCATCAGACTTTCGTCCATTGTGGAAGATTCCCCACTGCTGCCTCCCGTAGGAGTCTGGGCCGTGTCTCAGTCCCAGTGTGGCCGTTCATCCTCTCAGACCGGCTACTGATCGTCGCCTTGGTAGGCCATTACCCCACCAACTAGCTAATCAGACGCAGACCCATCTTCCAGCGATAGCTTATAAATAGAGGCCATCTTTCTTTGTCTCTTCTTGTGAAGAAACAAACACATTCGGTATTAGCAACCCTTTCGGATTGTTGTCCCCATCTGGAAGGCAGGTTGTCTACGTGTTACTCACCCGTTCGCCACTAAGAAATCATTGCTGATTTCTCCGTTCGACTTGCATGTGTTAGGCACGCCGCCAGCGTTCGTCCTGAGCCAGGATCAAACTCTCCATAAAAGTTTATTTTACGAAGCCTTTTGATAGGCTCGATAAATTCAAATCAGAAATTATTTTGGTTGGTTTCTTAGTTAAAAGAAACCCGCACATCTGGCATTAATCATTACCATTGTTTAGTTTTCAGAGAGCATGTTGTCTTGCGACAGCTTTTATATGTTACCACATCGCAAGCGATGTTGTCAACATATTTTTTTCGCTTCACAGCCGTAGCTGCAGAAGCGTTTGTCTGTCGTTTTTAGCGACTCGTTTATATTATCACAGGCGCCCTGTTATGTCAACAACTTTTTTTCAGCTTCACTGATTGTAATTGTTGTTTTTGAGACGGCCTAACGAGACAGCTTACATAGAATATCACAGGTACGACATTAAAGCAAGTAGCAATATTTAAATTTACCATAATGGCCATTTTTGACAAACCTCTTGAATGAGAAGAAGCAATGCCACCGTACGTGGTCCAACAGTGTTCAAGTCAACCCACTCGTGATCCGTATGTTCATCATAATTCTCTATTCCTAATGCATCTAGCGTCGGCACATAAAGTGCTGCAACATTGCCATCCGTCACACCTCCAGCCGCTTCTTCCCATACGTCCGCTTGATAAGTCTGTTTCACAAGAGTACGATAGATATCTACAAGTACACTTATCTGCTTCGTTTTCTCTAAAGGGACATTTTGTATGCTTCCCTTAATAACAACCTTCGCATCAGGCACAATTTTGCACTGGGCAAAATCGTGAATTTGCTTGTCCAGGCGTTTTAAATCGCTTAGAGAGAACGCCCTAATTTCTATTTCAGCAAAAGCATCCGCAGGAATCACGTTTACTTTCGTATTCTTTGTACCAATGATACCAATATTCGCGGTAATATCTGGTGCGATGGCCCGCTGCGCCAGATTGCCTTCTACTAAAGGGCCCCGTGTCAACGAATAAATATTAAGAATTTGATGGGCTAATTCAACGGTTGCACTAGCGCCGGTTTGTGATGAATTTCCGGCATGGCCGGCCTTACCTGTCACATCTACGCGATAACTCGAACGTCCTTTTCGCTGAGTAACAATGCCCCATTTGGGTCGCGCCGTATCCATGACAATACAAAAATCCACTTCTTGCGCTAATTTCGTAATAATTTTCTCCGCATCATCCGAACCGATTTCTTCCTGTCCATTATAATAGATAATAACTTCACCATAATCATGAAAATCCAGTTCGTGCAAAATCTTCATGACGTAAACCGTTTGAATAACTGTTGCCTTGTCGTCACCGACACCTGGTCCATAAGCCTTTTTGTTTTGATCCATATGGAAAGGACGTCTGCTCACTTCCCCGGTATCAAATACCGTATCAATATGCGCAAGCATTAGAATCTTAACTTTCCCCTTACCTTGAAATCGCGCAATTAAATGGGTTGAATCCTCATTCGTAACAAATTCCGTATGAGCTCCGCTAGCCTTGAGTTTTTCAGCCAAATACTCGGCTATTTTGCGAGTACCATCCTTGTCTCGGGAACCACTATCAATATTCGTAATATACTCAAGATCTTTTATATATGTAGGAAAGTCCTTCTCAATCAATGTCTGTAGTTGCTCTACTTCCATTGTCGCACCTCCAATATGTAACTTTCTTAGTTTATCCGAGTCTAATTAGATTATCCTCAGCTAAAAACTTCTTTTTCCATTTTTATTACAATTCTAATAGTATCACTATCTTAATTAAATTTCTCCTTTTAAATAAGAAAACAGACTTTATTCCAGGCAAACGAGGAATAAAGTCTAAAAATGCTTTGCTTATAAAACTTATTTCAGAGCAGATACAGCCAACTGCTTTTCTTTGATCCTTCCATAAATCAAAAGAGAGATACCTCCAAGTACAACAATAATACCTAATGCTACAAATCCCGACATATAAGAACCCGTTGATTGTTTTAACAGGCCTACTAAAAAGCCCGCTAATGTACCGCCACCGCCTGCTCCCAAGCCATTAATAATCCCTGAGGCAGGACCTACTGCTTCAGGTTCCACGGACGATTGCAAAATTGACCAGATATTAGGTGTAAAGCTGCTTGCATAATATCCCAATGCTACAGTAATTAAACCTAGTTTTAGATAACCACCTTCAACTTGCGGCAATAATATTAATAATATTCCGGGAATAAGCAATCCCAAGGCCGCTATCAGCACCCGTTTTCCTGTTTTATCACTAATAATCGACATGAGTATGGCCAGTATGACTGCCGCAATATATGGCAAAGCACATGATGATCCCACCAAATACATTGGCAACAGCATAACCTACAAGAAATGTCGTTAAAACAAGACTGGATGTAACTGCAAAATTCGCACCACCAAATCCAAAATCCTGTGCTATAGAAGGCAATCCCGGTAAGCGACGAACAGTCCTAGCATCAAAGTACCGGCTATTTTGATCCATTTATTATCCATATAGTCCACTAATCTCCTTTATTCTTCATCATACAATTCAACTGTTATCCAAAATAAAAAAAGCTAAAAATTCAGTTGCCGAAAAACAATGCGTCCTGCTCGAATCGTCGCTTGAGGTAGCAAAAGCTTCGTTCCTGTATGATGATCGCCAGCTACATCCACAAAATCACAAGGATAATCAACTAATTTTAAAATCGTTACATCGGCACAAGCACCGGGGGCAAGCGTTCCTATTTCACCAGCCATATCCATCACAGCCGCCGGTACTGCCGTACACGCCGCCACAATATCTGATAGCTTCATTCCTAATGCCAGATATTTTGACATCAGCCAAGGTAACCCAAATGTCGGTTGTTTAAACATCGTCAACCACGTTAAATCGCTGCTAATAATATCCGGCAAAAATCCGTTAGCAATCGCCAACTGAGCAGTTCTAAAGGCAAAGTGATTTTTACCATTAGCTGCATCAAAAACCACACCACGTTTACGTGCTTCCTTTACCTCAGAAAGAACCTTGCCATCTTCTCCAATAATCGTACTACCTTTACCATGGAAGACATGAGTAAAAATATCTCCTTTGCGAAACAACTTAACTAATTCGCTCGTCGTACCTGGAGAATCTGTCGTGTGTACCGCCACTTTACATGATAATCTTTCCGCAATTTCCAAGGCCTTTTTAAACGGTGACAGTTCCAGTTCACCCACCACATCCTTACTTTGCCGTACTTTTAGCCCAAGCAATTCCTGGGGATATTTCTTAAAAAGAAATTCCATCTTTTCTTCATCATAATACTTAGGATTCTGATTTTCATCATATTTACTTGTGGCCTGACCCGTGGGGGACACGCTTAAAAAGCTTTTGATACGGACAAGACTATTGGCAATAATGCTCTTATGAAATAATTCGTAATTCGCCGTTCCTGCTGTACCGCCATCAACTGTCGTCGTAACTCCATTAGGCAACATCCCCACATCAGGCGGAATACTGGCTTCTGTTCCTTCATAAAAAACGTGAGTGTGAAAGTCAATTAAACCCGGCACTACAATACATCCCTCAGCCCAAATTACCTGTTGATCTGAATAATCTTCGCTATTCTCCGCCTCTACAATCCGCTCCCCTTGAATAGAAACATTTTCAATTGCATCAATATTCCTAGCCGGATCGACTACACGTCCTCCTCTAATCAAAATATTATTCATTATAATTGCCTCCTTTTCAATCTAATAACTTCCTAGCATTGCTTTCACTATTCTGTATAATATGTCAATTGCAATTTTCATGCCAATATTGAAAGTATTGATCTGATTAGCTTTTACCATGACTATATCGTCAATTATCTTATCTTTTATGCTACAGTTGCAGTATTTCTTGTTACAAACGTAGTATATATCCCTTACTCTTTTCCCCTATTATTACACCGAATGCGGGATCGTTGTAAGATTCCATATCATTAGGCCAATCAAAAAAGTATATATTTTCTGAGTTTTTCAAAGACACTTCTGCAATATATGTTGTTTTCTGCACCAATCAGTGCAGAAAAACAATGCAATCCAAAAAGTACAGTGAAAAAGAAGGGGCTGTTGCACTAAGAATTTTTCTACTACATGTTGTGGGTTTTGACCAAAATAGCTCACATATATAGTGGAATCTTCGCTTAGTGCAACAGCCCTTTCTATTTTTTTTAGCAATTACCGATGACACCATTCTTTCAAAAGCCGGTAACACATACCTTAGATACTACTTAATTGAAGCCACAAGTCATATAAAAAATCATTTACCTGAATATGCAGCTTTTTACCAGAAAAAGTATGATGAGGTAAAAACTCATCAACACAAACGCGCACTCGCACTTACTGCTCGTAAATTCATCCGGCTGATTTTTGGATTGCTGGCCAACCATCAGCTTTACTCTCTAAGTAGAATAAGCCGAATTTAATATATTCCACTATTTTACTTTTTCTTCAGGTGGAAGAAAAGGTTTGTTAAGTGCGCTCTTTTTTTGCGGATTGTCTACAAAACTTATTTTTTATGGCTTGACATATTACCAGATTGCTTATATACGTATTTATGTTGAATCACTAGCGTTGCATAAAAAATAAAAGCAAATGTCAAATGTCAATAGAATAGATTAGATTGAATAATCAGAAATTATTTTTGTTTCTCGATATTAAAAAGGATACTGGAATAAAGGCAACCCCATATCCACATTTTTACATATATTTGACTGTGTTCATTATCAAGGTTCTATACGTAGAGCTCCATGTTTTTGTCGTCAAACAAAATACCGCCATAAAATACAGATTCTATTTCTTTCGAAAATTGCTCAAATTCCTGTAGGTAATCGTATCGTCGTCGACCAAGTGAATTTCTTGAGGGCTGTCGTTGCAAGGTATCAAGCATTTCAATAAAGGGCTGATACAAGTGGTTTATTACAGCTCGCATCACCTCAAGCAAAGTTTTGGGAACAAGTAAATCTTGCTGTACCACACGCAATAAGCAAAAAGTAATCAGCGCAATCCAGATCTGGCTGTAGACTGCGTTTGGACTGGTTCCGAGATTGCATTTGCTTTTAACCGAGACACAAATCGTATTCCTTGCTGACAATAAGTATCCCATTTTTTATAATCGACGTACCCTCTATCAAATACATTCAGGACATCGCTATCGGTACTAACCAATTCATCCATCTGTGATTTGTCAGCTGGCTTAGCAGGACTCAGAATGGCTTTATCCGGATAAGCTTGACCATCGTGCAGCATAATTCTTTGATGAAGTTTGATGCCTGCTTTGGTGCCGCGAAACTCAGCCCACAAATATTTAGTTAGGCATAAGGAAATGGTACTAGCATCAATAATATTAATCCGGTAGTCCTTGGGCTCATAACTTGCTTTAGAGACCAACTGTTTGGTCGTATTATGGGATAGGACTGAGAATGTTTGAGCCCAAACAGAGTGATCAATCTTTCTTATCCGTCGGGACAGTGTAGAAGCGCTAATCGACGTGCGCAAAAGCAACAATTTTATAAAATTCTTCATAGGTAAATGATTCAAACACTTTATCAAATGTGGATTTTGTGGTATCCTTATCCATGGATGATCTCCTTCTTTTAGAGATTATGGACAGGGTTACCTGCTATATCTCTATTATAAGGAGATTTTTATTGTTTTTATAGGATAAAGCTATAAAATAAGACGATTTTAATTATTTTTGCCCGATTTTAAACATTGATTGTTTCTAATTTGATTTATGCAACGCTAGTGATTAAAACTATAAAATATGATGTTTTTGATCATTTCTGCCTGATTTTAAAGATTGATTGTTTCTAATTTGTTTTATGCAACGCTAGTGGATCATAATATACTTTTATACAAAACATATGATAACAAAGAAAATCTATATTTTATGTCGATTTTTGACTTATATCACATTATTACTACCCTATTTGTGCAGTTGTTCTTCCAAAAAATCCACAATACTTTTCCCTGTCGGTGGGCATCCTGCAACATGGTTCTGGCATTGACTCGTACATTGACCAATCCCCAACCCATCAGCTGTCTGTCCACGAAAGCCCTGACCAATACAGAGAGAGGAGTGCAAAAATTTTAATTGACCTTTCTCATCCAATCGTTGCAGCGCATGAATCAAAGTACCGTAACAAGCAGAACAGGCTTCTTTAGCCACAACCTTTTGCCCCAACCGCTTTGCCTTATTGGAAGGTTTAAATTGTGTGCCATTTTTTAATCCAATATTATATTCAACAATTTGCGCCCCCTGAAGATCGGCCGACCCCACACCGGCCCGTTCGGCAATATCAATATAAGCAATATCGTCTTTCGAATATCCGAGTAAATCAGCGGCATAAGTATCCACAAGCACGGGGTCTTTCCCAACCATAATGCGATCCATTTGCACGGGATTTCCGCCTTCTTCAAAAGTCAGATCACCTGCAATAGAATCAACAATAATCAGATCGCCTTTTAACACCTTACCTAAATAACCAATTGGTTTATCAAGTCCCAGACTATGAAAGTGGCGTTTTTCACTGTCAGGCAAACAGCCCTTCATATTTTTTAACGAACAAGTCATCAGTGTTTGGCAATGAGCTTTTAACACAGGAATATTAATTAAAAAATCCACTTCAAGCGGTTTTTTACAAACTTTCATCGAAAGGTCCTCTACTTGCTTAACAACAAAATCATCGTCCTTCAAATCATATAAAGGTACGTTATATTTGTTAGAGAGGGCTTCATAGCCACAAACCTTAAATGCTCGTTTCGTATTGTCACCAACCCAAGAACCTTCCATAATCGCAATATGTTTCATCCCATGGTTACGTAAATAACGGATAACCCCTTCCACAATCTCAGGGGATGTCGTAGCTCCCTCACTAGCCTTTTTCGCCACAACAAGATTAGGCTTGATCCCAATATTCATATCGGGATCAAGCTCTTTAGCAAGCTCAATTTTATCCAAAAGGTCATAAATCATTTGGGCTGGATTGGAACCATAAATAACATGAATCTCTGAGTTTCTCATCGCCGATTTTCTCCTATTCGATAACGACCTATAAAAACATGCTCACATAAAATTCTTTGTGAGCATGTTTTCTTTAGAGTGAAATAGTAGAATCTGTCTGTTTATCGATTTCTACTGGATATTTCGAAGCCCACTTGAATAAGACGGCAAACTCTCGTTGCTGCTTCCTGAAGCAAGTCTCCTGCTTGAGCCATACATTCTGTAAGTTCCATAGGCCGCGGTACTGTGCTCATTAAGGCATCAATGCCTTTTTTTAACACATCATCACAGCCCTTCCCTAAACCGCCTGACAAACAAACGACAGGTACACCATACTGTTTTGCAATTTGAGCAATACCGACAGGTGCTTTGCCATGGGCCGTTTGGAAATCCGTATTGCCTTCTCCGGTAATCACCAAGTCAGCCTGTTTTACTGTATTGCTAAAATCACAGGCTTCTAAGACAATTTCAACACCTGGACGAAGCTTAGCCTGAGTAAAAAGCATTAAGCCTGCCCCCAGTCCACCCGCAGCTCCAGCTCCAGGAAGATTGAGCACCGCTTTTCCAGTAATTTTTTCAGCTACTTCAGCATAATGTTTCAATGCTTGATCAAGCTCAGCTACAATTTCTGGTGTCGCGCCCTTTTGTGGGCCGTACACAGCAGATGCACCATGTTCACCACACAAGGGATTATCCACATCACTAGCTACTAATATCGTTGTTTGAGTCAACCGCGAATCGATTTTAGTCGTATCAATTGTAGCAAGCTGCGCAAAGGCAGCACCGCCATAGGACAATTCTTGTCCACTAGCATCGAGAAATTTTACCCCCAATGCCTGAGCCATACCAGCACCGCCGTCATTCGTAGCGCTGCCGCCAATACCAATAATAATCTTTTTGATTCCTTGATCGAGTGCTGCTTGAATCAATTGGCCTGTACCATACGTTGTAGCCACTCGCGGATTGCGTTTTTCTGCCGGTATCAGTGTGATCCCTGAGGCAGCAGCCATTTCAATCACCGCTGTTTCGCCATCGCCCAATAGACCCCAGCTTGCTTGTGTTCTATCGCCAAGCGGGCCCAGCACTTGTTGATGAATAATACGTCCTCCTGTAACAGCAACTAGCGCTTCTACAGTTCCCTCGCCACCATCAGCGATAGGTACCTTACTTACCTGGGCCTCCGGGAAAACAGCATGAATTCCCTTCTCCATGGCACTCGCCACTTCCATGGCCGACAAGCTTCCTTTAAATGAATCCGGAGCAACTACAATTCGCATGTTTTTGTCACGTCCTATCTATCTGTTTATTCTATTTACTTAAAGTGTATAGCACCTACCAGTCCTTGGCAACTATTTTAGCCACTTATGCAGATTCAGACACAAACTTCATAAGATTAAGACCAATTTCCGGATTATATTCACGTTCCACTTGACCATCAATAATATCCATAACCAATTCACCTGTAGCCCCAACCCAAGCAGAATTTAAGTGTCCGCCACGGACTTGATATGTTTCATCAGCCAAATTGATGTGCAAATGGAGATAAACTCCCCCTTCTTTTTGGGAAATATTTCCTACAAGGCTTGTAATTTCCATATTTCCTGTCAATTCCGTAGAATGATATTCTTTTATATCTTGCATAAAAACACCGATACTGGCCTTGTTAATCGCACCAATGCCTGTGACAGTGGCTAATTTTATGTTATGCTGCTGACAAAACAGAGTGAGTGTTGCCAAAATTTCTTCGCCTTTATCTAAACGCAATACAATCTTAGACCCCGTACAATAATATTCCATAATTACCCTCCTCTGTCTGTTCATACTAAAATAGATTGAAACAAAACCTCTTATCAAAAGATAAGAGGCTCTATATTTTTTAACCTACCGTTTGACTTCAACATTCGCCATTTTTTCATAGTATTTTGCCAAACTGCAATGATCTTCATTTCCCATGCCATCGACTTTGAGTGCCTGCATCATTTCCATGACGGCAGCCGTCAGCGGCAATGGTACGCCCACTTCATGCGAAGTTTCGAGTACATTGTTCAAATCTTTGATGTGAAGGTTGATGCGGAAGCCTGGGTCAAATTTACGATCCATTACAAGCGGTGCTTTGGCATCCAGTACGGTACTTCCTGCCAGTCCGCCGCGAATGGCTTTGTATACCAATTCCGGTTCTACGCCCACTTTACTTGCGAGTACTAACGCTTCAGACATGGCAGCGATGTTAATGGCTACAATTATCTGATTGGCAAGCTTCGTTACATTTCCCGCACCGACGTCTCCTGTCAGTACAACAGAACCCGCCATGGTCTTCATAATATCGTAGCACTTATCAAATACGGCTTTTTTACCGCCAACCATGACGGAAAGCGTGCCGTCAATGGCTTTGGGTTCTCCACCGCTTACAGGAGCATCTAACATTTCTATGCCTTTGGCAGCCAATTTTTCAGCAACTTCACGGCTTACAAGCGGCGCAATGGAACTCATATCAATAACAATTGAACCTTTTTTCGCACCTTCAATCACGCCGTTTTCTCCCAGCACAACCTGTTTTACATGCGGAGAATTCGGCAGCATGGTTATCACAATATCGGCCTGCTCGGCAACGGCTTTGGGTGTCGGTGCTGATTTGGCTCCGGCGGCAACTATTTCGTCAATAGCCGCTTTGACTACGTCACAAACGACTAATTCATAACCGGCTTTTAATAAATTTTTGCTCATGGGTTTCCCCATAATTCCTAGTCCAATAAATCCGATTTTCATCTTTCATCTCTCCTAAATATTATTATAGCAATGATACACTGCTACTTAGTCAGAATTATATATAAACCAGGTTATTTATAATAAAACAACCTGTTAATCCTTTAGTCTTCCTTGATATTTCTCAATTCAACACGCTTAATCTCTCCGACAACAACAAGATAAGACAAAGCACCTAATATCCCCATGGCACCGACAAAAATCAAAGCACCATTAAATGAATGAGTTACATTTAAGATATAACCAATGACAATCGGTGTAACAATACTAGCCATATTGCCGATGAAATTAAAAATACCACCACTTAAGCCCAGCATTTCTTTTGGCGATGTATCACTAACAACGCTCCAGCCAAGTGCCCCAAAACCTTTTGAGAAAAAGGCTAATGCCATGACTGCAATAACCACCCATTGTGTCGTAACATAATTGGCTAAAATAATACTACCAGACATAGTTAATCCGATAATAATCGGGGCTTTACGCGCTACACTCAGTGATTTTCCGTGACGTAACAAACTATCAGATACATAACCGCCAAGCAGTCCGCCGATAAAACCACAGATAGCCGGAATCGCTGCAACAAGACCAACCTTTAAAATAGACATTCCTTTCGCTTGTACCAAATAAGTCGGAAACCAAGTCAAAAAGAACCAGGTAATCGTATTCAAACAAAACTGGCCAAAATATACACCAAGCAGCATCCGGTTTGTAATAAGCGCCTTTACATAGGACCATTTAATTTCCGATTTATTATCCCCTACATTAGCCAAACCGCCGCCCGATTGGATATAATCCAACTCAGCCTGATTTACACCGGAATGCTCATGAGGTGTGCGAATCACCTTAAACCAAATCATTGCCAAAATAATGCCAGCCATACCTACAAAGTAAAAGACATGACGCCAGCCAAAAGCTACAAGAACCCAACCCATAATAGGATTAAACACGGCTAAAGCAAAATATTGAGCAGAATTAAAAATTGCCGAAGCAAAACCACGTTCATGTGTGGGAAACCACATGGCTGTAATTCGGCTATTCGCCGGAAAAGCCGGTGCTTCCGCCACCCCCATTAAGAATCGGAGCAAAAATAAAGTCGAAATTGCACTGAGTCCCGTAAAAAAACCAACTGTTCCTTGTAAGAATGTATTCGACGCCGCGGCGCAGGCGGCTGACCACGCGCTCCTGGCCGAGCACCAGCATCGTTTCAAACAGCGGCGGCGCCACGGACTGCCCCACAATCGCCACGCGCGTCGCATTGATCAGCAAACCGGCCTTTACGCCTTCGGCCGCAGCCAGTTCGCGCAGGGCGTGGTCGCACGCGTCGTGATTCCAGTCGGGAAGAGCCGCGAGTGCGTCCGCCAGTTTGCCGAGCATCGCGCCCAGGCGTTCGTCCTTCCAGAATTTCTCACGGGCCTGCGGATCATACTCGAACGAATCGGTGAAAAATGCGCGGGCCCACGTCGAAAAATCCGGCAGCAAGCGCGTGCGCGGACGCAGCAAGTCCACGGTTTTAGAAAACCACTCGCGCTTTTCGCCCGCCCATTCCGGTTGCCACAGCTTCGAGCGCTCCAGCTCGCCTTGCACAGCGGGAAGAAGCTCGTCGATCGGCAGTTTCTGCAGATATTGCGTGTTGAACCACTCGAGCTTGGGGCGGTCGAAAACGGCATTCGTGCGGCTCACGCCTTCGAGCGAGAATCGTTCGACAATTTCCGAGGTTCGCATGAATTCTTCGTTCCCCGCCGACCAACCGAGCAGCGCCAGAAAATTCCGAAATGCCTCGGGCAGAAAACCTTCGTCGCGATACGATCCCACGCTGGTTGCGCCATGGCGCTTGGAAAGCCGCGTGCGGTCCGGCCCCAGAATCAGCGGCACGTGCGCAAAAATCGGCGGCGTGGCGCCGAGCGCGCGATACAGCAGCGCCTGCTTCGGCGTATTGGAGATGTGATCGGAGCCGCGAATCACGTGCGTGATCCGCATGTCGATGTCGTCCACAACGACGCTCAGTTGATACGTCGGCCCGCCGTGCGCTTGGCCATCTTTGGGTGAGCGCAAGAGAACGAAATCCTCGATCTCCTCGTTCGCCACTTCGCGCGGACCGAAAACCGCGTCCTCGAATTGGGTGGTCGCGCCGAGCGGAACGCGGAAACGGATCGCCGCATTTTCCGCGCTGAGTCCGGACTTGCCTTCGCGACACGCGCAGCGTGTGATGCGGCGCGGGCCCTGCTCTTTTTTCGCGTCCTCGGTTTCCTCCACGGCATCGCCGCCCGCATATTTTTCCGGCGGACAATCGCAAAAGTAGGCCGCGCCCGAAGCGGCCAGCTTCAGCGCCGCTTCACGATGCAAATCCAGGCGCTGTGACTGAAAGTAAGGACCTTCGTCCCAATCGACTCCGAGCCATCGCAGGCCATCAAGGATGCCCTCAACCAGTTCCGGGCGATTGCGTTCGATGTCCGTGTCCTCGATGCGCAGAACCATCGTGCCGCTCTGCGCGCGCGCAAACAACCAATTGAAAAGGGCGGTGCGCGCACCCCCCACGTGCAAATAGCCCGTCGGCGAGGGCGCGAACCGTACGCGAATTTCGCCAGCCGGTTTTCCCGATGCGCTAGAAGTCGTGGTCATGCCCCTTGTCAATCTCTCCTGTAATTGAAAAGCAATTCATCTTAGCCGAACCGGCATGGGATGGCGAGCCACAGCACCGTGCAGTAGTGAGTCAATTTGTTTGGTAGGACAGCCACTCTTGGCTGTCCGCTTTCGCCCTGCTGAGACTGTGCGGGACAGCCAAGAGCGGCTATCCTACTAAAATCGCAAACTGACCCGCCTGGAATCGGGCAATCCCCACGGTGCCAAAAAGAGATAAAGGTCAATTCTTAGTTAAAAAATCGTGTGTCCGATCTTTCACGTGCCTTGTTCCCGACTGGTACCCCCGTACCCTTGACCGTCTGGAAAGGCGTCCCTTATAGTCGCAAAAGTGGCAAAATTTCGCGGAAGAGGTGTGGTGTATCTGTCGCTGGCAAATACATCCTCGTCCGATAATTGGCGGCATAGATTCCTTGATAAGCTTGATAAGACAGATAAGACTTTGATCGTTTCACTATACGGCGCCGGCCACTGCACTCGAATCGAGTGGAAAGTGCGGTTTGCGCCCTTGGCGGCGCATTTGATTTGATGACCTCGGAAAGCATTATTGCGATCACCCTGCTGGCAGCGTCGGCATTGACGTCGGGTTTCTTTGCGTACATGCACAGCTTGCGGCGCCAGGCCTACCTCATGTTCTGGAGCGCCGGATGGTGCCTGCTCGCTCTGCACTACCTCAGCCCCGCTCTCGAGCCCTGGATGGTCGTCGCCCCGTGGCAAGCGGCGGTCAACGAATGGCTGCTGGCCGCGGCAGCGCTGCTGTTTTTCAGCACAGCCCAGGTGTACACGAATACCGAGCCATGGGTCCGTCCGCAGATCGCCGCGGGCGGGGTGTTTGCATTGTGGTCGGCCGCCTACTATCTGCATGTGGTCAGAATTTCGCCGCAACTCGGCGTCGCCCTTGTGCTTGCGGTCATCGCCTGGGTCTTCTACCAGGAGAGCCAGCGCCACGAAACTTTTGCGGATTTGCTGCTGGCTGCTTCGTTCCTCAGTTGGGGCGCGATCCTGATCGGGGAGCTGTTGCTCAGTAACCGCATCGCCAATTCGCTGCGCGCGCTGGAGCTTCTGCCCCAGCTGTTCGCGGCGGCCTTGATGGTGATGGGACTTTACGAAGAGGAAAAGCGCCGCGTCGAACAGAACATGCTGGCGCTTTCCAATGTGAACCTGGAAACTTCCAGTTTTGTCGGCCCGGAAATTCAACAGATGCTCTCGCATGCTGTCGAGCGCGTACTGAGCGTCGTGCGCATGCCGGCCGGCGCGCTTTTTCTGCATCACGGACATGCCCAGGGTCCAACCTCCGTCGTCGCCGTCGGCTTGGCGGAAAATTTCTGCGCGATCGCCCAGGAAGAGGGCCTCGACGATCATCTCGTGGATATGGTTTCGCGCTTGGGCGGGCTCGTCGTTTTGCGAGAACTCGGGCGCGACGCTTCCTGGACAGCTCTCGATGGGGAGGAAGCCTTCCGGCGTTTCCGGCAGCTTGCCACGAGCCAGCATTTGCGCACCGTCGTGGGGATTAGCCTGCAAGCCAAGGAACATGCGTTCGGCGTATTGTTCCTCGGCACCCCCGATCCCCGCCGGTTTACCGCGGCCGAACTTCGCCTGCTGCTTGCGCTGGGCCACCAAATCGGGATGGCCGTCGAAAATAGTTATCTCGTCCAGCAGAGCTCGCGCCGCACGCAAGAGCTTCATATGCTCAACGAAATTGGCCGCGCGCTGAGCTCCACCCTGGACCCGGACACTCTTTTCGAGACGATTCTGAACGAAATCAAGCGCCTGTTCGACGTGAACCATTTCTGTGTCGCGCTCCACGATACGGCCCGGAATGAAATTAAATTTGAAGTCGAGGTGAGCGACGGCGAAGTTCTGCCCAAAAGGTCCCGGCCATTTGGCGGCAACATGGTGATTGAATATCTGATGCGCACGCGCCAGCCCATTTTGATCCGGGAAAATTATGCCGAAGAAATGCGCAAGCTCGGTCTCGAACCACAGAATACGCACAAAGGATGTTTTTGCGGTGTGCCCCTGCTGTTGTACGAGCGGCCCATCGGAGCCATGATCCTGCAGAGTCCGCAGGAACGCGCTCTCGATTACGGCCACCTGGAAATGATGCGCGTGCTCGCGAGCGAAGCGGTCATTGCCCTCGAAAATGCGCGTTTGTTTCGCGAAGAGCGGGCGAAATCGCGCCGCTTGGCTCTGTTCAACAACATCTCCCGCAATATCATTACGACGCTCAATCCGGATGAAATGCTCGCCAAAATCGCGGAAGAGCTGGAACAAGTGCTCGACTACTCTCACATCGGAATCGGGCTGCTCGATTATTCGGCCAAGGAAATCGTGATCCAGGCCGAAGCAGGACAGCGCAAGGGCGCACTGGGGCGCCGGCTGGGCCTGGACGGCAATGTGGTAGGGCGCGTCGCACGCACGGGACAGATGGCGGTCGTGTCCTACGACGCGCAGCACTCCACGGGCGAGCCTGTGCTCGCGGGTTCCGAATCCGCAATCGCACTGCCGATCGTGTACGCCGACCAGTTGCATGGAGTGTTGTACGTGGAGACAGACAAGACCTCCGACTTCCCCCAGGAAGAGATTCTGTTCCTTGGGACGCTGGCCGACCTGATTTCCGGCGCGCTCCACAACGCAATCGCATTCCAGAAAGCGCAGGAACAGGCCATTACCGACGGCATGACCGGGTTGAAAACCCATCGCTTCTTCATGGAGGCGCTCTCGGCGGAATGGAAGCGCTCGACGCGCGCGGGACGGTCCTTTTCGCTGGTGCTGATGGATTTGGACCGTTTCAAATTCGTCAACGATTTTTATGGACATTTGGACGGCGACCTTGTGCTGCAGCGCGTTGCGCACATTCTCGAATTGAATTGCCGTCGATCGGACGTAGTGGCGCGCTATGGAGGCGATGAGTTCGTCATCCTGATGCCCGAAACAGACTCCACGCAAAGCCACCAGCTTGCCGCAAAACTGCGCTCGTGGATTTGCTCCGATCCCGTCCTGCGCGAAAAAAACGTGACTTCCAGTTTTGGCGTCGCGACGTTTCCGCTGAACGGATCGACTCCGCAGGAACTGATTCAGGTCGCCGATGCCTCGATGTATCTTTCCAAGCATCAGGGCGGCAACGCCGTTTCCACCGCGGATCAATTCAATTCGGATGATTCCAGGCAATGGAAGCGCGACGTCCTCGACGCGTACCTCGGCGTCACACTCAAGCGCCTGTTCACCACCGGCCCCGACGCGTTTGTGGAAATCTACAGCCGGATCGAGCAGTTCGCCAGGTCGCTCGCCGAAACGGAATCCGTCGCGAAACGCCGGGCCGCAAATGAAATGTCCGAACCCTCCGGCGAGTTGTCCTTCGAGCCGCTGCCTCCCATCGTCATGGATACGCTCACGTCTCTTGCGCTCGCCGTCGATGCAAAGGATCAGTTCACTCAGGGCCACTCTCAAAAGGTTTCCAGCTACGCCGTCTTGATTGCCGAAGCCCTCGGCCTGGAAGGCCCTGAAATCGAGGAAGTGCGGCTGGGCGGCATGCTGCATGACGTTGGAAAAGTCGGAATCATGGAATCGATCTTGAACAAAAACGGCCCGCTCAATCCCGATGAATGGGAAGCGATGAAGCGCCACGTGGAGTACGGCGCCAAGCTGCTCGAACCGCTGCGAGGCACCGAAAGCATCCGCGAAATGGTCGCCCATCATCATGAATTCTTCGACGGCTCGGGCTACCCGGAGGGACTTGCCGGCGGCCAGATTCCGATGGGCGCGCGAATCATCGCGATTGCCGACGCCTACGACACAATCACCTCCGAGCGCACGTACAAGAAAGCGCGCACGCCGGAAGAAGCGTTCCAGGAACTCGATCGCTGTGGCAAAGCGCAGTTTGATCCCGACTTGGTGCGGATGTTTATTTCCCGCCTGCGGGAATTGCCGAACCCCCTGATCCTGAATCCCGCCCTTGCCCAGGAGCCGGAAGTCTTCCATTAGGTCCAGTAGGACAAGCTTCAGACTGTCTTCTTTTGACTTCTGCCATCTCCGCGAAGATCAAAACCCGACAGGCTGAAGCCCGTCCTGCCGGTGCGTCTCTGAAAAGAGGCAGCCACACCAGGCTTGTTTCGCCGCCTTTGATTGCGTAAAATCGCGGTTCTTCTTGCCGGGAACCAACAAGCCACTTGGAGACAGAATGTCCAGACGTATTGCAGCAAAGATTACCGGTGTGAGCGGGTACGTCCCGCCCCGGGTGATGACCAATGCCGATTTGGAGAAGCTGGTGGAAACCGACGATGCATGGATTCGGGAGCGCACTGGCATCCGCGAACGCCACGTCGCCGGTAAGGGCGTCGGCGCGTCGGATCTGGCCACAGCTGCCGCACGCCAGCTCCTCGCCTCTAAGAACGTCCCCGCTTCGGAGATCGACCTGATCGTGGTTGCCAGCGTCACGCCGGACATGATGTTCCCCGCAACCGCCTGTTTGGTTCAGAACAATCTGGGCGCAACGCACGCCTGGGGATTCGATCTTTCGGCGGCCTGTTCCGGATTTCTCTATGCCCTGACGGTCGGCGCACAATTTGTGGGCGCCGGCACTCAAAAAAAAGCGCTGGTCATCGGAAGTGACGTCATGACTTCCATTCTGGATTATAAGGATCGCACTACCTGCGTGTTGTTTGGGGATGGCGCGGGAGCCGTCCTGCTGGAGCACACCGACCGCGACGACGAAGGCATTCTCGACTTCGTGCATGATATCGACGGCTCCGGGGGAAAATATCTCTTCATGCCCGGCGGCGGGTCGCTTCACCCAGCCTCGCACGAAACCGTGGATCAGAAGATGCACTACGTTCATCAAGAAGGCGCTCAGGTCTTCAAATACGCGGTGCGCCGCATGGCGGATCTTGCGTGCGAAATGCTCGAACGAAATGGATTCACGAGTAAAGACCTGGCGCTGGTTGTGCCCCATCAAGCCAACTTGCGGATTATTCGCGCCATGCAGGGGCGTCTTGGCGTGGACGACGCAAGAATCATGGTGAACATCGATCGCTACGGAAATACGACTGGGGGAACCATACCCCTCGGGCTGCGCGATGCCGTGGAGCAGGGCCGGCTCAAGAAAGGGGATCTCGTTTTACTCGTCGCAGTCGGTGCGGGATATACCTCGGGCGGGATTCTGATTCGCTGGGCCTACTAGCTGGACTCTCCGATAATCATAGTAAGCGATGGGTTTCGAGTTTACACCCCGCGCACTTGCGCGGCGCATGCCATGTTGCGCTCAAGGTGCTGGTCCATCAGAACCGCGACGTAGCGCGAGCAGGTTGCCATTTCGGCGTCCGCCCAGCCAGCCATTGCGGGGACGATGCTGCCAAGTTTCTCTACAACGGCGTAGTACGCACGAACGGCCCTGAAGCTCCCGCTCGGGCCGCGCAGGTCTGGAGATAAGTCTTTTAGAATTATAATATTACGGAAGTCCTGGGCGCCAATCGCGGCATGGGTGATCCCAGCAGCCACACGGATCCGGTCCGATATTGCCTGTGTGGCAACTCCGGAAATGGTCGCGCGCCAGTAGTACAGCCCAAACTGGGCAAAAGCAACGACCGAAACCAAGCATATGATAACTGCGATCATCCCGTAACTCCCTCAGGTTTACAGTTTCGCTTTTCTCCCTGTGCGGAGCAATGGCCGTCTCGTACTAACTCTATATCCCTCAAGTACTAGTGGTGACCGCCAGCTGCGCCATTTGACTGGCAAGAATTACTCAGGCTGAAGCCCCAGACATGGCGCGCCAGTAGTAGAGGAAGAAATCCCTACAGGCAATGGCTGAAAGACCGAAAACGACAACTGCCATCATCCAGAGTCTCCCTCCTAATCCCAGTCTGGGATAGAAGAACAGCCGTGACAATAGGCCTGACGTACCAGAAGCTTTCAGAGAGATTTGCGCCCTGATCGAGGAATTGGATGGGCTTCAGGTTCCCTCATTTTTGTCTATATCAACGCGGCGGGATGCGGTAGATCTGCTTTGAATTCGATGAGTCGCAATCGTATTCACGAATTTCGATTCTCCACTGCGGTTCACCCAACTGGGGGAAAAATCGCTGTTTCCACGCGTACCCTTCGTCACGCATCCTGAGACGAGACGATATGGAACCGCATGACTGATCCAGTTGTCGCGCAACTTCATCGATAGGTCCGCTTCCACCTGGATCGCGTCCGCCTCGAATCAGGATCATTTTCCCACTCGTCGGATGCCCCGCGGCAAGCCAGCCTACTGAGGAAAATACCTGAGGATGTCTGACTGAATCGGGAAGTAAACCCTCAAATCTCCACGGCCCGCTCTGACTGGGTACACGGAGAATATAAGTGAGATAAAGCAGAAACGAAGGATGGTCGGCGATCACTGTTGCGCCACCGCCAATTTTCGCGGCCGCATCCCCCGCAACCTCCTGCCAGGGTTCGATGAATCGAGGCGCGGAATAATAACGCCGCGAATAGATTCCGTACCACCCGGCCGCGCCGATTACCAAAAGCGCCCCCGCCAGGCCGAAGGTTGCCCAGCGGGGCTTTGCCGTCTCAATCGCGACCCCGACCGGCAACAAGACCCAGGGAGAGAGCATGAGCAGATACTTTGTTCTGAGGATTCCGATCAAAGCCATCACAAGCATCAAGAATGCGCTGTAGAACAAAAATCGCCGCGCGGGACGCGGAAGCCACCACACGACCAACGCCACACAAAGCAGGATTGCGAGTCCCGCGGGAACGCTCAACCACCAATACCACGGAGCAACCGATTCACTGACGAAAAGCGAAAATACGCTAAACGCCGTGTTCGCCAGAATCGGAATGGCGCCCTGATGCAAATTCATCCCTTTGGAAAGCTCAGCGCGGAACGCTAAAAAAAGAGGAAGGCAAGACACGCACAACAGCGCCGCAGTTCCTATGAGAGCTTTGGGAGTTGCCGCAGGTTCTTTGGATCGGGAGCGAAGAACCTGATCCATCGCGAGGCACGCGAGAATGGCCCAGCCGAAATAGCTTGTCCAAACCAAACTGGCGCCGAAGAGGAAAAATACGGCCCAACGGCCAAAAGTCTGGTCTTCCAGATATTTGAAATAGGAAAGCGTCAAGCCAGCGACCAATAAAAACGAAAACGAGTACCAAGCCGCCAGACGGCCGAAGTGAAAGCCGAATGGCCATAGCACCCCCACCCAGATGACGGCGCTGCCCCCGGACGATCCTATGAAACGGCGGCTGGCACGGCCCAACAGAAAAAGACCGGCGAGGAAAAAAAAGATGGATGGAATCCGAAGATAGTCGAAGTTTCCACCCGTCCAGCGCAGCCAGAAATGAAGAATGACGTCATAGAGTGGGGGGTGCTCGTGCTTGCCGGCGCCGGAAAAGAACTGGGCGAGCGTCGTCCGTAGCGGATTCGCCGCGGCGCCCAGGATCGTGGACTCGTCATCAATGAACGTGGCGGAGTTGTTGGTGGTAACCAAACCGATCCCCAGCAGGAGCAGCGGGACCACTTGCTGCGCGATTTCGTTCGGTTTGCGTGGGCGGATCGGCATGATTAATTATGGCTCGGGCGCAACGGAAAGCCTGCCCAGGCGTTGAGGAGGCCCAGGGTCTCACGCACCACATCCAGCGCGTCCCTGGTATGGCGCCACCAATGTGCGCCGTCATAGGTATCATCGTTAGCATAACGCACAATCATGCGCGGTTCAGAGCCCACCAGTTTCCGCCAGATCGTGCGCACCCGGCGAGTATGCGGTTTTGAAGTGACTATAATCACGGAATGGAAATCCAAGTTGCGGAGGTCCTCCACCGTTTGGCGAACCTCCTCCTCCGTGTTGGCATCGGGGCGGTCCAAGATACGAATGGCGTCCGGAGGAACTCCCTGCGCGATCAAAACCTTCTCGTTATAAAAATCTTCACCCAAATAAAAAATGTTCATGGCCTTCAAATCGTCCACGGGAGAAACCGGTGGTGAGATCCAAACCTGGTCCGCGTAACCGGCCTTGTAGACTCGAGCGGCTTCGACGGCGCGTTCCGGAAGGCGTCCGCTCAGGACGACGATCACGTCCGCATGAACGAGCGGATCCTCGACGACGAGCCATTTCCCGACGGTGAAAAACACCGTCGCCGCCGCGCCTGCGAGCACGATGAAAATTCCGCCGAGAATCAGCCAGCGGCGCTTTCTCGATCTCGATTCAGTCAAAAATCCGCCTCATCGCCGGACCGCGCCCCAGGGGCCGAATCGCGCGATCCTCAGGCACCTCGGCGAGCCCCTTCCTCGGGTTCGTGGAGCGCCCTCGTAAAATATAAATTATAGTGTCGCTTGGTGCAGTCCTCGCAGCAAAAAGGCCGCAGTAAAAAAAATGGAAGAATGGCCATCTCGAACAGTCCACGCCGATGCGAACGGCGACAACGGCGAACGTCCAAGCTACTGCAGTATGGACAGCATCGCAGCAAATAAAATCGATCGTGCGACATGGTCGTAGAGGGCAACTTGGCATCCTAACCCGGTGGCTATTCGAGGTCAATCGCGGCCCGCTAATTCCCATCGCCTTCCCAGCGGCCGCGTGGGCGGTTACAAATACGCGATTGGTCCGCCGAGCCAGACTTTGTCCCGAAGAGCCGCTGAGGCTACAATGAAATTCAGCGTGTCCGCAATTTTCGACCGTGTGAGGGAATACGGGATCATGAAGAAACGCAATCATCCGGAAAGCATCTGCATGGGAAGGCCATCCCTTTGCGCGCGGTAATCACGGGAGGCGCGGGATTTCTCGGGTCGCACCTTTGCGACTGCCTCCTCGATCGCGGCTGGGAAGTTCTCGCGATCGACAACCTGGTCACCGGCACTGCTGCCAACGTGCGCCATCTTGCGGAAAACCCTCGATTCCGGATGGTCCAGCACGATGTCACAAAGTTTATCGATGTCCCGGGCCCGGTCGATTACGTCCTTCATTTTGCTTCGCCGGCAAGCCCGGTCGACTATTTGAAACTCCCGATCCAAACTCTGAAAGTGGGCTCGCTCGGAACGCACAATACCCTGGGCCTGGCCCTTGCGAAGAACGCCAAGTATTTCCTCGCGTCTACGTCTGAATGTTACGGCGATCCGCATGTCAGCCCGCAACCGGAAACCTATTGGGGCAATGTGAACACGGTCGGCCCGCGCGGCGTTTACGATGAAGCCAAGCGTTTTGCGGAGGCCATGGTGATGGCCTATCATCGTGCAAAAGGCTTGGACACACACATCGTCCGGATCTTCAACACCTACGGGCCGCGTATGCGCCTCAATGATGGCCGCGCCCTGCCAAATTTCGTTTATCAGGCGCTGACCGGGCAGCCCATCACCGTTTACGGCACGGGAAAACAGACGCGCAGTTTCTGCTATGTTTCCGATTTGATCGAAGGAATCTACCGCCTGATGATGTCCGACGAACATGAACCAACTAACATCGGAAATCCTCATGAAATCACGATCCTTGAATTCGCCGAACGCATTCGCACCTTGCTCGGCGTGTCCACTCCCATCGTCTTCGAACCCTTGCCGCAGGATGATCCCAAGCAGCGCTGCCCGGACATTTCCAAGGCGCGGCGTCTGTTAGGCTGGGAACCAAAAGTTGATTTGGAAGAAGGCCTGCGGCGAACGCTGGAGTCGTTCAAGAAGCAGTTTGCGGAGTCGAAGGCAAGTTAGCCGGCACAACGCGCATTCCGTGATCTACAGTAGGACAGGCTTCAAGCCTGTCGCCCGTAATGAAACTGTATCCGAAAACCGACAGGCTGAAGCCTGTCCTACTGGCCAGCCAATACGGCGACCGTATCGGGCCGCCCGAAGCTCATATATTCGAATCCCAGTTCTTTCATCTCCGCCGGGCGCAGCATGTTCCGCCCATCGATCACCAGAGGGCGCGCCATTTCCTTTCGAACACGCCTCCAGTCTAGCCGCCGGAACTGCTCCCACTCGGTGAGCACCAGCAATGCGTCGGCCCCTCGCGCCACTTCGTAGGGGTCCGCGGTGTAGCTCAAATTCGGAAACACAGCGCGCGCTCGCTCCATGGCCTCCGGATCGGTCGCGCGGACTTCCGCCCCTTCCGCCAGAAGACGCCGGATCACTTCGATGGCGGGCGCGAGGCGAATGTCATCCGTGTTCGGCTTGAACGCGATCCCCAGCACGCCAATCCGTTTTCCCTTCATCACCCACAACGCCTTCTTCACTTTCTCCAGGAGACGGTCTACCCGCTGCTTGTTCACCCGCTCGGCTTCCTTCAGCAATCCGAAATCCACGCCCGCGCGATCGGCCAGCTTGATGAACGCCTGAATATCTTTCGGCAAACAAAATCCACCGAATCCCAACCCCGCTTTTAAAAACTGCCCGCCGATTCGCGGATCGAGACCCACGGCGCGCGTCACTTCCTCCACGTTCCCGCCCAGCCGCTCGCACAAATCCGCCAGCACGTTCGCATACGAAATCTTCAGGCCCAGAAACGAATTGGACGCGTGCTTGATGAGTTCCGCGCTCGCAATCGTCGTCACCACAAAATCCGGCGTCGCCGCCGGCGGACAATTCGGCTGGTGTACCGGGCAGCGGTACCGCCCCTCGAGAATCGGCCGGTACAGTTCGCGCAATTGTTGCTCGCTTTCCTTTTCCTCGACGCCGATCACGATCCGGTCCGGATGGAAGAAATCCTCCACCGCCGTTCCTTCGCGCAAAAATTCCGGATTCGAGGCCACGCGAAACTTCGCCCCGGGATTCGTCGCATACACCTGCAGCGCTCGCTTCAACTCCTCACCCGTCTGCGCCGGCACCGTGCTCTTCTCGATCACCAGCTTCGGCGTGCGCGATTCCTTCGCGATCATTCGCGCCACGTTGTCAATCGCCGACAAATCCGCTTCCCCCGATTCCGTCGGCGGCGTCCCCACGCAAATAAAAACGACGTCCGCCTCGCGCACCGCTTCCGCGCCATCCGCCGTGAACCGCAGTCGCCCTTCCCGCACCACGCTATCCAGCACCTTATCCAGATGCGGCTCGTAGATCGGAATTTTCCCCGCCTGCAGCGCGGCGATCCGCGCGCTATCGTTGTCGGTCGCGATCACTTCGTGCCCCGCCTCGGCGAGACAACTCCCCGATACGAGTCCCACGTACCCGCAGCCAATCACCGCTAATTTCACGCTGGTTCTCCCTTTGGAAGCATGTCCATTCCCTGCTTCACTACTGCGCGAACCGATTCTCGCCCATTCCGCAACGCAACAAAAGCCCTTTCCCTTCACCGTTGCCACACAAACACTTCCCCAGCCCGCGTTTCTCACAAGCCAATAAATATTGATCCTCGCACGAATGGACAAGAACGCCGCCTGTAGGACAGACTTCAGTCTGTCTGGTTTTGATTTTCTCTGGCGCAAAAAAACAGACAGACTGAACAGCTTGCGGAAAAAGTATTTTATTTTGTCATTCCGAGCGAAGCGAGGAATCTCTCTGTGATTGAAAGCCAAAGAAAGAGAGATTCCTCGGCGCGCAGCGCGCCTCGGAATGACAAAAATTTGAGTTTTTCCGCAAGCTGTGAAGCCTGTCCTACCCGGAGGATGCGAAGGAAAAGTTCAGCCGCGATTCTTGGGAAGGATCGAACCGCCGGAGAGCAGGCCGCGAAGGGCGAGCAGCAGGAGGCGCGGCTGGCTCAGGGCAATGTTCCAGAGAACGCGCGAGGCTTCGTCGCGAGTGTATTGGCTGAGCGAGCGGCGCGTCGAGTCGTTCATGAGGTCGACCAAGCGGCTGTAATCCGCCTGCTTGAATTGATGAATCGTCTTGCGAATAAGCAAGTGGAGATCGAGTTCCCGGCGCAGCGAACGCAGTTCGCGGCTTTCTCCGCCATTCATGATGGATTCGCTGACGCCGATGGCGCCGCGAAATCCGGTGACGATTCCGCCGACCGTCGAAACTTTCACCTGCCCGGCGGCGTCGCCGACCAAAAACACGCGGCCTGCGCCCACGCGGCGCTCGACCGGAGTCCAACGGTCGTACACCGGGATTCGCGCGCCCTGGTATCCAAGCGGCGTGAACCCGCGCTTCTCCATGAAGCGCTCGAGGCAGCGGCGGGTTTCCTGGCCGTCCTCGCCGATCAATCCCAAAACCGCGCGCTCGCTCGATTCCGGGATCAGCCAGTAGAAGTACGGCGTGTCGTCCGGCACGAACCAGACGCGCACCGTGTTCGGGTGACATGTCCGCAGGCACGCGGACGATGGCCTGCACGAGAGGGACGGTTGGCTGGCGGGGCCATCCGGCGCTCTGCGCGACGCGCGAGAGCGCGCCATCGGCGCCGACCACCACATCGGCGTGCAGTTCTTCGACGCGGGCGTCCTGGGCGCGTTCGACACTTACGCGCAAGCCAGTTCCATTGCTTTGCAGGTTCACGAACCGATTGCCGAAGGAAACTTTTGCGCCGTGGCTTTGCGCGTCCCGAGCGAGGTCACGAATCAGACGAGACCGCTCAATAATCAGATCCGGACGATCCAAGGGAACCTGGGCGGTGCGGCCGTCGGTGAACAATTCAAATTTGCGGATTTCGTTGACGACCGCAGCCTCACCGACCTGCCCCAGCAGGGTGCGCATGTGGCTCGTCACAATGAGCGTCCGGGGAGTAGGGTCAAGCTGGTCGGACCGCTCGAGCACTTCCACAGCACACCCGGCCCGCGCAAGAAGCGATGCTGTGAAAAAACCGGAAGCGGAACCGCCAATCACGGCGACCTGTGGTCCGGATTTCGCGCCTGATCCTTTTTTGATTCCTTGCTGCAGTGTGACCTTCCCGCGTTCCATAGTCCTATCGCATGCCAATAGCGGATCGAAGTGGATACGTTTCAATTCTCGAAGCTGTAGAAGAAATAAGAGGGCTGACGTCCAAGGACAACCGCCAATCTTCCCTCGCAGCGGGACGGGAATATCGTAAAAGCAAGGATCCTCCGCGGATATCCCATCAGCAAGTCCAAATAGCGATAGAGCAGTATAGCCAAACCGGAACATTAGGCAAAGCGGAAGGCGGCATTCACTAAAAGGAAGTAATTTGTTACAAGTTGTACTGGCGAGCCGAAGACGAATATCATTCGAAGCTGATTCTTCAAGCGCCGCGAAGAATTCAGCGGGCCGGTTTGATTTCAATCACGAGGAATCAATGAGCCGCCGGGCCCAGCGATCTCCCTGGGACCCGCTATGAAGGCAAATTCATTGCCTCGAAGGCGGGAGAAGCGTACGATGCGCGAGCCGCAATTTCAAAAATGGCGCTGTTAGGCCGCTTTGATTTGCGCGAAGAACGCTCGTGAATGCGCGGCGGAAAAAATATCCAGGAGGAAGAGATGAAGTTGAATGTGGGCTTGATTGGGCTGGGCCGGCTCGGGCGCGTTTATGCGCGTGACCTTGCCGCCCGCGTAACCGGCGTGCGCCTTGCGGCTTTGGCTGACACGAACGCCAAACTCGCGGAGGAAACCGCGCGCGAGCTGGACGTGCCGCGATGGTACTCAGATCCTCTTGCGATGCTCGACGATCCAGGGGTCGACGCGGCCATTATCGTGAGCCCAACCGACACGCACACCGAACTCGCCGTCGCCGCAATTGGCCGCGGCAAGGCCGTGTTTTGCGAGAAGCCTCCCGCACTGTCGCTCGGCGAAACTCAAAAGATGAAGGACGCCGTCGCGCGCGCGCACGGCTTCCTCCAAATGGGATTCATGCGGCGTTTCGACGCGGGCTATGCCGCCGCCAAGAAAAAAGTCGACGAAGGCGTCATTGGCACGCCCATCGTGTTCAAGTCTTCCTCGCGCGATCCCTACCGGCCTTCCTTGGAATACGCGAACCCCAAGAGCAGCGGCGGCATGATCGTCGATATGGGCATTCACGATTTCGACTTGGCGCGCTGGTACATGGGTGAGGTCGCTTCGGTCACCGCCGTCGGCGGAACCCTCGCGTATCCAGAGCTCAATGAAGTCGGCGATATCGACAACGCCATCGTCACGCTCACATTCGCAAGCGGCCGCATTGGCGTCGTCGATCTCAGCCGAAGCGGCATCTACGGCTACGACATCTTTGGGGAGATCCTCGGCACAACGGGCACTCTGCGAATCGGATACCTGCGCGAGACGCCGTTATTCGTGATGACGAAGAATCAGGTCGCGCACGACACCGTTCCATTTTTCATGGAGCGATTCCGCGACGCCTACCCCGCCCAACTTCAGAACTTTGTCGACAATCTTCGCAACGATCGTCAGCCTCCCATTACGATTGACGATGCCATGGAGACGCTGCGCATCGCGCTGGCAGCTACCCGCGCTCAGTCTACCGGCAAGGCAGTCTCGCTACAGGATGCCACCTTGCAGCCGTGAGCTTTGTGTATTCCCAAAATCGCCATCCTTGTCCGCCGCAGTGGACAAGGATGGGGCACCCGCCAATTCAAACCCCAAATGTAAAATTCCAAATTGAAAATTTCGGATTCAACACTTCAAAATGAACACCTCAGGGTCGACGTGGGTGCCCCATCCTTTGTGGTTTTCAAAGGGTTGGGGTTTAGATTTCACAATTCCAGGATCAGAAAATCGAGAAGCGATTCGGCATTCCTATTACTTGCGGGTTTGGCGTTCGTAGGGCGCACGTTCGAGTAAACCAACCGCGCCGAGCACGGCCACGGCGGCGAGAGCGGCCACCGCGTAAGCAGGCCCCGCGGGCAGATGGCTGATCGCCAAGGCCAGCAGGCCGAAAAAAGCGCCGAGGGCGTACATCAGCAGAACGGCGGTGCGCTGGCTCTTGAAAAGATTCGAGAGGCGGTGCGCGGTGTGATCCTTTCCAGGAGTCGTGAAGGGTAAAAAGCCGCGGCGGGAACGGGAAATGGAAATCAGCGTGGTGTCGAAGATCGTCGCGCCGAGGATGAGAACAGGAATCAGCCACGCAGCGTTGCGACCGACGGTAAGCACCGGGCGGAGCTTCAGGGCCAGGGTGGCCATCAGGAAGCCGAGGAACATCGCGCCGCCGTCCCCCATGAAAATTTTCGCGGGCTTGAAATTCCAGCGCAGGAATCCGGCGGCGGCTCCCAGAACCGCGGCGGCCATGGTGCTGACCAGAAGCTGGCCGCTTTCGAGCGCGAAGATGGCGAAGAAGAGCGAAGCCATCGCGGCGACGCCCGCGCATAGCCCGTCCATGTGATCCAAAATGCTGAAGGACGCGGTGATTCCGACGACCCAGACCAAAGTCAGCGCAGTGTCTGCCCAGACGCCTGGCGTCCCCGGCCAGATGTTGGAAAAAACCTGGGCGCGGATACCCGAAGCGAACAGGATGACGGCCGCGGCGGGCATGGCTCCGAATAGCTTGATCTGATGATGGAGCAGGCCGCGGTCGTCCAGGATTCCTACGACGGCGACGAGCGTCGCGCCCGCATAAATTCCGATCACTTGCGTCAGTGCGGGACCGTCCATCGACACGAGCAGGGCGATCAGCACGCCTAAATAAATCGCCAAGCCGCCGAGCAGCGGCATCGGCTGGACGTGCACCTTGCGCGGCCCGGGATGATCCACCATCCCGACGCGGAGCGCGAGTTGCCGCACCGGAACGGTGAGCCCCATGGAGGCAATCAAGCCAACGGCAAATGCAATCAGGCTCGCATTCATGAAAGCACCGGATTCAGCGCCAGACGGGTGTCCTTTTGAAAATTGAAAATTTCCCCACGCTCGTGCGGCCTCTGCCTTTGCAATCTCAATCGTTCGTGTATTTCAAGCCTTCGCATAACCGGAGTTTAACGGGCTGCGGAAAAAGTCAGTTCATTTTGTCATTCCGAACGAAGTGAGGAATCTCTCTTCGATCTCAGCCCATGAAAAGAAAGAGAGATTCCTCGCTTCGCTCGGAATGACAAAACGGTTCGGCCCTTTCCCGCAAGCTGTTCATCTTGCGTCATCCGTGAACGGCCTCCTCGACCGTCTCACAGAAAATTTTCAGCTGCTTCACTCTATCATAGGAAAAAGATATCTCCCGCGCCCGGCGCGCCATGCTTTGCAATCGTTCCGGGTCGTGCAACACGCCTCGGATGGCTTCCGCAACGCTCGCCGGATCATCCGGATTGGCGGCGATGCCGCAACCGGTCCGCCGAATAATCCGCACCACGTCGGTTTCTTCCGGAGCGACTCCCAGGACAGGCCGCCCGGCGGCAAGCGTGGGATACAACTTGCTGGGCACTACAACGCCTTCAAGCCCTCTCTTGACCGTAACGACGTGCATGTCGCCGGAAGAGAGGACTAGCGGCACTTCGCTTGCCGGGCGAAACGGCAGGAAGCGAATCGCGCGGCATCCCTCCGCCATAGCCTCGACTTGCGGCTTCATCGCTCCCTCACCAATAAATACGAGGCCCACACCTTCATTTTCCAGCATTCGGACCGCCGAAATAAGCGTTTGCCACGCTCCATAGAAGCCCAAATTTCCCGCATGCACGAGCGCGAAACGGAAATCGCCGCGAATCTCGCGCGCCACGGAATTTTCCGGTGAGGGCACAGTTTCCGGAATGATGATTCCATCGCGGGAGATTACAACGCGAGCCGGATCGACCCCTTTCGCGACGATGCGATCGCGCATGTCCTCGCCAAGAACAATGACGCGCGCTGCGTGGCGCAGCGCCCAACGATGCATTGCCTCCCAGCGCGCCGTGAAACTTCCGGGGCGGACGATCGAACCGCCCAAAGCCATGTCCGGATACATGTCGCGAATGTTGTACACAAACGGACGGCCTGACAAGCGGGCAACGAGAGCGCCCGCAATGCCTTCGATGGGCGGGTCGGTCATGGCCAGCACGATGTCCGAAGGGATGGAGAGAGCCCTCGGAATCGCCAGCGAAAGATACGTTAGATAATTCGAGACGCGGCGGCGCATTTGAAAACGCGGATAGGCGGTCGAGCCCACGCGCTCGACGGCCAGATTGCCGCGGACTTCACGCCGTAAGAGGTAACGCGGATGGCGCTCGGCCGGATCGTAGCTCGGCCGGCCCGCAAGCACCGTCACGCGGTGATTCACCGAGAGGGCTTCCGCGACCTGCGCGGCGAACTTGGCCGTGGCGCTGGTGTCCGGCGGAAAATATTCGTTTAGAAGAAGAATATGCACAGGCTCATCCGGAAACGAAAAGAAACGAGCGTGAGAACAAAACCACAATCATGCAAATTCGCAACACGCCGGATCAGCGCGGCGCCTCGGCGGGCTCGGGTTTGCGGATGAGGATGTCGCCCAGCACAAGCACATCCATCTTGGTGCGCAGAAAACATTCGATGGCTTCCTCGGGGCGGCAAACGATAGGTTCGTTGTCGTTGAACGAAGTATTCAGAACCACTGGCACGCCGGTGAGGTTAGCGAATTCCCGGATCAGCCCCCAATAGCGTGGGTTCGCTTCCTGCGTGACGGTCTGGAGGCGGCCCGTGCCGTCCACGTGGGTGGGCGCGGGAATCGCCTCACGTTTCTCGGGCCGCACGGAATAGGCCTGCGTCATGAAGGGAGACGGATAGGACTTCTCGAAGTACTCTCCCGTGGCTTCCGCAAGGACCGACGGGGCAAATGGCCGGAACATTTCCCTGTGTTTGATCCTGGCGTTGAGAATATCTTTCATGTCCGGCCGGCGCGGATCGGCGACGATGCTGCGGTTTCCCAGCGCCCGCGGTCCCCACTCGGCCCGCCCTTGAAACCAACCGAGGATCTTTCCGGCGGCGATTTCCTTCGCCGCTTCCTTGGCGATCACTTTTTCGTGAAGCTCTGAAATCTCCAGTCCTGCGCTTTGCAAGCGGCTGGCAGCGACAGCCGAGCGGATCTGCTCCTGCGAGTAGCCCGGCCCCCAGTAAGCATTTTCCATGACGAAAGAACGAGGCTGGCCGAGAATCTGATGATGCACGAAATAGGCAGCGCCGATGGCGAGCCCCGCATCTCCCGCGGCGGGCTGAACGAAAATTTGTTCGAATGGCGTCTGATCAAAAATTTTTCCATTGGCAACGCAATTGAACGCCACCCCACCGGCCAGGCAAACGGCCTCTTGCTTGGTTCGGGCGTGCAGCGCGCGAAGCATTTCGAACAAGACCTCTTCCAGGCGCGCTTGCAGCGTGGCCGCGCCGTCACGATGCACCTTTTCGACCGGAGCCGCGGGATCGCGCGCAGGTCCGAGGCGTTCGGCCATATAGTCGGAGAACATCGCACCCAGCTCGGGAGTTTTATCGGCATCGCGCCAAGTCATCTCAGGGCCGGTGCGATGGTGCTTGAAATACTTGAGTCCTAGGCGGAAGCCGACGCCTCGGGTGGTGCAAACGATGCGGCGGAACTCTTCCAGGTAGGCAGGCTCGCCGTATGCGGCCAATCCCATAACTTTGTATTCGTCGCCGAATTTGCGGAATCCCAGGTATTGGGACACAGCCGTGTAATACATGCCGAGAGAGTGGGGAAACGCAATCGCTCCGTCGATGTGCATGCGATTCCCGCGGCCGCTCCCCCACATGGTACTGGCGAAATCGCCAAGCCCATCCGCGGACAGCAGCGCAGCCTGGTCGAACGGAGAAACAAAAAACGTGCTCGCCAGGTGCGCCTGGTGATGCTCGATGCGGTGATACGTGGCTCGAATCGCGCCCGGCGAGACATCAAACGCCTTCGCAAGCGTTTCTGGAATTCCCGCGAACTGGCCCATCACTTTCAACCTCTCGAAGGCAAAACTCGGCATCTTCAGGGCGTACAGGAGTTTTGTCCCGAGGCGCGCCCGGGGATCGCGCGGGATCGCGATGTGGTCGACTTCACTGATCGTGATGCCGGCGGCGTCCAGGCAGTAGCGGATAGCTGCCGCCGGGAACCCCGCCGCATACTTTATGCGGTTAAAGCGCTCTTCTTCGACGGCGGCGATCAGGCGGCCGTCTGCGATGATAGCCGCGGAGGCATTGCCGTGGTAGGCATTGATTCCCAGGATGTACATCCGGAGTGGTTTTTCCCTTCCCTTAAGACCGCGAGTTCGAAGCAGTCGCCGAAAACGCGGCGGTATGAACGGCGCCTGCGGTCGAGACAGGATTGTTCGCCGCATCCGTCACGTGGTGGCGAATCCATTCATTGAGCACATACAAGCTCCAGGGACGCGACCAATTGGTCTGGCCGATGACGAAGTTCTGCCACGCGCTCTGCACGGCGCGCGGATTCAAGTACCGCCGCAACGGCGGGGTGAGATCTGCCAAATCCTGCGATACACGCACGCCGAGCGAACCCCTGAGCCAGACATCCCACGGCAGAGTGAATGTTCGCTTGGATTGGCCGACGACTTCAGCAGGCAGCAAGTCGGAAAGCGCCTCAACCAATAGGGATTTCGGAACACCAGGCGTGTATTTCGCGCTCTTCGGCAGCCGGCCGACAAACTCGACGAGGCGGTGGTCCAGGAATGGCACGCGGACCTCGAGAGAATTGGCCATGCTGGCGGCGTCGGTGTCACGCAGAAGCGTATTCACCATGTACGACTGCAATTCGAAACAGGAAACAGAGGTGAAGGAATCAAGACACCCGGCCTGCCGCGCCGTCTCCCGCATACGCTCGCGCCAGGGATTTTCATGGCTGCTCGAATACTCGTTGGATTCGAAATACGGGGCGAGCAGGCGCCGGACGCGAGAAGGTGTGAATAACAGCCGCGTGAAATAATACGCATGTGGGAAGTCCCTGGGGGAACGCCAGGCTGCGGCAGCCTTGCGCACCGCATCGCCAGCGGCAATCCTGACGGCCGCGCCGGCGGTCAGGCGGCGAAAGGGACTTGGAATCCACCGTCCGAGCCCGGCCACAAACGCGGCTCGGGGAGTCGATACAAATGTGGAGTACCCTCCGAAGATCTCATCGCTGCCGAGCCCCGAAAGGGCCACTTTCAAACCGCCCTGGCGCGCGGCTCGCGACACAAAGTAGGTATTCAGGCCATCCATGGTGGGCTGGTCCAGTGACTTAACTGCATCCTCCATTTGGGCCGCCAAGGTGTCCGGGGCCAGGAGGACCTCCTGATGGCGCGTTTTGAAGCGTTTGGCCGTTTCGCGCGAAATCTTGGCTTCGCTGTACCGCTGCTCGGGAAATATCACCGTAAATGTGTGCAGATCGCTCTGGAAGCGGCTGCCCAGCGCAACCAGACTTGTAGAGTCCAGTCCGCTGGAAAGGAATACTCCCAGCGGAACGTCCGCGATCAGGTGGTCGCAAACGGTTTCTTCGAGCAACGGGCGCAATAGTTTTGCGGCTTCCTGAATATTTTTCGGCTTCGGCCCTTCCTGTGAAAGCACGGCGTCGGAATAAACCCAGTAGGGCTGCGGTGACGGTTTTTCCGGCGGGGCGTCGGCGGGAAAAGCAAGGCAATGCCCTGGGGGAACCGAGAAAACGCCTTCCACCAACGTGGACGGCTCGACTACCGAACCAAACGTAAGGTAGGCCTCCAGAGAATCCGGCGACAAGCGCGGCTGGAACTGGCCGCTCGCCAGCAGTGAACGCACTTCGGAGGAAAAAAGGAGAGCGCCACCCGCGGCCGCGTAATACAGGGGCTTGATTCCCAGCCGGTCACGCGCAAGAAAAATGTGCGCACGCCGCGCCGCTTCTCCCGAGGTGCCGCCCGACGTGCCAGAGGATCGCGCATCCCAGATGGCGAGGGCAAACATCCCTCTGAGTTCGCGCAAACATTGTTCGCCCCACTCCTCATAGGCGTGGACAATGACCTCCGTATCCGAGTGAGTCCGAAACGCATGCCCGCGCCCTTCCAGCGTCTTGCGCAACTGCGGGAAGTTGTAGATTTCACCGTTGAATACAACCGCGACATTGCCCGCTTCATTGAATACAGGCTGGTGTCCACCGGGAAGGTCAATGATGCTGAGGCGGCGCATGCCAAACGCCGCCGACGGAGTCACCAGGATTCCGTCTTCATCCGGGCCGCGATGCCGTAGCGCCCCCATCATCCGGCGCGTAATTTCTTCGGCCAGTTCGGACCGCTGAATTCCAATGACGCCGCAGATTCCGCACATTCCGCGTTACTTTACCGTGAACCCGACCACGGTTCCACCCTTACCTAGAAGCTGTTGCACAACCTTGGACAAGCCTTTGAGATGACTATGGTTGAGTTGTCGGAAATAGGAGATAAGCAAGGACAGCAGCGCCGAAGGAGGACGAATGGCGCGGTCTGGTCCATTGCTGACCGAAGCGCAGTGGAAAAAGATCGCCCCGTTGCTCCCCAAGTCGCCCAAACAACGCCAGGGTGGTCGTCCGTGGATTCCGAATCGTCAAGTGCTGGAAGGGATTCTGTGGCATTCTGCGGAGCGGGGCTCGCTGGCAGGACCTGCCGGAGAAATTCCCGCATCCTTCGACCTGCTGGCGACGGCTGCGAGACTGGGAGGAGCGGGGCGTTTGGTTGCAACATCTGGCGGGCGTTTCTGAGCGAGTTAAACCAGCGCCAGCAATTGAAATGGAGCGAATCGTTTCTGGACGGCAGTTTCGCTCCGGCGAAAAAAGGGGCTGCGGAGTCGGAAAAACCAAGCGGGGCAAGGGGACGAAGTGGATGGTGGTGGTCGACGGCCGCGGTCTTCCTCTGGGAAACTACCTTCACTCTGCATCCCCGGCGGAAGTCAAACTCGCGGAGACGACGCTGGCGACGATCCGGGTAGCACGGCGTCATCACGCGGGCCGTCCGCGGCAGAAGCCGATGCGGGTGATCGCCGACAAAGCGTACGACAGCGATCCGTTGCGGAAAAGCTTGCGGCAGCAGGGTATCGAATTGATCTGTCCGCACAAGAGGAATCGCGTCCGGCCCGCAACCCAGGACGGCCGAGCCTTGCGGCGGTACAAGCGGCGATGGATTGTCGAACGCACCAACGCTTGGCTGGGAAACTTCCGGCGCTTGGTTGTGCGCTACGACCGTTCGCTCACAATCTATGGCGCGTTCTTTCATATCGCCTGCTTCATGATCGTCTTACGGAGGGTTGTGCAATAGCTTCTAGAAAATGTGTGGAGGCATATGGGATAGCGGAACTGGACTGGCGGATATCCAGGGCGAGCGCCGAATGGCAAGGGGGGTTGCCCGGAACTGCACACGCGGCGCGCTCTCCGGTCCATGGTATCGCCACCGGCGTATAATTTTTATTGAGGAGAACGCTCTATGAAGGGACTCGTTGGCCTGATGGTAACCGCCGCGATCGGCCTCGGCATCTACATGTACACTTTGAAGCAAGCCGCGCCGGCTCCGGGCATGGTGGTAACGCAGAACATCAGCGTGGTCGGCGTGAAGAACGACCTGATTGCCATCGCGCAGGCCGAGCGGATGTATTACACGCAGAACGGTTCTTATGCAGACTTGCCGACGCTCTCTTCCTCCGGCACGATGAACATGACGCGGACCAGCCGCGACGGCTACACGTACTCCGTCGAACCATCGGGCAATACCTTCACAGCCACCGCCACCTACACCGCGCCGCCCGTGGATAATCCCGCTGGCGTTACTCCCCCGCACTTCCCTACGTTCACGATCGATCAGACCATGGAAGTCCACCAGGGCGACTGAGCCGCCGCGCGCCTGCGCGGGATCTCCGAACCAACCATAGAATCTGTTGCATAACTTAATTTGGACCTCGCGTTTTCAGCAAATGGTTCCTTGGACACCGGGGAAAGACCCCGGGTCTGAAGACCCGGGGTACAGCAGTTGTGCAAATGACGGAGAGTTGTTGTAGCCCGCCTCTTCAGAGGCGGGGCCTTTTGCGAGGTCGCGCAACAACTTCTAAGTCTTCTTGTTCTTATCCGCGACGAGCATTCCGCCCGACGCAAAATCCGTGTGCGGAATATCGATGAACACGATGTGAGTCGATTCGGGCTTGGCCCCCGCTTCTTCCATCAGCACTTTGGTGATGCCCTCGACGACTTTCCGCTTTTGGTCGACCGTGCGCCCCGCGAGCCATGAAATATGCACATCCGGCATTTCGGTTTCCTCCAGGAATTTCCGGTCCACGAGTCTAACGCTAAAAATCGCGAAGGAAAACCGCGAGGGCGCATAAATTTCAAATCCGGGCCAAGCCCAACGGGTGTGCTAAAATGACCCCTGGATGCACCCCCACCTCAAATCACTCATCGAACTGCAGGCCGTTGATTTTCGCCTGATTGGAATTCGCGAGCGCCTGGCCCGGTTCCCAAAGAGCCTGGCGGAAGTGGAGGCGCGCGTTACGGCCGCGCGGCAGCAAGTCACCGCGGCTAAGGAAGCGCTCCTCACTGGCCAGAAAGAACGCAAGACCTACGAGATGGACGTCGAACAGTGGAAAGAGCGCGCGAAGAAATACCGGAACCAGAGCGGCGAAGTCAAGACCAACGAAGCGTATAAAGCCCTCCTGCACGAAATCCAGAACGCCGAAAACGAAGTCGCCAAAGCCGAGGACCGCCTGCTCGAACGCATGGTTTCCGGCGAGGAATACGACCGGCAAGTGAAAGCAGCCGAGGCGGCGGTAAAGGAAACCGAAGCGGTTGCCAACAAGGACCGCCAGGCGATTCAAGTCGAGTACAACGCCACGCAAAAGGAATTGGCCGCCGCAGAGGCGGTGCGCGCCGCCGCGATTGCCGCCGTGCCGGAAGATTTGGTCGACCACTACGAGCGCATCGCGAAGCGCCACGGGGGCATTGCCCTGGCGGAAATCCGCGGCGAAGGCTGCGGCCAGTGCGGCGTCCACATCCGCCCGCACGTGATCCAGCAATTGCAGCGCGACAGCAATGAAGGATTCTTCCATTGTGAGACGTGCACGCGGATCCTGTATTACGCGGATCACTCGGCGGCGCCCGGCCCGCCAGCTACTTCCGCGTCCACGGTAGCCTCCGCTGGAGATCCGCCAGCTACCCCCGCCCGTGAAAATTAATCGCATTGCGCGAAGATCTGAGTATTGTGGGTCGGACCTTCAGGTCCGACATCAAGGCTGCATTATGATAGGGCCTTCAGGCCCTGAAGGCTCAGGGGCTAAAGCCCAAAATTCTTCAAGGCTGAATGTCGGCGCTGAAGCGCCGACCCACAAAGCGAGGAATCGTCATCAATGAAAACTAGGTACATGCCAATCAACAACGCGATTGCACGACCGAAGCCATGATCAAACCCACGCACAAGGCGTCAGGAAGATTGTTCGAGGAGCCTGAAACTCCGCCAGCGCGGGTTGAGGGCGCGTACACGGCAAATATCGACGGCGCAGCACGCGGGAATCCCGGCCCGGCGGCCTATGGCGTGGTGGTGCGGCGTCCCGACGGCACGACGCACGAGTCCCTCGGAAAATATATTGGCCGCACCACCAACAATGTCGCCGAATATTACGCGCTGATCGCGGCGCTCGATTACGCGGCGGCAAGCGGGATCCGCCGGCTGCGCGTGTACAGCGACTCGCAATTGATCGTGAATCAGATCAAGGGCCTGTACAAAGTGAAGCACCCGGATTTGCGCCCGCTGCACGAGCGCGCGAAGAAACAAGCCGCGAGCCTCGAAACCTTCGCGATTCAGTATGTGCCGCGCGAGCAAAACCGTGACGCGGACGACCTTGCCAACGCCGCCCTCGACAGCACCGGCGGCGTGAAGCCCGCGTACGGCTCCGCGGCGGGAAAAGATGCGCCGCCCGCACACACGGAAGCACGGACATCTCTGTCAGCCGCGCGTAAGATTCGGGCGCGCTTTCGCGACGGTGTCCTTGTACCAAACGAACCGCTCGGCTACGGTGAGGATGAGGAACTGGAAATTACGATTGTAAGGAAGCCTCGCAGGTAGTTCTTCTCCGCCCCAATTTTATTGCATGAAATTGCAGGGAAGTAGGTAGCACAGGCTTCAGCCTGTGGAAGTTGAATTTCTCAAAACCCACAGGCTGAAGCCTGTGCTACTTAAGACGCCTGTTTCAGCACGTAGGAACGATACAGCGTATCGCGCTGGGCGGGCATGTAGCCCGCGTCTTGAATGATGCGGCGGAGTTCGCCTTCGTTTGTGCGGTTGCGGACGCCGGCGGCGAAGACGACGTTTTCCTCGATCAGGATGCTGCCCACATCGTCGGCGCCGAATTGCAAACCCACCTGGCAGACCTTGATTCCCGGCGTGAGCCAGCTCGACTGAATGTGATCGATGTTGTCCAGATAGAGGCGGCTGATCGCCAGCGTCTTCAGGTAATCGACGGCGGTGGCTTGCGGGATTTTCTTTCCGAGCGGCGTATTGTCCGGCGCGAACATCCACGGGATGAACGCGGTGAAGCCGCCGGTATCTTCCTGGATGCGCCGCAGGCGTTCGAGATGATTGACGCGGTGGCGATGCTCCTCGCCGCAGCCGAACATCATCGTGGCGGTGGTGCGCATGCCGAGCGAGTGGGCGACGCGGTGCATGTCTTCCCATTCGTCGGACGTGCACTTGAGGCGCGAGATGCGCGCGCGAATTTCGTCATCGAGAATTTCCGCGCCGCCGCCAGGGATGGAGTCGAGCCCCGCGGCCATCAGGCGCGCGATCGTCTCACGCACGCTCAGGCCAGAAACTTCCGCGATGCAACCGATTTCCGGCGCCGAGAAACAGTGCAAATGGACTTGCGGGAAGCGCTGCTTGAGCGAGCGCAGGAGATTTTCGTAATACTCGACGCGCAGGTCCGGGTGCAGCCCGCCCTGCAGAAGGATGCCGGTGCCGCCCAGTTCGATCATTTCCTCGATCTTTTCGTAGATCGACTCGAACGAGAGCAGGTAGCCTTCCTTCGACCCCAGCGGGCGGTAGAACGCGCAGAACGAGCAATATTCCGTGCAGAAATTGGTGTAGTTGATGTTGCGGTCGATCTGATAAGTCACGATGCGCGGGTCGGTTTTCTTGCGGCGCACTTCCATCGCAGCCATGCCGATGCCGACCAGGTCATCGGATCGAAACAGGTCGAGCGCTTCTTGTTGTGTAAGTCCCATGTGCGAATCGCTCCCCTTGCATGTTCTCTTGCGCGCCATTCCGAGCGGAGCGAGGAATGACCAGTCCGACAAAGCAGGATTTTTGTCATTCCGAGCGAAGCGATCGGAATGACAAAACGAACGAAATCGGCCTCGAACTAACCGGCTACTTCCTGGCGACTGGTGCGAGGCGCTGCTACAAATTCCAACTCGCGCGCGCGCGGAATCAATCCGGCCCGCGCGCACTCCTCATAATACCGCCGGAGGCCCGCCAGATTCTCCTCATCCAGCGAAAAATTAATGTTCTCGGTCAGGTAGCGCTCGAGTTCGCGCGGCGGGAGTTCGAGCTTCAACGCAGCGCCTTCGGCGATTTCGCCAATGCGCGCAAGGCCATATTCGCGCGACGCCTGAAAATCCGCGGCGATTTCCGGCGTGAGCACGCCGCGGCGCGCCACCCAGATCGCCAGCACGGAGGGAAGCCCGGTCATTTCGCGCCACTGCTGCACGATGTCATACACAAACAAAGTTTCGATGCCCTTGACGGGCTGTTCGTCATCGCCGCCGCAGCAACAGCAACGGTCCGCTCCTTGCGGAACTTTCGCTTGCAAGCGCATCCACCTTCAGCCGCAGGCGCAGCGCAGGGTCGCCGATCACGAGCGCCGCGTCGGCGCGGGCCAGCATTTTGTCCGGATCGGGCGGCATATCGATGAATTCGGGATCGATGTTCCAGTGGCGCCGGCTGAGAATCCGCGAGAGACCCACCGAGCTGCGCGAATTCGTGTCCAGCGCAAAGCTTTTCGCCATTTCGATCGGCACTTTGGAAACGACCAGGAGGCTGCGGACTTCCTGCTTGGACGCGATCGCCATTCCCGGCAGGGCGACGACGTCGTCCATGCGCTGGTACTCGATAGATGGAATGATGCCTACATCGGCGCGTCCGGCGCGCAAGTCTTCCGCGCACTGTGACGGCACGGCGAACAAAAGTTCATACTTGCCCGCCAGAGGCCCGTCCGTGAAGCCCCAGACCAGTGGCGCGGTGTTCAGGAATTCCACGATGGAGATGCGCAGTTTGCCCATATTCGCTAACGCAAGGGGACAATTGAATATAGCATAGCCCGGGCGGGGCAAGTGGTGGTGGCTTCTTGACTTCCATCTCGCCAAGGGGTTTACTTACGTCAATTCAATCAGCTAGAGATGTAGGCTGAACAATATTTTTTCGATACTCCCCGCAGGCGGAGTCACAATAAGCCGCCCGCATTCGGGGGAAAATGGAATGGAGCGAAGCATGCGAAATCGCAGAGATTTCTTGAAGACCGTCGCTGGCGCGACGACTGGAATGTTATTGACTGGATGCGCGTTCGCCGAATCCGCCCTTCAAGGCGGTCCGGCCGCGCCCGGAAAGCGACGGGAAGTATCCATTGGCGGGCGCCGCGTGAAAGTCGTCGACGTCCACGCTCACTGCCAGATTCCGGAGGTGTGGGACATCGTCAAGGATACCAAGCTCGCTTCGATCGTCAACGGGCCGCCGCGCGGGCAAATGGTCATGGGACCGGATCGCATACAGTGGCTGGACGACCACGGGATCGACGTACAACTCCTCACGGTCAACCCCTATTGGTACTACAGCGCGGACCGCGACCTCGCCACCCGGATCGTCAAGCTTCAAGACGAAAAAGTTGCGGAATGGTGCGCGAGCCACTCGGATCGTTACGTGGCGATGTCCGCGGTGGCGCTGCAATTTCCTGACTTGGCGGCGGAACAGCTCGAGTATGCCGTCAAAAATCTGAAGATGCGCGGCGCCTCAATCGGAGGGCATGTCGAAGGAGAACCATTGTCATCGCCCAGGTTTGACCCGTTCTGGGCCAAGGTGCAGGAACTCGATGTCATGGTGTTCATGCATCCGCAAGGCGCTGAAAATATTATTAAGAAAGGCGGGCTCGATGGAAGAGGAGACCTGGGCAATATCATTGGCAACCCTCTCGAAACCACCCTTTTCCTCACGCACATGATTTTTGACGGCACGCTGGACCGCTTTCCTGGCATAAAAATTTGCGCGGCGCACGGAGGCGGCTATCTGGCGTCGTATCTTGGACGAACCGAAGTCGCCTGCCAGGTGCGCCCTAAATCCGATTGCGAGAACAAGAAACACCCAAGCGAATACATGAAGAGCCAGATTCTGGTCGACTCGATCGTTCTTACTGAAGAGGGTCTGCGACATCTCGTGGCGGAAGAGGGCTCCGGGATGGTTGTCTTCGGAACCGATGAGCCATTCAACTGGCAATCGAATGTGGACCTTATTCTAAACTCGCCGTCCCTGAGCGATGCCCAAAAGGAAGCCATCCTCGGCGGCACACTGGTCAAATTGCTTCGCATTTGAACGGACCAGGTCTTACACAAGCCAATGTCTACGTCTTCAAGCTCCGATAACGTACTGATGCCGAAGACGAGATTTTGGCGAACCTTGCCGATCCGGCAGGGTTAGGCTTCCAAGACGCAATCCGCTTGGAGCGCGAACCAGAGATTTGAAGCAATGGCGAAGATTTGCCAAACGTATGCCCAGAGCAAAACTTCGGAGAACTCTTCCATCCAGCCGTCTGATCGCGTGCAATGCGCGCCATTTCGATTTCGGTGCAGTGCGGCGGCGCTGGCAATATTTTCGCTTTCCTGCCTAGCGGCTAGTGTCTGCCAAGCCCAAAGCCATGATGTGGTCTGCCGTGAAGGCGCGGGCGATTTCGAAGCGGAGTTCCAAACAGGCGTTAAGGTGCGCGCGGGAGCGGCAAGGAATGGGGAACTAGGGGCGCGAGTCTGTGAGGCAGCGCTCAGTTGGGGCGATCAAAATCTAGCGGTCGCGGACGCGGCTTCGCAGCTGGACATCGATGCATTCGGCGTGGATCTGGGCGTGGGCGCGCCTGTCGCCGCGATTCAAGTGAAGAAATCCAAGGCCGAGTGCTGCATGGAATACAAGATTTATTCCTTGCGAGCGCCGCCGGTGTTGCTGCGCAGCATTACTGGCGGAGGGTACTTCAGCGCTGCGGACACCGATCTGGATGGCCGCGTCGAAATCTGGACAGACGATGCCGCTTCAGTGGACGGCTTCGAGAATTTTCCCTTGCGCGATCTGGACTTTGCGCCGCCGATCGTCCTCCGCTTCGTCGCGCGGCCGATTGCTGGACGCCAGTTCCGAGTTCCAACCCTATTTTGACCAGAAAATCGCAGACGAGCGGGCCAAGCTCAATCCGCAGGATCTTGGCGATTTCAAAAGCAGCGATGGCAAACTGGCGTCCGCTGCCGCTTTACCAGCCGGCCGGCTATTTCAGCTGCGACGCGTGAAAGTGAAAGTGTTGGAAATCGTTTGGTCCTACCTTTACAGCGGCCGTGAACAGGAGGCCTGGCGTTCCCTCGCCGAGATGTGGCCCGCTGCGGATCTCGATCGGATCCGCGCTGCGCTCTTGAACGCGCGCGCTCGCGGGATCCGCTCTCAAGTGGACGGCATGTCAAACGCCCTTTCCGCGGGCCACGGAAGGCACGCGAAGATTTTCGACGGGACAATCGTCGTGGCCGCAACGCCGGGACTGACCCCCAAAGGTGTAAAGCCCAAGCCGGAAATAACGCCTCCCAAAGCCATCCTTATGGAGCGGCCGCCTCCGGTGACCGCAATTGAGATAGAACTGGCGCAATCGGAGTCGACGTTGAAACTGGTGATTGATTCCGCGGGTAAAGTTCGATCCGTCGAAGTGCTGGGAAATGTTCAGTCGGTTGACGAGGGACTCATCAGGTCAACTTCGAACTGGAAGTTCATTCCCGCGTTCAGCGCCGGCCAGCCCGTCGCTAGCCAGATTTTCCTGGGCGTCTCCCTGAAGCGGTGAGTTTCTGGAGGGCGGACAGGATTCGAGTAGCACAGCCACTCTTGGCTGTGCGGTTTTGTGAGCCGCAAGTACAAGCTACCCGACATAACTACGATAGCAAAACCCGCACAGCCAGCCCCTCGCAGGGGCTCTGGATAAAGAGTGGCTGTGCTACTGCCCCCCTCCGGACCGACTTTCTCCGTGGCGCAAGTCTTCTTGCGACTACGGAAGAGACACGGTAGACTTTCGCCTTTGAAGAAGCGAAGCCGGTCAACGCGCGAGGTGATAGGTCGCGCTGCCCTTCACTCAATCAACTGCAATGCGATGAACTATTCCTAACTAGGAGAGCCCCATGGCCAAAGGATATTGGATTTGTTTCTACCGATCGATCTCGAACCCCGACGCGGTCGCCGAATACGCGAAATTGGCGGGACCCGCCATCCAAAGCGGCGGCGGCCGATTCCTTGGCCGAGGGCTGCCCACCAAGACCTACGAGGCAGGAAAGAACATGCGAACCGTGGTCATCGAGTTCGAGAGCGTGCAGCAAGCAACCAAAACGTTTGAGAGCGCTGCGTATCAGGCAGCCTGCCGCGTGATTGACGGCGCCGCCGAGCGGGACATACGAATCATTGAGGGGCTCGCCTGATCCGGATTTCAACGCAAGCCATCTGCACCATGTCCATAGCTCTCGTTAAATGCAAATCCATGTGCGTCGACATGGACGGGTAGCACAGGCTTCAGCTTGTGGGTTAGGACTTGCAAGCGCCAAAATCCACAGGCTGAAGCCTGTGCTACTCAATTCCAACGCGATTTAATGCGCTAACGGATCAGGGCGAAGCTGAAAGTGCAGCAGGATCGACACCGCCGACTTGCCTCCCTCGATGTGCCAGACCGGGATCTCGGAAAAATTTGACCAAAGGCCCCGGCCTTTCCACCCAGCCTTCGGATCGTCGATGCGTCCGTCAAGTCCGCGCGAATAAAAACCCAGCGGGTACGGCACGCGCAGGACGACCCATTTCCCGGAATCCGGCTGCAATACGAGAAGTGAATCCGAGTTGGTGCCTGTAGCGACCGGAATGTTCTTGCCAAGGCCGAGGGTGTCGAAACGGTCGACCCAGTTGTAATAGGGATAGTCGGCGCTGCCTACGTCGGTTCCCTTCAAGAGGGGGCCCGGCAGGTGATACAGCGTCCAGCCTTCGGGACATTGCTGTCCTGTGGCGCTTGGACCGCTCCGTACGGCGCACTTGCTGCGGTCGAAGCTTGCCAGGTGTCCGCTGCCAGCGAGGGATGTCCAAACGATCCCGTTGCTGTCGATATCGACACCGTGCGGAAAAAATCCCTGACTGCCGGCAGCGCTCGAATTTTCGTATGGCGGTTCGTACACTTCCGTGCGGCAGGTCGCCGGCGGATTCGAGCCGCGATCGACGCGGACTAGTTTTCCAGGCACGCCGACGGCCGCATACCACGCGCTGCCGTCGACAGGATTTACCGCGAGCCCGTACGGGAAGCCCGCGACGGTCTTGTCGGTCTTCCAATCGAATTTGCCATCGCCGCGCGGATCGAGGTATGCGGGGCACCATCCTTGCGCCGCCTGATCGTCGTGCGTCTCCTCGTAGAGGCGCGTGTTTACCCAACCCACGGCGCCCTCTTCTCCGCTGAAGTACAGGGTATCGTCTTTGTCCTGCGCGAACTGAAGGTGATGCGTACCGAAACAGGTATCGATCATTGTCCACTTCTTTGTTTCCGGATCGTACATGGACAGCTGCCGGATACTTACGTCGAGCGGATCGTTCTTCGCAAATATATTGTTCGAGCCTTCCTTGCAGTAGGCCGGGTCGGATTTGCTTCGAATCGCCGACGTCACCCACACGCGTCCTTTTTCGTCCATCATCGGATTGTGGGGACTATTGGTAGCGGTCCAGATCACTTGATCGCCAAAATAAGGAGACGGAAAACCCACCTCAAGCGACATAAGGTAAGGCGCGATTTCCTTTTGGTCCACGCGCGTGGGGATGTCGATATGGCTCGATTCGTTCGTCACGGGATTTTCAACCTCAAGCGTTCCAGCGCCTTCCGAGGTTGCAAAGACGAGGCCTTGAGGATTCACCGTGGGGTTGCGCTTGTCGGTGGTCATCTCATCGTGTACCCAATCGGATGGCCCGCGTCCCCATTCCCATTCCGTGATGACTACGTTTCGCTCGACGCCCTGCGGCCGCGGCGGCACTGGAGGCAGAGCCCCGGCCGCGATCCGGTCGCTCCAATCGGCAAGCATGGCCAGCGCCCGGTCGTGCGGAAGCTGGTTCAGCGCCGTGGCCATCAGCGGCCCTCTCTGGCCAGACTTCAAGCGCCGGTCCCACGCCGCTGCAGTAGAGCCAAACGTACCCAGGCTCGATTCGATCTCGCGCGTGAACTTGTCCCCGAGCTGATGGCATTGCGTGCACGTCCTCATGGCGAAGAGCCACTCCGCCTGGTTGTGGATTCCGCCGGTCAGCACGCTGGCTTGCCCATTTTCCCGGCGGCCGCGCGCGGGGGCGGAATTACGTTCCGGCTTCAGGAATGGGAACTCGCTCGCGGGGGGAACCTGCAAGAGCGAATACCAGTAGTTCGCGGGATAGATTTGCGCCGCCGTGCGCGGATCGGGAGCGGGCGCCGCTTTCAGCGCAAGCGTTTTGCCCGGCGCGGATACGATTGGCGCCGAATCGACCAGACCGTACCCTCGCACCCAAACTTTGTAACTCGCCTTGGGGAGATCGGGCACAAGAAATCTTCCATGATCGTCAGTGACCACAATTTTTCGGAATTTTGTTGGCAGATCGGCGGTTTCCGCGATCACCCACACTCCCGCTTCCGGACCGCTCGGTCCGCTCACCACTCCGCCGATATCCTTCTGAGCCACGGCGATCTTGTCGGCGCCGCCCCGATGGGACGGCGCGCTGGCCTGGCCCGCTGCCAATTTGACGGTCAGCAACATCAAGACAAGACACGCGGCACCAAATGTTGTTCGTACTGCAACGCGATTTCGCATCATTACTCTCTCACTCTCCTTGGCGTGCCACATCCTTATCAAAATCGGTCGACGGTGGCAAGGAGACTCGGCCGTCGAAGCACGCCCAGTAGCACAGGCTTCAGCCTGTGCTACTAGAGGCGTAACAGTAATGACTTGACACGATTAGTGACATAGTAGTAGCGTCCCCACCAGCGTGGAACTAGATGCTTCCCTCGATTGGCTGTCACTGTCGATGACGCCGGGTCTCGGCTCGCGTCTCACCGGGAAATTGCTGCGCCATTTCGGATCGCCCAAGGATGTGTTTCGCGCCTCCCTGACCGAACTTGAGGCGTGCCATCTCCCTTCCGCGCCCGCGCGGGCGATCCAATCCAAGCATGCGCACAAGGATGCCGAAGAGGAACTCGCGCAGGTCCGCAAACTGGGCTGCCGCTTGCTGAATTGGGACGAGCCGGAATATCCGCAGAGACTCCTGGAAATTTACGATCCGCCGCCGCTTCTTTACGTGCGCGGAGACGCCAGCGTGCTCAACCGGCACTCGATTTCAATGGTGGGCACGCGCCGCCCGACGCCCTACGGCATTCAAGTGGCGGAGCGGCTGGGGCATGACCTGGCCGCGCGCGGCCTGACGATCGTCAGCGGCATGGCGCGCGGCATAGACAGCCTGGCGCATCAAGGCGCTTGCCGGGCTTCTCACGGGGCGCCAGTCGGGGTGCTCGGCACGGGCGTGGACGTCATCTATCCGAAGGAAAACAAAAAATTGTTCGCGGAGGTTGAAAAGCGCGGCGCCCTGATCAGCGAATTCCCACTGGGCACGCACCCGGCGCCCGAGAATTTCCCGGTGCGGAATCGCGTCGTCGCGGGGATATCGCTGGGCGTGGTGGTGGTGCAGGGCGCGCAGTATTCCGGTTCGCTCATCACCGCGCGGCTGGGGATGGAGTTTGGCCGCGAAGTTTACGGCGTTCCCGGGAACGTCACCTTGGACGTCAGCTTTGCCCCGAACCAGATGATCAAGCAGGGCGCCAAGCTGGTGACGTCCTGGGAAGACGTCATCGAGGAATTGCCCACGGAAATCCGCACCGAGCTGTTCCCCGTCGAGGCGACCACCAGAGCGGAGCGCGCATCCCTCTTTGAGGAGGCTCTCTCTCCTGTGGAGAAAAAGATCTTCAGCCTGCTGGGTACGGACGAGGCAATTCATGTGGATGAACTGGTGGAAAGGGCGGAATTGAACTCCTCGGAGGTTCTGGCGACGCTGTGCGAGATGGAAATGAAAGGGATTGTAAGGCAGATGCCGGGGAAGCAATTCATCAAAATCCTATTGTAGCGGCGTCTCCGCTTGGGGCCGGCGCTAAACACCAAACGCAGGGATTTTCCGCTAACTTATTGAAATTACAACCCCATACGCAAATGTGCCGCAGCAAATAGAATCGATAAGGACACAAGGCGCATCTATCAATCGTTGACAAACAGTGTGAACGAGGGCCACGCTAGAAGAACGGAAAGGGAAAAGCGCTCGCCACGGCGAGCGTTCAGGTTTAGAAATTAGTCATGGGAAAATCGCTGGTCATCGTCGAATCGCCTGCAAAAGCGAAGACGATCAACAAATACCTGGGCCGCAATTACACGGTCAAGGCCTCCTACGGGCACATCATGGACCTGCCCAAGAAGGTGCTGGGCATTGATATCGCCCATGGATTTGCGCCGACGTATGAAGTCAATCCGGACAAAACGAGCGTCGTAACGCAGCTCCAGAAAGCCGCATCCACTGCCGATGCCGTCTATCTGGCGGGCGATCCGGACCGCGAAGGCGAAGCCATTTGCGCGCACCTGGCCGAGGTGTTGAGCGGGCCAAAGCTCGAATTCCCCACGGAAGAAGAAAAGGCAATCGAAGAAGCGAACGGGAACGGCAAGAAGGGAAAGAAGAAGGCCAAGAAGCCCGCCAAGAAAGCCGTCGCCAAGGGCAAACCCGTCATCGCTCGAAAGAACATTTTCCGCGTGATGTTCAACGAAATCACGTCCAAGGCGATCAAGGCGGCGTTCGAACATCCCGGCGAGATCAACGAAAATCTGGTGGACGCGCAGCAGGCGCGCCGCGTGCTGGACCGCCTGGTCGGATATAAAATTTCGCCCCTGCTGTGGGATAAGGTGCGCCGGGGTCTTTCCGCCGGGCGCGTGCAAACCGTAGCGCTGCGGCTGATCGTGGATCGGGAGATCGAAATTCGCGCGTTCGTCCCCGTGGAATATTGGACGATCCATGCCATCCTGGCCGCCGGCGAACCGCCTGCCTTCGAAGCAAAGCTCACCAAGTATAAGGGCGAGGACATTGAAGTCCACACGCAGGCCGAGGCGGACGCCATTGTGGCCGCGGCAGGAAAAGCGCAATGGAAAGTGGCCGGCGTCACGCAGAAGGAAAAGCGCCGCTTCGCGCCGCCTCCATTCACGACCTCAAAGCTCCAGCAAGCCGCCTACAATCGCCTGCGGTACACCGCCAAGCGCACCATGGGCCTCGCGCAGCGGCTCTATGAAGGCGTGGAGCTGGGCCAGGAAGGCTCGGTCGCGCTGATCACTTATATGCGCACGGACTCTGTGCGTGTTTCGAATGACGCGCTGGACCAGGTGCGCGGCCTGATCGGGTCCAGATATGGCCAGCCGTACTTGCCCGAAAAACCGAATTTCTTCAAGTCCAAGAAGGATGCGCAGGACGCGCACGAAGCGATCCGCCCGACTGATGCCGCCCGGACGCCCGAGGAAGTAAGACCCTTCCTGAGCGACGACATGTTCAGGCTCTACCAACTCATCTGGCAGCGGTTTGTGGCCTCCCAGATGGTGCCGGCGGTGTTCGATCAGACGACGGTCGATGTGACGGCCGGCGATTACACCTTCCGCGCGTCGGGTTCGGTGCAGAAATTTGACGGGTATCTGGCCGTGTACCAGGTGTCAGCCGAGGATGACGAAGACGCCGAAGCGGACGCGAGCAAGGCCCTGTTGCCGCTTGTTACCGAGGGCGAAACCCTGCGCCTGGAAACATTGCGCCCCGACCAGCATTTTACCGAGCCGCCACCGCGCTACACGGAAGCAACCCTGGTGAAGGAGCTGGAAGAAAAAGGCATTGGCCGCCCTTCGACCTACGCTTCCATCATTTCGACGATCGTCGAGCGGGAATACGTCACCAAGGACCAGGGCCGGTTTGCTCCGACGATGCTGGGCGAAAAAGTAAGCGTGCTGCTGGTCAAGAGCTTCGAGGATATTTTCGATGTGGGCTTCACGGCCCGCATGGAAGAGGAACTCGACGAAATCGAAGAGGGAAAACTTCCTTGGAAGAAGGCCGTGAAGGAATTCTACGGCCGCTTCGCGGTCGACCTCGAGCAAGCCAAGGGCGAGATGGAGTCCTACAAGGCGGGGATTCCGACGGGACAAAAGTGCGAGAAGTGCGGGCAAGGCGAACTCCTCGAACGCATCAGCCGGCACGGCTTCTTCCTGGGCTGCTCGCGCTATCCGGATTGCGATTTCATTCGCGATCTCTCGCCGGAATTGCCTCCCGAGGGCGAGGATGGCGCGGCGAAAATCGAAGCCTGCGACAATTGCGGGCGCGAAATGATCATCAAGCGCGGCCGCTGGGGAATGTTTTTGGCTTGCACCGGTTATCCGGATTGCAAGACGACGCGCCGCTTGAAGGCCGGCACGCGCCGCGCCCTCCAGCCGGATGAACTGCTCGATGAAAAATGTCCCGAGTGCGGTTCGCAACTGGTCAAAAAGCACGGCCAGTATGGCGAATTTACCGGCTGCACCGCCTATCCGAAGTGCAAGTTCATCCGCGCGAAGACACTGGGCATCAAGTGCCCGCAGTGCGAAACCGGTGAATTGGTGGAGAGAGTTGCCAAAAAGGGGCGCAGGCGCGTCTTCTACGGGTGCAACAAATATCCGGCATGCGATTTCACGACGCCGCACCTGCCGATCCCCGAGGCGTGCCCAAAATGCGGCGCGGCGTTCATCGTTGAGAAGCGCGGCAAGCTGGGCGCGGTGAGAACCTGTATCAAAGAGGGTTGCGATTGGGAAGCGGCTCTTCCGGAAATTCCCGCCGCTGCCGTTCCCGAACCCGTGGGCACGGCCCACTCCTGAGCGGTTCCCAAGTTCGGCCACTCTGACGGAAGTGGGACATCGCCGCCTATTCACCGCGTCTTGGTTTTTTCGGATTGAGCACGGGCTTCTCAGGGTGCAAGCGCGAAACCGCAAGACTTGCGGTCCGGCAGGGGGGAAATGGACTCCGCAGTAAAACAATTTCTGATTTATTTGCGTTCGGTGCGCAATGCCTCCCCGCACACGATCCGCAGCTACGACAATGATCTCGGGCAATTCCTCACGTTCTTGAACCCTCCCGGCGCCGCCATGCCATCTGCCCAGGACGTCACGCACCTCATGATCCGCGAATTCGTGGCGCACCTGCACGATCTCAAATTGGAAAAATCCTCGATTGCCCGAAAGCTCGCGGCGATTCGATCGTTCTTCAAATTTGCGGTGCGGGAAGGCATGGTCGTGCGGAACCCGGCGCGCCTGGTGGCGACTCCCAAGCTGCCGAAGCGCATCCCCGCGGTTCTGAGCGCCGAAGATCTGAATGCGTTTCTCGATGGCGTGGCGGCGGGACCGGCGCGCGGTTCCGGGCGACGCAAGGAGGCGTCCGCGAACGATGACAGCCGCCTGATGGTCAAGCGCGACCGCTCGATTCTTGAGCTGCTGTACGCGTCAGGCCTGCGCGTCAGCGAACTCACCGGACTAAACCTTGGCGACGTGGACCGGAAGGAACTCATGCTGCGCGTGCGCGGCAAAGGCAACAAGGAACGCATCGTCCCGTACGGCGGCAAGGCCGAACAGGCGCTCGAAGCCTATGAGCCCTTGCGCCAGGAAATGCTGCGCAAGGCCGGGGGACGCGGCGACCGGCAGGCCGTGTTCCTCAATCATCTGGGCACGAGGTTGACGCAGAGGTCCGTGGCGCGCATCGTCAAAAAATACGCGCGTCTGGCCAACGTGAATTGGGACTTGCATCCACATTCCTTGCGGCACGCGTTTGCCACGCACTTGCTGGCCGATGGCGCGGACCTTCGCGCGATTCAGGAATTGCTGGGACACTCTTCGCTGTCCACCACGCAGCGGTACACGCATGCCACGATTCGCCAACTGCTTGAGGTCTTTGACAAGGCGCACCCGCGCGCTTGAATTTGCATACGATACTCCGGCACATTGCGGTCCGAAAAGGATAATTGCCCTGAAGGCGCGGGCTGAGTTATTCTCGGCAAGCTTTGCCAGGGGTGAAGTTCAAGGCAACGATACCTCGCCGCCACGGCGGCGAAAGAACGGTCGATCGAAAATCGCGCGCAGCCTTACGGCGAGCATCGCTCCTCCGTTGCCGGCTGGCCCGGAATTGTACTAAAAGATGGACACTGAGCCTACAGGGAGGCCATGGGCAACATGAAATTCTTTCAAAGAAATATTTACTTCGTGTTGGGATGGATCGCTTTCGCTCTGTTAGCCGCCCCCGCGGTGACTTTCGCTCAGACCGACGAGATCCAGGTTTACGACGCCGAGATTGAGGACCCGGGTAAGATCAATCTCATGATCCACAGTAATTTTACTCCCGCCGGGCGGACGACTCCCGATTTCCCCGGCGGCATCATTCCCAACCACTCGTTCAACGGGACGGCCGAGTGGGCCTACGGCGTCACCGATTGGTTCGAGCAGGGACTCTATATGCCGGTGTACACCATTTATTCCCCAGGGCACGGCGGGACGATTAACGGCTTTAAGATTCGCGAACTGTTCGTGCGGCCGCACGCTCACGACCACACGTTTTTCTACGGCGTCAATTTCGAATTCAGCGTCAATTACTCGTATTGGGAGTCCCGGAATATCACCTCCGAGGTCCGGCCCATCGTAGGATTGCACCTGCATCCTGTGGACATCGTCTTCAATCCAATTGTGGATACGGACTACACTGGCGGTTTTGGAAATCTCGAATTCGTTCCGGCCACGCGTATCGCCTATAACATAAATGACAAATGGGCCGCTGCCGTCGAGGAGTATTCCGATGACGGCCCCCTGAGCAAATTCCTCCCGATGCGTGATCAGTTCCATGAAGTTTGGGCGGTCATGGATCACAACAACAAATTTCTGAATATCGAAACCGGCATCGGATTCGGCGTGACCCATGGAGCCGACAAGGTGACTTTGAAGCTGATGCTTTCGCGCGATCTGAATTAAACACTTTCTGCCTACTACCGATTTTCAAAGCGAGAAGGCCTGAGCATTTTTCCAAGCGGGATGCGAGCTTCACTTTTACGTTGAACACTTAAGCTGAAGTGCTTTGAAAAGGAGGCGTTATGGCATTGCAACGCCTGATTGACTACGATGACGCGGCCCCGGAAGTCCGCGCCGTGTACGACGACATCCGCGCCACGCGTAAGACCGATTACATCAATAATTTCTGGAAGGCCCTGGCAAATGATCCCGCAACCCTCAAGCGCACCTGGGAATCCACTAAGCAGATAATGGCGCCCGGCGCGCTCGACGCGCTGACCAAGGAACTGATCTACATCGCCGTCAGCGTCACCAACCAGTGTCCCTACTGCATTGCCTCGCACACCGCTTCCGCCGATAGCAAAGGCATGACCGGCGAAATGTTTCATGAACTCATGGCCGTCGTGGGCATGGCCAATGAAACGAACCGGCTCGTTGCCGGCTACCAGGTTGAGATCGACGAGCGATTCAAGACTACGAAGTCTTAACCATTCCCAAGTAGGACATGCTTTTCAGTCTGTCGGGTTTTGTCCTTGCTGCGGGCAGCCGACGGACTCCAGTTTTGCGCCGCGCGGGACCGCTGAAAACCCGGCAGGCTGAAGCCTGTCCTACTTCTGATATAATTTCACTTTATAGAAGTCACAACTATTATAAATTTGATCTGCTTGCCGATCCCGTGTGAAATGGATGGAGTGGGAGAGTGCCATGGACATCGTACGCATTTTTGACACGACGCTGAGAGACGGGGAGCAGTCCCCGGGATTTTCCATGTCGGTGCCGGAGAAGGTCCGCATGGCTCACCAGCTTGAATCGCTCGGCGTGGACATCATTGAGAGCGGCTTCCCCATCGCTTCGGCGGGAGACCTCGAAGGCGTGCGCGCGGTTTGCCGCGAAATTCGCGGCTGCACCGTGGCCGCGCTCGCGCGCGCCCGGCGCGATGACATTGACGCGGCGCTCGATGGCCTCACCGGAGCGGCGCATCCCCGGCTGCATACGTTTCTCGCGACGTCGGATCTGCACCTGCATCACAAGCTGCGCCTGACGCGCGAAGAAGCCCTCGAAGCCATCTCGAGCAACGTGCGCTACGCGCGCGAGCGTTGCGCGGAAGTGGAATTTTCCGCCGAGGACGCCAGCCGCACCGATATCGATTTTCTTTGCGAAGCGGTCGGCCGGGCTGTTCGCGCCGGCGCTACGACCATCAATCTGCCTGACACCGTCGGCTATGCGGTGCCCGAGGAGTATGGCGCCATGTTCCGCCGCGTGATCGAGTATCTGGACGGCGCGAATGGCGTCACGCTGAGCGCGCATTGCCACAACGACCTCGGCATGGGCGTGGCCAATTCCCTGGCCGCGGTGCAGGCGGGCGCGCGCCAGCTCGAATTGACGATCAACGGGATTGGCGAGCGCGCCGGAAATGCCGCGCTCGAAGAAGTTGTCGTGTTACTGCGCGTGCGGCAGGCCACGGCCGGCGTGACCACGAATATCCGTCTCGACCAACTCTACGCGACGAGCCGCCTGCTGACGGAGATTACGGGTGTACCTGTAGCACCTAACAAGGCGATCGTAGGCGCGAACGCTTTCGCCCACGAAGCCGGCATCCACCAGGACGGCATCCTCAAGAATCCTCTCACCTACGAAATCATCTCCCCCGAAGCGGTCGGCGTTCCCAAGCGGCAACTGGTTCTCGGCAAACATTCCGGGCGCAATGCGCTGCGCGCGACGCTCGTCGATCTGGGCTACCAGCCCACGCGCGAAGAGCTCGACGAATGTTATAAGCGCGTGGTGACACTGGCCGATGCATCGAAAAACGTGAGCAATCGCGATCTCCTTGCTATCGCGCACCAGGTGATGCGAAAGCGCGGAAGCGAAACCTCGGTCGCCGCCGAATAAGTCGTTTGCGGAATGTTTTAGCAGCACAGGCACCCGCCGCGGTTGGCTCGGGATAAAGAGTGGCAGTGTTGCTCAAATCTTTCCGCAACTGACAATCCGCTGGACATTTCTCCGCGAATAGACTTCCATAGCGACATCTCAAAGCTCCAAGGGGGATTACCATGCGTAAGAGGATGCCTCTTTTCGTGGCGACGGCCCTGCTTGTTCCGTTTTCGCTCGTCCGTGCGCAGCAACAGGCGCAGAAAAAGCCGCTGGATATTTATTTCCTGGACACCGAAGGCGGGCAGGCCACTCTGTTCGTCTCTCCTTCGGGACAATCGATGCTGGTGGACACTGGATTCTCGGGCAATCAAGGCGCGACGCCCGCCGAAGCGAACGCTCCGGGCATCACGCGCGACGCGGACCGCATCATGACGGTCTTGAAACTGGCGAACGTGAATGTGCTCGACTACGTGGTGATCACCCATTTTCACGGGGACCACGCCGGGAACGCGGCGGAACTCGCCCATCGCATTCCTATCCGGCATTTTGTGGACCATGGCCCGTACACGGTCGAGATGCAAGCGGGGCGGGACGCGCCAATCTTGTCCTACTTGCCAATTCGCGAACATGCGCACGCGATTACGGCGAAACCCGGCGACCGGATTCACATCGAGGGCCTCGATGTGCAAGTGGTTTCCTCGGCGGGCGAAGTGATTAAGGAGCCGATGACGGGAGCGCCAGGAGCGGGAGCGCCCAATCCGCTGTGCCGCGATGCCAAATTGAAAGAACAGGACGCCACGCCGGAAAATTTTGAGTCGGTGGGAATCGTGGTCCGGTACGGCAGCTTCCGGCTCGTCGATCTTGGCGACTTGACCTGGAATCAGGAGCACGCCCTCGCCTGCCCGAATAATCTGGTCGGCGCCATCACTGTGTTTCACACGACGCGCCATGGAGATCCGCATTCGGGAGCGCCGCAATTCGTGCACGCCATCCACGCGCGCGTCGCGGTGATGAACAACGGCGAGAGAAAAGGCGGTTCGCCCGAATACTGGCAAACCGTTCATGATGCGCCCGGGCTCGAGGATTTCTGGCAAATACACCGCTCGGCGGCGGGCGGCGCGGACTACAATTCGCCGGAACAGTTTCTCGCGAACCTCAACGAAACCGATCACGGCCACTACATCAAGATGTCCGTGCGAGCCGATGGCAGCTTTACGATGACCAACGAGCGCACCGGTTTCACAAAGGAATATCCGGTACGCGGCAAAGCTCAACCCTGATTCCCAGAGCATTCGAGTCGATTTCGACCAGCATGCCTGCGGGCAATTGTCTGCGGAGGGATTCCTCGCTTCGCTCGGAATGACAATACGAGGTACTTTTTCCGTAAGCTACTAGCCTTACATATTCAAATAATTAGTGAGCTGATTGATGCACCCGTTCCAGCCGTGCTCGTGTTTATCGCGTTGTTCCGCATTCGGCAATTGCTCGTGCGTGAGCAGGATTTCGGTCGACGGCCCCAGATCGCGAAACTCGACGGTGACCAGCGACTCGTCCGTTTTCAAATCGTGCTCCCAAACCCAGGTGAATACAATTTTTTCGGGCGGCTTAATCTCTCGATACGTTCCGGACACGCGGTGGACATTGCCGCCCTTATGATGCATCTCCACGCAATATTTTCCGCCAACCTTCAATTCCAGCACGGGCACGAGGGCGGAATATTCTTCGGAGGGGGCAAACCAGCGGCCCAGCTCGATCGGATCGGTCCATGCGCGAAATACTCTTTCGCGCGGCGCCTGGAAGGTTCGTCTCACCTTCAGCGTTGTTTCTGGGGATAGTTGTTCTTTGGCCATTCCGAAACCTCCGTAGGCTGTTGCGCCAGGTATCGATCGAGAGCGTCAAACTGCGTTTCCCAAAACCCGCGGTACTGGGAAATCCATGCTTCCGCTTTCTTCAGTGGCCGGGCGGCGAGCCTGCAGCGGCGCGTGCGCCCGAACTTTCTTTGCGTGACAAGGCCGGCTTTCTCAAGAACTCTTAGGTGCTTCATTACCGCCGGCAGACTCATCCGGTGGGGCCTGGCCAGCTCCGTGACGGAGGCCTGGCCGCGCGCCAGGGCCGAAACAATCGCGCGGCGCGTAGGATCGGCAAGCGCTTGAAAGGTGGCGTCGAGCCCTCGATTATACTTAACCATTCGGTTTACTATTATACGGCCTCGCTCCCGGTGTCAAGAGCGGATTTCGCGCCGCTCCCGCCGGAATAAAACCGAACGCAGACTAATGGAATCTCCGCCCGGTACTGTCTTACTTTGGAAACTCCCACGATGGGTCTGCTCTTCAGGAGGCCGGGGCTTTAGCCCCGATGTTCGAGTTCGCGTGCTCAAGGGCTTCAGCCACTGAAGCTTCAGGGCCTAAAGGCCCCTTTCACGCGATCCTAGTTGTCCGACCTGAAGGTCGGACCTCCTAAAGAGCAACTTCCAGTTTGAGACTTCGAGACTTCTCGAAATTAGTACACCAACTCCACCCCCGCCGCACACTGACAGGAGGAACGATCCGGACTATACTATTTGGCCTTGGGCTGACGCGAACTCACTTCGTGCGGGACGGCAATTGCGCGGAGAAAGATTTGGCACCGGCCCGCGATAAAACCATGACCATTCAAAAGAAAATTGTCCTCCTGCCGGGCGACGGCATCGGCCCTGAAATCATGCGGGCCGCCGTGCGTGTGTTGAAAGAATGCGCCACGGAATTCGGCCACGAGTTCGACTTCGCCGAGTTCCCTTTCGGCGGCTGCGCCATCGACGCGACGGGCGAACCTCTTCCCGCCGAAACGCTCGCGGCTTGCAAGGCTGCCGATGCCATTCTGCTCGGCGCCGCCGGCGGACCCAAATGGGATGCCGTCCCGCTCGGCAAGCGGCCGGAAAGCGGCCTGCTCGCGCTGCGCAAGGCACTCGGGCTGTACATCAACTTGCGTCCGATTGATTTGCACACGTCGCTCTACGGCCTGTCTCCGTTGCGAGCCGACCGAGCGAAAGACGTTCACATCGATTTTGTCCGCGAACTGGCCGGAGACATTTATTTCGGCAAGCACAATGTAGAAGCCGATCCGAGCGGAGAGCGCGCCACCGACGAAGCCGTATACACAACCGCGGAAGTGGAGCGCGTCGCCAAGTATGCCTTCGCGCGTGCGGAATCGCGCAAGGGCCGGCTCGCTTCGGTCGACAAGTCCAACGTCCTGACCACATCGCAGCTCTGGCGCAGGACGGTGACTCGCATGGCCGCGGATCATCCCAATGTGAAACTCGAACATCTGTACGTGGACAACGCCGCGATGCAACTCGTGCTCGCTCCCGCGCAGTTCGACGTGATCCTCACCTCGAATATGTTCGGCGATATTTTGACCGACCTCGGCGCGGCGCTTGCCGGCTCGATCGGCCTGATCCCGTCGATGAGCTGCGGGCCGGGGCCCTCGCTCTACGAACCCATTCACGGTTCCGCGCCCACACTCGCCGGGAAAGATGTCGCCAATCCGGTGGGCATGATTCTCTCCGCCGCGATGATGCTGCGCGAAAGCTTCAGCATGAAGCGCGAAGCCGAATGGATCGAATCGGCAGTGGACCGCCTGTTCGTTAGCGGAATTCGCACTCCCGACACGGTTGAGCCGGGCACAACTAAAGTTGGCTGCATTGAATTCGGCGAGCGGTTGCAGGCGGAAATGACCAGAGCCTCCAAGCGGCAACACACCGGCGCTTAGGAGTTTGTCCAGCAGAAAAGTTCGACCACTGTAAATGTGCGGCGTCCTGCTTTTGTATTGCTCGAAGTCCCGGAGGGACGTCACATCGTATCCCACCGTGGAAACGGTGGAGCGCGGGATGCGATCATTCACAGCCCCGAAGGGGCGGCACAGTTGGGTAGCCATGTGCCGCCCCTCCGGGGCTTGGCCCTGTGCCCTCAAACAGACCCACAGCTGGCGCGGTGGGCTACGTTCTTTCGTCCCTGACGGGACTGGCCAAGATGATAGGAGCGATTCTTCTGAATCCACCATGCAGTTGCGGTTTACCTATTTTCTAGTGACCGTCATCGCCCTCGAAATCCACGCCGAGAAGTACGGGAGTGAATTCCTTCCTGACGGCTTGCAAACTATCGGGATCGAGCCCCAGGGCTTTGACTATGGGTTTGCGATCTCGGCCAGCCCTGCTTTCGCCCCTTGGAAGGCAAAAACGCAGTTTTTCATCGTGCGCGCGAAATGGATTTCCCGGCCCGACAAAAAATCATGTTATCCAGGTAGCGCAGCCATCCTCTTGCCTGGCTCAATGGCTCCCGGCAAATGGCGGCCGCGGTTGAACTTCACCGGAACGGGCTTCCCGTATTGCACAATCATGACCGCAAGCCCTTGCGATTCAGGGGCCGGGAATGATAGTTTCAATCTGGCCAGACTGGGTGATTCTTCTTTACATCACTGGAGTGGAACTCACCGTTGAGTAATCAGAGCGCCCAAAATATTTCTAACGGCCACCCTGTTCCCGGGAGCGTTCCTCCGTCTCCCTCGCAGCCGGACCTCCGTGCCCTTACGTTCTGGCGCGTGGAAGGAAGCCTGGTTGCGCTCGGCGCTGTGCGGCCCGTGGCTTACTTCACCTGGAACTCCCACACGTTCGCCGGGCGATGGGCCCGCCGGGGTGGAACTCTGGCGCTGGCGCTGATACGGCCCTTCCTGTACGCAAGTAATCGGGTGTTTGCCACGCGTGTTCTGCACACCTTATTGTCTGGAGTTACGCGCGACCGCCTGGATTCACTGGGCGAGGAATATTTCGAATACATCCTGAAAAAGCAGCTGAAGCCTGAGGGTGTTGAGCGTCTGCGGGCCTGCGTGGCGGAAAAGGGCGCGGAGAATGTAGTGCTGGTCAGCCAGGGCCTCGACCATGTGATGCGGCCCCTGGCGCAATACCTCGGCGTTTCTCGCCTCGTTTCGAACCGGCTGGAATTCCGCAATGGAATCGCTACTGGCCGCCTGCTCGATCCCGTGATTCGGCCGCGGAGACCAATCGCCTGGGCCTTCCAGCGCAGCGCCGACGGCCGTGTTCCTACAGGCCGCCTGTTGAAAAATCTCGGGCTGGCAGCCCATCCGGAGCGGCTGGAAGGGGCAATCCTGCCAGCGGAGCGACCCAAAGCGCCTAATCACCGCGCCCTGGTCGTATTCAACGGAAATAAACAATCCGAACCCCTCTCTGTCCGGCGCACCCTCGCGGGGAAAAACATTTTGCTCATCGGGGTGACAGGTTTTATCGGCAAGGTATGGTTGGCGCAGCTTCTGAACGAAGTGCCGCAGATCGGCAAGATCTACCTGCTGATCCGCCGCCAGCGCACGACCACCGCGCAGCGGCGCTTTGAGAAAATTTTCGAAGAGTCGCCGGTATTCGATCCACTGCAGGAGCGGCTTGGCGACCGGTTCGCGGAGTTTGTCTCCGAGCGCGTCGAGGTCATCGAGGGCGACGTGAGCCAGCCGGGACTGGGGATTGCCCCGCAGACGCGAGCGCAACTCGCGCGCAATCTGGACCTCGTCGTCAATAGTTCCGGCCTGACGGATTTCAATCCGGACCTTCGCGAAGCCCTGGCGAGCAATGTGGCGCCGGTCCTTCATCTGATTGAATTTCTGCGCGCATCCGATCATGCCGCGCTGATGCACCTTTCGACTTGCTATGTGGTGGGAGCAAAGGACGGCCGAGTGGTCGAGGAAGTGCAGCCAAATTACACGCCGCTCGGCATTGCGGATTTCGACGCCGAGCGCGAGTGGCACGCCTTGCAGGAAGTGGTCGCGCATGCCGAAGCGCGCGCCGAAAGTCCGGAGATCACGGCGGCGCTTCGACGGCAGGCGCTGGGAAAACATCGCGGCAGTGAAGAACCCGCGGGGCCCGAGCTGGAAAACCTCATCCGCAAAAATCGCATGCGCTGGCTGCGCAATCGCCTGACTCGTGCCGGGACTCGCCGCGCACGGCGCCTCGGCTGGCCCAATACGTACACGCTTTCCAAATCGCTCGCCGAATCCATGATCGTGCGTCACGGCGCCGGGCTGCCGATTGCCATCGTGCGCCCCTCGATTGTCGAAACCTCTACCGACCAGCCATTTCGCGGCTGGAATGAAGGCATTAATACTTCGGCGCCGCTTTCCTATCTGCTCGGCACGTATTTTCGCCAGTTGCCGACCAACGAGCGCAAATGCCTGGACGTGATTCCCGTGGACATGGTGTGCCGCGGAATGACTCTGATCGCCGCCGCGATCATCGCGCGGCGTCACGAACCGATCTATCAGCTTGCCACGTCCGCGAGCAATCCCTGTGACATGGGGCGCTCCATCGAATTGACAGGCCTCGCGCATCGCAAACACTATCGCTCGCAGCAGAGCCTGGAGAACTGGATGCGAATGCAGTTCGACACGATTCCCGTCTCCAAATCGCGCTACGAGAAATTCTCCGTTCCCGCGCAAAAGGCCGTGGTCAAGGGCATCAATCGCGCCGCTTCGGCGCTACAGATGAAGAAACCGCCGCTGGCCCGCCAGGAGCGCGATCTCGCTCGCGTTGAAAAGCTGATCGAGCTCTACGAACCCTTCATCTTGCATAACGAGCAAGTCTTCGAAGCCCAAAATGTGCAATTGCTGTCCGCGGCGCTTCCTCCGGAGGAACACGCGGCATTTGGTTACGACCCCTCCGCCGTTGACTGGTGGGATTATTGGATTAACATCCATATTCCAGCCTTGCGCCGGTGGGTCTACCCGCTGATCGAAGGGCGCCCGATGGAAGAACGTCCGCACCGCGCTTTCTCCTTGCAGCACGCCGGCAATGGAGCGGAACGCCCGGAAGATTTGCCTCACGCGGGAGCGGCGTCTGGCGCAGGGACCAAAAACTAATCCATGGCCATCTTTCTGACCGGTTCCACCGGCTACATTGGCGCTCACGTCGCCTCCATTCTGCTCGAGCGTCACACGGACCGCTTAAATCTGCTGGTGCGGGCGAAGACGGAGCAGGAAGCGAACGAGCGCCTGTGGCACGCGCTGCAATTGCATCTGGACTTTCCTCAGTTCCACGACGCACTCGAGACGCGCATTTCCGTTTTTCGCGGAGATCTCACGGAGCCGCATTTTGGGCTGGACACGGCCGATTACACCCACCTGACCGGGACGACCGAGTCGGTGATTCATTGCGCGGCCTCGCTCAACCGCAAATCCGAAAAAAGCTGCCTCAACGTGAATTTGCGCGGCACTCTTGAAGTCGCGCAACTTGCTCGCCGCGCGCAAGACGCACACGGCTTGCGCCGCTTCAGCCAGGTTTCCACAGTCGCCGTAGCGGGCCACCGCAGCCACGAAGTGGTTGCCGAGGACGCTTCCATCGATTGGAGCCGCTCCGACTATGACCCGTATGCGCGCACGAAAAAATTCTGCGAGCACATGGTGCGTGAATTGCTCCCCGATGTTTCTCGAACCGTGTTTCGTCCGAGCATTGTGCTCGGCGACAGCCGCCGCCCCGAAACGACGCAATTCGATATGGTCCGCGCATTCGTGTTTCTCGCGGGATTGCCGCTTCTCCCTTTTCGCTCGACTGACCGGATCGATATCGTCCCGGTGGACTACGTCGCGGAATCCGTCGTCGCGCTGCATCAAAAATCGGATCCGGCCCACGAGATCTACCACCTCTCTTCGGGCACGGGTTCCGAAACTTTTGGCCGGCTCACGCACGCACTCGCCGAATCCGCCGGAAAAATGGAGCCGTTATTTTGGCCGGGGCTCGAGCGGAATTTCTCTTCCGTCGTAAACTGGCTGTCGAATTCTCGCGGCACGGTGGGCCGCAGCGCATCTCTCCTGAAAGTATTTATGCCGTATCTCGTCTGGGACACGGTGTTCGAGAATTCGCGCGTCGTCGCGGAAATGGGCCGCGCGCCGGAACCATTTTCCAAGTATTGTTACCCGCTGCTGCAATTCAGCCGCGATCATCATTTCTCCTATCCCTATCGGCCATGGCCCGGGTCCGCCGGTGTGGTCCGCCAAGACGCCGCAGCCGCGGGCGTGGGATCCGCGCGAGGGTCTCGCCCATGATGGACCTCATCCTCGAAGCCTGGACCAGTTCGTACATCGAACTCTCCAGCCTGCTTTGGAAGTTTGGCGCGGGACGTCCCTGGCAGCCCGGCGAGAAGTTGAAACTCCTCTTTGCGGGATACAACGGCACGCGCAATACGGGCTCGGACGTTCGCGTCGAGGAAATGCTGCGGCAAATTCGGCGTGTTCTGGGCGAGGAAAATCTCGCGCTCAGCGTGATGTCCCAGAATCTGGACTGGAGCCACGGTTATTTTGGCGATGCTCGCCAGGTATTTCTTCCGGACATTTATCCGCCGTTTCTATTCCGCGAGGTGAGGCAGCAACACGGCGTGATCGCTTGCGAAGGCTCGATGTTCAAAAGCAAATTCGCGGATGCGCTCACCACGATGTTCATCGGCGCGCTGGGAATTGCTTCGGCTGAAAACAAATTATCGGTTGGATATGGCGCCGAAGCGGGCTACATGAACCCGATGCTCGAGAAAATGTGCGCCCGTTATTGCCGCCGTTCCCTGATCATCACGCGAAACGAGGAATCGCAGACGGTACTCAGTAAACTGGGCGTGGCGAGCGAGGCCGGCACGGACACCGCATGGACTTTCGAGCCGCACCCTCCTGAATACGGCCGCAAGGCCCTGATTGATGCCGGTTGGGACGGACAAACTCCGGTGCTGACGGTCTGCCCGATCAACCCGTTCTGGTGGCCGGTGACGCCATCCACGCCGAAGTTTGTGGGGCACGCCTGCTTCGGCGCATACAAACAAAGCCACTACCGCACGATTTATTTTCACAAATCGGGTTCCGCGGTGGATGCCGCGTACAAAAAATATCTGGCCGCGCTGGCGCACGGTGTGAATGCGTTTCGCAGCAAGCATCGGGTATTTCTCATTCTTGTCGCAATGGAAAGGCTGGATACGAGGGCATGTGACGAGCTCGCGCCGCAACTGGGCGGCGCGCCAGTGTTCAGCTCCGATGATTACGACATGTACCAGATCGTGAGCATTCTGCGTTGCTCCAGCCTGATGGTTTCTTCGCGCTATCACGCTATGGTCACTTCAATGCCTGCCCTGGTGCCCTCGGCGGGAGTGACTATGGATGAGCGCATTCGCAATCTGCTTCGGGAGCGCGGCCACGAACACCTGCTGCTCACAGTTGAGGATCCGGATCTCGGGGAAAAGCTCATCGGCGTCATGGATCGCCTGGCCGCGGAAGCGGATGCCGTGCGTGACGGCATAGCTCACTCCGTCGTTCGCAATTTAAAAACCATGGCGCGTATGGGCGTATTCCTGGAACGCGCGGTGCATCAGCAATATCCGGAATTTCCGGTGCGGTCGGGCGTGCGCGGCTGGAAAGAATACCTGCCGCCGCTCGGCCCAACTCTCGGGAGGCTGCTTGACACTTACGATGGCGCAGCAGCCGCCGCGGCGGGAGATTAGGCTGACATTTCGCGTGAGAGTTTTGTAGCACAGGCTTCAGCCTGTGGGGGTTGTTCTACTCAACGCGAAAAACCCACAGGCTGAAGCCTGTGCTACTTAACACCACATGAATTTCCTCGAAAACATTTACGGGCGCTTGCAGGAAGCCGCCGGCCGCGTGGTTTTGACTGAAGCGCGCGTGGGAGGGGATCGAACCGCGACTGGATCGGACTTGCTCGCTCAAATCGCCGCGGCGCGAGCCTTCTTGCGCGCATCGGGCCTTGCGAAAGGAGACCGCTGCGCGCTGGTCGCCCCGAACAGTATCCGGTGGGCCACGCTCGATCTCGCGATTATCGCGGAGGGACTCGTCGCGGTTCCGATGTACGCTCGCCAAGCCGCGGGCGAATTGGCCGCGATGCTGCGCGATGCCGGTCCCGGCCTGATTTGCTGCGGCGATACGGCGCTTCGCGATGCGATCTCGGCGGCGTGGCCGGATGCGCCGCGATTTGTATTGTTCGACGAAATTTTCAGCGCCAATCCAACGTCCGCAACGAGCGCGCCTCCCTCGCCCGCCGCCCTTTCGCCGCAGGATACGGTCGCCATTCTGTACACGTCGGGAACTTCCGGCGAAGCCAAGGGCGTGATGCTGACGGTTGGCAATCTCGATCACATGCTTTCGTGCACCAAGGTGCGCCTCGATGAATTGATGGGGCCGCGTGATGTGCCGGATCGCGTGTTCCACTACTTGCCGTTTTGTTTCGCCGGATCGTGGATTTTGCTGCTGTCGTCCCTGTCACGGACAAGCGTGCTTACTATGTCGATGAATCTTACGAAACTCGCTGAGGAAATCGGTGTCGCAGCTCCCGATTATTTCTTGAACGTGCCGACGCTGCTCGAACGTATTCGCACCGGCGTCGGAGATAATATTCGGAAACGCGGCGGCGCGATCGCCAGGATTTTTGAACGCGCCAACGCGGCGTGGCTGCGGCTCGATGCCAAAGCGCCGCATGCGTGGGACTTTTTCTGGCTGGGACTCGCCGGCCTCGTGATTTTTCCGTCCATTCGCAAACGCCTGGGACCGAATCTTCGCGCGCTGATCTGCGGCTCCGCGCCCCTCGCTCGCGAAACGCAGCTCTTTTTTATGATGCTCGGGATTCGAGTGCTTCAGGTTTACGGCCTCACCGAAACCACCGCCATTTGCACGATAGACGATCCGCGGCGCGTCGAGCCGGGGCGCGTCGGCCCCGCCATTCCGGGCATCGAGATGAAACTCGGCGAGAACAGCGAAATCGTGGTCCGGGGCCCGAATATTTTCCCCGGCTACTGGCGCCGCCCGGAGCAAACGGCCGCGGTGCTGCGGGACGGATGGTTCCACACCGGCGACCAGGGCGACGTGGACGCGATTGGAAATTGGCGCATCACTGGAAGGCTGAAAAATCTTATTATTCTCAATTCCGGGCACAACATTGCGCCGGAACCGATCGAGGAGGAACTTTTCCGTGCCGTCCCCGGCGCGCAGCACGTCATGCTGGTCGGCAATGGCCGCAGTTTCCTTGCAGCCATCATCACGGGTACGGCCGCCGTCGCGGAAATTGATTCGCAATTGGAGCGTGTGAATGCTCCGCTGCCGCACTACCGCAAGATTCGCAGGTATCACGTGGCGCAAGAATTGTTTACGATCGAAAATGGATTGCTCACGGCCAACGGAAAGTTGCGGCGCGACACGATCGCCGCGCGCTTTGCCGCGGAGATTGACCGCATGTACGCGAAACCGGAATGAACGAGCCGCCGATTGACGTACCATTATTGTATTGGCAAGTGTGCTGCCCACGAATATCGTGTAATAAATTGCGGCAGCGCCAGGGGCTAAAGCCCCGTTGTTTTCAATTGCTGATGTCAGGGCTGAAGCCCTGACCCACAACCCTAGAATTGCGCCGCACTTTCGGGACAGGACACTAGCAGGAGCGAAGGCTGAACGCATGGACGATTACAAAGGAAAAACGCTCTCGTGGCGGCTGTCCGACGGTGTCGTCGAACTTGCGCTCGATCACCCTCCCGCCAACGAAATTGGCCTCGCCATGCTCGATGATCTGGAGCGCTTCGTCTCCTCGCTTCCCGCACTTGAATCGAAGGCCGGCGCGCTCATTCTTTACAGCGCGCAGAAAGCGGGCTTCTCAGCCGGCGCGGACCTGCGCGAATTGTACGAGCAGGCGCAAAAGATGGACGCGTCCTCCGCCGCGAAAGGAGTCCGCGAATTCCTGGAACGAATTCATGTCGTGCTCAACCGGCTGGACACTTCGCCGCTCACAACGATCGCAGCCGTTCACGGCGTATGTTTCGGCGGCGGATTCGAGCTGGCACTGACGTGCGATCTCATTATCGCGGACAAGATGGCGCGTTTCTGCTTTCCGGAATTGCGGCTCGGACTCATTCCCGGCTTCGGCGGAATTCCGCGGCTGAAGCGCGATATCGGCAACGCCGTGGTGCGCGATCTCCTGCTCACCGGGCGCAGCATCAATGCCACCAAGGGGCTTTCGGTGGGCCTCGTGAGCCAGGTAGCCGCGGAAGGCGAAGCCCTGCGCCTCGCGCGCTCGACCGCTGCGCAGACAATGAAGTTCGATCGCGCCACCGCCGCCGCCGCGAAACGCTTCATCAAGCCGCTGCCCGCTGAAGAACTGCGCCGCGAAATCGACATCTTCTGCGACCTCTTCACGCGGCCTGCCGTCATGGAAGGCTTGCGCAGGTTCGTCGAAAACGCCGGCCCGCATCCATATCTGCCGTGACGCAGTGAGGCAGCCGAGTGGCTGCCCGGCATATAGCCAGCGGACTAATCTTCCTGTAAAATGAAACCAATCATGAAAACAATCGAACAAACAACGGACGAAATCTTGAATCTTGCTGCCACCCATTTCAAATTTCCGCGCGCCGAACTCCAGCCGGGCGACGATTTCTACAAGAAGCTGGGGATCGACAGCTTGCAGGCGCTCGAACTGCTCACGCGCCTAGAAAATCATTTCGGCGTGGAACTTCCGGATTACGAGGTCCAGGGCGTCAGCGACTTTCACACACTCGCAGCGCGCATCCAAGCAAGGCTCTGAGCGCCAAGCGGAATAAAACGATTTATCCGATGAATTCCTCATATAATCTTGCTTCTCTCTGTGTCTCCGTGCCTCTGTGGCATTCCTGATGCTTGATTTGGCGAAATACGATTCGCTGGGAGCGGCGCTGCGCGATGCGCTCGGACGCTGGCCCGAGGAAGTCTGCCTGATCGAAGCGGACCGCGACCACGAGCGCTCTCGCCTCACGTACCGGCAATTTGGCGAGGCCGCCGAGCCCGTGGCGGCAGCCCTCGAAGAATCAGGTTTTGCCGCAGGAGACCGCGCCGCAATCATCATGACCAATCAGCCCAAGTGGCTGATTTCGGCTTACGCCGTGTTTTTTGCGGGCGGCATTCTTGTTCCGCTCGATTACAAACTCTCCGCCGCCGAACATCTTCAACTGCTGGCGCACTCAAAAGCTCAGATTCTGTTTGTCGAGTACCCGCTGTGGCGCGCCATCACGCAAGCGCCCGCATTTCGCGAGCATAAACTGCGGACGGTGCTCGTGACCGAAGCGCCGCCAAATGCCGATCTCGCGGGCGGCGTGCGCTGGGAGGGATTTCGCGGCGCGCGCGCGCCCGAATTCCGGCCGCGCACACAAATGGACACGGCCTGCATCGTATATTCGTCCGGTACGGGAGGCCACCCCAGGGGTTGCGTGCTGACTCACGACAACTATCTCGAACAATGCGCCGCGGTGACGCCGGTTTTTCCGTTCTGGCCCGGCGCGCGTTATTTGAGCATCATCCCCACTAACCATGCGATCGATTTCATGGGCGGCTTCCTCATGCCGTTCACCGGCGGAGGCACGGTCGTTCATCTGCGCACGTTGCGGCCGGAATTCATCCGCGAAGCCTTCACGAAATACAAAATCACATACATGGCCGTGGTGCCCCTGATCCTGAAAAATCTGCAACGCAGCTTGCGCGAGAAATTCGCGGCGCTTCCGCCGGCCAAACGTAAAATGCTCGACGCGCTGATCGGCGTGAATCGCGCGCTCACGCGCGGCAAGCCGCGCCCCGGCCTGAGCCGCGTGCTGTTGAAGGACGTCCACAAAGCTTTCGGCGGCGGACTGCGAGCGCTGCTCGTGGGCGGCGCGTTCACCGAGCCCGCCACGATTGAATTTTTTCACGATATTGGCATCCCTATTTACAACGGCTACGGTTGCACGGAGGCGTGCACCGCCATCACACTGAACGATCTCCAGCCCTTCCGGCCAGACACCGTTGGCAAACCCGTGCGCGGGATGGAAATTCGCATCGTGGAGCCGGATGCGGACGGAATCGGCGAAGTGGCGGCGCGCAGCAAGACCGTAATGTCCCAGTATCTGAATGATCCCGAAATGACGGCTGAAACCATTGTGAATGGCTGGCTCATGACCGGCGACCTTGGCCGCGTCGACGCGACGGGCCATTTGCAACTTTTCGGCCGAAAGAAAAACATGATTGTCACCGCCGAAGGAAAGAACATCTATCCGGAAGACATCGAAAATAATTTCGAGGGCATTGCGGTGAAGGAGTTTTGCGTCTTCGCGGCGAACTACATCTGGCCGCAACATACGATGACTGGCGAGCAACTCGTGCTGGTGCTCCATCCCGAGCCAGGACACACCGTGAACGACGCGCTGCTCAAGGAACTTTCCCGGCGCAACGCGCAGCTTTTGAACTACAAGCGCGTCTCCGGCTACGTTGTCTGGGATCAGGATTTTCCCCGCAACGCCGCGATGAAAATCAGACGCGTCGTCCTTGCCGGACAAATCGGCAAGCAACTCGATCGCAGCGCGATGGTTTCCCTGTGAACGAAGCCTATTTCACGATCGTGAATCCGGCGGCAGGCGGCGGACGCTGCGGAAAGCTGGCCGCGCGCGCGCTCGACCGGCTCCGCGCGGCAGGCCTTCGCCTTGAGGTGCGCGAAACGCGCTCTCCCGGGGAGGCCACCGTACACGCATGCGGCGCTTACGCCGGCGGCTATCGCAGGTTCATTGCCGTGGGCGGCGACGGCACGAGCTTTGAGATCGTCAACGGACTTTTTCCGGACGCAGCCACGATGGGCCGCGCCTCCCTGGGATTCCTTCCCCTCGGAACCGGCAATTCTTTTCTTCGAGACTTCGTTGAAAGCGGGACGGACCTCGCGGAATTTGGCATCAAGGCCATCCTCGAACGCCGTACGCGTCCCTGCGACGTCATCCGCCTAGACCACGCGAGCGGCTCCATTTTTTACATCAATACGCTGAACATGGGTTTCGCAGCGGACGTCGCGACATTGACGAATCGCCGGCTAAAATTTCTTGGCGAGCCCGGTTATGTGGCCGGAGTGCTCATTTCCCTGGCCAGGCTGCGCCGCCGCCCGTTTCCGCTTCGGGTGGACGGCGAGCGCGACGACCGCCGCTGCTTGTTTGTTGCCTTTAGCAATAGTAAGTACACTGGCGGTAAAATGATGATCGCGCCGCAAGCCTCAATCGACAGCGGCACGATTGAATATGTTCACTGGGGACCGATCGGCCGTCTGGGCCTGGTGCGGAATCTGCCGACTCTGTTTACCGGCTCGCATATCCGGCATCCAATGGCTTCGAGGCGCACGGCGGCGCGGATCGAATTCGAGTTGAAGAGTCCCGTCGACGTGGTCGTCGACGGGGAAGTGCTCACGCTCGAAGCCGAAGCGCTGGAAGTGCTGCCCGGCGCGCTCGATGTGATGGTATGAACGTGGAAAGCGAACAACCGATTCCCGCGCCAGCGACGGCAGAGGCCGCCGGCGAGCAGGGCTTTCGCCGCGCGTGGTCCATTGCGCGGAGCACCTATCATTGGCTGCTCTCCGCGGCGTATTTCTTTCCCGTGTGCAGCTTCCTCGTTCTGCTTGGCATCTTTATCGATCCCCGCAGGAATGACGGCGCGCAGCGCATGCTTTGCCGCGTGGTCATGAAGCTCGCGGGCGTTAATCTTGTCGTGCGGCGCGCGCCGGGCTTCGACCCGGCGCGCACCTGCTTTCTTCTCACCAATCATGTCAACCTGTTCGATCCATTCGTCCTGTACGCCACGGTGCCGCAATTTTTCCGAGGCTTGGAGCTCGAATCGCATTTTCGCATTCCCGTGTACGGCTGGATGATGAAACGCTTCGGCAATGTACCCGTGCCGGACGTTAACCGGCCTTCCAACCTGAAACGCATGTGGCGGCTGACTCGCGCGGCGCTCGATTCCGGAGTGAGCCTCGCCGTGTTCCCCGAAGGGCAGCGGACGCGGGATGGCCGCGTCGGGCCGTTCAAGGACGGAGTATTCCGGATGGCGCTGCAATTCGGCACTCCCATTGTTCCCGTCAGCATCGTCGGCGCGTTTGAATTCAACAAAAAAACAAGCTGGCTGATCCGGCCGGGCACCGTCACCGTGTATCTGCACGATGTGATTGAAACGAAGGACCTGGGAAAGCAAGATTTTCCAGCGCTGCGCGACCGCGTCCACGCGATCATCGCGGGCCCAATTGACGAAGCGCACACCTCTGCGGAAAAGCAGAAACACGCCGACTAGTTGTTACCCTCAGAATTGATTGACTTGAACGTCTCTGCCTATAGCGAGAGGCGGATTCCGGGCAGCGTGCGGCCGGCCTTGGTTTCCTGCCAGGTGTGGAGAATCCGGTGGATGACGGTAAGCGTCGCGACGATCGCGATCACCCAGAGCGCGGGAGCCATGCGGTTGAACAATCCGCCGAGGATTAACAGGACCATGCGCTCGGGTCGCTCCATGAAGCCGACTTTGCAAAGAGGTATCAAGGATTCGGCGCGCGCGCGCGAATAGCTGACCATCACCGATCCGGCCGTCGCAACCGCCGAAAGAACAACGTAGGAGGTCCGCGCGGCCACGGCGTAATACACCAGCAAGCCCATGTAGAGCGCCATGTCCGAGTAGCGGTCCAGCGTCGAATCGAAAAAAGCGCCAAACGCCGTCACGCGTTTCTCGCGGCGCGCCACTTGCCCGTCCAGCATATCCAGAAACGCGGCGAAGAAAATCACCATGGCCGCGGAACGGAATTCTCCAATCGCAAAAAGGAAGGCCGCCCAGCAGTTCACCAAAAGACCGAAGAACGTCAGCAGGTTCGGGTTGATCCCGGTCGACGCGACCACATCTACAATCTTTTCGAGCAGCCAGCGGCCGCCCTCGCCAATTTTGCGTGTGATCATGACTTTTGCGCCGTCGTCCCCTGCCGGCGCGAAGGAATGATACGCCACCGACCCGCCTCGCCTCAAGTGTGACAGGCTCGGCCAAACTTGACTCCCGAAGGTAACCCAGCGTAACCTTCCGCGTACCGTTTTCATATCCAATCAGAACGTACGGAAATCTAATTGAGGAGGACGCTCGATGAAGCGACGGATAGGGGTATTTGCGGCTCTTGTAATTGTGCTTGCCGCCGGAAGTGTGTTGCTGGCTCAAAGTAATCCCTTTGTGGGCACATGGAAACTGAATGTCGCAAGCTCGAAATTCAATCCGGGACCGGCGCCGCAAAGCCAGACGCGCACGTGGGACGCATCGGGAATGGTGATGGTCAATGGAGTCGGCGCCACGGGAAAGCCCTTTTCCTACGGCTATACGATCACGGGTGACGGCAAGGAGTACTCCAACGACCGGCGCGATCCCCAATAAGGCGGACATGATTTCCACCAAGAAAATCAACGCCAACACTTACGAAGCCAAATTTACAAAGGCCGGTAAACAAGTTGAGGTCACTACGTTCACGGTTTCCAACGGCGGCAAGACCTTGACGATTCACGCCAAGGGCAGCCCCGAAGCGGGCTTTGTCGAGAACGTGCAGGTCTTGGACAAACAGTAGGCGCCTCCCGCGCGCGCATTCGTTTGGATGACCTTAGCGAGCAAGGCCTTCGGCGCCAATTAGCGGCTTGGGGGAATGATAAAGCTACCGGGAATTTTCCCATCGAGCGTCGCCAGTTGAGCGCCGTTGGCCTTTGCCAGCTCCACTAGATGGCTCTACTCAGCGCGAGCGTTCGTCCATCCACGCATACATCCGCCGCACTCCTCTAATTTCGGCGCCGGGTCCCTGGATTTGGGGGAAATCCCCTTTGTGGGAGGTCATGTCGACCTTCTGGGCGGCCTCCTCGGCAGAGAGCCCCTGCTTGCGAAGCTCGGTCACTTGGGACATGAAATCCTTGAGGTAGCTTTGATACGCGGTAATTAGGGACTTATCGTGGAACGGCACGCCATGTCCGGGGAGATCCGTGGCAAAATCCAGTTCCTTGAGCGCATCGAGCGTTTTGATCCACTCGTCGAACATCGCATCGCCCATGTAAGCGGGTTGAGTTTCCATCATGTCTCCGCTGCACACGATGCGCTCTTTCGGCAGATACACAATCGTGTCGCCTTGCGTATGGCCCCGCCCGAGGAAGAGAAGCTGAATTTCCCGCTGGCCCTGATACACCGTCATTTTTGAGGTATAGGTCACGTTGGGCGGAGTGGGCTTCAGCATCTTGAATTCTTCCCAGTCCGCTTGCTTGGCTGCGAGTTGCTTCTCGAGCGCGGCCCGCTTCGCGCAGGATCTTTTTCGTCGCCAATTTGTTTTTTGAGCGCATCGACTTGGATCGGCATGTTCGCCAGAGCCGTCTTGAAAGGCTCGCGATGGATGATGTCGAGATCCGCGATGGCGTGGCGAACGTATTCGTGGCCGATGATTTCAACCTCGGGCCCGAAGATGGAGTTGGCGTTCGTGTGATCCCAGTGAAAGTGCGTGTTGACCACCCATCGGACGGGCTTGTCCGTGATCAGTTTCATGTCCTCCAGGAGCGCTCGCCCGGCAGCAGGCGTTGCTCCGGCGTCCACGAGGAATACGTCGCGATCGCCGACGATGATCGTGTGGTTGCCGCCAGTGGCCATGAGACTGCTGGAAGTGGTGTAGTACACGCCGTCGGCGATCTTTTCAAACGCGTACACCTTGCCCGTAATAACAGGTCCGCTGGATCCGCGCTGCCGTTTGCTCCCTGCGCTCCCGCAGCGCGCCTGGAACGAAAACATTTCAAGGAACGCGAGAGCCAGAACCACCGCAACCACGCGCATTCTTGCTTTCATGCTTCGCCTCCCGAAGATAGATCATGAGCCCGCGACTGCCTGGATTTCCCGCTTGGACTTTCGGCTGCCCGGCAATATACACCTTGCGGCTTCCGCACAGTTTGTGGAAATCGGCCATGGGCCGCTTCAGGTTGGCGCGTCGCGCACCGAGCTTTTGTCTTCACGCGCGAGCCGCTCTCTACTTGACCCATTCATCGCCCGCCCGCTATCATGCTTGTTACTGCGTAGCGGTTGTTTCCCAGTTGGGCCTGTAGCTCAGGTGGCTAGAGCGCGCCCCTGATAAGGGCGAGGTCGGTAGTTCAAGTCTACCCAGGCCCACCATTTTGACCGGCGATGGCATATTACTTTTATGTCTTGCGAAGCCAGACCATCGGCCGCTTCTATACGGGCCATACTGAAAACCTGACTCGGCGAATTTTCCAACACAACAACAATCGGATCTGTGTCGATCAAAAATTGAGGGCCGTGGGAACTTTTCATTTCGAAAGAGTACGCCACGCGAAGTGAAGCCTCCCAAAGGGAAAGAACCGTGAAAAGAATGAAAAGCCACGCCTATATCGAGGGATTGGCTAGACGAGTTGCGGAAAAAGCGATTTATTTTGTCATTCCGAACAAAGTGAGGAATCTCTCTTGGGTTGAAATGCGGGAAAAGAGAGATTCCTCGGCGCGCAGAGCGCCTCGGAATGACAAAAATTTGAGTTTTTCCGCAAACCGTAGAGCGTCCCGATCAGATCGGGAAGGTCGGTAGTTCAAGTCTACCCAGGCCCACCAATCATTCCAATTTGAAGGATGCTTCAAAAGCGGGCTGGCAATCCGCTTACCGGGCTCCAATGCCCCAACTACTTCCACGTCCGCGCAATCATTTCGTCCACTTCGCGGACTCCAGCCTCAAGATTTTCAGCCGGAAGATACGCCGCCACATAGCGATCCGGACGAATCAGCGCCAGACCTGGAGGAACGTTCTTCATCGAACGCGAAAATTCACCTTCGACATCGAATACGCCTGTCACTCCGTTCGGAGCGGGTGCGCTGTCACCGGGCGCACGGATCGGCGACGCGCTGCAGATTGAGCGGCTGCCATAATTCGGCGGGCAACCGATCGAAAAGACTCGGGGGCGTCTGAGGCAGGGAGAGCAGCGCAAATCCGTTCCCCAGGAAATCGTCGAGCAAACCATCCACGATCCGCGCAGCGAACTTTGGGCTGCGGGAAGAGCCTTCCGATCAGCGGACCTGCGTCGTGTTTGCTCCCGCGCGCGAGAAAACCCGCGTCGAACCGAGGCTTGGGCTTGTATTTCATCTCGGCAAAAAAGGTGCGCGCGGGCGGGACGACGCTTAACAAACGAAACGCGGCCTGCAAAGCAAACGCGCTCCAGAAGCTGCGAGGCATCATGACTTTGCCCATTCGCAGCGCCAGCAGAATCATTTCCCAGGCATGCTTGCGGCGTTCCTGCTCGTAGGTCTCAAGCAGGCGCGGGCCTAGCCGTCCCTGAATGACGGCCGCGAGTTTCCACGCCAGATTATGCGCGTCGCGGATACCGCTGTTCATTCCCTGCCCCGCGAAGGGAGGCGTGAGGTGCGCGGCATCTCCAACCAGAAAAATGCGGCCCTCACGCCAGCGGTCCGCCATGCGCGCGTGAAAAGTGTAAACGCGGCTGCGGCGGAGCGGAGTGTTCTCTTCGCCGTGCTGGCTGAGCAATTTCCTCGTGAATTCGGGAGAAGTGACCTCCGGCTCCGTTTCTCCTTCATGCAGCATGAATTCAAAACGCCGTGTCCGGTCCGGTCCGGGAAGCGAGAGACATGGGCGCGCCGGATCGCAAAACACTTTTGTATCGCGCGTGTGGTCCCGCGTTTCCTCCAGGTCAAGGATGAGCCAGCGTTCCCGGAATGTGGACCCGCTGAGTTTGATTCCGAGCTTCTCGCGGACGAAACTGCGCCCTCCATCGCACGCGACCAGATACGGCGTGGAGATCTCAGCTAAGCTTCCATCCGCGCGCCGCAGGACAAGGTCAACCGCGTCCGGGCCCTGCCGGAAGTCGATCAATTCGGTGCCGAACCACGCCTCGGACCGAGTCGCGTTGACCGCATGCGTGCAAAAATAATCTCGCAACTGCTGCTCGAAGATCGGCTGGCGAAATGCGTTCCGCCGCGGATAGCCATATTCCTTTGCGGTTGGGCGAACGCGCAGAAAACACGATCCTGCCGCGCTGAAGTAATCGGATCCGTAACCGAGAACAACGCGTGATAGAACGGCGTCGACAACGCCGATCGCCTGCATCGTCCGAAGCGATTCATCGTCAATCGAAACCGCTCTCGGCTCCTGGACGGTCGTCTCGTTCCGCTCGATCAGCAGAACGTCGACGCCATAGCGCGCGAGAAGATTTGCAGTGGTGAGGCCGTTCGGCCCTGCTCCCACAACCACGGCGGGCCATACCTTATCTGGTCTCATAAGGCAGCGTGGATTGCTCTATTTGACGGCGATGGGATTCACGGGAGATCCGACCGCCCGGGTAATCGGCAGCGGCGGGGCGCAGAAAAAGAATTCGTACACGTGGTCCTGCGCGCAATCCGCCGCCAGGTCCTTCAAGTAAAAAATCTCGCCCATGCTGATGCCGATCATGGGGATGACCACCCAGTGCCAGGGCTGGGACGCGACGCTCGTTTCGTTTGGCCGGACCTCGCAGCCCCAGGTATCCGCGCAGATCGCGGCGATGTCCGTGCTCCGAATCCACTCGGCGGTTTCAAACCGCAGGCCGGGCGCGTTGCCGCCCGCGTAGCCTTCCCATTTGCCCGCTTTGAGGCAGCGTTCCATGTGCCCCGTCCGAACGATCACAAAATCGCCCTTCCGGATCTCAACGCCCTGAGCGGCGGCGCATTTTTCGAGCTCGGCGGTGCCGATGCCGTAGCCGTCTTCGAGCGAGTCCACGCCCTTGTGCCGGGCCACATCGAGAAGCACGCCGCGGCCGACCATTTTGTCCTTCACATTTTCGATGCCGTTCTTATGCGCGCCGCTCGAATCGACGAGGCGCGCATCGTAGCCATTCCACATTTTTTCGCCGTAAAAAACGTGGCCCAGCGCGTCCCACTGCGTGCCGCATTGCAGAGGCATGGAAACCATGTCGTCGGCATAGCGAATTCCGATGGATTCCTGGCGGCCTGCGACCGCGTCGGTTCCGGTTGCCAGCATGGTGTGGATAGGATTGAAGCGATTGCCCCACAGGCCACTCTGCGGGCCGTTGCTGTCAAAATTGAGCGCCAGCGAAAAAACTTTTCCTTTGCGGATGAGGCGCGCCGCATTGATGATGTCTTGCGGTGAAATATTGTTCAGCGTGCCGGCTTCGTCGTCGGCGCCCCAGCGTCCCCAATTCTTCAACCGTTCCGCGGTGGCTTGGATATCCTGGAGCGTCACTTTGTCATTCGTTTTCGTCATGAGCCTCAATCCTCTATTAGAATGATTACGATCACTCTCGCAAACTGATAGATTATCATGCCGGGAAATTCCATACCTTCGCCTTTATTCGCCGCTTTTGGTAGCACAGACCTCAGTCTGTGGCCTTTTCAATGAGTGAAAGTCAACTTCCACAGGCTGAAGCCTGTGCTACTAGAGAAAAGCGGTCTAACTTTTTTCGAGCGGCAGCGCCTTCTGATAGAGTTAACCTTCACCGTTACCCCGCTGCTACAAATTGGAAGGAGAGCCATGGAGTCAAAAGCTGTAGGCATGATTGGATTGGGAATCATGGGATCGGCAATGTCCGGCAATCTCATTCGGGCAGGATTCAAGGTTTTGGGCTACGACGTGCTGCCGCGACGCCGCGAGGAACACCGAAAGGCGGGCGGATCCGCCGCGCGCAATTGCCGGGAATTGGCCAGGAGATGCGAAATCATCGTGACCTCGCTGCCGTCTTCCGACGCGCTGCTGGACACCGCCGCGGAACTCGCCAAATCGTCGCGCGCCAATCAAATCGTCATCGAGACCAGCACGCTGCCAATCCCGGTGAAAGAAGAAGCGCGCAAACGCCTCGCGGCGCGCGGCACGATTCTGCTCGATTGCACGCTGAGCGGCACGGGCGCACAAGCGCGCGTCAAAGATCTGGTGGTGTACGCGAGCGGCGACCGTAAGTCGTATCGCCGCATCGCTCCGGTGCTGGACGGTTTTGCGCGCGCTCATTACTACGTCGGCGCGTTTGGCGCAGGCTCCAAAGTAAAATACGTTGCGAATCTTCTGGTGGCGATTCACAACGTGGCCGCGGCCGAGGCCATGGTGCTCGCGATGAAATCGGGGCTCGACCCGGCGATGGTGTTGAAGGTGGTCGCCGATGGCGCGGGAGCGTCGCGCATGCTTCAGGTGCGCGGTCCCATGATGGTGAAAGGTGATTATTCGGAAGCAGCGATGAAAGTGCAAGTCTGGCAGAAAGATATGACGATCATCGGCGACTACGCTCGAAAGATCGATTGCCCGACGCCGCTGTTTTCCGCCAGCGCGCCCATCTACACCGCTGCGATGGCGATGGGCCACGGCGCGGAAGACACAGGGGTGGTGTGCGCCGTCCTCGAGCAGATGGCAAACAATCCGCGCCGGCGCGCAAAAAAATGATTGTCGCAGCCGGATAACATTCGGAAAAAATTGATTTGGACCAGGGTTCAGTAGCACGGCCACTCTTGGCTGTGCGGTTTTGTAAGCCGCAACTTGGGGTTACCGTCGCAATGACGATCGTAAAACCCACACAGCCAAGAGTGGCCGTGCTACCAAACCTGCCGTTCAGTGACGATCTTCGGCCTTCGCGGGCGAAAGCTCTGTCGGCCGTGACGCGTCCAAGGATTGCTCAATCGTCTCGAGCGAGCGTCCCTTCGTTTCCATTCCAATGAAAATGTATGCGAGACCGGCCAACGCGAACCAGCCTGCCAGATAGGAAAAAGCCGGCAGCAGCGCCGCGACGGACGCCTTCGGCGTGATGATGTTCGAGGAACCCACGATGAGCGCGAGCCCCAGCGGGCCAATCACCTTTCCAAGACCCCCGAATCCGTAGGCCGAGCCCATGCCGGTGGTTCGCAGCGCCACGGGCCAAACTTCGGCTGAATATGGGCCGACGATCGCAAAACCTCCATCGGCAACGGCGTTGTTTACGATCAGCAGTAGCCAGAACACGGATACAGTTCCGAAAAAAACGTTATGGTAAAGCGCGGCCGCAACAATCAGGATTGCTGCGCCAAAACTGGCGATGGCGCCCGACCCCCTCCGGCCAATCGCGTCCGAGAGATACGACAATCCAATGCGCCCGAACAAACCCGCAAAATTGACAAAGATCAGCAGGAAGGACGCCCGCGCGGGCGTGACGCCCAAGAGTTGCACCAGCAACGTCGGAACCCAGAGCGTGAGCCCGTAATAGCCCGTCTGCGCGCCTAGATTCGTGATCCACGAGACCGCCAGGCTCCTCGGGTACCGGAAGATGTCCGAGAGCCGGGACATGGGCTGCTTCTGCCCTTCTGGCGCGCCGGCGCCCATCGGGAGGTCCGCAGGGTCCATTTCCAGGGCCCAAGCCAGCGACTTGCGCGCTTCCTCCATTCGCCCCATCTGGATCAGCCAGCGAGGCGATTCCGGCACCCAGGCGCGGATCAACAGCGTGAGAAGCCCAGGAACCATTCCAATCGCGAAAAGACCTCGCCAGCCCACATACGGCGTTGCATACGCACCGAGTGCGGCGCCCAGGAGGACGCCGATAGGGACGGCTGCGGTAACCAGGCCGCCGACCAGGCCACGCTTTGAAGCCGGCACGAACTCTTGCACCAGCGGAAGGTCAACGCAGTACAAGCCTCCCACGCCAAACCCGATGAGAAAACGGAAGACGGAGAGGAATATCCACGCGTTGTCGGGCGTAAACGTCAGAATGCCGGTGGCGATCGAAAAATTGATCACCGTCATGAGGAAAACTTTGCGGCGTCCAATTTTGTCCGCCAGCCATCCGTAAAACACGGCGCCAAACATCGCGCCGAAGCCTGAAGACAACAGAATGACGGCGGATTCGCCAAACGTGAGTTTCCACGGCCCGGCAATGAACGCCACGACGTAGCCGATCAGGAAGTAGTCGAAGAACTCGAGCATGTCGCCCAAAACCGCGGCGGTAATAATTCGGCGCTGATTGCCCGTCAGCCTTGTTTGCTGCTCGAGGTATTGGAGCATGTTGGGTTTTGTTCCGGCGGATCATACACCACCGCCACGGTTGATCGCTAATTGCTGGTTGCCAAGAGTCCCGAAGGGACGACAGATCGTAGCCCACATCGACCCGGTCGGAGTGGGAAAACGTCCATCCGAAGACAAGAAAGCCCCGGCAGGGCGACACATGTGGCTCACCAGCACGAAATTACCAGCCTACGTATGGTCGGTGCCAAATTCAGCGCGAATCATGCTCGCAATGCAGAGCATTCGGATTTTGCATGGTCAATCGCCAGCCGCTTCGCTATCATTCGCAAGGGCGCGGAATAGGTCCGCAGGGCGGCTAAACAACGCAATATGCATCTCACGCCACGAGAAATTGAAAAACTCATGATCGCCACGGCGGCGGAACTTGCGCGCAAGCGGCGGGCGCGCGGTCTGCGGCTGAATTATCCCGAAGCCGTCGCCCTCATCACGGCGGACCTGCTCGAAGGAATCCGCGACGGGCGCTCGGTTTCCGACCTCATGGAATATGGCGCGACAATTTTGAAACGGGATGACGTGATGGAAGGCGTGCCGGAAATGGTCGACGAGGTTCAGGTGGAAGGAACGTTTCTCGACGGCACAAAACTGGTGACGGTTCATCATCCCATTCGTTGAGTAGTAGCACAGGCTTCAGCCTGTGGATTTTTGCTCGCCCGAAAGTCAATCCCCACAGGCTGAAGCCTGTGCTACTGGGACCGTCGAACCGATTGGAAAGGCTGGGAGGTGTCCGATGATTCCTGGCGAATACTTACTGGCGGAAGGCGACGTGATCGCCAACGAAGGCCGCCGCGAAATCGAATTGGAAATTGCCAACACTGGAGACCGGCCCATCCAGGTTGGCTCCCATTTCCATTTTTTTGAAGTGAATCGCGCGCTGCGATTCGACCGCGCCGCCGCTTTTGGCATGAGGCTGAATATTCCCGCCGGGACTGCGGTGCGCTTTGAACCCGGCGACTCCAAGAAAATTACGCTGGTCGAAATCGGCGGCTTCAAACATGTCTACGGCCTCAACAGCCTGACGAATGGGCTCGCGGATGAATCGACCAAGCCAGGCGCGCTGAAACGCGCCGCCGATCAAGGATTCTAAGGGGTTTCTGAAAGGTTTCTGAGAGGTTTCCTTCATGAGCCTGAAAATTCCGCGGCGGCAGTATGCGGACCTGTATGGACCGACCACAGGCGACCGCGTTCGCCTGGCCGATACGGATTTGTTCATCGAAATTGAAACGGACCTCACGACTCCCGGCGAAGAAGCAAAATTCGGCGGTGGCAAAGTGATCCGCGACGGCATGGGGCAATCCTCGACGGCTACTTCGGCGGACGGCGTTCTCGATCTGGTCATCACGAATGCGGTGATCGTGGACCACGGCGGAATCTACAAGGCCGACATTGGAATCCGCAGCGGACGCATTGTGGGAATCGGCAAGGCCGGCAATCCGGACATCATGAGCGGCGTAACATCCGGAATGATCATCGGCGCGGGAACGGAAGTGATCGCCGGCGAAGGAAAAATCGTGACGGCCGGCGGAATCGACGCCCACGTCCATTTTATTTGCCCGCAGCTTGTCGAGACCGCGCTTTCCGGCGGCCTCACAACGCTGATCGGCGGCGGCACTGGCCCAGCCACCGGAACCGACGCCACAACATGCACGCCGGGCGCGTGGAATATGCATCGCATGCTGGAGTCCGCCGACGGCTTCCCCGTCAATCTGGGATTTCTGGGCAAGGGAAATTCTTCTTCTCCCGAGCCCCTGCGCGAACAAATCGAGGCCGGCGCGATTGGCTTGAAGCTGCACGAAGACTGGGGCACAACTCCCGCGGCCATCGATTGCGCGCTTTCGGTGGCGGAAGAGTTCGACGTGCAAGTCGCGATTCACACCGACACGATCAACGAGGCAGGCTACGTGCAGGATTCGATTCGCGCGTTCAAGGGACGCACGATTCATACCTACCACACTGAAGGCGCGGGCGGCGGCCACGCGCCCGACATCATCAAAGTTTGCGGCGAGCCGAATTGCCTTCCTTCCTCCACGAACCCCACGATGCCGTTCACGGTCAACACGCTCAACGAGCACCTGGACATGCTCATGGTGTGCCATCACCTAAGCCCTTCGATTCCCGAAGACGTCGCCTTCGCGGAATCGCGCATCCGCGCCGAGACGATTGCCGCCGAAGATGTTCTTCACGATCTGGGCGCGATCAGCATGATGTCTTCGGATTCGCAGGCGATGGGCCGCATCGGCGAAGTGATCACGCGCACCTGGCAGACGGCGGACAAAATGAAACGCCAGCGCGGGCCGCTGCCCGGAGAAAAATCCGGCAGCGACAATGTGCGCGTGCGCCGCTACGTCGCGAAATTCACCATCAATCCCGCGATTGCTCACGGCATCGCACATGAAGTCGGCTCGGTGGAAACGGGAAAACTCGCGGACCTCGTGTTGTGGAAGCCCGCGTTTTTCGGCGTCAAGCCGGAGATGATCGTCAAGGGCGGGATGATTGCGTGGTCCGCGATGGGCGACGCGAACGCTTCGATACCCACGCCGCAGCCCGTGATTTACCGGCCGATGTTCGGCAGCTTCGGGGGCGCGCTGCACTCGACGTCGCTCACGTTCTTGTCGCAATCAGCGGCGAATTCAGGACTGCGAGAGAAGCTCGGCCTGAAAAAGAACGCCGTCGCCGTGAATCACTGCCGCGGCCTCACCAAGCGGGACATGGTCAACAACGACGCTCTGCCGCACATCGAGGTCGATCCGGATACGTACGAAGTTCGCGCGGACGGCGTGCTCCTCACGTGCGAAGCCGCGCAAGTCCTGCCCATGGCGCAGCGCTATTTTCTTTTCTAGGAGACCGGGCTCTACTTTTACGCTGAACGCTCCGAGGGAAGCGTCGAGCCCGCCAAAATAATGTGGGGCAATACGCTCATCATCGATCGCTTGAGCCTTTCTGCAAATCAAGATGACTTGCGCGCAAAAGAAGAAGACAAACTGGTTCTCACCTGGGAGCAGCGCCGCTGGATGCGAGGACGATATACAACGGCGCAGGGACGCAAAATCGGTATCGCGCTCCCCACGGGCACGACTCTCGCGCATGGCGCGATCCTGTACGTCGGAGCGGATTGGTATTTGAAAATCGAAGCCGCCATCGAATCAGTCCTCGAAATTTTTCCATCGAACTACAACGAAGCGGTGAAGATCGCCTTTGAAATCGGCAACCGGCATTTCCCTCTGGCCCTCGATGAAAGTAAAATTCTGGTTCCGGACGACAAAGTGATGGTTCGCTTAATGGAACGCCTGGGCGCGCCCTGGGAACGGCGTCAAGCAATCTTTGATCCCATTAGCATCACACAATTGCATCAACATGGATCGATTTCTTAGCCTGCTTCAATTTACGGATGGACTCTTCCCTGCGGGAGCCTACGCGCACTCGTTTGGCCTCGAGGCCTGCGTACAATCCGGCGAAGTCCGCGAGGCAGCGGGAGTCGAGGCGTTTCTGCGCGCCTATTTGGAGGGTTGCGCCGGGCCCACCGATGCCGTCGCCTTACTGTGCGCGCGGCGAGCTGCAACAAATGAAAACCTCGCATCCTGCTTGGCACTCGACGAAATGCTCGACGCTATGAAAGCAGCGAGCGAATTGCGCGACGCCAGCCGCCAGATGGGGAGACAGACGCTGCGCGTCGCGACTCACTTGCCCTGCCATCCGTTGCTCGAAGAGTTTGGCAATGCCGTCGCGAATGAAATCACGCCCGGCCATCACCCGATAATTTTCGGAATGATCGGCGGAATCCTCGGATGGGATGCGCTCGCAATGACCAGCGCGTATCTTTATTCAACGAGCGCGGCGCTTGTTGGCGCGGCGCTGCGGCTTCTGCCGCTCGGCCAGCTTGCCGGCCAGCGCATCGTGTGGAACGTGAGGCCGCTCATCGCGGCGCTTGCGGAAGAAGCGCAACACAAAAATGAGCGGGACATGTGGTCCTTTGCTCCGGCCCTCGAAATCGCGAGCATGCGGCACGCTTTGCTGGATGCGAGGTTATTCCGCTCGTGATTTCCAAACCGCTCAAGATCGGCGTTGGCGGGCCCGTGGGTTCGGGAAAAACCGCTCTGGTCGAAGCGCTCTGCACGCGCCTGAAACCGGCGTATCAACTCGCTGTGATCACGAATGATATTTACACTCGCGAAGACGCGGAATTTCTCACGCGCCGCGGCGTCCTTTCGCCCGACAGGATCGTCGGCGTTGAAACCGGCGGCTGCCCACACACTGCGATCCGCGAGGACGCTTCCGTAAACCTCGAAGCATCGAGCGCGCTCATGCGCCGGTTTCCGGACCTGGACATTCTGTTCATCGAGAGCGGCGGCGACAACCTGGCGGCCACGTTCAGCCCGGAACTGGTCGACGCCACGTTCTACGTGATCGACGTGGCCGAGGGCGACAAAATTCCGCGCAAGGGCGGGCCGGGCATCATGACGTCCGGAATGTTAGTCATCAACAAAATCGATCTCGCGCCTTACGTCGGCGCGGATCTGGCAGTGATGGATCGCGATGCCAAACGCATGCGCGGAGAGAGGCCTTACGTCTTCACCAATCTCAAAACCGGTTCAGGAGTGGACACGCTCATCGAATGGATCCGCCACTCCCTGCTCTTTGAATAGTGAACGGAATCCTGAACGCGTCGGGCGCGATGGATTCCTTCGTTTGCGATTTGCGCGGAGCGGAGGGAGCACGATCCTCGCCCAATCGCGCTTCTCGCTGCCGCTGCAGGCGCTGACGCCGCTTACCCTCACGGACGGCGCCTCCTACTTGATGCTCTTGAATCCAACGGGAGGAGTGCTCGGGGGCGATCATCTCATCACAGACATTGTGCAGGAAGCTGAAACGCACGTTTGTCTGACGACGCCTTCGGCGACGCGAATTTATCGAACCGCGGAAAAACCCGCGGTCCTCGAAACCGCGATTCGCATGAACGAAGGGGCCACGCTCGAATATTTTCCCGACCACGTCATTCCACACGCGGGCTCTGCGCTTCGCCAGTCTTTGCGCATTGAAATGGCGCGAGGCAGCCGCGCCATAATTTTGGATTCGATGGCTTCCGGCCGCGTGGCCCATGGCGAACGCTGGAGTTTCACGGAGATGGATTCGCGAACGGAAGTGCACGCGTGCGGCCGGCCCGCCTACATCAATCGGACGAGGATTGTTCCCGCAACGAAACGGCCCGATCGGCTGGGATGGATGGAGGAATTCGATTACATGTCGTGCATGGGATTGTTTGCGGATGGATTCACGCGTTGGAAAGAAGTTTCCGCCGCGATGAATGAGGAATTGAAAAGCGTGCCGAATGTTCGCGGCGGCGCCACGCTCGTTTCGCGCGGCGGCTGCGTGGCGCGATTTCTCGCGCGTTCCGCGCCCGACATGACGCTCGCAAACAAGAAACTGTGGGATGCCGCCCGCGCGCAGGTCGCTGGACTTCCCCCATTCGACCACCGAAAATATTGAGTGAGTCCGATGACTGCGCTATTTGCCATCATGCTGCTGGGATTTTTTCTGGGGATGCGGCATGCCACCGATCCCGATCACGTCGTGGCCGTGACCACCATCGTCAGCCGCGAACGCACGATGCTGCACGCCACGTTGATCGGCGCTCTCTGGGGACTGGGGCACACGTTCACGATCCTTGTCGTCGGCGCGGCCCTCATACTGTTCAAGCTCACGATCCCGCCGCGCCTCGGCCTGAGCATGGAATTATGCGTCGGCCTCATGCTGATTCTGCTCGGCGTCTTGAACCTCACGGGCGTCCTGCGGCGCGCGATCGAATGGATCACGATTCGGCGCCTCGGTTCCGGCGCGCATTCCCATTTTCTATTCGGCCGCTGGATGGTTCACACGCATGACGAAGATGGAGAACCACTTTTAATGGATTCATTTTCCATCCTGGGATGGACGCCGCAGTGGTGGAAACAATTGGGCCTGTTTCACATCTTGCGTCCGCTGGTGGTCGGAATCGTGCACGGCCTCGCCGGATCGGCCGCCGTGGCGCTCCTGGTTCTGACGACTATCAGCCGTCCATCGTGGGCAATCGGCTATCTGCTGATTTTTGGATTGGGAACCGTTGCGGGCATGATGCTGATCACGGCTGCCATTGCGCTCCCCTTCGCATATTCGTTGCAGAATTTCGTGCGCCTGAATCGCGGTCTCGCGGTGGCTTCCGGATTTGTGAGCGTCGCCTTCGGATTATTTTTGTGCTACCAGATTGGCTTCGTCGACGGCCTGTTTACCGGCCATCCAAGCTGGATTCCGAAGTAGCACGTGTCTGGTAGCACAGGCTTCAGCCTGTGGGTTTTGCACGTGGGAGATCTAAACCCACAGGCTGAAGCCTGTGCTACTTCTTCACGCCACCTGGCGGCGCCAGCTCGACGGGCTTGCCGTGCGGAGTATGCCGGTAAGCTTCGGCCCAGGCTTCCTTGCGGGCGAGCAGAGCCGCCGGATCGCTCAAGCCCCTGGCTGTGACCAGACGCTCCAGAGTCGCGAGCCAATGTTCATAGTAATGCGAGCCGTCGTCGGGCTCACCGCGATCGGCGGCGGCCTTGAGTTCGTCCGCGAGCGCGGCTGCCCACTCCTTCCAGGTGAAATGCCCTTGCTCGGAGAGTTTGACAGCGAGCGCGAACGCTTGCGCCTCCCAAGGCTCGCGAAATACCGGCCCGCCGTCGTCGCGCGGCAGGCGCGGCAGCGTTGCAAGCCTCTCGGAATCAGGAACAGAATTATGCTGGCTCAAGGTAATCATCCCACATCGCGATATAGACGGTATCCTTCGGCTTGGCTTGCTCGCCCCACAACTCGCGCGCGAAAAAACGCACTGCGTAAACATGCTGCGGTTTCTCGCCGAGAAAAAGAGCGTCCGTATCCGGAAAAACGAAAACGCCATGGTCACGTTCGATGGTTCCAAGCTTTCCGCGCGCGTAGCGTGGCAGGCGCGTGTGACCCACGGGGTTGATGTTGCGTGCGCGCACGCGCTGGCCCGTTTGGAATCGCGGGGCTACCGGCACATCGCGGCTCGCGGGAGTGCCGTGCGCGACGAGCGCAGGCACTTTGTCCGCGGTAAGCGCCGGGGCTTGCTTAGGAGAGCCCGCCGCCGGTTTCCCGCTCTCAATCTCCGCGCGCGTGACCAAGCCACTTTTGATCGAGAGTTCGAGAAGGCCCGTCAACCATATTTCGTAGTAGCTCATGCGCAGATATTCCGCGGGCGGAATCAGCTCGCGCTGGTAACGCAAGGCGTCAATGTTCCACTTGCGCCAGGCGGACATCGAGCGCGTTATCGCGAACACGCGTCCCTCCCAGGGATGGTGAAACACCGGCTCGTTTTTTTCTTCCTGGACGGGACCCATGTCTTGCATGCCGCCCATGTCATGCACGCCGTTCATGCGGCGCCCCCTTCCTGACGCGGCAGGACCTTTGCGACGCCAATCATCGAGTCGCGCGTGACCAATGCGGCCAGCGCATCCTCGGTTAGCGCCTCGGTGCCGGCCGGACGCTCGGGAAGCACCAAGTAGCGCAGCTCCGCCGTGCTGTCCCAAACGCGCACTTCAACATCCTCGGGAAGCTCCAGCCCGAACTCGCGCAGCACGCCGCGCGGGTCAATCACCGAGCGCGAACGATATGGCGCGGACTTGTACCACACTGGCGGCAGACCGAGCACAGGCCACGGATAACAGGAGCACAGCGTACAGACGACCATGTTGTGCACCGTGGGCGTATTCTCGACCACTACCATGTGCTCGCCTTGCTGGCCACCGTAACCAAGCTCTGCAATCGCCTTGTCGGAGTCCGTCAACAGGCGCTGCTTGTACGCGGGATCAACCCAGGCCCTCGCCACCACCTGCGCGCCGTTGCGCGGGCCAACCTTGTGCTCGTAGGTGTCGATCAATGCGTCGAGCGCGGCCCTGTCGACCAGTCCCTTTTCGACGAGCAGCGATTCAAGCGACTTGACTCGCAGGGCCAGGTCCGAAGGAACTGCCTGGTGGGCATGGTCGTGGCTGTGCTCATCATCTTGCGCATGCGCGGCTAGATCGCTTGCCGCCGCTGCTCCAGCCGCTGTGGCTGCTGTCGTCAAAAAATCGCGCCTGGTCGATTGCATGGGATGCTCCTATTTATGATCTTAACTCCCACTTCTTGCAAAGCAAATGTTGGCCCCAAGTAGCACAGGCTTCAGCCTGTGGGCTTGGATATCAAACGTGCAAAACCCACAGGCTGAAGCCTGTGCTACTCACGCCGGCTGGCGATGCCAGCGAGGGAGCGAATGCCGGCGCAGCCACGACGCGAGCCGCTCGAAGAATCCCTTGCGCAGGGCGACTTCCGCGAAATTGAGAAGGAGAGCGAGGATGAGCCAGTACGGCCACAGCGGCTGGCGTTCGCGCACCATGGCGCCCTTGTCATTCAGCAATTGATCGATCGAAGGATGCATCCGGCCGCCCGTCACGCGGCTGATTTCGCCGAGCAGCGCTGTGTTGACCGCCTGGGGTTTCGTCTCTTCGGATTCGCGATAGAAACCGGCTTCGGGCAGAACCAGCTCCGAGTTGCCCGAAACGATGTGATACAGCCCGCCCTGATCGGCTGGAATGCGCGCCTCGTAATGGCCCGGCGCGGTCTCTTCGAGTGGAAGCGTGCGGGGCGCCCCTCCCTGCGTCTCGACGAGAATGTGCGGCAGGCCCGCGCTATCTAGCGTTTCACCGCCGCGATTGTCGGCATTCGCCAGGACGTCGTAATACACCACCGCCTCGCCTTCCTGATTTCCAGGCCGCACGCCCGCGCGGATAGTGCGGTCGCGATGCGAAACGTCGCGCACCATTTGCGGCCACAAAGTGCCGAACGATTCCCAGCGCACCCAGGGCGCCGCCCAGCGGCTCTTGGCATCGGACATGAACGCAATCACGCGGCCCAGGCCATACCGCCAGCGCACCAGGAGAGGTTTTTTTTCATCCACGCGCAAGATAACTTCCGAACCTTCTTTCGCCTCCGCCTGAACGAAGCCGCGCAGGCGCGGCGCCTTCGTGAAATCGATGCCGTCGGTGAATTCCACGGGGCGCACGCGCACAGCACGCACGGGGCGTTCCTGAATCGCCAGATCCTCTGTGGATTTCACTTCCGCATTGATAATCTGCGGAATCGTCTCGGGATTTTCGACGAAGTGGGATTTGCCCCTCGTCTTGCGCGCAAGTTCGTCGAGCAGATCGCGATTGATGTAGTCGCCCACGCCAATGGTGGAAATCGTGACGTGTTTGGCCAGCGCGTCCTTCTCGAGTTTCGGGAAATCTTCCTGCGTGCCCGGAGTGGATACGCCGTCGGTAAGCAGGATGATGTGTTTGTGCGTGGCTCTTTCGTTCACGATGGCCTCGAAGCCGGCCTCCACCGCCTGATAAATCTTGGTGCCGCCGTTGGCGGTGATCTGGCTGATGAGGTTGCTCTTGTCTTCGAGCGAGCCGGCGGGACCCATCGGGATGACCCAGTTGAAAGTTTCGTCAAAGGAAATGACGCCGATCATGTCAATGGGACGCAGCGTTCGGATGCTGGCGCGCGCCGCGTCTCGGGCCATTTCGATTTTCGGCCCGCTCATGCTTCCGGATTTATCGAGGACGAGTATAACGGCCGTGGGTTTTTGCGGCGGCGGCTCTGCGCGCACGGGCAGCATTTTCTCGAACGGAGTTTTCGGTTCTTCAGGGAGTTTGGCATTGCTGTCGCCCGCGATAAAAATCAAGCCGCCGCCCGCATACACGTACCGTTCGAGCGCCAAGTCCTCGTCCGCGGCAAGATCGTGATCGGGATAATTGTCCAGCAGGACCGCGTCCCAATCCCGCGCCGGCCGATTCACGGGGAAAGCCGTCACCATTTCCACATCGACGTCGGCCTGTTTCAATGTTTCAAGCAACGGCGCGGACGTTTCGTGGCCGCCCGCAACGTAGAGCACGTGAGGCCTGCGCACCGTAATCGCGCGCGACACGAGGACCTGCTCGGCGCCCGCGCTCGAAATGTGCACCTCCAAAAGGCTGACGCCGCTGCGCGAGACTCGCGCTTCCAGATCGACCACGTTGCCGCCCGCCGCCAAATCCGCCGTCGTGGACGCGATTTCCTGGCCCTCGGACGTCATCCAGATTCGCGCCTTCATCGCGCTGCCGCTGTCAAGGCGCAGCGTCAACGGGAAGCGCTCGCCCGAAAACACATCTTGCGGAGACGCGATGCTCTCCAACTGAACGGGCAAGGGCGCGGTGCCGCCAGCGGGCGCGGTAAATACGGCCACGCCGCTCTCTCGCGCGCGCAGCGCTTCGGTCAGCGCGTGGCCCCGATTCTCGTTGCCATCACTAATTAGTAATATACGCCGCTGCCCCTGCGACGGAAAGGTGCTGAGCGCCAGTTGCAGCGCTTCTTCCAGATTCGTGGCCATCCCTTCTTTCGGATCGACGCCTTGCGGAATATTCACCTGGCTGGCCTGCGCGGGTACGCCGTGAAGTTTGGCGTGCTCCGCAAACGTGATGAGCCGCAAATCGGCGCCCGAATTCTTGCGCACCAGGTCGCGCAGCATCGCTTCGCCGCGCTGCAAAGATTCGCGCGGCATGCTCGCCGACGTGTCCATCAACACGGTGACGGCAAGCTTCTCGACCCGCAGGGGAGCCCATGGGCCGGCCAGCGCGATCACGAGCGCGGTGAACGCCGCGCTTTTCAGCCCCAGACACACTCGCGATGCCCCCGGCATGCTTCGCATCCAGACCCACAGGACAGGAAGCAATCCGATCATCAGCAGGAAAATGGGTTGGTCGAACGTCACTCTGTCACCTGCCAACAAAATTTGGATTTCGGATCTCGGATTCCTCTTGCTCTTCCGGTTCGCGATCGAGTTCCGGCAGCGGCCGATCGCCGGGCGCTTCGCGGACTTCCGCCGCGCGCTGCCGCTCTCGCGCCGAGTAATACAGCCACCATTCCAGCCACAGCGCCACGGCTGCCAGCAGGACCAGCCAGCGCCACATGTCCCACGCCGCGGGCGGACGCGGCTCTCTTTCGACTTCCGCTGCCTCCGCAGCAGTCAGTTGCACACGCTGCGCGGGCAGCGCCGGAGGATTTACGGCAATACTTGTTTCGCCGCCGGGCGCGACGATCCTGTACATTCCGGTTTCAAGCGCGAGCAGATGAACGTCCGCGCCCTTGCGCGCAAACGGCGCTTCCTTTCCGGACGGCGCAACGATTTTCGCCACTGGACCAGGAAGATCGATCTCGCCCGTGGAGTACGAATCCGCAACTTCATCGACGGAATGCGTCATCCACTCCATGCTCCCGGCCATCAGCAACGGAAACGCCGATTCCAGCGGAAAATTGGAATCGTGAGGATTGAAACCGACGATCAGAATTCTGCGCCCGCTTTGTTCGCGCGCCAAAATCAGCGGCGCTGGAGGGTCTCCCTCGGTGTAAGCGAGTACGGTATCGCCGGACTCGACTTTGAGAGTGGCGGGATTGCGCACGCTGATGTCGTGCGTGCGGACCCACCGCGTCACCGGATGCTGCAAGTTCCATCCCGTAACGCGCAGCGGGCGGGAACCTGCCACAGGTGCGCCGCTGAGAAACCAAATCGAATTGAACGCCGGCTGCGCAGGCAAGTTCACGCCTTGATAGATCGCGACGTCCGGAGAAATGTTTGCGCTAAGTTCCGGAGACAGAATCTGCGCCTGCACATACGGATTGCTCGAAAGCACGCTGAGCATGTCCGCGGCGAAAGGAGAAGCAGTGCTCGCAAACACTGCCACGCGCACCGTGCGGAACGTCGGAAGATTGACCATGGCCCGGTCGTCCGCTTGCAGCGCGTCGGAAGGACTTATTTCCGCCCGCAACAATCCGCCCTGGTCCCATGTAAATTCATCTTCCGCGTTGGCGAGCGCTTCCGGGGCAAGCGATAGTTTGCGCTGGCCGAGCGGCTGTCCGTTCACGGAAAACGCCAGCACGACGTCCGCTTTTTCGTTGCCGTAATTTTTGAGTTGCGTGAGCACGCGCCAGCGATCGGGCTGCGCGGCGTCACGGCGCAAGGAGAGCCGCGTGATGCCGCGGTTTTGCACGGACGCCCAGTCCCCTACGAGGCGCATGAGAAATTGAGGCTGGCCGCCGTTGTTGTCGGGAGATTCCACTTCCGCGCGAAATTCGTCAAGGCTGCGCGCTTGCTCCGGCCCTTGCCCCGAATCGACGAGGCCGGGTCCCACGTAAACCAGCAATCCGCGTCTCGCGCCTCCCAGCGCCGCGCGGCCCATTTCCAGGGCGCGCGGAAGATCAGCGGCGACGCTCGAGGGTTGCGCATCCAGGATGGCGCGGCGCAGCGACGCCCGGTCCGTAGTGAACGGCAGAATGGGCGGCGCATCCGCCTCCGCGCGAAGCAGTAGCACGCGGTCTCCGCCGGGGAGCGAATCCAGCAAACGCAAAGCTTCCGCGCGTTCCTGGTCGATCCAGGCTGGTTCGCCCGCGGGACTGCGCCTGCGACCAAATCGATGTGTCGAACACGACCGCAACGCTGCGGCCCTCGAACGCAGGGCCCCATCGAGGATTCGCCAGCGCCAGAACGAGCAGCAACAAAAAGAGAACCTGCGCCAGGAAAGCCCAGGGCTCGCGAAGCTTCCGGCGGCGCGGCTGCGAGATCGGCTGCACGCTGGCCCAGAAACGCAGCGTGGAAACTTTCCGGTGCTGCGGACGCCGGTGGTGCAGGTAAAGCCATAGCGCCGCGGCAGCGAGTCCTGCCCACACGACCGCGATTTCCGCGGGACTGAGCGCCACCCAATTCATGCCAGCACCTGCCCGCTGCGCAGGCTTCGCAGAACGAATTCCTGGTAGGCGATATTCGTCACCGCGCGCGCGTATCTTCCGCCGTTGCGGAGGGCGAGGCGCCGCAAGCGCGCGGAAAATTCCTGGAACCTGCGTTCGTACAGTGCAGTGCTCTGCGGCGAACACTCCACGGTGCGCTGCACTCCCGTCTCGGCGTCCTCCAGAATCAGCTCGCCCGCGGCAGAGGGATGCTGCTCCTCGGCGCTGTGCACCTGGAGCAACACGAAATCGTGCCCGGCGGAACGCAGCATTTCGACGGCGCGCTCGCAACCCTGCTCATCGAAGAAATCGGAAATCAGTATGGCGATTCCACGAGTGGAAAAACTGCTCATGAACTCTTTCACGGAGGCAAATAAATCCGTGCTGCCTCCGCACGATTGTTCGCCGAGGAATTGGAGCACCGGCCACAGCCGCACGCGCCCGCCGGAAACGACCAGCGGCTTTTGCAGCCGGTCCGCGAACGGAATCACCGCGGTGGTGTCCAAATGCAGCAGCGCCAGATAGGCAAAGGTTGCCGCGAGCCGCTGCGCGTAAAGGAACTTCGACTCTCCCCCATCGCCGAAGTCCATCGACTCGCTGCGGTCCAGCAAAATGCGCACGGGGATATGCTGCTCGGTTTCGTAAATTTTCAGGAAGAGTTTTCCCAGGCGGAGATACGCGCTCCAATCAAGCGAACGTGGATCGTCGCCGAAGCTGTAGCGGCGGTAATCGGCGAATTCCATTCCCGGCCCGCGCGTGCGCGAGCGGTGCTCGGGGCCCACCGCGCCGGACAGATTCGTGCGGCACAGCAGCGTGACCTGCTCCAGCGTTTTCAGGAATTCGCGATCGAGCAAGAGCGGAGAAGTTGTGGACATTGGGTCCAGCTTTTAGTAGCACAGGCTTCAGCCTGTGGGTTTTAACCTAGCAAGGACGAACCCCCACAGGCTGCCCTTCACGGATGTTCAGGGTAAAAAGCCTGTGCTACAAAAACTCATTTCACGCAGATTTTGCCGGCGATTTCTTCCAGCAAGTCGTCGGGCGTCCGGCCATCCGCCTGGGCTTCAAAATTCAGGATGATGCGGTGGCGCAGGGCAGGCAGCATCAGCGCGCGAATGTCTTCCATGCTGACGTTGTAGCGCCCGTCCAGCAGCGCGCGCACTTTTCCGCCGAGGATCAAAGTCTGCGCGCCGCGCGGCGAGCTCCCGTACCGGATGTATTTGCTCGCCAGGAGATTTTCGCGGTTCTCCGGGTGCGTGGCCAGCGTGAGTTTCACGACGTACTCCTGCACGTGCGGCGCGACCGGAACCGTGCGCACCACTTTCCGCATCTCCAGAATTTGCGCGCCGTTCACGACCGGGCACACGACGGCAACCGTCCCCTGCGTTGTGCGGTCCAGAATGTCGTGCAGGTCCTCGCGCCCGGGATAGGGCACGCGCAGCTTGAAGAGGAACCGGTCGAGCTGGGCTTCGGGCAGCGGATAGGTCCCTTCCATTTCGAGCGGGTTTTGCGTGGCCATCACGAAAAAGGGTTCCTCGAGCAGGTGCGAGGTGTGGGCCACGGTGACCTGCTTTTCCTGCATGGCCTCGAGCAGCGCCGATTGCGTCTTCGGCGTCGCTCGATTAATTTCATCTGAAAGTAGAAGATTAGTAAATATAGGGCCGGGCTGGAACCCCAGCGATTTTCTTCCGTCCCCGTTCTCCTGGACCACGGACGTGCCGATCACGTCGGCCGGCATCAAGTCGGGAGTGAATTGAATGCGCGAATATTTCAGCGCCACGGCCTGCGCGAGCGTGCGCACCAGCATCGTCTTCCCAAGGCCCGGCGCGCCCTCGAGCAGCACGTGCCCGCCGGCCAGCAAGGCGATCAGCACTCCGTCGACCACTTCCACCTGGCCGACGATCGCCTTGGAAATTTCCCGGCGGACTTCCGCCATTTTTTCGGCGAGAAATTCCGCTTGTTGGCCGAGTGGCTGCCCGCCCATCTGGCCTTCCGTTCCCACCGAACTGGTCATGAATCCATCCTTGTCCTAGCGGGCTCCCCATCGCAACTCAGGGTAAACAAGTAGAGCCCGATCCCCTGGACCGGCATGCGATTTCTCCGAAATTCTAACTCAATGCTTTCCATTGTCCGCATGTTCAAAATAACGCTGCACGTAAAAGCGGTAGCGAGCCGGAATATTTTCCTGCTCGGCGCCGTTGATCACGGCGTCCTGCTGGGGCGATAGATCGCGCACGGCAAGCTGCGCCGTGCCGGTCTCGGTCGCGACCTTCATGCGCGTCTGTTCCTTAAACCCGCTGGCCTCGAGCGCGACGCGATCCGGAACCGCGTTGACGGGATGCGCTTCCTGATCCTTTCGCAGTTCTTTGGTGCCTTGCTGGCTCCCGGCGCCTTCGCTGGCGGTCTGCGTGGCTTTTTGCTTGGCGTCGGAACTCCCGCGCGATTCGCCGCGTTTGTCGCTTTCCGTCGCGCCCGGCTGGTGCGAATTGCCCGATTGCGGCGTGCCCTGGCCGTTCGGCGGCTGCTGGCTCGCGCGATTGTTCGACTGCTGATTCGGTGAGTTCGACATCATGTTTTTCAGGGCCTGCATGAGCGACTGCCCCAGGGATTGGCGGCCCTCCGGCCCCTGCTGTTCCGACTGCTGCTGCGATTTGCCGTCCGCGCTGTCGCTTCCGCTCTTGCCTTCTTGAGCTTGCGAGTTGCTGTCTTGCTGGCGGGCTTCGCCGGAGGGATTGCTCTCCCGATTGCCGGGCGCCTGCAACTCGTCCTGCGGCTGATCGCCCGCGCCCGCATCCGCTGAATCTTTTTGCTCTTCCGCGCCGGCGCCCTTGTCGTCGCTGGCCTTCCAAAGATCGTCGCTACTCGAAGCGGCGTCGCCGCGCTGGGTTTCTTCGCCGGCCGCGTCCGGCTTCATCGTGACCAGGGCAATCGTTCTTTGCAGATCTTTCTCCATGGCGTGCACGATGGGAGAAAAAATCGATTGCACGAGCTGCGACCGCGCCGTGGTTTGCAGCAGCGAAACAAGCGGCGGCTGGTGGTGGATGCGATAGGCGAACAGTCCGGCCACCACCAAAACAAGCACGGAAGCTCGCCTGACATTTCCCGGCAGCCGGACAGGAAAAAATCCGCGCGGGTCCACATTCGCCAGACGCGCGAGCGCGTCCTTGCGCTGCTCGCCGATCATGCCGTCCGGATCTTCGATGACGCCAAGGTAGACCGCCGTGGAGATCCGGTCCTGAAGTCCGGCAGCGGAATCGAGGCGGCGCGCGGCCTCGTAATTGGAAGGCCGATTCCGCCAGGTCCAGGCCAAAATAGCCGCCGCGCCAACAGCGGCGACGATGCCGACGAAGAGAAGCGCTTCCGCAAGTTTGGCGCTGACCGCAGCCACCGCCATCAGGCCGATCAAGAGCCAAACGGACCATTTCGTCCAGCCTCGCAGAAGCGTGTTGGCCAGTATTCTTTGGCGGATCGTTTTGAGCGTGCCGATGAGACCATGCAATTCGTGGGAGCACGCTTGCCGATCGAAAGCCCGGGCAAGCGAAGCTTGATTTTCTTGGGATTGCGTCCGAATCCTAACGGCGGCGCGGCGCCAAAAGTCCCTCAACGCGGAGAAGCAGGCCCTCCCGGAAAATTCACCAGGCACCGCTAAATTGATCTTCTCGCGAAGAAGCAAAGGTAGCCTCCCCAGAGGTTCGGCCATGGCGCTTACTAGTACAAATCTACCCCAAGATTCCCGCTTTCCATACTAAATCCGTTGCGAAACAGGATCGAACTCGGTGATCGGTGACATATCGAAAACCAATCGGCAAGAGGAACCGGAGCAGGCCAATACCCAAATGTTTAGATGCCAATTTCGTTGGGATGGTGGTTCAAAATCAGAGGCCTTCGTTCGAACACGGATCGCCTGTAGCCGCGGATTATGCAAACGATTGCGGCCTTGCGGCATGCAAGTACCGAAAATGCTGAACCATGCGTGGGTGCGGGTTCTGCTTGTTTACCCTGAGATTCAAAAGGAAGCCCACAGCAATAAGTGACGGCGGCCGGGCTTCGAATGGGGCTTCGCAGCCGGGAAGGATCGGTCCAAGATCGCTCCCAACGACAGGAATACGCCCTCTCTGCGTTAAAACAAAACGCCGGCGGTCGAGGTCAGTCGCGTCAGAGCAGCGCGATCAAATCGATTTCGACACGGACATTTCGAGGCAGCCTTGAAACTTCAACGGTTGACCGCGCGGGCGGATGCGTGACGAAATAGCGCGAGTAGACTTCGTTCACCGCGGCAAAATCGTTCATGTCGGCCAGAAATACAGTGGTCTTCACCACGCGCTGCATGGACGATCCTGCCGCTTCCACGACGGCCTTCAGATTTTCGAGCACGCGTTCGGCCTGCACCGAGGCATTTCCTTCCACAACTTGCTGCGTTTTCGGATCGATCGGGATTTGCCCGGAAAGAAACACAAACCCATTTGCGCGGACGGCCTGCGAATAGGGACCGATGGCTTTGGGCCCGCGATCGGTTGCGACGGTTTCGATCATGCAATCCTCCTGTCGGTATTCTTTTGCGGGGCCTTTGCAGCGCCACCCTTCAGAATGAGAATTCAAGATCAACCTGATGCCCGTCCGCCGCGGCGGACGGGCGCAACATTGACCAAACCGAACCTACTACACACGTCCTAGTTCCTAAGGCGCGCGTTTGAAGATTTCTGATAGCGAACGCGAAAGTCGCCGGGGATGCCCGGTTGAACGAGCCAGGTGCGAAACATTTCCGCCAAGTCTTTCCCCGATGCGGATTCCGCAGCGGCCCTGAGCTCTTCATAGCCGGTGTCGCTGCTCGCGCGAGTACGAATGATATAGCGTAAAGCGGTCTTCAAGTTGTCGTGGCCGCACAAATCTTCAAGGGCCACAAAAAAAAGCGCGGCTCGATAACCCGTCGAAATTCGCTCGGCACGCGAATAGCCTACCGGCGGCTCCATCAGCCGCTTGTCGGGCGCGGTGGCGCGCGCCTCGTCAAAGCGGTCGATCAGGGACGCGACCATGCGGCGCCGCTGGTCCTGGCCGCGGCCCTCGGCGGCGATCACCAGACCGAACAGCCCCACGCCGCGGCCCATGAGAATCTGCGCTTCCGGGCGCGGACGGACGCGCCAGCCAAACCACGTTCGCGCGAGTTCATATTCCGCGAGTTGCAGCACCGCCTCGCTTGCGATGCCCTGCTGAAGGGCTCGCGGGTCGAGCAACGCGCCTTCCGGAAAGGAAGCTCCTCCGGGATCGCCAGACGCGCCGAATTCGGCGGGCAATTCGACGGGGGCCTCCGCGATTCGCACGGCGGCTTTTCTTTTGGAGGCTGGGCCAAAAAATTCCCTGAGCGCCTTCATGGAGAACGAAAGGCGATCGGCCGCTGCTTGCGCCGCCGGGCCGTTTATTGGGCGGAAGGTCCAGAACTGGACTCCGCCGTGTCGCGACTTGATGACTTTCTCCTGGTAACGGCCCGCCACGACGTACGTTAGAAAATCATTTTCCGGATTGATCGAGAAACGCCGGGCAACCTGACTTCCATCGTGGCCGCGCTTGAGCGGTTTTCCTGGCGCGAGCACGCGAAAATCCTGAGGCGCAAATACAGTCAATAGTTCCTTGCCTGGATTTGCTCCTCCCACGGCAAAAACACCGTTTGGCGTCTGCCAGAGCGGAAGCGCAGTCTCGTCGGCGATAAAAAAACCGTCCGGCGACGCGACAATCGTTCCACGATCCGAAGACTCCGGCAACAGATCCCATTCCGTGACGACTTTGCGTTTCTCGTTTTGCTCCCACGGAGGATCAAATGGCGCGCGCATCATCCGGGAATCTGTATCCGAACCGTGCTGTAAAGAAACTTCCACGCCTTCGATGAGGACGCGCAGGTTCTGCTCGCCAAACACCGGCCCTTCGGGCAAACGAACTTCGAGGGAGCGGAGCGGACGATCGCCGGCATTTTCGAGTTCATCGACGACGTGAATGTGGATGCGTCCCGGCGCCGCGCTGGAAACGCGAATCTCCGCCTGCCGATCGGCAAATTGATACCCCGGGCCCAGGGGGTGGACGCAGCCCGCGCCGAGAAATGCCCATGCGCCCAAGGCAACAGGAAATAAGATGCGTAACCTTGTTTCCGCACGCAAGATGAAGTGATTCTACCGGGGCGGAGGTTGCCGGTCAAAACCTGAGTGTCCGCATCTCTTGGCAAAGAATTAGATTCTTTCGGCCACGCATAAAACAATCAGGATGCTGTGCGCAGTTTTGTGGCACCGGCGCCACGAAAACCTGCGAACTACGCGCTGCGAATTCTGCGAGCGGCTTGCTCTTTGAGGCCGCACAATTTAGTTAACTCGATTTCAGTTCGAGTTCCGACTTGATCTCGTTCACCGGCTTGCCCTTCCAAAATTCCGTCAGGTTTTCCATCGTCGTGAAGGATCGCGTCCTCATGCGGTCAATGTAGAGCGTGCCGTACAGGTGATCGATCTCGTGCTGCAGGATCCGCGCATGCCATCCTGAAGCTTCGATCACTTTGTGCTGGCCGCGCTCGTCAAGGCAAGTGACGCGCACGGCGCGCGCCCGCGCAACCAAAGCCGAAAAGCCGGAGAGACTCAGGCAGCCCTCGAAGAATTCGGCCCTTTCGTCTCCCATTTCCTCGATGGCCGGATTGATGATGACGTGAAATGGAACGGGACTGCGCTCGCGCTCCTGCAACAGCGCTTCCGAAACGTCTTTGTGATATTCCTCTCGGTCTTCGATCACCGCAAGTTGCAGCGCGAGCCCCAACTGCGGAGCGGCGAGCCCCACGCCGGGCGCTTCGTGCATGCACGTTCGCATGGAATCGATTAATTTTTGAATTTCGCGGCTGCGTATTTCCGCAACGCTCAACGGGCGGGCGCGCTGCCGCAAAATGGGGTTTCCGGCCTGAACGATTTCAAGTTTCACGGGATTCACAATTTCCGCTCGCGAGCCAACGCCATACGAGCGCTCATGGATTTCAATTCAATCTGCGAGGATATACGTGAAGCGGGCCGCCACAAAATGAAATCGTCATACTGAAACTATCATCAGCTCTTCTTGTGGGCGTGTCCCTGGAATACGAATTTGTGGCCGCCGGCGGCGCGATTGCGCTGCGCAATGTAGTTGGAAACGGTCTGCTCGGAGTCGCCCCTCTGAACCATTTCCAGGATCGTCGCGTCGCTCGCCCCGGAATTCTTCAATTCCCCGAGCTTTTCCCCGGAGAGCACAGGCAGGCCCTTCGACCGGCGTTGCGCAACGGCCAGAATAATTTTGTCGGAAAGTCCCGCCAGCCGCATCGCTTGGGCCTCTCCGGCCCAAATACCCAATTGATTGAGGCGCGCAAGCTCCAGGACGGTTTGTTCCGACGAGCCGGCATTAAGCAAATCCGCGATGGATTGCCCGTCGGCAAACGGCGTCTTGCGATCGCGCGCGAGCTTGATCAAGACAACGGTGGACGGATCGGTCAGGCCGGCTTCGTGCGCCTTTGTGAGCTCTCCGATTTCCGCGTTGGAGACGTTCAAGGTTTTCAATTGCGGGACGCTGTCGAGCCACATAGCCATCTGGTTGGCTTGCTCCGTGTCCGGCTTCTGGGCGGGCTTGCAGGAGCAGACCAGCAGGATCGATGCCAGCAGCAATCCACACGTCGGACGGCGGGCAAGATGAAAACGCCATGGGCGTAGAGAGGGCATTTTTCAATTGTACCCGAGCGGGAAGGGAGCGGAGTTGGCATGTGCCTCGAAGATTAACTGGATGGGTTTGGTAGGACAGGCTTCAGCCTGTCTGGGTTTGGGCTCTTAAATTTCAAAAAGCAGACAGGCTGAAGCCTGTCCTACTAATGCGCTCAGACGTTGTAGAGACGCTCGACGCCAAATACCCCGGAGATTTTGCGGATATTGGCGATGATGCGTTCGAGCTGCTTGCGGTCGCCGATTTCCAGCGTGAGATCGATGCGGGCGTGCAAGTTATCGGGATGGCTGCCGAGGGTGCGAATGTTGGAGCCGGTGTCGCTGATGACGGTGGTAATGTCGGCGAGCATGCCGGGCCGATCCTGCGCGCGGATCAACAAGGTGACGGGATAGATTGCTCCGGTCGCTCCGCCCCATTCCACGTCGATACGGCGTTCCACCTGGTAGAGCAGATTCTGGACGTTGGGGCACGAATTGGAATGGACCGCGACGCCGCGGCCTCGCGTCACGTATCCGACGATCTCATCTCCGGGGATCGGATTGCAACACTTCGCGCGGAAGACCATCAGGTCGCTCTGCCCGCCGACCTGCAGTGTCGCGTCGCCCACGCCCAACATTCGCCGGACGGTTGAGACCAGACGCGCGGATGAATCTTCCTTCGCTCCCGCGGGCTTGGCCGGCGCCAGCGGCTCGCCCAGCGCTTTGGAAATGATCTGCCGCGCCGAGAATTTCCCGTAGCCCAAATCCGCGAACAGATCCTCGAGCTTCGCGCAGCCGTATTCGGTGGCCACGCGCAACAGCTCCGCCTCGGGAATTTTTTTCAGGGTGCGGCCCACTTGCCGCGCTTCGCGCTCGAGTAAACGCCTGCCCACTTCGGTCGCCTGGCTGCGCTCGATGGAGTTGATGTGGTGCCGGACCTTGCTCCGCGCCCGCGACGTGCGCACGAAATTCAGCCAGTCCCGGCTGGGGACGTGGCCCTTCTGCGTCAGAACCTCGACCACGTCGCCGTTCGAGAGGCTGTGCCGCAGCGGGACAATTTGCCCGTTCACTTTTGCGCCGATGCATTGATTGCCGACTTGGGTGTGCACGGCGTACGCAAAATCCACGGGAGTCGCGCCGCGCGGAAGCGCGAGCACTTTTCCCTTCGGCGTGAACGCGTACACTTCCTCGGGGTACAGGTCCACCTTGAGCGTGGCCATGAACTCCGACGGCTCTTGCATTTCCTTGACCCATTCGATCAGCTGGCGCATCCACAAAATGCGCTGATCGTCAGCGTCGGAGACGTCCTTGCCGTCCTTGTACCGCCAGTGCGCGGCGACTCCTTGTTCGGCGATGCGATGCATTTCCTGCGTGCGGATCTGCACTTCAAATGTCTGTCCGGAGTAGATCACGGTGGTGTGCAGCGACTGGTAGAGGTTTGGCCGGGGCATGGCGATGTAATCCTTGAACCGGCCCGGGACGGGCCGCCAAACCTGATGGATCACGCCGAGCGCCGCATAGCAGTTGCGTATTGTGTCGGTAATGACGCGCACTGCGAGCAGATCGTAAATTTGATCGACGGTGCGGTGCTGCCGCAAACTCTTTTGGTGGATGGAATAGAGGCGCTTCACGCGGCCATCGACTTCGGCGGAAATTCCGTTTTCCTCAAGCCGCTTGCGAATCGTGTCCTTCAACTCCGCGAGAAACACCTCGAATTCTTTTCGTTTGGCAACGACGGTATTTTGCAGTTCCTGGTAAGCCTCGGGCTCGAGGTAGCTGAAGGCGATGTCCTCGAGCTCTCCGCGGATCAAACCCATGCCCAGGCGGTGCGCAATCGGAGAATAAATATCGAGCGTCTCGCGCGCGATGCGCTGCTGTTTTTCGGGGGAAAGGAAACCGAGCGTGCGCATGTTGTGCAGCCGGTCGGCAAGCTTCACCACGACGACGCGCACGTCGTTCACCATGGCGAGCAGCATTTTGCGGACGTTTTCGGCCTGGCGCGCTTCGGGAGCCAAAAGGTCCAGCCGGTTGATTTTCGTGACCCCTTCGACGAGCGTCGCGATGTCCGACCCGAAGCGCTCGGCGATGCGCTGGGCGGAAACGCGCGTATCCTCGACCACGTCATGCAGCAGAGCGGCGCAGAGCGTCGTGATGTCCAGCTTCATGTCCGCCAGGATGTGCGCGACTTCCAAGGGATGCGAAAGGTAGGGGTCGCCCGACTTGCGCAACTGCGTGCGGTGCTGCTCGGCGGCAAAATCAAACGCCCGCCGCAGCAGCTCGATGTCGCTCGCCGGGCGCGTTTGCCTCACTTTTTCGACCAACTCGAGGAAGCGCAACTGCAGAGCCCGCGTCGTGCGTTCCGTCTTGCCGCCGACGCCGACCAGCGAAGACAATCCTACCGGCTTTTCGAGCGATGACATGTCCTTGTATTTTATGTCTATTTGATGCCCCAGGGGAGAAAAGAGTTCCTGGAGTGCCCTACGGGTGCCGGGCGCCGAGTAGGACAGACTTCAGTCTGTCGCCCTTTGTTATGCGACTGCAAACTGAAAACCGACAGGCTTGAAGCCTGTCCTACTGGGATCGCGGAACTCATTCGGCTGAAATCGATCGGGAAGATTCGGAAAACAAAAACGAAAAGCGGCCCGGGAACGGGCCGCTTCGTTAACTAAACTTAAATAATCCAGCCTGGCAACTGCTAGGGCTTGGCCGGGGTTTCCATTTTCTTCTGCTTGATTTCCTTGGCCTTCTCGACGAAATCGTCGGCCTGTTTCAGCAAGGCCGCGCGCTCGTCGGGGGTGGCGGCCTCGTCGGCCTTGCGGCGCAGGAGGAGGTTCAGATAGGCCATGGCGTCGTCGTAATCGGGGCGTAGCTCGAGGGCCTTCTTGAGGTCGTCGATGCCCTCATCGACCAACTGGCCGTTCTCCTTGATGTAAGCGTCGCGAACATCGGGCGGCAGCGGATCGTCGTCCTTGAGCGGCTTACCCGGGTGCGCGAGGCGCCACGTGCCGCGCATTTCGAGGTTCGAGCGATAGGTGAGCGTCCAGTCGATGACGCCGATCCAGTAGTACGGCTCGGGATCCTCCGGTTTCAGGGCGATGTGCTTCATGTGGTAAGTCTTCGATTCCTCGAAGCGAGCGCGCGTGTAGGGAGTTCCGGCCATGTTGAAGAGGATGGAGCCGATCCCGTCGATTGCCGAGATGTTGTTGGGATCCGCGGAGAGCACGTCCTGGAATTCCTTCACCGCCGCCTCGCCCATACGGATGTTTTCGTCCGACGGCGCTCCGGGAATGTACTGCGTCGCGTAAGCCGTGGCGAGATACAGGCGAGCGTTGGTCAGCGTAGGATCGTTCTCCTTCGCATCCTTGAAGAACTCGATGGCCTGGTCGTACTTGCCATCGCGATAGGCGGCGACGCCCTTGTTCAGCTGGTCGCGAGCCTTCAGCTTGGCGCAACCCGACGCGCCGAAGCCGACCGCAATCATGGCCACCGCGAACAGCGCCATGGAATTTTTATTTTTGGAGTGCCGAAAATGCGCAAAAGGATTCATGGCAAACAATCCGTCCCCGCGAATATTTTGTATTCCCCCGAGAGGGCAATGAAGTTACCGACGCATGTACCGGTCGTCCTACGATGCACAAAACTGCTCAACATTGCGGCTGGCTCCAGGTCCCGCCCAGGCCGGGACATTCAGCGTAAAGTGGAGCCCGCACCCAAATTCCCGCGCCACACATTTCCTTGAAGGCACATGCCACAGCCGCACACTCTACACCAGCAAGGCCCTGGATCAAAGCAACTTTATTTTTTGAGGGCAAAAAAACCGGCATTCACCCAACGCAGGCCGGGCCGGCGACCGCCAGTAAACTACTTCCCCGCTTCTAGATTGGCGGTGATCAATCCAACCTTGTCGATTCCGGAACCCCGCATGATGTCGATCGCTCTGCGCGACATCGCGAAACCGGACCGCGTCATCGCCCTTGACGAAGGCAACTTTCTCGGCGCGCTCTTTGAAGACATCGGTGAGGCGCGGCCCGAGCGAGTCCCAGGTGGCGTCCTCATCGTTGATCTTCAATTTCCCGGTGTCGAGAATCTGAACGACGATCGTCTTCTGCGTTACATCTTGCTGCTGCTTCTGGTTTGGCGGCGCGGGCTGTGGCACCAGCGCGTCCAGACCTTTCGGCGTCAACGGCGTGATCACCATGAAGATGATGATCAAAACCAGGAGAATATCGATCAGGGGTACGACGTTCATCGTCGCCATCGAACCGCCCTGTTTTCCTCCAACGTCCATTCCCATTGTCGTGGCTCCCTAATTCAAATTCCGCGTCCCGATGCAATCATCAAGACGGATGAGTTAGCAAAAACGAAACCGGGAAGCGGGGCCGAACGCCTCGCTTCCCAGCGAAGATTAGTCTGCTGGCGGTGGTGGAGCGGTCCGCCGATTCTGTTCGGCCCGATCGGTAATCAAGCCGACGTTATCGACACCCGCGGAGCGAATTTCATCCACGACCTTAACCACATCGCCATACTTGGCGCGACCGTCGCTCTTGACGAACACGGTCTTGTCCAGCTTGTTGGCAATGCGGTCCCGAACCTGATCGGCAATTTGCGTGACGTCCGACTTGGTGCTGCCAAGATAAACGTCCCCGGCCTCGCGAGATGCCGACGATGACCGCGTCGTCTTTATCGGCATCGGGCATGTCGGAGGGATTGTTGACCTTCGCCAACTCCACCGACAAGCCCTTGGAGAGCATGGGCGTGACCACCATGAAGATGATCAACAGCACCAGCATGATATCCGCCATCGGAATCACGTTCGGCGCCGACATCTGCGGGCCGACGCTAGGCTTGTATGACATGGGTTACTTCTTTCCGCCCGCACGGCGCGTAATGAAGTAGTTCACCAGCTCCATCGAGGAGTTGTCCATTTCGACGTCGAACGCCTCAACCTTGTTGGTGAAGTAGTTATACGCCCACACGGCGGGCACGGCCACGAGCAGTCCGAGCGCGGTGGTAACCAGCGCTTCGGAAATACCGCCGGCGACCGCCGACAACCCGGTAGCCTTCGTAGTTTCAATTCCTTTGAACGCGTTGATGATGCCGACCACGGTGCCGAACAGTCCGACGAACGGCGCGGTCGAGCCGATGGTGGCGAGGCCGGAAAGGCCGCGCTTCATTTCGGCGTGCACGATCGCGACCGAGCGATCCAGGCCGCGCTTGGCGGCTTCGATCACTTCCGCGTCAGCAACCTGTGAAGAAGCGGATTGAAATTCGGAAAGGCCGGTGGCAACCACCTTGGCGATGTGGCTCTTCTTGTTGCGCTCGGCGATGGAAATGGCTTCGTCGAGTTTGCCTTCCCGCAGTGCGCCCGCTACCTGCTGAACGAAAACGCGGGACTGTTTGCGTGCCGCGCTGTACATCAGCACGCGATCGATCATGACGCCGAGCGACCATGCGGACAGAAGAAACAGAATGCCAACCACGGTCTTCGCGATAATACTCATGCTGCCCCACATGGCCCTCAGATCCCACTGGCCCTGCAGGACGATCATGTTCATTGCCCAAACGGCTAGAGTGCTAAGCATCTGATTCGCTCCTTTTTATTGCGGGCTGCAAGTACAGCCCGCACCCTTTTATTTCGTTTGAAACTTGCGGGCCAGAACCGGCGTTGCCGGTCCCGGCCGACTCCCTGATTGGCGGCCCCAATTCGCGGACTTCAGTACTGTATGAAGACCGATCCCCAGGCTGCCGTCCTGCACAAAACCTAACCACCCATCGTAAACGTGACTGTAATCGTCGTGTCGACTTCCACCGGGTCGCCGTTCAACAGCGTCGGTTTATAGCGCCACTGTTTCACGGCATCCAGAGCCGATTGCACCAGAAGCGGGTGACCGGAGATCACTTCGAGTTGGGCAACCTTGCCATCCTTGTCAATAATCGCATGCAGAACAACGCTGCCTTGAATGCGGGCCTGCCGCGCCAGGGCGGGATAAAGCGGACGAGTCTGCGTGAGGATCGACGCCGCCGTTACGTTACCACCCTGTTTGACGCGCGTGGGAGCCGTCGGTTTCGGCGGAGGCGGAGCCACAGCGCTGACCATGCCCTGTCCAGGGATGCCGCCAAACACGCCACCCGTCACGCCGGCATTGTTAATCACATCCGGAGGAAGCTCAGCTTCCTTGAACACAGCCACTTCCTTCGGAATCGCGCGCGGCTGCACCAGTTTTCCGGACTGGATCAAGCGCGCAACCGGCTTGACGATGGTCTTCACGGGTTGCGGAGGAGGCGGCGGTGGCGGAGGAGGAGGCGGGGCGATGAGCAAAGTCGAGAGCATCGCCTTCGGAAGCGCCTCGGTGTAAATCAAAGGAATCAAGATAAGAATGCCCAGGATCGTGGCTTGCACAATCCCCGAGAGTACAAAACCCCAACCCTTGTTCGTTTTCTTTTTTTCGTTTGTAGATTCGAGCAAATCGTCAAACATCGTACGTCCCTCCTGCCGGAAAGCTCCTGGATATTTTCAGTGCGGGTTCCCCTTCGAAATCTCAGGGTAAACAAGTAGAGCCCGCACCCGTCCCTAGGTCTTCCGGAGTTTAGTACCGGCTGCGGTTCCGGATGCAACTACCGCCCCGCCCTGGCCTCTCCACTGGTTCCAGGCCACTACCAAAGGCGCGGCAATGCCAAAACTGGAGTACGTTCCTACCAGAATTCCAACCACTAATGCAAAGGAAAAAGCGCGCAACACCTGGCCGCCCATCAGGAACAGCACCAGCACGGTCAGAAACGTCAGGCCGCTGGTCAGGATGGTGCGCGAAAGAGTTTGGTTAATGGAACGATTCACGATGGCCTTAAATGGCTCGCGGCGCATGAGCCGCGCGTTTTCACGAATCCGGTCGAAGATCACAATCGTGTCGTTCATCGAATAACCAACCAGCGTCAGCAAGGCCGCAATCACCGTCAGCGAAATCTCAAAGTGAAAGATGGAAAAAAGACCCAGCGTAATTAGTACGTCGTGAAACACCGCCAATACAGCGGCAGCACCGTACACCCACTCGAACCGAAATGCAATATAAACCAGCATTCCACCCAAAGCGTACAAAGTCACCACCACGGCCTGACGGCGCAGCTCGGAGCCGACTTTCGGGCCAACGATCTCCACATTGATGATGGCGAACGTGCTGGTATAGAACGAATCGCGCAGTGCGGCGATCACGCTTGCGCTCGCGCCCGAAGCGGAAAGTTCGCCCAGGTCGGTTACGATGCCCCGGCGGTCGCGGTCGCGAAACGCGGCAAGCTGTCGGGCAAGCTGGTTATAGCGATCACCGGCGGCTGTCCCCAACCCGAGAGGATCCTTGCGCGTCAAAGCTTCCGCAATGGTGTCAGCCCCGGCCGCATTGAAATCCTGCTTGCCGGCCTCACCCGCGCCCAGCGTGGCGTGGAGTGCATTGAGGATGGCCGTCTTGCCGGCATCGAGCGCCTCGGCTCCCTGGCCCTTTTCCTCAAGGTTGATCAAAACTTCGTTCCCGTTCGCAGTGGTGATATCGCTGACCGGAACAATGGTGCTATTCCCAATCCCCTGCTGCGCCAGCCCGTTGCGCAGGGTATCGATAGGCGGGGGGCCTGCAAAGCGCACGTCGACAACCGTACCCCCCTTAAAATCAATCCCGTAGAATAGCCCGCCATGGGCAACGATCGAAGCCACACCGGCCGCGAGCAGGAGAAACGACAAGCCAAAGAAGTACTTGGCTTTGCCCATCCAATCCAGATCAACCTGTTTAAAGAATTCCATGCTCACTCTGACCCGTTAGAGTTGGACACCAACGATCGTAGATTTGTTCCCGAAATCGAACTGTTTCCAAAAAATCACCTGACTGCAAACTCAGCTCGCACTTTATTCCGCCAGGCTCCCCTTCGAAACTCAGGACAAACTAGTAGTACTCGCACTTTATTCTGGGTGGCTCCAAGTCGCCGACGCCCGCCTAAGGCGGGCTTTGGAGACGGCACGTAGAACCCGCACCCGTTAAATGCTTAGCTCCGCCTCGCGGGGCATCTTGGCCAAGTGCCAGTCAAAGATGACGCGCGATACATAGACCGACGTAAACAAGTTCGCCAGCAACCCGACCGCCAGACTGACCGCAAATCCGCGGATCGGACCCGTCCCGAACAAAAACAAAAATGCGGCGGAAACGATGGTCGTCACGTGCGTGTCGATAATCGTCAGGAAAGCACGCTTGAATCCCATATCCACGGCTGAAACCGGCGCTTTCGACGCGCGCAACTCTTCGCGTATACGCTCGAAAATCAGCACGTTCGAATCGACGCCCATACCGATCGTCAAAATGACGCCCGCAATGCCGGGTAAAGTCAGCACGGCCCCGAAATACGCCAGCGCCGCGAGCAGCAGGACGAGGTTCAGGATCAAGGCGATCACGGCGTTGATTCCCGCCGAGCGGTAGTAGACGACCATGAACAACATCACGACGACCAGGCTGATAATCGAAGCCTGGACTCCGTGCCGGATGGAATCCGCCCCGAGCGAGGGCCCGACGGTGCGCTCTTCGAGATACTTGATGGACGCGGGCAGCGCTCCGGAACGAAGGACCAGGCCAAGATCGTTCGCTTCCTGCTCGCCGAACTGGCCTTCGATTACGCCAGTATCGTCAATGCGGCCGTTGATGACAGGAGCCGTCTGAAGTTTATGTTCGAGAACAATGCCCAGTTGCTTGCCGATATTCTGCTCGGTGAAAGGGCCAAATCGGCGGCCCGCTTCGGTGGAAAGCGTGAAATCCACATCGTAGAACCCGATGTTTTTCGTGCTGCGCACAGCGGTCGCGCTGCGCAGGTCGCGCCCGGTGACAACGGGCACGCGATCGATCACGTACCAGCTTTCCCCAAGGGCCTCGCTGGAGCCCGATGCCGAACTCTTTCCCTGAACGATTTGCGCGTTCGGCGGCAAGACGCCCCCGTGAGCAGCCAATGCCGCCGCTTCGGACTGGTATGCGGTCGAATCCAGAACCAAGTGCAGTTCCAACTGTCCGCCGGCCTGAATCACGCTCTTGGCGCGGTTGGGATCGCCTTCCCCGGGGAGCTCGACGATGATTTCGTTTTCTCCCTGGCCGTAGGGAGCGACCAAAGGTTCCGTCAAGCCCAGCGCGTCAATGCGGCGCCGAATCGTTTCTTCGGCCTGATCCATGGTCTGCTGCTGGATGTTCGACGATTCGCGACTGCTTCATCGTCACGAGATAACCGGAGGGCTCGCCGGGAGCGGGAGAAACATCCCAATCCGGAAACTGATCGTTAATCAGATTGCGGGCGCTGCCGGCTTGCTCGGAAGCAATGTTGTGCACCAGAATTTGAGTGTCGCTTAGCTTGCGAATCTCGTCGTAACGAATGGCCTTGTCCCGAAGCAGCGTCGTAACGTGGTCGAGCGTCTGATCGGTCTCCTGGCTGATGGCTTCCTGCACCTGCACCTGCAGAATCAAGTGCGTGCCGCCCTGCAAATCCAGGCCCAGCTTGATGCTGTCCGAAAAATTCGACTTGATCCCGGCCCAGGACTTGGGAGGGAAATCCGGCCGCCCCACGAGGCCAATCACGCATGCGAGGATGACGGCTACGATGAACAGCGCTTTCCACTTGAGATTTGAATTCATGGCTTGAACTGGCTCAGGACTCCACGGATGCGAGCTTTACTTTTAGCCCGGCAGAATAAAATGGAGCGGATCGTTACCCCGGCCCTACGACTCCTCCTTACCATCTGGTTGCAGGCCGGTTACCGCGGAACGCAGGACCTTTACCTTCACCTGGTCGGCGATGCGAAGCTGTATAGAATCACCCTCGAGCCCAACAATCGTGCCGAACAGTCCCCCGCTGGTGATAACTTTATCGCCATTTTTCAGTGCGTTGACCATTTCCTGGGTCTTCTTCTGGCGGCGCTGCGCGGGAAGGATCAGCAACACATAGAAAATGCCCATGATGATGACCAAGGGCAGGAAGGCCATCAGGCCTCCGGCGCCCCCGGCCTGGGCCATCAAGTACAAATTTTCCGGTGAAGACAACAAAGACATCGCTGCGACCCCATCCTCCCGTTACGACTGATCCCTTAGCGAACTGCCGTGGACAAAAATTAGGTCCCGCCGTTTCCATCCATCGTGGAGGGCAGGACCGAGGCGTCCATAGCCTAACATCCCCCTGACACCCACAGCGCAAGCTGTGCCACCAGCCTGCTTCAGGGTTCACCCGCTTCGATGCGCGCTTGGAACTCCGAGGAGAATTCCGCCAGTTCCCCGAACGCGATAGCCTGTCGAATCTTGCCCATAATGTCAAGGAAAAATGCAACGTTGTGGTGGGAGTTCAGGATGGATGCCAGGATTTCATTGGCCTGAAATAAATGGCGCAAGTAGGCGCGCGAGTAATTGCGGCAGACCATGCAGGAGCATCGCTCATCCAGCGGACGCGAATCATCGGCATAAATCGCGTTTCTGATGTTCACCCGGCCCGTGCTGGTGAAGAGACAGCCGTTCCGCGCGTTCCGCGTCGGCAGCACGCAATCCATCATGTCGACGCCGCAACGGACATAGTCGGCAAGCTGCTCAGGGAAGCCAACACCCATGACGTAGCGCGGGCGATCCTTGGGGAGTTCTTCGGCGGCCACAGCCGCCATCTCGCACGAAAGCGCGTGGGGTTCGCCGACGGCGAGGCCTCCCACCGCGTAGCCGGGAAAATCCAGGTCCACAAGCTGGCGTGCGCTTTCGCGGCGCAGATCGGCATGCGTGCCGCCCTGCACGATCGCGAACAACGCCTGACCCGGGTTGGTCGAGGCTTCCGCATTCGTGCGGCCCGATTCTGATGCGCGCCCTTCATTCCTCGGGGCAAGCGCATAGTCGCGGCAGCGGCGCGCCCACTCCGTCGTGCGCTTCACCGCGCCTGCCGCGCGCGCGTGATCGGCGGGATATTCGATGCACTCATCGAAAACCATAGCGATGTCCGAACCGAGCGCCTGCTGAATCTCGATCGATTTTTCAGGCGTAAGAAAATGCTCGGAGCCGTCCAGGTGCGAGCGGAAAACCACGCCGTCGTCCGTGATTTTCCTCAGATCGGCGAGGCTGAACACTTGAAAGCCGCCCGAATCGGTGAGGATCGCTCCCGGCCAGGACATGAATCGATGCAGGCCGCCGAGCTGGCGAATCCGTTCGTGGCCGGGACGTAGATAGAGATGATACGTGTTGCCGAGCAAAATCTGCACGCCAAGCTCGGTGAGCACCTGCTGCGTCAAACCTTTCACTGTCCCGGCCGTGCCCACCGGCATGAACGCGGGCGTATCGATCACGCCGTGCGGCGTCGTCAATCGCCCGAGCCGCGCGCCGGTCGGATCCGTTTTCAAGATTTCGAAATGAAAATCCATATTGCTTAAGTCTATCAGGACAGTGTGACGATTGCCGAGGGACGCGGGTGAAGTAGCACAGGCTTCAGCCTGTGGGGGTTGGTACGTGCAAGGACTAAAGACCACAGGCTGAAGCCTGTGCTACTGACCCTTACGAAGTGTGCAACGCTGGAATGGCGGCGATGAGCGACCGCGTGTAGGGGTGCGCGGGCGCACCGAGAATTTGCGCGGCGGGGCCCGTTTCCACAATGCGTCCGCCCTGCATGACGGCGATGCGCGTGGCAAGCTGCGCGACGACGGGCAGGCTGTGCGAGATCAGCAAGTAGGTGAGCGCGAAATCGCGCTGCAAATTCTGCAGCAGCTCGAGAATCTGCGCGCCAACGGAAACGTCGAGCGCGGAAACCGGCTCATCGGCCACGACGAGGCGCGGACGGAGCACCAGGGCGCGTGCGATGCCGATGCGCTGCCGCTGGCCGCCGGAAAATTCGTGAGGATAGCGGGCGAGCGCGTCTTCTCCGAGGCCGGCGGCGCGCAAAATTTCGACGACTCGCGACCGGCGCTCGCCGCGGGCAAGCTGCGGCTCGTGAATTTCGAGCGGCTCGCCGACGATGGAGCCCACGCGCATTCTGGGATCGAGCGACGCGAACGGATCCTGAAACACCATTTGCATCTCGCGGCGCAGGGCGCGCAATTCCGCGCCGCGCGCGGCCAGAAAATCGCGGCCATCGACCAGCAATTCGCCGGAGTCCGGTTCGATGAGGCGCAACAGCATGCGCGCGAGCGTCGTTTTTCCGCTGCCGGATTCGCCGACGATCGCGAGCGTTTCGCCCGCGGCAAGTTCGAGGTTTACATCGTCCACGGCCGTGACGCCGGGGCGCGCGCCGCCATTGGACCGCGACGAGCCCATCGCGAACGCACTCGCCGGGGCGGAAAAAGTTTTCCGCAAATTGCGCGCTTCGAGGAGCGGGACAGGCATCAGTGTGCGCCGCCCTTTCGTTGCCATTTCCCAAAGCAGAAAGTTTCGAGCGCGAGTAGGACAGGCTTCAGCCTGTCGGTTTTCAGCTTACTGGACGGCGAGAACTGCGACAGGCTGAACAGGCTGCGGAAAAAGTGATTTATTTTGTCATTCCGAACGAAGTGAGGAATCTCTCTTTGGTTTAAATGTAGGAAAAGAGAGATTCCTCGGCGCGCAGCGCGCCTCGGAATGACAAAAAGTTGAGTTTTTCCGCAGCCTGTGAAGCCTGTCCTACTGGAATTCTTCATTCCGGCTTCTCCGCGATCAGCAACAAAACCGTGTGCTTGAATTCGAGGCCGCTGGCAACTTTATCCGAGCGGCGCGGGTGAAATCCGGAACGGTCGTTGTCGATGCAACTCTCCATCATGCTGCGAGTTTGCACGTAGATGGGATCGCCGGGAGCCTTACGGGCATTTCCCATCCAGACGTCGAAATCGTGCCAGTTGTCATGGATATGTTCGTACACCGCGCGCAGCCCCAAATTTCGGAACAGGGCGTGGAAATTCGCGGCGCTTTGCGTGCTCGTATGCGAAGGATCGCGCACCCGCTCGAGGTTATTCTGGAACGCGCCGTCGCAACCCTCGGGCACAATAATATCGGTGATCGCCACGCGGCCTCCAGGCTGCAACACGCGCGCCATTTCGGCCAGCGCCCGGGCCGGATCGGTCATGTGGTGAAACGCGTAGCCGCAGGAAACGATGCCGGCGGCGCCGTCGGCAAAAGGCAGCGCATAAATATCGGCGCAGACGAATTCAATGTTCGTGATGCCATCGCGCGCGGCTTCGGCGCGACCTTTCTCGACCATCGCCGGAGTCAGGTCCGCGCCGATCGCTTGGCGAACGCGCGCGGCCAGCGGGCGCGTGTACGTGCCGGGGCCGCAAGCGAGATCGATTGCCAGCATCTTCTGCACGTTTGCCAGCCCGGCCGTGGCGCGCTCGGCGAGTTCCTCGGCTTCCTCGACTCGCGTGCGGCGAACCGTTCGGGCAAAAACGTCGGCGGTTTCCGTGAAGCGTTTGCGAATCTTGTCGTCGTGGCTCGGATCAGGACTCATTGTTGGCTAGCCTCCTCATTCTTCCCGGCGATGATTGACGCGTCAGACGGGCTTTTAGTAGCACAGGCTTCAGCCTGTTGGTTTTATTGCTTGCGAAAAACCCACAGGCTGAAGCCTGTGCTACTAAAGACGCCTCGCAAATTCATTTTGCGTTTTTCTCGTAGCTCTCCGCAACCAGAATGCAGCGCGCGCGATGCTCGGGACCGGCAGCGCGCAGCCCGGGCATTGCCGCGGCGCATTCGGCGACGCGCAGCGGGCAGCGCGGTTCAAACGCGCACCCGGGAGGCAGCGCCGTGAGCGACGGCACCGTGCCGGGAATCGGCTCGAGTTTGTGCCGCACCAGTTGCGGCGAAGCGCGCAGCAGGCCCGACGTATAAGGATGGCGCGGGCGTTCGAGCACTTCGCGCGCCGGGCCTTCTTCCACGATGCGCCCCGCATAGGTGACCGCGATGCGGTCCGCCACCTGCGCGACGACGCCTAGATCATGCGTGATGAAAAGAAGCGCGAGGCCGAGATCGCGCCGCAGTTGCGCGAGCAACTCGAGAATTTGTTTTTGCACCGTAACGTCAAGCGCGGTCGTCGGCTCATCGGCGATGAGCAGACGAGGGGCCTTCCCATCGTCTCCAGCAAGAGCCATCGCAATCATCGCGCGCTGGCGCAAGCCGCCCGAGAGTTGGTGCGGATACTGGCGCGCGCGCATCGCGGGCTCGGGCACGGCTGCGCGTTCTAGCGCCGCGAGCACGCGGCGATCGACTTCCTCGCGCGAAAGTCCCGCATGATGCGCGCGAATCGCTTCGGCAATCTGCGCGCCCACGCGCATGACGGGATTGAGCGCCGTCATCGGCTCCTGAAAAATCATGGCGATGTCGCGACCGCGCACGCCGATTCGTTCGCGTTCGGGCAAGCGTGAGCAAATTTGCGCGCGACCCGGCGGCGCCGTTCGCGCCAGAGAACCACGCTTCGCCGCCCACGCGCGCGCCCGGCGGCAGCAAACCCATCAGCGCCAGCGCGAGCATCGATTTCCCGCTCCCCGATTCGCCGACAAGTCCAAGCGATTCGCCCGCATCGAGCGCAAACGAAACGTCGTCCACCGGACGAATCCATCCCGCCGGCGTAGGAATCTCGACGGTGAGTCCGCGCAGCTCGATTAGTGGAGCCATCGGTACATCATAAGACGGATTGTGCTGAGTGGCAGGACAGAAAGGAGCGCAGAGTTGGTTTCCGGTAATCTGATCATGCCTCCGAGTGAACGCGGATCATCGCGGCAACTGCGACTTCCCGAAACTGGAAGAATGGGACAGAATCTGGCCGAGCAGTTTTTTTCCACCAACCCCGATCGATCTTAATGTATAGATACGTCCAACCGTATCCAAAGCGGCCTGGAAAATATTTCCGAGGAGAACGTTAAATGAAAATCCAGAGAATCGGCTTGAAAGTTTTGGTACTGAGCGCTGTGATCGCCGTGTTCCCGCTGCTCGCGCAGGAAGTGGAACCGAAACCTACGTGCAATCACTGCTCGGCTGTGTACATCCCCAAGAGCGAGCTGGATGCCTATAACCAGCGGGCCATCGAGCACAAGCTCGTGGATCAGCAGGTGCGCTCGGTGGATGTCGGAAAGGTGCAGGTTGGCATTGGGAGCATCTACCGCGGGAAGCTGGGTCAGGCAACGGGCCAGGAAAACACGGTGGCGGAAGCGGTGGCCGAGCACGAGCAGGTGAGCGAGGTCTATTACGTCATCGATGGCTCGGCGACGCTTCTGACGGGGCCGGACCTCGTGGACCCGAAACCGCGGCCCAGCACGCTGAAAACCGTGCGCGAACAGAATGGTCCCGGTTTCAGCGCCACTTCAATCAAGAATCCGGAAGTTCACGAACTGAAGGCAGGCGACATGATCATCATCCCTGCGGGAACCGGACACTGGTTCACGAAAATTGATGATCACATCCGCTACGTGATGGTACGGCTCGACCCGGACAAGATCCTTCCGCTGAAGAGCGAGGCGCAATCGCTGAAATACTTGGCGAGCCCCTATAGCCCGACGCAGGGGAATTTCTAACCGGCAATTCTGACGAACGCGGGAATGACTGATCGCCGATTTCTAAACAGTTGCATCGCGTGGCGATCCAGAGGATCTCTTTGTAGCACAGACTTCAGTCTGTGACATTTTGCTTTGGTGAAAATCAACTTCCACAGGCTGAAGCCTGTGCTACTGGTTCGGAATAGGGTGACGCCATGCCAACCGCCGACTGTCCGCAATGTCACATGCCCACGGCGAGCGCCATGGGCAAAGAGTATTGCCCGCAGTGCGGGTGGAATCGCGGGGAAGCGGAAAAGCAGACGCGGCTGTTTCTGCGTCTGCTGCCGGTGCTCGTGATGGTATTCGACGCGCCGCTGATCGTCTGGATATTCATCGGGCACGCCGAGGTTCCCGTTCTAGCCGTGCTTGGCCTCGTCGCGATCGTTCCGGCAATTCTAGTGGTCCTCGTGGTGAAGGGAAAAATCCGGATCGGGGGGTTCGGACACGATCCGGGGAGACAGTTGTGACGGCGCCATTTCAAATGGTATGGCGCCCTTTATGAACAGCGGCGCGACGCCGTCCCTTTGACCCAATCGGAAATCCGGACTAGTGCGCTTCGGGCAGAGCGGCGAGATCTTTGCCTTCCGCTATCACGGCCTGGAACGACGCGCTGGCTTGCTGGCTTTCTTGCATGAGTTGTTGCAACTTCGCGGCCATGCTCTTCACGCGAGGGTCGTTCGGATCCTGCGGGTTTTTCATTCCTTCCACGGAAGCCTCGAGTTGCCTTGCTTTTTGAAGCGCGTCGCGGCTCTGGGATACAAAATTCTGCTTCGCAGCGAACAATTTTTCTTCCCACTTGGCGCGGCCTGGAAAATTAGAGGTGTTGCCTCCCAGGACGTTACTCGCGAGTGTGGCGCGGTCCAGGGTATCGAGTTGGTCCAGCATCGATTGCAGCTTTTCGATGCCTTCCGCGGGGGACTGAACCGCGTCGGATTTGCCCGCGGCTTCCGGTTGCGGGGCTGAACTGGGTCCCGCGCCAAGCGCGGAAGAAATGCCGCTCGAAGCAGAGGGCATGTCGTCGTTCGTGATGACCTTCGCGGGCGGCTTATTGGCTTTGTCCTTTTGCGCCTGTCTCGCCAGGTCACCGAGCGAAGGCGAGTCTTGGCCGCGTCCGGGCGCGCAAAAGACCAGCGCCAGCGCGCACGCTGCGATGAGGCTCAGGCTACGGGACATTGTGTCCTCCTTGGGTCGCGATCCGGGCCAGCGAACATCCGCGAATACTCCTTTCATGCTTGCCGACTGACTGGAAACAAGCTATGGACCGGAAGTACAGGCATGCGGAAAGAGTAATCCGGAGGGGTTTGACGATTCGGGAGCGGGACGCGGCGGCGTGACGCGGGCTTACTTCAATCGCGCGACGAGCAAGAGCAGCGTGAAAATCACAACGGGAATCATCAGCAGCATGGTGTAGGACAAAATTCTTTTCACGAAAGGAAGGCGCGCGGGCTTTCGTTCTTTGCGCGCCGAGCGGTCGAGGATCTCGACGCATTCCGGGTGCGCCAGCGCGGCGGCAAATTCCCGCGCGCCTGCGAACCGATTCTCCGGATCGCGCTCCATCGCGCGATACAAAATTTCCTGCATCTGGACGGAGATTTCAGGATTGATTTCGCGCGCGGACGGCGGATCGTTCACGAGCCGGTCGTTCATTACGGCGAACGGATTGGGACCGCTGAACGGCGTTTCCCCGGTCAGCATTTCATGGAGAATGACGCCGAGAGCGTACACGTCGCTCCGCCCGTCGCTGCGTTTGCGCTTGATTTGCTCGGGCGAAATATAATCGGGAGTGCCCATGGCGTTTGAAAATTTGGAAAACGTGAGGCGGCGCATGCCTTCGCTGGCGGAGATGCCGAAATCGATGAGCTTGGTACTGTCTCCCTCGCCCACCATGATGTTTTCCGGCTTCAGATCGCGGTGCACGACGCCCATGCTGTGAATGTAATCGAGAGCTTCACAAACTCCGATCGCGATGCGCGTCGCGCGTTCGGCGGAAAGTTTTCCTTCCTTGGTGAGAATTTCGCGCAAAAACCGTCCGTCCACCCATTCCATTACGATGCAGAGCTGATCCATATCGCCGCTGTCGATCGTTTGCACGACGCCCGGATGCGTGAGCTTCTTGCCGATGGCGATTTCGCGCTGGAAGCGGCTATAAAACGCAGGATCACATTCGAGTTCGGGGTGCGGGATTTTGATCGCAACGAGCTGCCCGGTTCGCAGATCCGTGGCGCGATAGATGCTGGTCATGCATGTGCGCACGACGAACGCTTCGATGCGAAAGTGCTCGAACCGCTGGCCCGGTTGAAGTTGTTCTGTCAACATTTGCCGCTCCCTTCCTGCGCCAGATGGCACACGGTTACCTGCAACCAAAATACGTTTTTGCATCTAAAGGAGGCATAAACGATTCGTAGAATGCGCGTAAACAATGGCAACCATATTGGACTCTGTGAGTTAGAGGTTATCGCTTCGAGCGCAATTACGAAGTAAGTCCGTGAATGAGCGAAGCATCCCCGCTTGATGGAATGATTTCACTGCAAGAGGATTCATTTTCTTGGACCTGGACCGACATTGCCGCTAAACTTGGCTCAGATGCCGAAGAGCGGCTCTCCCGATTCTGAAATGGCCCCGGACAATCCATCAACCCCCAGCTGGAAAACGCTTTTTCGCGTTCCAGGATTCCCCTTTTTCTTTGTGGCGATGCTGGTGTCGCTGTTTGGGACGGGGATGAATTTTGCCGGTGTGACCTGGTACGTTCTGGGCGCGACCCATTCCACGGTGAAGGTTAGCTTGATCGTGATTCTGGTGACGCTGCCGGGACTGGTGGTGCCTCCGTTCGGAGGAGTGCTCATCGATCGCGTGGACCGGCGTTTTTTGGGGATCGTCATTGACGCAACGCGTGCCGTGATCGTCCTGGGGACGGCCGCGCTGGCCTACGCGGGACGACTGGCATTGTGGGAACTGTATTCGATGGTTCTGCTGTTGGGCGTGGGATTCGCGATTTATTGGTCGACCACGAATGCGCTGATCCAGGAGCTCGTACCGCAGGAAAAATTGGTTGCGGCCAACGCCACCGTGCTCATTGCCGTGCAAGGCGGAATGGCGGCGGCGGGCGCGCTGGTCGGATTTATTTACGAACGCGCGGGTCTCGCCGGGATTCTCGGCATTGATGGAACGACCTACCTCATTTCCGCGATTTGCCTGCTGCTGTTGCGGCATGGGTATTACGCGCCGAGGGAAGCCCACAACACGAGGCTGACGTCCGCATCCCCGACCATAGAAGCGCCTCCGGAAATGTCCGAGCCTTCGCTGATGCGCACCGAGGCGGTGATGACTCCGGTTTCGAGCGTGTTCGTGGACATTGCCGAAGGGCTGGAGTATTTGTGGCAACAACCACGTGTGTTGGCCCTGGGGATCACCTACTCCTGCATGATGGCCGGCGTGATCAGCGCGAACGTACTCGTGGTGGCCCTGGCCAGAGATTTGCTCTCTGCAGGACCTCGCGGATACGGATACATCGGTCTTGGGTGGGCCGGCGGTGCGATCGTCGGTGGCCTCGCCGCGGGGACGCTGGCGCGAAAGAGGCCGTACGGGGCGCTCATAGCGGCGCTGGCGATCCTGGCCGTTGGACACACTCTATTTCCCTACGCGAGAGTGCTGGCCGTGGCAGTGGCGATGAATGCCCTGTTCGGGGCATGCCGCGCGCTGGGAGGAGTCTTGACGCAATCCTCGATAATGACTGCGGTGCCCGCGCGGCTCATGGGACGGGCCCAATCGGCGTTCTCGGTGATCGCGACGGTTCTGCAGGTGATTATGAGTTATGCGCTCGGTTGGTCCGCACAGAACTTCAAACTCTCCATCGCATTTCTATTGCTCGGCGCAATCTATGGCGGCGGAGTCCTGGCGGCGCTGCGCGTGCGCTCGCTTTCCATTGGCACCGGGAAAACGCCGACGCCGGCGGTTTAGTAGCACAGGCTTCAGCCTGTGGAGTTTCTCTCGCCCGAGCAAAAACAAAATCCACAGGCTGAAGCCTGTGCTACTAAACCGCCATAAGGAGCGGCTCGATGAGAGTATTCATCGCGGGGGCTTCCGGAGTGCTGGGCCGGCGGCTCGTACGGCAATTCGTGGCGCGAGGCCATTCGGTGATTGGCCAGGTGCGCAGTCCGAAAGCCGAAAGCGCCGTGAGAGAAGCAGGCGGCGAGCCGCGCCACGCGGATTTGTTCGATGCGGAATCCCTGGCAAGGGCAGCGGAGGGTTGCGACACCGTCATCCACGCGGCCACGGCGATTCCGGTAAAGCAAAAAACTACTCCCGGCGACTGGGCGATGAACGACCTGCCTAGTTTCATTTAGAGGTAATCGCGCGAAGAGCCTTCGAGGAAGGCGCGCAACTTGCGCGAGCGCGACGGGTGGCGCAGCTTGCGCAGCGCCTTGGCTTCGATTTGCCGGATGCGCTCGCGGGTGACGGCGAACGACTGGCCGACTTCCTCGAGCGTGTGTTCGGAGCCGTCGTCGAGGCCAAACCGCATCTTGATGACTTTTTCCTCGCGAGGCGTCAGCGTTTTCAGGACGGACGAAGTCTGTTCCTTCAAATTGAGGTTGATGACCGCGTCGGAAGGCGAGACGACGGCCTTGTCCTCGATGAAGTCGCCGAGGTGCGAATCCTCTTCTTCACCGATCGGCGTCTCAAGGGAAATCGGTTCCTGCGCAATTTTCAGGATCTTGCGCACCTTCGCCACGGGAATATCCATGCGCTTGGCGATTTCCTCGGAGGTAGGTTCGCGGCCGAGTTCCTGGACAAGCTGGCGGCTGGTGCGGATCAGCTTGTTGATCGTCTCGATCATGTGCACCGGGATGCGGATGGTGCGCGCCTGGTCGGCGATGGCGCGCGTGATGGCCTGGCGGATCCACCACGTGGCGTAGGTGGAGAATTTGTAGCCGCGGCGCCACTCGAACTTGTCCACGGCCTTCATCAGGCCGATGTTGCCTTCCTGAATCAGGTCCAGAAACTGCAATCCGCGATTGGTATATTTCTTGGCGATGGAAACGACCAGGCGGAGGTTGGCTTCGATCAATTCTTTTTTGGCTTGTTCGGCTTCGGCTTCTCCCCGAAGAATCACCTGAAGCATGCGCTTCAGATCGGTAAGGCCCGTCTCGCTGGAAACTTCGATTTCGCGCAGCTCGGTGCGGCGCGTGCGCAGTTCCTTGCGCGCCTCGGCGGCGTTGTCGCCCTTGGAGGCGTCGGCGCGGCGCTCGAGCTTGCCGGCCTCGCGCTCGAGGGACTGCAGCCGCTCGACGGTGTGGCGGATTTTGTCGATGAGCCGCTTCTTTTCAAACAGGTGGAACTCGAACGAGCGCGCCAGTTGCGACATCTCGATGCGCAAGCGGGAAACGTGGTACTTCGCGCGCAGGTAGGGGCGCTTCTTCGACTTCGTCATGCGCTCGAGCTTCGTAGCTTCCCGCAAACATTCGTTGTACAGCTTGGCGATCTTGTCGAGGACCTTGAGCGTTTTCTTGGTCTTGTTTTCAATCTTTTCTTCGGTCAGCTCTTCGTCGTCAAACTGGACGATTTCCTTGATCGAACGGGTGCCTTTGCGGAGGTCGTCTCCGATCGTAAGCAGTTCCTTCAGAATGATCGGAGAGCGTGTAATCGTCTTGAGGACGAGCAACTGCCCGCGCTCGATGCGCTTGGCGATGGCCACTTCGCCCTCGCGCGTCAAGAGCGGCACGGTGCCCATTTCGCGCAGGTACATGCGAACAGGGTCGTTGGTCTTCTCGAGCATTCCCGGCGTGAGGTCGAGATCGCCCGAGTCTTCCGCCACGGGGAGTTCGTCCTTGGATTCGATTTCGGGCGCTTCGGCTACGGTGGGATCGGCGGTCGCGCGAGCGGCCTTTGCCGCGGCGAGGTCTTCGTAAATATCTATTCCGTATTTCTCGAAGGTGGAGAGGAGGTCGTCAATCTCCTCCGAGGAATGCACTTCGGCGGGCAGGATGTCATTTACTTCGTCATAGAGCAGATACCCGCGCTCCTTGCCCATGGCAATAAGCTGCCGTACCTGATCGTATTTTTCTTCAATAGCCAGCGCCAAGGAGTCCTCCAAAAATAATGCCAGAAGCAGCCCTTAAAACGACGCAGAATTGCAAAACAGGTCCTGAATCAACTATCGGCAAAATCCGCAACCACCGGAACTTAAGTTCCGTAGCACGTGCTTAACATTGACTCTGCATGCGCGCCAGTGATGTGATGATTTGCCTCGCAAACGATGCTTTCGGCCCCGCGCACACCCCGATTTCGTAAGGGTGCTCTCCACACGCCTTTAGATGCAAGCGGCCATTCATGCGTTACGCTGCCTCCGAGCCGAAACCGGATCAAGCTATATGGAGGCGGGCAAACGCGTCAACCATTTTGTTTTGCGGGTATTAATCAATACAAACACCGTACTCAGTAACGGAGGTGCGGAAAAGTCGAGTGGGGGAAAGTTTGGGTAGCACAGCCACTCTTGGCTGTGCGGTTTCGTAAGTCGCAGATGGAAGCTAGTTACCGAACGATGATCGCAAAACCCGCACAGCCAAGAGTGGCTGTGCTACTAAAACCTGTTCTGAATCGAGTTTTTCCGCAAGTCCTAAAGCCGTTGGTTAGTGCGGGGACTCATGCGTGGGAGGGGCCAGGCGCCGCCGCAGTTCTTGCTTGCGCTCCAGAAGACGCCTCAGTTCCCCGCCCGCTCCTGCGCCGGCGGCGGCCGCAAAGGATTCAATCTGCTTTTGGACGGCGGACAATTCCTCTTCGGCACGGCGGCGGCGCAAGACCGCGAGGCAGCTTTCGGCTTCTTCCCAGGTGGGCGGGGCAGCGGATTCGAACGCAATTTCGAACAGGAGCCGGCGGTCGCGGTCTTCCAGCGCCAGCGCCAGTTCGGCCGCATCCGGCCGGACGCCCGTTGCGCAGGCTTCGACCAGTGCCGCAAGGATGCGCTCGCTTTCCAGGCCGCGGTGCAGCTCCTCGGCGCGGATTTCCTGGGCGAGCTGCGCGCGAAACTCTTCGGCTTCGATCAGCATCTGCACGAGGCGCCGCTCGGCGGGTTTCCCTGCGCGGCCCACGAGTTCCGGGCGGGCCTTCACTTCGCTGCGGCGCTCGCTTGCGGCCTTGCGCATCGATTCGCGCAGCACCGGCTCCTCGATGCGCAACTGCTGCGCGATGCGCGTGGCCCACTCCGAGCGCAAGATGCGGTCCGGAATGCGCTGCACGTAGGGCATCAGGAAATTCACCGCGCGAAGTTTTCCTTCCGCCGTGGACATGTCCATTTTGCGGGCGCGCGAAATCAGATAATCGACGTACGGCGGGGCTTCGTTCAGCAATTTCGTGTACGCCGCGGCGCCTTCGGATCGGATGAAGCTGTCCGGGTCCTTGCCGCCGGGCAGCGCGAGCACGCGCACCTCGGCGCCCTGTTCGAGCAGGATCGTCAGCGAGCGCTCGGTCGCGGCCTGGCCCGCCGTGTCCGGATCGTAGTTGACGATGATGCGGCGCGTGAACCGGTTCAAAAGCTTCACCTGCGGTTCGGTGAGGCTCGTGCCGCAACTTGCGACGACGTTTGAGATTCCCGCGCGCGCCACGGCTATCGCGTCCATGTAGCCCTCGACCAGCACGGCGAAGTCGCGCTGCCGCAGCGCTTCCTTCGCGCGGTCGAGGTGATAAAGAATGTTGCTCTTCGTGTAGATGGGCGTCTCGGGCGAATTCAGATATTTCGGCAGGTCGTCGCCCAGCGCGCGCCCGCCGAACGCGACAATCTTTCCCGAATCGTTGGCGATGGGGAACATCACGCGGCGGCGGAAACGGTCAAAGAGCCTGCCGTTCTGGTCGCGGCTGAACAGGCCGGAAACTTCGAGCACCTTCTCCGGATATTTTTGCTTGAACGTGCGCAGCAATGCTTCGCCGCCCGACGGCGCGAAGCCGACGCCAAAGCGCGCCATGGCATCGGAGTCAAGCCCGCGGTCGAGCAGGTACGCCTTTGCCGCGCGGCCCTCCTGCGATGCGTTCAACTGCTGCACGAAAAATGCCGCCGCTTCGCGATGCAACTCCACAAGCGAAGTGCGCTGCTGATTTTCGCTGCCGCTCCTCGGGAGTGCGTTCCTTCGCGCGCGGAATCGCGATGCCGCATTTTTCCGCCACGGCGCGCACCGCTTCCGGAAACGTAATCTTGTCCATCTCCATCACGAACTTGAACACGTCGCCGCCCGCGCCGCACCCGAAGCAATGGTAGAATCTGCTTCATCGGATGCACGGAAAACGACGGCGTCTTCTCCGAATGGAACGGACACAGCCCCGTGAAATTCTGCCCTGACTTTTTCAGGCGGACGTATTCCCCCACCACGCGGACAATGTCCGCCTGCTGCTTCACGCGATCCGCAAATGAGCCCGCTTCAGCCATGTTGGATGATGTTGTAGTCTACGGGAGAAGCCGGAAACCGAGCCCGGCCTGAATGAAATGCCTATCACCGGTTAAGATATCCGTGACCTTCAGGTCTTGGGCAACAATCATTGTCGTCAAATCCGTGAAGGAAATATCCGGTTTGTCCCGAAACGTAAGACGCAGGTCAAAGGCCCTCCGAAACCGCGCCTGAGTGATCTCCTCAATCCCGATGAATGGCGATGTCAGCAATCCCCTTGTAAAGCGCGCCGCTTCCTCGAAAGGCCGGCGGCGAAACAGCAAGCTTATTGTCTCGTCGAGAACAAAATTTGTCGTAAAAACATTTCCAGCCGTCTTGGCAGCCTCGGCATAAGTCCGGAAAGCGGCTTGGTGCGATGGATCTCTGGAATCTCCCAGCACGAGCCATCCCCATGTATCGATGAAAAGCTTCACGCGGGCTTCTCACCATACAGTTCTTCATCAATTTTTTGGGAGAGAGTTCCATCGGACACGATTCCAATCACATCCAGGAACGGATCGCGACGCTCCAGGATCATCTTCAAACGATCAATCGTTTGCTGGTGAAAGACGCCATTCTTTACGGCATCTTCGAATAGTTCAACGAATTTGTCTTCGTCAAGAACCAGGTGGACGCGGTTATGCTGTCCGTCTTTGTTCTTACAAAATCGGAGGGCTTCCCAGGTGGTACCATTCACATTGAAGAGGTTTCTCTCAATGCGACCCTCATTATGCTCGTCCAAATGGCATACGCCGACGGCTCTTTGCTCGATGGTGTTCATTTTAGGCATGGTTTCGGGACACTCCTACTGAATTCTACTAGCTTCTAGTAGATTTTACTAGAATTTACTCGTCTTTCAAGCTCCTTTTCTGCCCCACAGGACCCTATTCCTTCAGCTCGACCAGGGTTATTGCCTCTCCTCCACGGTCCGCAGCCTCGGCTCGGATGGATTCGACCAGCGGATGCGTTTTTAGGAATTCGGCGAGGCCGCGGCGCAACGCGCCTGTGCCGTGGCCGTGAATGATGCGCACCTGCGACGAACCAGCGAGAGCCGCTTGATCGAGAAATTTATCGACGCGCCGGGTGGCTTCTTCAACCGTGCAACCGATGAGGTTGATTTCTTCGCCGGCGGGCTCGGTCGCGGGCTGCGTGCGCACGGTGACTCCCTGCGGCAAAATGCGCTTTTTGGACGCTTCCTCGCCGACGATGGCTGTGATATCGGCGAGCGCGATCTTCATTCGCAGCGGGCCGGCTTCGACTTCGGCGCTGGTTTCGTCGCGGCGGCGCAGCGTCACTGGAGTGGGCAGGCCGCGCACGCGGACGCGCACGCCGGGAACGAGGTCGCTCTGCGCGACGGGCTTTGCGGCTTGCGCCGCGGCGATTCCCAAGTCGGCTTGCGAATCCGCCAGGTGCGCGACGGTGGCAGCATCGGCCTCTTCGCGGGCGTCGCCGCGCGCTTTTACGAGTTTGCGGTGCGTTTGTTTTTCGAGTTGCGCGCGCAGCTCGCGTTCCTTCACGCCCTCGATGGCGCGCGCGACTTCCTTTTCGTGTTTTTCAATTGTCTGGACGAACTGCTGCTCGAGTTCTTTCAGGCGCATTCGCTGCCGGTCGGTCCACTCGGTCTGCAAAAGCCTTTTTTCTTCGGCGAATTCCTGCGCGGCGCGTGCGGCCTCGCGTTTCAGAGTCTCGAGTTCGTCGCGGCTGCGATGCAGGTAGGCGATCAGCGCGGCAGCTTCGTGCGCCTCGGGCGAAAGCTGCGCGCGCGCCCGGTCGATCACCTGGGCCGGCAGCCCGAGACGCCGCGCGATGTCGATGCCGCTCGATCCGCCGGGCACGCCCACCATCAGGCGATACGTTGGCCGCAGGTTCACTTCGTCGAATTCGACAGCGGCGTTGAGGACGCCCGGCGTGGTCGAGGCGTACGTTTTCAGGCGGTCATGGTGCGTGGTCGCGAGCGTCAGGCAGCCGCGCTCGCGGAATTCATCGAGCAGGGCGACAGCAAGCGCCGCGCCTTCTTCCGGAGCCGTGCCCGTGCCCAGCTCATCCACGAGCACGAGCGAGTGCGGCGTGGCGGCTTCGAGCATGGCGCGCACGTTGAGCATGTGCGCGGAAAACGTGGAGAGATCGGCGGCGATCGATTGCTCGTCGCCGATGTCCACAAGCAAGTGATCGACGAGCGGCAGGCGCGCCGTCTCCGCGGCGACGGGAATGCCAGACTGCGCGGATAGCACTGCGAGCCCACTGTTTTAAGCGCGACGGTCTTGCCGCCGGTATTGGGACCGCTGATGACGAGCACGGTCTTGGCGCCTCCGAGCGCAAGCGTCATCGGGACGACGCTGCGGCCGTGCGCGCGCAGCGTGTCGGCGAGCACGGGATGCCGCGCGTCTTTTAGCTCCAGTGAAGGATGCTCGGGCGAAGGCTGAACCATAGAAGACGGAGCAGGAGAATCTTCGTTTGTAAATTGGGGCAGCGTGCAATCGAATTCGCGCGCGAAACGCGCGCGCGCGAATACGGAGTCGAGTTCGGCAATCGTCTCGACCGCAAAGCGCAGCGGCCCGAGATTTGCGCGCAGGCGCTCGGTCAACTCGCGCGAGGATTCGCGTAATTTCCGCCGCTTCGTCCTCGGCAAGCTGCACGAGCTTGTTGTTGTGCTCGATGGTTTCAAACGGCTCGACGAAAACCGTTTGCCCCGTCGCGCTCGCGGCGTGCACGACGCCCTGCACCTGGCGCCGCTCGGCCGCGCGCACCGGAATGACGAAGCGGTCGTTGCGCAGCGTGACGTAATCCTCGCCCGCGTCGCCGCCGCGAGCGCGCAACATGCGCTCGAGCGTTTTTTGAATCGTCTCGCGCGTACGGCCCATGCTGCCGCGAATCCGTCTTAATTCGGGAGAGGCATCGTCGCTGATTTCTCCGTTGGGCAGGACGGCGCGGCGAATGGCCGCCGCGAGCGGGCGAAGATCCGCAATGGAAATTGCGCGCGCGGAGAGCAGCGGAAATTGCCGAGCAGTAGGCCCGGAACCGGCGCGGGCAGCCTCGCGAAAGGAGTCGCGCAGCATGGCAGCCGTGTCGGCGAGCGACGCCGCATCGAGCAGCATGGGCGGCGTGAGCACGGCTACAGGCGCTTCGAGTTCCATGAGCCATCGCGCTGGATCGGCCAGAGAACCGAATCCCATTTCGCTGCCGTCGCCCAGATAATCGACGGCTTCGGCAATCAGTGCGAAGGCGGCGTCGAGCGCGGAGCGATCTTGTGAAAACGAAAGAGCGTCAACCGCGTGGCGTCCGGGCGCGCACGTCGTCTGGCGGCGCAGCAAATCGCGCAGCCGGTCAAATTCGAGAATGTCCTCCGCGGTGCGCGACACGTTTTCCTAAGTTCCCTTTCCTTGCGGCGCGCCGCTCGCGAGCCGCGCGGACAAGAACTGCGCGGCTTCCGCGGGAGTGGGCGCCTGGTGCACCAGCGGATCCCTCGACTCGCCCCATCTCGACGCGTGCCCGCGCTCGACTTCGCGCACGCGATCCAAAATCGGCTGCCAGAAATCGCCGAGCACGACGAACGGGCGCTGCTCCATCGCTTTTTTGTTGAGCATTTCCCAAACGACGGCGAGTTCCACGAGCGTGCCCGTGCCCCCCTTGCACGCGACAAATCCGTCGCCAAGCCGGACCAATTCAAACAGGCGCTCCTGCCACGTGGCCACGCGCGTTTCCTCTTCCACCCAGCGATTCGCGCGCGGCCGAAAAAAACTGGACGTCACCGCGAGCACGCGTCCGCCGGATTCGCGCGCGCCGCGCGACACGGCTTCCATCACGCCGCCGTAGCCGCCCGTGCAAACGGCAAATCCAGCCGCTGCGAGCGAGCGCCCGAGTTCCAGGGCCTGCGCGTAATCCGCATGCCCATCCTCGGGACGCGAACTTCCAAATACCGTAATGATTCTTGTTTTCTCTGTCATGACGTCATCGCTCTTCAGGGCCTAAAGGCCCCGACAGTCGCCTTCTGAATGTCGCGGCTGAAGCCGCGACTCACAAAGTTTCCGGAAAGCTCGAGTAGCACAGCCACTCTTGGCTGTGCGGGTTTTCTCTATTTTCAGTCATCCATGCACTAACGACGATCGACAAAACCGCACAGCCAAGAGTGGCTGTGCTACTAAACCCTCTCGCGAATCAATATTTCCCGCAAGGTACGAATCCGTGCTGTTCAAACAATCGCTTGTTACCGTGCAGATTCCTTGGTCTTGTTCCTCCACTCCCTTTGCTTCCTTCACTTCGCTTTCTTCCTCGGCGTCTGGGTCGGCCCCAATTCCTCGACCATCGCCACGCAAATCGCATCCATGACCTTATTTGCATCTTGGGCATGGAGGTTGTTGTTGTTTCCGAGGATTGAAAACAAGAGCCGCTCGCCGCGAACTGTCGTTGCGTAACCCGAGAGCGCATTCCCGTGGCCGATGGTTCCCGTTTTCGCGAAGACGCGCGCGGCCGCGGCCGTATTTTTCATGCGGTCTGAGAGCGTGCCGTCTTCGCCGGCCACGGGGAGCGTGGAACGATACAGCTCGCCCCAAGGCTGCGTTGCGGCATAGCGCAACAATTGCACGATGGCGCGCGGCGTAACCAAATCCTTGCGCGACAGGCCCGAGCCGTCGCTGAGCGCGACGTCGCCATCGGCGATGCCCGCGGCTTTGAAAAAATCTGACGCAACTTTCAAAGCGCCTTCGTAATTATTGGCGCCCGCCTTTTCGTGAGCGGCAAGCAGCAAAAGAAGCTCCGCGTGAAGGTTCTCGCTGTTCTTGTTCGTCAGGCGAATCTCGTCCGAGAGCGGAACAGAAGTGTGTTCGGCGAGAACCGTCTTTGGCGAGGCGGCGTCAACCGCAGGGTCTGCAACGTGGCGCGCGCGCGAATGGCCATCGACCTTCACTCCGCCGGCTTCGAGAAGGCGCGCAAGAAGACTGGCCGCGTACTCGGCAGGATTTTCGATGGCAATCGTGAGCCGGCGAGGCGGCGCGTCGAGCGGCATCGTGCCACTGAGATGAATCACTCGCGAGCCGGGATCGCGCGCCACGGCCAATTTTTCCTCGCTACCGCGCGCGGCGGTGAGCACCGAATTCTCGACGGTGTAGAAATCGGCCGCGATTCCCGCTTCATACCGCGCAGAATCGCCTTCGTGAACGCCCGGGCGTAAATCCAGGGTAAACGTATTGTCATTGACGGCGATCGCCGATACCGCCGCGCCATAGGACCACAAAATATCGTCGACCAGCCAACCGCTCGGAAATTTTTCGTGCTGAAACATGCTGTCATCGGCGATCACATCGCCGGTGACTTCCTTCACGCCGCGCGCCGCGACAGCGCCGGCGAATTCGGCGAGAACTTTTTCAGGCGGCCCTTCGCGTTCCTCTTTTTTGTCGTACGGAAATTTCCGGTTCGAGAGATTCGCGTCCCCGCGGCCGATCAGAACGAGATCGCCATTCAGCACACCGTTCTCATCGAGCATGCCGCTCGACGCGACGGTGGTCCGCACGCGGTAGTCAGGGCCGAGCGTGGCGAGCGCGAGCGCCGTGGTAAATAATTTTGCGTTGGAAGCCGGCATGAAATATCCGTCGGCATTGCGCGAATACAAAACTTCCCCCGTCGCGGCGTCGGTCACCAGCACGCCCCACGCTCCCTTGTCCGGCCCCGCGGCGGACAGCGCCGCCTCGGCGCGCTGCCGGAAGCGTTCCACATCCGCGCGAGCAACGGATTTGCTATTTGCCGCGGAGGCGCGCGAATTCGCCGATTTGGAAGGCCGCGATTGCGCCGAGGTATTTGCCGCTCCCTCGCAGACAACCATGCCGAAAACGACGCATCCAACAAGGAGCGCGTGTAATCTTCGGTTTAGCGCCATCGAGCGGCTCCCTTGGAGAATTCGCAAAGAAAAATCGATTATAGTCCACACGGTTGCGGGAACAGGAAACGAATGTGGATTCCCAAATCTTACGCGCAATTTAGAATCTCTTGAATTTTCCTGGAGACATCCACCCTTACGTTGCGCGAAGATGGGGGAAACCCTATTATGTCATAGGCATCCAGTCCGGCTTTTTGCCCAACTCCACTTCTAAGGAGGAAAGAACTCATGAGAAAACTACTTGCGATAGGGATGCTTCTTGCTCTTACAGCCGCTCCCATGCTGGCGGCGGATAACGAAAAGGAAACGGACCGTCTGGAAAACGCCGGCAAGGTGATGGATGAGATTATGAATATTCCGGATAGTATCCCGCAGGACCTGCTGGACAAGGCAGAGTGTGTCATCGTTTTCCCCTCCGTGCTTAAGGCAGCGTTTGGCATCGGGGGAAGCTATGGCCGCGGCGCGATGGCCTGCCGCACCGGCGAGCATTTCACCGGACCCTGGGGCGCGCCCTCGATGATGGCGCTGGAGGGCGGAAGCTTTGGATTTCAACTGGGCGGGCAGGCGACCGATTTCGTTCTGCTGATCATGAACCCGCGCGGCGCCAAGGCGATTTTGAACAGTAAGGTGAAACTCGGAGCGGATATGGCGGCAGCGGCCGGACCAAAGGGTAGAGACGCCGCCGCCGACACCGATGCCACGATGCGCGCGGAAATTCTCTCCTACTCACGGTCTCGCGGCCTGTTTGCGGGCATTTCGCTCGAGGGCTCGACCTTGCGGCCGGATAACGATGCCAACGAGAAGGTGTACGGGAAAAAATTGACTGCGACGGAGATCATCCGCAAGGGCGCGGTGCCGGTACCGCCGTCCGGTCAGAAGCTCGTTTCCTTGCTTGAAAAGAAGTCACCCAAGAATCATTCTGACCCGGAATCGCTGAAGTAATTCCGCGCCCGCCTATGGTTGCCGCGTCATTGCCTGGATGCGGCAACTCGGCGGGCGCACGTGCGAGAACCGCCAGTTCCGATCGACATCGCCGCGTTGTCTTGCGTGAGCCGTTGCTTCGAGGAGGTTGGGGACCTTGATTTGGCGGCTTATGCGGCGAAATTTGCAACGCGCGAAAATTCCCTGGAGCGAAACGATTGACTGGAAAAGCGATCTGTCCGATCTGCAACAAGCGGCGCGCCGAGCGCTATTGCCCCGCCAAGGGTGAGAAAATCTGCGCGATCGACTGCGGGACCGAGCGCGAAGTGACGATCGATTGCCCGAGCGATTGCGCCTATTTGGTAGCGGCGCACCGTTGGGAGCAAAGCCATCCGAAACCGCTCGCCGAAGGTGAAGTCCCTTTCCCGGACGTATCTTTCCCCTCCGATCTGATTCACACGCGGCAAGCCGTGCTGTCGGGCCTCGGATACACCGTGCTCCTCTATGCCGCGGATCAGCGTTCCCTCGCCGACTTGGACGTGTTCACGGCCGTGCAGGCCATGGCGGAGACCCGCCGCACGCTCCTGTCCGGGATCTACTATGAAAAACCGCCGGAGATTCCTGTAGCCGCAGGGCTATACGCCGCCCTCGCGAAGTTCATTGAGGAAGAGAAAGAAACATGCGGCGGAGCACCCGGAGTTTCCCGCATTGAAGGACACGGAAATTTTCCACCTCCTGGTGTTCTTTCTCCGTTTCGGTCGGTTGCGCTCCAACGGGCGACCGCGTACGCGCGCATTCATTGAGTTTCTGCGATCGCAGTTTCCAAGCGAGGCGGGCGTTTCCAAGGAAGAGCCGCGCATTATCCTGCCGTAGGGCACGCTACTCAAACCTGAGAGACCACACCAAGCAAGTATGTAGCACAGGCTTCAGCCTGTGGGTTTTTCTGAGCTGGCGGAAGTCAAAACCCGACAGGCTGAAGCCTGTCCTACTTAACTTCCAAGCCAAGGCTCAGTTGCCGCGCGTGCTCCGGCGGACGCCCGGGATCGAGGGGGCGGACGCCGAGGCCGTATTTCTTGCGGAGCGCGGCTACTCGAGCGGAAATTTCCTGGCGATAGGTTTCGGGCGCATAGGCCGCGCGGGAAAACCATTCGCGGTACCGCCGCGCGAGCTTCGGAAATTTCGCGTCCAGAAACGGCAGAAATTGCTTCTGCGCCGACGGCATAAGAAACAGCACGCTGGCGGCAAACCATTGCGCGCCCGCATCGCGCGCGGCGCGTGCCAGCGCGTCCAAATCTTCCTCGCGATCCGTGATGCCCGGCAAGATGGGCATAGCAAACACGCCGGCCGCAATGCCCGCGCGGCGCAGTTCTTGAACGGCGTGCATGCGCAGATCGGGGCGCGGTGCGCGCGGTTCCAGGATTCGCGCCAGGCGCGTGCGCAGCGTAGTGATGCTCAAGTTCACGGACACGCCGGAATGCTCCGCGATGCGGCGCAGCAAATCCACGTCGCGAAGGACCTGGTCGGATTTCGTGGTGATCGAGATGCTCAGCCCTTTGCGCGCGGCCATTTGCTCGAGAATCGCGCGCGTGGCGCCGAATTCGCGTTCGGCCGGCTGGTAGGGGTCGGTGGCAGTTCCGATGGCAATATGCTCGCCCTGCACCTTTTCCATGCCCAGATCCCGTCCGGCGAGCGGCCCGGCATCCAGCTTGACGTAAATTTTCCTCTCAAAGTCATGCGCATCCAGTTCCATGTACTCGTGCGTGTAACGCGCGTAGCAATACTGGCAGCCGAATTCACAGCCGCGGTAGGGATTCACCGTCCAGGAAAAGGGCACGCGGGTCGATTCGCAGTGGTTCAAAATTGATTTCACAGGCAGCAGGAAATATTCCGTGCCGCGCTTGGCGTCGGCAAGCGGAGAGGAGAAGGCGAGACGGGCGATGCCGACGCGTTCGGGCGCGGACCCTGGTGGCAGCAGGGTACACGGCCCGCTGTCCCGTTGGTTCGGGACGTCGGGGAATAAGGTGGGTGTGGGATCGCTCCTGCGGCCGCGGAGAGCCCTCCTTTGGAAAGAAAGGTTCTCGGAGGCCGAAGGAATCGAGGTTGCAGTCGCCATCACCCGTCTCGCGAAGCACGGGGGAGTATTTCGCTTTTTGTTCGCTTTGTCAAGAACTATCTTCGTATTTTATTCGCCTTGGTAGGACATAGGAGGCGTCTTCCCCTTCGAATACCATCGAATACAAAGACAGGTGACGCTTGAGACCGTATCGACTAGACGGCCGGCAAATGCCGCGGAATCGAGGGCTATACTCGATACGCTCAATGGGAGCGGAACTTGGCCAGGATTGGCATACTGATTATCGAAGACGATGAGGCGAACCAGTCGGCCTTGCGCCAGGTGCTGGACTCGGAAGGCTGGCAAGTCCGGGTTGTGCCGGTCGTCAGCCATGCCCTCGGGGAACTATCCAGCGGCGAATGGTCCCTGGTGATCGTGAATATCGCGATGATAGGGCTGACGAGCCCGGTCTACCTGACGCTCAGAGAATTGGCGCTGGCGCCAGCGGTCGAGGAAGGCAAAATCCGCGCGCGCGTGCTCTTCGTGGTGCCTGAGTCGGCGACCGTGGAAGCGCTTCCGATATTTGAGCGGGAAAAATTGCCCTACGTCCTGAAGCCATTCCAATTCCACGATCTGCTCGAAAAAGTAAGCGATCTGCTGATGGAAGCGGCCGCACTGGCCAACCCGATTCGCCGCGTGCGCCACGATTCCAGCTTGTCTGAGCGCAAGCGCAAGGAGGGGCGCGAGGGCCGCGAAGCCGGCAATGCCTTTGCCCAACGGAACACCAACATGTTCGCCAAACGCGACGAGTACGTCATGACCGAGGAAGAGATTGCGGAATACGAAAAGACCGAAGAAGAAGAGCGAGAACTGAAAAGGAAGAAGAAGCCCTCGGAAGACCGCTACTGATGCCCATTGAGCAGGACTCAATTCCCCGACGATTGTGAACCGGATGTACCCTGTAGCGGCTGCCAGATTCGCACCGCGCTTCGATCTTGCGTGGCGGCAAGCAACTCGGCGGCTGTCTTGCGCAGAACCGGATGGCGAAGTCCGGGAGCAAGCTCGGCCAGGGGAACGAGCACGAAGCGGCGTTCCGCCAGGCGCGGATGCGGAATCTCCATTCCGGCTTCGTGAATCACCGCTGTTTCGTAGAAAAGAACATCGAGGTCGACGATCCGGGGGCCGCGCGGGACAAGCTTCCGGCTGCCGAGCTTGCGTTCAATCGCCTGCAGTTCTTCGAGCAATTGGCGCGGCACGAGCGAAGTTTCCGCTTCGACGACGCAATTCAAAAACCAGGGCTGCGCCAGAAAATCGACAGGCTCCGTCTCGTAAATGGACGAGCGCCGCAGAACTCGCACGCCAATTTCCGATAGGGCCTCGATGGCGCGTTCCAGATTCGCGGCCCGATCGCCAAGGTTCGACCCGAGAGAAAGATAGATGAGTTTGCCTTCCGCCATACCGGAGAATGAAACCACGGATGCACACGGATTAACACGGATAAAACCGAAGAGATAAAAAACCATCTAAGCGGAAGCTAAAATATCGGAATCTGGCACATTTTTCTTTCTACGCCGTTTTTTCTTCTCTGTGACCTCTGTGTTCTCTGTGTTTAGCTCTTAGGTTCTATCCGTCTTAATCCGTGTGCCCGCCGCGGCGGGTGGTTCCAATTCAAAACAAGCCAGGCTGCCGGCGCGGTGGTTCGAGGCCGAAATGTTTATAGGCGAGGGCTGTCGCAACGCGGCCGCGCTGCGTGCGATCGAGCAAGCCAAGCTGCATCAAGTAAGGTTCGTAAATCTCCTCGATGGCATCCTCTTCTTCGCTGATGGAAGCCGCAAGGGTGCTTAGCCCCACCGGTCCACCGGCATATTTTTGCAGAATCGTGAGCATGAGGTTGCGATCGACTTCATCGAGGCCATGCTCGTCGACGCCGAGCATCTGCAGGGCTTCCTTTGCTACCGCGAGAGTGATGTGGCCCTCGGCCCGCACTTGCGCGAAATCGCGCGCGCGGCGCAGCAGCCGATTGGCGACGCGCGGCGTTCCCCGGCTGCGGCGAGCCATCTCGAACGCGCCATCGTCATCCACGGCAATTCCCAGGATGGATGCCGACCGGCGGACGATGACGACCAGCTCTTCCGGCGTGTAAAACTCCAGCCGGTGCACGATGCCGAAACGCGATCGCAGCGGAGCGGTCACGAGGCCCGCGCGCGTGGTCGCGCCGATCAGCGTGAAGCGATTCAGGATGAAGGGGTGGATTCGCGCGCCCGCGCCCTGCCCTATCACTAGATCGATGCGATAGTCTTCCATCGCGGGGTAAAGAACTTCCTCGATGGCAGGCACCAGGCGGTGAATTTCGTCGAGAAAAAATACTTCGCGCTGTTCGAGCGAGGTCAAGATCGCGGTCAGGTCGCCTTTGCGCTCGAGGAGAGGCCCGGAACTGGTCTTGATGGTCACGCCGAGTTCGCTGGCGATGATCTGCGCAAGCGTCGTCTTGCCAAGTCCTGGCGGGCCGTAGAGCAAGACGTGATCGAGCGCCTCGCCGCGGCTGCGCGCCGCCTGGATGGCAATCTCGATGTTTTCCTTCACGCGTGACTGGCCGATATAGTCGGCGAAACGTTTCGGGCGCACGCTCGCGTCGATGCGTGCGTCTTCCTCAAGCGCCGCGCCGGTGACGATGCGGCGTGCAGGCTGCTCCATTCTCGGCTCGCTTCCTGTTCCGGAGCTCATCCCTTTTCTTCCTCGTGCATCCTGATCAGAAATCGTTTCATCCTGTCGCGCCAGCCGGGCCTATCGGGCGGCCCTGGCGCTCGATTGCGCGGGCGCGGTCAATTGTTGCAGCGCGCCGCGCAGAAGAGTCTCAAATGTTTCGGAGGCGCCGTTCTTTCCCGCTCGTTCGACAGCCTGCTCGGCGGCGTGCTGGTCGTAGCCAAGATTGAGCAGCGCGGACACGACGTCGCCGGCAGTGCCCGTAGTCGTAACCGGCTTGCGCGCATCTTCGGGAATTTCCATCGCGGCGAGCTTGTCGCGCAGCTCGACGATCATGCGCTCGGCCGTTTTGCGTCCCACGCCGGGAATGCGCGTCAGCCGCGCCAGATCGCCCGAGCGGACCGCGGGCACCAGATCGTCCACGCTCATGCCGGAAAGAATTTTCAGCGCCAGCACCGGGCCCACGCCGGAAGCGGAGATCAGCAACTCGAACAAATGCTTTTCGCGCGCGCTCAGAAAGCCGTAGAGGGATATGGCGTCCTCGCGCACCTGCGTGTGGATCAACAGCGTGACGTTGGAATGAAGATCCCCCAGCGCGTAGAACGTCGAAAGCGGAATGTGCACGAGGTAGCCGACTCCGCCCACGTCCACCAGCACCTGGTTAGGCCGTTTATCGCCGAGCGTTCCGCGAAGCTGAGCAATCATCTAGTGGCTACCCGCCCGCGATTATGGCGGCGCGGTGGCAGAGTGTCAACGCGACGGCGGGGAAATGCACAGTGCGCCCACCAAAAACAATTTTGATATTGATCTGCCTTTATCAGTGTCCATCTGTGTTTATCTGTTGATTCATTCCGCGAAATCACTCGTCATGCAGATCGATGGAATCAATCACGCCGATTACGGCGGAGTCGATGGGAGAGTTGGGGCGGCCGACGGCGGTCATGGCGGAGAAACCTTCCGTGGTGAGCAAAACGCGGTCGCCGATGCCCGCGTCCACGGCGTCGAGCGCGAGCACGGGATCGCCGCGATCCGTGCCATCGAGATGAAGCGGTTGGACGACGAGGATCTTGCGCCCTTCGTGGGAAGGCACTTTCTGCGTGGCAACCACATCGCCGATGACGCGGCCAATCAGCATGCGGAGAAGTGTAGTGTCGAAAGCCAACGGTGAGAAGGACAAAATGATTGCACATTCTGCGCTGAGCCCGAGAAATATCTATCGTTCGGATGGGGCGAATTGAGAATTGAGATTTAAAATTTGAGATTTCAGATTTGAGATTTGAAATTCAAGATTTCAAAAGTGAATTTGGCCGATACTGGCATGTGGGCTGACAATACGGGGCCATTCGTGCATCTACGAATCATCAGGGCTTCTTTCTGACCTCTTCCAGCTCTTGCAGGAATGCATCGCGGTCGCGGCGGGCCTGATCGATTTGTCGCGATTTCGAAGTCAGATGGCGCTGGCCACGGATGGAAGTGTCCTGCAAATGCTGCGCCCAGCCGCGCAATTGCCGCGAAATGCTCTCGGCAAGAGATTTCAAATCTGAAATTTCAGATTTGAGATCGGGAAACGCGGCCATGCGTTCCATCACGCAGAGCATCGAGCGCACCTCGCCTGCCGATCCGCGCGCGATGTACAAGAACGCGAGGAGCTCATTCGTCGTGCCGCGCTCGAATCCTTCCGCAATATTGTTGGAAACCGAAAGCGCGGCGCGCTCGATCTGGTCGCGCAGGCTGCGATGACGGCGAAGGGCAAGCTTATCTGCAAGCGCGAAAACGCGGACGGCCAGGCTGGATGCGGCCTGCCAAACTGGGAGATCTTCAAATCGCTCGTACTTCACGCCGAGCCCCGAATTTCATCTGCCGAAACCTGATGCGGGAATGAGTTTCCAATATGTCACGCATCGTGCCACTCGCCACACGCGAAGCCATTCTGCAATATACGATGATGAAAGTCATGCATTTTGTCGGCTAGGAGCAGCGCATCGCAATAGGTGCCGGAGATTTAAGATTTGGAATCTTAAATTTGAGATTTACATGAAAAGGTTGAATTGATTTTCAGAACACACAGCATCACCCTTACGACGGAATATTCACGGAATCGACGATGCCGACGATGGTGGCTTCGGTGGGCAAATCGGCGGGGAGGAATGGGAAGCTGGCCTCTTTGCCGCGGCACCAGTAGATCGTTTCGCCGGCACCGGCGCCGACTGCGTCAAGGGCGATGACCGGGCGGCCTTTGTCGCGGCCTTTGCGGTCGAGCGGCTGGACGATAAGGAGTTTCTGCCCGATGAGCGCGGGGTCTTTCATGGTGCAGACTACGTTGCCGATGATGCGTCCGAGGAGCATGTTATTTCTTTCGCGCGGCGGCGAGTTCGGCTTCGTGCAGGGCGTCGAGCATTACTTCATCGACGATGCCGACGATCGCGGCGTCCACGGGGCGGTCCTTGCATTCGGCGGCGTTGCGCGCGGAGCTTCCGGTCACGACCAGCACGGTTTCGCGGAATCCGGAGTCCACCGTGTCAACGGCGATCATGTAACCGGATTCATCGTCGCCCTGCGGAGAAATGGGTTTCACGACGAGAAGCTTCTTGCCTTCCAGGCGCGCATCCTTGCGCGTCGCAACCACGGTGCCGACAATGCGGGCGAGAATCATGGGGCCAGCATCAATCTCAAATCCAAAATTCCATGAAACATTTCACAAGAAACAGAAGCGATTGCAGACCGAAACGCATGAAACGATCGGAGACACGATCAGGCAGCGCGCAACGACACGCCGCCCTGCGGCACGCCGCGAGCGCGCTCGCGGCGCGGTCCCGCGCGCCTAGTGTCCGGCGGCGACAGCCGTCTTCCCGATGGGAAGCACGTCCTCGAGCGACTGATGCGGCCGCGGGATGACATGAACGGCCACTAATTCGCCAACACGCCGCGCAGCGGCGGCGCCAGCATCCGTCGCGGCCTTCACTGCGGCAACGTCGCCGCGGACCATGGCCGTAACGTAGCCCGAACCAATTTTTTCCCAGCCGACGAGCGTGACCTTGGCCGCCTTGACCATCGCGTCCGAGGCCTCAATCATCGCGACCAGGCCGCGGGTCTCGATCATGCCGAGTGCTTCGCCCATGCTTTTTCCTCCGTAGCCAGCCGTCAAGAAATTCCGGCCGGCGCGAATGCTGAAAAATCCGATGGCCTGAAATTCAATCGCCGCTTCGAGTGCTTACCGCAGCGCGCGGTCCTTGCGCACTGCTTCTTCGATCAATGCTTCGAGCTCTTCGCGCGTCACCGAAATGCGTTCCGGCCGGTGTTCGCCATTGCCCGCGTTGTCGCTCGTGACAGGACAGCCGGGAATCACAGTGGACGCGGTCGTTGTGCCGTAGCGCGCGCGCGCGACGAGCAATTTTTCCACATCGCGCCCAGAAAGCAAGACTTGTTTGCCCAGCAACTCCGTCATGAGGGACACCTGCGCGAAATGCTCGACCGTTTCCATCCGGAAAAAAGCGGTCAGCAAATCGGGCCCGCAGGTCACGACGCCGTGATTGGCCAGGAGAATCGCGTCGTAATGCTGCACCATGGGCTCAAGCGCATCGGAAAGTTCCTGCGTCCCGGGCGTACCGTATTGCGCGACCGGGATACAGCCCAGCGCGATAATCAGTTCGCTGAGCAGCGCCTTATTAAGCGCAATTCCCGCGGCAGCGTGCGCCGTCGCGGCCGGCGGGTGCGCGTGGACCACGGCGTGAACATCGGGCCGGCGATTGTAAATTAAGAGATGCATCGCCAGTTCCGAGGAAGCCTCGCGGCGTCCGGCAACTTTCCGGCCCCGCAGATCGGTGATCACCAAATCGTCCGGGACCATCATGCCCTTGCTCATGCCCGTCGGAGAAGTGAGAACGCGGCGCGAATCGAGGCGCACGGAAATATTCCCGTCGGTCGAAACGACAAACGCGCGGGAATGAATCCATCGGCCCACCGTGCAGATGTCGCGGCGGTGTTCGTCCTCGGACTTCACTGCTCCCGGAGAAATGGAATCGGCATTCATCGGTTAAGGGCGGCTGTTTGCAACCTCGCTGTTATCGCAACTGTCCGGCCAGGACCCGGTCTCGTGAAGCACTCGGACGGGCCGCGATATAGTACTCCTGTCAGGCGTAAATTCCACGTTCCTTTAACGCAAAAGCGACCCGGTCGATCGCCAGCATGTACGCGGCAACGCGGTTATTCACTTGATGAGTCTCCGCGTAGCGCACCACTTCCTCAAAACTACGTTCGAGCACGTCCTTTAGCCGGTCGTTCACTTCCCTCTCGCTCCAGAAATATCCCTGGCGGTCCTGCACCCACTCGAAATAGCTCACCGTCACGCCGCCAGCGTTGGCCAGAATGTCGGGAATCACGAAGATGCCTTTGCGGTCCACGATTTCGTCCGCGAGCGCCGTGCAAGGCCCGTTCGCGCCTTCGCACAGGATGCGGGCCTGCAACCGGTGCGCGTTTTCGGAAGTAATCTGATTTTCCACGGCTGCGGGGATGACGACCTCTGCCGGCTGGAAAAGGACTTCGCTCGAGCTCATTTTGGCGCCGCCGCCGGGGAAATCCGGAAGCGGTTTGTGCTGGCTATTCACCCAATCCAATAATTTCGGAACGTCAAAACCGCCTTCGTTGTACAGCGCTCCATGAATGTCGGCAACGCCCACGATTTTGTAACCAGCCTCGTGCAGGAGCTTCGCCGCCATCGAGCCGACGTTGCCGAACCCTTGCACGACGACGCGCGTGTTCACCCGGAGCATGCGGAATTTGGCAAGCGCCCTGTCGCAGTTGATGAGCACGCCGCGCCCCGTGGCTTCGTGGCGACCGCGCGATCCGCCGAGGTCGATGGGTTTGCCGGTCACGACGGCGGTCTCCGTGTGCCGCACGTGCATCGAATACGTGTCCATGATCCAGGCCATGGTCTGCTCGTTAGTTCCGAGATCAGGCGCGGGCACGTCACGCTCGGGGCCAAACCACTCGATGAGTTCGGCCGTGTATCGGCGCGTGATGCGCTCCAACTCGCCGTTCGATAATTTGCCGGGATCGCAAATCACGCCGCCTTTTGCTCCGCCAAAAGGAATGTTGACCACCGCGCACTTCCAGGTCATCCAGCTGGCCAGCGCGCGAACCTCGTCCAGCGTCACGGTCGGAGCAAATCGAATGCCGCCTTTGCCCGGCCCGCGGACGATGGAATGATGCACGCGGTAACCGATGAACACTTCGAGGTGGCCGCTATCGAGAATCACAGGAATGTAAACCGTGATTTCCTTGTTGGGATACTTCAAGAAACGGTACAGACCCTCTTCGAGCCCCAATTTTCGCGCGGCGGCTTCGAAGCGCGCATCGGCAGACTCGTAAATATTGAATTCGTTTTGCACAGCAAGCGTGGCCATAAAAAAAACACTCCTCTTAAACCAGCCGGGTTGCATTTGCAACCTGCAAGGAAAACCCCCACGCGTTGACGCCGACCCATCATCCACAAATATTTGGGATGCAGGGCCAGCCGTGGCCAGTATACGAACCAAACCGCGCACCGCGCAAGGAAAGGAATAGAATGTCGCAAGCGATGGATGTGATTCAGTGAGTGGGAGGGCGGCACTCGACAAATTCCTCGATCAGGAGTTGCGAAAGGCGCGCCGCGTCATGCCGCACGACGCCGTGCTCCTCGAGCAAATTGTCGAGCAGGCAGCGCACGCCTATGCGTTGCAGGTCTTGGATGTCCACGCGCACCGGCTCGGCGCCGCGCCTGCTGTAACGCCGCGCCACTTCGGGAGAGATGAGTTGGTTGCTCGCAACAACCCAGTCGATCAACTTGCGCCGCGTGTGGCCGTAAATGACGCGCACGTGGTCGGCGAGCGAAAATCCTTCGGTCTCTCCCGGCTGGGTCATCAGATTCGCAACGTAAACCCGCGTCGCGGAGGACTTCTCAATCGCCTCGGCGACACCCGAAACCAGGAGATTCGGCAGAATGCTGGTATAGAGAGAGCCGGGGCCGATCAAAATCAGGTTCGCTTGGTTGATCGCTTCCAGCACTTCGGGAAGCGGGCGGACGTGGCGAGGACGCAGACTCAGGCGGCGGATCTTCTTTCCGCTTTTCGCGATACGCGTTTCGCCCAACACAATTTTCCCGTCCGTCATCACCGCTTCCAGCGAAACATTCTCGATCGTGGTCGGAAAAATTCGTCCCCGGATTGCCAGAACCTCTCCGCTTACGCGAACGGCCTCGGCGAAATCGCCCGTCACGTGGCTGAGGGCCGTGAGGAACAGATTTCCGAAACTGTGTCCGCGCAAACCGCGGCCCGCATGGAACCGGTATTGAAATAGACGGCCGAGCAATGCTTCATCCTGTGAGAGCGCGACCATGCAATTGCGAATGTCGCCCGGCGGGAGCACTCGGTATTCGCGGCGCAGACGGCCCGAGCTTCCCCCGTCATCGGTGACCGTGACGATAGCGGCGAGATCGCTGATCGGATGGCGTTCCGACTCCTGACGCCGGCGCGCCACATAATGCTTCAGCCCGCGCAGCAGCATGGAAAGCCCGGTGCCCCCGCCGATCGCGACCACACGCACTCCACCGGTGCCCACGGTGCGTTGTCGTGTTCTTTTTTTCATCGGGATCGCATCGCTATGTAGCGAGCTCGCGACACAACTGGATTCAACCGCCGGAGGCTTCGCGCTCGGGGTAGAGCAATTCGGTAAAGCGGGGATCTTCCTGCAAAAACGCGAAATCCTCGTCGTTGCGGGCGTGGTAGCGGTTTTCCGGACGCAATTGAATCGCGACTTTCAAATTTTCCATCGCCGATTCGGCTTCCCCAGTCAGACAATCCAGCGCCGCCATCGCGTAGAAAACGTAATCGGCCTTGGGCGCCAGCTTGCGAGCGCGCAGCAGATGATCGCGCGCTTCGTCCCAGCGTCCCAGATTCATCATGGCCACGCCCGCTTGGTAGTGCTCTTCTGGTGTGCGCACGGAAGGAGCGGGCTGCTTGGCCATGCGCTGCTCAACAATGCGAAGATGAACCCGCGCGCGGTCTGCCAACTCCTTGCTCGGGCCCGCTTGGACCTTTTCGAGCAATTCTTTCGCTTTCACAAATTTTTGTTGGTGAAAATGCTGGACGGCCTGTTCGTACAATTTTAATTGCTGTTCGAATTGAGGATCAACCATCTGGCGAACCGCTTCTGCGTGCGCCGCGACTTTACTATCTTCTTTACTTTTCAATGCTTTACGAGTTCTGGAAGGGGCGCTTGCCCCATGCCTACTGCGTTTTGTTGGCTTTCCAGTCCGTGCCATTTTCCGGAGTCTAACAGAGGTCTCATCCATCGTCAACGCAACTGCAGGCCACTAGGGGAAGCGCAGGTTTCGCGCTTCCCCCGAAGCCACGAACTACTTCTTTGAAGCGGAGCCCTTTGGCATCGCCGGCGGCATTGCGGGAGCCGCAGCGGCCGGAGGCGGTTCTGGAACCAGCAATTTTCTAGCGGAGTCCGGAAGTTTATCCGCGTTGGCGACGAAAAGGGCCAGTTGCCACATTTGCGTGTCGTCCAAAACGCCTTTAAAAGTCGGCATTCCGGTCAGCCGGATCCCATTCTTTACCTTCCAGTAGCTCACCTGCGGAGGATCGTCGGTCACGCCCTTGCCCTTGAACATCAGTGTCGCGTCGGGAAAGAAATTGCCTGAGATCGCGGGAGGGGGCTGGTTTGGTAAACCGTGGCACCCGGCGCAATTGTCCTTATAAAGCTTGGCGGCCGCCACATAATTATCTTCACTGGGCTGGATAGGAGGCGCCGGAATATTCGCCTTATCAATATGCGCATCGAGCGATCGGTTCGCCATCTTCCGCTCCATCATCATGGGCGGATCTGCAACCGCCGCGGGAGCCATGCCTGAAACAAAATAATAGTAAACGCTACCCGCGAATAACAGGGCTCCCACCAGCACACCAATCACGAAACCTTTCATATGCGGTTTGCTCCTCTATATGGAATTGAGCGCAAGAGTATAGACCACGCGCTTTCATTTTCGGCAGTCAAAACTTTATCAGAATGAACCTTCTTCAAGGATCGCGCAAGCCTCCCGAACAGATGCCAAAGACCTCGGCCGGGTTGGACAAGACATACCATAGTCTTGAGCGCAATGAAACCCATCTCCCAGAAGACCGCATCCTTCAGGCATGCCGCGAGATTCGCGGCCGGCTGCCGGGACCCGTCCTATGCCTGGCGAGCAACATGCGCTTGTTTGAGGATTGGCCTGCTTGTATGCGTATGCTATAAAAGAGGACCCGGTTAATCCGGACAACTGTGCCCTTTATCAATTTTCCTGCTCGCGAAATTAACTGCAAGTTGGTGTACTACGGCCCAGGTCTGGGCGGAAAGACAGCCAACCTGCAGTGGATCTATGACCATACAGGGACCGCGCAAAAGGGCAAGATGATTTCCCTGGCGACGGAAACCGACCGCACGCTATTTTTCGATTTTCTTCCGCTCGACCTGGGCACCGTGCGCGGATTCAAAACGCGAATTCATCTCTATACCGTTCCCGGCCAGGTGTTCTATGAGGCCAGCCGCAAGTTGATCTTGAAAGGCGCCGATGGCGTGGTCTTCGTCGCGGATTCGCAGGAAGAGCGGCTCGACGCAAATCTTGAAACGCTTGATAATCTGCGCGAACACCTCAAGGAACACAAACTCGACTTCAATACGATTCCGTACGTTCTGCAACTCAATAAACGCGATCTTCCCGGGGTTCTTTCCGTCGAGCAGCTCACCAAGCACCTGCAAGTGAAGGGCGAACCCGTTACCGAGGCCGTCGCCATTACCGGCCAGGGCGTGTTTGAGACGCTGCGCGAAGTTGCCAAGCTGGTTCTCGCCGAACTGAAAAAAGGCGCGTAATCGTTTCTTGCCAAAATCGCACCGGCCTGCCGCTCCTGGCGGTCAGCTTTCGCTCCGCGGCGCGCTTGCGAGCCTGGATAAAACCGTCCGCTTCGTTGCGCGTGTCTCCGTTTTGGCGTTGTAAGAACCGAGCGTGGAACTGTACCAAGGGCCAGTGGACAATCCGGAACTCCGCGCACATTTATTCAATCTCCGTTTTTCGCAGCATTTATAATTGTAGGGCGGATTTCCAATTTCGCCCGGGGTTCGCGACCAGCCATGAGTTCATCGCCAACCTCACCCATGCACAAGCCTGATCCCTCCTCGGATGCGCGCCTGCTGGAGATGCAGGCAGAACTGCAAGAGCTGGAACGCCGGGACTGGTGGCTCTGGAGCATGGCAGTCATCGTCATGCTCCTGCTCACGTTTGCCGTTTTCACGATGAGCTTTCCGGGATACGTCAAAGTGGACGACCCATTCTTTCAAGCCAGCTTGAACCGGGCCGTGCGCGGTCTGATTGGATTGGTTCTGATCTTCAACGCCTACACCATCTATCAGCAGATCACGGTGAAGCGGCTGCGGCGGGATTTCTCCAAGAAGATCGAAGAGATGCGGATTCTGCAAGTGCGGGCGGAGGAATTCGAGCGGCTGGCGATGGTCGATTCCCTGACAGGCCTTTCCAACCGGCGCGTCGCGGAAGAACGTCTGGCGTCAGAGGCTGCTCGTTCCGAGCGTTACGGCCACTCCCTGACCGTGATTTCCTTCGATCTCGACAAGTTCAAGCAAATCAACGATTCCTACGGTCATCTTGCGGGAGACCAGGTCCTCAAACAGTTCGCCCGGCGCCTTGAATCCGTGATTCGAAAGTCGGACATGGCCGCGCGCATGGGAGGGGACGAATTCCTGGTTTTGCTCCCCCAATGCACCACCAGCCAGGTCCATGCGCTTTTGGACAGGTTGCGCCCCATGGAGACCGAATACAGCGGCACGAAAATTCCGATCTGCTTCTCGGCAGGATGGGTGGGATACGAGAAAGGTGAAACAAACGAACAATTTCTTGAGCGCGCCGACCGCACCTTGTATGCGGAAAAGCGCTCGGGAAAAACGCGCGAGAAAGAACCTCTAGCTGTCTCGTAACCTGAGAAGCGAAAAAGCTGAAAGTTCGCGCACAATCGCGTCACCCTGGATCGCGCCCGTTGTCGACGCAAACTTGTTCTTGAAGGAGGGATACTCTTCAATGCACAATCTGCACGCACTCTTTACCGGATTGATTTCGGCCGTGTTATAAGAACTTAATGTCTCACAAAATGCGGATCGCCGGAATCCATGAGGCTTCGGAATAATGGAAATCACCACGGGCAAAAGACGCAGCCAGCGCCTATTTCTTCAGGTTCGCGTGGTCGTGGAAGGGAATCTGGCCAATAAATCTCCCTTCAGCGAAGAGACTCACACAATCGTCGTGAATGCTCATGGCGCGCTCGTGGAAATGGGCATCGTCGCTGGATCAAGGCCAGGTCGTCACCCTGCTAAACGTGCGGACGAGCGAGAAAACTGAATGCGCAGTCAAGCTGGTCACACCTGCGGAGGCCCGAAAATTCAATACGGCGCTTGAATTCAAGATTCCCAATCCTGGCTTCTGGCGCATAAGCTTCCCTCCTGAGGATTGGACCAGCAAGAGCCTGGACGCAAAAAAGTACGGCTGATATTCCGGGAGACATCCCCAGTCTCTAGTTCCTTATGCGGCCCCCCTGTAAATCCCATTGGCACAATCTGATAGGGCATTTTCAAATTACTTTGAGGATTCGATCGCTTCACGACAGCAAATCGGGCAGGTAGGTGCAAAAAAAGGGAGGTGATAACCAGATTGGTCATCACCTCCCGGGGTGGGGTGGGGTGTTGCTGGGTAAACTCAATAAATCAAAGTCGATAATTGCCTCTTATAATTCGTGAAACACCCCGATACAAAATACAACCATCAAACCTGGTTGAGGAAATAGCATATGATACAGATCGTGTCAACAACGAAATTTGTCAAAAAAATTATAACGACCAGGATGATCGGCCACTTCACGCAGGCAACGATGATGTTGCAGCGGCGGCATCCAGAACTTCACGGACGCGGCGGCAAAGCGCCGAAGGACTATAGGGCTTTCTAAGAACCGCCACGCCGCGCTCCACCAAATCGGCCAGCGTGGCGATTTCATTGCTATAACCCGTTGCAAAGACGCACGGATACACCAGGATTCAGCGCCTTGATGGCCGCAAATACTTCAGGGCCGCTCCGCCGGGGCATGATCACGTCCACCAAGACAAGTGAAATGCGGTCGCGATTCGCGGTAAATACTTCCACGGCTTCCTCGCCATCGTGCGCACGCAAGACGTGATATCCCTTCGCCGTCAGAACGGATTGGGCCATCTCGCAAATGCCATCGTGGTCGTCGGCGAGCAGGATCGTTTCAGTGCCGCCGCGGACCGGTAAATCATCGAAGACGGGCGTGAGAAACTCGCCTGCGGCAGGCGTTTCATCGACCGGGAGAAAGATGCGAAAAGTGCTCCCCTGGCCGGGCTCGCTTTCCACCTGAATAAATCCATTGTGTTGTTTGACAATGCCATAGACGGTCGCAAGCCCCAGACCGGTACCCTTTCCGGTTCCCTTGGTGGTGAAGAAAGGCTCGAAGATCCTCTCTCGTACGGCGGCATCCATGCCGGATCCCGTGTCGCTCACACGAAGTTCGGCAAAGCGTCCTGGCTGGAGTCCCACGGTGCGGCGGCAGTCCTCCTCGGAAAACCGGGCATTGTGCGTTTCGATAGTGACTCGCCCGCCCTTGGGCATGGCGTCGCGAGAATTGATGCAAAGATTCATCAGCACTTGCTCGATCTGCGTGGGATCGGCGCGCACGGCCGACAAATCTTCCGCCAGTGCCGTTTTGATTTCGATGTCCTTGCCAATCACTTTGTCCAGCAGGTTCAGTACGTCGTGGACGGTTTGATTCAGGCTGAGGCTTCGCGGCTCGAGTATCTGCCGCCGCGCGAACGCCAGCAACTGCCGGATCAACGCCGTGACGCGGTCGCATTGAGAATGAATTTTTTTGAAATAATTTTCTAGCGGCGCGTTGCTGGAAGCGGCTTGCTCCTCTCCCAATTCCGCCCATCCGAGAATAGCGCCGATCACGTTATTGAAATCGTGAGCGATGCCGCCGGCTAGCTGGCCGAAGGCCTCGAATTTCTGCGCGTGCCGCAACTGCTGTTCGAGAGCCCGGCGCTCGGTCATATCCCGTGAAACGGTGGCGACAAAGCGCGGCTCGCCGGTCGTTTGGTCCTTCACCTGGAATCCCACAAAATCCATGGGCAGGGACTCGCCGGTCTGGCGATGGCGGAACCGCAATTCTCCTTCCCAGTGCCCGGACGAGTAAAGCGCCGGCAAAATCGTGCTATGCACCAAGGGTAGATCGGCCGGAATCACGTAATCGAGGGAATGCGTCCCTTTCAGTGATTCCTCATTCGCGATCCCGAGCATGGCGCGACCCGCGGGGTTGATGTATTCCACGTTGTCAAGGAGATCGGCCACGGCGATGAAATCGCGGCTGTATTCCACCAACGTAAAAAATTTTTGCTTCTCTTCTTCGGCCTTTTTTCGTTCGGTTATGTCCTGAGCCACGACGAGTGCGGCGGCGTGTCCGGAGTATTCCATCTTGTCCAGGAACATTTCCACGTCGATTACCGAACCATCCTTCTTGCGGTGGCGCCACTGGGCGGCGCGTTGCTCCTGCGGATTCACATCCTGAAAAGCCGCCAACAATTTCGGAACTTCTTCGGCCGGATGCAGATCACCGGCGCTCATTTGCAGGAATTCCATCCGGTCATACCCGTAGTGGCGAAGAGCCGCGTCATTCACCTGAAGAAATTGCAGCGTCTCATTCTCGAAAACCCACATGGGTAGAGGATTATGAGCAAAAAGAAAGAGAGAATTGGCTTCGCTTTGGCGAAGCGCCTGCACCATGAAGTTGCGGGCGTCGCGGAGGGCCCTCTCCTCCAGAGAGCGCGCCACGACAAGGGGGAGGCGGGCCAGATGCTCCTTCAAAACATAATCCGTGACGCCTTGTTTGATGCATTCGACGGCCACTTCTTCACCGAGGATTCCGGTGACCAGTATAAAAGGAACATCGCGTCCGGCCTGGCGCATCGCGGAAAAGGCGTCCATGCCGGTCCAGCCCAGGAGCCGGTAATCCGCGAGCACAACGTCGAACGGAAAACGGCCGAGGTGCTCCAGAAACTCGCCGCGCGTGGCGATAATCTGTGGCTCGCACTGAAATCCCGCATGTCCCAGCTCATGAAGATTCAGTTCGGCATCGGCCACGGAGTTCTCAATAAGCATCACGTGCAGCGGCGCAGACATGTTCCACAACGTCGTCAGCGATGGATTCGTGATCGTTTGGCTCATGCGGGCTTCTCCGTGCGATCGGGCGTGGCGTGCCGCGGGGGCGGCTGGTTCACCAGCAGCCAATAAAGCGCCAGGGTGTGCACCGTTTCGCAAAATTGGTCAAAGTCAACCGGCTTCTGAATGTAGCTGTTCACGTTCAGGTCGTAGCTGGCGGTCAGGTCTCTCTCTTCCTTGGACGAGGTAAGGACAATCACCGACATCCAGCTCGTTCGGCGGTCTTCCTTGAGCGTGCGAAGGACGGACAGGCCGTCCACCTTGGGCAACTTCAGATCGAGCAGAATGAGCTGCGGCAGAGACTGGCCGGCGCGTTCCTCATAAGGCTCGCTGCAAGAGATAAAATTCAAGGCTTCCTCACCGTCCCGCACAACGTGGATACGGTTGACGTGCGCGTTCTTCCGCAAGGCGTGCAGCGTCAGTTCCGCGTCGGTGGAACTATCTTCCACGAGCAGGATTTCGATCTCTTCGGCTCTCATGCTGCACCTCCCAGGACCGCGACGGGAGGCGGCGATGCAGGAAGCGGCCGCTTCACGGTAAAGAAAAATGTGGCGCCGTTCTGCGGGCGGGACTCGGCCCTTATGGTGCCATTATGTTTTTGCAGAATGCGGGAAACAATCGCCAGTCCAACTCCTGTGCCCTCAAATTCCGCTTCCGGGTGCAGGCGCTGGAATACCTGAAACAGTTTGTCGGCGTACTTCATGTCAAAACCAACACCGTTATCGCGAACGAAAATCACGGGCGCTCCCTCGACGAGAATCTCTCCGATCTCGATGACGGCCTTTTCCTGGCGCTGCGTGAATTTCAACGCGTTAGAAAGCAAATTGAAAAATACTTGCCGCATCAGTCCGGGATCGCATTCCGCAGGAGAAAGACGGCCTGCGCGCCAGTCCACGGCCCGGCCGCGCGTCTCCGCCTCGAGCCTGAGAATCGTTTCGGCTACCAGTTCATTCAGGTCCGCAGCCACGATTCTGAGAGAACCGCGTCCGACCCGTGCCAAATTCAGCAGATCGTCCACGAGATGGCCCATGTGCAGCGTGGCCGCACGCACCCGCTCCAGATGCTGCTTCGCGCCAGCGGGAAGCTGCGGGCCGTAGTCTTCGACGAGAATCCTCGAGAATCCGTCCATGTGGCGGAGCGGCGCCCGCAGGTCGTGCGAGACCGAATACGTGAACGATTCCAGATCGCGATTGGCTGCCTCAAGCTGCGCCGTGCGCTCTTTCACGCGAAGTTCCAACTCCGCATTCAGTTTGTGGATCTCCTCTTCCGCTTGTTTTCGCTCGGAAATATCCACGATGCTGCCGCGTACGATATTCCGTCCCGACGAAGGCAGGCGAACGAGCGAGATTTCGCATGGAATTTCCTTGCCTTTGGCGTTGCGATGCATCCATTCAAACCGGGGCGTTTCTTGGCGCAGCGCCCTATCAAGTTCCGCGGCCGCCGCTACCGAAGATGGCCGTCCATCCGGCTGGAACGGCGGACTGACATCCGCGGGTCCGACCCGCACCAACTCTTCGCGGCTCATACCGAACAATCGCTCCGCATTTCGATTCGCGTCATTGAAACGCCCCACGTCCAAGTCGAGGACAACGATGGCCTCGGGGGCATGCTCAACCAGAGTTCGATAGCGCAGTTCACTTTCCCGGAGCGATTGATTGGTCGCCACCAACGCGGCCGTGCGCTCGGCAACGCGCTGTTCAAGGTCCTCGCTGACGCGGCGCAAGCCGGATTCCGCTTGCACTCGTTGCTCGACTTCCACGCTGAGTTTCCGATTGATCTCGATAAGCCACTGGGTGCCGGGCAGGGCCAGCGCCAGTGGGACAACCCGAATCAGCAAGATCGCGGTGACAACGGAAAAGCCAGCCGTCACGGCTTTCAACGCTCCGGCGAGCCAATACGAAGGAAACCAAATCGTCCAGACTTCCATCATGTGCGTGCCGCCGCAAGCCACGATGAACGCCCCGAAGCATAGAAACATCCAACTGAAGGGAATGTCCCGGCGCTTGCGGGTAAAGTGCATCAGAGTGATTGGGATCGAGAGGTAGGAAAGCGCAATCAGGGAGTCCGATGCCACGTGCAGCCCGATCAGGCTCGGAGTCCATAAGTAGCAATATCCGTGCGGCATAAAACCGCCCGGAAAAATCAGGTTTTTCAGGAACTGCATTCTTCCCCCGTCTTGCGGGACTCAGCAGTGGAGTGAAAAGCGATGCGCGAATGAACGCAAAGCCACGCGAACACTCCACACGGTCTCTATCGGCAATTTGCGGGTTTGGCTTCAGCGATGAGCGGGTGCCACCGGTCAGGTGGAGCTAGCAACCGTCGATTGCTTAAGGGCCGGCGAATCGGACCCGCGCAATTGCTTATTCTTCTTTTCTTCATACATATGCGTATCCGCAATCCGGAGCAGTTGATCGAGCGACGGCTGGTGAACCACGGGCACGTCGGCAATCCCGACACTCAGGGAAAGCCGGAAGTTCCACGAGGAGAGCGCATTGATGAAATCCGCGCGCTGCTGCAGGCGCTTGCGGACTTGCTGGGCGGAGTCCTGCCCCGCATCGGTCATCAGGACACAGAATTCATCGCCGCCCAGCCGCGCGAGAATGTCCGACTGCCGAAAGCAGGCGCGCAGAACATTAGCGGTTACGATCAACGCGCGGTTGCCTTCCAGATGGCCACAAGAGTCGTTGATGAGTTTCAAATCGTCCAAATCCAGGTAGATGAGCAGCGCCGCGCCCTTGCGTTGGATCATCCGCAAATGCTGCTCGGCCAGGGCCAGGAATCCGCGGCGGTTGTATAGCCCGGTGAGGTCGTCGATCAGGGAAAGATTTTGCAGATTCTTCTGCAGCCGGTGGCGCTCGATCGAGTAGCGCAGCGCTCGCACGAGGGCGGAACGGTCCAGGCGCTCCTTGTCCAGAAAATCCTGCACGCCTTGCCGCAACGCCTCGACGGCAAGCAGTTCGTCTTCGGACTCCGCCAGAATGACCATGGGCGTGTCCGGCGCCGCGGCACGCGCGGCTTGCACATAGGCGCGGCCCTGCCGCTGTTTAGAACCCAAGTCGACAAGCAAAATATCCGCTGGATCGCTGGAGAGACGCTCGGCGGCAAGATCGAGGTCCGCGACGTGCGCAATATGAAATTGGTCGGAATCTTCCGTGTCCAGTAGCCCGCGAAGCCGGCATGCATCTTTCGCTTCACCTACCAATAGAATACGGATTGGCACACCGTTGATCGACACCGTGCAGCCTCATGATTCCCATTCTGACTTCGCCCATTCTGAGTTCCGAAGATAGGAGGCAAACCACGACATTATCCTGCGCGAGTCGCAGAGATGCCGGGCAGTCAGGCGAACAAGGAAATCCACTTTCTGGAAGGGGGGAATTAAGTCTCATCCACTTTGGGAAAGTTGTCAAGCCGCGTGACACGAAGTGAACTTTAGAAGGCAACCCCGCTAGGATCAGCCACAACAGCAAAATTTACTCAAGGGACAGAGATGCGGGGTCGGTAAGGAAGACATTCGTATCAGCGAAGACCGGCGCGGTCATGGACCTCCTCGCGCGATAGATATCGGCCCTCCGTCTTGGGAAAGGCCTTGCGCGCGAGAGCGCGGCGCATGGCTCTTTCATAGCCGTCGCTATGGAGCATGCGCTCTTTCAGAATCGCTCCCAGCAGGCGAGAGACGCTGGTGTCCTTTCGAGCCGCTTCGACGCTGGCCCATCGGGCAATCTCTTCATCGAGCGCGACAGTGATTCTGCGAAGTTTAGATTTCATGACGCGAATATGGTGTGCCGTGAACTTCCTGTCAATGCGAGCCTTGACCGTTCCTAAACCCGCACCCTTCACAAAAAACGTGAAGAGTGCGCCACCCGAAAATCCACTTCCCAAGGTTGGGTCCGTGGCAACCTCTCGAACGGCGACTACTTAGCTTGATTTCGCGATTGGCTGAGCAGGTTCACAAACAGGCGGAAGGCGCCGGCGTTGCCTTCGGGCAACTGGCGTGAGAAGGAGAGGCCCGTGTAGATGTAGGAGCCTTTCCCAGTGCGGGTCCAGACGAGGCTGCCCATCACGTCTTTTTCGCCGGTGTCGTGCATCGAGAGGACGGTGTGATACTGCGCATCCCACTTTTGCCAGAAGTAGAGGCCGCGCTCCTGTACCCAGCCGTCAAAATCGTGGGCTTCGATTTTATTCGGAAAATTCAGGAGCGGGCTTGCAGGATCGGTGAAATTCACTGCCGCGTTTTCGTCGGTGACGCGCGGGCCTGGGCCCATTGTCGCGGGGAATGGAGCGGGCTTGAGCGCGTCCCAAATCGCCGGCCGCTGGTCCAGCACGACGAGCGTGCCGCCGCCCGCGGCGTAATCGAGCAGGCGTGAATTCGAGGCGACGAGGTCGGAGCGCAACTCATACGCGCGCATGCCGACCACGATGGCGTCGCACCGGCTGAGGTCGCCGAAGGCGAGCGCGTTCGCGTCGAGCATCTCAACGTCGACGCCCAGGCGGCGCAGCGAATCCGGGATGGCGTCGTTCTCGGCGGAAATGTAGCCCACGCGCAGATGTTCCGGCACGGCGATGGAGAACACGTGCACGGGCACCGTGGCGGGCGCGCTCCACAGATAGGTCGGCAGCGAGGGAAGCGGCTCGAGCGAAGTTTCGAATGTTTGCTCGCCGCGTTTTGCATAGGCTTTCAGTTCGTAATTTCCCGCCGCAATTTTTGCCGGAGGAGTCACCGTAATGTGAACGAGGCGGTCGCCCGCGCCGGAAAATTCGACGACCTCTGGCGCCGGTGCATTCCAACCGGACGGCACTTCAACCCCAACGCTGACCTTCGACGGCGTCTGCGCAAAGGAGTGCACGCGCTCGAAGACATCGAATTGCTTAGGCTGGCGCGACTCGACAACCACGTATTGCTCCGGCTCCGGAGTGAGCTCGACCGGGGGAACGATGCGCAGCGGGTAGCTCAACACGCTGACGGTGGTCGCGTGCAGGCTCTGCACCGGCGCGGAGAAGTCAAACGCATAGCCATCGGCCTCCACATGCGTGCGCGCGCGGACGAGAGGCGGCGGAAACGGGTAGAGAAAGTCGCCCGGCGTGCGCGGAGTTTGCGCCCCGGCGGGAACGGCGACGCTGAAATTCGTCGAGCCGCCCTTCTCTTCCTGCTTCGTGATGCTCCAGCCGGAGGGCAGCGCGAGGGCTGGCTTCGAAAATGTGGCCGGCACATCGTTGCGATGGGCCACTTCGACGCGCACGCTGAAACCTTCCCCGGCGACAAGTTCGCTGCGGTCGGCGTTGGAAACGATTTTGATCGCTGCGGCGTCGGCGAGCGCGTGATTGATTCGTTCGCGCACCTGCTCAAGTTCCCACAATGCGCCTGCGGCCGACGAATCTTGCGAGCGCTTCACTTGGTCCTCAAGCGTCGTGATCTGTTTCCCCGCTTCGGCGATGGAGCGCACGGCTCCGGGCCAGTCGAGTTTTTCCGCAGCCATGCGAGCCTGATCCAGATCGTGATCGGCGGCCGCGAGCGAATCCTGAGAAGGCACCGGAATCACGCGAGCGAGCGACGTGAGCGGCTGCGCAAAATCGGACGGCGAGGGCGGGCCACCGGTCGTGCGCTTCAAGCCATACGGGCGCCGAATGAATGGCGAATTCAGAAACGGCGTCACGCCTTGAGAGCGGTGATGCAGGTAGCCTTCGTATGCGATGTCACGGTAGCTGAGGCCCCAGATCGGGGAAATTTCATCGGCCGGCACCACCCAGGAGCCGGTGTAATCCACCTTCTCATCCGGCGCGGTCGGGCGCACGGGATTGAGAATCATCTCAGCGCGCCACGGTTTCAGTCCTTCGGCAATTTGATCGGGATACTTGGTGGGATCGGCCGCAGCTTCTACTGCTCTCGGAGTTTGATAGCCGGAATCCTGATGATTGCCGTGGCCGGTTTTCTGCCCTCCCCAGCCGTTGACCACAATTTGCGGACGCAACATGCGGATGACGCGCACCATGTCTTCCAGTTCGACGCCATTCCATTTTTCGAGCGTTTCTTCGAGCGTTTTTGAAAATCCAAAATCGACGACGCGCGTGAAATAAAGATGCGGCCCTTCGACATTCATTGCCGCGGAAAGCTCGGAGCTGCGCAGGATGCCGAGTTGCGCGCCCTGCTCGGGGCCGATGGCGTTCTGGCCGCCCTCGCCGCGATTCAGCGTCAAGAGCGTCGTGTCCGTGCCCAGCGCGTGAGGCAAATAGGTGAGCAGCGTCGAGGCTTCGTCATCGGGATGGGCCACGGTGAACAGGACGCGCGTCACCACGCGCGCTTTCTGGATCGATTCGAGCGTGTCCGCGACGCTTTGGCCGCG
>CAWHYM010000004.1:0-6006 GCA_963833595.1 uncultured Acidobacteriota bacterium | reverse complement strand
GTCTCCTGCCGCGAAAACCTAGACCGAATTTCTCACATCAAGCATTCTGGCGCAATTTTTGGTGGCGCAGGCTTCAGCCTGCGAGCTTTCGCGCTGCAAATCAAAACCCGCAGGCTGAAGCCCGCGCCACTGGCCCCCATCAGTTGAGCGAGGATTTGGAATGGCCAGGAAGAACTGGAAAGCGCCTTGACACTGTTCTTAACCGCGCCTAAAATCCGATCGTAATTTAAGTAGATTCTTAATTTTGCTTTCATCTTTGAAGATCATGTAAGGGTGGCTGCCGAGGGGGAGTTTTGATTCGCATGCCTTCCATGTTCCTAATTGGGCTGGGCTTTTTCCTGGCGATCTCATTTCCGTTGCGCGCCCAACAAACTCCCGGCGCTCCCTTGACGGACGCACAAAAAGACGGACGGCGAATTTTTCAGCAACGCTGCGCTGTTTGCCACACCCTGCCGACGGTTGTCAGCAAGCGGTACGGTCCCGCTCTATACAAGGAAATCGTGGAAGACAACGAAGACAACATACGCGACACCATCCTGGAAGGGCGCGAGGGCCTGATGCCCGGATTCAAGTACGGACTCACGCGCGCCGAAATTGATTCCATTGTCGAGTATCTCAAGACAGCGAACCGTCCTGCCCGGCCAAAGAATAATCCAAATCAGAAAGAAGGAACCCCGGCCAGTGCCGGAGAGTAATTCTGGTCCGCGTCCACGAGTTTGAGGAGGCTGCCATGGGGAGTATCAATCGGCTCTGGGTGATCGTCCTGATTGCGGCAGCGGCTGTGGGTGTGGCGCTGTGCGCCGTAAGCGCAAAGAGCGCATCCGCGCAGCAGGCGGGCGTGTTGCTGTCCGGGTCGGTGAAGTCCGACACGGGCGTTAAGCTTGACGGCGTGACCGTGTCCGCCAGGGCCGTGGGACAGACAATTACAACCAGCGTTTTTACCGACGAAGACGGCAATTATTATTTTCCTCGCATGGCCGAAGGAAAATACCGGGTCTGGGCACAAGCGGAAGGATTTGAGGCTGGGAAGGCCGAGGTCAGTTTGAGCGGGACCGCCGGACGCCAGGATTTCACGCTGAACACGATTAAGGATAATTTGGAAATCGTCAAGCAGATGACGGGGCAAGAGTATGTGACTTCCCTGCCCGAAGATACTCCCGAACATCGCAAGATGAAGGACGTTTTCTACAATACCTGCACCGGTTGCCACGAACCGAATTACATTTTGCAGAATCGCTTTGACGAAAAAGGGTGGGAAGCGATCTTGAACCTGATGTCGCGCGTTTACAACGGCGGCGGCGAGTACGCCGGGCCTGACATGGCGCCGTTCCCCGTGATGGCCTACTACAAGAAAGAACTCGCGACGTATCTTTCAGAAGCTCGCGGTCCTGGACCTTCGACAATGCAAATCAAGCTGCATCCTCGGCCGCGCGGCGAAGCGGCCCGCGCCATCGTCACTGAGTACAGCATTCCAGTCGCTGACCCGGACGCGAATCCCACTGATGACGGTTTCCCAACCAACGACGGAACATTTTGGTCGCTGGGAACTCCCTCTGCGTTGAACGGTTCGCGCGGGCTGCACGATTCGCAGACCGATAGGAACGGCAACATTTGGTTCACCACGTCGGAGCCGAGCTATACGCGGACCATCAGCAGGCTCGATACAAAAACGGGGAAAGTGACCGACATCAAGGTTCCCGGCATGAATGGTTTGGCCGCGCCGACGCACGGCCTCGCCATGGACTCGAATGGAATTCTCTGGGCAACCATGATCGGCGATCCGCGTGGCGGAGGAGGAAATCTGCTGCGCGTCGATCCAGCCACGATGAAGTACGACGTGATCGCGCCGCCCAAAGGAATGGCTGGGGCAAGCACCAGCATCGACGTGGACAGCAAAGGAAACGTTTGGGCCACGACGGGAATCGGGGCTTTCCGCTACGATCCGAGCACGCATGAGTTCAGGGAATTCAAGTCGCCGACGCCAACCGACAACGGTCCTGGCGGATCGTACGGAATTGCCGCTGACCGCATGGGCAACGGCTGGTGGACGCAAATCAACATTGACCGCGTGAACCGCGCGGACATTGAGAGCGGCAAGACGCAGGAGTTCCATGAGCCGCCGCGGCCCGCTCGCGCCGACGGAGCAATCACCGCCGATGACAAGAAATTGTATGAACTCGCGGGGACCGAGCTGACCGATTTCTCCTCATGGTGGTCGGAGGGGCCGCGACGCATGGGTGCGGACAAGAATGGCGACGTGATCTGGGTGTGCGATTATTGGGGCGGAAATTTGGCGAAGTATGACATTCACACCTTGAAATCCACGTTCTACAAGTATCCCACGCCGGAATCCGCGCCCTACGATGCGAGTGTCGATAAGAACCACAACGTCTGGGTCAACCTCACCAACGGCGATTCGGTGGCGCGATTCGATCCAAAGACCGAACAGTGGACCGAATTTCCATTACCGTCGCGCGGAATCGATTTGCGCCACATTTCGCTCGATGAGCGGGACGGAGCAACGCGGATCGTCGTCGGCTACACGCGAAACAGCAAGATCGCCCGCATGCAGATTCGCTCCAAAGAAGAGTTACAGGCGCTGAAGGCGCAAGCGCAGGATTTTTCCGCGCGGGCAAGCAAGCAGTAACTGAAGCTGAGCGAAAATTTCTGCGGTATCTTGGACGCATCGCGCCCTCCCGCAACGGGAGCGCCCGTTTTTCTTGGGAGAGTAGATGAAAGACTCGGAGACGCGGAAAGTCTGCCTGAACAATCAACGGTTCACGAGGCGCAAACTTTTTACGCTGGGCCTTTGCACGGCTATAACAATTTTCTTCGCGGGCTCACTTTTTATTTCCATCGCTTCGCCTCTCCCCGGTGCGACGGCGCAGGATGCGGCGGCGGCCAATGTGGCCACCGAAACCGTTCACTATGACTCGGGCGGCTTCAATATCGATGCATTTGTTGCGAAGCCGGCAGGCGGAGGAAAGCATCCCGCCGTCCTCGTGATTCACGACAACCAGGGGCTGAACGATTCGATCCGGGATATCGCGAAGCAGTTTGCAGCTGCTGGATTTTTCGCTCTCGCGCCAGACCTGACTTCCCGGCTCGGCGGCGCCAGAACGGCCGACCAGATGGCGCAGGCCGTGGCCCGGCTTTCTCCGAACCTCAGCGTCCAGGATGCCAGGGCTGCGTTTGCCTACTTGCAAAAGGATTCGGACGTGGACGCGGCGAAGATTTCCACGGTGGGATTTGGCTGGGGCGGGTGGCGAAGTTTTATGCTGGCCGTTTCCGTGCCTGAGTTATATCGCGCGGTCGTTTATTGCGGAAGCACGCCGTCGCAGAGCTTCGACGCGATCCACGCGCCGGTTCTTGCGCAGTACGCCCAATTCGATTTCCGCACCACAGGGAATGCGCTCTTGACGGAAAAGACGATGACCGAGGCCGGGAAAAAATTCACGTACTTTGTTTACCCGCAGGTTAATCGCGGCTTTTATGCTCCGGGCATGCAATATAGCGCCGATGCCGCCAAGCTTGCCTGGATGAGGACGCTGGATTTTCTGCAGAAGCAAATTTCGGAATGAGCTGACAGGCGCTTGGTAAGACAGCCACTCTTGGCTGTCCCTGAAGACGTGACGCGCGGTAGCGCATCATTACTACATTTCTGATTTCTTGCGGCTGAGCAGGATGCCCTAATTGTGCTTGGGCTCGCTTGCGCTGGAGCGTACTCAAGGACAGCCAAGAGTGGCTGTCCTACTGTTACTTTCGCATTGTTTGCGGAAGCGGCGAGGTGTAGATTGCCGATCGGGTGGAAATAAAATGAAAATCGCAGCTTAACGGAGGGCGCGCCGATGATACATCCTGGCTCGGGGAACAAGGACACTACGATAGGTTTGGACCGAAAAGATGAAGCGCGTCTCGGGTCCGGCGCCGGTTCTTCGCGGCGAGAAGTTCTGCAATGGATTGCGATGGCCGGAGCGGGCTCCCTTCTGCCCGCCAGCAATTTGTTGGCGCGGGCCGGTATGCCCGCAGTCGGAGCGCTCACCGGCCGAATTGACGTGCACCATCACACCGTGCCGCCATTCTATACAAAGGTTATGGAGAAAGAGATCCTGGCGACTGGGCACTCGCTGCCTACCTGGACGCCGGCCGCGTCGATCGAGACGATGGACAAAAACGGCATTGCCACGTCGATGCTTTCGCCCATGACGCGTGTGGTGCAGGATTCGTTTTCCGACAAGTCGGAGCGGGCGCGCAAGCTGGCACGGCAAAACAATGACTACACGCAACAGCTCGTGAGAGATTACCCCGGGCGCTTCGGACATTTTGCCGCGCTGCCGCTGCCGGACACGGATGGCAGCCTGCGCGAGATTGAATACGCGTTCGACACGCTCAAGGCCGACGGCATCGGACTGTGGACGAGTTATGGCGACAAGTGGCCCGGCGATCCCATCTTCGCGCCCGTGTACGAGGAGCTCAACCGCCGCAAGGCCATTATCTTTATTCACTCCGCGCCGCCAATCTGTTGCCGGGCGCTCCAACCCGGCGTGATCGACAGCGTTGTGGAATACGATTTTGATATCGCGCGAGCCGTGGTCAGCTATTTGAAGAGCGATTCGTTCCGGCGCTACCCGAATATCCGGTTCATCTTCCCCCATTCCGGAGGAACGCTGCCGGTGCTCGCAAACCGCGTGACGGAATCTCTGCCCGAAAAACGTTCCGAGCAGGCAACTGCGGAGCTGATGGAGGAAGTGAAAGGACTTTACTTCGATGTCGCGCATGCAACGTACCCCGCGCCTTTGTCCGCGCTGACCAAAGTAGTTCCCACGTCGCAGATTCTTTTCGGCAGCGACTACCCGATCATCCAGTACCCTGTTTCTGCTGGGCCTCTCGACCATTTCGGATTTTCCGAGAGCGACTTGCACGCGATCAATCGCGGAAATGCCGAGCGGCTGTTCCCGCGGCTAAAGGCATAGGCATTTACGGCGCTGTGACCCTGCGACTGACTTCTGGACGCTTCAGCCATTGACGCCAAGAGTGCCACTGAGTTTGGAATCTTCAGATGCCATTACTCAACCCTCGATCCTATTTGTTCGTGCCAGGTAATCGGCCCGACCGTTTTGCGAAGGCGTGCGCAGCCGGGGCCGATGCGGTGGTTCTCGACCTGGAGGATTCCGTCGCAGCCCACGACAAATCGAAAGCCCGCGCAGCAGTGGCGGCGTGGATTACGCCCGCTCATCCCGTCATGGTCCGCGTCAACACTTCGAATAGCGAATGGTTTCGTGAGGATTTGAACCTGGGCCGCGCGAGGGGCATTGCCGGTGTCTTATTACCCAAGGCCGAACGAGTCGAAGAAATTCGCCTCGTTGCCGAGAATTTTGGCTCCGCGGCGCCTATCTTGCCCCAAATTGAAACGGCACAAGGTTTCCGAAACGCCCTGGCATTGGCTGGCGCCGAACACGTGGAGCGTCTGCTTTTCGGCTCAATCGATTTCCAATTTGACCTCGCTATGACCGCCGAAGAAGAGGAGCTTTTGTATTTCCGTTCGCAGATCGTTCTCGATTCGCGTCTTGCCGGCATTCGGCCTCCGGTGGATGGCGTCACGATGGACATAAATTCGGCGGAGCGGGTGCGCGCTGACGCCTTGCGCGCCCGGCGGCTTGGTTTTAGCGGAAAGATGTACATTCATCCCAAACAAGTGCCGGTCGTCAATGAAAGCTTTACTCCCACCGCGGAGGAAGAAATATGGGCGAGGCGAGTTGTGGAGGCGTCCGCGGCGTCTCACGGCGCGGCGACATCAGTGGATGGGAAGATGGTGGATCGTCCAGTTCTCGCTCGGGCTGAAGTCATCCTGGCGATTGTGACGCAACTGCGCCAACGCTGATCGTGCCGGGCGCGCCAACCTTCGGGCGAATTCGCACTTAGGACAGATTCAGCCTGCCTGCTCTTGCTTCCCTCAACTTCAGTAGCAAAACAGAAGAAAAGGAAACAGGCTGAAGCCTGTTCTAC
>CAWHYM010000003.1:0-82811 GCA_963833595.1 uncultured Acidobacteriota bacterium | reverse complement strand
ATTTCGGCGACGGCGCGGCGATGCGCTGAGTCGCTTGCCTTTCCTTCGCGGCGGTGAAGAATTTCCCAGCCTGCGAAATATTGTTCCAACTGGCCGGGACGCAAACGGTGCGGGCCTTCCTCTTCGCCGGGCTCGGTGACGTGAACGATGGAAATCAGGATGCCGCCGGGGGCGACGCCGCGCTTCGCCGGCTCGAAAAGGTTTCGCTGCAGGTAGTAACAGATCGTGATGAGGTCCCAGCGGGAAGGCTCGATCTCGAATTCGCCTTTTTCGAGATCGGCGACGACTGCGTTGATCTTCAGGCCGCGCTCCAAAGCGCGGCTCCGTAGAATTTCGATGGCCACATGGGCGCCGTCCACCGCCGTGACCTCCCAGCCGTGTTCCGCAAGCCAGAGCGCATTTCGGCCCCTTCCGCAAGCGAGGTCCAGTGCCTTGCCGGGAACGAGTTTCGCCGCCGTGGCCACAACCAGAGACGTTGGCGCGGCGTCTAAATCTTCCGCGGCGCGTTCGCGCAGGCGGTAGCGTTCATTCCAATCGCGAATTTCCATGCTCAACATTGTTCTCTGCGCCGGAAATGATTGCAAGGCGTAGGTAGTGGCTCAGTTTCACCATGAATATGCCCGTTCCGTCCCGGAAGGCACGGGACGGAACGGCCGCTACAAAACCGTCCTGCTTTGTTGGCAGTGGGTTTTGTAGAGGCCGCCCGTTTTTAGGGCGGGCAGCCGTTTGCTCTTGCCGTGTAGCAGCTACGGCAAGCTAGCGCGTCTGTTCCCGAGCGCGCCGTCCTTCGCCCGCTGTAGCATGGACCCGCAACCACATTTGTTATAACTTCTGGCCTGGGAAACCCCGGCCGCCACTAGCCCGGCCAGCTTCTGTCTAAGACGGATGGACTTCGTTTAGCAGCGTTCCTTGCTATTCGGAAACAGGCCAGGAGCCATGAGCATGATGAAAGATCTGCCATTATCCAAGGTCTACCAGTTGCTCGAACCGGGTCCGGTGGTCCTGCTGACGACCTCCCGCAAAGGCCGCGCCAACGTCATGACGATGTCCTGGCACATGATGGTCGAGTTTGAGCCGCCGCTCGTCGCCTGCGTCGTCAGCAGCGCAAATCACAGCTTTGCCGCATTGCGGGCGACCGGGGAATGCGTGATCGCCATTCCCGCGCTCAAATTGGCGCCCAAAGTCGTGGGAGTCGGCAACTGCTCGGGCCGCGACGTCGATAAGTTTGCGGCGTTCGGGCTGACGCCCATGCCCGCCAAAAAGGTGGCGCCGCCGCTCGTGGCCGAATGCTTCGCCAATCTCGAATGCAAGGTGGCCGATACCCGCCTCGTCAGCAGTCACAACCTTTTCATCCTCGAGGTGCTCAAGGCCTGGAAGGATCCCGCGCAGAAAAATCCCAAAACCATACATCATCATGGATACGGTACGTTCGTTGTCGATGGCAAGACGATCAAACTGAAATCAAAGATGCGGTGACGTGCGCAAGGCACAACATGAAAAAGAAGTCTTGGACGAATCGTCGACGAATTGCATGCCGGCCCACTAGAGGCGCTAACGATTGCTAGGAACGCCGCACGTTCTGGAAGTATAATCGGCCAACCCGCAATTTGAATCCGCAATGAACAGGAGACACGCGATGCGCGCACGCACACGATGGCTGGTGATGGCGGTCCTGGTGTTGTCGGCATTCGGCTTGAGCAAAGTGGTTCCGGCAAAAATGGGGACCGTGAAGGCTTACGTCACGAACAGCCTGGGCGATACCATTACCATGATCGACCTCGGCACGCTCAAGGTTACCGGGACGATCAAGGTCGGCAAGCGCGTGCACGGCGTGTGCGCACCGGCGGACGGACAGAAACTCTTCACCACGATCGAGTCGGAGAAAACCCTGAAGGTGATCGACACAGCCACAAACGAAGTGACAGCGACGATTGCCCTGACCGGCAGGCCCAATCAATGCGCGTCGACACCCGACGGGCATTACGTGGGCGTGCCGATTCGCGACGTGGGCGGCATCGACATCATCGACATCCGGTTGGGAAAAGTCGTCAAAGTATTGCCGGTGAATATGCCGCACAACAGCTACAACACGGGGCGCAACGACATCCTGTACGTTTCTTCGATGGGCGATCATGAGATCGATCGCATCGACCTGAAGAAAATGGAATACACGGACAAGATTCCCGTTGGCGGCATTCCGCGGCCGTACGCCGTGACGAAGGATGAAAAAACATTGTACGTTGCGCTCTCCGATTATCATGGCTTCGAGATCGTAAACATTCCGGACAAAAAGGAGATCGCGCGCGTGGACCTGCCGGCCGCTCCTCCCGCGGACTGCGCACTCGAGCCCCACACGGAGACGCACGGACTGGCGCTCTCCCCCAACGAAAAGGAACTCTGGGTCACCAGCCTGTCCGACAACGGGGTCTACGTGTATGACATCGCCACGAAAAAGCTTTCCAAGGAAATCTCCACGGGCGAGTGCCCGAACTGGATCGGGTTTTCACCGGACGGCAAGTATGTGACCGTGAGCAACTGCGGAAGCAACGACGCGACCATCATCGACACAAAATCGCGGCAAGCGGTCGCGACCGTGAAAACCGGCGAAGGGCCGAAGAGACTGCTGGCCATGGTTGTGCCGGCTTCGTAGTCGTTTGCGGAAAAAGTACCTCGCGTTGTCATTCCGAGCGAAGCGAGGAATCTCTCTTTGGTTTGAGCCCAGGAAAAGAGAGATTCCTCGGCACGCAGCGTGCCTCGGAATGACAGTTTTTTTGGTTTTTCCGCAGTCTGTTAGGACTTGCCCAGATACCATTCGCCGATGCGCAAACACCAAATACAATTCATGCTGGTCCTGATTGCGGGAATTCTCGCAGTGGGGATGAATCGGGAGAACGCCATGGCACAAGATCGCGGTCAGGGACGCTCGATGGTGATCTCGCAGACCGGGATTGTCGCGACGGAATCTCCGCTGGCATCGAAAGCGGGCGCAGCAATTCTCGAGCGCGGCGGCAACGCGGTGGACGCGGCGATTGCGGCGCACGCCGTCATGACCGTTGTTGCGCCGATGTGGAACGGCATTGGCGGAGATTTGTTCGCGATCGTGTACGACGCCAAGAGCGGAAAATATTACGGCTTGAACGCCAGCGGCTGGGCTCCCGCCGCGCAGTCGGTCGAGCGGCTGCGCCAGAAGGGCCTGCGCGAAATGCCGGTGCACGGGATCGAGCCCGTCACCGTTCCCGGCTCCGTCGATGGATGGCAGAAGCTGCTCGACCGGTTCGGCAAAAAGAAAATGAATGAGGTGCTGGCTCCAGCGATTCAAATCGCCCAAGACGGCTATCCTGTGACGGAATGGATCGCGCAGCATTTCGCGTCGAGCGTCGATCTGCTGCGCGACAATGAGGCGGCGGCCCGCACGTTTCTGATTTCGGACCGCGCGCCGCGCATGGGCGAAATCCTTCGCAATCCCGACCTCGCGTGGTCGCTGCAGCAAATTGCGCAGAGCGGGCGTGACGCATTCTATCGCGGAGAAATCACCAAGCGCATTCTGGCGCTTTCCGCGCGGCACGGCGGCGCGCTCACCGCGAAAGATTTTTCCGAATATTCGAGCGAATGGGTCGAGCCGATCTCGACGACGTATCGCGGCTGGACGGTGTACGAGATGCCGCCCAACGTGCAGGGCATCGGCGCGCTCGAAATGCTGAATCTCATGGAGCGGTTTGACCTGCATTCGTACGGGCTCAATTCGGCTCGCGCGCTGCACGTGCAGATCGAGGCGAAAAAGCTGGCCTATGCCGACGTGATCCGCTACATCGGCGATCCCAAATCGTCGAAGCTTCCGGTGAGCGGAATGCTCTCCAAACAATACGCCGCCGAGCGCGCAAAATTGATCGACATGGACCACGCGAATTGCGAGGTGGGGCCGGGCACTCCCGTCCCCAGCGCGGGCGATACGACTTACCTGAGCGTTGTGGATCGCGAAGGCAACATGGTCTCGTTCATCGAATCCAACTACGCGGAATTCGGCTCGGGACTCGTCGCCGACGGCACCGGATTTGTTTTGCACGATCGCGGGGCGCTATTCAGCCTGGACCCCGCGTCGCCAAATGCAATTGCGGGACACAAGCGGCCGTTGCATACGATTATTCCGGCGTTCATGGAGAAGGACCAGATTCGGATTGCGTTCGGCATCATGGGCGGATGGAATCAGGCGCAGGCGCACGCGCAATTCGTCTCGCACGTCGTGGATTTCAACCAGAATATTCAGGCGGCTCTCGAGACGGCGCGATTCACGAAGCCCACTTTCACCGGATGCGACGTGCTGCTCGAAAACCGTGTTCCCGGCAAAGTAAAAGCCGAACTGGAAGCCAAAGGGCACAAGATCACGATGCACAACGGTTTTTCGGATGCGTTCGGCGGCGGGCAGGCTGTGATGCGCGATTATGCAACAGGCGTGAACTACGGAGCGTCCGACCCGCGGAAAGACGGCGCAGCCATTCCGGAATTGACGATCAAGAACTGGCCGCAGTGATTTGAGTAGGACAGGCTTCAGCCTGTCGGGTTTGAATTTCTCTTCGCTCTCTTCGATTGATTCCGGTTTGTTTGAGATTTAAAAAAACCAACAGGCTGAAGCCTGTTCTACTAATGCCTAAGAATGGGCAGCGGATTTTGCAGCCTCGCGGCCCGCGATGCGTCCGAACGTCAAAGATCGAGCCAAGCCGTGCTGGTTGAATCCTCCGGTAGTTTCTCCGGCGGAGTATAGACTCGGAATAACCTGCCCCCACAAATCAAGGACCTGTGCCTTCCCGTTGATGCGCAAGCCGGAAAGGCAATCGTGAACGCAGGGTGTGGACCACGCAGCGTAAAACGGCGGCGTTTGAATCTTGTACTTCGGCGCCGGCTTTTTAAAATCCTCATCTATTCCGCGATCCACTAGAGAATTGTACCGGGCGACGGTTTCCTCCAGTGCGGCGGCGGGCATCGGCTCCTTCTGATATTTGCTGACGATCTTGCCCGCGAGTTCCCGCAGCGTGCTTCCGCTGAAAAACCAGCCATCAGGATCGACATACGGCGCCGCCAGGGTCCAATCCTCACGCTTCGCTGCATCGGCGTCGAAGATGGCCCAGATCGGCCCGCCGCCTTCGCTTTTCACGGCGCCTTGCTCCAGGCACGGGTTCCACCAGTCAAAACCCGTCGCAAATTCATTCACAAACCGCCGGCCGAATTGATTGACCTGGATGAGATTCTGATAGTCCGCAACCTGCAAGCCGATGGCCCGCGCAAGGCCTTTGACGGGACTATTCTTCAAATCCTCTGGACGTTCCCCACCGCCATGCGGATAGCCATACTGGTTCCCGATAACATAGGGTTTCTCAAAAATGTGCGAGCGCATTTTAGTTTCGACCGTCTGGCTCGCGACTCCCCACAGTGACGCGCCGACCTGCATCGCGGCGATTTCGCCATCGCCGGATTGCCGGGAATATGGCTCTCCTACCACCTGGTATTCCTCGGTGAGCCGCGGATCGAACATTCTGCGGAAGGTCACGTTGCTCGTATGGCCGCCGGTGCTGAGAACCACGCCCCGCTTGGCCTGAATGTTCAGGATCTTGCCTTCGTGAGTCGCCGTGATTCCCAGGACTCTGCCGGAAAATTGCTGCTCGCGGATTACGCCCGTCATGCTGTGCAGCAGGAGAATTTGCACGCCAAGTTTTCTCGCAGCGGCTTCGAGCGGCCGCATGAGCGCCGCGCCATTACCTCCGTTCGGCGCGTAGGCGCTGACCTCTCCCGTCCAGGTTGCGATCTGCGCCCGCATCACGTCATGAGGGCCGCCGTCCGCTCCCAGCGGATGACTGTCGGGAAATTTGACGCCGTGCGCCACCAGAAAATCGAACGTGGCCACGCTTTCATCGCAAAAGGCGCGAACGATTTCCCTGTCGCTGAACCGGTAATCGTGCCAGTTCACCAGGGCCTCGAACATGCGGTCCGGCGAATCCTCGACGCCGTATTTTTTCTGCAAACTTGTGCCGCCGCCGAGAGCGATGTTTGCGCCGCTCTGGATCCCATGTCCGCCGATATCGTAATTCTGCTCAATCACGATGACCGACGCGCCCTGCTCCGTCGCGGAAATAGAAGCGGGCAGCCCGGCGGCTCCAGACCCAACCACAACGACATCCGCGCTAAGATCCCAATGCCTCTCGGGCTTCGCGGCATCGGTTTCCTGCGCGCCAATGCTGCCGAGAGCGGCCGCGCCGAGGCCCACGGCAGCTTTCTGAATAAAACCTCGTCGAGGCAATGCCGCGTTTTTGCCGTCATTTTTGCTCATGGGTCTCTTCTCCTGCGTGAGGATAACAACCGCGCGCGTCCAGCTTCACTCAACCGCGCGGAACGAGCGAGTCGCGCCGAATCTGCGCGATGGAAGCCGCGCCGGTCTGCGCCATGATGACTTGCAATTCGCGGCGCATAATCGCGACCACCGTCTCGACGCCCTCCTGCCCAAACGAAGAAAGGCCCCAAATATGGGGACGCCCAATCCCGACGGCGGTTGCGCCGAGCGCCAGCGCTTTGAAGACGTCCGCGCCGCCACGGAATCCGCTGTCGATGAGCACCGGAATTTTTCCCGCGGCGCCCGACAGAACTTCGGGCAAGCATTCAATCGTTCCGCGGCCGCTCGCGTCTTCGTGGCCGCCGTGATTGGAGACAATGATGCCGTCGACTCCATGCTTTACCGCCAGCGCCGCATCCTCGCCGGCCACAATGCCTTTGAGGACTAGCTTCATGCGCGTCATATCGCGGACACGCTTCACGTCGTCCCAATTGAGCTTCACGCTGGTCTCTCCCTGCAGGGCTCCGATCGCGCCGAGCACGTCCATCGGCGTTTCCGGCGTGATCCGTGTGATTTGGGGAAGGTTTGCGTGGCAACCCACGCAGCGATCGTCGGCTTCGCGGTCCAAGTCGCGGACCCCGGCGCGTTGCACCGATTTCGCGCCGATCGTGTTGGCCCCGCCGTCGTCGATCGTCCAGACCAACACCGGGCACCCGGTCGATTCAAAACGGCGGAGGGTTTTCTCGTCCATGCTGCTTCCGAGCCCCGCCAGCCACAGCGGTTCGCCGCGCGCCGCGACTACATTCTCAATTCCGCGGGGATCGATCAGGACCGCCGCCGATCCCGATAGTATTTGCAGCGTGCCCGTCGACTTGGCTGCACGGGCCAGAACCACGGCGCCATCGGGATAATATGCGTTCATCCTGCCAACGGGAGAAAAGAAGATCGGCGATTCCCAAGTCCTGCCGAAAAGCTTGACGGATTGATCGACCTTGGTGATGCCGGCCAGCCGGCGCAGGCGGACTTCGTATTTCAGAAAACCGTCGCGATTGGCGCGCAGCGTTTCGTTGTTGAAGGAGCCGTCCGTAATGAACTCGTAATGAGCGGGCGTGAGTTTTACGCGCGCGGCGGCGTCGAAATCAAAAACGCTCAGAGCTTCCTTCACCGACTTGATGACGACTTCATTCTGCTGCGGAAGCGGCGCCGCCAGAACCTCTTCGATCCAGCGCGAAGAATAGCCTGCGTACGCCAGGATGGGACTGGCCGCGAGGAAACTCAAAAAAGCGCGGCGATCTGAAATTTGTTTAGATGGAGTCACGATTCAACGATCCTTTCGAGCACCTGCACAAGTGTAAATTATGAAACTGCGAGGGTAGCGCAGACGGATTCGCAGGGCAAGCAATGAACCTCATAGGCGGCGGGTAAATGTGTTTGCTGGGACAGCCACCCGCCGCGGCGGGTGGCTGTCCTACTGCCTTGCACGCACGCGCCCGCATTCCATGGGGCGGCGCAATCAGGCATCATTCGGGTTCGCGAGAAGAGTCCGGAACCACGGGGCGGGCCACGCGCTCGCCGCCGGGCAGAGTCTCGCTGTGGCGCGGCACATCGTTGACGGCATGGGGCTGCGGCACGCGCGGGCTCTGCAATTCGGTACGCTCGTCGAGCCGCCCGAAAATCATTTTGCCAGCGGTGGTTTGATGGACCGAGGTCACCGTGATGTCGATGGTCTTGTTGATCATGCGGCGCGCGCCGTCGACCACCACCATCGTTCCGTCATCCAGATACGCCACGCCCTGATTGTATTCCTTGCCCTCGCGTAGGATAAAAACGCGCATCGTTTCTCCGGGCAGAACGACCGGCTTCAGCGCGTTGGCCAGCTGATTGACGTTCAGGATTTCGATGCCCTGGAGCGAGGCGACCTTGTTCAGGTTGTAATCGTTCGTGACGATCTTTCCGTCGTAACGCTTCGCCAGCTCGATGAGTTTCAGGTCCACGTCCGCGATGTTGGGGAAATCGTCGTCCGCGATTTCGACTTCGAGATGCGGCATCTTTTGGATGCGCTGCAGCACTTCCAGTCCGCGCCGGCCGCGCTGGCGTTTCAGCGAATCGGCGGAATCGGCCACGAATTGCAACTCGCGCAGCACAAATTGTGGGATCAGCATCACGCCGTCCAGAAAATGGGCTTCGCAAATATCCGCGATGCGGCCGTCGATGATGACGCTCGTATCAAGTACCTTGGGCATCCGCCGCGTGCTGCGTTCGCTGCCGAACAAGCCACCCAGGGCTGCCAGGTTAAGCATGTCTCCTTTGTTCGCCCCAACCACGAGGCCAATGTATGTCATCACCAGGAGCAGCCCGACGTCCAGAAAGGACCGCGAGCCCTCCGGGATCGTGGTGCGCGCCAGAACCAGACCCATCAGATACGCGCCGAGAATGCCCAGAATCGAGCCGATCGCGGCCCCGATCAGGCGGCGCATGCTGGCGCGCTGCAGCCGAATCTCAAACAAAAAGACGGAAATGGAAAATGCCAGGCCGACGGCGGCAGCAACAAGATTGGACAAACCGAATGGGTGAAAATGGTATCCCGCGGCAACGCATGCGACGGAAAAAATCAGCCGCACCATCAAGTGGTCCCACCAGTTTCCGAATTCAGGCCGTGTCTGAGCCGGTGTGGCGGGACGCAGTGGAAACGGCATTGATGGAGGCGGAGGAACGGGGGTTCCTTGCCGGGTAAAAGGGCGATTCATAAAGCCTCATTTCTTATGAGGAGGCAAAAAAATAGATCGGCAACACCCACTCACTCTCAATTTGTATCAATCGGGGCTGACCTGGGACGACGGGTATGAAACCAGCCCTCTTGTGCCCTCCCACATATCCCATTTGGTGAGGGATAGTCAAGTTTTTATAAAGGCGAAAAACTGCACCGAGCATTTGGATATAAAAACTTCAAGTTATTTCATGAACAGGTCGAATTCACTGAAGGGGTGAAGTCAGCGCCAGGTGTGCCAATTCAGAATGCTGCCTACTTCACCTGCAAGGTCCTGATGTATTCCATTAGATTGTAGATCCGCAATTGCACTTCGGCCGCTGTTGCCCCATGGCGGCCTTGCTGCCCACTTTCTTCAGCCACGCCAGCCGGGGTCTGGGGAGGCGCTTGGCCCGCGGTGTCCGGGTAATCTCCCTGCAGGAAAATCGGTCCCCAAACCGGCATAATTTCAGAGCCGTGCGCTGGAACGTTCGGCCCGGCCTTAATCGCCTGCATCACTCTCAACGAAGGAAATTGTCCTTTGTTGCGCACTGCCAGCGCGGTCAGGTCCGCTGGAGGAATTTTCAGCGCCGAGGCAGCCGGACCGTCGCCCTTCCCCGAAACGCCGTGGCAAGAGGCGCAGTATTCGGAGAATAGCTCTTTGCCGCGTTCAGCGGAGTCTCGCTTGTCCGGAATGCGTCGTGACTGCGCGGTTTGTCCAAACGCCAGCGCAGGAATGAGCGTAGCAATCAGCGCTGCCAATATTTTTAGGTTTCGCACTTTCTTGCTCCCGATCTTCACTTGCAAGGCCGCTTCCGGATTCACGATTCGAAAATTCGTACGACGTTCAGAATAGGTACTTGAGGCCGAATTGAATCAACCGCGGAGCAACCGAACTCTGGGTTACGACCCCGAAGTTTGCCGTCCCGTAAGTCGTCCCCGGGTTGGCGAACTGAGGGTGATTGAAGGCGTTGTAAAACTCGACACGGAATGCAAGTTCCGCATTCTCCCGGATACCTCCAACAGTCGTTATTTTGCCGAGGGAAAAATCCGTGTTGAATTGTCCTGGTCCATTGATCACGGACGGCCCGAGATTTCCGTATCCCGTCGATCCATCGGACCCGACGGCAGGTGCGGGACAGATCACGGTAGGACCCGCGTTGAACCAATTGCTCAACCGGGATTGATCCCTTCCCGATGTCGCAAGACTTGCGATGGACGCGCCGGGACAGAGAGTGACCGTTGAAATGCCCGCCCCCCCGTACACTCCCCCGCCTTTGGGATCGGTAAGGGTCATGGGCAACCCGCTCTGAATGATGACGATTCCCGAGAGGGACCATCCCTTCTGCATGGTACCGATGAATCCCGTTGCACGCGTGAGCGAAGGCAATTGGTAATCAAAGTTGGCGATGAAGCGGTGAGTGCGGTCGAATGTCGCGCGAGCCCAATCGAGGGCGAGATTGTTCTGATCGTTATAGAGAACCGTATTGTTCTCGGCTTTGGAGAATGTGTAAGCAGCTTGAAAAGTCAGACCCCGAGAGACTTGTTCACTGAGCGTCGCTTGCAGGCTTTGGTACCAGGAACGTCCGTTGAAGTTGTTATCTGCCAGCGCCGTCGGCGTCTCGCCCAGGATTGGCACGCGCTGATACGCATTAGACGATGTATTCTGAGTGATGCAATCGGTGGCGACGCCATCGTAGCCGCAGTTTACCGGATTGCCCGGACTAGCCAGAAGCGGCTGGTTCAGTCCTTGAGAGAGCAGTAAATGATCTCCGTTTGTCCCGACGTATCCCACGTCTATCGAAAGTGTGCGAGACAGGTTGTACCTGGTGTTCAGACTCCACTGCTGAAGCATCGGAATCTGGTAATTCGGGCCCGCCACGCGGTCACACAGTAGCGAGGTTGGCGTTCGCGCGACGAAGCCGAGCGTAGCGGTTGGAAAGGGTTTGCTCAGAGTGGACGAACCGTTGCTTGCATCCGAGTTGCAAAACGACTGAGCAAACGGCGGTAAGGCGAAATACGGGGTAATTCCAAAGTTCCCCCCGAAGGGAGGAGTCTGATAAAACCAACCATAACCCCCACGCACTGACAAACGGCTCTGTTTTCCCCCGGGTTGCCATGCAAAACCGAGTCGGGGTGCAAAAGTATCGCGCGGAGTCCCATTTTCGTAAAAACTTTTCGTGGAGCGAACAAAGACACCCGAAGGGGCTGGTCCGAACGGTTGGCCCGTGTAAGGGTTCACGAGCGTAGGATTGTAATCCGGCCCTATTGTGTTTCCCACGAGCGTCCCCGAAGCGGGAGGAATCGGCGACTGTCCCAGGAGGGAGGGCCAAACGCTGCCAATAGTTCCGGCCGTATCGAAAGCTGGCCCGATGTATTCCCAGCGCAGACCCATATTGACGGTGAGCCGCGTATTCACCTTGATGTCATCTTCAATAAATGCCGAGCCATAGTAAGTCCGGTATTGAAAACGGAGGACCCCGTTCGGTCCGCTGCCTGCATTTGCTTGAATCGTTTCAATATTGCTGCGGCCCAGAGGACTGCCATTTTGAGATGCGCTCATGCCGAGCAGGAAGTCCGTGAAGTTCTGAATGGTGATCTTTCCCTTCGCCGACCCCGTGTCGTCGCGCCCATTCAATTGAGTGTCGACATATCCTCCCATGCGAGTCGTGTGTTTGCCGTGAATCCAGGAAATGTTATCCGCCAACTGGTAGGTCCTATTCTGGATCGTGCCATCGTTTGCGGTATTTCCCAGGAATCGAAACGTTCCCAGCGACCCAAGAATGTCGATTTCAGGCGGCTGATTCCAAATTGGGTCGAATGGGGTCATTCCCACCAAATTGGCCGGGGGCACTCCCTGGCCATTTTCTATCGTGTGGTCGTTGCTAAACGCGAACCGGACTTCGTTCACGAAGTTACTCGTCAAAGTGGAGGTGAGTTTCAGGCTCGTTACGTCGTCCGTTGGATCAAATGCATGCGGACCTCCCGGAACCGCCTGCGGGCCGGGACTGATAACATATGTGGGGCCCAACGATCTGAGCTGATGGACGATGCCCACGAATCCCCGTCCGGACAATGTGTGCTTGGCCGAAATCAGGTAATCGAAATTGAAGATGTATTGGTCCTCGTTGAACGTCGAGGGAATGCTTCTTGTATAGAATCCGAGGCCCGCATTCCTGCCACTCGCGAGGATCCTTTGAGGGGTGGGAATCAAATAGGTGCCGTCGGGCAGCTTCATTTGCAGGAGATTCATGGCTACTGGATTGATATTTGACCCGTCGCAGGCGACCTGTGTTCCACCGGCGAAGGTCAAGTACTTGGACTGCACGGAAGGAGGCTTGTTCGCGGGGCAGAACTCTGACCCGATCGTCGCCTGCGAGCGATCGTCGGTCAGCGGAGGCAGGATGACGGTCGACAACGAGGTGGGATCCAGACCATTTACCTGGCGCGTCCCCTGATAGGAGCCAAAGAAGAACAATTTGTCCCTTACGACTGGTCCTCCGAGCGTTCCGCCAAACTGGTTCTGTTTCAGGTTCGGGCGAGGCTGCCCGCCCGCGTTCAGAAAAAATTCGTTGGCGTTGAAAATGTCGTTGCGCACGAATTCCCAAATATCGCCGTGAAAATCATTGGCGCCGGACTTGGTGATCAGGTTCGTGTTGGGAACGTGCGCGCCATACACAGCGTCATACTGCGAAGTCTGGATCTTGAATTCTGAAATCGCATCCGGATTGGGAATTGCTCTCAAGGTAAAAGCGCCGTCCACGGTATAGATGTTCGGGGTCGTGTTGCCATTCACGTTGATGGTCGGCGTGCCCCGTCCCAAAGCTCCCGCGTTGTTCACGTCGGCAGCGGAGCCTGATGACATGGACAGCACCTGGGTTGTGTTGCGAGTATTTAGAGGGACCGAGGTAATGGTTTTGCTGTTGACCAAGGTGCCCGTCGAGGAAGTCGCCGTCTGAGTCACCCGGCACTGGCACACAACCCGCTCCGCTGGCGCGCCAGCTTGTAACGTGGCGTCCACAACCGGGATCTCGGAGACGTTCACGGCCAGCGACGCCAACTGAGAAGTCTTGAATGCTTGCCCTGAAAAATCGACGCGGTACGTGCCCGGGGCAAGCAGTGAAAAACCGTAGCCGCCGTTCGAATCCGTCGTCGTTCGAAGCGCTTGATTCGTTGCATCGTTAACGAGCGTGACGGTCGCGCCCGGTACGGCTGCCCCGGTTGAGTCCGTTACCGTTCCTTTTAACCCGGCGGTTGTTGATGATTGGGCCCAGAGATGCGAAGGGCCTCCGCTCAATACGACGACGAGCAGGGTGGTGGATACCAATGACGGCATGCGCCTCAAATTCATGACTGCTTTCTTGTGTCCTTTGGTGGCCACTCCCGCGGGAGTACCCTCTCGTGCCGAAGCCAAATCCTCCACGGCGCCAACACCGCAAATATGATGATCGGCGCCGTTCCCTCCGGAAAACGCTGGAATACGTTTTCAATCGTCGTCATTGCAATCTATCATTTCCTTGTGGGGTTTGAAGGAAGAGATTCGCGCCACCTTAGTCCGGACTGTCTGAAAATTCTCTGAAAGAGTTTGCGCGGACCCCCTCCTGAGCAATTTGTGAGGTGGTTTTTAGATACCTGCCCCGGAGATTCTTCCAATTGCGATTCCGATGAAATAGGTGACAACCCCCTCGACTGCGCCGACGAGAGTCATTTCGAGTCCGCTGGCCCACCACGATCGGATCGTAATCAGAGACTTTGCAGCGCCCACGGCGAAATGGGCCAGCAGGGAAACAACCGCGGCAACGATCACCGCCGGATACCCGCTCAGAAAGAAAAATGGAACAACGGGAATCGTGGCGCCTATGGCTGTCGAAAGTGCTCCGGATATCGCGGAAGTCCACGGCTTCCTGAGCCCGTCTTCGGTCGTGTTCAGGCGTTCTTGCGCCAGTGTGCGGACGAATTGGGATTTGTCCTTGGCCAAATGCTCCACGAACCGGTCGGCCTCTTCCTGTGGCAATCCACGAATTTGATAGCTGAGGGAAAGAACTTCTCGCGCTTCGGCTTCGTTGAACTCAACCGCTTCGCGCTCGCGAGAAAATTCCGCCTCATAGATTTCTCGCTCACTTTTGGCCGCGAGATACGCGCCGGAACCCATCGAGAGCGCGCTCGCAATCATGCCCACCATCCCCGCGATGATGACAAATTTGCTGTTGCCAAGGGTCGCTCCGGAAACACCGGAAACAATTCCGAAGATCGCTCCGAGCCCGTCGTTGATTCCGTAGATAGCGTCCCCGATCCAGCCGGCTGCTCTTGGATGTTCCTCTTCTCTGGAGGCCAGAAGTTCGTCGAGAGCCTTTTTGGCCTGTTCGGGCGAGGGGTGCGGGAGCGGCCTCCGGTTGCGAATGAGCCCGCTCAGGGTTCGGTAGTGTTCGCGCTCGTCTTCGAGCGCCTGCTCCAGTATACGAATGCTGGGTTCGTCGCCGAGTTCCTTCATTTGTTTCGCGTACTTTGCGATGTCGCGGCTTTCGTCCAGCTCCAGCCGCCGCAGCGCCATGCCTACGCCGCCTACGCGATTGGCGATGGTGTCGGCCTCGCCGGTTTTCGGCCCGTTATAGACCGGGGCCGGACCTCCCAAGGCGCGAACTCGGTCGGCCCAAAGCTGCGCATGGTGCTGCTCGGCATACGCGAGAGTGCGAAACGCGGCGCGCCGCGAAGGATCCGTTTCGCGCTCCGCCAATATTTCATAGGTGTGGTATCCCCGCATCTCGGCCTGCCAATTGCTCTCAAGAATTTTGAGGATCCGGCTGCGATCGCGAGTGTCCATCTTAGAATCGGCGCTCGTTGAGTTTGCGCTCATGTCGAGATCTCCCGGGTTTCGGAGGATTCTTTGCATAGATGTGCGGAGAAGTCAAAGATTGAGCAAGGGAAAGAGCGGCGATTTGTTTCGAAATGGTTCGTAGCGCAGGCTTCCGAGCCCGTGTGGAAACTGCCAAATCTTTGTAGGGCACGGCTTCAGCCGTACCGTAACATGTGAAGATTGAATGCGGCTTTAGCCGCTGGCCTGTTCGAAATTAAGTTGCCAAACGAGCTCTTCAGCCTGCGGATTTTGACTTTCGGGCGCACAAAAACCCACAGGCTTCAGTGCCACCAAAAAAATTAAATCGCGCGGGAATCGACTTGCTGGCGCAGGTCGGAGAGAAATTCCGCCAGAGGGCGCGGGCCGAGATCGCCTTTGCTCTGCTGGCGGACCGAGACCGTGCCGGCTTCGGCTTCCTTGCCGCCGACGATCAGCATGTAGGGAATCTTCTGCAACTGCGCATCGCGAATTTTCGCTTGCAGCTTTTCGTTGCGGTCGTCGAGATGCGCGCGGAATCCGGCGTCCTTCAAAGCGGCGGTAACTTTTTTCGCGTACTCCGCGAATTTTTCGCTGAGCGGCAGCACTTCCGCCTGCACGGGCGCGAGCCACACGGGAAACGCTCCGGCGTAGTGCTCGATCAGGATGCCGAAGAAGCGCTCGACCGAGCCCCACAGCGCGCGATGCACCATGAGCGGCTGGTGCCGGTTGCCGTCTTCGCCGACATATTCCAGGCCAAAGCGCCCCGGCAAATTGAAATCAAACTGCACGGTGGTGAGTTGCCACGGGCGGCCGATCGCATCGATCAGCTTGACGTCGATCTTCGGCCCGTAAAACGCTGCTTCGCCTTCCATGCGCTTGAACGGAATGTGCAGCCTGGTCAGCGTCGTTTCGAGCGCGCCCGTCGAGCGCGCCCAGTCTTCGGCCGAGCCGGCGTAATTTTCCGGATGGTTCGCGTCCCAGTCCGAAAGCTCGACGACGTACTGGTTGAATCCGAACGTCTTCATCACGGCGAACGCAAAATCGATGCAGGCCTCGATTTCGGATTCGATTTGCTCCGGCATGCAGAAAATGTGCGCGTCATCCTGCGTGAAGCCGCGCACGCGCAAGAGGCCATGCAGCACGCCCGAGCGCTCGTAGCGATAGACGGTGCCGAGTTCGGCGAGCCGCACCGGCAGCTCGCGGTAGCTGCGCAGGCGCGACTTGTAGATCAAGATGTGGCCCGGACAATTCATGGGCTTGAGCTGATAATCGTCCTTCTCGACTTCGACCGGGCCGAACATATTCTCGCGATAAAAATTCGCGTGGCCGCTGGTCTTCCACAATTCGAGGCGCATGATGTGCGGCGTATATACTAAATCGTAACCGCGCCGCAGCAACTCGTCGCGCAGCCAGTCTTCCATCACTTTGCGGACCAGGCCGCCCTTGGGATGCCAGAAAATCAGCCCTGGCCCCGCCTCTTCCTGAACGGAAAACAGGTCCAGCTCCTGCCCGAGGCGGCGATGATCGCGCCGCTTGGCTTCTTCGAGCCGGTGGAGATATTCGTCCAGCTCCTGCTGCGTGTAGAAACACGCGCCGTAGATGCGCTGCATCTGCGGATTGCTTTCCTGCCCTTTCCAGTACGCGCCGGCGACGCTCATCAGCTTGAACGCGCGAATTCGCCCGGTCGAAGGGATGTGCGGCCCGCGGCAGAAATCGATGAATTTTCCGGTGGTATAGAACGAAACCATCGGCTCGATGGCGCGCTCTTCCACCAGTTCGCATTTGAAGCCCTGATCCCATTTGCGATAGAGCTCGAGCGCTTCGGACTTCGGCATCATCTTGCGCTCGTTGGGAATGTCCTGCGCGGCGAGCTCGCGCATCTTCTTTTCAATGCGCTCGAGGTCTTCGGGTGCGAACGGCTCCGCGCGCACGAAATCGTAGAAAAAGCCCGTGTCGATCGGCGGCCCGATGCCCAGCTTGACGTTCGGGAAAAGTTCCATCACCGCCGCGGCGAGCAAGTGCGCCGCCGAGTGGCGCAGCACCTGAATCGCTTCGGGATCTTTCGGCGTCAGGATCGAGAGCCGCACGTCCTGATCGATCGGCGCGCGCAAATCAACCAGAAAACCTTCGCCGTTCGCCGCGGAAGTCATGCGAGCTTCAGGCGCCGCGTCGGGAGATTTTTCGCCCGCCGCGCTCGCCGCCGAACTCGCAGGCGCTCCGGCCAATCCATGGATCGGAGCGATCCGAGCCACCAGCGCTTCCTTCGCCAGCCGCGGCGATATCTGCTGCGCAATCTCCGCCGCCGTCGTGCCGAGCGGAACTTCGCGGATTGCTCCGTCCGGCATCGTTATGTGAATCGTATCCATAATTTTGATTCGGCTTTCGACCGGCGAGTGCGAATCGACGCTGCGCGCCAGCGCCCGTGGAACCACCTACGCTAGCAGATGCCTCCGAGCACGGTCAAGACAGCATGCCCGGCTTCTTCAAGTACCGATCCACAATTGCGTCGGCGGTGCGGTAGGTGAATGCGAGAATCGTTGGCGTGGGGTTCGCGGCGCCCTGATTCGGGAACGTGGAACCGCCGAGGACGAACAGATTCGGCATTTGCCAGTGCTGCAGGTACGGGCTTACGACGCCGCGGTCGGGAGATGCGGCCATGATGGTGCCGCCCTGCACGTGCGTCGATTGGTAGCGCCGCACGTCGTAGTGTTCGTAGCCCGGGAACGAGTTGATTTCCTTGGCACCCATGGCGCGGGCGATTTCGACGGCCTTGGCGGTCATGAATTCAGCGGTCCTGCGTTCGTTGTCGTTCCAATCGATCGTCATGCGCAGCAGTGGATCACCTGCATAATCCTTGTACGTCGGGTCGAGATCGTAAAAGTTCGTCTTGTAGGGAACATGCTCGCCTGAGAAGGTGATGGCGTCGCTCCGGTCATAGGAGGCGATCGCCGCCTTTTTCCACTCCGCGCCCCAACGCGCTTTTACGGACGGCGGCACCGCGCCAAAGCCCGAGATGGGCTGCGCGCCGTACGCGCTGGCCGCGAACGTGCCGCCGCGGAGGAAAGGAAGATTCGAATGGTCGAAGACGTCCCCGTCGAAATCCGAGATGCGGGTCCCCACGGCGCCGCCGCCCATGAACCGGTTGAGTGACTTTTCAAAAAACGCAAACGCGCCGGCAAAAAGGACCTGGTGAGTCAGGTTTCGCCCGAGCGTGCCCTTGCCCGTAGCCGAGTCGTATGGTTCACCGATTCCGGAAAGCATGAGCAGACGGTTGTTGTTCATCGTCCAGGAGCCTAGGATCACCAGGTCGGCGGGCTGGAAGAATTCCTCGCCGTTGGCATCCACGTAAGTGACGCCTTTCGCCCTTCCCTCTTTTCCCGCTTTGTCGTGCCCCGTTTTGTCATGAACGATCCGGCGCACGGTCGCATGCGTTCGAATAGCAACGCGGTTGATCTGCTCCACGAGAGGTAGCAGCGTGTTGGTGGGCTGTGCTTTGGCGCCCACCATGCAGCCATACCGCGTGCAGAACCCGCAATACAGGCAAGCGGCGCGCGAAACGCCGTCGGGATTCGTCGATGGAACGCTATTCATCGCCGCGGGATCGTGGTACGGATGGTAGCCCAGCGATTTCGTAGCCTCGCCAAAGAGCGCCGGAAAATACGGCGTCTTGAGCGGCGGGTTGGGATACTCGGCGCTGTACCAGCCGGAAAAAATATTTCCGCCTTCGATCTTCTGCCCGCGCAGATTTCCCACTTTGCCGGAAACGCTGAGCAATTGCTCGGCCCGCGTATAGTAAGGCTCAAGATCGTCGTAAGTGATGCCCCAATCCTGAAATGCGTGGTTCTCCGGCAGGCGTTTCTCGCCATAGCGCTCAACCGTCTTCGAATACAGCTGGAGGCAGTCCGGCTGATAGCGCGGGCACTGTGCCGTCCAGTGCTCGCCCGCGCCGCCGATCCCTTCACCGGGAAGGAAGCAGGCGAGCTGGCGGACGGGCAGGGCGCGCTCTCCGGGATTGTGCCGCAGCGTCACGGTCTCCCGCGAAGTGTCCTGCATCATGCGCAACCGGATGAAATAGTCGAGTTCGTCCATGTCGCTCGCGTAGTCTTCGGTCCTGCGCATCCCGCCGCGCTCCAGCACTACGATTTTCAGGGAGGTGCGCTTACCCAGCTCCTTGGCCATGAGCAAGCCGGTCCAGCCGCCGCCAATAATGACGACGTCCGCTGCCGGAAGGGTTTTCATGATTTCACCTCCGCGTCGGGGTGGCCACTCCACGCAATCCATTGCACCAAGCCAATGGGCTCGGGATAGAACACCTCGTCGTAGGGTTTTCCGATGTCTGCGGGAAAGCCTTGAAACTGGCGTCGGGACACGGGCGGGAGTGTAGCACAGGCGGAATCGAGTGGAGTGCGGGTTCGAAGCGTGTGCGGGCTCCCCTGTTTGCGCAGCACGCCCCTTTGTCCCGTCCACGATTTCGGAGCCGCCAAGTTTTCATTAATCCACGTCACGTGTCTAAATGGACAACATCTGATTTGTAATCAGATGGAATTGTTGGATTGACGACTGCGCGCAGCGCCCTCTAGCATATTCAAGTAAGTATGGAAGGCGATGGACAGTGGCGCCGGGCTTCTTCCCGCCCTTTAGAATCAATGGATTGGGGATGCCGAGGCATAGCTGGCCTTTGTTTCGGCAAAACGAAGTAGCAAAATTTAAAAAGTCTCGAGGCGCAGCCAGCCAGGTGGCGCCTAGAGGTTAATGCTTGTTCACTGAAACTCCAGTACTGACAGGTTCCTACGACCACCGTCTGGTCGCGCTCTCCGTTCTCATTGCGATTTGCGCTTCTTATGCCGCACTTGACCTCGCAGGCCGAGTAACGGTCGCGCGGGGCCGCGCCCTCGTGTTTTGGCTGATCGGCGGCGCCGGAGCCATGGGTCTGGGCATCTGGTCCATGCATTACATCGGGATGCTGGCTTTCAGCTTGCCAGTGCCTGTCAGCTATGACTGGCCCACGGTCATGCTGTCGCTGCGCGTGGCCATTCTATCCGCAGGCGTGGCCCTTTACGTCGTGAGCCGCAAGTTCATGAGTCTACGGCGGGCAGTGGCCGGAAGCATTGTCATGGGCGCGGGAATTTCGGCCATGCACTATATCGGCATGGAGGCCATGCGTTCGACCGCCATGTGCCACTACGATGCCCGGCTGGTGGCCTTGTCGATTGCTCTTGCGATCGTCATTTCGTTTGTGGCGCTTCGGCTTGCGTTCCTGGCGCGGGATGAAAAAAAGGGCTTCAGCTTGCGAAAAATCGCAAGCGCCACCGTTATGGGGCTTGCCGTCCCGGTGATGCACTATACCGGAATGGCCGCGGCTACTTTCACGGCTGACGGCATGGTCCCGGACATGTCGCACGCGACGAGCATCACTATCTTTGGAACGGCGGGCATCACGATCGTCACGTTGATGATCCTCGCGCTTGCCATTCTGACCTCCGTATTTGATCGCCGATTCTCCGCTCAGAGCCTGGAACTGGAATCGGCGGAACAGCGGTACCGGCTGCTATTTGAAAGAAGCCTGGCGGGAGTCATCCGCACGACTCTGGACGGACGAATTCTGGAATGTAACCTCGCCTGCGCGCGGATCTTCGGGTATGCCACCTGCGAAGAACTGCTCGCTAGCCCGATCGCCGATCGATACTTCCATCCGGAGGATCGAACTACCTTTATTGCCATACTCCGGAAGGTGAAGAGCCTCACCAACTACGAGCAATGCCTTCGGCGGAAGGACGGAAGCAAGGTATGGCTCCTAGGCAGCGCAAACCTAGTGGAGGGCAAGGGCGGCGCACCCGCGGTGAACGAAGAAACATTTGTGGACATTACCGAACGCAGGAATGCGGAAGAGACATTTCGTAAGGCGTTCAACGCGAACCCGGAACCCATCAGCATCGCTACGATCCCGGAAGGCCGCTACCTCGACGTGAATGAAAGTTTCCTTCGCGTAACAGGATATTCGCGCGAAGAGGTGATCGGCCGCACTTCCAGAGAGTTGAAATTTTGGGAGCGGACCGAGGATCGCACCCGTTTTATCGAGATGGTCATGAGGCAGGGTTCGGTGCGCGAATTGGAAACTACGTTTCGCACAAAGTCCGGTGAAATCCGCATAGCCGTGGATTCAGCGGAGGTCCTCGACGTCGCCGGGCAGGAATGTGCGATCGCCATTTTCCGGGACATCACCGAGCGAAAATCGCTCGAGAAACAGCTGCGCCAAACGCAGAAGATGGAAGCCATTGGGCAGCTCTCCGGCGGGATCGCCCATGACTTTAATAATTTGCTGGGCGTGATCATCGGCTACAGCGAGATTCTGGAAGAGCGCCTGCCGCCGGGCGACCCCCTCCACAAGGAATGCCAGCAAATCAAGAAGGCCGGGCAGAGCGCCGCCTCGCTGACTCGGCAGCTCCTGGCCTTCAGCCGCCAGCAGGTTCTCGAACCCAGGGTCCTGGACCTCAACGCGATTGTCCTGAATGTCGAAAAGATGCTCCGGCGCTTGATTGGTGAACATATCGATCTAAAGACCAGCCTGGATCCTGCGCTGGGATCCGTCAAAGCGGATCAAAACCAGATCGAACAGGTGATCATCAATCTTGCCGTCAACGCCAGGGATGCAATGGCGCACGGCGGGAAGCTGATGATCGAGACTTCAAATGTAGACTTGGATGAAGACTATGCCCGCCGCCATCCGCCTCAGTTGCCGGGCCAATATGTGCTCCTGGCGGTTGCCGACACCGGGATGGGAATGGACGCGGAGACCCAAGCCCGCATATTCGAACCGTTCTTCACGACCAAGGAAGTCGGGAAGGGGACGGGACTGGGCCTTTCGACGGTCTATGGAGTCGTCAGGCAGAGTGGCGGCCATATCTGGGTTTACAGCGAACCGGGACAGGGCACGACGTTCAAGATTTACTTGCCCCGGGCCGGACAAACGGCCGGCTTGCAACAACCGCTTGCCGCTCCTGCTGAGTCTTTGCGCGGCTCGGAAACCATCTTGCTCGTGGAGGACGAAGAAGCGCTTAGGGGGTTGACGCGAAGCTTGTTGGAAGGCAGCGGCTACACTGTCCTGGAAGCCGGACTTCCTGAGGCGGCAATCGAGATCGCCCTGCGGCACGGCGGGCCGATCCACGTGCTGCTCACGGACATGGTGATGCCCGAAATGAATGGGAAGGATTTGGCCACGAAATTGGCTCCCATCAGACCGCAGATGAAAGTGGTGTATATGTCGGGCTATACCGGCTTCACGCACGCCGGGCTGGCCGATTCCGAAATCGCCTTGCTAGGCAAGCCGTTCACCAGAGAAAAGCTGCTTCGCAAACTGCGTGAGACGATCGAGTCGGAAATAAGAGTCGAAGTAAAGTAAATTACCCCCCTGGAAACGGCTTCTTCCCCTGCACAAGAAATGACGGCCGTTCGGACCGTAGGGCATGCGGATTCGGGCAAAAACTGCCAATCGGTCCCCATGTTGCGACGCATCCGAGCGGCTGATAGAATCGAAGCGCGGAATTCCCGCGCAGGCCCTGATTCTAATGGGGCAAGCCCCGATTCGATCGGGGCAAGCCGCGCGAAAGAGCGGACGCCGGCTGCACTTCCACTTTATCCAATGGGGTGGGCTCGCTGGAGCGCACCCATCTGAATTCGCGCAACTTGAGCGGCGCTCCTGCCTGCCGCGGAGGACACTTGGCCAAATACGATCTCGCAATTATCGGCAGCGGTCCGGGGGGATATAACACCGCGATTAGAGCCTCGCAATGGGGGCTGAAAACACTCGTCATCGAAAAAGACGGGTTCCTGGGCGGCACCTGCCTGCACGTCGGTTGTATTCCCACGAAAGTCCTGCTGCACCACGCAGAAATTTACGACACGTTTAAGAATGCCAAGGAGTTCGGCATCGACGTGAAGGAATTCACGCTGAACTGGCCCGCGGTTCTGGCGCGCAAGGAAATGGTCGTCAATAAACACGCCAAGGGCATCGAGTTTTTATTCCGCAAAAACAAAGTGGAAAAAATGCAGGGCTGGGGCCGGTGGGCGGGCCCTGGGCGCGTGAGCGTCGAAAAGGACGGGCAAGTCACCGAGGTCGAAGCCACGCATATCATGTTTGCGAACAGGATCGGCGGCGCGCTCGCTTCCAGGAATCGAGATTGACGGCAAGACCATTCTCAGCAACATCGAAATTTTGCAACTGCCGGCCGTGCCGAAGACGCTGGTGATCGTCGGAGCGGGGGCGGTGGGCGTCGAGTTCGCGTCAGTCTTCAATTCGTTTGGGACGAAAGTCACCGTGCTCGAGATGCTGCCGCGCGTGACGCCCATCGAAGACGAGGAAATTTCGGCGGAACTCGAAAAGGCGCTGAAGAAAAAAGGCATCCAAATTTTCACCGAGGCCAAAGTCGAGTCCGTTAAAAAAGACGCGCAGGGCGCGAGCGTCGCGTTCACCGACAAGGCCGGAAAGACGCAGACCCTCTCCGCCGAGCGCGTGCTGATGGCCGTCGGGCGCGTGCCGAAGACGGAAAACCTCGGCCTCGAAAAATCGAAGGCGAAGATCGAGCGCGGGTTTGTTCATGTCGGGCCGTACATGGAATCGGCGGAGCCGCGCCTTTACGCGATCGGCGACATCGTCGCCGGAATGCCGCAGCTCGCGCACGCCGCGTCGATGGAGGGCATTACGTGCGTCGCGAAAATCACGGGCAAGCAGATGCCTCCGATTGAGAAGACGCGCATCCCCAACGCGACCTACTGCGAGCCCCAGGTGGCTTCGATCGGCTTGACCGAGCGCGCGGCGCGCGAGGCGGGCTACGCGGTCAAAACCGGAAAATTCCCGTTCCTCGGAAACAGCAAGGCGACAATTCTGGGCCACCACGAAGGTTTCATCAAGGTCGTGACCGACGAAAAGACCGCCGAGATTCTTGGCGTACATATCATCGGGCCGTTTGCGACCGAGATTATTGCGGAATCGGTCGCGGCCCTGCAACTCGAAGCCACTGTGGACGATCTGATGTCCACCGTGCACGCGCATCCGACGGTCTGGGAAGCGATGTCCGACGCGGTTGCGGCGGTGCGCGGACTTTCCATTAACGCATAGATATAGTTGGGAGTTAACAGTTCACAGTTGAGAGTTCGGATGCCATGAAAGAGCTGCTGGTCGTCGATCTCGGACTTGTGGAATACGGCGCGGCGTGGGAGCTGCAACGTCGCATTGCCGCCGCGCGCAAAGCCGGGGCTATTCCCGACGTTCTGCTGCTGTGCGAGCACCCGCACGTGATCACGCTGGGCCGCAGCGGGAATATTTCCAATCTTCGCGCCTCGGACGACTTGCTCGGCCGGATGGGCGTTTCGTTTTTTGAAACGAACCGCGGCGGCGACATCACCTATCACGGACCGGGACAACTCGTCGGCTATCCGATCTTGAACCTCGCCGAAATTCGCCGCGATGTTGCCTGGTACGTGCGCAGCCTCGAGGAAGCCATGATCCGCGCGACGGCCGAGTTCGGCATTGCATCCAAGCGCGTGTCCGGACGCACGGGCGTGTGGGTGGATGTGCCGGCCGGCTCCGCGACTGAGAATCGAAAAGAAGTAAAGGAAGTGAAGGAAGTCGAGGAAGTAGAGGACGAGGAAAAACTCGCTGCCATCGGTGTGCATTTGAGCCGCTGGGTCACCTCGCACGGTTTCGCCTACAACGTCTCGACGGACCTGCGCTATTTCGATTTGATCGTGCCGTGCGGGATCGCCGGGAAGCGGGCGACGTCGCTGGAAAAATTGCTGGGCCGGCCCGTGGAAATGAAGGAAGCCGCGCCGCGCATCGCGGCCCACCTCGGAGAAATATTTGGCCTGGGTCCGCGCGCGTGCGGCTGCGATGCGCTGCATGCGCTGCTCCAGCCATTTGAGGACCGGACAGCGCTGGCACCGTCTAGGATTGACCAGTATCTTGATTTTCGATGTCGCATGAACGTGCTGTAGCCCGCCTCTTCAGAGGCGGGGATTTTTCCACGGACATCGGCAAAGGCCCCGCGTCTGAAGACGCGGGCTACAGCTCGGCGAGAAGCAATTTGGGCTCTGGCAATTTGGAAAAAAATGACCTCCACTCTAACGCGCGAACAGCACCTCGAACTGTATTACTTCATGCGGCTCAACCGCGAGCTCGAGGAACAGATGGTGCGGCTGTTCCGCCAAAACAAAATCGTCGGCGGTTTGTATCCCAGCCTGGGGCAAGAAGCGATTTCGGTGGGCACGGCCTACGCGCTCGGTCCCGGCGACTGGATCGCTCCGATGATCCGCAATATCGGCGCGCTGCTGGTGCGGGGTTTCAAGCCGCGCGACGTGATGACGCAGCACATGGCGCGCTACACATCACCGACGTGCGGCAAGGACGGCACGAGCCATTTCGGCGACCTGAAATCGCGGCATGTGATCTCGCCCATTTCGATGCTGGGCGACCTGATCCCCGTGATGGCGGGAATCGCCATGGCCGGACGGTACCTGGGGCAAAAGATCGTGACGATGACGTGGATCGGCGACGGCGGAACATCCACCGGCGTGTTTCACGAAGGATTGAATCTCGCGGCGGTGCAAAAGGCTCCTTTCGTTCTGATCGTGGAAAATAATCAGTGGGCGTACTCGACGCCGGTGGAGAAGCAGTCCGCGCTGCGGGATCTCGCGGACCGCGCCAAGGCGTATGGCGTAAAGAGCGCCGTCGTGGACGGCAACGACGTGGTGGCCGTCGAACGCACGACGCGGGAAGCGGTTTCCTACGCGCGCGCAGGAAACGGGCCGGTGCTGATCGAAGCCAAGACCATGCGCATGCTCGGCCACGCGCAACATGACGCCGCGGAATACGTGCCCAAGGCGATGCTCGAAACATGGAAACAGCGCGACCCGCTCGACCGGTTTGAAAAATTGCTGACTGAAAAAAAACTCTGGGACGCGAAAACGAAAAAGGAAATCGACGCCCGCATCGCGAGCGAAATTCGAGCCGACGTGGAATTTGCCGAAAACTCGCCGTTCCCCCCGCCGGAGTCGGCCGAAGAGGGAGTCTATTGCGAGGGCTGCCACTCGATCGAAGCGGATTGGCAACGGCCGAAGGAAGAAGTGATGCCGCCGCGCTCCAGCGTGAAGGCCGAATGGCCGATGAAATCATTTGCGGCCAATGGCGCGCGGCCGCCGGCCGCCAAACAGGCAGCGCCGAAAGCAAAGCCCGGAAAGAAACCGGCACGCGCATCCGTTCGCGCCAAGGCGGGACGCTGACCATGGCCGAAACGACATATCTCGAAGCCATTCGCCAGGCGATGCTGGAGGAAATGGACCGCGATCCGACCGTCGTCCTGATCGGCGAGGATGTGGGCGTGTACGGCGGCGCGTTCAAGACTTCGGAGGGCCTGCTTGCGCGGTTCGGCTGGGAGCGCGTGATCGACACGCCGATCAGCGAATCCGCGATCGTGGGCGCGGCGATCGGCATGAGCTACGCGGGGCTGCGGCCGGTGGCGGAGATGCAATTCATCGACTTCATCGCCTGCGCCTTCAACATGATCACCAATTTCGCCGCAAAATCGCACTACCGCTGGGGCGCGCCGGTGCCCATGGTGCTGCGCGGTCCTTGCGGCGGCGGCGTGCACGGCGGGCCGTTTCATTCCGCGAATCCGGAAATGTATTTCGTGCACACGCCCGGCCTGAAAGTGGTTTGCCCGGCGACGGCTCGCGACGCGAAGGGCCTCCTCAAGTCGGCGATCCGCGACAACAACCCGGTGCTGTTTTTCGAGCACAAATTTCTGTATCGCCGGATCAAGGAAGAACTCCCCGCGGATGATTTTACGGTGCCGATCGGAAAGGCTGCGGTGCGGCGCGAGGGCCGCGACCTCACCATCGTGAGCTACGCGGCGATGCTGCACACTTCGCTCGAAGCCGCGGCGGAACTGGCGAAGGAAGGCATCGAGGCCGAGGTGATCGACTTGCGGACGCTCCTGCCGCTGGACCGCGAAACGATTCTCGCGTCGGTGCGGAAGACGAACAAGCTGCTCGTCGTGCACGAAGACACGCGCACCGGCGGCATCGCCGGAGAAATCGCGGCCATCGTCACGGAAAGCGCCTTCGAGGACCTCGACGGGCCGATCCGCCGCGTCACTTCGCTCGACACGCCGGTCCCGTACGCGCCGGGGCTCGAAGAATATTTCCTGCCCAGCGCGGCGAAAGTTGTCGCCGCGGCCCGGGAACTGGCGAGGTATTAGGAGAAGTGATTGGTGACTAGAAGCCACCTCATGAATGGCAAGCCATCCAAACCCGGCAGGGCGTCAGGGGCTAAAGCCCTTATTTTTCAGGTCCCTTAACGTCGCGGCTGAAGCCGCGACTCACAAAGACGATTTATGAGGTGGCTTCGAGCGATTGATGACTGGTGAGGCTTCGAGGGCGGCGCCGCAGTTGAACAGCGAGAATAAGCCGAGGCAGGTAGAGTTGACAGTCGGCGGTTAAAAGTTGAAAGTTGAAGATTGGTTCGGATCCGGAAGTCTGAAGTGCTTGCTTTTAAATCTCGACCTACGAGGTTCGGCTCTTCACGAATCACAAATCACGATTCACGAATCACCAGTCACTGGTTACCAGTCACTAGTCACCGGCGGATGGAATCATCACGAGCGGGGAAAGAGGCAAACAATGGCCGTAGACGTCATCATGCCCCAGATGGGGGAAAGCATTTTTGAGGGCACCATCACGCGGTGGCTCAAGAAACCTGGCGACCGCGTCGAACGCGATGAGCCGCTGTTCGAAATTTCGACCGACAAGGTGGACGCGGAGATTCCGGCGCCATCGGCCGGCGTCCTGAAGGAAATCAAGGTCACCGAGGGGCAGACCGTGCCGATCCAGACGGTGGTCGCGGTGATCGATGCGGCTGGCGCAGCGGCTGCCGCTCCCGCCGCCGCGTCCGGCACCGTCCCCTGCGCCAGAAAAGGCTGCAGCGCCTAAGGTTGCGGCAGCGCCTCCCGCTCCAGCCACTCCGGCGGCCGCTCCTGCTCCGCCAGCCCCAGCCGCCGCCAGCGCCCCGCCTGCGGCGCCCCCGACTAGGGCGGGCGGCAATGGCCAAAAAATTCGCAGTTCGCCGCTGGTCCGGAAGATTGCAAAAGAACACAACGTGGACCTCGCCTCGATGGAAGGAAGCGGCGCGGGCGGGCGCATCAGCAAGAAAGATATTCTCGCCGCGCTCGAATCCGGCGGCACGAAGCCTGCCGCGCCCCCGGCGCCCGCGCCTTTTGCCGCGGCGCCGTCCGTTTCCCCAGCGGCTCCGCCGCCGGCGGGAGGCGCTGTCGCGCATCCCGCGCTCGAAAATGCCGTCCCGCGCGAGCGGATTTATTTCGGCAACTACGAAGCCCAGCCGATGAGCGTGATGCGCCAGCGCATCGCCGAGCACATGGTGGCCTCCAAGCACGTTTCGCCGCACGTCTACTCCATCGATGAAGCGGACATGACGCGGATCGCGAAGATTCGCGAGCGTTCGAAAGCCGCGTTCGAAGCCAAGTACGGCACCAAGCTGACGTTCATGCCGTTCTTCGTGCGCGCCTGCGTCGAGGCGTTGCGCGCCTTTCCGACGGTCAACGCGTCGGCCGACGGGGCGACGGTCGTGCTGCACCGCGAAATCAACGTGGGCATCGCCGTGGCGCTCGACTGGGGCTTGATCGTGCCCGTGCTGAAGAACGCCGAGGAGAAGAACTTCCTCGGGCTCGCGCGCGGCATGAACGATCTCGCCGAGCGCGCCCGCGCCAAGAAGCTGAAGCCTGAAGAGGTCCAGGAAGGCACCTTCTCGATCACCAATCCCGGCGTTTACGGCGGGCTGATGGGGCTCCCGGTGATCAACCAGCCGAACGTCGCCATTCTGGGGATCGGCGCGATCCAGAAACGCCCGATGGTGATCGATGACGCGATCGCCGTCCGCTCCATGGTCTACTTGACGCTTTCCTACGACCACCGGGTCGTGGACGGCGCCGTCGCCCACCAGTTTGTCGGCAAGGTGAAGGCGTATCTCGAGGGGTGGAGCGAGGACATTCTGTAGGAAAGTGACTGGTGACTGGTGAAGAGTCGAGGTGTAGAGTCAAGAGTTAAATGTGAGCTGACTTGCGTGGCGGAATGAATTTCGACTCTCAACTCTGAACTGTTAATTCTGCCGCGTCGTCCGAAACGGTTCACCAGTCACCGATCACCAGTCACTAGTCACCGCTTTCCGCCCTCAGCACCGGCGCCACCTCATGCGCCCACTTGCGCAGCTCCGCGAGCGGCACCACGCGAATATCGCTCTCGGCGAGAATCCCTGAAATAAAATGGTCACGCACGTTGCCGCGCGCGGGTTCGCGTTCGGTGACGGCCAGGAATTCCGAATGGCGGACGCGTTCGCGGATCGCCCCCGCCGTGTACGCGAGGAGTTTCGCCTGCCCCGGATCGCGCCCGAGCGCCACGGAATGCACGAAACCGCGCGTGCCGTTGCGGCGGTAGGAAAAGTCGATGCGCATCGGATCGCCCGGAGCCGTGAACTCCTCGACGCGCACGCCGCGCTGCATCAGGCGCAGAATTTTTTCGGTGCGGAAATAATCCGCGGCCCGGGCGCGCACGTCGCTGCGCGTGCGGATTTCCGCCGCGCCGCGCCGCGTCTCGCGCAGCGGCTCGACCTGCTCGCGGAAGAGGCGGTCGAGTTCGGCGTCCGGGTCGCGGGCGAGCAGCCCTTTGCGCGGAGCGAGCTGCACGGCATTCGACAGCGTCTCGTCGAATTTTTCGAGAATCGCCTCCGCCTCCATCTCGCGTCCGGCAAACTGCCGGTCGAATTCGGCGGGCAGGCGCAGCAAGAGTTCCTCGTCCGCCGCCGGGTGCAGGCGCCGCAGACGAACGAGGTCGGCGGGCTCCTCGAGCCACCGCTGGCGGACGCGCCCCGCCGCGGGCCCCTCGCCGGGCCCATTGCCGGGAACGAAGAGCAGAACGCCGATGTTGACCCACTCGTCCCGAATGAGATTGGGCTGGTAGCGCACCACGTGATAGGCGCAGGGTTGCAACGTTTCATCAGGCATGTTTCACCTTCCAATTAGGAAAAGGTTCGCGGCCGGAATTCCGAGCCGAGAGGATCAGTTCGCGCACGCGCTCGCGGCGGCGGTAGAGGCGCTCGATCAACCGCTCGAGTGCATTCCAGTCGCCGCCGTACCACTCCGGTGGAATTTGCGCGGCCTCCTCGCCCAGCACGCGCTCGGTGATCTGGTTTTCGAGGCGCGCAAGCCAGGGCTCGAACGCCTCCATTCCGGCGACGCCCTCGTAGACGCTGTGGCGCGCGTACAAACCGCGCAGCGGCGCATCGGGAAAATCCCACTCCCCGGCATTGAAACAGAATCCGAAGTCGATCATCATCGCTGTGTAACCCAATGCTGTATAGCCCAACGCTGTATCACCAGGCCCTGCAGAGCCGGCCGCTTCCGCGTGATCGCCGGGTTCGCGAAAAAAAATCGCCTGCCGGCCATTCGTGTTGCAGGTCCACTTGTCGAAGACCAGAACGCCGAGGAAATCCGAAAGATTCCGGACCGCCCGCAACTGCTCATCGGGCAAGAAATCGTGAACCGTCATCCGGGCCGGATGTCCCGGGAACTGCGATCCGAATTGTTTTCCCGCCGCGCAAGGTTTCCTTCCAAGGCCCAGCTGAATCACGAGGTCCGGCGTGTACGCGATGATTTCCGGACGCACGTCGACCACTTCGACTTGCGGCACGATCAATCCCAGCCGCGCCGCCAGACGTGTTGCGAGCATTTCGTTCGCCAGAATCCTCAAATGTTGCGGATTGTTTTGGAATTTGACGATGTAGTACGCCTCATCGTCGCAGCGCATCAATTGGGCCTGCGCACCTCCCCGCATCCGGCGCACATGCTCGACGGCAATCTTCATGGCCGCCATGCTAGTCACGCACGGCGTAACCCGCAAGAAAATTGTTCCGCTACGGGAAAGAAGACTTGCCTGACGGGAATTTTATCAAACATGCGCCGGAATGAAACAGGATGGGACTGCGCGCCAAAATAAACTGAAGGCCCGGAGGAAACACCCCGGGCCCCAGTCCGAAAATCTCTGGCCGGCAAATCGTTTGACTTGGAAAGTCGTCAGCGCTTTTTGCCGCGCTTGGCGGCCTTCTTGGCCGGTTTTTTCTTGGCTGCTTTCTTGGGTGCGGGCTTGGCTTTCTTTTTCGCTTTCTTCGCCGCCGGCTTTTTAGCTCTCTTGGCCGGCGCTTTTTTCTTCGCCGCCGGTTTCGGCGCCGCCAGAGGAGCTTGCGGAGCGCCCGCCGCACTGGGGCGCTCGGTGATGACCAGTTCCTCTTCAATTTCCTCTTCGATCACTTCTTCCGGGTCGCCGCCGAGTTCTTCTTCCTCAAAATGCACGAACTCGTTTTCGTCATTTTGGTCTTCTTTTTCGTAGGCCATCCACGTTCTCCCTTCGACTCGCCGCTATTTCGAGGAATTCGATGGCGCTTGAAGCCATCGCGGGCTTATAAACGGAATCCGGCATGTTTGTCAAGCGCTTGCCCAATCACCGCCGATTCCGTGTTGTTTTTCACGGCATCCCTTCCTGGCCGGCGCCATCGAAGACCCGGCGCCTGCCGGCAGGGAACCGCCGCGAACCCGCTCACAATATAGAGATAAGACGGAATAAAAAGCAAGATGGGACTAGCGAGTCGGCAGGATCGTCAGGGTATCGCCTACCTGGAGGGGACGGCTGAACAAGTAGCGGTTCCCCGCCTGAATGGCTTCCACCGTCGTTTGATAGGCGCGGGCAATGGACCACAGCGTTTCGCCCGGCTTCACGCGATGCACCACGGTGCTCGTCGAGCGCGCTTCCACGACGGGAAGGTTTCTCGCGCCACTGCGCTGCGCGACGAGCGTGCTTGGCGCGGCGTCCTTGGCCTTGGCTTGCTGCTGCGGCGGTGTTGGCGTCATGCCGCCCGGATAGATTCGGAGCGACGTGCCGCGCACCACGCGGTCGGCCCTCAGGTGGTTCCACTTGCGCAGTTCGGCGGCCGTGACGTCGAATTCATCGGCGATCGTGGCAATCGTGTCCGTACGGCGCACCCGGTAGCGGATCAGCTTCCCGGTGGATGCCTCGGATCGCGCAGCGGCTGGAATAATCAGCTTCTGACCTTCCTCAAGAGAGCGCCCCGGCAGGCAGTTCGTTCGCATCCGCCACTTCCGCCGGAGAAACACGATACTGCTTGGCGATGGAGGAAAGCGTCTCGCCTTGCTCGACTTTGTGGCGGCGCCAGCTCACCCATTTTTCCGGAGGAATGGCCGCGATTTCCGCAAAAAAACGCTCGGCGGTCCCCTCGGGAAGTCGCAGCACAAACTCGGGATCGGGCGGCGTGACGAGGCGCAACAGCTCCGGATTCAGGCTGCGCAGGGTTTCGAGATCGGTGTCGATGGTCTCGGCGACGAGGCGCAAATCAATCGCCTGGCCCGGCTTGACCGTGTCGGCCTTGAGCGCGGGCTCGGGCTCAAATTCGATGCCGTATCGCGCGGGGTCCTTCGAGATCAGCGTCAGCGCCAGAATAATAGGCACGTAGTTCTGTGTTTCCTTCGGCAGAACATTCCGGTGGTAGAGCTCCCAGAAATCGGCGTAGCCGGTTCGTTCCACTGCATGCTGAACCGTCCCCGCGCCGGAATTGTAAGCGGCCATGGCCAGATACCAGTCGCCGAACTGGTCGTATAAATCGCGCAGATCGCGCGCGGCGGCCCGCGTGGCCTTTTCCGGATCCTGGCGCTCGTCCACCCACCAGGTTTTTTGCAGGCCGTATTTCCGTCCGGCAAAGGACATGAATTGCCACATTCCGCGCGCGCCCGCTTTGGAAACCGCCTGCGGCTGGAACGCGCTCTCGGCCTGGGCCAGATAAATCAAATCCTGAGGGAGGCCCTCTTCCTTCAAAACCCGCTGCACCATTTCCCGATAGCGTCCCGCGCGGCGCAGCCCGGTTTCGACGATCGCGCTTCCGCGCGGCGTCTTGAAATAATTCAAATAGGCGAGAACAGGATCGTTGACCGTCAGCGGGAGGTCATGGTCGATGGCGCTCACTTCGCCTTCCGCGCGGCCACGCAGATTGGGATCGAACTTTTCCGGCTGGGGGATCGGTTCCTCGGCGATTTCATCGATGGGCGCGGGCGTGGACTTCTGTTCGCGTGAAACCGTCGCCGGCGCGGAATGCTTCGAGTTCGTCCAGGCTCACCGTGTCGATAATGTGATGGTACAAGGCGCTCAGGCGCGGGTCGGCATCGAGATCGAATCCGCTGGCGAGCAACTGGTCGAGCGCTTCGTCGAACTCCTCGCGCGCCTTGCCGAGATGGCCGGCCTGGAAATCCTGCTCGCCCGCCTCGAACGCGGCCTGACTCTCGGCCGCAAGCCGCTCAGCCCCGTACGGAGCCTGAACGACAAGCGGGATCAAAATTTTGTGTTGCGCATTGAGCGGCAAGGAAGACAGGACCTGGTCTTGCGACGACAGAGCGATCTGGGCGGGCCGCACCTGCACAGGAGTCTTGGCCGAGTCTTCACAACCAGCAAGGCCGAAAAGAACACCGGCAACGGCGAAAAGCCAAAATCCCGATTTTTGAGCGCGATTACCCATGGGAGCTTTTTGGACCAATTTGAAACGACTAGCAGCACTGTCCTCTGCGATGAAGAGAGCACAATGCCTGCCAAACTAAGGAGCAGATTCCCGCCACTAGGAAGCCTGCTCCCCAATTGTAAGTCATATGCCCCCAAGGGGGTCAATAGAGATTGTGAGCCCCTGTTAATATTCCCTTAACCCAATTAAAAACAGGATTTTAGGAGAGAGCCAGCTGTCAGGTCGGCGATGAGGTCACCGGGGGCCTCGAGGCCAATCGACATGCGGACAGTCCCTGGCCCGACCCCTGCCGCAGCCAACTCGACTGTGCTCATCCGGTAGTGGGATGTGTAGATTGGGAGCACAATGAGCGATTCAACTCCACCCAGGCTGACGGCAAGCAGGAAGATTCGGGTCTTGTCACAGAACCGTCTCGCGGCGGAAAGTCCGCCCTTCAGGTCGAAAGCCAGCATTCCACCAAAGCCCATCATTTGCCGTTTTGCCAGGCGGTGATCTGGATGGGAGGCCAAGCCCGGGTAGTGAACTTGCCTGACTTTCGGATGGCGTTCCAGGAAGCGCGCCACAGCCATGGCGCTTTCGCACTGCCGCCGAACGCGAATTTCGAGCGTTTTCAATCCGCGAATCAAGAGATAGGCAGGATCCGGATCCATCGATCCGCCGAGGGAAACCATCATTTCGCGGACCTCCGCGACACGCTCCCGGTTCCCGGCCACGGCGCCGGCGACGATGTCGGAGTGGCCGGCCAGGTATTTCGTCGCGCTGTGCACGACCAGGTCAAAGCCCAGGTCCAGAGGCTTTTGCAGAATGGGTGTCGCGAACGTGTTGTCGATGAGCGAAATAAGTTTGTGCTTCCGCGCCAGCGCCACGACCTTTTTCAAATCCACGAGACCGCAGCGTGGGATTGGTCGGTGACTCCACATAGAGCGCGCGGGTTTTTGCGTTTACCAGGCGGTCCACGCCTTCGAGATTCGATTCCACGTGGTGCACGCGAATTCCCATCCGCGGCAGGACGTCGCGCATCAGCCGGTAGGAGCCGCCGTAGAGCTGGCGCGTGGCAATCAATTCGTCTCCGGCCTGGAGCACGGCCAAGAGGGCGCTCGAGATCGCGGCCGATCCCGAGGCCGTCACGACGGCGGCCTCGCCGTTTTCCAGTTCCGCGATTTTCGCTTCGGCTACGGCGAGGGTCGGATTGCCGAAGCGCGTGTAAATGTAGGCTTTCGATTTGCCCTCCGCCCAGCGCTTCATTTCCCCCGTGCTGGCGAAAGTGAAATTCGCTGAGCGAGCAATAGGCGCGGTGACCGGGGCGTTCAGGCCGTGCTTCGGCTCACCGCCATGTATGGCGAGTGTCGCGTCGGCCCATCGGGGAGAAAGTTTCTTCGGCATAATGCAAGGATTCTTTCATAAGCGGAAGAATGCGCAACTTCCAATTTGGCTCATCGACAACCGGCAAAGCCGTTCGCTCTTTGCCTCCTTGCTTTCTTGCTTTCTTGCCTCCTGCCTCCTTACGTCCCGCCTCCAGTTCCTAGACTTGCTCTTCCTCCTCCACCACGACTCCCCTGGCCGCCTTCGCCGCGGCGATCACTTTCTCCGCGATTTCGCTCGGAACATAGTCATAGTGCGAATACTCCATGGTGTAGGTGGCGCGGCCCTGCGTCATGGACGTCAACGTGGTCGCGTAATTCAGCATCTCGGCAAAGGGAACCTGCGCCTTGACGATCACGCTCGATCCGCGCGCCTCGCTGCCGCTGATCCGCCCGCGCCGGGAACTCAAGTCGCCCATGATGTCGCCCGAATACTGGTCCGGCGCATAAACCTCGACGTGCATCACCGGTTCCAGAAGCGCGGGCCGGGCCTGCTTCATGCCTTCCTTGAACGCGAGCGATCCCGCGATCTTGAACGCCATGTCGGAGCTGTCCACGTCGTGATACTTGCCGTCGTATAGGATGGCGCGGAAATCCACGACGGGAAAACCGGCGAGATACCCGCGCTCGGCCGAAGCGCGGATGCCTTTCTCGACCGACGGAATCCAGTTCTTCGGGATCGCGCCGCCGAAAATGTCGTCCACGAATTCGATGCCCGTACCGCGCGCCGCCGGCTCCATGCGAATGCGGCAGACGCCGAACTGCCCGTGCCCGCCGGTCTGCTTCTTGTGCTTGCCTTCGGCGTCGGCCTTGCCGCGAATGGTTTCGCGATAGGGCACCTTGGGCGGGTGGAGCGTCAGGTCCACGTGGTAGCGCTTGTGCAGCTTGGCGACCACCACCTCGATGTGCTGCTGGCCCGAGCCCGCCAGCAGAAACTCCTTGGTCTGCGGATCGCGCGAAAAACGCAGCGACGGGTCTTCCTCCAGAATCCTATGGATCGCGGGGCCGATGCGGTCTTCATCCGCGCGCGTCTTGGGCTCGACCGCGAACGTGATGGACGGCTCGGGAACGTGCGGCAGCGGATAGTGAATGGGCGCCGCCTTGTCGCCGAGCGTGTCGCCGGTGAACGTTTCCTTGAGTTTCGCGACGGTGCCCAAATCGCCGGCGTGGAGTTCGGGCACGGCGGTCGGCGTCTTGCCTTGCATCACCTGGATGTGCTGCAGGCGCTCGCTCGTGCCACGCGTGAAGTTCTGCGGCATCGCGTCGTTTTTCAGGACGCCGGACATCACCTTGAAATAGGTGATTCGCCCGGCGAACGGATCGGCCAGCGTCTTGAACACAAAAATGGACAGCGGCTCGGCGTCGCCGATTTTTCGCTGCACTTCGCTGCCTTTGCCGGCGGTCTTCGTGTGGCCCATGGCCGAGCCGCGCCGCGACGGGTCCGGAAACACATCGGCCAGCAAATCGAGCAGAGTGGCGCTGCCGATATTGTGCAGCGCGGAGGTCAGCACGACGGGGTAGATGCGCTTGGCCTGGAATGCCTCGCGCAGGCCCTTCATTAAATCCTCGATCGGCAGCGTGCCCTTCTCGAAAAATTCCTCCATCAGCGCGTCGTCGCCCTCGGCGACCATTTCCACCAGCGTTTCGTGCGCGACCTTCGCCGCCTCGGCCAAATCGGCGGGAATCTCCTCGACCTTCGGCTTGCCGTCGCCGTCCGGCGTGTAGACATGCGCCTTCATCGTGATCAGGTCGACCACGCCGCGAAATGATTTCTCCGCGCCGATCGGCAACTGCAGCGGCACGACGTTGCGGCCGAACACGCGCGTGACGGACTCCATCGCGCGGTCGTAATTCGCCAGCTCGCGGTCCATCCAGTTGATGGCGAACGCGCGCGGCACGTCGTACTCGACCGCGTAGTCCCACACTTTTTCCGTGACCACCTGCACGCCCGCCGCCGCGTCCACCACGATCAGCACGGCGTCGGCCGCCACCAGAGACGCGCGCGTGTCGTTCAGAAACGTGCTGTAGCCCGGCGTGTCCAGAAAATTGATTTTTATTTTTTCCGCCTGGCCCCCGCTGCGAGCTGCCGAAGGCGCCCACTCGGCATAGGCCAGGCTCGTGTGAATCGTGATCTTCCGGGCGATTTCTTCTTCGTCCCAGTCGGTGACCGTGTTTCCCTCGGCGACCTTTCCCAGCCGGGTGGTCATCCCCGCGGTGAACAGCAACGACGACACCAGCTGGGTTTTCCCCGTGTCGCCGTGACCGGCAATGCCCACATTGCGGATGGACTGCGTTGCGTAGGCTTTCATCGTTCAACCCCCTGAGCGCCGTTCGCGGTGAGCGCGCCCGCGGGGGCGGGCGGCCGCACCGGAAAATCATTTGCGGCGCAATGTCTGGAAGGATGGAGGTTCGTGTTCCGGGTGCCCGGACACGTTCTCCATTTCGCGGATGCTAGCACGACGCCGCACGCGCGGCAATCGGTGTCAGCGTGTAGGGCAGCTATCCCTTGATCGGCACGAGCGAACAGGCTGTCGAAGGCCTCGAAACGGTTTCCAAGATGGGAATTGACGGCACCCTAATTTTCTGGCTGCGTAACAGCGAAGACATGCGCTGGTCTCGGAAAAATACTCTGCCGCTCGTTAAGGAGGCTGGATTGCCGTGAATTAGTAGCACAGGCACTCTTGCCTGTGCGGGGTTTGCGATTGTCGCTCGTTTGGCAGGCTGTGCGTGCGATATACAAAACCGCACAGGCAAGAGTGCCTGTGCTACTCAAGAGCAGCTAAATCGGCAAAGTTCCGGTGAACACAACTTGAGGTTTGCGGGGATCGCAGCGGCGGATCTGCCCGATCCGGTAGTACTTTTCGCGGCGGCGCTTCAGTTCGGTTTCGACGGCGCGATGATTTTCCAGCGGCACGACCAGAATCATGCCCACGCCCATGTTGAACGTGCGGAGCAGATCGTCGCGTTCAAGTTTGCCGAGCGCGGCGAGGTAGGAAAAAATGGGCGGCACGGGCCACGAGCCGAGTTCGATTTCCGCCTGCACTCCTCGCGGCAAGACGCGCGGCAAATTTCCGGTAATGCCCCCGCCTGTAATATGCGCCATCGCGGAGAGCCAGCCGCGCGCGACGGTGGTCTTCAGCATCGGCCAGTAGCAGCGGTGCGGGCGCATCAGCTCCGCGCCGATTTTGTTGCCGACCTCGGCGACGTAAGTCTCCGGCTGCAGGCCCGCGTGATCGAAGATGAGTTTGCGCGCCAGCGAATAGCCGTTGGTGTGCAGCCCCGTCGAAGGAAGCGCGAAAACCAAATCGCCCGGCTTTACGGCATTTGTTTTTTTCAGACTCGCGCGTTCCAAAACGCCGACGATGAAGCCCGCGAGATCGTATTCTCCCGGCGCGTAGAAACCGGGCATTTCCGCCGTTTCGCCGCCGATCAGCGCGCATCCGGCGGAGTGGCAGGCGCGCGACATCCCCTCGACCAATTGCTCGACCACGTTGGGATCCATTTTCGACATCGCCAGATAATCCAGGAAGAAAAGCGGCTCGGCGCCGAGCGTGAGGATGTCATTGACGCAGTGGTTGACCAGGTCGGCGCCAACCGTGGAGTGAATGTTCATGGCCATGGCGATTTTCAGCTTCGTACCCACGCCATCGGCGCTGGACACCAGCACCGGCTCGCGCCATTTTTTGTCGAGCGCGAACAACCCGCCGAACGAACCGATCCCGCCGATCACTCCGCGCGTGAACGTGCGCGAAGCCAAGCGCCGGATGCGCTGCTTGGCCTGGTCCGCAAGCGAAATATCCACACCTGCTTCGGCGTAGTCCATATTCTCGGCGGGCTGCAAGTACAGCCCAGCCCCTGAACGAAAAACTCTTTCTGCCGTGGCGAGAGGAGCCGGGCGGCGTGGTCCCGTTAGATCAAAACAATTTGAAGATGCGGCGCCAGCGCACAATGCTCGGATGCAACAGAATGCTCGCGTACGTCGTCATCCGGTCGCGAATGTGCCCCGGATTCCAGGTATCCTCGGGCGCCCGAATCGACATATACACCATGATGGGCGTTCCGATTATATTATCGCGCGGCACGAAACCCCAGTACCGGCTGTCGTAAGAATCATCGCGGTTGTCGCCCATCATGAAATATTCGCCGGCCGGAACTGTTACTGGTCCGTAATTATCGGTCGGATTGGGCGGGTCCGCGCGATACGGTTCATTCAGCGGCTTTCCGTTGATGGACACGACGCCTTCGCGAATTTCGAGTTCGTCGCCCGGCAATCCGATCAGGCGCTTGATGTAATCCGGCGTTCCCGGCAGCGGCGCGCGGAACACGATAATCTGCTGGCGGTGCGGGTTGCGCCAGAGGCGCACGTGCAGAGGCGTCATGGGCAATTCGGCTTCGTAGCCGATGCGGCTCATCAGCAGGTGATCCCCGACGAGCAAAGTTCTCTCCATCGAACCGGAGGGAATCACGCGGGCCTGGACAATCGTTCCCGTGATGAACAGGAACGCGAGGATAACCCACAGCCAGGACAACGCCTCGCGGAGAATGAGATTGCTTACATCCGGTTTTGTTTTGGCCGCAACCGGGAGCGTTTCTTCAGCGTTCATTGGGCACCACCTGAATTTCCACGACTGGCGCTTCTTCGGGCTCCGCCGGGCGGGATTCGAGCTCGCCCTGCGCGCCGTCCACCGGATACACGCCCGTGTAGCACGAAGTACAGAACGAGCCGCGCGTATCGTCCACCGCGCGCCGCAAACTCTCGAGCGAGACGTAGCCCAGCGTATCCGCGCCCAGATATTGGCGAATTTCCTCGACCGTGCGCTGCGCCCGATCCGATCGGGGCTCACCCGGGCCGAGCTTGGCTTCAAAGGCGACAAGTTCCTCTGGCGTGAGCCGCGGGCGCACCCGCGATTCATCGGAAGCGATCAATTCCTCGCGCGTCGGCGTATCCACTCCGTAGTAACACGGCGAAATTGTCGGCGGGCAGCTGATGCGCATGTGAACTTCCGTCGCGCCAGCCTCGCGCACCATGCGCACGATCTTGCGGCTGGTCGTGCCGCGCACAATGGAATCGTCGACGAGCACCACGCGCTTGCCGCGCAGCAGCACGGGTACGGGATTGAGCTTCAGCTTCACGCCAAAATCACGGATCGATTGCTGCGGCTCGATGAACGTGCGCCCGACGTAATGGTTACGAATCAAGCCCATGCGAAACGGCACGCCGGATTCCTGCGAATATCCCACCGCGGCCGGCACGCCCGAATCGGGCACCGGCACGACGACGTCGGCCGGAACGCCATGTTCGCGCGCCAGCAGGCGGCCCAGCATCTCGCGGCTTTGCTCGACCACGCGGCCGAAGACGAGACTATCGGGCCGCGCGAAGTAGACGTGCTCGAAAATACATTGCTGCAGCGGCTTTTTCGGCGCGAAATGCAGCGACTCAATTCCCGCGCGCGTAATGCGCAACATTTCTCCGGGCTCGACGTCGCGCACGTAGGTTGCGCCGATCAAGTCAAACGCGCACGTTTCCGAGGCCACGACCCACGCGCCGTCCAACTGCCCGAGCGCCAGCGGGCGGAAGCCGCGGGGATCGCGCAGCGCGTACATTTCGTCACGCGTCAGCACGAGCAGCGAGTACGCGCCTTCGACTTGATTCAGAGCATCGGCGAGAGCGCCGGAAAGATTCCGCGCCTGGCTGCGGGCCACAAGGTGCACGATCACTTCGGTGTCGCTCGTGGTCTGGAAGATCGAGCCGCGATGCTCGAGCGTGCGGCGCAATCTCGCCGCGCTCGGCAGGTTGCCGTTGTGGCCGAGGGCCAGCTTGCCTTTGTTGCAGTCGATCACGATCGGCTGCGCGTTCATCAGGGACGTGTCGCCGGCAGTCGAATAGCGCGTGTGGCCGAGCGCCGCGTCGCCCGGCAGACGCGCGAGCACTTCGGGCTGAAAAATATCGGCCACCAGGCCCATGCTTTTTTCGAGATGCAGTTCGCGCCCGTCGCTTGAAACAATGCCGGCCGATTCCTGCCCGCGATGCTGCAGCGCATAGAGACCCAGATAGGCCATCTTCGCGGCTTCGGAATGGCCGAAGACGCCGCACACGCCGCAGTGATCGTGAAACCGGTCGTTCTCAATTTCAATCAGGCGATTCATTCTGCCTTTCGGAGATCTTTTTCCTGGCGGGTTGCAAGTACAGCCCGCGCCTTACGCGTTCAAGAGCCGTCCGAAGGCTCCACTCCAGGAGTCAGCGAGGGAGGGGACTTCGGCGCTGACTATTGCCTTCCCATTTAATTCGATGCGGAATTCGCCGCGGGAGACTCGGCCAACTTCCACGACCGTCACTTCATATTGTGCCGCAATCCGGCGCACATCGGCAAGGTTTTCGGGAGTAACCGATACGATGGCGCGCGCGCCGCGTTCGCCGAAGAGCGCCGCCTCGTCCGGCTCCTTGCTCGTGAGCGCGGCGTGCAGCGAAAGGCCGTTGCTCGCAAAGCACGATTCAGCGAGTGTTACGGCGAGGCCGCCGTCGCTTACGTCGTGCGCGGATTGCAACTTGCCGTCGCCTGCGAGCGCAGCCAGCAGCGCGATCAGCCGCTTTTCCGCGGCGAGATTCACCGCGGGCGGAGCGCCGGCCTCGATGCCGCGAATCGTGCGCGCGTATTCGGAGGAGGAAAATTCCTCGGCGGCATTCTTAGTCGTGCTAACTTCGGTCGTGTTTCCGTCGAGCAGTAGGATCGAATCGCCTTCGGCGCGGAACGCCATGCCCAGCGCGCGCGAAGCGTCTTCGATCATTCCGAGCACGCCGAGAACTGGCGTCGGATCGATGGAGCGGCCGAGCGTTTCGTTATAGAAACTCACGTTGCCGCCGGTGATGGGAATTTCCAGCGCGGTGCACGCCTCGGCGATGCCGTCGATGGCGCGGCTGAACTGCCACATCACTTCCGGTTTTTCGGGGCTGCCAAAATTGAGGCAATTGGTCGCGGCCATGGGCTTCGCGCCCGAGCAGGCCACGTTGCGCGCGGCTTCGGCCACGGCAAGCTGCGCGCCGGCGAACGGATCGAGGCGGCACCAGCGGCCATTGCCGTCAGCCGCAAGCGCGAGCGCGCGCTTCGTGCCCTTGATGCGCACCACCGCCGCATCGCCCGCCCCCGGAGCTTCGAGCGTGTTGGTGCGCACCATGTAATCGTATTGCTCCCAGATCCAGCGCTTCGAGGCAATCGCGGGCGCCGCGAGCAACGCGCGGAAATTTTCAGTGAGGTCCGCGCCCGCAGGGCCGAATTCGACGAGGCATTCATGCGCGACAGGCGCAGGCGGCGCGAGCGGACGCTGGTAAACCGGTCCTTCTTCCGCCAGCGCGTGCGCGGGAATTTCCGCTACGATTTTTGCGCGATGCAGCACGCGCACCAAGCCATCCTGAGTAACGCGCCCGATTTCGACTGCGTCGAGTCCCCACTTGGCGAATACTTTCAGCACTTCCTGCTCGCGGCCGCGCTCGGCCACAAGCAGCATGCGCTCCTGCGATTCGCTGAGCATCATTTCGTACGGCGTCATGCCGGGCTCGCGCTGCGGCACGCGCGCAAGTTCGATCTCAATGCCCAGGCCGCCGCGCGAGGCCATCTCGCACGACGTGCTCGTGAGCCCTGCCGCGCCCATGTCCTGAATCGCGACGACCGCGCCCGTCTGCATCGCTTCGAGGCACGCCTCGAGCAGCAGCTTTTCCATGAACGGGTCGCCGACTTGCACGTTGGGCCGCTTTTGCTGCGACTCCTCCGTGAATTCCGCGGAAGCCAAAAGCGACGCGCCGTGAATGCCGTCGCGCCCGGTTTTTGCGCCCACGTAAATCACCGGATTGCCCACGCCGCGCGCCTTCGCGAAAAACAGGTCTTCTTTCTTAGCGATGCCAAGCGCCAGAACGTTGACCAATGGATTCGCCGAATAGCCTGGCTCGAATTGCACTTCGCCGCCGACGGTCGGCACGCCAAAACAGTTGCCGTAGTGCGCGATCCCGCGCACGACTCCGTCAAGAATCCGCCGGTTGCGAGCTATCGTTTCTTCGTCGACGCCATCAGTGACTTCAGGGGCTAAAGCCCTCTTTGTGGCTGCCTGTTCGGACGGGCTAAAGCCCGTCCCTCCAAAACTCGCAGAAAGCGAATGTCCCGAGATAGCGGCGGAGTTCGCAACGCTAGGATTCGCAGAGCTAGAGTTTGAAGGACTAGGGTTAGGAGCGCTCGGGCTTGGAGCACTGGGGTTTGGAGGGCCGGGCTTCAGCCCGGCCAAATTCGGCTTGCGAACTGGGGCTTTAGCCCCTGAAGCGCCCGAAGAAATAGGCCCGAAGCGCAGCGAATCGAGCACGGCGATCGGCCGCGCGCCCATCGTAAAAATGTCGCGCAGAATTCCGCCGACGCCGGTGGCCGCGCCTTGAAACGGCTCGACGTAACTCGGATGATTGTGCGACTCCATCTTGAACGCGGCGGCGAGGCCGTCGCCGATGTCCACCACGCCCGCGTTTTCGCCGGGTCCCTGCAACACTTGTGGCCCGCGCGTTGGCAGGCGGCGCAAATGCACTTTGCTCGATTTGTACGAGCAGTGCTCGCTCCACATCACGCTGAAGATGCCCAGCTCGGTGAAGTTCGGCTCGCGTCCAAGAATCTTCTGGATGCGCGCGTATTCCTCGGCGGTGAGGCCGTGCTCGGCCGCCAGTTCCGGCGTGACTTTTATTTCGGTGTCTAACATTTTTTCGCGTGAAGCAGGAAACTCGAATCCTTGATGAGCTTAGCGGCTCGCGGAAGAGAGAAAGTTGTCATTCCGAGGGCCTGTCTTTGGCCCGAGGAATCTCTCTTTTCCTTGGCATTCAGAACCAGAGAGATTCCTCACTTCGTTCGGAATGACAAGCAAAAACACTGTTCCGCGAACTGTGATATTTCAAGAACGATTTCGTTACGCTGAAACCGCAGCTTGCCTCATGAGCGATTCGATCAGCGAGCGAAAAATCACCAGCCCGTCGGCCGAGCCGAGCGCCGCTTCCACCGCGCGTTCCGGATGCGGCATCAGGCCCATCACGTTGCGCTCGCGATTGCAGACGCCCGCGATATTCGCGAGCGAGCCGTTCGGATTGGCCGCCGCGTCCTCGCGCCCATCCGGTGTCGTGTAACGAAACACGATTTGATCGATTGCGTTCGAGATCGGCGAGCGTCGCTTCATCGCAAAAATAATTTCCGTCGCCATGCGCGATCGGGATTTGTAAAACCTGGCCGGGTTTGGCCGCGGCGGTAAACGGCGTGTCCGTAGTCTCCACGCGAATGTGCACCTGGCGGCACACGAACCGCATTCCGGCATTGCGCTGCAGCACGCCGGGCAACAAACCCGCTTCGCAGAGAATCTGGAATCCGTTGCAGATGCCGAGGACGAGGCCCCCGCCGCGCGCGAATTTTTCCACTGCCCGCATCACCGGAGAAAACCGCGCAATCGCCCCCGTGCGCAGATAATCGCCATAAGAAAATCCGCCGGGCAGCAGGATCGCGTCAAAACCATTTATTTCTTCGGATTGATGCCACAGGAATTCCACCGGCTGGTGGAGAACTTCGCCGAGCGCGTACCAGGCATCGTGATCGCAATTCGATCCCGGAAACACGACCACCCCAAATTTCATCGCGAGTGTTCTCCCCTCGCACGCATTTTAACACACGGTGCGGAGATATTCCTTCGGCTTGGCGGGACACTTTGGGTGTGTGGGATCAGAACCTAAAGTAGTCACAACTCTACTTGTTTCGCGTCTCGGTCAGACGCTCGGCCTTGGCGAAGCAATCGCATTTAGATCGAACCTAGTGCCCGGAAACGTGTTTCGGCAGCATGTGGCCCGGGCGGCGATGAACCGCCAGGTAGACGAGCGCCAAAACTATTGCAGTTCCCAGACCGACGGCGGCCGAGTCGATGGCCAGCCCCAGGATGCCGCCCGCCAATAGGAACATGCCCAGGACGGCAAGATTCACGCTTTCGTAAACTTCCAGGACGAGATCACCGATGATGAAGGATATTGCACCCACAACGAGGCCCCAGTTCACCCAAACGCTCATAGACCGGTCCTCCTAAGAGCAGATTAGGCCGACAATATCACCGGTGGAGGAAAGGATCAACAGTTTCAATCCGGCACTGGGTACCGAATGGTGACTATAGTAGTGAATAGTAATTATTGAAGGGAATTGGTTTTGGGGCGGTTTTAAGTAGCACAGGCTTCAGCCTGTGGATTTTGATTTTTGTCAGGTCTAGTGGTCTTCAAGGCCTCGGAGAAACCCCACAGGCTGAAGCCTGTGCTACTTCTTACGCTTCGCTTTTTTGCGAGCGCGCGGTTTCGCGCTCTTGCCGGCGGAAGCAAGTTGGCGGCGCCGCGCCGCGGCCCAGCCGAGTTTGTTCACTTGTTGCCCGCGCGCGAGGCCCAGCGCATCGGGCGGCACATTCTTCGTGATCACCGAGCCTGCTCCAACGTAGGCGCCATCGCCCACGCGTACGGGCGCGACGAGCGCGGTATCGCTGCCGATGAAGACGCGCTTCCCGATGGTCGTTGGATTTTTGTTCACTCCGTCGTAGTTGCACGTGATCGTGCCCGCGCCGATGTTGGTGCCGCTGCCGATGCGCGCGTCGCCGAGATAAGTGAGGTGCATGGACTTCACACCTTCGCCGAGCACGCTCTTCTTCACTTCCACAAAGTTTCCCACGCGCGCGTTTTCCTCGAGGCGCGCGCCATCGCGGAGATGCGCGAACGGCCCAGCCTGCGTCCCGCGCGAGAGGTGGCTCGCGGCAACGATCGTATAGGGCTTCACGAGGACGTTGTCTTCGAGCACGGCATCGGACAACACGCTGCCGGTGCGGATCGTGCAGCCCGCGCCAACGCGCGTTTTTCCGAGGAGTTGCACTCCGGGCTCGATGCGCGTATCCGCGCCGACTGTGACCTCCGGATCGATCAATACAGTCTCAGGTAATTCAATCGTCACGCCCGCATCCATGATGGCCGCTCGCTTGCGGCGGCGGAACACGGCGTCGACCGCGGCGAGATCGGCGCGCGTGTTGCAACCCAGGACTTCATCCGAATCCGTGGCGAGGACGGCTTGCACTTTCTCGCCTTTCTGCCGGAGCACGGCGATGGCGTCCGTCAGGTACAACTCTTTGTGCACGTTCTGAGGTTTGAGCGCCGCGAGGCACGGCCACAATTTTTCGAGAGTGAAGCAGTAGATGCTGGAATTGATCTCGCGGATGGAGCGTTGCTCGCCCGTGAGCGCCGCATCCTCGACGATGGCGGCCACCGACCCGTCATCCTGCCGCACGATGCGCCCGTAGCCCGCGGGATTTTCGATTTCCGCGGAAAGAATTGTCGCCGCGGCGCCGCTTTCCCGGTGCGCGCGCGCCAGTGCGGCAATCGTTTCGGTGCGGATCAGAGGCGCGTCGCCCGGCAAAAGAATCGCAAACTTCGCGCGCGCGGAAATCGCGCGCCGCGCCACCAGCATGGCGTGGCCCGTCCCGCGCTGCGGCTCCTGCAATACCGTTTTGACGCCAAGCGGCGCCACCGCGGCGCTCACGTCATCGGCCTGATGCCCCACGACCGCCACGATCTCGCGCGGCTTGAGCGGCTGGCAGGCACGCACAACGTGCTCGACGAGCGCCCTACCGCCCGCGCGATGCAACACTTTTGCCAGCGCGGATTTCAGCCGCGTGCCCTTGCCGGCCGCCAGAATCACAATCACGAAGTCGGGATTTGCCATGCCTGCATTGTCGGCGTTTCCCCGGGGATTGACAATGCGTGGCAACCGCGGGCGGTGCGAATCGAATACTTCATCGAACAAACACTAAGGACGGACACACGGGGCTTCGTCGAAGGGCAGGTTCAATCAGCGGCGGAAGCAGTAGCCTCGACGCGAAGCTGCGAACGCATCGAGGGGGCTTCATCATAGGTCTCGGTCCAAAGCGAAGGATCGGCCAGCAGGCGTGTTACCAATTGAGTGTGCAGGGCATGGCCGGCTTTGTAGGCTTCTACACGCGCGAGCAGCGGGCGGCCGACGAGCGCCAGATCACCGATCAGGTCCAGCGCCTTGTGTCTGCCGAACTCGTCCGGGAACCGCAAGGGGCCGTTCATGACCCCGCTTTCGTTGAGGACGATGGCGTTGTCGAGCGAGCCGCCGCGAATCAGCCCCATCCGGCGCAACCCTTCGAAATCCTGCACGAAGCCAAACGTTCTCGCGGGCGCCAGCATCCGGCCGAACGTCTCGCGCCCCACACGCAACTCGATTTCCTGAGACCCTACGGCCGGATGCGCGTAATCCACGTAACATCGGACCTGGAAATCATCCGCCGGGTAAATTCCGATGCGCCGTCCGCCTTCGGAAACTTCCAGCGGTTTTACGACCTTCAGATAACGCCGCCGCTTCCGCAGCCGTCGAATTCCGGCCTGCCCCAGCATTTCAATGAATGGCTGCGACGACCCATCCAAGATCGGCAATTCCAGCGCGTCCAGCTCGATGTATACGTTATCCACACCGCAAGAATAAAGCGCGGCGAGAAGGTGCTCGGTCGTGGAGAGCAGCACGCCCTTCTTCATCAGGCTGGTGGCGTAGCTGACGCGCGCCACGTTTCGCACATGCGCTTCGATCTCAAAATTGTCCAGGTCTACGCGCCGGAACACGATTCCGGTATTGGCCGGAGCAGGCACCAGCCGCAGCTGGGACTTCACGGCGGTGTGGAGGCCTACTCCCTTCGTAGCGACTGGCTTCTCGATGGTGGTTTGATAGCTCATGCAGGCGCTTATAGTAGCACTTTGAAGCCCTTTCAAAATAATGTTTATGCCATTAGAATCAATAAGTTGACGCCTATTAGATAATATGGTGTGGTAAAATGGCCACAAAATGCATCGTTCCGCGTGGTAGAACGGCACCAACAGCCCTTAGGATTCCTATCCTCCAATTTCACATCCTCTCCTATCCCTCCTATCCAATCGGTGAACTCTGTGTGTCGCCCCGTCGGGGCTTAATGATCTATGGCCTGGACTTTTTCCCACCCCGACCGGGTCGGGGTAGGCTACGTTCTGCCGTCCCTACCGGACTTCCGGCAACATGAAATTCACCTACGACCACCCAACCGACTGACGCGCTTGTGTCTCGTCAGAGCTGCGCTTAGAATGGATAATTGAGATCGTTATCGATGGCTTCGCCATTTCACATCATCTCGAATTCAGTTCCTGCGCCAGCGCCTGGGGGCACAATCGATCCGGCGTCCCACCCGAGGCCGGAATGGCTGCGCGTCAAATTCTTTAACGGTCCAAATTATCAGGACCTGAAGCGCATCATGCGCACGCTGGGGCTCAACACCGTGTGCGAGAGCGCGCGTTGCCCGAACATGGGCGAATGCTGGGAGCACGGCGCCGCGACTTTCATGATTTTGGGAAACATTTGCACGCGGGCTTGCGGCTTCTGCGCGGTGCCGTCGGGCAAGCCGGCAGGTCCACCAGACGAGCAAGAACCGGATCGCGTGGCCGAAGCGGTCGAACGAATGGGCCTGCGATACGCCGTGGTGACTTCCGTCAATCGCGACGACCAGCCCGATGGCGGTGCGGCTATCTTCGCCCGCACCATTGCCGAAATTCGCCGGCGTGTTCCGGCATGCAAAGTGGAAGTGCTGATCCCCGATTTTCGCGGGGACTGGAACGCGCTCGAAACGGTGATTGCCGCGCGCCCGGACGTTCTGAACCACAACACGGAAACGGTTCCCCGGCTCTACCACGAAGTGCGCAAGGGCGCGGTCTATGGCCGGTCGCTCGAACTCCTGCGCCGCGCGAAATCGCTGGCGCCCGAGATGCCCACAAAAACGGGGCTGATGCTTGGTCTTGGCGAAGAGCGCGAGGAAGTTCTCGCCGCGATGCAAGATCTGGCCGCGCAAGGCACCAACATTCTGACGCTGGGCCAATATATGCAGCCCACGCGCGAACATTTGCCCATTGTGCGGTATGTCCACCCCGATGAATTCGCCGAGTACAAAAAACAGGGCGAGCAAATGGGCTTTGCGCACGTCGAGTCAGGTCCGCTGGTTCGCTCTTCATATCACGCGTTCGAGCAGGAAGCCGCCGCCCACGTTTAGCAGTTTGCGGAAAATGTCGAGTAGCACAGGCACTCTTGTCTGTGCGGGTTTTGCAATCGTCGTCGGGTAGCCGGTGCGCGCGACTCACAAAACCGCGCAGCCAAAAGCGGCTGTGCTACTAAAATCTGCTCTGAACCCTCTTTTTCTACAAGCTGTTTGAGAGTCCCGCAAGGTTCCCGCCACGCTGGCGGACAAAGTATCGTAAGATTCCCCGAGACATTAATTCCCTAAAGGAAGAATTCGGATGAGAGACACACGGACTTCCGCAAGTTTGTCTTTTCACATCGCCGTCTTTGCCTTGTTTCTTTCCGCGATCCCTGCGGCTGCGGCGCAGAATTCGGCACCCGCCTCTCCGTCCGCGGCATCCTCAGTATCGGGCGCCGATGTTTATCAAAAGCGGTGCGCGGCATGTCACGATCAAGCAGGTTCGCGCGCGCCCTCGCGGGACGCTTTGCAGAAACTATCCGCCGCGCGAATTCTCCGTACGCTCGATTTTGGATTGATGATGGCCGTGGCCTACCCCATCAATCGCGCGGAGCGCGAGGCGGTCGCGAATTATCTGGGAACGAAGGCGGAAGAAACGCCGCTGCCAGCCAGCGCATTTTGCTCCGCGAACATTTCCATTATGTCCGGTCCAGCAGGCGATACATGGGCGGGATGGAGTCCTTCCGCCTCCAATTCGCGCTACCAGACTGCCGAGCGAGCGGGCCTTGCACCGGGACAGGTTCGGCGGCTCAAGTTGAAATGGGCGCTCGGTTTTCCGGGTGACGTCACGGCGTTTGGAGCGCCTACCGTTGTGAACGGTACGCTTTTCGTCGGCAGCGCCAGCGGCGCGGTCGAGGCCGTGGATGCCAAGACCGGATGCATACACTGGGTGTTTCAAGCCAATGGCCCGGTGCGCGCCGCCATCCTTCCCGTTCCCAGTGGTTCTGCAACTTCACTCGTGTTCACGGACTTGATCGGGTGGGGCTACGCGCTCGACGCCAAGTCCGGCCACTTGATTTGGAAGAAGCGAATCGATGTGCACGAAGCCACACGGCTGACGGGCTCAGCTGTGGCTCTGAATAGCGTTGTATTCATTCCGGCCGCATCGTGGGAGGAAACCCGATCGCTCGATCCGCAATATGTGTGCTGCACGTTTCGCGGGAGTGTCACGGCGCTTCGCGTTCGCGACGGCTTGGTGATTTGGAAAACGTACATGGTGGACCCGCCGCAGAAAACCGGGACGAACAGCGCGGGCGCCGCTCAGTGGGGACCTTCCGGCGCACCGATCTGGTCAGCTCCGACGGTGGACACAAAGCGGGGATTGCTCTACGTTGCCACCGGCGACAATTATTCGGTCCCCGCAACTTCCACCAGTGATGCCGTGATGGCGCTCGACCTCAAGACGGGACGAATCGTATGGTCCGAGCAAGTGCTCGCGAACGATGCCTATACTTCCGCCTGCCGGAATAAAGGGGTGAATTGTCCGCCACCGAATGGACCGGATTTCGATTTTGGTTCGTCGGCCATATTGGTTCGTGCCCCGAACGGCAAGGAAATTCTTGTCGCGGGACAAAAATCCGGTGTGGTCTACGCGTTTGACCCGGACGCAAAGGGGAAAATCCTCTGGCAGACGCGCGTCGGGAAAGGCGGCATCAACGGCGGAGTGCAGTGGGGCATGGCCAGCGATGAACAAAAAGTGTACGCGGCCGTATCGGATGTGTCCGGCGTGATGAACACCGCCGGGCCCGTGGGCGGCGCGACATTCGATCCCGTGAAGGGCGGCGGGCTGACGGCGCTGCATCTGGAAGACGGTTCGAAAGCCTGGTTTGCCCCGAGCCATCCATGCGATCCGCCGCGGCCAGGGTGCAGTCCCGGCCAATCCGCCGCGCTGACCCTGATTCCCGGAGTTGTATTCTCGGCCTCGCTCGATGGGCACGTGCGCGCGTTCAGCACCGAGGACGGCGAGATGCTTTGGGATTTCGACACTGCCGCCCAAACCTATTCCACGGTGAACGGAGTGCCGGCCAAGGGCGGCTCGATCGACGGCGCCGGCCCGGTCATTGCCGGCGGCATGATGTTCATCAATTCGGGATATCCGCGCAACGGCGGCATGCCGGGCAACGTTTTGCTGGCGTTTGCGCCGGAGGAGTAGTGGTGCAGGCTTCAAGTCTGTGGATTTTGGTTTCAGGACGGGCGACCGCGCTCTGACGAAACCCCACAGGCTGAAGCCTGTGCTACTGGCCCGCGCCGAACATTCGTCAGCGAATCACAATTAACCGCGAATCATATTAATCCGTATTGACCCATCTGTTAAATACGGGTATAAGTGTATTTTCTGGAGGTATCCGTGCATTCCGACGAATTGCTCACCCCCCGCGACGCTGCGCGATCGCTGGGAATCAGCTATCCCACGCTCAAGCAGTGGATCTACAAGAAGAAATTGCGCAGCATCCGCACCGCCGGAGGGCACCACCGCATCCCCGCATCCGAAATCGAACGCTTTCTGCCGCGCACCGAGGAAAAGGACGTCCTGGCCGGGCGCCGCAATTTCCGCCGCATCAGCGGGCGCAATCAACTGGTAGGCCGGATCGTGGAAGTGCGCTACAGCGGCCTCCTGGCGCAGGTGAAACTTTCGATCGGCGGCCAGCGCATCTCCTCGATCATCACGGCGGATGCCGCGCGCGAAATGCGCCTCGAAAAGGGCCAGACCGCGGCAGCCCTCATTAAATCCACGGAAGTCATGATTGTGCGCGTGTGATTCCGGACAATGGAATGATGAAGAGGATTCGCACAACATTCGCATTGGCTGTGCTCGCCGCGCTCATGCTGACCGCCCCGTTTCATGCCGCTCGCGCGAGGAACGCCGCATCATTGCCACAAGCGGCGGCGAAGCCGTGCGGCACTGTCACCGTCGCCGCGGCGTCCGACCTGACCTACGCGATGAACGAGATTGCCGCGAATTTCGAGAAGGCGACGGGCTGCACGGTCCGCCTGAGCATGGGCTCGTCCGGAAATTTTCTTACGCAAATTGAAAACGGCGCGCCGTTTGACGTTTTTTTCTCCGCGGACATCGCCTATCCGAAAAAACTGGAAGCCGAAGGCCTCGCCGCGCCGGGGAGCACATACCTTTATGCCATCGGCAAAATCGTGTTGTGGACGCAAAAAGATTCCCGCGTGGACGTTGGCAAAGGCTTTTCCGCGCTGCGCGACCCTGCCGTGCGAAAAATCGCCATCGCCAATCCAGAGCATGCGCCGTATGGCCGCGCCGCGGAAGAAGCGCTGCGCCAATCAGGCATCTATGAAGCCGTGAAGGACCGGCTCGTGCTCGGCGAAAATATTTCGCAAACGGCGGAGTTTGTGGAAACTGGAAACGCGGACGCCGGGATTCTCGCGCTTTCTCTCGTGGTTTCGCCCGCGATGAAAGACAAGGGCCGCGCCTGGAATATTCCGGAAAATTTGTACACGCCGATTCAGCAGGGAGCCGTGGCCGTTCGTGCGGCGCCGAATCCGCAAGGCGCGCGGCAATTTCTCGACTACATCAAGATGCCCGCGACGGCCGCTCTGCTCGAGCGATATGGATTCGTCCTTCCCGCCAAGATTCCCACCGGGGGGAAACCTTGAACTGGCAGGCGATTGCGCTTTCATTGAAGCTGGCGGTTTGCGTCGCGGGGATTCTCCTCGCCGCGGGCTTGCCCATCGCGTATTGGGTGACGTTCTCGCGGTGGCGCTGGAAATTTCTGGTCGAAGCGATTGTCGCGCTGCCGCTCGTTCTGCCGCCCACAGTGCTCGGCTACTACATTCTCGTGGGCCTTGGTCCGCGCCATTTTGCCGGCAGGATTTGGCAGTCGTGGTTCGGCCACACGCTTCCGTTCACATTTGGTGGTTTGCTTGTCGCGTCCGTGCTTTACAGCCTTCCGTTCGCGGTGCAGCCGATTTCGGCCGGATTTGAAGCGGTGGACCGCCGGTTGATCGAAGCTTCCTGGACGCTTGGAGCGTCGCGCCTCGCAACATTTTTTCGCGTAATCCTGCCGCTCTCCGCGGCAGGAGCCGTCACCGGAATTGTGCTGAGCTTCGCGCACACCATCGGCGAGTTCGGCGTGGTCCTGATGGTTGGCGGGAACATTCCCGGCGTGACGCGCACCGTTTCGATCGACATTTACGATCAAGTGCAGGCCGCGAATTACGACGCGGCGAATCGGACCGCGCTGGTTCTGCTGCTGTTTTCTTTTCTGGTCCTCGCCATTATTTACGGGACCAATCGCCGGGCATTGAGCTTGTGGCGGAGGTTTTAAGTAGCACAGGCTTCAGCCTGTGGGGTATGGACCTTGTAAGGACGACCCACCACAGGCTGAAGCCTGTGCTACTAAAAGCGGAACATGTCACTCGAAGTTGCGATTGAAAAAAATGTGCCGGGTTTCCGGCTCGCCGTTGAATTTACGGCAGACGGCGCACCGCTCGGTTTGCTCGGCCCCTCCGGCTCGGGCAAGACGATGGCGCTGCGCGCAATCGCGGGCCTCGAGACACCGGACCGCGGACGCATCGTGCTTCACGGGCGCGTGCTGTTTGATTCCGAGCAGCGCATCAACGTGCCCGCGCGCGCGCGCCGCATTGGCTTGCTCTTCCAAAATTACGCGCTGTTCCCGCATCTGAGCGTGGCGGAAAATATCGCGTTCGGATTGCGGCATCTCCCGGATGCCGAGAGGAATCGCCGCGTCGCGGAACAGCTTGCAACCGCGCATCTCGATGGCTTCGCGGAACGCTACCCCGCAACGCTTTCCGGCGGCGAGCAACAACGCGTGGCGCTCGCGCGCGCGCTCGCCATCGAGCCGGCCGCGCTGCTGCTCGACGAACCATTCTCCGCGCTCGACACGCATTTGCGCAGCGCTCTCGAGCGCCAGCTCCGTGAAACGCTGACGAGCTACGGCGGATCGACCTTGTTCGTGAGCCACAATCTCGAAGAGGCGTACCGCGTTTGCGAAAAACTCGTTGTGCTGGCGCAGGGAAGCGTGGCGGCGCAAGGTCCGAAGGAAGAAATCTTCCGCCATCCTCCGGCGCTCGAGGTTGCCCGCGTTACCGGGTGCAAGAATTTTTCACGCGCGCGGCGTCTTTCCGACGGACGCGTTGAAGCGCTCGATTGGGGCTGCGTGCTTCGCGTCGCGCAGCAGTTCGCAAAACCGCTCGAGCATGTTGCAATCCGCGCGCATCATGTCCGCGTGCACCCAGCTCAGAAACTAAACCTGGAACATTTCGAGAACGTGTTCCCTTGCTGGCTGGCCGCGATGACCGAAACGCCCTTCCGAGTCACGCTCGACCTGCGCATTGGCGCACCGCCCGCGAGTCCCGCCGATTTTCATTTGCAGGCTGAGGTTTTCAAGCAGGAATGGGAATCGTTCCGGGATCTTCCGCAGCCCTGGGCAATCGAACTCGCCGCGGATCGTCTTTTTCTCTTGCCGGATTGAGGTGTTTTTTGAGTAGCACAGACTTCAGTCTGTGGGATTTGGCGCGCGCAAGAATCAAAATCCACAGGCTGAAGCCTGTGCTACTGAAGAGCTAATCCAGCGGCTGCGTGGAGGGAATGCAGCCCGAGGGCGCTCCGGCGCAGGTATCTCGCAGGAAAATTCCGCCGGAAGGTGAGACGGAACCGAGATTGCCCGCCCCAGACTCGAACGTGATGTAGCGGCCCGTCGCGTCGATCGTCGCCGAAGTGGTCGCTCCATCGGCTTGCGTTCCGCCGGTCGTGACGGAAACGAGTTGCGTGGAAGGCGTGCAGCCGGACGAAACCCCCGCGCACGTGTCCCGGACAAATGCGTCCGTGGCGCCATTCGTATCGCTCGCCACCAAATTCGTTGCGGAAGACAGAAACGACACATAGCGCCCATCCGCGCTAATATCCGCGCTAATCGAAGGAGAAATGCTGTCTGCATTGGCCGGAGTGCCGTTGATTCCGATCGAGACGAGCGTCGTGGAAGGGGTGCAACCGCTTGGAGCGCCCGTGCAAGTATCACTTACAAAAATATTTTGCGTCGATCCCGGAATTTCCGTAGCGCCGTCAGTGGAAGCCAGCACATACACGGCGTAGCGTTGGTCCGAGCTCATCAACGGCAAAGACAGTGTGCCCCCTGCTATCCCAGTAGTGCTCGGGGAGCCCGGCGTATAAACCGTAAATGTCTCGTTGCCGGAGGTTCCCCCTCCGGGCGTGGGAGTGGTCACCGTGACTTGATACATTCCAGCAGCCGTGATATTGGCTGCGGGAATCACCGACGTCATTCCGCTGGTCCCTATGAATATCGATGTTGGGAGCGAGGCGCCGTTCCACTGCACTACCGAACACGGCGACAAACCACTTCCATTCACGGTCAGCGGGACAGGCGGTCCGGTCAATGCTTCCGCTGCGGCGTTCGATGGCGAAATCGAACTGATGACCGGCGAAGGGAGATTCGTGCCTGTTGGCAGCGCCGTCATGGGAAACTTGAGAGAGTTTGAGTTCGTCGCGGGGCCGCCGGATACGGTAATGGCCACCGCTGCCGCACCCGTTCCCAGGAAAGCAGTGTCCGCCGCCGTGATTGTCGCGGTGAGCTGCGTTGGGCTCACAAGAGTAGTCGGGCGAGGCGAGCCGTTCCAATTGACGACGAGCCCGTTCGCGAAACCTGTGCCGTTTACAGTCAGGGTGAGGCCAATGGGGCTGCAGTACGGCGTGCTATTCGACGAGGTCGTGGACGCGGAAAGCGATGTGATGGTTGGAAGGACAATCGGGAATGAGATTACGTTGGACGTGTTTGTGCTCGACGCAGGAGAGGCAACCGCGACCTGGGCCGTTCCAACCGAGGCGATATCCGCCGCCGGTAGCGTCGCACTGAGTTGAGCTGGACTCGTCTGAGTTGGACTGACGTACGTAGTTGCCAACTGCGTTGTGACGCCGCCGCTCGTCCACTGCACCACGGAACATGGGAGTATGTTCGTGCCAGTGACGATCAAGGGGAGGGCGACGGTTCCGGCGGTCGCGGTCGCCGGCGAAATGGATGCAATCGTCGGCGCCGGAAGCGACGAGGCCGAAATCGTAAAGGGCAAACTATTCGAGAGAACCCCGGAATTGGATACCTCAATATTTACCGTCCCGGCGGAAGCTATATCCGAAGCCGGAATGGTGGCAGTGAGTTGTGTCGAGCTGACAAATGTTGTCGGCAGCACGGAAGGCAGCGCCGGCGGCGGATTCATAGCCCAATCGACCACCGAACCATTCACGAAATTCGTTCCGTTCACGGTGACAGTGACCCCCGAGGGACTGCACGACGGCGTCGTGTTCGACGAAGTCGTAGAGGACGATAAGGAAGTAATGGAGGGCGCCACAATCGTGAACTGGATTCCTGCAGATGTTCCACCACCCGGCCCGAGGGTGAATACTTCGACCTGAGCGGTTCCCATGGCAAGGAAGTCGGCTGCCGGTACCGTCGCGCTGAGTTGTGTTGCGCTGACATAAGCGGTTGGCAGGGCCGTCGTGACGTTGCTGAGGTTCACCCACTGCACCACTGAACAAGGGAGGATGTTCGTGCCGGTCACGGTCAACGTAAGCGCGGGACTGCCCGCGGCAGCCGAAGTTTGCGACAGCGAACTGATCGTGGGAGACGCAAGCGCCGTCCCCGGCGCCGGCGTGGAAATGGTGAAGAGCATCGAGGGCGAAGTCCCAATCGAATTCTTTACCGTTACTCCAACCTTGCCGGAAAACGCGGCGTTAGTAGCCGGGATGGAAGCAGTGAGCTGTGTCGCGCTCACGAAGGTCGTCGTTTGCGCCGCCCCATTCCAATTCACAACCGCGTCGCTCGTAAAATTTGTGCCGTTGACCGTCAGCGTAAAACCCTGTGAACTGCAATACGGGGTGGAGTTCGCTGAAGTTGTGGACGCTGACAGCGAAGTGATCGCCGGCGGCGCCCCCGTCGTCCCGCCTATCGTGAAGAGGACAACGTTCGATATCGCGGACGTCGTCGTGCTGTAAATGTTTTGCGTCGGGGAGACAGCAGAGCCGGGAATCTCGACGGCCACCTGCACGACTCCCGCGGTGGCGAGGTCCGAGGCGGGAACCGGCGCCGTCAGCAGAACGGAACTGACAAGAGTGGTAGTCAGTGGGATTCCATTCCACAGGATCAGCGCGCCACTAGTGTAGCCCGTTCCATTGGCCGTAATCGTGAAGCCCTGCCCTCCCACGGTCGCCGAGCTGGGACTCACAAAGGTCAGGGTGGAAGAGGCCGTTTGGATGGAGAGGTTCGTGTTGTAATCTTGACAGGCGGACGCCAGCGCACACGCCACCAACGCCACTATGAGCCACTTGCGCGAACACATCCGAACACGCTCCTCGCGAGCTATCCTGCCGGGACGCCAGGCAGACAAAAACCGGGTGCGGGCTCTACTTGGAGCCCGCCAAAACTAATGTTAGATCAATCCGGGTGCTGAGGAAGTCAGCGATGATCCAGTTTCCGGCAGGCTCCACGCTTCGCATTCATCCCCGCAGGGGTGAAACGTTCAGCGCAAATGCGGAGCCCGCGCCCTAGAATAGGAAGAACCCCCACCAAACCGGCCTGTTTCTGATACCACTGGAGGACGCCCAAGTCAACCCGGAGCATCCTCACACACCTTGCCCCGACAGTCGTGAGATGCACAGCGCGCGGCAGCCCGTTGCCCGGAGGGAAGCCTTGATTCGAACCAGAGTTGTGGGTCGGACCTTTGGGTCCGACGAAATAGGGTTCTCACGCAGACTCGGTGATCCCTCACAATCTGACTACCCACGAGCCGAATTTGCAGTAACATACTCCCGAGCAAATGCCGGCCAATGGTCCCCGTTCCAACCTGGGTTTAGGCGCCGGTATCCAAAACAGCATTTCTTCCGCGGAGGACTCGCATGGCGATTCAACTGATCGTTAACGGCAAATCGCACTCAGTGGATGTTCCACCGAATATGCCGCTGTTATGGGTCTTGCGGGACACGCTCGGCATGACGGGCACGAAGTTCGGCTGCGGCATGGCCTTGTGCGGCGCCTGCACAGTGCATATCGACGGAGAAGCTACGCGCTCCTGCATCACTCCCGTCTCGTCCGTTGCCGGAAAAAAAATCACGACCATTGAGGGACTTTCTCCTGACCGCAGCCATCCGGTGCAACGCGCATGGATCGAAGTGGACGTGCCGCAATGCGGCTATTGCCAGTCCGGGCAGATCATGTCCGCCGCGTCGCTTCTGGCGCAAAACCCAAAGCCGAGCGACTCGGACATTGACGAAGCGATGAAAGGCAATATCTGCCGCTGCGGCACCTATCAGCGGATTCGCGAGGCGGTGCATCGCGCCGCGGAATTGCACAAGGCTTCGGCAAAACCTTCCCGGCTCGATGGCGCGGACGCCACGGAAGACGCGCTGGATGAGCGGGCCGTGGAAGTGGGAGGTGGGGTATGAGCGCTGAAACAATGACGGGAATCAATCGCCGCGGTTTTTTGAAGACGGGCGTGGCCGGCGCGGCGGGCCTGGTCATCGGCTTCTATTTGCCCGGACGTTTTGAAGCGCTCGCGGCGCCTGTCGCGACCGTGCCACCGTCGTCCTTAAACGCCTGGATGCTCATTTCTACCACCGACGCCGTGACCATCATGATCGACAAGTCGGAAATGGGACAGGGGATCCTGACGGCGCTTTGCATGATCGCGGCGGAAGAGCTGGATTGCGATTGGAAAAAAATCCGCACGGAATTCGCTCCCGCCGCAAAGGAATATTTTAATCCGGCGTTTGGAATGCAGGGCACGGGAGGCAGTTCGAGCGTGCGGTCCTCGTGGGATCCGATGCGCAAGGCCGGGGCGGCGGCGCGCGACATGCTGCTGCAGGCCGCGGCGCAACAATGGAACGTCGACAAGTCCGCCTGCCGGACGGAAAACGGCGTCATCTACCACGACGCCTCCAAACGCAAGCTCACCTACGGCAGAGTGGCCGAAGCGGCGTCGAAGCTTCCCGTCCCGCAGGACGTCCCGCCCAAAGACCCGAAACAGTACCGCATCGTTGGAAAACCCACGAAGCGTCTGGACACGCCCGACAAAGTGAACGGCCGCGCGGAATTTGGGATTGATGTGCGGCGGCCGGAAATGCTTTATGCCGTGGTGGCGCGATGCCCGGTGTTTGGCGGAAAGGTCGCGAGCTTTGACGCCACGAAAGCCAAGGCCGTTCCCGGCGTCAAGAGCGTCGTGGAGATCTCTCGCGGGATTGCCGTGGTCGCCGACAACACCTGGGCGGCGATGCAGGGGCGGCGCGCGCTCGATGTGAAGTGGGACGAAGGGCCGAACGCAAACGCCAGCAGCGAGAGCATCAGCAAGCTCTTCGCGGATCAAATGGCGCAACCCGGCGCGGAGGCCCGCAAGGAAGGCGACGCAGCGTCCGCCCTCACCGGCGCCGCGCAGAAAATCGAAGCTGTTTACGAAGTTCCCTACCTGGCGCACGCCACCATGGAGCCGATAAACTGCACCGCCGATGTTCGCGCAGACCGCGTGGACGTTTGGGCGCCCACGCAATTTCAGACCGTGGCGCAGGCCACCGCTGCCAAGATTTGCGGATTGAAGCCGGAGAATGCGTTCATTCACACGACGTATCTCGGCGGCGGCTTCGGGCGAAAGGCCGGCGCCGACTTTGTGATTGAGGCTGTGGAAACGTCCAAAGCGATTGGCGGGCCGGTGAAAGTGACCTGGTCGCGCGAAGATGACACGCAGCACGATTATTACCGGCCCGCGTCCTACGCGAAGCTCGCGGGGGGACTCGGCGCCGATGGCTGGCCCGTTGCCTGGACGACGCGCGTTGCGTGTTCTTCGATCATGGAAGCGTGGTTTCCCGGCAGCACAAAAAACAATCTCGATCCGACCAGCGTCGAGGGCGTCGCCAATCTGCCGTACTCGATTCCCAATATTCAGGTGGATTACGTGCGGACCGAGCCGGGCATCCCGGTCGGCTTCTGGCGATCGGTGGGAAATTCGCAGAATGGCTTTTTCAGCGAATGTTTCATGGACGAGCTGGCGGCCGCCGGCAAGAAGGATCCGTACGAGCTACGCCGCCGTTTGCTCGACAAAGCGCCGCGTCACCTCGGCGTCCTCGAACTGGCCGCGCAAAAAGCGGGCTGGGACAAGCCGCTGCCCGCGGGCCGCTATCGCGGCATTGCAGTGCTGTTTGCATTCGAGAGCTACGCCGCGCAGGTGGTGGAAATCTCAGTGGACCGCAAGGCGCGATCGGTGAAGGTGCATCGCGTGGTTTGCGCGGTGGATGTTGGCCGCGTGGTGAATCCAGCCAACATCGTCATGCAAAGTGAGAGCGCGATCGTGTATGGACTTTCGTCGGCGCTTTACGGCACGATCACGATCTCGGGCGGCCGCGTCACGCAAACCAATTTCAACAACTATCCGGTCCTGCGCATCGATGCAATGCCATCCGTCGAAGTGTATATCGTTCCGAGCGAGGAAAAACCCACCGGAGCGGGCGAACTTGCCGTGCCTCCCGTGGTCCCGGCGCTCTGCAACGCGATCTTCGCGGCGACAGGCAAGCGCATCCGCCGCCTCCCGATCCGCGCGGAGGATTTGGCGTAGCGCCGTGAGTAGAACAGGCTTCAAGCCTGTTTGGGTTGCGATTCGTCCAAACGAAAACCAGACAGGCTGAAGCCTGTCCTACAACACCCGAGCATCAAAACGATACCTTGTTAGAAACTCTTCAGCAAAGCGGGCAATTCGCGAATCGTTTCGATCATGGCGTCGGGTGACGCGGCGCGGAGCCGCTCCGGGACCGGCGAGCCGCCGAGCACGCCGATGGCGCGCACGCCCGCGCGATGCGCCATTTGGATATCCTCCGGGGCGTCGCCAATATACACGCTGGATTGGGGCAGGGCGCGGAGCTGGTCGAGCGCCATCCGCAACGGCGCGGGATGCGGTTTCCGCCGTGGAGCGTCCTCGCTGCAAACTTTGGCGAGAAACATCGCCGAAACATTGTGTTCCCGCAGTTGCCTCCGCACGCGCGAGCGGCTCCCGCTCGACACCAGCGCCAGCTTAAAACGCCGGTCGAGCGTCCGCAGCACGTTCCGCGCGCCGGGCTGCAGCTTCGGCTGCTGCTTCCGGTAGAAAAGTCTCCACAGCCGGTCGGCCTCTTCCCATTTGGCGCGAGGGAGACGCGCGGCGCGGTACACGCGGTGCCAGTTGGGCGAATAATGGCGCTTCAACTCCGCGATACTCCAGCTCATCCCCAGGGCGCCGAACATATACATGTAGGCATTCGCGTCCGCCTCGAACGAATCGAGCAGAGTCCCATCCCAATCGAACAGCACGTATTCAATCGAGGTTTGATTTTTTGTGGTCATCGCAACGGATTGGCCGCCATAGACAAAAGGAAAGACAATCCTCCGTCTCATTTCGCAATGAACAAAGTAGCATGGAATTGGCAGTAAACTAGCTTACTGTGGGTCGGGATTTTAGTAGGACAGCCACTCTTGGCTGTCCTCTTACGTCCTGCTGAGATGACACGGGACAGCCAAGAGTGGCTGTCCTCCTAAAGACCGTTTCGTTCGGCGATGCAGGCGCTTGGACTGCAATGGAACTAATGGCGCTGGAAGCGCGACGGCAGGGGCTCTTCCCGCTGAAATGTAATGTCGTCGAAGGTAGCTGCCAGAGAGTGCCATCCGGGGCGCGAAGAGGTTTCCGCGCGCACAATGTGCGCCTCGGTCCTCATTCTCACGGTGCCTCGTCCAAATGGCCGGTCCACAAGGCAGACTTCGATCTCGATCGGAGTCCCCGGCTCAATCCGCTGGGGAGACAGAAAGAGGACTCCGCTGGAACTGATATTGGTGGTTCGTAATGGTTCCCCCAGTAGATCCCGCTGCCCCGCGATGCGCTTCACGCGCAGCGGGAGGTTCAGCCTCGCTCGGGCGTATGCACGCCGTTCTTCGGGGGGCCGCACGGCATGGGTGGGAACGCGCGCGATGCCCTTTGGCTTGGCTCGCGTCGTCCACAACGGCGGGTCGGCAACCAAGGTTGCCGTACGGGCCGACAATTGTTTTACGGCGGCATCGCCGCGGCTGGGATCGGATTGTTCCATGAGCTTTCGATTTCGAGCTGTGCGCATAGGTCTCCCTTAATTTCGTACGCCTCTGGCACTGCTCGCGGACACTATCCTCTGCCGAACCTCACTGCGTCAATTTGGGTTCCCTCCAGGGTTGTCTTAATGCATACTCCCCGGCGAAGCCGTTCCGCCAGCTGCCTCCTTGTTTTGTTGTGGCCCGCGTCTTTTGACGCGGGGCTGTCCTTCAAGATTCGCGGAAAATCCTCGCCCGCCGCGACAGGCCGAGCTGCAACTCCGGCGCCACACGAAGAGGATGTCGAAAGAATCACCTCTCCTCAAGGAACAGATAGCTGCCGGAAAAAAAATAGTTTGACCGCAAGATTCGGATAGCGCCGCGGGAATGGTTTTGGATATTGTGGTTGGGAAGGAACCGACTGGCCAGTGTCAACGCTTTCCAACCCGTTGTCGCCAGCAATCCCCGCGCTCGCGCGGAGGAGATGCCTTGCGGCAGTCGCATTGCATGACGCGCGAATGGATGGCGCGTTCGTCTATGCGGTCCGCTCGACGGGGATCTACTGCCGGCCTTCTTGCCCGGCGCGGCGACCGCACGCAAGCCAAATTCTTCTCTTCGTTCAGCCAGAAGCGGCGGAACAAGCCGGATTCCGTGCCTGCCGGCGCTGCCATCCTCGCCAGGCGCGCAGCAGCCCGCAAGCGGATCTCATTCGACGCGTGTGCAGCGAAATCGAGGGCAACCCGGACGGCTCTGTTTCCCTTCGGACCCTCGCGGAACTCACAGGACTGAGCGCCCCGCATTTGCAACGCACGTTTCGCCAGACAATGGGAATCACGCCGCGACAATATGCGGACGCTCTTCGCGTTGCGCGGCTCAAATCCGAATTACGAAAGGGGAAAGACGTGACCACTGCGCTGCATGAGGTTTCCTACGGCTCCGCGAGCCGCCTCTACGAGAAGTCTGACGCGCATCTGGGCATGACGCCCGCGACCTATCGCCGAGGGGGACGCGGGATGAACATCTCCTACACGATTGCCCCGTGTTCCTTGGGACGCGTGCTCGTCGCCGCGACGGAACGCGGCATCTCCGCCGTGTACCTGGGAGATCACGATTCCGATCTCGCCGCGGCGTTACGCAAGGAATATCCCCGCGCGGAAATCCGATGCGGCTCAGGCGAGCACTCGAATTGGGTGCGCGCGATTATGCGGCATCTGGCCGGCTCGAATCCTCGATTGGACTTGCCCACGGACGTGGTGGCCACCGCGTTCCAGCGGCGCGTCTGGGAAGCATTGCGGTCCATCCCGCTTGGCGCGACGCGGTCGTACGCGGAGGTCGCGCGTTCCATCGGCCAGCCAAGCGCGATTCGCGCCGTCGCTCGCGCCTGCGCGACGAATCCAGCGGCCATCGTGGTTCCGTGCCACCGCGTGGTGCGCACCGACGGAACGCTGGCCGGTTACCGCTGGGGAGTCGAGCGCAAGCAATCCCTGCTCGAACGGGAACGCCGCGCCGCAAAACGCGTCTCGCGATCCAAGTAGCACAGTCCCGCCGCGGCGGGACTGTGGGGTTTAGTTCGTGCAAGAGTTAAATTCCACAGGCTGAAGCCTGCGCTACCCAAACCTGATGCGGAAAGCAATTGAGAGGAAAGACTACGCCTGCGGCTGAATCTTTGTGGTGCCGCGCGGCCAGTGAGGTTTGAACTCGTTATCCGGGATGCGCACGTTTCGATTGACGTTCCGGTACCGGATGATGAAGTAATCGCCTGAACCCGTCTCAAAAAATTGCTGCTGCACCGGGAGCCATGTGGATTCGTCCAGCCACAACTGAATTTTGGAAAGCTGCTTGCGCACTTCATCCGTCTTCGGCAGCAGCTCCAGCAGAAGAACTTTGTGATTGTCGAGCGTTTGTTCACCCTGCAACGTAACCGTGTAACTCTCTTTCAACGAACTTCCGGAAGTCCCGAACCCAAGCAGCAAGAATTGATCGACGACGGTTTTTTTCTTTCCGAGATTGTATTCCTCGACGCGGTGAATTTTTGGGTTGTAGAGGTAAAAATTGTCGCCGTCTCGCAGGATCGTCCGCGCATCGGGTTGCGTCAACTCGATTCGCATTTTGTCGTCGCTCCGCACGAAAATCTGGCCGGATTCGATTGATTTGTCGTTCACCACGACAGTCACCTTGGTCCGTTCCAAATCGGCCGTGAGACTATGAAAGCTCGCCGCCTGAGCATCCATCTGCTTGAGGATATTGTCGAGCGTCCAATTGGTTTGTGGGGATGTGGAGGCTCGGATCGTTGAAAAAAGCGAGGCTGCGGCCGCCACCGCGCACAACAATACACAGATTCTGTAAACCGTCCCTGACACCCTCATTAAACCCGCTTCCCCCTGGTTCGCTTTCGTCCGTCGATTGCTACGCGCTTTTGCCTGAAGAGCGAATCCGAATCGTAAAGCAATCGTACCACACCGGCTAAGATGCCAAGCCGTCATCCGGGGTTACGCCTTCCGGAGGGAGCTTCGCGAGAGGCTTACGACTCCAGTCGCAACAGCGTTGAAACTTTTTGTATGATGGTGCCCCTATGTTTCACCGCAAACGATTTCGGCTGCACCTTCCTTCGCGCGCGCTGATCCTCGGTGAGCGCACCCTTGTCATGGGCGTTTTGAACATCACTCCGGACAGCTTTTCCGATGGCGGAGCGTATCTCGATTCGGAAGCCGCCATCGCGCGCGCATTGCAACTCGAGCACGACGGCGCGGACATTCTTGATGTCGGCGGCGAATCGACGCGCCCCGGCGCCACTTCAATCTCCTCGGAGGAAGAGCTTCGGCGCATTCTGCCCGTAATCCAAGTGTTGCGGGGCAAGCTCCACATACCGATGTCGGTGGACACGCGGAGGGCCGACGTTGCGGAAGCGGCCCTGGCTGCCGGCGCGGAAATCCTGAATGACGTTTCGGCGTTGCGGATGGACCCGCGCCTGGCCGAAGTCGCGCGGCGCGCGCGCGCTCCCTTGATCCTCATGCACATGCGTGGAACGCCGCAAACGATGCAGCGAGGTCCCTTCGCACGTGACGTCATCCGTGACGTCATGGCCAGTCTGCGCGATGCGGTCGCGCGCGCAAAACGCGCGGGCCTCGCCAAAACACAACTCTTGCTCGACCCGGGAATCGGATTTGGAAAAAAGCACGAGCAGAATTTCGAAATTCTCGCGCGGCTTCCCGAGTTCGCGCGCCTCGCCTGCCCGATCGTGATCGGCACATCGCGGAAAGCTTTTCTTGGCAAAGCCCTCGCGGGATCGGGCGGGCCGAGTGCGCCGCCCGGCGAGCGTCTGCTCGGCACCGCAGCCACCGTCACGGCTTCGATTCTCGGCGGCGCCCACATCGTCCGCGTCCACGACGTGGCCGAGATGGTCCGCGTTGTCCGCGTCGCGGATCACGTCGTGAACGCCGCGCGTTCTTGAACCAACTTTGCGTTGTGAAAGACACGTTGAAGCGGCCGCGGAATCTAGCGGCTGAGTTATAATTCCATTCAGGTTTTTTGCGGATGAATATGGGCTACTTCGATCGGATTGTCGTCCACCTAAGCAGATCTTCTCTGGCACTATTGCCACTTCTCCTGGCCGCCTGCATTCCTGCCGCGGCGCAATTGTCTCCTACGGAACCCGATCCGCTCGCGCGTATCCGCGATGCGGCGAAGTCGAATGTGCAGGCGTGCTCCGCGACAGGAGAGACGCTGTGCGAGCAAGTTGCGCCGAAAATCATTGCCAACGCGCAGGGTGATTCGCCTCTTGCCGAGAATATTCGCCTCCTGACCAACGGTGGGATGGATCAGAAGACAGGGACTTCCGCGGAGTCTGGTGCGGTTGCCTGGGCCGTTGCGGCATTTCGAGGCGCGGGCGTCGAAGTTCACACCGAGAAGTACCTTGCACCTGCCACAGAGTCCGAGGGAGAGTCGCACCAACAGGAAAACGTGGTCGCGGAAATTCGCGGGCGCGAAAAGCCGGAGGAATGGGTGCTGCTCGGCGCTCACCTCGATTCATCTGCTCTCAATTCCGGCGCAGCCGATGAAACCTGCAACGCCGCACTGGTGATCGAGGCTGCCCGCGACATTCAGCTCACCGGTGTCCGCCCGCGCAGGTCGATTCGCTTCGTGCTTTTCGGCGGACGCGTGGGAGATCTACTTGCTCGTCCTGACGCAGGAAGGGGAGCCCCGCCGGAAGATGATCAGCGCACGGCCGGGTCGTGGGCTTACGTGAGGGCGCACCGCGACGAGCTTGGCCGGATGAGCACGGCCATCCTCTTCGATGCAGCCGCGGGCCGCATGAACGGATTTGTGCTTAACGGAAGGCGCGACATCGAATCCGGCGTCCGCGAAGCCATGAAGCCGATCGGCTCGATGGGGGATATCGGTCTCACTTTCGACGCACCGCTCGAAACCGACAGTTTGGATTTCTTGTTGGAAGGAATCCCGACGGTCGTAGCCGCGGCGGTTGACGCGGCTGATACCGGAAGCCAGAGCGTCGTCTCCAATTCGCTCGACAAGATCGATATCGAGGAACTCAAACGCAATACGGCCATCTCCGCCGTTACCGTCTTTGGCGTTGCTGAACGCTCCGAGCCGCTTGGTCCGCGCCTGTCCCGCGCCGAGATCGAATCGTTGCTGAAAACCACAGGCCTCGTCGAACAAATGAAAATCGCAGGCCTGTGGCCGTTCTGGGAATCGGGCCAGCGTGGACGTTTGCCCTGAGGCTCGAAGTTCTAGTAGCACAGCCACTCTTGGCTGTGCGGGTTTTTCGATCGTCGATAATGGATGGACGCATGAAAGTAGCGAAAACCGCACAGCCAGGAGTGGCTGTGCTACTGGAACCCGCCCCCGAATCGATTTTTTCCGCGAGCCGTGAAACCTCATTACCCTGGCCTCAGAAAAGTCTTCCTTTCGAGTTATAATATGGCCGTGGCGATTCCCCTCCGCGCTTCGTCCTTAACGGCATTTCCCGCGGCCCGGGGTGTGATTCTCGCGATCGATTACGGAAAGAAGAGGCTCGGCTTGGCTCTTTCTGACGAGCATGGTGTGACTTCCCGCCCGTACGCGACTTGGACCCGGATCAACCGCCGCCGCGATCTCGCCCGCCTGCGCGAACTGGTCCGTCAGCAGGAAGTTCGCCGCATTGTCGTTGGGCTTCCTTTGCGCCTGGACGGCACGCCGAGCGAGATGTCGGAAGAAGCAAAGAGTTTTGCGGCGCGCGTCGAGAGATCTCTTGGCCTTCCGGTGGAAATGATGGACGAACGGCTAAGTTCGTGGGAAGCGCGCCAGGCGCTGGCCGCTGCAAATTCCAACGAGCGAGCGCGCCGCGATTCCTCCGGGCGCACTGAACCAAGGAAGCAGACGCCCCTCGACGAGATCGCCGCCGCTATCATCCTGCGAGATTATCTGGACCGGGCGCGCGCGCGGGCCGGATCGCGAGCCTGATATGCGCCGGGCCTTCCTCTTCCTCCTGATTTTGCTGATCCTGGCGGCAGGATATCTCTACCTTGCTCTGTACCAGCCGTATCAAGGGTTCGCGAGCGACGGGGTTTACGTGGACATTCCGCATGGCGCGTCGCAACGAACGATCTCGCGCCTACTCGCCGAAAATGGCGTTGTGCGCAGCCGGATCGCGTTTGAACTTTTGTGCCGGCAACGTGGGCGCCGCACTCTGCAAGCCGGCGAGTATTTCTTCGATCGTCCTGTGACCGCATTCGCCGTGTATGACGCGATTGTCAACGGCCGGGTGTTCGTAAAAGAATTCGTGATTCCTGAGGGATTTACGATGTTCGATATCGCGGACCTTGCCGCTCAAGAAGGCTTCCTCTCCCGCGACGAATTTCTCGCCGCCGCGCGCGACCCTTCGCCGATCCGCGACATTGCTCCCGACGCGCCAAGCCTCGAAGGATTTCTTTTCCCCGCGACCTATGAGTTCCCGCGCCACATGACGGGAAAAGACATGACCGCCGCAATGCTCAAGAAATTCCGGCAGGAGTGGCTGACTTTGCCCGTCACGGGCGCGCCCCCGCACCAGAGCATTCAGGATGTCGTGACGCTCGCTTCGCTCGTGGAACGCGAAACTCCGCGTCCTGAAGAACGGCCGCACGTTGCCGGAGTGTTTGAAAACCGGCTGCGCATCGGCCAGCCGCTGCAATGCGATCCCACGGTCGCGTACGCGCTGACCCTAGCGGGAGCGTACACGGGCAAACTCGACGGCGGCGATTTACATTTCTCTTCTCCGTACAACACGTATCGAAACAGGGGCCTGCCGCCCGGGCCGATCGCCAATCCAGGCGAAGCCGCTCTCCGCGCGGCCCTTGATCCCCCGCCCACCGACGATCTCTATTTTGTCGCGAATACCGAAGGCGGGCACTTCTTCAGCAAGACCCTTAAGGAGCATAATCGTAACGTCGCGCGTTACCGGCGCCTGCTCGAAGAGTCGCGGAATCCATCGGCTGGCGACGCGCCGCCAGCCCCGGCCACGAACAAATCCAGGCCAGTGAGGGCGTCGCCATGACACATCCGGACCACCCAACCAAGAAGGAACTGATCCTGGAGATTGCGCGCGAACTTTCCGTGCCGCGGTTCACTCCGGCCGAAGTCGAGCAAATCCGGCGGCAACTCATGGCGCGCCTCGGCGCGGGAGGAAAAACTTCCGCCGATTACATCGCGGGCGTGCTCGAAACCGCGGGCATGCGCATCGTGTGGTCCACAAAGGCGGACACCGAAGGCCAGTACGAAGAGGAATTCCATGATCTGCTCCATTTTGCGAACCTCGATGACGCGGAGATGTGCATCATGCGGCTGGACGAGCTGTACCGGAAATTTCAGGAAGAGCAAGAGCGCGCCGCCGTGGAGCGCGTGCTGGAAGTGGCGCGCATGGGCCGGCGCCGCGCGGAAATGATCGCGAGGAATCACAAAGTGGAACCGGAAAAACGCGCCGAGAAGGAAGAAATCATGCAGTGGTTCAAGGTATGGCTCGAAACACCCGACGCGTTTTTCGACTGGCTGGAAGCGCGCAAAGCATCGCCGGATTTCCAGAGGCGATTCGCCAAGAGCGCTTCGGCGGATGCGTGAGCGCGAGATGGCGGACCTTCAATACGTATTGGAAGTCGAGCCGCTTGATCTCGGGGCGGACGTCAAGGCGGTCGGGCTCGACCTCGTGGAGATCGAGAGCCGCGAACCGGCGCGCGGCGCGGATGCGGCGCGCCTGTGGGCCGCAACTCTCGGCGCGCTGCCGGGAACAGAACCGTGGGCGCTCGACTTTTTCTCCCACCTCGATCGCGTGCGCGATTACTGCCGCACGCGCGGCGTAGCGTTTGAGGAAAAAGCTTCAGGCCATTCGCTGGTCATCCCCGCGCCGTCCGGCGAAGCGCTCGTGGGACTCGTCGAACGATTCGCGGGAGAAACTTTTGGCGCTCGCGCGGGAGCGTTGCTGGCCGCGGGCGATCCCGCCGTCGAAGACGAATTGGCCGAGCGCGGCGTGGACGCCTATCACACCGCATTTCGAAATTACTTATTCTGCGCGGTCTGCGATTTCGAGAACGGTTTCCTCACGCTGCTCACCGAAAAATTATGGACCAGCGAAGTCCTGCGGCGAATCAAGCCCGCCACCGCAACCTTGCCCGTAGAAGTCGCGCGGCCGCAGTAACCAGTAGGACAGGCTTCACAGGCTGCGGAAAAACTCAACTTTTTTGTCATTCCGAGGCGCGCTGCGCGCCGAGGAATCTCTCTTTTCCTACATTTAAACCAAAGAGAGATTCCTCACTTCGTTCGGAATGACAAAATAAATCACTTTTTCCGCAGCCTGTGAAGCCTGTCTGGGTTTCGACGGGAAAGAAAAAACAAAACCACACAGGCTGAAGCCTGTGCTACCAAAGCCCGCCGCAAGTTTTGACCATGCAGTTTCTGTCAGGGAATCAACGCAAGTAAAAGCGGGGAACGCGTTTTCCGAGCGCGCAGAGCAGGTCCGCGCTGGCGGTATTGGCGATGCTTCGCGACGTCGGGCACGGATTGCGTCGTGCCGCCGTCGGTGCCGTAGATCGTGGCGATATCGCCGACGCGCGCCGAAGCAATTCCCGTGACGTCGGCGGTGGTGAGGTCCATCGAAACCGTGCCGACGATGGGAGCGATCTCGCCGCGAACGATGACGCGGCCTTTGTTGGAAAGCACGCGCACGAGGCCGTCCGCGTATCCCGCGGCGAGCACGGCGACGCGGGAGGGGCCGGGCGCCGTCCACCGCGCGTTGTATCCGACGCGCGATCCCGGCGGCAGGTCCTTGATCGAAATAATCCGCGCGCGGAACGAAAGCACCGGCCGCACGGAAAGTTTCGCTTCCATTTCCGGATTCAGCTCGGACGGCTCGAAGAACTGGTGATAGCCGTAGAGGATCGCGCCGGGACGCACCATGTCCCGCCAGGTGGAGGGCCGGCTGACGATCGCGGCGCTATTGGCCATGTGCACGATGCCGGGATCGAGTCCCAGCGAACGCATGCAGGCCAGCGCCGCTTCAAATGTTTTTTCCTGCTCGATCGTTTGTTCCGTGGTAAACACTTCCGACGATGCGATGTGCGTAAATGTGCCCGCCAGGCGCAAGTGCGGGCAATCCGCCAGCACGCGCGCGAACGCCGGAACTTCCGACGGCGGAATGCCCAGGCGGTTCATTCCGGTGTCGATCTTGAGGTGGAAATCGACGGGGCCCTTGCGCGGCTTGCGCGGGCGCGCGGCCGCCTTTTCCAGAAGCCGCAATTGTTCGGCCCGCATGATCGCCGGCGTGAGATGGTTATCGAGAATTCGCTGTCTCCTCGCCGGCCCAGAATCCGGTGAGAATCAATACCGGTTCGCGAATGCCGCTCTCGCGCAGTTCGGCGCCTTCCGCGGAGCAGGTCACGCCGAACCAATCCGCGCGGGCCTTGAGAGGGCGCGCGCGACGGGAACGATTCCGTGGCCGTAGGCGTTGCTCTTGATGACGGCGAGAATTTTCCGGCGCGGGCCGCGCGTGCCCGCGGGATTGACGTGCTCGCGGATCGCGCGCAGATTGTGCGTCAGCGCTCCCAGACTTACTTCCGCCCAGATGGGGCGTCCATCAAATTTTACGGTTCGTGTCATTGGAATCTTCACAGAGTAACCGATCTGGGTGCAGAAAAAAAATTGCTCCCGTGCGTCCGCGCGCCGCTTAGTAACTAGGCCTTTGGTAGCACAGGCTTCAGCCTGTGGGTTTTCGCTTCGTGTCGGCGAACCCTAAAATCCACAGGCTGAAGCCTGTGCTACTTGGCGCCCCATCAAATTCTCGTTGGAGAAAGTAGCATGTGCAGTGCCATGACACTGTTTGGCACATCGAAAGGACGGGCAGGAGCTATGTGATAGGCCGGAATAGACCTACAGGATAGTTGAAATCCGGAAGCCATCATGTCGAAGGCAGCCGGCATCGATGACGGAGCGACACACCTGTGTGCGGTAGAGGACAACTATTCGGGCTCCGTCCAGGCGTCGGGCGCTCTTTGTTCAAAGCGCGTGAAGGAACCTTGAAACACGAACCGGATCGTATCGGTCGGGCCGTTTCTTTGCTTGGCGATGATCAGGTCGGTCTCTCCGCGCTCTTCCATGCTGACTTCGCTGGATTTCTTGAAGAAATTCGGCCGGTGGATGAACATCACGACGTCGGCGTCCTGCTCGATCGCGCCCGATTCGCGCAGGTCGGCAAGGCGCGGCTCGCGATCTTCGCGTTCCGGCGCGCGCGTGAGCTGCGAGAGCACCAGCATGGGAACCTTGAGTTCCTTGGCCAGGCCTTGAGGCCGCGCGTGATGCTGGAAATTTCTTCGTTGCGGTTGCCGAATTTCCCGCGCGCGGAAACGAGTTGCAGGTAATCCACGATCACCAGCGAAAGGCCTTTGTCGCGTTTCAGTCGCCGCAGCTTCGCGCCCATTTCCACGACCGTGGCGGAGCCTGCGTCGTCGATCCACAGCGGCGCCTCGGACAGATGGCTGAGCGATTTGGGAATTCTGGCCTTGTCCTCGTGATTCAAGTGGCCGGTCCGGAACTTGTGCGAGTCAATTTTGGCGTCGGCGGACAGCAAGCGGAGCAGGAGAGATTCCTTGGACATTTCCAGGCTGAAAATCGCGACGGGCTTGTTTCCCCGCACGGCCACGTTTTCAGCGAGGTTCAGCGCGAAGGCCGTCTTCCCCATCGAAGGCCGAGCCGCCAGAATCAATCAGTTCGGAAGGCTGCAGGCCCGAGGTCAAATTGTCGAGCGTGTCGTAACCGGTCGAAAGGCCCGTGATGCGATGGCCGCCCTCGTAAATCTTGGAGATGCGCTCGTGGCTTTCGGTGACCACGTCATGTAATCCCACAAGACCCAGGCGCACGCGATCTTCGGCAAGCTGAAAGATCGAGGACTCGGCGCGGTCAAGGATCGTATCGGCGTCGTCCTCGGCTTCGAGGGCCTGCTGCTGAATCGCGCTCGTCGCGTGAATCAGGCCGCGCAGCAGCGACTTTTCCTTCACGATGCGCGCGTAATGCTCGACGTTGGTGATGTGCGGCACGCCGTCCATCAACTGCGCGATGTACGCCGCGCCGCCGACGGATTCCAGTTCGCCGCTGCGCTGCAACTGCTCGGTGAGCGTCACGAGGTCGATCGCCTGCTGCGTTTCCCCGAGAGCGATCATCTGCTGGTAAATGCGCCGGTGATGATCGTGAAAGAAATCCTCGGGCTTGAGCTTCTCGATGGCGGCGATTGATGGCGTTATTGTCGAGCAGGATCGCGCCCAGAATGCTGCGCTCCGCCTCGATGTTCTGGGGCATCGGACGTTCGAGCGATGTGCTTGCGGTGGCCATTGTTAGTTCGCCTTAATTTCGCCTGTCAGGGGTGTTGGTGTCAACCCCCAGTGCAAAATATGAATCCTTGCGCAAATCTTATTTGAAATGCCCATGGATCATGGACGTTTCCATCAAGGGTCACAACGAAGAAGCCTTAACGAGACCTGTGGATAAAAAAAAACTTGTGGATATGCTGGAAAACACTTCGAAGATTAGACAAAAACTGGACAACGAGCAGCTACCCAAGGACTTCTCGCGGGGGCACAGAGAACAGGCTGCTATTGCGCCTTTATAACCTGGTGCGGCTGAGAGGCGATCTAGTCGGCCTTTCCCACGTCGGAATGATCCAGATTTCGGTGAAGTGCTTGTGCTTGCGATCGTGGCCGTGGTCCTCGGCAAGCATTTCCCGCAGCTTATTCGGCAGTTCGTCCGGCTGGCTGGCGGGATCGGAGTGGTGCTTGCAGGCCTGGTGGTAGCCAATGCCGAATCGCGCGCCGCAGCAATCGCAGAGCTCAAACGTTTCGATCGTATAGGTCGGATACTTCGCAATTTCCTTGTCGAGAATCGCCACCGGACTGTTCAAATCGTTTGTCATGTCATCCTCCGCTGGGGTTGAGGATTCCCTGGCTCATCTGATGGTCACTTGGCGCAGCGCGTCACGGGGCGAGAGCCGGGACCGAGTGGCGCCGACTAGGAAAAGTGTAGCTCGAAAAGGATCGTTCCGCCCTGTGGAATTCGTGTGAACCTGTGAATAACTTTTCGAAAATCCTATGCGACTGTCCCTGTGGAAAACCTGTGGAAAACCTGTGTGACTATCCAGGACGGATTCAGAGCCCGTATGATATGTCAAATCTTGTAGGCACTGCTCAGCCGTGCCGAAACCATGTGAACAATGCGGTTTTAGCCGCCGGCCTGTTCGAGATTGAGTTGCCGCAAGGCTCTCCAGCCTGTCGGCTTTGGTAACACAGGCGTACCATAAGGGAGACACTCCTGCCGTAGCGGGACTGTCCTACGCTTCTTTTTCGACGATCACTTTGAATTCCGCGGTGACGCCGTGAACCAGCTTCACGGTGACCATGCGATTCGCCGATGATCTTGATGGGCTCGTCGAGCTGCGATGCGGCGCTTGTCGATCTCAAAGCCCTGCGCCTTGAGCGCTTCGGCAAGATCGGCGGAAGTCACGGAGCCGAACAACTGGTCGGTCTCGCCGGCCTTGCGCGCGAATTTGACGGTCACCTGGTTGAGCAGGGCGGCCTGCTGCTGGCGGCGTCCTTTTCGGTGGCCGTGCGCTTGGACAGCGTGATGCGGATTTTTTCCAGGCGCTTGATGTTGGCGGGCGAAGCTTCGAGCGCCAGCTTGTGCGGCAGCAAATAGTTGCGCGCATAGCCCGCGGCGACTTCCACGACTTCGCCGCGTGTGCCGAGTTTTTCGACGTCTTCCTGCAGAATGATTTGCATGGCGTTCCTCTTCTTCAGGTCTCAATCCAGGGCCTTTCAGGCCCTGCTGTAGCCCGCGTGTTCAGACGCGGGGCTTTTGATGTTGCACGAAGAAAATCCTCGCCCGCCGCGACGAGGCGAGCTACAATAAAGCTACAAATCCTGGCTACAGTTCCGTCGCGAAAGGCAGCAGCGCGATGTTGCGCGCCCGCTTGATGGCTTCGCCGAGCCAGCGCTGGTGGCGCGAGCAGGTGCCGGTCATGCGGCGCGGCAGAATCTTGCCGCGCTCCTGCACGAATGGCTGGAGCATCTCGACCTTCTTGTAGTCGATGAAGTCCACGTGCTCGACGCAGAAACGGCAAACTTTCTTCTTGCGGAAATACTGGCGCTTTCCGCCGCGGCGCGGGCCGCCGGGACCGCCGCCCGGACCTCCGGGGCCTCCGGGACCGCCGCCTTCGCGGCGCTGTCCTCCTCCGCCGCCAGAATGGCCTTCGGAGCGGCGAGGCGGCTCCGCCCGGAGTGCCCCTCGCGCGCGAGGAGCGGGGCTGGCGGGGCTAGGGTGCGCTGGGTGTTTCCGGTGGTGCTGGTGGTGCCGGCTGATCGGACATCGTGTTTCCTTTCTCTTTAGAAATCGATTCGCTGGCCGCCGTTTGTTCGGCGGCGGCTGCGGGGAACTTGCTGGCTGCTGTTGCGGCGGCGCCGGGCGGAGCCGCTTGCTTGCGCGGGCGGCGGCTGGCGCGGCGCTCGCGATGCTGCACCGAGCTTCTGCTGGCGCTTCAGTTCCTCGTCGAGGCGGATCGTCTGATACTTGATGACGGCGTCGGAAACCTTCAGGCGCCGCTCGAGTTCCTTGATGATGTCGCCCTGCGTGCTGCTGCACGACCATGTAGACGAAAAAACCTTCGCGGTGCTTCGACACGCGATAGGCCAGACGGCGCGTGCCCCATTTCTCGGTTTTCTCGATCTTGCCGCCGTGTTCGGTGGCGGAATGCTCGAGTGTGGCCACGATCTTGTTGATCTCTTCCTCCGGCGTGGCCGGCCGGCAGATGAAGATCAGGTCGTACAAGCGTTCGTCCATGTTTGGTTGACTCCGTTTCTCAAACTTTGTAGATATTCCAGATTCGTTCTAATCTTGCGTTTCGTCCTCGTCCGGCGGCGAAACGCGGCGATTGAAGCGGTTCATCGCGCTTTGCGTTCCTTCCGCCAAGATCACTTTCACCGCTTCGGCGCCCTGCTCGATTTCCTCGGCGACCAGATCCTCTTCGTCGCGCCGAATCTGGCGAAGCACGTACTCCTTCAGATCGCCGCGCAATTCCTCGGGCTGCACGCCCAGGCGCACGCGGGAAATTCCATCGTGCCGAGCGCGCCAATCACGGACTTGAGTCCGTTGTGGCCGCCGGCCGTGCCGCGCTCGCGAACGCGAAGCATGCCCCAGGGAAGCGCGATGTCGTCGCAAACGACGATCACGTCGGAGGGCTCGCACTCGGCGCGCCCCACCAGTTCGCGCACCGCCAGGCCGCTCAGATTCATCATCGTCTGCGGCTTGGCGAGCACCACTTCCTGTCCCGCGATCTGGCCCAGGCCCACCAGCGATTTCGCCTCCGGCCGCGTCACGCGAATGCCGGCCTCTTCGGCCAGCGTGTCCACGACCAGAAAACCCAGGTTGTGCGGCGTCCAGGCGTATTCGATGCCGGGATTGCCGAGGCCAACGATCAGGCGCATCCGCGTCCACCTGTTGCGCATCTGTTTGCCCGAGCGTGCGGGCTCTAGCGCATCTTCGCCGCCAAAGGCGGACAGGCAGAAGGCCTGTCCCACTTTACTTCTTCTTTTCCTTCTCGGCAGGCGCGGCCTCTTCGCCTTCCTCGCCCTCTTCGGCTTCCTTCTTGCCCTTCTTGATGACTTCGGGCTCGGCCGGCGCTGCCGCGGCTTCGGCGGCAACGGCTTCGGCGGGCTTCTCTTCCTCGACGCGCAGGGCGACGACGTGCGCGAGCACGCGCTGCGGATCGGTGAGCATCTTCATTTTTTGCGGATCGAGCTGAATATCCGAGGCGCGAAGCTGCATGCCCATCATCAAGATCGGAAATGTCCATCCGGAATTCGGTGGGAATATCGGCGGCAAGCATTCGATTTCGACTTCGCGGGTGACCATTTCGAAGATGCCGCCCTGGAGCTTGACGCCCTGCGCCTCGCCGAACACGTGCACCGGAACCTTGACGCGCATGCGCACGTCCATGGCGATGCGCAAGCAGGTCCACGTGAAGGAGAGTGCCCTTGACCGGGTCGACTTGCCAATCCTTCACGATGGCGGTCTGCTCGGCGTCCTCGGTCTTCACCTTGAAAATCGTGTTGTGGCCCGAGGCCGACCGCAGGATCGCGGACACCTGCTTGGTATTCACCTCGAAGCGCCTGCGAGTCCGCCCTTGCCGCCGTAGAGGACGGCGGGAACTTGTCCGGTGACGCGGAGGCGCCGCGCCGCGTTTTTGCCCCGGGTTTCCCGGGGCGCTGCTTCCACAATGATCTGTTCCATAAATCCTTCCCTCGTTTCGTGACCAAATTCCAAGACGATCCGCGCTCGCGGAACGCGCGGAATGCGCTCCGCGGCGCGGGCCCTCAGAAAAACAATTCGCTGATCGAGGTCTCTTCGTGGATCGAATGAATGCCGCGCGCGAGCAGTTCGGCGACGCTCAGAACCTTGATCTTCGAAACTTTTTTGGCCGCTTCGGTCAGCGGCACGGAATCGGTGACGATCACTTCCTCGATGTGCGACGCGCAAATGCGCTCCACCGCCGGCCCGGAAAGCACCGCGTGGGTGCAGGCCGCGTACACTTTCGTCGCGCCTTCCTTCAGCAAGGCCTCGGCCGTTTTCACCAGCGTGCCCGCGGTATCGATGATGTCGTCGATGATCAGCGTGGCGCGTCCGCGCACGTCGCCGATCAGGTGCATGACTTCGCTGACGTCAATATCCACGCGGCGCTTATCCACGATGGCCAGCGGCGAATCGAGTTTCTTGGCGAAGGCGCGCGCCCGCTCGACGCCTCCCGCATCGGGAGAAACCACGGTCAGATTCCCGAGATTCTTGCTTCTTGAAGTAATCGATCAGCACGGGCGATGGCGTACAAGTGGTCCACCGGGACGTTGAAGTAGCCCTGGATCTGCGGCGCATGCAAATCGAGCGTCAACGCGCGATTCGCGCCGGCGGTCTCCAGCAGATCGGCGACCAGCTTCGCGGAAATCGGCACGCGGGGCTTGTCCTTGCGGTCCTGGCGCGCGTAGCAGTAGTACGGCATCACCGCGGTGATCCGCCAGGCCGAAGCGCGCTTGAACGCGTCGATCATCATCAACAATTCCATCAGATGAAAATCCGCGGGGTTCGAGCCGGGCTGCACGACAAAGACGTCCGCGCCGCGCACGTTCTCCAAAATCTGAAAATAAACTTCGCCGTCGCTGAATTTGCCGAGCTTGGCCTCGCCCAGCTTCACGCCCAGGTGGCGGCAAATATCTTCGGCCAGGCGCGGGTTCGCGCTGCCGCTGAAAATTTTGAACTTGTCGTCGGTCAAGTTTGATGTTCCTTACGAGTGCTCGAACCGCTCAGACAAGATCCGGCCCGCCCAATTTTCGGCGGTACTCTGCCCTCGAAAGAGTCGAGCAGACAAAAACCTGATCTTTCGGAAACGCCCGAGCAGCTCGGCGCGCCTTCGCTGGGTTTTGGAATATTCCAAACACCGCCGAACCGCTACCCGCCAGCGAGGCCCCTGCAGCTCCTTGCCGAAGCAACTCCCGCTTGATCGCAGCCAATCGGGGATACCGGGGAAAGACAGCAGCCTCAAAATCGTTCGAGAGGGCGCCCCCCTGAGGGCTCCAGCACAGAGCACAGAACCGCCATAGTTTAGTGGGGTCTCCGGCTGCTTTGTCAATTGCCGCGCAAGCCACTGGTAGGCGTCTCGCGTGGGCACGGCAATATCGCGGGGCGAAATAACCAGCACGCTGGCGGCGCGCCACATCGGGCAGCGGATAAATTTCATCTCCGCGGCCAATTCCCAGCGCGCGGCCTCCATGCAGGAAAAACGGAACGTCCGCGCCAAGTCCGGAGGCAATTTCCAGCAGGCGTGCGCGCTTCGATGCGTTTTCCCGTCAAGCGCAGCAAGCCCAGGAGCGCCGCGGCAGCATCGCTCGATCCGCCGCCCAGGCCGCGTCCCACGGGATGCGCTTGGTCAGCACGGCGCGCACTCCCTGCCGAAATCCAATCTCGCGGCCAAGTTCCTCGATGGCTCGATAGACGAGGTTGTCCTGGCCCGGCTCACCGGCGAGTTGAGAATTTCCGGTAATGCGCAGATCGATGCCAGGCTCTCGCCTTGTTTCCAGCACCAGCGTATCGTGCAGGGAAATGGCCTGGAAGATGGTGCGCAATTCGTGATAGCCGTCCGCGCGACGCCCAAGAACGTCGAGGCGCAGATTGACCTTTGCATATGCGGGAACGCGGACCGATTTCATAGGGAGGTATGCTACTACGGCTTGGCGTCGCCGGGTGTTTTCTGCTGCGCGAGACGGCGTTTCAGAGCGGAAATCTTTTGTTCGACTTCCGCGAGCTTTGCCGGTTCGAAATCAGCCGGGCAGGACGCGGTGCCATTCGTCGAGCGATTTCTGCCATTGCGCCTCGGCGAGATTGTCCTTGCCCATTTTGGCATACACGTCGCCCAGGTGGCTCAGAATGGTCGGATCATGGCTCTCGCGCGTGGCCGCCTTGCGCAATAACTCTTCCGCTTCGGGAACTTGTTCTGTTTGAAGTAGGCCCATCCCAGGCTGTCCTGGTATGCCGCATTGTTCGGATCATCCGCGAGGGCGCGTTTGATCAAGTCGGTAGCTTCCTCCAGGCGAATTCCGCGGTCCGCCAGCATGTAGCCGTAATAGTTGAGCGTCGAGGAGTTGCGCGGATTCGCATTCGAGCACTTTCCGGAATTGCTCCTCGGCCTGGTCAAATTTTTTCTGGCGTTCGAAAATCGCGCCGAGCAGGAAGCCGGTCATTTCCTTCTCGGAGGAGTCCGGCTGCGATTTTTTCCGCGGCGTGGATGGCCTGCTCCGCATCCGCCCAGCGCTTGCCTTGCTTCGTAGACCTGCGCGAGATCGAGCTGGATTTCGAAATCGGCGGCCGAACCGTCCAGCAAGGCGCGAAGCTGTGAAACGGCCTGATCGGTCTGCGCATTTTCGCCGTACAGCAGCGCCTGTGCGATGCGGATGGAGCGGTCCTTGGGATAAGCGTCGAGCCGCCTTGCGCGCGGCGTCGAGCGCTTTGGAAATGTCGCGCGCCTCGCGGTAGGTCTCAATAATCATGACGCGCGCCCGGCGGTCTTCCTCGGGTCCCAGGCGCAGCATTTCTTCAAACGTGTTCACCGCCGCGGTGTAATTGCCGGTTTCGCGGTACAACTGTCCGAGCTGCTGGTACAAGATGGCCAGCGTGCGCCGGCGCGACGGCGTGAATTCGGACTGCTGTCTTCACTGCCGTCACGGCATCGGAAAGCACGCGAATGGAATCGTCGAAGCGGCCTTCGGCCTCGTAGATTGAGGACTTCGTAATAGATCACTTCCAGATTGCCCGGCGCGCGCTGCTTGGCGAGCAGGACGTTCTGCTCGGCCTTATCGAGTTGCTTCATCTGGCGGTAAATTTCGGCCAGGCGCAGATAGTTGTCCGGATCGTCCGCATCCATCTGCGACAGCCGCTGATATTGTTCGAGCGCCTCGGGATATTTTTCTTCGGTCGAGCAGCGTTTGCGCGAGCCCTCGGTGGTGGTTGATGTCGTCGGGCTGCAGCTTCCGAGGCCTTGCGATAGGCCTGCTCCGCGTTCGGGAGATCGTGGATCTGGTTGTAAGCGTCGCCCAGCAACTCCCACAGCCGCGGCGTGGGCGCGCGCTGCAGGATTCCTTGCAGCGAGGAGACCGCCTCCTGCGATTTCCCTTCGTCCAGCAAAAGCTGAGTGAGTTGCTCGACGCCGTTCTCATTTTCCGGTTCGCGCGCGAGCAGGGCTGCGCAGCACGGCTTCCGCCTTGTCGTGTTCGTTCTGCAGGCGGTACAGGCGCGCGAGCCAGAGCGCGGCATCGGTGTCGGTGGGATCGAGGCGCAGGATTTCGCGGTATTGCTCGGCGGCATGCGCGAGCGTGTCGCGCTGGCCTGAGGTGTTGCTCAAATCGCCGAGCGTGCGCACGTAGATTCGCGCGAGCAGACGCCGCGCGGGCAGATTGTCCGGATCCTTGGCCAGGATCGATTGCGCTTCGATCACCGCGTCGCGAATCCTGCTGGGACTGGAAGTAAATTTCGGCAAGCTCATCGCCGATTTGCTGGCTGGAAGGGTCGAGTGTGAACGCTTTCTTTAGGAAATCGATGGCCTTGTTGGCATCTTCCGAGTGGCTGGTGATTTGATATTCCTGCGCGAAATAATGGCCCATCACAAAATCGTAATAGGCTTCGGCACGCGTTGCGATTTCGTCCTGCGAAGCGGATGCGCCGGGAGGGGCTTGGGTGCTCGGATTATTCTTGGCTTGCCGCGCACCCGCGGAGGGTCCGGCGATTAGCAGGAAAAACGATAGTATGGCGAGATGCCGGCCAGTTTTCATCAATTCACCGCAAATGGGATTATCCGTCACGCCGAGCCGTCCGTCAAAACGCATCCTGAGTCTGGTTTCCTCTCTAGAACCGCGTTCGCTGCCGCGGGGTGGTTCAGAGGACGAGTGACATTTGCGCCGTACAAACCTACCCACTTATTTGATGCGCGGCACGCTCGCAGGGTTCCCGCCGTCCTGTCTGCAAATGCCCAATAGCTTTCTTGTCTTGCCGCGAGTCCGTTCCCTCAGTGTCGGAAATGCCGCACGCCGCAGAACACCATGGCGATGCCCAGCCGGTCCGCCGCCGCGATGACGTCCGAATCGCGAACCGAGCCGCCCGGCTGAATCACGGCCGTGGCGCCGGCCTTTCCCGCTTCCTCGACGCCATCGGGAAAAGGGAAAAAGGCGTCCGAAGCCACGACGCTGCCGGCCAGCGGCAATTGCGCCTTCATCACGGCGATTTTCACCGAGTCGACGCGGCTCATCTGGCCCGCGCCGACGCCGACGGTCTGGCCTGCGCGCGCGAAGACGATGGCGTTGGACTTCACGTGCTTGCAGACTTTCCAGCCAAAGAGCATGGCCTCGATTTCCTCGCGCGTGGGCGCGCGCCGCGTGACCACTTTCAGATCGCTCTCGGCGAGTTCGTGGCGATCCTGTTCCTGCACGAGGATGCCGCCGGAAATGCGCTTCAACTCGCAGATCGAATTCGCGCGCGACGTTATCCCATGCGGGAAGATGCAGCAGCCGCAGATTTTTCTTGGCCGCAAATTTTTCGAGCGCCGCCGGCTCGTAACCCGGAGCGACGATGCACTCGACGAAAAGTTTCGCCACTTCCTCGGCGGTCGCGGCGTCGAGCGGGCGATTGAACGCCATCACGCCGCCGAACGCGGAAACCGGATCGCAGGCCAGGGCCTTCGTGTAGGCTTCCGCCAGCGTCTCCTGCTCCGCCGTGCCGCATGGATTGTTGTGCTTTACGATGACGGCCGCGGGCCGCCGGAATTCCATGGCGAGTTCGAGGGCCGCTTCGAGGTCCACCAGATTGTTGTAGGAAAGCTCCTTGCCTTGCAATCTGGCGCGCCGCGGCGAGACCTGTGGCGGCTGATCCCGCGGGAACGTAGAGCGCCGCGCGCTGATGCGGATTTTCACCGTAGCGCAACTCCTGCCGGCGCGTAAAGGCGAAGTGCAGCCGCTCGGGCAGCAGCGGGCGCTGGCCCAGTTCGATCGAACCGCTGCTCGCCGAGAGGCGCTCGAGTTCCGTCGCGATTTTGCCGTCGTAGCGCGCGGTGAGCGCGAACGCCTTGCGCGCCAGCTCAAGCCGCGTCGCAAGGCTCACTTCGCCGTGCGCCGTGATTTCGGCGGCGACGGCGGCGTAGTCGGCAGGATCGGTGACCACCGCAACGCTTTCGAAATTTTTTGCGGCCGAGCGAACCATGGTCGGCCCGCCGATGTCGATGTTCTCGATCAATTCTTCGGGCGTCAGGTCCGGCTTCGCGGCGGTCGCCTCGAAGGGATAAAGATTCACGACGACCAGATCAATGGGCGCAATCTTGTGTTCAGCCGTCTGCGCGCGGTCGCCCGCTTCGCCGCGGCGGAATAAAATTCCGCCATGCACTTTCGGGTGCAGCGTCTTCACGCGCCCGCCCAGCATCTCCGGCCATCCGGTCAGGTCGGAAACGTCGCGGACGGTGATCCCGGCCTCGCGCAGCAGCTTGGCCGTGCCGCCGGTCGAAACGATCTCGATCCCGCGCGCGGCCAGTTGCCGCACAAATTCAGTCAGTCCAGCTCTTGTCATAGACACTCACCAGCGCGCGTTCCACAGGCACGGAATCCTCCAAAGGATGAAAGGAAAACGCCTATTGTATGCGCGAGCGCGGGAATCGAAAAGCGGGAACTG
>CAWHYM010000002.1:0-11896 GCA_963833595.1 uncultured Acidobacteriota bacterium | reverse complement strand
ACGATTGAGCGTTTAACCGGCCCCCTGAAGTCATTTGGAGCTGCCCCCAAAATAGGTGAAGAGCAGTGTAGCTCCCGCGCTTTGTGACGCCCTCCCCCAGAAATTTCACAAAAATCTTAACCCACAATATATGCTGGCTACTTCGTAAAGCTGAAGTTGGATAAACTCTTCCGATCAAATGGCGGAGGCCTCCTTATCATGCCCTTGCCCCCCGATATTTCTAATTTGCTCGCAGTAGCTGTTCGGGATGTAATCTGGTACAAAGACAGCGTCTATGCATTCCTACTGAGTCCCGCATAATATAGGGTCATTCTGGCCACAAGGAAGCCTGTTTCCAGAAGGCGGTAATGAGGGAGGGGCGGCGGCGCATGTTGCGAAGAGCGCGGCAGGTTCCGTATTTCAACTCGGCGAAGTCCTTCGGGCAGGCGTTGGGAAGTTTGTGGTGCTTGGCGTGGCCCCAGATGTATTCGGTGGGATTTAATTCCGGAGCGTAAGCGGGCAGGTACTCGATGTGGATGCGGCCCTTGTGCGAGGCCACGAACTCCTGCACTGCACGGCTGCGATGCGCGGGCAACCGGTCCCATACCAACAGCAGCTTTCCGGGAATGTGCCGCAGCAGGTGTTTGAGAAACGCCACCACTTGCGGCGCGCGAATCGCTCCAGGATATAACCGGAAGTAGAAATTCCACAGCGTGATGCCCGCGATGACCGTAAGCGTCTTCCAGTTAAAGTGATATTGCAGCACCGGCGTGTGGCCTCGCCGCGACCACGTGCGGCAGCGGTGCGGCCGCTGGCTCAGTCCGCTTTCGTCGAGAAAGACGACTGTTCGCCGCTCTTTTTGGGCTTTTTTTTAATGTCCGGCCAAGTGACCTTCTTCCAGTGGCGGATGGCTCGCTCGTTGCGCTCCAGCGCCCGGCCCACGGGCCGCTGGCAGCTCCAGCCCAGCGATACCAGCAGCTTCCACACGTGGCCCGGATGATAGCGCACCCCAAATTCCCGCTCGATCAGGTGCGCGACGCGCTCCGAACTCCACAAGCTGGTGTCGTAGCCCAGCCGCTCGGGGCCAGCCAGCAGCCGTTGTTCAAGCACGGCCTTCTGCCGTTCGGTTAAACGCGGCTTGCGTCCCGCGCGACCGGCTTGGCGTAAAGCGTGCTCGCCGCTTTTGCGATCCAGCGCCGCCCAGCGCGCCACGCTCTGGCGCACGACGCGCACCCGCCGCGCCACTTCGGATTGGTTCAGCCCTTGCCGCAAAAGCCGCAAGGCCTGGAACCTTCGCCGTTCCAGAGCATCGAAATCGCGTTTCACTCCAGCAGGGTTTCCCATACCAGGTTAGATGCACGATACTCCGAAAAGTGTCCCTATATTATGCGATATTCAATAAGTCGGTGCGGCGTCCCCAAACCAATCTTGGCTGAAGTGAAGCGGATCAAAAATACCACGCCTACTATAAAGATCATTAACCAAGTTTTAGAGCAATTGGATGAGAGGGGTGACGAAGGACTTGCCGCAGCCCGCAAAATGCTCACTACAATGTACTACTGGAATGATACGCATACGATTCCACAAGATCGAATCGATGTAGCAATTGCGTCATTGAAATCCTTCCGCGAGGGTTACAAGCGGTATGAGGCCCAGCAACAATACGTGCAGGAGCAGCAGGAAAATAAGATGCACAAATCTCGAGTCGAACGATCCCTTCTATCAGATCTCGATCACGAGAAATTACGATCATTTCGGGACGAGTTTGATCAAATTCATTTGATACGAGACCCTCAGGAAAGAGGAAATCGGTTTCAAGACCTGATGAACCGAATTTTCAAATACTATTGCGAAGATTCGAAGGGGGCCTTTAACCGCAAAGGCGAGCAAATCGACGGACTGTTTTATTTTGAAAAGCATTGGTGGTACGTAGAAATTCGTTGGAAAAAGGACAAGGCTACCGCAGCGGATATATCTGTGCTTAGGGACCGAGCCCGAGCGGCGTTCGGAGGTGATACCAAAGCCCTCTTCGTCTCTTTCAATGGGTTCAGTGAAGACTGCATTATCAGCTTAACTGGGAGGTCAGACGAACGAGTTATCCTAATGGACGGGTTTGATCTCCGATGTGTCCTTGATTGTCAGATAGCCTTCGACATCCTCCTGGCGAATAAACAAGCGGACATTGTCCAAAATAAGCGGGGATTTGTTTCCGTGCGAGAAATTATCGACCAACGGAACAACCATTGATTTGCGAGAAGCCCATCCAAAATTAAAAAAACCATAGAACAACTATCTACACCATCAAAGGGGATGCTATGATTTCGAGCGTGGCGGAAAAATTCACCATTGGCCTGATCCAGATGAGCTGCTCCCCCGATCCGCGGGAGAACTTCGCCAAGGCGGAAGCGCGCATTCGCGAAGCCGCGTCGCGCGGGGCGCAGATCATTTGCTTGCAGGAACTGTTTCGCTCGCAATATTTCTGCCGCGAGGAAAATGCCGATTTATTCGAGCTCGCCGAACCGATTCCCGGGCCCTTCAACCGAAGCCCTCTCAAAACTCGCCCGCGAATCTGAACGTCGTGATCATCGGATCGCTCTTCGAGCGCCGCGCCGCCGGCATCTATCACAATACGGCCGTGATTCTGGACGCCGATGGATCGCTGCTCGGCAAATACCGCAAGATGCATATTCCGGACGATCCGCTCTACTACGAAAAATTCTATTTCACGCCGGGCGACCTCGGATTTCCGAACTTTCGACACGCGATTCGGCCGCATCGGCGTGCTGGTGTGCTGGGACCAGTGGTATCCGGAGGGCGCGCGCCTCGCGAGCCTGGGCGGCGCCAACATTCTTTTTTATCCGACGGCGATTGGCTGGCATCCCTCCGAGAAGCAGGAATTCGGCGCCGCGCAACTCGACGCGTGGCGCACGATTCAGCGTTCCCATGCCATCGCCAACGGCGTGTTCGTTGCGGCGGTGAATCGCGTCGGCTTCGAAGGCACCCGCGAAAGCGGCCTCGAATTCTGGGGACATTCCTTCGTCTGCGATCCGTTCGGCAGAGTGCTCGCCGAAGCGTCCGCCGACAAGGAAGAAATCCTGATCGTCGAATGCGATCCCAGCCGCGTCGAAGAAACGCGCCGCAACTGGCCGTTCCTGCGCGACCGCCGCATCGACGCCTACTCCCCCATCCTGGAGCGATGGCTCGAGTGAAGCCCGCCCGCGAAAACATTCAGTCTCCACTCCCTCTGTAACGCGAGGACGTCGGCTCGGTTCCGGATGCCCGCGGAATGGGAACCGCACGCCGCCACGTGGCTCGCCTGGCCTCATGAAAAAACCGACTGGCCCGGAAAATTCGCTCCGATTCCGTGGGTCTACGCGGACATCGTGCGCCACCTCTCGCAAGTCGAGCGCGTGCGAATTCTCGTCGAGAACCCGCCGATGGAGCGCGCCGTTCGCCGCATCCTGAAAACAGCCGGCGCAAATCTCTCCGCCGTGGATTTCTTCCACGTCCCCACCAATCGCGGATGGATTCGCGATTTCGGCCCGATTTTCGTGCGCAACGGCAAAGGCGAAACCGCCGTTACGAACTGGCACTTCAACGCCTGGGCGAAATACGACGACTGGAAGAAAGACGACGCCGCGAACGACAAGCTCGCGCCCAAACTCAAATGGAACATGTGGTCGCCGGAATCATCGAGGACGCCGCGTCGTTCTCGAAGGCGGCAGCATCGACGTCAACGGCCTTGGGCACGATGCTCACGACCGAGGAATGCCTGCTGAGTCCGATTCAGGCGCGCAATCCCGGCGTTTCGCGCAAGGAACTGGCAGCCATCTTCCGCGACTATCTCGGCGTCACGAATGTTCTGTGGCTCAAAAACGGCATCGCCGGCGATGACACGCACGGCCACGTCGACGATCTCGCGCGCTTTGTGAATCCGACGACGGTGGTCACCGTCGTGGAAAACGATCCGTCGGAAGCGAACTACCAGCCCTTGCAGGAAAATCTCGCCCTGCTTCGCGAGATGAAAGATCAGGACGGCCGCGCGCTCCGCGTCGAAACGCTTGCCCATGCCCGAGCCCGTTTATTTCGACGGCCAGCGCCTTCCCGCCAGCTACGCGAATTTCTATATTGCGAACCAACTGGTCCTGGTCCCGACGTTCAACGATCCCGCGCGACGCCATCGGCGCTCACGAAGCTTGCCGCACTTGTTCCCCGGCCGCAAGGTCGTCGGAATCGCATGTCTTGATCTCGTTCTCGGCCTGGGTACGATACACTGCATGACGCAGCAGGAACCGCCCCTTGGTAGCACAGGCTTCAGCCTGTTGGTTTTAGTAACATGCGAAATCGATCGTGCCAAGAAACAATCCGCAGGCTGAGATCTGTGCTACAAAAATCACCCATCTATGCCGGCGTGCAAAGGCGGGTGCGGCAATTGCGAGGATTTTCTTTGCGCGTTAAAGGAGGAGCTCGCCATGCACATCTTATCCTTCTATATCCCGCAATCCGTGATCGGATGGCTGATCGTCGGCCTCATCGCCGGCTGGCTCGCAGGAAAAGTTTCGCGCGGCCGCGGATTCGGCTGCATCGCAAATATCTTTCTCGGACTGGTTGGCGCGATTCTCGGCGGCTGGATTTTCACGCAAGCTCGGCATTTTCGGCGGCGGATTCATCTACAGCATTGCCGCGGCAACGCTCGGCGCCGTCATCCTGGTGGCGATCGCGCGCCTGTTTTCCGGCGGCGGAGAGTAATCGAGTCCCGCGCCTTTCTAATGTCCCGCTCCCCTCATGTGATACGATGATGGGTCTAACGACATAAGGACATGAGCTGCATTGGCTAAACCTTCTCTCTTAGCAATTCCCCTGGGCGGACTGGGCGAGTTCGGCATGAACATGCTCGTTCTGCGCACGGGCGACGACATGATCCTGATCGATGCCGGCATGATGTTTCCCGAGGTCGAACTTCTCGGCGTGGACATCGTCATTCCGGACATCACCTACCTCAAGCAGAACCGCCAGTACCTGCGCGCCATCCTGCTGACCCACGGCCATGAGGACCACATCGGCGCGCTGCCCTACATCCTGCGCGACCTGAACGTGCCGATCTACGGCACGCGCTTCACGCTGGCGCTGGTGCACAAGCGCCTCGAAGAACACGGCCTGCTCGACAAAACCGACCTGCGCGAAGTGATTCCCGGGACGCAAGCTGGAAGTCGGCGCCGTTCGAAGTCGAGTTCATCAGCGTCACGCACAGCACGATTGACTGCGTCGCGCTCGCCATCCGCACGCCGGTCGGAGTCGTGATTCACACCGGCGACTTCAAGATGGATCAGACTCCGATCGATGGCCAGCCGTTTGACTTGCACGCGTTCGCGCGCTACGGCGCAGGAAGGCGTGCTGGCGCTGTTCAGCGACAGCACGAACGTCGAGCGCCCCGGCTACACGCCCTCGGAGCGCACAGTTCGCCCGCGCATCGAGGAACTGACGCGCGCGGCGACGCGCAAGGTGATCGTCTCCTGCTTCGCCTCGTCGATCCCGCGCATCCAGCAGATCGTGAACATCGCCGCGGCGGCCGGCCGCAAGATCGCCTTTATCGGCCGCAGCATGGTGGACAACGTCGAAATCGCGCACGGCATGAACCGGCTGCGATTCCCGACGGCCTGGTGGTGCGCTCGCAGGACATCGGTTCGTTTCCGGCGGAGAAGCTCGTCGTCCTGGTCAGCGGCAGCCAGGCCGAGCCCATGTCCTCGCTTTCGCGCGTCGCCGTGGATAACCACCGCCTGCTCACGCTCGATGAGCGCGATACGGTGATCCTCTCCGCGCGCATCATTCCCGGCAACGAAAAAGCCATCTTCCGGATGCTGGACCACATGTTCCGCAAGCGCGCCCTGGTGTATTACGACAATGACGGCGGCACGATCCACGTTTCCGGCCACGCCAGCCAGGAAGAGCAAAAACTGCTGCTGAATCTCGTGCGCCCGCGCTACTTCATTCCGATCCACGGCGAATACCGCCAACTGTTCCGCCACTGCCGCGCTGGCGCACACGGTCGGCGCGGTCTCCGAAGAAATTCTGCTGATCGAAGACGGCCAGCCGATCGAATTCACCGACGACGCCGCCTACCGTCGCGAACCGGTGACCGCCGGACGCGTCTGCGTCGATTCCGGCTCGCTCGAAGAGATCGAGGAATTCGTCATTCGCGACCGCAAGCACCTCTCCGAGGACGGCGTCGTCGTGCCGATCATTGCCATCGACAAGCACACGGGGCAGATCGAATCCCAGCCGGAAATTGTGACGCGCGGATTCCTGCCGTCGGAAAACGGCCATCGAATTGCTCGCCGGCGCGCGCGAAGTCATTCTCCGCACCGTCGAGCAATCGAATGCCGAGGAAAAAACCGACTGGAGCGTCATCAAGGAAAAAATTCGCGTGGACCTGCGGCGCTATCTCAAGAAGCAGACTTCCAAGCGCCCGCTGATTCTTCCCGTGATTCTCGAATTGTGAGCCGGCGCCGTGCCCGTTTCCGCACTGATTCTTCGCCCCTACCAGCCGTCCGATTTCGATACCCTGCTCGCGATCGATCAAGCCTGCTTTCCGAAAGGAATCGCCTACGGACGCGTGAGATGAAAAGTTATCTGCGCTCGGAAGGCTCCCACTGCCTCGTCGCGGAAATTCCCGGCTAAATCTCCGGAACGATCGCCGGATTCATCCTCACCGAGCGTAACGCCGAAATCGCACACATCATCACGCTCGACGTTCTTGAATCATACCGCCGCCAATCCATCGGCTCCCTGCTCCTCGAGGCCGCCGAGCAGGAAGCCGCCTCCCACGGCGCGACCAGCATGTATCTTGAAACCGCAACAACCAACAAAGCTGCGATTGCCTTGTGGAAAAAGCATGGCTATCGTGAAATTGGAACAATAAAGAATTATTACGGCCGCGGCCTGGACGCTTTTGAAATGCAAAAGCGATTAGAACCGAAATCCCAAGTTAAGGTCCTTCCATGACTCTTCTGCATGTAGTGATCCTCGCCATCGTGCAAGGTCTGGCCGAATTGCTGCCGGTATCGAGTTCGGCGCACGTCGTGGTGTCCGAAAAGCTCATGGGCCTGGACCCGACATCGCCCGAAATGACTCTGCTCCTCGTGATGCTGCACACCGGCACGATGTTCGCGGTGATTGTCTATTTCTGGAAGCAGTGGGCAAGAACATATTTTCAGAGCGCGGAGGCATTCAAACGAATCGCGATTCTGCTGATCGTTGCCACGGCGCTGACCGGGGTGATCGGCGAGGCCTTGATCAAAGCGATCGAGAAATTCGGTTTTCACGGCGCGAGGAACGCGGAAGTGGAGCAGCTTTTCGGGCGGCTCGATCTGATCGCGCCAGCACTCGCCGCCGCCGGCGTCTTGATTTTGATTGCCGGCATTTACGAGAAGCGGCACCCCTTTGCGGGCGCGGGCGACACCGGGGGCCTGGGAATGAAACAGGGTGCGCTGATCGGAATCGTGCAGGGATTCTGCCTGCCCTTCCGCGGCTTTTCTCGCTCCGGCGCGACGATCTCGACCGGACTGCTGGCGGGCGTGGAGAAATCGCGCGCGGAAGCGTTCAGCTTCGCTCTCGCCGTAATGCTCACTCCCGCAGCGGACGGACGCGAAGTTCTCAGGCTCATGAAGGCCGAGCGCATCGGCACCGGACTGAATTTGGCGTCCGCGATGGTGCCGAGCCTCGTCGGCATGGTCTGCGCGTTTGTCGCCGGCCTAGTGGCGCTCAAATGGCTCAGCAAGTGGCTCGAGAGCGACCGCTGGTATTTGTTCGGGATTTATTGCCTGGTAGCCGCAGTAGCTGTCGGCGTCCTGAGCCACATGGGCTACTAACGACAGTTCAGCGATTCAGATTTGTGGACGCACGCGCGCCGTTACTGTGCAGCAGCGCCTTCAATGATAAATACGCGGCTCTTCGCCGAGCTGTGCCGGATCGGCTTGATCGCGTCATACGCCGGCGAATCCTCCCAGGCCTTCGCCTTCTCCACGCTGTCGAATGCGATCACCACAAAGCGCTTTGGCGGTTCGCCTTCGATAGACGTGAACTTGCCGCCGCGAATGACGTAGTGGCCGCCGGAAGCTGCAATTGTTCCCGGAGCTTTGTCCGCATATTGCTTAAATGTAGCGGGATCCGTTACATCGACTTCCGCGACAACGTAGCCAGGCAACACTTTGGCTTGCCGCGCATGAATCGCCGTGGCGCCTCCTACGCCGATCACCGCGCCCACAAGCACCGTCAACATTAGTTTGTGATTCGTTTTCATAATTTCCTTCCCCCCCTTTGCATTTGTGCGATCGAGCATTAACACTTGCAACTTTTGCTGGGTCCCAAGGACGAGTGGTTTCGATGTGCGGCGCCTAGCGAGAGCGCAATCAAGATTTCACGCCAACTCTATACATCTGGCTAATTAAGCCGTCAACCCCAATAAAACATTGCGCCGGGCCAACTCCCGCGAAGCCGCCGCTCGCACTGCTGACCCGCGCGGCAATTCTAGTGGCCTTAGCTGCGGTCCTCAGACTGCGCTGTCACGTTAATCGTACAGTCACGTACCCTAGGTGTCAGCCAGATTGAAATCCTTCCCAAGGATCGCGTACAGCTTTTGTTCGGAACTCGGGTCTTTCGAAGACTGAGCGTTCTCTATCAGGCCTTCGAACCTCATCCCCGCTTTCTGCATTACCCGCTCGGAACTCAAATTGCCCGATTCGCATCGGGCTTGGATTCGAGCCAGCCCGATATCCCGAAATCCGAATTTCAAGAGGGCCTTCAACGCCTCGGGGGCCAGCCCTTGTCCACGATGCCGGCGAGCGACGAAGTAATTCACCTCTCCACAAAAATTCTTGAAAATGATGTGAGGAAAACCACAATTGCCCACGACTACCTTTGTTGCCTTCAATTGTATTCCCCATGGGCCGATGCCCCACTCACGGTACTCCCCCAAAGCAATAGTCAAGAAATTCCTGTGCTCCACCTCCAGCGTTTTGCGCGATGGGGACCTCTTCCCAGGCGATGATGTCTCTGAGATCATCTTGATCGAGCTTACGCAACACGAGGCGTTCTGTCTCGAGGACTGGCATCTTCAACGTTCGTTGTCCCGAGCCCATGCGAATAATGCGGCGAATGCGGCTCCGCAAAGCCTTCGTAACCGGCCAGCGCGAAAAGAGACTTATTCCGTCTTTTGGGGCCATTCGTAAGTTTCCGATGATTGTGAACTAGCTGATATCGTACCCTCTGCCGCGGCAAAGGAAAAACCCTGGCCGCACAAATCAGTCGAGCGGTTCAATCTTGGCGATCTTGCCCTGGTGCACTTCCGCAACCCATACCGCAACCGGAGATTTGGAGTTGTCCACATCGATGTGCCGAATATTTGCGTTCACTGTTGGCAGCATGTATTCCGTAAATTTGCCCGTCTTGGGATCAAGTCGAAGGATCAGGTCGGCTCCCATTCCGGCAGTCCAGGCTTCGCCGTTCTTGTCCGCTTTTGCGGGATATGGGCCCACCCAGGGCGTCGGCGCGGTCCACTCCTTAAACTGCTCTGTTTTCGGGTCAAACATCCCGAGCTTATCCGCGTAATACTCGCCAAACCAGACGCGATCTTGCGAATCCACCGACACGCGGCGCGGACCGGAATTCAGTGTGGGTGTCTTGAATAAAGTCACTTTGCCCGTCTTCCCATCGATCTTTCCTATATTGCCTCCAACAATATCGCAAATGTATACATTCGATTTTGAATCCGCGGCAAGCCCGTAGGTGGAATGCCCGGTGGGCTTTTCGCTGTAGCTGAATTGGATGATGCCGGAGCTTTTCTCATCCGGGTGGTAGTCGGGGTACATCGGATACGCGGTGATGCGGCCGGTCTCTGGATCGAGCTTGAAGATCAAGAGGCTCTCGCCGCCGGAAACCACGCGGTTCCGTCCGGCGCGGCGGCGACTTGCGGCTGGATCGCATGCGCATCGTTGTATTCCGACGGGACGAGCCAGGTTTGAAACTCTCCGTCCGCGGATCAAACCGCGTGTACCCACCCTGCCGAAATCGGGGGATCCACAAGTAACCGTCGCGGTTGAACTCGATGGAGAGAGTCCCCTCGGGGAAATCCGGCTTGAGCGGCGGCATGCGCCATTCCTTGGTTTCGCCGGTTCGCGGGTCGAGGCGGCCAATGAGCGGCTCGCGAAAATCGTCGTACGAGACGATTCCCTTGTCATCGAGGTCGGCGTCATGCGGCAAGCTCGTCCAGATAGAGTCGGGCAAATCGTATTCAGTGATTATGATGCGCGTGGCTCTGCCCGTGGGACGCGGAAGCGCTTCAGTTCATATTTCCATTTGCTCATCGAACTCAAATTGATCGTGCTCAAAGATTTCTCCGTGAATTTCGGGTCCGGCTGAACGGCAACCTTGTAAGGCAACGAGACCGGATGTTCCAGGACAGCCTGCTCCGAGTAACTTCGCACCGCGCAAAAGCGGTAAGCCAACCCTGCTCATCGTAGGTGCTCTGGACAATTGGCGCGAGGGAATGGCACGCGGTGCAACGAAATAACTGGTTCTTCTGCGCCTCTGTTCCCGGGACGCTAAGGAGCCACTCGGCGCAGTGAGCCGAGGAACGAGGTCTTTGGTCTTTACCAGCTTCAAATCGGCGGTGTGTGTCGTGCCGGACGTCACCGCGGAGGACACCGGACTGGCAAGATCGTACCCAACGGCTCGAATATCAATGTTGAATTTGCCCGGAGCGAGCCTGCTCGCCGGAAAAGAGTAGCGCCCCTCGTGATCGGTAACTACGGCGACGCCTGATCGTCTTGCCTTCGCCCTTGGCTCTGACCAGCACGCCTTCCATCGGCCCTTCCGCGTCCGAGCTCACCCGGCCAGCGAGCGCCGCCGGCGCGGTTTTCTGAGCGGGAGCAGCAAACACGATTCCCACATTTATGATCATTGCCAACCACGCGTACTTCATCCGCATGCTTTACCCTCAATTTATCCAGTAAAAGAACCAATAAAAGCCCTAACTAGAGGCGAAACCTCGCCGCGCAAAGCTCTCCGCTCGTGTTGGAACATGGTAGCGACAAAGAAAGGATGCAAGGGCAACTCGACTGCGCGAACTTCACCGTGGAGCGAATGCGCCGTTGGGCGAAGGCCGCGCCTGAATAAAACATCTTCATACTGCCGATCGAGCCCGTAGCTGCAATGATATTCCTCAGTAATTCGGGAAATGCCGTACGCCTTTCGAACCAAGCCGTCATGAAGTTCGATCTCTTCGCTGCGCTCCACCAAGGGGCACCCCAGCGGGGAGATCAGAAATACCGAAGCGTCGGGATTCGTCTCCGCATGATCAGCTGTTCGAAGGTCGCAAATGTTCCTCGCATATTCAGAGAGCGTGTTGAAAACCGCCGCAGGTTCCGAGGAAGGTCTCTGATACTACGAGCAAATCGAATAGCTTCCAAGGCCCCTTCCATGCTGGCGTAAGGACTCGCAGGAACGCACCAAATCCCGTCGAAGTCGCGCAGTTTGACCGCCACGTTGGAAAATCGACTCCGGCGCGGACCGTACAACACCTTCGACCGAGTGACTATTCTCAGCGGACAGACAGTCGCTAATGCTTCCGGAATGGCCTGGTGCGCGATCACGGAAGGATCGAAATCTCCGATAAGCGCCACGCGAAACTTGTCCGCCATGCGCACAGGTTAGCACGGCTCGCACCGGAATATCATCCATCGCGGCCCTCAAGTAATCCGGGGTCGTGCGTCGGTAACCGACCCACTACCCAAACTTCATATCTCTATTGCCTGCCGTCCGGTCTTTGGTATAGTCGTTGCGTTGCTCGTGCACTTCCAGATGGGATCCGCGCCAGCGCCCGCGCACCCTTCCTGCGACGCAGCACCTTCCCCCTATTTTG
>CAWHYM010000001.1:0-21236 GCA_963833595.1 uncultured Acidobacteriota bacterium | reverse complement strand
ACGAAGCGCGGCAGCTTGCCGAAACCGCCTATCGCGTCGTGCCGGAAAAGCCGAAGGCGATTCCTCCGCTGATTCATCGAGTGATTGGGTAACACACGACAGAGTTCGCCGGACAACACCGTAGCAAGCCGGCCGAATTTGTGCACGGCAGAATGAATCCACCCTATCAAACGAGGGTTTTGGGGGGCGGAAACCTCAAGTTTTACGCTCGCATTCCTGGGGCAGAATCGCAGTTAATCGCGAACTGACGGTACGATTGCGAGAACGGGACGAGTATTTGGCAGATTGCAAAGGCAGTTGGGGCGTCCCCAGGCACGGTCCGCACGCGAGTGGCTCTCATTTGATGAAACTTTCTGATCCAAACAGGCACCACGCCCTCAGCCTCCGGCTATTGGATTGACGCTCTGGATAACCTGCTTCGCAATGCTTTTCCCAATCTGACAAAGCAACCCAGCATCGTTCGTGTTCAGCGAAATTCCGTGAGATAGTTCCTTTTGGGGATGTATATAATTCCTGTAATCCCGAAGAATTACGCCGATGTCCTTAACAGTTGTAGTGATCCACTTCAACTCGTGAGCAACCGCAATAAAGTCCTGTAGCGTCCAATCTCGCAAGTGGGCAATTGGATTGCCATGTTTATCTTTAGGAGCTGCTGCTGCCTTGAATACCGGAGCTTGATTCTTTTCTCGGAGAACCCGCGCCATTAGCAGCCCCTCGAGTAGCCCGCCCATCATCACGATTGCTGCTAGTGGCGCATCAGATCTGACGCAAGTTGTGCATTCAACCCAGCGCCGTTCCAATATAGCCTGCATCTTCGGATCAGATATCAACGGGGAGAAGTCGGGCGGCTGGTCGTTCAGAGCATCGGGCAATGTGGGCAGCGGCGGAGTGCTCAGCCTAACTACGTTGTCAGCGCGAAGGCGCACTAGCAAATTAAGTATTTGCCTTAAATCGGAAACATATCTAGCACGTGATGCTTGTTTGTGACTGGCTTCCATGACGCGTCTGTATAGTGCGTCAACTGCCGCCAGGTCAGCCTCTGTAAGAACTGTGATGAGCTGCTTTCGATGATTGTTAAACCACGCGAGTGTTGTGGCTCTGATGATATCTCGCTCAGAACCTCGAACCTGCACGCCACGGCTCTTTTTAGTCCGCGCCCGAAGACGTTCTGCCTCTCGGATGGCCGTGAAAATCGCTTCGTCCGCATAGTTCATAAGAGCGGGTCATTTCCTCAGTTTTGCAGTCTTGCGCCCGCTGTTCTTAGATTTCTTAGGTCGTGGTTTCGAGTCCTTGCCCGGCGCAGCTGGCAGTGTCATCGCCACCAGGTTTTCGCCAACGGAGTTTATCGTGAAGACCCCCCGTCCCGCACTGTCCAGGAGACCAAGGTTACGTGCGTTGTTTAGAGTCTGGAGGGGTTTCTTGAGCCTCTCACGATTTACCAGCCTGCAAGCTTCCCGGAGGTCTTCGGCGTTGATATTGTCCTTGCGACGATCTGCTGGTGCCTCAAAGCGATGGTAAAATGCGATGGTTGCCGCGAACTGCACATCACTCTTGGGTTGTTTCTCTGCCACAAAGGTTTTCAGGTCTCTCGCGGTCGTCAAGGATGGAGCAGTGGACGCGATAGGGATGTGAGATGTGGGAGACAATGGGGATTGTTGTTGCAGGGTCGAGATGCTTGGCAGCTTGAGCTTTTCACGCGCCCAACGAATTATCCGCTCTTTGTCGTCGGCCTCAAAGCTCTCAAGAGCCTCAACTATAGCTCGAACCGCTTCAAGGTCATCCGTGGACATTGTCATCTAGCCTCCACATTCGATGTCTAGAACAGGAAGTACCCGAAAGGTGATTTATACCATGAGAACGGCTTCGGGAACTGCCCGGTTAACAAATGGAAGCTTTTGAACTGCCAAATTGAGCCGTGCTCGGGTGTCCCGTCGCGCCGATTGCAAGACAGTCAGTTCTGACATCATGCTGTATTCATCGCGACGCTTTTGGCAAGCTCGTCGTAAATCCGCGATTGAGATGGCTGGGAGACTTGGCACCTAAGTTCAGGAGTGAATTGAATACACGTCTGGAATGGGGACTAACCCCTATCAATCTCTGTTATTTCTTTTCGGGATTCCGTAGCCCGCGTGAAGGTCTGGTCGTCTGATAAAGGCGACCAAACGCTTGCGAAGATTGATTCGCAAGATTCCTCTTGAAAATCAGATTTTTCGATGAGGCAATGCAACAGATTGAACGGCAGGACGGCGGCAGAGGGCACCCGGCTGGGCGGCGTTGATCTATGCTTTTTCATTACACCGCGAATCTTGCAGATTACAATTTCCACCTCCCGAGTCGTTCTCCGGCGTGCTAATGTGACGGGCATTTCCCGGGGGTGCGCCCGGGATGCGAGGTGACATCGAATGGGCCGATTCACGGGCGTGCTGGGGCTGTTGATGATGCTTGGGCTGGCCTATTTGTTTTCGACCAACCGGCGCGCAATCAAGCTGAAGATGGTGATTTGGGGATTGGCATTGCAGATCGCCTTCGCGTTTCTGGTGTTCTATTGGACCTTTGGCCAGATGCTTTTTTTTCGCGCGGGCAATGGCGTGAACAGGCTGCTCGCTTATGCGTTTGTGGGTTCGGAATTTGTGTTTGGCGAGCTGGGCAAGCAGCATTCTTCGATCGGATTCATCTTCGCGTTTCAGGTTTTGCCTACGATTATTTTCATCGCGTCGCTGTTTGCGCTGCTGTACTACCTCGGCGTCATGCAGGTGGCGATTCGCGCGGCGGCGTGGGTGATGCAGCGGGTGATGGGCGCGAGCGGCGCGGAGTCGCTCAACGTCGCGGCGAGCATCTTCATGGGGCAGACGGAAGCGCCGCTGACCATCCGGCCGTTTCTGCCGGACTTAACGCAATCCGAGTTGATGACGATCATGACGAGCGGCATGGCGCACGTGTCGGGCGGAATCATGGCGGCGTACATCGCGTTCGGAGTGGAAGCGCGGCACCTGCTCACGGCGGTCATTATGACCGCGCCGGGCACGCTGCTCATCTCAAAAATGCTCGTGCCGGAGACCGAGCAGCCCAAGACCATGGGCGTCGTGCACATGGAAAATGTGGAGCGTGACTCGAACTTCCTCGCGGCCATTGCGCGCGGGACGGGCGAGGGGCTGGGCATGGCGATCAACGTGGGGGCGATGCTGGTCGCATTCCTGGCGCTGATCGCGCTCACCAACGGCATCATGGGGGGAATTCACAACTTTTTGGGCGGGCACGGCATGATGTGGTTTCCGACGAGCCTTCAGCAAATTTTCGGCTGGGCGTTTGCGCCGGTGGCGTTCGTCATTGGAGTGCCGTGGCACGATTGCGTGCAGATTGGAAATCTGCTGGGCACGCGCATGGTGCTCAACGAACTGGTCGCGTTTTCGTTCCTCGGTCCGATGAAAGGCACGCTCGATCCGCGCTCTTTTACGATCGCAACGTTCGCGCTCTGCGGCTTTGCGAATTTCAGTTCCATTGGAATGCAAATCGGGGGCATCGGCGCGCTCGCTCCGAATCAGAAATCGCAGCTTGCGAAGTTCGGCATCCGCGCGATGCTCGCGGGAACCATGGCGAACCTGATGTCCGCCTCGATTGTGGGGATTTTTTTGAAATGAGCGCATCTGGAGCGGCCAAAACAAAACCAAGCCAGGAGTTCCTGCACGCCGAGGCCGCGGCGAAATTCATCCTGGGCAAAACGAAACTGCGTCCGCGCATTGGCCTGGTGCTCGGCAGCGGTTTGGGCGCATTTGCGAATGAAATTGCGGGCGCGGCGCGCATCGACTACAAAAATATTCCGCATTTTCCGCGGTCGACCGCGATCGGACACGCCGGGCGCATGGTCATTGGCAAAGTCGCGGACGTGCCGGTGGCCATCATGCAGGGGCGCGTGCATTTCTACGAAGGCTACTCGCAGCGCGAAGTGATTTTCCCCATGCGCGTGATGGCTCGCATGGGAATCCGCGCCGCATTAATCACAAATGCCGCGGGAGGAATTAATCGCAATTTCAGGCAGGGATGTCTGGTCGTTCTGCGCGATCACATCAATCTTCAGGGCACGAATCCCTTGATCGGCCCGAATGACGAACATTTCGGCGTGCGTTTTCCCGACATGACGCAGGTGTACTGGAAGCCATACCAGGCGGCGGCGCTCCAGGAGGGGAAACGCCTCGGCATCGAAATCGCCGAAGGCGTGTACGCGGCGCTCAGCGGCCCAAGCTACGAAACGCCGGCCGAAATTCGCTACTTGCGCACGATTGGCGCGGACCTCATTGGAATGTCCACCGTGCCGGAAGTAATTGCCGCCGCGCATTTGGGAATTCGCGTGCTGGGAATTTCCTGCGTAACGAACATGGCTGCCGGAATTCTCGATCAGCCCATTACGACCGAGGAAGTCATCGAAACCGGCGAGCGCGTGAAGGCGGATTTTGTGGCCCTGTTGCGCGCCGCGATTCCACGCATGAACAAGGACCTGCCATGAGCGAGCATGACGCCCATCGTGACGCCCAGCATGACGCATTGATTGCCGCGGCGCGAACGGCGCGCGAGCACGCGTATGCGCCCTATTCCAATTTTCGCGTGGGCGCTGCGGTGCGCGCGAAATCCGGAAGAATTTTCACCGGCTGCAATGTGGAAAACGCCACTTTTGGTTTGACGCTGTGCGCCGAGCGGGTCGCGATCTTCAAAGCGATTTCCGAAGGCGAACGCGGATTCGACGCCGTCGCCGTCGTCGCGGATACCGATGCGCTCACGCCTCCGTGTGGGGCGTGCCGCCAGATCCTGTGGGAATTCTGCGGCGACGCGGAAGTGGTCCTCGCCAATCTAAATGGCAAAGTCGAACGCTATCGCATGTCCGCCCTTTTGCCAAAGCCCTTCGACCATTCGTTTTTGTGAAATGTGTTTGGAACCACCCGCCGCGGCGGGCACACAGACGGCAGAGGAAGCACGGAAGAGAATAACCTACAATGGAGTTTCCCCGCCGTCGTTCGAGGTTGACTTCCAAGACATTCATAGGATTAGAAGACCGATTTTGTGATGGAAGCCTTTGGCCTCTTTTCTTATCCGTGCTTATCTGTGTGCCCGCCGCGGCGGGTGGTTCCAATACCCTACGAGCCGCGCTGCGTGGAGCGTTGGCGCTGAAGGCGCGTCGCGGCGGTCCGCAGCGTTTCGGCGATGTTCTTATTGCCCGTCAGGAATTTGAGGTCCAGCGGTTTCATGTGCGGTAATAGGTGAAGCGTAACCTCCAGCGGCGTTTTTGGATTGAACATCAGCGCCCGAAGAATGGTGTAGTTCTTGCGAAACTTGCGGTTGCCGGCGATCAGGCGAAGGGTTTCGTCGGTAAGGCTGGCCATGTTCGCAAAAGATTCCACTTCCTGCTCGGACAGTTGCGGCGATTGAAGGACCGCGCGTTGCACGACTTTGCAGGGATCGCGGATCAGCAAGAGGCGCTCGCCGCGGCCTCCCTTGAGCGCGCGTTGCACGCGCTCCACGACGCGCATGCGCCCCAATTTTTGCAGCAGCGTTTCGCGTTTTGCCTGGTCCGGCTCGGCGGCTTCCGCAGCTTCGACGAATGCCTCGACGGGTTCCGGCTCAGCGCGCTGCAACTCCTGCAGCAGGGTGCGCTGTTCCGCGTTAATTACCGTGGAGGCGATGAGTTCGGCTACCAGAATGGGAGAAGTGCTCAGCCGGTCGAGGTCCTCGAATAGCTCTTGAATGGCAGTGACGGAGAGATAATGGATGACAGGCCGAAGAACTTCGATGGGGCACGTGGAATTTTGGGCTAGCGCGTCAGCCACTCCGGGCCTGCGCGAAAACTCCGCGGCGCAGTAGGCGAACATTTCCGGAGCGGCGTCCGGCCGGGCAAGCGCGGCGAGCACAGTTTTCAGGGGCTGGGTCTGCAGAACGCTCGCAGCCTTCTCGCGGACCGCGGAATCCGAATCCGCGGCAAGTATACAGAGTGGCTCGATGCGGTCTTCCGGCGCGAGCGAAGCCGCCTCGCTGCAAATGGCAAGCTTACGTTCCGGGGTCGCGCGGCCGGAACGAATTTCTTCGCGCAGCGCGGCGCTAATTTTCGCCTCCCGAGGCTTCCTTCAGAGCATCTCGCGTGAGAGTGACTTTGCCTGCGTGGTCCGGCGGACCAATGGGAGCTATCGTTTTTCCATTCAACCCCAGGTGCAGCGTGCCCGCATCTTTGGCGGACACAGGCCCGGTGGGGGTTTGCGTCTGCGCGCTCGTGGACGCAGGAGAGAACGCGCCACTCACTGCCGCGGCCTGCGCCGTCCGCTTTGCGGCGCGCCATGCAAGGAATCGCCGCGTGCCGAACCAGCCTGCCGCCAGCAACGCGAGGACGAGGACGGCGGCGATGATCCAAGCCAGCCAGGGTTGCTCCGGCGTGACCAGCGGAGGTCTGCCGGTCCAGACAGGAACACTTGGGCGGTCACCGACGGCCAAAGTATATTCCGCAACAATGTTTTCCTCATCAAGCCCGAGATACCGGGCAACGGCTCGCACGAATCCTCGATTGAAGACCCCGCCGGGGAGCTGATCCCACTCCTCGTTTTCGATGGCCCGCAGGAAGCGCGTGGCAATGCGCGTGGCGGCAGAGATTTCGTCCAGAGTGACGCCCCGCATTTCCCGTTCGCGCTTTAGGCTTTCGCCAAACGTGCCCTTGGTCATTGTTCTTCAATAGTTCCGTGATCCAAGCGAATATAGGCGGGCGGCGCGGGAGTGTCAATCTCGTGGGAAAGTGAAAGTTATCTCATAGTTCGATTTTGGCGGTTTCCTCCTCTTGCAAACACGGCCACGTTGTCGCGCCAACGGCGCGGAGAATGCCAACCCAGGGCGTTGCCCTGGGCTAGCATGCGGCGGCGCCTTCAGCGCCGGAAGACATCGATTTATTTAGTTGAACCTTGGAAGGCTCACCTTGTAAATTGCCTCGTTTCCGCTCGGCCCGTGCATTTATGAGATCGCTTTTTGGCAGTCGGGGTTCGCTTCGGGACGCCCGTCACTTTCGAGAAACAATCCGCGAAGTCTCCGTTGCACCGATCGATAAGAGTTGACTATAATTTCTAGTGCCCCAACACCTTCCGTGGACCGGCGGGTGACCCGCGATAAACTCTGGCACTAAGGTTTCCAGTGACCACGACTGAGAATTTTTCTGGCATCGACCGGCGCCGCAGCACAGCGGTTCGGGGAGAACAACGCGAGGCGGGCGAAATCGCGGTTTTCCACGAGCTTGGCAAGGCGCTTACTTCCTCCCTGCAACTCGATCAAGTTCTTCGCACCATCATGGAAAAGATCGACGAATTCCTGCGCCCGGATACCTGGTCGCTCCTTCTCGTCGATGACGCAAAGCAGGAGCTGTATTTCGAGCTGGCGGTCGGCAAGGGCGCGCAAGCCCTGAAGGACGTGCGGATCAAGATGGGGCAGGGAATCGCCGGCTGGGTGGCGCAGCATGACGAAGCCGTGGTCGTGCCCGACGTGAGCAAGGACACGCGATTTTTTTCCAAGGTCGACGAAAAAACAAAAATGGAAACTCGCTCGATCGTCGCCGTTCCGGTGCGATACCGCGACCATTGCCTGGGCGTCATCGAACTGATCAATTGCGTGGAGAGGGACAACTTCATGGAGCGCGATCTGGCGCTGCTCGAGGCGCTGGCGGATTTTGCCGCGATCGCTCTCGAAAATGCGCGGCACGTGAAGCGCATCCACGAGCTTACGATCACGGACGATTGCACGAGCCTCTATAACGCGCGGCACATGGATTTCATTCTGGAGACGGAAATTTACCGCTCGCAGCGTTACGGCTACGAATTTTCCGTGGTGTTCATCGACCTCGATCACTTCAAGGGCGTCAATGACACGTACGGGCACCTGGTTGGATCGAAGCTTCTCGCCGAAGTGGGGCAGATCGTGAAGAACGCCTGCCGCAGGATCGATTTCGCGTTTCGGTATGGCGGCGATGAATTTGTGATCGTACTGCCGCAGGCCTCGAAGGAAAACGCGTTTGTCGTCGCCAAGCGCCTGCATAAACTGATCGGAGAGACGAATTGGCTGACCACCGAAGGGCTGAACGTCCACTTCACTGCCAGCATCGGCGTGGCGTCGTATCCGTCGGACGCAAAGAGCAAGGTGGAATTGCTGCATCTGGCCGACGAGGCCATGTACGCCATTAAGAATTCGACGCGCAACGGCGTGGCCGCGGCAAAAGTCGGCGTGCTCCCCGCCCCATAAAAAACGCGCAACGGCGCGATTTCCACAGAAGCGCAAAAGCCTTCTTCCCGCATCTTCTTGATTCACCACGTATGCCATGCTAGTCTCAGCGCTTCCGGTGGCACGCCGCAGTGTGAATGGAATGGATGTCCCGGACGAGCCGAGACGAGGAGCGCATGTCCAACGAAGCATTGGGGATGATTGAGACCAAGGGCCTGGTCGCTTCGATTGAAGCCGCGGACGCCATGGTGAAGGCCGCCAACGTCATCCTCATCGGGAAGGAATATATCGGCTCGGGATATGTCACGGTGATGGTGCGGGGAGACGTGGGAGCGGTCAAAGCGGCGACGGACGCAGGAGCGGCTGCCGCGCGCCGCGTGGGCGAATTGGTTTCCGTGCATGTGATTCCGCGTCCGCACGAGCACGTCGAAAAGATTTTGCCCGGTGGCGGAAACCCGCCCGGAGTGAAAAAGTAAGACTGTAGCCCGCGTCTTCAGACGCGGGGATTTTTTAGCGTTGAATCATTAAAACCCTCGCTTCTAAAAAGGCGAGCTACAGCAGCGAAGTTTGTAGGAGAAGGTAAAGCGTTTTGAGCCTGCGCGATCGCGACCTCATCTCCATCCAAGAAGCCCGCGAACTGGCGGCCCGAGCCTCCGCCGCACAAAGAAAATTCGCAGCATTCTCCCAGGAACAAGTCGACGCAATCGTGGAAGCCTGCGCGAAATCGGCCGCTGAAAACGCGGAGTCGCTGGCGCGCGCGGCCGTGGAAGAAACGGGATTCGGCAACGTTCCCGATAAAATCGTGAAGAACACGCTTGCCGCGGTGAACGTGCCGCGCGCGATTCGCGGCATGCGCACCGTCGGGATCCTGCGCGAGGACCGCGAAAAAGGCATCGTCGAAGTAGCGTCGCCCATCGGCGTTGTCGCGGCGGTGATTCCTTCCACGAATCCTACCTCGACGGCCATCTACAAAACGCTGATTTCCATCAAGGCGCAGAACGCGATTGTGCTGAGCCCGCATCCCTCGGCCATCAAGTGCATTTGCCAGGCGGCCACGCTGCTCGATCGCGCTGCGCTCACCGCAGGCGCGCCGGAGGGACTGATCCAGTGCATGCAGCACACGACGCTCGAAGGCACGCGCGAGCTGATGCGGCGGCCCGAAGTCGGCGTCATTCTAGCGACGGGCGGCACGGGCCTTGTCCGCGCCGCGTACGGCTCGGGCAAGCCGGCCTACGGCGTCGGTCCGGGCAACGTGCCTGCCTTCATTGAGCGCACCGCCGACGTGCGCAAGGCCGTCGCGGACATCCTCGCCGGCAAAACTTTTGATTACGGAACGATCTGCTCGTCCGAACAAGCCATCGTCGCCGAAGAATCGGTGCGCGAGCGCGCGCTCGATGAATGCCGCCGGCAAGGCGCGTATTTTCTTTCTCCGGAAGAAATGGAAAAGGTGGCGCGCCTCGTGTTCCTGCCGGGATCGCACACGCCCAATACGAAAATTGTTGGCCGCGCTGCGTCCGTGATTGCCGAGATGGCGGGCATCAAGGCGCCGCCCGCGACGCGCGTGCTGATCGCGCGCCTCGGTCCGGAACAAGTGGGGCGCGAATTTCCGCTCTCCGCCGAGAAGCTGTCGCCGATCCTCGCGTTTTATGCAGTGCCGAACCTCGCCGCGGGAATCGCGCTTTGCCGCCGGCTGCTTGAATTCGGCGGGCTGGGGCATACGTGCGCGATCCACTCGCAAAATCGCTCCGCGATTCTGCAATTCGGCGAAGCCATGCCCGCGTTTCGCGTGGTCGTGAACAGCGCGTCGGTGCACGGCTCGATCGGCTATTCGACGAACCTGTTTCCCGCGATGACTCTGGGCTGCGGCGCGCCCGGCGGGAACATCACTTCGGACAATATCGGCCCGCAGCACTTGATGAACGTGAAGCGCATTGCGTGGGAATCGCGCGGCGTCGAGCACCGCACAGTCCCCGCGGACCAGCGCATGGCGGGAGCCACGATTTCGCCCGTGCCGGAAGCGGTCCAGGAAAAGGCGAGTATGCCGGCGCCGCCGGTATCTGCGCCAGTATTAGACACGGGTGCGCCGGGGTCTTCGCCCGAGGCAGAGCCGGAGGAAAAGAAATCTGCCGCACCCGCGCCCACACCCGGAGGATCAACCGGCGGCGTGGATCGCGCGGCGATTGCTCGCGTGGTCGAAAATGTCCTCGCTGCGCAAGGGATCGCTCGCGGGAGCGGTGCGCCAAAGTCCACGCCCGCTCCTGCGCCCGCGGCGAAACAATTGGCAAGCCCGTCGTCCATCGCCGCCGAAATTGCGGACCGCTTTTTCGGTTCAACTACAAAGCCAAAGGCGGAGACCGCGAATACTTCCTCTGCAGCCTCTTCCGTCACAACAAAAACAACGGAAGTGCCTGTCCCTTCCCCTCCGGCTCCCGACGCCGGGAAAAGGCCTGAGCCTCCCGCGAAAACAGCAACCGAAATTCAAGGCTTCGTCAGCGAAAACGATGTGCGCCGCGCGATGACGCGCAGCGAAAAAATCTTCATTGGACGCAAGACCATCCTCACGCCTTCCGCGCGCGACCTGGGCCTGGAACACGAAGTGTTTGTGGAAACCGAAGCCGGATCGATCCGCTAGTACGTTGTCTTGTTGCGGTTTATGTAGCACAGGCTTCAGCCTGTGGGGTTGGCACTTTTGCAGATTCGAAATCCACAGGCTGAAGCCTGTGCTATCGCAGCGTCTTGTTGAAAAATTCCATCGTGCGGTCCCAGGCTAGGGTGGCCGCAGCTTTGTCGTAGCGCGGCGTCGTATCGTTGTGGAAGCCGTGATTGGCCCCTTCGTAGATATACGCGGTGTAGGTGACGTGATTCGCCTTCAAAGCCGCCTCGAATGCCGGCCACCCGGCATTGACCCGGGCGTCCAGTCCGCCGTAGTGAATCAACAAAGGTGCTTTGATCTTGGCGACCTCTTCCGCGGTGGGCTGCATTCCGTAGAACGGGACCGCCGCCGCAAGATCCGGCATGCGAACCGCCAGTGCGTTGGCCACGCCGCCGCCGTAGCAGAAGCCGACGACGCCGATTTTTCCGGTGCAGGCCGGATTCGATTTCAAAAACAACGCTGCCGCGTACCAATCCTCCATCATTTTCTTGGGATCGAGCTTGGCCTGGAGGTCGCGTCCCTTGTCGTCGTCGCCGGGATATCCGCCGACGGGTGTCAATTCGTCCGGCGCGAGCGCAAGGTAGCCCGCGACGCCCAGCCGGCGCGCGACGTCCTCGATATACGGATTGAGGCCGCGATTTTCGTGGACCACGAGCACGCCGGGCAATTTGCCCTTTGCGTCCGCGGGGCGCGCGAGGTAGGCGCGAATGTTCCCGTAGCCTTGCGGTGATTGGAAAGTGAGGTATTCGGTCTTCAGTCGCTTGTCATCTTTGGGGACTTGCTCGGCGAAGGCATATTGCGGCGCGAGGGCTTCATAGATGGCGGCCGCGGTCAGGCCGCCGACCGCGAACTTCGCCGCGCCGTCCATGAAGTCGCGGCGGTTGATCCCTCCGTGGACATACTGGTCAAACAGGTTGAGCAGTTCCTGATCGAATTCCGACGCCCTTTTTCGTTCCATGGCAGCGTCTCCTTTTTTGCGGTGATGGGCGGAGAATAGCACGGCGCGAGCGTGTCACACCACCGGTTGCGCGAAACATCGTGTGATTCCGCCTCGGAGGTGCGGGCACTGTTCGCTAGCCTCTTAATTGGTGATATCGTACGGCTAGACAAGCGGCATAAATCAGAGACGATAAAAGGAAAAATCGACATGCGAAAATATTCGTTTGCTGCAATCGCGCTGGCATGTGTTTTTCTATTCTCGCATGGAGTGGCGGCGCAGACGTCCGAAGTCCGCGTGCTGGCCTCGAACGGCATCAAAGCCGTGGTCGAAGATCTGCTCCCGCAAAGCGAGCGCGCGATCGGCCACCCGATCTCGGTTCAATACCGGCCGACTGCCGCTCTGAAACAGGAAATTGACGCAGGCGAGTCCTTCGATGTCGTGATCGTGACCGTGGAAAGCATCGCCCAATTGAGCAAGGAAGGGAAGACGACGGGCGGAGAGGGAACGCCCATCAGCCGCGCCGGCGTGGGCATCGGCATTCGCAAGGGAGCGCCCAGGCCGGATATCAGCACTCCCGAGGCGCTCAAGCGCGCGCTGCTTGGCGCAAAGGCGATCGCCTACGGTCCCCGCGGCGCGAGTTTTCCTTACATCACGCGAATGCTGGAAACGCTCGGGATCTCAGACACCATGAAAGCCAAGACCTTGTTCTTCGATACGTCCGACGGCACGAACGGGGCTGTTGCCGAGGGGAAAGCGGATTTCGGAATGACACTCGTCAGTGAGATCCTGCCAGTAAAAGGCATCGAACTGCTGGGACCATTTCCCGACGAGTTTCAAGGCTATGTTCGCTTCTCCGCCGCTGCCAGCGCAAATGCAAAAAATTCCGAAGCCGCGAGTGCGCTGATTAAATTCCTGGCAGGGCCGGACGCTTTGGCTTCCATCAAAGCCAGAGGCATGCAGGCTCACTGAAGGAGCCGTTTTCCAAGTAGCATAGGCGCCCGCCGCGGCGGCCTGTGCGGGTTTTGCGATCGTCGCTGCGTCGGTAGCCTTTGCATGCGGCTTACAAAACCGCACAGTCAGCCCCTCGCAGGGGCTCGGGATAAAGAGTGGCTGTGCTACAAAAACGGAACACGGCGCGGCCGTCGTCTGACATGGTAGAATTGCCGCAATACAGCTCGAACAAAAAATAAGCTCCCATGATTGAAATTCAATCCTCGTTCAAACCTGCTGTTAGCGCTTCGCAAATTGCGAGGCGAAGAGGGAGACGATCCATGAATCGATTTTGGAATGCTCTAGGCCTTGTCATTTTGTGCGCCGCGTTCGCGTATGGCGCGGCGGACGCGACGATTTCCGGCGCCGTGAAGGACCCATCCGGCGCGCCTTTTCGGGGCGCGTTCGTGCACGCCCAAAATGTGCAATCCAAAATTACCGTGAACGTCATGTCCGACAATCAGGGCCGTTACCGAATCCAAAATTTGCCGCCCGGCGAGTATCAAATCCGCGTGACCGCAACTGGGTACAAAAGCGACCCGCGCACAGGCGTGAAACTCGCCGCGGGCAATTCCTCGTCGCTCGATTTCGCGCTGCAACCGGGCACTGTACGCTGGAGCGATCTTTCCGTGTATCAAGGCAAAACGCTTCTGCCTCCCGGAAAAGGCAAAGACATTCTGACCGGGAACTGTTTTACATGCCACGCATTCCAATCCCGCATGGCCGCCGTGAAGCGCGACCACGACGGCTGGACGCAGGCGGTCAACTTCATGCGCGACACGCGACACGCGCGCCTGGCCAATCACATCAATGATGAGGATGCCGCCGTCCTCACGAATTATTTGAATGACGCGTTTGGCGTCGACGCAAAGCTGCCGAAATCTCCCGCCGACGTGCCGGGATATAAATCGACGATTCGCCCCGTCAGCGATGAAGCGTTGAAAATCACCTACGTCGAATACGAGATGCCCGGACCGAATCGCATGCCCTTCAGCGCCGCGCCGGACAAGGACGGCAAACTCTGGATTCCGGACATGGGCTCGGCGAACACCATCGGATGGCTCGACCCGAAGACCGGCGCGATCCAGGAATTTACCGCGCCCAATTCCTTTGCCGCGGGCATTCACTCGGCCGTTCCCGCGCCGGATGGTTCTGTGTGGTTCTCCGAGCAGGCCGCGAACAAAGTCGGCCGGTGGGATCCGAAAACGAAACTCATCACGGAATACCAGGACACTTACAAGCCGGGAATGGAAGGCCTCGAGGACGGAGGTTCGAAGCACACCGTGCGCGTTGATTCGAAAGGGCGAGTGTGGGGAACGGCCGTGTTCAACAATCTGACCGTCTACGATCCCAAGAACAACGAGTTTTCTCATTTTCCGGACACGTTTTCGCCCTACGGCGTCGAACTCGACAAGAGCGGCAATGTCTGGTTCGCGGAATTTTACCCGCAAGGAAAAATCGGCATGGTCGATGCAAACACCGGCAAAGTTACGAAATGGGACCCGCCCTCAAAGGGCGGCTGGCCGCGCCGCATCGAAATTGACGACGACGGCATCGTCTGGTTCGCGGAATATCAGGGCGGCAAAATCGGCCGGTTCGATCCGAAGACGCAGACCTTCAAGGAATTCGAATTGCCCGGGCCAAGAGCGACTCCTTACGCGCTCGGGATCGACCGCAATCACAACATCTGGTATTCATCCGACGAGATGGACGTCATCGGCCGCCTCAATCCCAAAACCGGCAAAGTGACCGAATTTCCCTACGCGCACCCGGAAAACATGATGAAAGAGTTCTTCCTCGACGCGCAGGGCCGCATGTGGTACGGCTCCGCCCCGAATAATGAAGTGGGATACTTTGTCCCGTCGGATTTGGATTGACGGATTTCGATCCGATCTCGTACGAGTCTGATCCCCGGGCGCGTCGTTCTTTCGGTTTGTGCAAGGGTGGGGTTTTTCGGTTGTGATGAGTCAAATCAAAAGACCCACCCTTTGCAAAAACCGCAAAGGATGGGGCGCCCGACCTCCTTCCCGACTGCGGAGAGCCACACCATGCCTGTGGATCGATGATCCCTCGTCAAGGGTGCGGGTTTTGGGTCCGGGCTTTGAATTGGCCTTGACGCCACGGAACTCGCGCAGTGTATGATTTGTTCAAATTGAAATTGAAAACGGGGACTTGAGACTCGGGAGGAGTTCGGAAATGCGAAAACACCGGCTGGGCATCGCGCTGGCCATCGCGCTGGCCATATTTTCTTGAGTTGTTCTTTGGCGGCTTCCGGTCAAACTAAACCCTCTTCCGGAGCGCCGGCTGCTCCGGGCCCTTACGATCCGCACGACTTGTCAGGGGTCTGGTTCGACGACCATCCCCGGCTGATTACCGTCATGCAGCGTTACTGGGCTTATGAGTTCACCAGCGAAGAGCCCCCCATGACTGCCTGGGGCCAGGCGCAATTCAGTGCGGCCAAGCCCTCTTTCGGACATCATGCTTTCCCCCTCACGGAATCAAACGATCCCATTTACCATACCTGCGTTCCAATAGGCTTTCCGCGTGTTTTTCTTTACCCACTGCCGATGCAGATTATTCAGGCGCCTGGCGAGGTCATCATGCTTTTCGAGTACGACTCTCTGCGGCATCCGATTTATACCGACGGCCGCCCGCATGACACGACTCTCGGCCCCTTATGGATGGGCGATTCGATCGGGCATTGGGAGGGAGACACGTTGGTTGCAGACACCGTGAATTTCAACGACAAGACTTGGCTGGACCGCATGGGGCACCCGCACAGCGGAGCTCTCCACGTTGTGGAACGCATCCGGCGGACGGATCACGACCACCTGGTGGACGACATCACCATCGACGACCCGAAAGCGTACACCAAGCCCTGGACCGCGCATCTGCCATTCGTGTTGAAGCCGAAGTGGACTCTGGCGGAAGTCTTTTGTGAGGATGAGAATTCCTTCCAGGATATCGAAGACAACGAGACCAAGCCGGCGAAGTAGCAGGTGTGGCCGGTCCATCCAGCGAAGGTGGGCGCAGGCTTGGCGGAAGTCGCTCGATCGATGGTTGCGGCGTTTGAATTGGTCTTGACGCCATCGAACTGCCGCGGTGTATGATCCCCCCAATTGAATCCCCCAAAGGGCTATTCGAGTTTGCGGAGGAGTTTCGAAATGCGAAAGCATCCACTGGGCATTGCGCTCGCGTTCGCGATTGTCTTGAATTTTTCTTCGACGGCATCGGCACAAACCAAACAGCCATCACCACCGCCGGCGGCCGCAAGTTCGGACCAGACACACGACTTGTCAGGCGTCTGGTTCAATGACCATCCCCGGCCCGCCACTACCAATGAGCGGTACTGGATTTATAAGTTCAACGTGGAGGAGCCTCCCATGACCGCCTGGGGAGAGGCTCAATATAAAGCTACCAAGTCCTCCTTCGGGACCCGTGCTTATCCCTTGGCGGAAACAAACGACCCTCTTTACCACACCTGTACTCCGCCTGGCCTGCCGCGCATTTATCTTCACCCGTTTCCCATGCAGATCGTTCAGACGCCCGGCGAGGTCGTCATCCTTTTCGAGTACGACTCCATCCGGCACCAGATTTTTACCGACGGCCGCCCGCATGACACGACTCTCGGCCCCTTATGGATGGGCGATTCGATCGGGCATTGGGAGGGAGACACGCTGGTTGCAGACACCGTGAATTTTAACGACAAGACTTGGCTGGACCGCATGGGGCACCCGCACAGCGAAGCTCTCCACGTTGTGGAACGCATCCGGCGGATCGATCACGACCATTTGGTGGACGACATCACCATCGACGACCCGAAGGCGTACACGAAGCCCTGGACAACCCACATTGAATTTCTGCTAAAGCCGAAGTGGACTCTGGAAGAACAGTTCTGTGAGGATGAGGAGAGCTTCCAAACGATGGACAAGGATGCGGCAGCGCCGGCGAAATAGCTGGTGCGGAGTTTGAATGCGCCTTGACGTCGTCAAACTCGCGCGGTGTATTATTCCCGCACTGTGAAATCCATGCGCGGAATTTGGGTGTGGGGAGGAGTTTTGTAATGCGAAAGCATTCACTGGGCATCGCGCTCGCGATTGTATTGAGTTTTTCTTTGACGGCAACCGCTCAAACCAAACAGCCATCCGAAGCGCCGACGGCTCCAAGTTCCTTCGATCCACACGACTTGTCAGGCGTCTGGATGCAGGACCGTCCCCGGCTGGGCAGGGTCGTGGAGCGGTATTGGATTTATGAGCTCACTCTCGAAGAGCCTCCCATGACCGCTTGGGGCGAGGCGCAATACAAAGCCGCCAAGTCTTCCTTCGGAACTCATTCTTATCCCATCGCCGAAACGAACGATCCCATCTACCGCAGTTGTTCTCCAACCGGTTTCCCGCGCGCTTTTTTTCACGCTTTTCCTTTGCAGATTGTTCAGGCGCCCGGCGAGGTCATCATGCTTTTCGAGTGGGACTCCCTGCGGCATCAGATTTTTACCGACGGGCGCCCGCATGACACGACCCTCGGCCCTTTGTGGATGGGCGATTCGATTGGGCATTGGGAGGGAGACACTTTGGTCGCCGACACCGTGAATTTCAACGACAAGACCTGGCTTGACCGCGTCGGCCACCCGCACAGCGACGCACTACACGTAATCGAGCGCATCAAGCGGGTGGACCACGACCATTTGCAGGACGACGTCACCATCGACGATCCGAAGGCGTACACAAAGCCATGGACAGGGCGCATCGTTTTCGCGTTGAAGCCAAAGTGGACTTTGGCGGAAGAATTCTGTGAGGATATACGGAACTTTGAAAACATCGAAAACCAGGAGGTAACTCCGGCGAAGTAGCCACTTTGGGATTGACAGATCTCTAATCGAAGTGGGATATTTCCGTCAGTCACTTTCCAAGCGCTGAAGTTCCCGGCAATCGTGTGTCTGACTTTGTTTGCTATTTGCGGGAGGCATATAAAAAATGAAAAACTGGGTGCTCTGCCTGACGTTACTCTTCGCTGCTCTTTTTGTTTCGGCCCCGCTCCTGGCGCATCACGGGGAAACGAATTACGACACGGAAAAACTCGTGACCGTCAAAGCGACCGTGACGAGCTTCGAATTCATCAATCCCCACGTGCAAATTTATCTGGAAGCGAAAAACGATAAGGGCGAAATCGAAAAATGGACCTGCGAAGCGAGGAGTCCGGCGATGCTCGTCCGGAATGGCGGCTGGGATAAGACCACGCTGAAGCCCGGCGACGTCATCACCGCGATTGGTTTTCGCGCCAAAAACGGAACGAATATTTTGCGTCTGAAGAAGATCGTGCTCGCGGACGGCAAGGAGTTGCCCGATCTATAGGAGCGCGGAGCAGGGTCCAGGCCGGGGAGCCCAGATCGAGCGGGCAGATCTAATTTGCGAGGGTGTCGCATGAACCTTAAGCTGGCAACATCCATTGTATTGATCGCAGGTCTTCTTGTGGTATGCGGCCCGATGTGGGCGCACCACGGAAATTCCGCTTACGACGAGGAACATTGGATCACCATCTCGGGGACAGTGACGGAATTCGTGTGGGCCAATCCCCATTGCCAGATTTTTCTGGACGTGAAGGATGACAAGGGCGCCGTCGTGAATTGGGCGATCGAAAGCCAAAGTCCGGGAATTTTGCGCCGGAATAACTGGACCAGAACTTCCGTCAAGGCCGGCGACCAAATTACGATCACTCTTGCTCCCGCCAAAAACGGAGCCCCGGTCGGCTTTTCCGGAAATCAATTGGGAAAAATCGTGTTTGCCGACGGCCACGTGTTGAAGATGGACATCCGATAGTAGTAGCACAGGCACTCTTGCCTGTGCGGTTTTCGCCGCACATGAGTTCGATGCAAAGTCAGCTGTTTTGCTCGACTTTTTCCGCGAATGGTAGGAGGTGCAAGTGCGAAGTCGCCCGCTCTCTTTGCTAACATATTTGCTGGCAGCCTTGACGGCGGCGGTGGCCTTTTCGTCCGTCGCGCGCGCCCAGGCTGGCCTGCAACAAACGGCTTCGAAATTCGCGTCGTCGCCCGTTCCGAAGCGCGACCTCGCCGGAGTGTGGCAACTCCAGGGAGACGGCAGTCAGCAACCCATCGCTGCCGATGAGGACATGCCTCCAATGACGCCCTGGGCAAAAGCCAAATTCGACGCCGAGAAGCCCGGATACGGAGCCAGAGGCGCCGCTGGCGGGAATGACCCCATACTGCAATGTGATCCGATTGGTTTTCCGCGGATCATGATGATGCCCACGCCGCTTGAATTTCTTCAGGTTCCTGGCCGCGTACTGCAGTTCTGGGAGCGCGAACATGAATGGCGCCCGATTTGGGTCGACGGGCGATCCCTTCCCGAGGACATCGATCCGGCGTGGTACGGGTATGCGGTTGGCCATTGGGAGGGAGACTACACACTCGTCGTGGAATCCACCGGCTTTCGGGAGAGCACCTGGCTGGGCCCCACTGGTTACCCGCACAGCGAGCACATGCACATTACCGAGCGCTACCACCGCGTGGACCACGACACCATCGTTTACGATATTGCGATTACCGATCCAACGGCGTACACCAAGCCAATTGTGACACCCCACAGAACCCTGAAGCTCAAGGCCGGCGAGGAAATCGGGGAGTACCCCTGTGTATGGTCGGAAGAGAATTCTTTCACCAAAAGAATCCGGGAGCCTGCCACCCCCAAGCCCGCGAAATAATCGCAGTAGTAGGACAGGCTTCAGCCTGTCGCTTTTCGTCCTTAGGCGAGCATCGCGTGCGGCAAATTGACTTCTGTCCAACAAGTCTTTGCAGGAAGGATCCCACCTGGCTAGGCTCCACAGGCTACCCGCACAGCGAAGACATGCGCGTCACCGAGCGCTACCACCGCGTGGACCATGACACCATCCTCTACGACATTACGATCAACGACCTAAAGGCCTACACCCAGCCCATCGTGGGCCCTCACAGAATTATGAAGCTGCGGCCAAAGGACGAATTGGTAGAGGAGATCTGCGTGCCGTCGGAAGAGAAATCCTTTGCCAATCGCGTCGCCGAGCCCGCTACGCCGAAACCCGTGAGGTAAACGCGACGCCCGCCGATGCGCGGCGCATCGTCCTAGGCGCAATTACGAGCGTGCATCCCAACCTTCGCGCCTCGCGAAGGTTGGGTTTTTTCTGATTTCAACTGTCGCTTCAATGCGAAATTAGAAACCGTACAGGCGCGCCGGATTGTCGACGAGAATCTTTTTGCGGATCGCCGGGTCGGGCGTCCAAACAGCAAGTTGGTTGAGCAGGCGGCCATCGTCGATCGGATACAGCGGCATGATGTCGCTCGGCTTCCGACCGGGAAATGGGGTCGAGTCGGGATGCGGCCAGTCGCTGCCCCATAGGATGCGATCCGGATTCGCTTCGATGAAAGCTTTGGCGAACGGCGCGACATCGGGGTAGTCGGGGGCCTTCGTGGACGCGCGATAGGGCCCCGAAATCTTGACGTATGCGCTGCCTGACCGGATGAGTTCCAGGAGATCGGAGAAGCCGGGCTGCTGTAGTCCCAGCGAAGCTTGCACACCGCCGAAATGATCGAACACCGTCGGCACCGGCGAAGCGTGGACCAGATCTTTAATGTTGGAGACTACCGCCAGGTTTGCATACAGCTCGATCATCCATTTGTGGTTTTTGAATCGGTTCATCGCCCCCTCATAAATTGGGCGAGCGGCGGCAGGATCCGTCGGTCCGGAAACACCGGAGATGATTCGGGCGCCACGGACGCCTGCGCGGTACATGGAGTCGAAATCACTGTCCGGCGTCTTGTCGTTCACGACGGCGATCCCGCGTGCGGTCGCGCCGCGCGCCTTCATGCCGTAAAGCGTGGCGGAATTGTCGGCGCCGTAGGCGCTCGGCGTCACGATCACGACGCGCTCGAAGTGCAGCGCCCGGTGCAGCGCCGACATTTCCTCGGGCAGCGTGCCTTCAGGCGTATTTACGTGCTGCGGTGAGAGCGGAAATTTCCGCGGATCGCCGTAATAATGCGTGTGGCAGTCGCAGGCATGCGGCGGAATTTCAAAGTTCACCGGCGTGGACGGTTGGGATGCTTTTGCCAAGCCTGCTTCCGTGCGCAGCAGAGCCCCCGTGGCAATTGCTCCCGTTACGAAGTTTCGTCGCGTCAGCGTCGGTTCCTCCGTCATTGCATTATTGCGTTCACGCTTCCGGTTTGCCTTCGAGGCCCGAAGCAGTATACGGCAACTTGCTAAATTCCACCGGGCTGATGGGCAGGGCTCGGAACGACTTTGAAGTTGTGTGGGCTGTAGCAACTCGAACCACTCCCTTTTCGAGTCCCTGCGAGGAGCTGTTTGGGCGCTACCTCGCTAGGTCTCCAAAAATCGCACAGGCAAGAGTGCCTGTGCTGCCCAAGCCCACGGTTGT